>NZ_CABFWE030000005.1:1111442-1437136 GCF_902153235.2 Pseudorhizobium halotolerans | reverse complement strand
CGTTGTTGCCGTTGCCGCCACCGTTTCCGTTGCCGTTCCCGTTGCCGTTGTTGCCGTTCCCGTTGTTGCCGTTGCCGCCACCGTTCCCGTTGTTGCCGTTGCCGTTGCCGACCGCAAACATCTTGCCGCTGTTTCCGCTGCCGGAACCACCAGAGCTTTCAAAGCCTCCGGAGGGTCCACCGTTGTCGCCACCCCGGCCATTGCCGCGCGATTGATCCGCACCGATGGGGGTAGGCGCGCCAACGGCTGGTACGCTTGCCGCACTCGGCGATGCCGCGGTCACTGAGGGAGCGCCGGAGACACCCGCAACGCTCATCGATTGCGATTGGTCGACACGTGCGCTTTGGCCGGGACCGAGGTCGGTGGTCTGTCCGCCAGTGAAGGACGACACCTGGACCAGGCCACGCTCGACGCTAACAGAGGCGTCCTTCTCCGTGACCGTGACATCGAAGCTCGTTCCCTTCACCACAGCGGCGAGGAACGGCGTATGGACGTAGGTGTGCGGGCTGCTGCGCTTTTCGATATCGAGCGCCAGCTTGCCGTGCTGCTGCACGACCTCCGTCTTGCGGTTGAAAAGGCTCTCCGTCGTGATGATGGCCGCCAGGGTCTGCGGCTGCACCGCGATGGTTTCAACACCCCGGGTCAGCACCGCCCGACCTCGCGGGCCCGTGGAGATCCATGCCTTGTTGGGGATGTTCATCCCCGCCTTGACGGGCTGCCAGGTCTGCTTGTCGGTCGTGTACTGAACCTGCTGGTTCGCTTTCTCGACAAGCCATTCCTCGGCGAGTGCCGAGGTAACGCCGGTAAAGAAGATGGCCGCGAGGATGAGAAGGTTACGTATCAAGGTCGGCATGTGGAAATCCCCCATTCGCCAACACCACAGCACCGCCTAATTAAGAAATCCTTCAACTAGCAGCTACATTTGGAGACAAGCGGCGTATTTTCGCCATTTCCAAGCGAATTCCACATCAAAAGGCGGCGGTAGCCAGACGCTGCCGCAGTTCCCGAAGATCACCGATCTTCCGCTCCATCAGGTGTCGTTCCCAAGCCAGCGCCGTCTGGACGATTACGTCTAGGTCGTCGTGGCGAGGAGTCCAGTCGAGAAGACGTCGCGCCAGCGTGGCATTCGCGACCACGCTGGCCGCATCTCCGGGCCGCCGCGGCCCGTATCTGAGGTCGAACCTCTCGCCGCTCACCCGCATGACCGTTTGCAGCACTTCGAGCACGGAATAGCCCCGGCCGTAGCCGCAGTTGGCGATGAGCGCTTCTCCGCCGCGACGCAGATAGCTCAACGCCCGCAGATGCGCCTCCACCAGATCGCTGACGTGGATGTAGTCGCGGATACCGGTCCCGTCGGGAGTCGGGTAGTCGGTGCCGAAGATATCGACGCCGGATCTCTGGGCGAGAGCCGCCTCGACGGCGATCTTGATCAGGTGGGTAGCGCCTACCGTCGAGAGTCCCGTCCGGCCCTGCGGATCGGCGCCAGCGACGTTGAAGTAGCGCAACGCCACGAAACGGAAGTCATGGGCTGAGGCAGCGTCGCGCAGCATGATTTCCGCCATCAGCTTCGACTGCCCGTAGGGGTTCTTGGGCTGAAGAGGGGCGCTTTCCAGAACCGGCGTGTCGTCCGGCTGGTCGCCATATACGGCAGCGGTTGACGAGAACACGAAATGCTTGATCCCCGCAGCAATGGTCGCTTCGGCCAGGAGCCGGGTCTTGCTGGTGTTGTTGTCGTAGTACTCCAGCGGATGTGCAACCGATTGCGGGACAACGATCGAGCCGGCGAAATGCATCACGGCGTCGATGCGATTTTCGGCAAACACCTGCGCCAGCAGATCCTGGTTGCCGACATCGCCGAGGTAGAAGCGCGCAGCGGGAGGAACGGCCCAGCGGAAGCCGGTGGACAGGCGATCGAGAACCACGACCTCCTCCCCGGCATCCAGTAATGCCCACGCCATGTGACTGCCAATATATCCGGCACCACCGGTCACCAGAACGGCCATTTCGAGGCTCCCTGCCTTTGCTGTTGGCAGGAAGCGAAACACCGTCCGTCTTCAATATTGCTTACTTGTGGACCCCTGCGCCGGGTTTATCTCCACCCATGGCTAAGACTGTGCTGATCGTTTTCCTCAAACTTTATCGATCGCCCCTCACGGCATCAAAGCCCGAGGATGTAGTCCGCCAGCCGATCGGCCGCGACGCGCACCTGTCTCGGGTCCCGCAGGAAACAGGCTCTGAGGAACTCCGCGCCACCCGGCCCGAAGGCGGAGCCGGGGGCGAGCGCAACCTGGACCCGGTCGACAATGTCGAGCGCCGCTTGCCGGCTATCGGTGATGCCGTCGACCTTCAGAAAGGCATAGAGAGCCCCCTGCGGCTTCAAGGTCTCCACCCTGTTCGTTGCAATCAGCGTATCGCACAGGATATCGCGCGATTCCCTCGCCCGGACGAAGTTCTCCCTGAAGAAGTCGTCCCCTTGGTCGAGAGCCGCAACGCATCCGCGCTGCAGGAATTGCGCGACGCCCGAATTGGAATACTGGACGAGGTTCTCGATGACCTGGCCCATTTCCGGCGGAGCCACCAGCCAGCCCACGCGCCAGCCGGTCATCGACCAGTTCTTGGAGAAGGAGTTGGCGAAGATCACACGCTCACCCGGCTCCATGACATCCAGGAAGGACGGTGCGCGTGTTCCTTCCCCGTAGTGGTAGAGTGCATAGATCTCGTCGGCAATGATCCAGATGCCGTGCCGGCGGGCAATGGCGAGGATTGCCGCCAGTTCCTCCCGGCTTGCCGTCCAGCCTGTCGGGTTGGACGGCGTATTCACGAAAATTGCCCGGGTCTTTGGCGATACCAGGGATTCAAGCTTCTGGAGATCCAGCGACCAGGCTCCGTTCGCGAAGTCCAGTGGAAGAGCAACGGCCCTTGCCCCGCCAAGCTCGGTGGCGGCTACGATGTTCGGCCAGGCCGGAGAAAGATAGACAAGCTCGTCGCCCGGTGAGGTCAGCGCCTGCGCCGCCAGCATGATGGCATGCATCCCCGACCCGGTGACGTAGAAATGGTCGCTGGAAAGCGAAACCGAGAAATGCCGGGCGTAGTAGCGCGACAGGGCCTCCCGCAGTTCCGGTATCCCCCGCTGCCAGGTGTAGAAGGTTTCGCCGGCGAGGAGGGCGTCACTTGCCGCCCTGTTGATGAAATCCGGCGAGGGCAGGTCGCCCTCCCCCGCCCAGAGCGGAATGAGCCCCTCCTGGCCCCGCGCATAGGTGATGACCTCGACAATACCGCTTTCCGGCGCGGCAAGTGCGCGGGGGCTGAGACTTTCCAAGACCGACATACGATCCCTCTCCGTTTGTCGGTCCCTCATAGCGCAGCCGGCCGCAGGAATCCCATGACAATCGGTGAGGCTGAGATCGATTTGTGTGATGATTATCAGCGGGCCTTGAGCAGGTCGCGGATCTCCGCCAGCAGCAGCACATCGGCCGGCGGCGGGGCTGGAGCCTCTTCCACCGGTTTCTTTTCCTCGGCAAGGCGGATGCGATTCACGACCCTGACCATCAGGAAGATGATCCAGGCAAGGATCAGGAAATTCAGGATGACCGTGACGAAGCTGCCATAGGCGAAGACTGCCCCCTGCTCCCGTGCTGCCGCCAGCGTCGGAGCAGTTACGGTGGAGGAGAGTGGAATGAAGTAGTCGGAGAAGTCGATACCTCCGATGATTGCGCCGACGATGGGCATGATGATGTCGTTGACGAGCGAATTGACGATCCCCGTGAAGGCACCGCCGATGATGATCCCGACGGCGAGATCGATGACATTCCCCTTGGCGATAAAAGAGCGGAACTCAGAGACAACGGACATGACGACCCCTTCCTGTACCATTCAGGGCCAACCGAGGCACGATGCCCGGCAACAACCCTTGCGGAGGTGTTGTGTCGGCGATTGCCGACAAGTAGGACTTTATGCCAAGACCCGCGCGATTTCCAAGCATCCTGTTTTCACTTATCCTGCCCGACTTGAGCAAGCGTCCCGAGCGGAGGAGACATGCTTCCAGCCTGGCTGATCTTCCTGTCGGCATTCGTCTATATCCTGCTGCTTTTCGCGGTCGCGAGCTATGGTGATCGCCGGAGCCGGTTGATCGGCGTGCCCGCTCGCGGCCGTCCGGTGGTCTATGCGCTCAGCCTCGCCATCTACTGCACGTCCTGGACCTATTTCGGCGGCGTCGGGCTCGCCTCCCAGCGGGGTTTGGAATTCACCGGCATCTACATCGGCCCCATCCTCGCCTTCACGATTGGCATGCCGATCATCCGACGGATCGTCGAACTGGCGAAGGCGGAGAAGCTCACCTCAGTCGCCGACTTCATCGCTGCCCGCTACGGCAAGAACCCGGCGGTCGCCATGATCGTAGCTTTCATCTCGCTGATCGGAGCGATCCCCTATATCGCCCTGCAGTTGAAAGCCGTTTCCAGCTCCGTTGCCGCCATGGTGGACGCCTCTGCCTACGGCATTGGCAGCGGCAACCTCTATTTCATCGACCTCGCGCTGATCGTCACGATCCTGATGGCATGTTTCGCCGTGGTGTTCGGGACCCGCCACACGGATGCCACGGAACACCAGGACGGCCTGATCCTTGCAGTGGCGATGGAGTCCGTCGTCAAGCTGCTGGCCTTCGCCACGGTCGGTATTGCCGTTGTATTCTTCCTCTTCGACGGGCCGGCGGATCTGTGGCAGCGCTCCACGGAGAACCTGCTCGTCGCCTCGGCCATGTCCTATGAGACGCCCATCAGCCGCTGGATTCTGCTGATCGTGCTGTCGGCCTTCGCCATCATCATGCTGCCGCGGCAATTCCACGTCACGGTCGTCGAGAACCGCACCGAGCTGGAACTGAAGACAGCGGGCTACTTCCTGCCGCTCTACCTCGTGGCGATCAACCTCTTCGTGCTGCCGATCGCAATGGCAGGCCTCATCCAGTTCGGCGGCACGGGCAATGCCGACCTCTACGTACTGCTCCTGCCGCTCGCCAACGAAATGCCGGTCGTCTCGCTGATCGCCTTCATCGGTGGCTTCTCGGCCGCGACGGCGATGGTCATCGTCGCGTCCGTCGCGCTGTCGATCATGGTGTCGAACGACATCGTCATGCCGGTGCTTCTCCGCCGCAAGCTCATGCGGCGTTCGGTGCATCGGGCCGATTTCACCAAGACCCTGCTGCGGGTCCGGCGGACCTCGATCATCGCCGTCCTGATGCTCGGCTATGCCTATTATCGCGGCGCCGACAGCGAATCGGGGCTGGCATCCATCGGCCTCCTCGCCTTCGCTGCCATTGCCCAGATGGCCCCTAGCCTTTTCGGAGGCCTCATCTGGCGGCGTGCGAACGCCCGGGGCGCCATCCTCGGAATGACCCTGGGCTTCCTCGTCTGGGCCTACCTGCTCTTCGTGCCAAGCCTCGGCGGCCCGAACAATTCCCATGTGGCGACAGCCATCCTCGATTTCCTGCTGCCGGGTACAGGGCTCTTCTCCGGGGCCGAAACCGATGCCCTGGTGACGGTGACGCTGTTCAGCCTGATCATCAACACGGCCGCCTTCGTGCTCGGCTCGTTGTCGCGCAATCCGAGCCCGGTCGAACGCATCCAGTCCGGCATCTTCGTCCGCAGGCATCGCCGTACCCAGTTCGCGACCCGGGGCTGGAAGACGCGTGTCAGTGTCGGCGACCTGAAGACCACGATCGCCCGCTATCTCGGCGAAGAGCGGATGGAGCGCTCCTTCGCCAACTATGCGAATGCAGGCGGACGTCGGCTCGAGGACAGCCAGCCTGCGGACATGGCCCTGGTCCACTTCTCCGAGCAACTGCTCGGAAGCGCTATCGGCTCGTCATCGGCACGCCTTGTTCTCTCCCTCATTCTGCAGAAGGCCGAGGACACCAATTCGGATACGGCGTGGCTGCTCGACCAGGCAAGCGAGGCGCTCCAATACAATCAGGACATGCTGCAGACCGCGCTCTCGCAGATGGACGAGGGCATCGCGGTCTTCGACAGCTCCTATTGCCTGACGATCTGGAACCGCCGCTTCAGGAACCTCCTCGACCTGCCGGAGCAGGCCGGCCAGGTCGGCTATCCGCTCACCGACATCATCGCCTACCTGTCCAATCGGGGCGACATCCAGCCCGAGAACCGGGCGGAGGTGATCCGCCAGTTCCAGACCCTCGATGCGCCCTTCTCGCTCGTGGTGGCGGGCGGCACACGCATCATCGAAGTGCGGTCGAATGCCATGCCCGACAAGGGCATCGTCGCGACGCTGACAGACATTACCGAGCGGGTCGCCGCTGACCGCGCCCTCAAGCTCGCCAACGAGACGCTCGAGCAGCGGGTCGAGGAGCGGACTGCGGAGCTCACGAGGGTGAACCGGGAGCTTGCGGAAGCGCGTGCCGCGGCCGAGGAGGCCAATATCGGCAAGACGCGCTTCTTCGCAGCCGCGGGCCACGACATCCTTCAGCCGTTGAATGCCGCGCGCCTCTATTCCTCGGCGCTCGTCGAGCGGCTGGGAAAGTCCGAGAACAGCGCACTCGTCCGCAATATCGATTCGGCGCTGGAGTCAGTCGAGGCAATCCTGGGAGCCGTTCTGGACATCTCCCGTCTCGATACCGGTGCCATGAAGCCACGCGTTGCATCCGTGGCCCTCGACGAGCTCCTGAGGCGCATCGAGACCGATTTCGCGCCCATGGCCCGGGAAAAGAACCTGCGCTTCGTCGTGGTTCCGAGCTCGATCCGTGTCCGCTCGGACCCGAACCTCTTGCGACGCCTGGTCCAGAACCTCGTTTCGAACGCCATCAAGTACACGATTGACGGGAAGATCCTGGTCGGTGCGCGCCGGCGCGGGAACGAGGTGGTAATCGAGGTGCTCGATTCCGGCATCGGCATTCCATCCGCCAAGTTCCGGACCGTCTTCAAGGAGTTTGCCCGGCTGGACGAGGGAGCACGGACCGCATCGGGGCTAGGTCTCGGCCTTTCTATCGTCGATCGCATTTCGCGGGTCCTGAACCATCCGGTCGAACTTTCCTCCGTACCCGGCAAGGGCACCGTCTTCCGCGTCAGCATGCCGCGTGACCTGACGGTATCGCAATCAATGCGCAGCAGCGACCGACCGGAGCGGCGCCGGCGCACGCAGCCACTGACAGGCCTCAGGGTCCTGTGCATCGACAACGACCCGAAGATCCTCGAAGGCATGGCGCTGCTGATTTCCGGCTGGGGATGCACGGTCGGCCAGGCCGCCTCGCTCGCAGACGTCGAGGGTTTGATAGCAGGCCGTGAGCCACCTCCCGAGCTCATTGTCGCAGATTATCATCTTGGCGACGGAAACGGCGTCGAGGCAATTCTCCGTCTTAGGCAGGCGTACAAAGCCGATATTCCGGCACTGCTCGTGACGGCCGACCGTTCCCTCGAGGTGCGGGCGGAGGCGGAACGTCACGATATCGCGCTGCAACACAAGCCGGTGCGTCCGGCGGCCCTTCGGGCCTACCTGACACAGGTGGCCGGTATCAAGCGGATCGCCGCGGAATAGTACCGCTGTTCATCCGGCAGTCATCCACCCTCTCCTAGGAAGACGAGTGACTCGATTCGGCCGCGCGGAACTGACTGCGTGATTGCCGCGTTTGGGGCGCAGAAGATCCTGGCCCGCAGAGGCCTTACGTACCGGACGACCCAAGCGTCTTGGACCGGCAGAACGGAGACCGCGGCCGATGAAACGGTTCGATATTATTGATGGTATGCGAGGCTACTTCCTCGTCTTCATGCTGATCAACCACCTGATCTTCGCCGGCGGTTACTGGCTCGTGAAGGTGAACCACAACCAATTGGCCTTTGTCGAGGATGCACAGGGCTTCGTGTTCCTCTCCGGCCTTCTCATCGGCATGGTTTACGCTCGCAAGATGCTGAAGAACGGCTATGCCGCTGGTCGCCAGGCGATCTATTCACGCGCTTTCGAACTCTATCGCTACGCCATGGGGATCGTGATCGCCGTGCTCGCCGCGCAGATGATCCTGCCGGAAGCCTACACGGTCTGGTACAACTGGCTTGGCTACACGACCTTCGACGATCCGCTTCGTCTTACAGCGATTGCCACCTTCCTGTTCCAGCCTACATTCATGGACATCCTGCCGCAGTACATCGTCTACATGCTCTTTGCGCCGATGCTCGTGAAGCTCGTGCTCGAAGACAAGTGGCACTATGTGCTCGCCGCCTCCCTCGTCATGTGGATGGCCGCGCAGCTCGGCCTCCAGCGTATCGTTACGGAGCCCGTACATCAGCTGGTGATGGGCCCGGATGACCAGGGCATTCGCGCAAGCTTCAACATGCTCGGTTGGCAGATCGTCTTCTATTCAGGCCTGGTCCTGGGCGCCATGACCTCGGCCGGGAAGATCGACTGGGGCAGGATCCTGACGCCGGAGAACACGTTCATTCCGAAGATGGCGCTGATCGTCGTCCTGTTTTTCCTGCCGCTGCGGTTCATGACCGCAAACGGCCTGATGCCGGACTTCATGATCGGCAAGTTCGCCGCCATGGAAGTGCGCGCCGATTTCGGGCCGGTCTACCTCCTGAACTTCATCGCCGTCGCGGTGCTCGTCACGTGGCTGCTCGTCGCTGGCCCGAGGCATCCCTCACCCTTCGTCCAGAAGGCAGCCGGCGTGCTGACCTGGGTCTTCTCGCTGAAGTTCCTGCAGCTGATCGGTCGCCATTCGCTCTACGTCTACGTATGGCACGTCGCAATCGTCTACGCGGTCTACTACTTCGACGGCCGCTCGCCGGAACTCAGCCAGTTGACCAAGACTGCGATCGCCTTCGTAGGCATCGCCCTTCTGGCTCTGCCGGCGGTCTGGCGCGAGCGCGAGAAGTTCTTCGGCAGCGCCACGGCACCAGTCATGAAGGCGCAGACGAAGTCGGTTCGGTAAGATGAGGTTGGGGCGGTGACTGTCAGGTCACTGCCCCGATCTGCCAGGGCACGAATTCGTTGTCGCCGTAGTCGTAGATCTCGCTCAACGTCTTCTTGCCGGACGCCACCGCGATGATGTCCTCGAAAATCCGCTGCCCCGACTGCTCGATCGTTTCCTCGCCGGTGACGATGCCGCCGCAGTTGATGTCCATGTCTTCCTTCATGTGCTCGTACATTTCGGAGTTGGTGGCGATCTTGATGCAGGGGGACGGCTTGAAGCCGGAGACGGAGCCGCGGCCGGTGGTGAAACAGATGACATTGCATCCGCCGGCCACCTGTCCCGTCACCGCCACGGGATCATATCCGGGCGTGTCCATGAAGACGAAGCCCGGTTCCGTGACCGTTTCGGCGAACTCGTAGACGGCCTTCAGCGGCATGGACCCACCCTTGGCGACGGCGCCCAGCGATTTTTCGAGGATCGTCGTCAATCCTCCAAGCTTGTTGCCGTGCGAGGGGTTGTTGTTCAGCTCGTCGCCGTTGCGGGCGGTATAGTCCCGCCACCAGTCGATCCGTTGCAGGAGTTTTTCCGCCACTTCCGGCCTCACGGCACGCCGCGTCAGCAGATGCTCCGCACCGTAGATCTCCGGCGTTTCCGACAGCACCGTGGTGCCGCCGTTGCGAACGATGAGATCGGAGGCGTGACCAAGCGCCGGGTTTGCGGAGATGCCGGAATAGCCGTCCGAGCCGCCGCATTCCAGGGCAACCTTCAGCTTCGACAACGGCTGTGGCGTCCGCACTGCCGCGTTCACGCCCGGCAGCATCTCCTTGATGATCTCGATTGCAGCATCGATGGTCTTTTTCGTGCCACCATGCTGCTGGATCGTCATCGTTCGCAGCCGGTCGCCCTCTTCCATCTTGTAGTGCTCGAGGATCGGGCCGATCTGGTTCGTTTCACAGCCGAGGCCAATCATCAGGATGCCGCCGAAATTGGGGTGCTTTGCAAACCCCTGGATCGTGCGAATGAGGACGCGATAGCCTTCGGACTTGTTGTTGAGGGCACAGCCCCCGCCATGCGTCAGCGCCACGACGCCATCGACATTGTCGAACCCGTCGAGCCCGCCCATACGGTTGAAGTAGTCGGCGATGTAGCGGGAGACGGTGGCGGAACAGTTCACCGAAGAGATGATGCCGATATAGTTCCGGGTGCCGGCGCCACCGATGCCGCGGTCATAACCCATGAAGGTCCGCCGCTCGGTCTCCGGCAGCATGCCCTTCTCCTCGACATCGATGCTGAACTGGTGCTCGTGCTCGGAGGGCAGCATGGCGAGATTGTGCAGATGCACGTGGCTGCCCGGCTCGATATCCTGCGTCGCGACGCCGATGACCTGACCATACTTCTTCACCTCGGCGCCCTTGGGAATAGGCCGGATCGCCACCTTGTGGCCGCGACCGATCAGCTCACGGGCGATAAGTTCGCCATGGCCGACCGGATTTCCCGCCTGGACGGAACGACGTACGACACCGACATCGTCGGCCGGATTGAGAATGATGATGGGGGTTACAATGGCATCCATGGCTGCTTCCTCCTCCCGGGAGGTCTTCCTGTTTTTCTGATTGGGTTGTTCAGCGGGGTTCGTTTTCCATCCACCGGCGTTTGGACTGCTCCAGATGCGCATGCATCATCGCCTGGACGAGCAGCGGGTCGCGCGCCTGCAAAGCCGTGAGGATCGCCTCATGCTCGCGAAGCGCGAGATGCCAGGTCTCCGGCGTCTCGAAGCGCGTCCGCAACTGGGCCGAGATCGGACTATGGCGCTCATCGAACAGATCGCCGACGATCTGAGCCAGCACCGAATTGCCACCCTCCGCCGCGATGGTCAGGTGGAAAAGCCGATCCTGGTCGAGCGGCTTCCTGCCGGCTTCGATCTCGGCACGCATTGCGTCGAGCGTCTGGCGAAGCAGCGTCAGCCCTTCCTGGGAAATTCGTGCGGCAGCGGCAAGGGCCACCGTTCCCTCGACAGCGGCCCGCGCTTCCATGAGCTCGATCGGGCTCTCGCCCATCGAGCCCGTCTGCAGCGGACGGCGCTCTGTTTCCGCGGTGATATAGATCCCGGACCCCATGCGGATTTCCACACTGCCCTCGATCTCCAGCGCAATCAAAGCCTCACGAAGGGAAGGCCGGGAGACGCCGAGTTGCTGCGCAAGGTCCCGCTCCGCCGGCAGCCGATCGCCCGCGGCGAAATGACCGCCCTGGATCAGGCCGCGAATCTGGTCCGCAATCTGCTGATAGAGGCGCCTTGGTTCCGTCGCCTTGATGGGTGCGTTCATGTTGCTGCCGCTGCTCTAATCTGGCCTTACCATAGGAGTGCTTTGCGTCGGTAGCAAGGCTGGTCAGGCCACTGCCACCGCCACTCCCCGTTCATTTCGTTGATCCTGCCAGTCGCTCCCTGCAATTGGCTTGACCAATTCCCGGAAACATCGTTAGCTTCATCGTCGTTCCGACCCGCTTCGGATCCGAAGAAGATCACACATCCATCGTCGGCTGCAATAGCGGCTTACAGGCAAGGCTTTCATGCTTACGATTACCTGCGATTCCCCCGGCACTCTCTCCCGTTCGGAGCGCGCGAAGCCCTTTCCGGGCGAGGGCGAGGTGCTCGTGAAGATCCGGCGCGTCGGGGTCTGCGGGACCGACCTGCATATCTTCACGGGAAACCAGCCCTACCTCTCCTATCCGCGCGTCATGGGACATGAGCTCGCGGCAACGGTCGAGGAGGCACCGGCCGGAAGCTCTCTCCAGGCCGGCGACACCGTCTCCATCATCCCCTACATCTCCTGCGGCCAGTGCAATGCCTGCCGAAAGGGCAAGACCAATTGCTGCCGCAACATTGGCGTGCTTGGCGTTCATCGGGACGGCGGCATGACGGAATATCTCAGCCTGCCGGAGCAGTTCGTCCTCAAGGCGGAAGGCCTGACCCTCGACCAGGCGGCCATGGTTGAATTCCTGGCGATCGGCGCCCATGCCGTCGCACGCGCCACTGTTCAGCCTGGCCAGAAGGTGCTGGTGGTCGGCGCCGGTCCGATCGGCATGGCAGTGGCGATCTTCGCCCGGCTTGATGGCGCCGAGGTGACGTTCCTCGACGCCCGCGCCGATCGGCTGGCCTTCGCTGCCAAGCATCTCGGCGCCTCCCATACGGTCCAGCTTGGCGAAGCCGATCACGAAGCACTGTCGGACATCACCGGCGGCGACTTCTTCGACGTCGTGTTCGATGCCACGGGCAATCCGAAGGCAATGGAACGCGGCTTCGGCTTCGTGGGCCACGGCGGCGCCTATGTGCTGGTGTCGATCGTCGCCAGCGACATCACCTTCTCCGATCCGGAATTCCACAAGCGTGAGACCTCGCTGCTCGGCAGCCGCAACGCAACGGTGGCAGACTTCGAACGGGTCATGGAGGCGATGCGGGTCGGCGAAGTGCCGGAGGCGCTGGTCACGCACCGGATGACCCTTTCCGAGGTGCCAGAGCGTTTTGCGGCCCTTACAGATCCTGCCGCCGGCGTCGTGAAGGCGATGATCGAGGTGTGAGGACGGAGCCGCTACCCACGGGACTGCACAGGCCGTAGAAGATAACTGAGGGCGGGCGTGGAAAGTGCCGTCTACCGCCTTCACCGCCGCGACATTTGAGGAATGACATGACGAAGACGCTTCAAGAAAAGACCGTTCTCATCACCGCCGCCGGCCAGGGCATTGGCCGGGCCTCCGCGATTGCCTTTGCCGAGGCCGGAGCAGTGGTGCACGCCACAGACATCAATGAACAGGCCCTTGCCGAACTGCCAAAGCTCGAGAACCTCAAGGCATCCCGGCTCGACGTCCTCGACGAGGCCGCCGTGAAGGCCGCCGTTGAGAAGATCGGCCCGGTCGACATCCTTTTCAACTGTGCCGGTGTCGTGCATGGCGGCTCCATCCTGGAGATGAAGGACAGCGATCTCGACTTCGCCTTCGACCTCAACGTCAAGGCAATGATCCGCACCATCCGGGCGGTGCTGCCCGGCATGCTGGAGCGCAAGGACGGGGCGATCATCAACATGTCGTCGGTCGCCTCCAGCATTAAGGGCGTGCCGAACCGCTTCGCCTACGGCACCACCAAGGCCGCAGTCATCGGGCTCACCAAGCATGTCGCCGCCGACTACGTGACGCAGGGCATCCGCTGCAACTGCATCTGCCCCGGCACGGTGGAAAGCCCGTCGCTGCAGGAGCGCATGCGGGCGCAGGGCGACTACGAGACTGCTCGCGCGGCCTTCATCGCACGCCAGCCGATGGGCCGGCTCGGCTCGCCCGGAGAAATCGCGGACCTCGCCGTCTATATCGCCGGCGCCACCTACACGTCCGGCCAGGCCTTCTGCATCGACGGCGGCTGGACCATCTGACCCTTCATCTGACGACAGAGACTGCCATGACCCGCATTACCGATCTTCGCGTCTTCGACCTGCGCTTCCCGACCTCACAGAGCCTCGACGGCTCCGACGCGATGAACCCGGATCCCGATTACTCGGCCGCCTATGTCATCCTCGATACCGACAGCGAGGGCCTGTCGGGCCATGGCCTCACCTTCACCATCGGCCGCGGCAACGACATCTGCTGCATGGCAATCAAGGCCATGCGGCATCTCGTGGTGGGGCAGGAGCTCGACGCATTCCGTCAGCACCCCGGCAAGTTCTGGCGGCACCTGACGAGCGACAGCCAGCTGCGCTGGATCGGCCCGGACAAGGGTGCCATGCACCTTGCCACAGGGGCCGTCGTCAACGCCTTCTGGGATCTGCTTGCCAAGCAACAGGGCAAGCCGGTCTGGCAGCTGGTGTCCGAGCTCTCGGCGGACGAGATCGCCGACATCGTCGACTTCCGCTACCTCACCGATGTGCTGACGCGCGACGAGGCCGTCGCCATCCTGAAAAAGGCCGAGGCCGGCAAGGCGGAACGCGTCGCCACTCTCAAGCAGGAAGGCTATGCCTGCTACACGACGTCGGCCGGGTGGCTCGGCTATCCGGAGGAGAAGCTCCGCCGCCTCTGCCAGGAGGCTGTTGATGCCGGCTTCAACCACGTCAAGATGAAGGTCGGCCGCGATCTCGAGGACGACATCCGCCGCCTCACCATCGCCCGCGAGGTGATCGGCCCGGATCGTTACCTGATGATCGACGCCAACCAGGTCTGGGAGGTCGGCCAGGCGATCGACTGGGTGAAGAAGCTCGCCTTCGCCAATCCCTTCTTCATCGAAGAGCCCACGAGCCCGGACGACGTCGCCGGACACCGCAAGATCCGCCAGGCGATCGGTCCCGTGAAGGTCGCCACCGGCGAAATGTGCCAGAACCGCATCATGTTCAAGCAGTTCATTGCCGAGGGCGCGATCGACATCGTGCAGATCGATTCCTGCCGCATGGGGGGCCTGAACGAGGTGCTGGCGGTGCTGCTGATCGCCGCCAAGTACAACCTGCCGGTCTGGCCGCATGCGGGCGGCGTCGGCTTGTGCGAATATGTCCAGCACCTGTCAATGATCGACTATGTCGCCGTCTCGGGTACCAAGGAAGGCCGGGTAATCGAATATGTCGACCACCTGCACGAGCACTTCGTCGACCCTTGCGTCATCAAGAACGCCGCCTACATGCCTCCCTCACGGCCGGGCTTCTCTATCGAGATGAAGCCGGAGTCGATCGCGGAGTATACGTTCAGGGGGTAAGCCGGCGCCGTCGCTGACTGGCAGGAAGAGGAGGCCTCGTCCTCTCCTTCGTCATCCTCGGGCTTGACCCGAGGATCCAAACACAAACCTCGAGCGGGATCGGCGCGCCTAGAGCCGCCCCGCCTCGATCTCCGCCAGCTTCGCATTCACCAGGTTCCGCCAGCCACGATTGTCGATCAGCGCCTGCGGGAAGAGGCCGGGGAGCGCGAAGAAGGGTGCCGAGGCATCATCGCCCGCGGGCTCGGCTGCCGCGCGGCGCAGTTCCTCCCGCCGCGGATCGTCAATGTCCGGCGTCCGCTTGGCATAGGCGATCCAGAGTGCCGTCGCGAGTGCCGCCGTGTCGGCGTCCTCGCCTTCGGCAAGGGCCTCGGCCGTTCCCGCGAACAGCCGCTGCGGCAGCTTCTGGCTGCCGTCCATGGCAATCTGCTTCGTTCGGTGGGCGATCGTCGGGTTCTCGAAGCGCTCGATCAGCTGGTCGATGTATTTGTCGAGGTCGATGCCCGGCACCGGGTCCAGCGTCTTGCGGGCCGCCTGCATGTGCCGGCGTGCGAGGTCGCGACACTCCGGAACGGCCATGACGTCACGCACATACTCCAGCCCCTTCAGCTGGCCGAGGTAGGCGATCATGGAGTGGGCCCCGTTGAGGAGCCGCAGCTTCATCTTCTCGTAGGGCTCGACATCGTCGACGAAGAGCGCGCCGGCCTTGTCCCAGGCCGGATGACCGGCGATGAAGTGATCCTCGATCACCCACTGCATGAAAGGCTCGGTTTCGAGCGACAGCGCATCCTCGGCGCCCAGCAGACCGGCCGCCCGTGCCCGACCCTCGTCAGTCGCGGCCGGGACGATGCGATCGACCATGCTCGACGGAAAAGCGCCATGGCCGGAGATCCAGTTGGCAAGTGCCGGATCGCGAGCCCCGGCCATTTCGATCACCAGCCGGCGGACGATCCTGCCGTTGGTCGGCAGGTTGTCGCAGCAAAGAACGGTGTAAGGCTCCTGCCCGGCCGCATGACGGCGGGCAAGGCCCTCGACGATATAGCCGATGACGCCGACGGGCGCGGTCGGATTGGCGAGATCGGCCGCCACCGCCGGGTGGTTGCGATCCAGGCCGCCCGTTCTCGGGTCGAGCCCGTATGCTTTTTCCGTCACCGTGATCGTGACGATCTTGATCGCGGGATCGACGAGCAGCGCCAGAAGCTCCTCGCGGTCCTCCACCGCGGATATGCCTTTGACGATCGACCCGACCACCTGCACGCTTTCACCCGCACCGCTGCGGGTCACGACGGAATAGATATGGTCCTGCGCCTTGAGATCGCGAACGATATCGAGGGACCGTAGGCTGACGCCGACAATGGCCCAGTCACCCGGTTCCTTGGCCAGCGCCAGGTCGTTGTAAACCGCCTGGTGCGCGCGATGAAATGCACCGAGCCCGATATGCAGGATGCCGGGCTTCAGCGTCTTCGGATCGAAGGCGGGCTTGACGACGGATCCGGCGAGCGGCGTTGAGGCTGACAGTCTTTCCATGATCAGGACAATCCGTATCTGGAGTGGCTAAGCGCGCGTTCGATACCGCGCAGTTCGGCGAGGCCCTTCAGCCGGCCAATGGCAGGATAGCCGGGCTGGGCGCCGCGGGTGAGGTCGTCGAGAATTTCCTGGCCGTGGTCAGGACGCATCGGGATCTCGTGATCAGCGCGGCCTTCCGCCTGCCGGCGCTTTTCCTCCGCGAGCAGTTCGGCAACCACGGCCACCATATCGGTGTGGCCTTCGAGATGCTCGTCCTCGAAGAAGGAGCAAGGGGTAATCTCCTCGTCCCGGTGAACGTTGCGCAGGTGGACGAAGTGGATACGCGGGGCCAGCCGCTTCACCATCGCCGGCAGGTCGTTGTCTCCACGCGCCCCAAGCGAACCCGTGCAGAAGGTCACGCCGTTCGCGGGGCTGTCGACGGCTCGCAGCATGTGGAGGTAGTCTGACTCGGTGGAGAGGATACGCGGCAGGCCGAGCAGCGCCCATGGAGGATCGTCCGGATGGGCGCAGATGTTGATGCCGACCTTCTCGGCAACGGGCGTCACTTCCGACAGAAAGTCCACCAGATGCTGCTGCAGCTTTTCGCGGCTGATGCCGTCATAGGTCGCGAGATGGTCGCGCAGCTGCGGCAGCGTGTATCCGTCAGCCGAGCCCGGCAAGCCGGCTCCGACATTCTTCGAGAGCGCCTCCCGACGATCTTCCGGCATTTCTGCGAAGCGTCTTGCCGCTTGCTCGCGCAGGCCCTCATTATAATCCTCCGCCGCACCCGGACGCTCCAGCAGGTGGATGTCGAAGGCAACGAAGTCGATCAGGTCGAAACGCATCGCCCGTGCCCCATGGCGCGTCGGCCAGCGAAGATCGGTGCGGGTCCAGTCGAGCACCGGCATGAAATTGTAGCAGACGGTGCGGATGCCGCTGGCTGAGAGGCGGCGGAGCGTCTCCTGCCAGTTGGAAACATGCTCGCGCCAGTCGCCGGTCTGGGTCTTGATGCTTTCGGAAACCGGCACGCTCTCGACCACGTCCCAGAACAGGCCGCCCGCCTTGATCGCCTCATGGCGCTTGGCGATCTCCTCCACCGGCCAGACGTCCCCGGTCGGGATATGATGCAGAGCGCTGACGATGCCCTTGGCACCGGCCTGGGCCGCATCCTCCACGCTCACCTTGTCGACCGGGCCGAACCAACGCCACGTATGCCGCATGAAATATCCTCAGAAAAACGTCAGTTGAACCTTGCAGGCGGTGGCGCGATCGCCGGCCTGCTCGAACGCCTTTACCGCATCCGTGACGGGAAAGCTGTGGGAGATGATCGGCCGCACGTCGATTTCGCGGCGACCGATGAGGTCTGCTGCTCGGGCGAACTCCTGGTCGAACCGCTGCGTGCCGATCCAGTGCAGCTCCTTGCCGACCAGCGCATTCAGCGGCACCGTCACGTCGCCCGTCACGCCGACCTGGACGATGAGCCCACGCGGCCGGACAGTCGCAATCGCTGTGCGGATCGCAGGCGCCGCGGCGGAACATTCGAAGGCGACGTCGAACTGCCCCTTGTCCTGCTCGAAAGCAGAGAGGGCACCGGCATCCGTCGCCACGTTGATGGTCTGGCTGGCTCCCATTGCGGTCGCACGCTCCAGGGCGGCATCCGTCAGATCGGTCGCCACGATCTCGGCAGCACCCGCATGCCGCGCCGCAGCGATCGTCAGAACGCCGATCGGACCCGCACCAGTCACCAGCACCCGTTTGTCCTCGAGGTCACCGGCGCGCGCCACTGCATGCAGGCAGACCGCCAGCGGCTCGGCACAAGCCGCCTCACCCGCCGTCACCGTCTCGCCGACCGGCACGCACTGCATTGCCGGAACTACCAGCCAGTCACGGAACATGCCCTGGGCGTGCGGCAGCCGCATCGCGCTGCCCATGAACTGCATGTCGAGGCAATGGATCGGCAGGCCTTCGCGGCAGAAGCGGCAGTGCCCGCACGGCTGGCTCGGATTGACGGCGACGAGTTGGCCAACAGTCAGGCCAGAAACTCCCGATCCCAACGCCTCAACATAGCCCGCGGCCTCATGGCCTGGGATGATCGGCTCGCGCACCCGCACGGGGCCGAAACCGCCGTCCTGGTAGTAGTGCAGGTCCGAGCCGCAGATGCCGCCGGCCGCCATCTTGAGCAGTACCTGACCCTCGCCGGGTGCAGCGACGGACGCCTCCTCAACCTTGAGGTCCCGCTGGCCGTAGAGACGTGCGAACCGGGTCTGCATCGTGGAGGCTCCTTACCGCAGCAGACCAAGCTGGGTCGGCAGCCAGAGGGTGATTGCCGGTATGAAGGTGATCAGCAGCAGGGCGACGAAGAGCGGGATCATCCAAGGCAGGATCGCCATGGTGGTTCTCTCCACTGAAAGCTTAGATATTCGCGATAGCACGAAGAGCACCATGCCGACCGGCGGCGTCAGGAGACCGATCATCAGGTTCAGCGTGAAGATCAGGCCCATGTGCACCGGATCGATGCCGTAACGGGCAGCGATCGGCATGAGGATCGGCACGAGGATGCTGATCGCCGCGATGGTATCGAGGAAGGCGCCGACGATCAGCAGCAGGATGTTGACGATGATGAGGAAGGTCCACCAGCTGTCCGTCAGGGAGAACATGAAGTCGGAGAACAGCTGGGCCGCCTGACTGACCGTCAGGAGCCATGCGAAGATCGAGGCGGTGGTGACGATGAACAGCACGGAGGCCGTTGTCTCGATCGTGTCGAAGCTCGCCTTGGCGAGCGTTCGCAGCGTCATGGTGCGGTAGCGCACAAGGCCGAGGAAGAGCGACCACAGGACGGCGGCGACCGCGGCTTCCGTCGGCGTGAACCAGCCCATGGTCATGCCGCCGATCAAAAGAACGGGCGTCAGCAGCGCCATCACGGCGGAGAAATCGAAGTACCAGTCGAGCGCGACGAGCGCGACGAGCGCGATCAGCACGGCGATGTTGATGGAGAGACCCGCCAGCACCAGCAGGTAAACGGCGAGTGGGAAGCAGAAGACGATGACGATTTCAAGCGAGGCGGAGGCGAGCTTGCGCAGCTCGAACGGCGTATCGGAGCCCCAGCCCTTGCGGTAGGCAAAGATGAACACGGTCAGCATCATCAGCGCCGTCATGACGATACCCGGCAGGATGCCCGCCATGAACAGGGCTCCGATGGAGACATTCGCCATCATGCCGTAGATGACGAAGGGCAGCGACGGCGGGAAGATCGGACCGAGGGTTGCGGAGGCGGCAGTCACGCCGACGGCCGCCTCGACCGGGTAGCCGTGATCCTTCATCGCCTTGATCTCGATCGTCCCGATGCCGGCAGCATCCGCGAGCGCTGTACCCGACATGCCGGAGAAGACGACCGAGCCGATGATGTTGACCTGCGCCAGCCCGCCCTTCATCCAGCCGACCAGTGCCAGTGCAAAGGTGTAGATGCGGCCCGTGACGCCGGCGATGTTCATCAGGTTGCCGACAAGGATGAAGAAGGGCACGGCAATCAGCGGGAAGCTTTCGACGCCGGCGATCATCCGCTGCGCGGCAATGATGTCGGGCGCGACACCGTAAATGACGAGGTAAAGGAGAGAGGAGACACCGAGCGATACCGCAATCGGCGCGCCGACGATCATGAGGGCGAGAAAGGACCCGATGAGAAGCAGCACTGGTCAGACCCCCTGAATGCCGGTTTCGTTCGCCTTTTCGCGAACCGTCTTGTCGTTGATCATGTCCTTGACGAAGTTCTGCACCGCACGCGCCAGCATCAGCGCGAAGGCTGCGAATACCGTGTAGAAGACGTAGCCGCGCGGCAGGTTGACAGTCACCATGCGTTCATTGCCGACGATGGCGATATAGCGCCACATCAGCCAGGTCGTGTAGGCGAAGAAGCCGATGACGATGAGGTCGACCAGGAGCTCGAGCGCGCGGCCGGCCTTGTGTGGCAGGAAGCGGTAGAGAATGTCCACGGAGATGTGCCTGCACATGCGAACGCACATCACCGAGCCCAGAAAGACAAGGACGACGAGGCAGTTGGCGGCGATTTCCTCGGTCCATGCCAGGCTGTTGTTCAGGGCATAGCGGGTGAAGAACTGCAGGAAGACGGAGGCGGCCATGACCCAGAAGATGGCCATGTTGAACCAGTCCTCCAGTGCGTAAGGCGACAGGTCCACCGGACCCACCTCCTCCTCGAAGGCATGGGCCATTTCCTCGACGCTGATGGGAGCGTGCTTTTGTTCGTGCATCGGAGAACTCCGCCAATCTGGGATGCGGCGAGCGCCCGGCAGCGTGGCCGGGCGCTCCAGTTGCGTCGATTACTGGACTGCGCGGATGGCTTCCCAGTCGGCCTTGTCGTAGCCGAACTCCTCGAAGGTCACCTTTTCCATGACCGTCTTCTCGAAGTCGGACTTGTCGACTTCGGTCACCGTGATGCCGTCGGCCTTGAACTTCTCGACCAGCGCATTTTCACGCTCCTCGATGATCTTGGTGCTGCGCTCGGCGGCTTCCTGCATGACTTCGGTGAAGATCTGCTTGTCTTCGTCCGAGAGCTTCGACCACAGCATGCCGGAGACGACCGTGTTCAGGTGGTCGACGATATGGCCGGTGAGGACGATGTTCTTCTGGACTTCGTAGAACTTCTTCGCCTCGATCGTCGTCAGCGGGTTTTCCTGGGCCTCGACCGTGCCGTTCTGGAGAGCCAGGTAGACTTCCGCGAAGGCGATCGGGGTGGTGTTGGCGCCGCAGGCGCGCGGCATGGCGAGATAAGCCGGAACGTCAGGAACGCGGATCTTCAGGCCCTGCATGTCGGCGCACTTCTCGATCGGCTTGTTCGACGTCGTATGGCGTGTGCCGTAATAGGTGACGGCGGTGATGTGGTTGCCGCCGGATGCTTCCTCATACCCCTGAGCCAGCTTCTTGAAGACGTCGCTCTTGGTGTAGGCGATCAGGTGGCTCGGATCGCGGAAGATGTAGGGGAAGTAGGTGACGCCGATCGGCGGGTGCTCGCGCGACGCGAAGCTGGAGCCCGAGATGATGATATCGACGGTGCCGAGCTTGAGGCCCTGGTTGATATCGGCTTCCTTGCCGAGCTGCGAGGCCGGGAAGACGTCGATCTTGTAGCGGCCGTCGGTGCGCTTGGCGATCTCTTCCGCCGCCCAGACCGATTCCGTGTGGAACGGCTCGGAGGTCTCGTAGACATGCGCCCACTTGAGCGCAGTCTGGGCATGGGCTCCAAGCGCCGATACCAGGACCGCGGCAGTGGCGCCGAGGATGGTGGAGAGTTTCAATTTCATTTCATTTCCTCCCGGTTGAAGTCAAAGGTTGCTATTGGCCGCCCGCACGTCTCCATGCGGCGGGTATGACGCTGTCGGCCGGCTCCTCGCCGAAACTTTCCGACAGGCGGATCTGGGACTGGTCGAGATGGGCGCGCATGGCGGAACGCGCGGCTTGCGGGTCGCCGGCTGCGATAGCGTCGCGGATGGCGCGATGCTCTTCCATGGCCGCCTGCCAGGTCTTGGGGTTTTCGAAATAGCTCGCCAGCTTCTCGAAATAGGGCGTCAGGCGCAGGTCGTGGATGCTGCCGACGAAACGGTTGAGGGTGCCGTTGCCAATGATGCCGGCCACGGCGATGTGAAATTCGCGGTCGAGCTTCAGCGCCAGCGGGCGGTCGTCCAGGGCTGCGGCCATGGTGCCGAGGTTTTCGTCGAGAATCTCGATCTGGTCAGGCCGGGCCACGCGCGCCGCCTCCTCGGCAATGGCGCATTCGAGGATGGCGCGGGCGCGCAGCAGCTCGAAAGGACCTTCCGCTTCGCCGGCCGGATGGGGTTCGGCCGCCTGGCGAGGCGTGGCGACATAGACGCCGGAGCCCATACGGATATGGACGAAACCTTCGACCTCCAGCACGATCAGGGCTTCACGGACGGTGGGGCGGGAGACGGCAAGCAGTTCCGCGAGCTCGCGCTCGGCAGGCAGCTTGGAGCCGGGGGCGAACTTGCCCTGCTCGATCAGGCTGCGCATCTGGTCCGCGACCTGGCGATACAGCCGGCGCGATTCAATGACCGAAAACATCCATCCTCCCGACGCGCCCTCCTCGGCGCGTGACTGGTAAGCTGGCCTTACCAGTTGTGGAAGTCATATCTTGATGTCTGACAACCTGTCAATGGTATACCGTGGACGGAGCGGTGCGCAACGCAATTCCGGCTGGACCCGTACCAGGCACCCGCTCTACTCCGGCGCGAGGCGGGTGATGACGATGTGGGTGTCGCGGCGGAACGGGCCGGCGACAAGCCGGGCGTCGAAGGTGACCTCGCGCATCAGCCCCGGCGTCAGGTCGTAGATCGCCACGCCCCCTTCCAACGCCTCGACGCCCTGGGCCAGCGCTTCCGTGATCTGCCTGCCCAGATCCGCCTGCCCGGCACCCCTGGCGAGCGCGCGGCCAATCCCCTGGATCTCCCGGCCAAGGCTTTCCGACGCCGCCTTCGGATCGGAGGTGATCTTCCAGACGAACATCAGGTCTTCGGAACCTTCGAGACGGGCGCCATAGGATTGCAGCACGGCCCCCTTGACCGGATAGAAGGCGGGCAGGTCGAGGCCGGTAGCGGTGGTGGTCGAGCCGTCCCTGGCGAAGGCGCGCAGATAAGCGATGCCGGTGACCCAGAGCGGCCGCATCACTGCGGTGACGCCCTCCGGATCGAACATCGGCAGGATCTGCGGCATGGCCGCCGCCGTGCGGCCACCCAGGCCGGCGGAGCGTTCGCCGACGCGCTGCTTGATGCCGGCCCAGTCGACCACCACCGGCGGACCGGCCTCCAGCATCTGCAGATCGAAGCTCTCGCCCTCGATCGCGCTTGCGATCAGGTAATAGGGGTCCTCGGCCGAACCCTCTTGATCGACGACGTTGCGGAGGGTGAAGCGGCCCGCCAAAAGGTCCGGCGGCCGTTTGCCGGTAAGGCGGATGACCACTTCGTGCGACCAGCTGCGGCGGTCGGTCCGCCCGTCGAACACCTGCTCCTGCGAGAACTCGATCCGGTAGACGAGGTCTTCGCCGAGCGGCGGAAAGAAGCCGAGGCGCAATGTGTCCCCTGCCGCCGCCTGCGCGAAAGCTGCGCCGACCGATGCGACGAAAATGAAGAAGGCAATCAGCATTCGGCGCGACATGGGGCCACCTCACCTGCTTCCGCCCCGCAGCCTAGGGGAAGGACGGGTTTTCGGCAAGCAGGCGGCCGTCACGAGGCCTCCCCATCCCCCGCCGGCCGATTGGAGGCGCGGCCGTTGTATTTCGGGCCCTCATCCTCTTCCGGCGGGTAGCCGAGCGCGGCGGGAAAGGCGGCGAGCACTTCCGGCTGGCGGGCGCCGTTTGGGCCGACGCAGGGCGGGAAGGCATCGTGATAGTCCCGGTACTGCTTTTCCGACAGGAAACCGCGGCAGGCGCGGGCGCGGCGGCAGGCGGGGACGTCGCAGGTCTTCCAGTAGCCGAGATAGCTCGTGACGCGCTGGGTGAGCTTCTGCAATTCCCGCGACTTCTTTCGCGGAGGGAGCCTGTTGAACTCGCCGCGGGTATAGCCGGGCAGGTAGGGCTCGTTGTCGTACTCCCGCCAGAGGCGGAGCTTTTCTTCCTTGCTTTCGGCCATGGCCGATCCCCTTTCCGGGCACGGGTTCGCGTTCACGCGGGCTGCATGTTTTTTTTGATTGGTTGGAGAGCCCACACGGATGCGGAACCTCACTTTGGTTTTAGTCTGTGGCTCCGCATCCGCGTGGCCTTCGGCGTTCTTGTCGGGGTGTCCAGCCCCTACAGGTGATCGCCTCGTCTCTCTGCGTGGTTTTTGCTTCGCATGATCTTGTCCGAAAACCGCTTCACGCTTTTCGGGATCATGCGTTACTCCACCACTTGCACGGCTTTCCCGAACCGGACATGGCTGCCCGGGGGAGACTTGATAGGAGCGCGGCCTTGCCGGCCCGCTCCATGGCTTTCACCTCTTCCACCCTCCCCGCACGTTACGGCTTGAATGGAAGCGCCGGCCCCCGCCTGCCCGCGACCGTCTCGCGAAACACTCCGGCGACGGAGGCGGGGGTATTATGGGAGCGGGTCTTGGGGGCGGGGATGATGGTGCGAGAAATTTTTCCCTCACCTGCAAAATCTGGCACTTAGCCGTTGGCTAAGATGCTGATTTTGCTTCCTCTCCCACAAGGGGCGAGGAGGTGGTGGCACGATTTTTGGCGGCGGGGCGTTCACGTTGTTGGAGGGCGGAGCGGGCGCCTTCTCTCCCCTGGTGGGAGAGAAAGCAGTTTCGAAGCTTTAGCGCAGCTAAACTTCAGAAACTGCAAGTGAGGGGGTCCGTCGTTGGCCTCCCGCTTCAGTCACTCCCCGAGCGCACCTCTTCCACGGCGAGCGACCCGGCCGGCAGGGGGCGCAGCAACTCGGCTTCCGGTTTGGTGAGATGGAGCCAATGGCGCCAGTCCTCTGGCCGCAGCACCACCACCTGGCGGTCGTGGATGGGGGCGACGTCGGGGCCGGGGGCGGTGGTGAGCATGGTGAAGGCGGGAGGCTGGTTGCTCTTCTCCCCCTCGCCCGCAGCTTCACGCCAGAGCCCGGCGATGCAGAGGAAGGGGGCGTCCTTCAGCGTGAAGCGGTGCTTGGCCTTTGGGTATTTCTTGCCGGTGAACTCGAAGAAGGCGGAGGCCGGGATGAGGCAGCGGCGGCTTTGCGCAAAGCTGCGGCCTTCCGAGCGGAAGTTGAAAACCGGCCCGCCCTTTTTGCCCGGAGGTGGCGGAAAGCCGAAGCGCATGGGCGACAGCGCCACCACGCGCTGCCCTTCCGCCCGCATCCCCGGGGCGAGATCGCCGATGCGGATGTCATCCGCCCGGGGCAGGTCCGCGTCGCCCTGATGGGCGGGGGTGGCCAGGCCCTGCTCCTCCAGTGCGCGGAGATATTCGGCATAGCGGATGTGTTGTTCGTAGTCGTTGCACATGGGGGTGAGGTAGGGCGAAAGGTGGTGCGTGGGGAGAGGCGATGGCAGGAGGGACGACAAGGTGGTGGGCTTGTGTTTGGATCCTCGGGTCAAGCCCGAGGATGACGAAAGAGTAGGGGGTGCAAAGGGTGCCTCAAGAGAGAGCGGAGCAAGAGGTCGCAGAACGTGTAGCGTAAGGTGTCTGAGGCATGGCCTCGTGTTTGTCGGCCAGATACTCCGGAAGGGGATGGGCTGATCCGCGCGTTGCTAACGCGATCAGGAAGGAGAAGGTGCTGATGGGAGAAGGCGGCCGGTCGAAAGACCGGAGGTCCAACTCGTTGCTGACCCCTCAGGTGAGACGTGAGTGATCAGGTGAGACATGGGTGATCGTGCACCTCCACCGCAGACTTCTCTTGTGGCACCCTGGCCCTCACCCTCTTCGTTCGTCATCCTCGGGCTTGACCCGAGGATCCAAACCCAAGCCTGCCGCTTGACGAACACGCACCCGCCCGCTCATCCTGCACGCATGGCGGGATATGTCTACATCGTCACCAACCACAAGCACGGGACGCTCTATATCGGCGTCACCTCCGATCTCGCACGCCGCATCTACGAGCATCGCGAAGGACTGACGCCCGGCTTCACCTCCAAATACGGCCTGACGCAGCTTGTCTGGTACGAGGAGCACTGGGACATCCGCGACGCCATTCAGCGCGAGAAGACGATGAAGCAATGGTACCGCAAGTGGAAGATCGCGCTGATCGAGGAGCGGAACCCCGACTGGCGGGATCTGTATCTGGAGTTGTGGTGAGGGCTTGGGTTTGGATCCTTGGGTCAAGCCCGAGGATGACGAAGAGAGAGAGGAGCGAGGGGGCCCTTCCGGACTAAGAAGGAGTTGGAAGAGAAAGCAATCCAAATAGCTTATCAGTGCTGCGTAATCGTCTAGCTTGGCCGAGGATCCAACAGCCGCGTACATACCCTCTTTTCGATGAGGAACAAGCGATGCCACCTTATGTACTTTCCGCTACGGAATGGCTGAACAACAATCAGGGAATTTTAGCCCTCGCGCTATTTGCGATATCGGCAGCATATGGCTGGCTCAGCGGGATATTTTCTGGGCTCCGACGCAAGCCAAAGTTTCGCCTTCGAGTGATTGATGGTCCAACTTTTGTGACCGTCATGAGTACCCATGGGCAGCAAAACGGCTACGCCACACACAGGACAGCTATCTCAATTTATCTGAGGGTGACAAACATCGGGTCTGCACCTGCAGATATCGACAGTGTGTGCGTAGGATACCATTGGGCTCTGCGACCGTTTTCAAAACTCTGGCTAAAGTATTCACTCGGGTGGTTTTGGCTAGAGCAACAGGCAGTCGCCATCACCGACTTCCAGATACAGATTGGTACGAATACGAAATATTACCCGTTCCTAACTCAGGTCAGCGCTGTTTCCGGCGCTCGGTCTGAGACCTACCTAGACGTTGGGCGCTCGACGAACGGGGTCGTCTACTTCGAACAACCAGAAAGCTTCGGGGGCTGCTTTCCTCGTTCGGTTGGAGGAAAAGTGAGGCTAGCAATAAAGGTCACAGACAGCTTCGGTGGCCAGCATATCAAGAAGTTTTGGATTCCGCGCGTGACGCTGGCGGAAGCGCGGAAATTCAACCCGACCTTTGGTCTAACCTTGTCGACGCTCCGCGGAGATCGTGAACCCACGGAACCCGACACAGATAATCATGGCAACTTAATCCCGTAATAAAGAAGGAAGGCGGCCTAAGCCGCCCTCTCCACCTCCCCATACGGATCGAACCGTCCGTAGAAGGTCTCGCCCTTCGCCCCCATCTCCTTCAACAGCGGCGTCGGCTTGAAGTGGTCGCCGTAGTCGGCCGCGAGCTTTTCCGCCAGCGCAACAAAGGTCTTCACGCCCATGCCGTCGATGTAGGAGAGTGTGCCGCCGGTGTAAGGCGCAAAACCGAAGCCGAGGATGGAGCCGACATCGGCTTCACGCGGGTCCGTGACAATGCCTTCTTCCACCGTGCGGGCGGCTTCGAGCGCAATCGTCACCAGGAAGCGCTGCTTCAGGACGTTGACATTTACCTCCGAGGCCGGCTTCTGCGGGTAGAGGTCCTTCAGGCCCGGCCAGAGGAACTTCTTGGCAGGCTTGGCCGGATATTCGTAGAAGCCCTTGCCGTTCTTGCGGCCGCGGCGGTCGAGCACGTCGACCATCTTGTCGATGAGCGCCATGTGCTCCGGCTTCACCGAATTGGGGCCGAGATCGGCGATGGAGGCCTTCATGATCTTCTGGGAGAGATCGACGGCCACCTCGTCGTTGAGCGACAGCGGGCCGACCGGCATGCCGGCCATCTTGGCGGCATTCTCGATCATTGTCGCCGGCACGCCCTCGGCCAGCATGTCATAGGCCTCGTTGATGTAGCGGAAGACGCAGCGGTTGACGAAGAAGCCGCGGGTATCGTTGACGACGATCGGGGTCTTCTTGATCTTGCCGACGAAGTCCAGCGCCATGGCGAGCGCCTTGTCGCCCGACTTTTCGCCGAGAATGACTTCGGTCAGCATCATCTTTTCGACCGGCGAGAAGAAGTGGACGCCGATGAACTGCTCGGGACGCTTCGAATTCTCGGCAAGGCCGGTGATCGGCAGCGTCGAGGTGTTGGAGGCGAAGATCGCAGTTTCCGGGATGACGGCTTCCACCTGCTCGATGACGGCCTTCTTGACGGCGCGATCCTCGAAGACGGCCTCGACCACGAGGTCGACATCGGAGAGGGTTGCATAGTCAGGCGTCGGGGTGACGAGGGAGAGCAGCTTCTCGCCGTCTTCCTTCGTCATGCGGCCCTTGCCCACCTGGTCGGAGACCAGCTTCTCGGAATGCGCCTTGCCCTTGTTCGCGGCTTCCTGGTCGCGGTCGATGAGGACCACGGGGATGCCGGCGGCGGCCGTGACATAGGCGATCGATGCGCCCATGAAGCCCGCGCCGACGACGCCGACCTTCCTGATCTCCGTCTTCGGCACGCCAGCCGGGCGGCGGGCGCCCTTGCCGAGTTCCTGCATGGAGACGAAGAGCGAGCGGATCATCGAGAAGGCCTCGGTGGTCTGCAGGATCTGGGTGAAGTAGCGCTGCTCGACCTTCAAGGCGGTGTCGAAGGGCAGCTGCAGGCCCTCGTAGACGCATTTGAGGATGGCGAGCGCGCCCGGATAATTGCCGGCGGTCTCGCGGCGCAGGATGGCGGGTGCTGCCGGGAAGAGCTGGGCGGCTGCCGGCGTCCAGACGCCGCCGCCCGGCACCTTGAAGCCCTTCTCGTCCCAGGGGGCGACGGGCTTCAGGCCGTCCTTGATCATCTGCTTGGCGGCATTGATGAGTTCGGCAGGCTCGACCACCTGGTGGACGAGGCCCAGGGCCTTGGCGCGCTGGGCAGTCAAGGACTGGCCGGTGGTCATCATCTGCAGGGCGTCCTGGGCGTTGGCGAGGCGCGGCACGCGCTGGGTGCCGCCGGCACCCGGGAAAATGCCGACCTTGACCTCGGGAAGCGCGATCTTGACCGACTTGGCATTGGCGGCGACGCGGCCGTGGCAGGCGAGCGAGAGTTCAAATGCGCCGCCCATGCAGGTGCCGTTGATGGCCGAGACCCAGGGCTTGCCGTTGGTCTCGATCTTGCGCCACAGCCAGGACATGCGGCCGGCGGCATCGAAGAGCTTCTGGACAGCCGACTGCGGATCCTTCGCCTTTTCCTCGGCGAGCATGGAGAACATCGACTTGATCATGGTGAGATCGGCGCCGCCGGAGAAGGAGGATTTGCCGGAGGTGAAGACCACGCCCTTGACGGCCTCGTCGGCGACGGTCGCGTCGACGATCTTCTCGATCTCGTCCATCACCTCGACGGTGAAGACGTTCATGGATTTTTCCGGCATGTCCCAGGTGACGAGGGCGATGCCGTCTGCGTCGGTCTCGACGGTGAAGTTCGTGTATTGGGTCATTGCAACCTCCCTCAAACAACAATCATCGCACGCCATAGCGTACGGAAAAATGCAACCTGCCCCACAAGGCGTTCATAGTCATCTTGATGCCGAGGGTGCTGCCAACCTCGTTCAAGCATCTCGTCATATGCCTCACACCAGCCCCGATTGTACCACTCACTTAGAAACTGCTGATCGCGGCACCTGCCGCCTCTACAATCAGAGGCTCCCAAACGATACCACGCGTCCTCCCACCCTCTCTGGTAGGGTGATCTGTACTGCTTGGCATACCTATCGAAGAGAGCGTCTCGACTCCGGAAGATCATCTTAAGCTCTGAGGAACCGTCGGTGATCTCTCGGATCTCTCGTTCGCCTAGTCTCTTACCCTGTCTCTCTCGATACCAATCTCTTAGAGACTGCAGAATTCCTGCCATAGGAGGTGCGTCACACCCTCTCGATGATGGTGGCGGTGCCCATGCCGGCGCCGATGCAGAGCGTGACGAGCGCGGTGTTCAGGTCACGCCGCTCCAGTTCGTCGAGCACGGTGCCGAGGATCATGGCGCCGGTGGCGCCGAGCGGGTGGCCCATGGCAATCGCGCCGCCGTTGACGTTGATCTTGTCGTGGGGAATGTCGAAGGCCTGCATGTAGCGCAAAACGACGGCGGCGAAGGCCTCGTTCAGTTCGAAGAGGTCGATGTCGGCAAGCGACATGCCGGAGCGCTTCAGGAGCTTTTCCGTGACGTCGACCGGGCCGGTCAGCATCAGCGCCGGATCGGAACCGATATTGGTGAAGGCGCGGATGCGGGCGCGCGGCTTGACGCCGAGCGTTTCGCCGCCGGCCTTGGAGCCGAGGAGGACGGCTGCGGCGCCATCGACGATGCCCGACGAATTGCCGGCATGGTGGACATAGGTGATCTTCTCGACTTCCGGATGGGCCTGAACGCCGACGGCCTCGAAGCCGCCCATCTCGCCCGGCATCTGGAAGGAGGGGTTGAGGGAGGCCAGCGACTGCATGTCGGTCGACGGGCGCATGTGCTCGTCCCGGTCGAGGATGACGAGGCCGTTCTGGTCCTTCACCGGGATGACGGACTTGTTGAAGTAGCCCTTTTCCCAGGCATTCGCCGCGCGCTTCTGGCTCTCGACCGCGTAGCCATCGACGTCGTCGCGGGAGAAGCCGTACTTGGTGGCGATCAGGTCGGCCGAGACGCCCTGCGGCATGAAATAGGCCGGGAAGTTCACCGAGGGGTCCATGTACCAGGCACCGCCGGACATGCCCATGCCGACGCGCGACATGCTCTCCACGCCGCCGGCGATGACGATGTCATCGGAGCCTGCCGCGACCTTGCCGGCGGCGAAGTTGACGGCATCGAGGCCTGAGGCGCAGAAGCGGGAAATCTGCATGCCGGGGGCGGCGAAGGAATAGCCAGCCTCGAAGGCGGCAGCCTTGGGGATGACGGCGCCGGCATCCATGACCGGATCGACGCAGCCCATGATGATGTCGTCGACGGTGGACGTGTCGAGGCCGTTTCTGTCGCGGATCGCTTCCAGCGTCTTCGCCGCAAGGCGGACGGAGGGTACCTCGTGCAGCGATCCATCCTTCTTGCCGCGGCCGCGCGGCGTGCGGACGTGGTCGTAAATGAAGACTTCGGTCATGGTGTCATCTCCCTGGGTGGCAAGCTGCAAAGCACTCGCCGATCTAAACTCACGACCCCCTCACCAACAAAATCTAAGACTTAGCTGAAGCTAAGATCTTGATTTTGTAACCTCTCCCACAAGGGGAGAGGGCTGGGTGCCGAATTCGCCTCCTGGCATCTCTCCCCTTGTGGGAGAGAAAGCAATTTCGACATCTTAGCGCAGCTAAGTGTCAGAAATTGCAAGTGAGGGGGCTTGCATCTCTATTAGAACGCCTCCGCGGCCAGTTCCATCATGGTGTCGGCACCGGTTTCGATCCGGGCCTTGCGCAGCGCCGTTTCCGGCATGATGCGCTCCATGTAGAATTTAGCCGTGACAAGCTTGTTCTTCAGGTAGTCCTCGCGCGGATCGCCGGCGGCAAGTCCCGCCTGGGCGGCCTTTGCCATCTTCGCCCACATATAGCCGAGGGTGACGAGGCCGAAGAGGTGCATGTAGTCGGTCGAGCCGGCACCGGCATTGTCGGGCTTGGCCATGGCGTTCTGCATGAACCACATAGTCGAAGCCTGCAGGTCGTTAAGGCCCTTCTTGAGCGCCTTGGTGAACGGCGCCATCGCTTCGTCTGCGCGATTTTCCTCGCAGAAGTCGCCGATCTCCTTGAACATGGCCATGACGGCGCGACCGCCGTTCAGCGCCAGCTTGCGGCCAACGAGATCAAGCGCCTGGATGCCGTTGGCGCCCTCGTAGATCATCGCGATGCGGGCATCGCGGACATACTGGCTCATGCCCCATTCTTCGATATAGCCGTGGCCACCATAGACCTGCTGGGCCATGACCGCGTGGTCGAACCCCTTGTCGGTGAGCACGCCCTTCAGGATCGGCGTCGCGAGGCCGAGCAGGTCGTCGGCGTTCTGGCGTTCGGCAGCGTCTTCCGACCGGTGGGCGATGTCGGACTTCAGCGCCGTCCATAGCATGAAGGCTCGGCCCGCTTCGTTGAAGGCCTTGATGGTCATCAGCGTGCGGCGGATATCCGGATGGACGATGATCGGGTCGGCCTTCTTTTCCGGTGCCTTGGGGCCGGAAAGGGAGCGGCCCTGGATGCGCTCCCGTGCATAGGCGACGGCGTTCTGGTAGGCGGTCTCGGCGATCGACAGCCCCTGCAGGCCGACGCCGAGCCGGGCCTCGTTCATCATGACGAACATGGCCGCGAGACCCTTGTTCTCCGCGCCGATCAGATAGCCGGTCGCCTCGTCATAGTTCATCACGCAGGTGGAATTGCCGTGGATGCCCATCTTGTGCTCGATGGCGCCGCAGGTGACGGAGTTGCGTTCGCCGACGGAGCCGTCCTCGTTCACCATGAACTTCGGCACGATGAAGAGCGAGATACCCTTGGTGCCTTCCGGCGCGCCCTCGATGCGGGCGAGCACCAGATGGATGATATTGTCGGTCATGCCGTGTTCGCCGGCGGAGATGAAGATCTTCTGGCCGGAGATCTTGTAGCTGCCGTCGCCATTCGGGACGGCCTTGGTGCGCAGGAGCCCGAGGTCGGTGCCGCAATGGGGCTCGGTCAGGTTCATGGTGCCGGACCAGGTGCCCTCGACCATCTTCGGCAGGTAAGTCTGTTTCTGCGCGTCCGATCCGTGGACGAGGATTGCGGCAATCGCGCCCTGGGTGAGGCCCGGATACATCATCAGCGACATGTTGGCGGACGACATGTACTCGCCGACCGCGGCGTGCAGCGTGTAGGGCAGGCCTTGGCCGCCGAACTCTTCCGGCACAGCAAGCCCGATCCAGCCACCCTGGCAATACTGGTCATAGGCTTCCTTGAAACCCTTCGGCACAGTGACCGTACCATCGTCATGACGCGTGCAGCCTTCCTGGTCGCCGGAGAGGTTGAGCGGGAAGAGTGCTTCCTCCGCAACCTTCGCAGCTTCACCCAGGATCGCATCGACCATGTCGGGAGAGGCATCGGCGAAGCCCGGCAGGTTGCCGTAGCGCTCCAGGCCGAGAACGTCGTTCAGTACGAAAAGGGTATCGTTTACCGGAGCCTTGTAGACAGGCATGGTCGAGCTTCCTCCATAAACCTCGCACGGACATGAGGGTCCGCCATCATGTCTCCCACAAATAATTGACGTTTGCGTAAACGTCAAACAGCGCTCATCGGTTTTTTTTGATGCTCCGTCGCGCGGCCCTACACTGCCGGTCTTCCCGCGGCGAAGGCAAACGTAGCGCAAAGGTTAAAAAAGTCTGCCGGATTTAACGGCTTGTTTACCACGTTTGGCGAAATTGCACCTGGAGAAGGCCCGTTGGCAGCACCTGCGGCCGATCCATCAGAATTCCCGTCGCCAAGCCGGACAACCCTGGAACGAGCAGCGAAATGAACGGTTCACGATCGACACATCCCCTTCACGGAGACAGATCGTCGCTAGACGCGCTGAACAGGACCATTGAAGGGCTGGAGGCGCGGCTGGAAGGGCTCATGCAGACCCGGGACAAACCGCGTCAGTCGAGCGGCGACAAGGGCCATCCCGCCAGGGCGCCGCAGTTGCCGCAGACAACGGCCCATCGCGATCCCCTGCAGGAAATCCGCGAGCGGCAGCGAAGCCTTGCCGGAACGCGAATCCCGGAAAGTGACCGCCGCCCGGCACCGGAGCGCACATCACCGTCATTTCGCCCTCCGCTCGAGCCGCGCAGGCCCGCACCGCGACCGGGCGTAGCCGAAGCGGGCGCCACGCCGCGCTCCACCCCCATGCCCCAATCCGACGGTCATTCAGTGCATGAGGTGGTGGAAGCGATGGCCGCCCTCCGCAAGGAGATCAGGCAGGATGTCGCCCAGGAGATCGCGCGCGAGATCGGGGGGCTGCGATCGGAGATCGGCGGTCTTCGCACGAATTCCGGCCGCCCCCACATCGACGATGATGTCAGGGCGGACCTTGCGCGCCTCGCGGACGGAATAGACGCACTGGGTCACCGTGGCGGACCTGCGGCAGATGCGCTTCGTGACGAATACGAGCAGCTACTGGCGGCGGTCGATGGACTGGCGCGCGAGGAGACGGTGCGGCGGCTGGACAGCCGGTGGGACGGGCTGGAAGAGCGTCTCCTAGACCTCGACACCCACGCACTGCGCGAAGAACTCGTGGGCCTCGCCTATCGCATCGACGACATCAAGGGGCAGCTCGGCACCATGAGCGACAGCCCTGCGATCCGAGCGCTGGAGCAGAAGCTCGTCGCCGTAGCAACCGCAATGGAGCAACTCGGTTCGCGGATGCAGCCGAACGACGAGGCGTTGAACGAGCAGTTCGCCATTCTGGACGAGCGGCTGGACGAAATCAGCCGCGCAATTGCTGCAAGTGGCCGGGCCGCCTCCGCGCCGGCCATGGATCACGCGCTTCTCGAGCGGCTGGAAAACCGGCTCGGCTCACTGGCACAGCAGATCGACGCCATGGCCGTCGGTGCGAGACCCGATGCGACACGGCTCCTGTCCGAGCGGATCGAGGGACTGTCCGAACGGGTCGAACAACTGGCCGGCGATCAGGTCCTGCGCCTGGAGGAACGGCTGGACCAGCTTTCGCAGATGCTGACCCAGACTTCCAGGGGGCAGGATGCCGATCTGGCGGACTTCCTGGGCGAGATCTCGAGCAAGGTGGACCGTCTGGGGCAAGGGGTAGGAAGCCACGACCTTGTCGAGCGGCTGGACCGCCTGACGCAGCAGATCGAGGAGATCGACTACCACCGGGCGCATGGCCAGCACTCGCCAGATCCGGCGGCATTCGACCGGATCGAGGACAGGCTGAGCGGTATCGCCGCCAGACTGGACGAGGCGACGCTTGCGCCGGCTGGTGACAGCGCCGCGCTGCAAAACCTGGAGGCGCAAATCGCGCATCTGTCGACGCTGATCAGCCAGCCGGGAAGCCATGCGGGTGCGATGCCCGAGATGGACAATCGGGTGACCCAGCTCGAGAACTATCTGGCGACGAACGACGAATATATTCTCGAAGCAGCAAGGCAGGCCGCAGAAGCCGTGCTCGAGAGCTTTTCCCGGCAGGGCCATGGCCCGGCCAATCCCGTCGACATGAGTGCCGTGGCCGCCCTTGCCGAGGACCTTCGCCATCTGGAAGAACTGACCCGCAGCAGCGAGGAGCGCTCCCAGCACACGCTCAACGCGCTTCACAGCACCCTGGTGCAGATTGCCGACCGGCTCGATACGATGGAGGATCGCTTCGCGCAGCCTCTTCTGCAACACCCGGCAACAGAGAAATGGCAGCAAGAGCCGAATGCGGCGCCCCGCATGCAATTTGCGGCTCCCGAGGCGACATCCCGTGCAGAGGCGCCGCGCGAAGCGGACCGGTTTCACGCCGACCTGTTGAACTCGCTGGTCAGCAGCACGGCCCATACTGCCCCTGCCGCCTCCCGGCCGCCGGTCCTCGATGAAGACGCAGCGGCAGCCGACGCAAGGGTGGACGAGTCGACCATTTCCCCCGAGGCGCCCGTCGCCGTGAGAGAGCCGGGTGAGGTGGGAAAAGGCGGGCTCCTGAACAAGATCACCAAGCGGCTGCGGCCCGGCCAGAAGGCGGCTGCCGCGACCCCCGGACGGACCGTCGTCGATCCCACACCCCCGCTCGCGCCGGTAGACCTATTGCCGGCCGAACAGCAGAACGAGCCTCTGGAGCCAGGCTCCGGCGCGCCGGACGTCCGCAAGATCCTTGAGCGGGTTCGCGCCAGCCAGGCGGCAGCCGCCGGACGGGGTCCGGTGACGGAGTCGGATCGCGCCGATTTCATTGCTGCGGCCCGCCGTGCAGCCAAGGCTGCAGCCCTGGAGACCGACCCGGCCACGGGCGGCGCCGACAGGGTCTCGTCCTCCGGAAAGAGCGGGGCCGGCAAGGCCTCTGCAAGCGCACTGGCCCGGCATCGCCGGCCGATCATGATGGCGGTGGGCGCGGTCCTGCTGGTGCTGATGACCGTGCCGCTGGTCAGAACGTTGACCGGCGGGGGCGAGGTTCTCCCGCCGCCGCCCGCACCGATGGAAGCACCCGCCACCGACGCTGCGCCCGCAGCGACCGAGGGCGCGGCGGAGACGGCCGCTGTGGCCGAAGCAGAGCCGGAGCTGAACGCCGCCGCTGCCGTTCCGCTTGCTGCTGTTGAGGAACCGCCGGCCGAGGACGCGGCTGCTGACATGGGCACGGCCGCGGACACGACAGAGGAGGTAGCTTCCGATGCGGCCGCGGAACCAGAGGCGACCGCCACTGACCCGGTGGAGATTGTAGCGGCTGAAGAGGCAGCGCCTCGTATCGTGGTACCTGCCTCGATCGGCCCGAAGCCGCTGGCGGAGGCGGCCGAGTCGGGCGATCCGCTCGCCCTTTTCGAAATCGGCGCTCGCTACACCGATGGCCGCGGCGTCGCAACGGATCTCTCCGAGGCTGCGAACTGGTACAAGCTGGCGTCCGACAAGGGCTTTGCTCCGGCACAGTACCGGCTGGCAAACCTCTTCGAAAAAGGGACGGGCGTCACCCGCGACGTCGACAAGGCGATCACCTACTACCGGCAGGCAGCCGAGGCAGGCAATGCCAGCGCCATGCACAATCTTGCTGTTCTCCATGCCTCGGGCGCAACGGGCGAGCCTGACTATGTGAAGGCCGTGGACTGGTTCAAGAAGGCTGCCGACCTCGGCGTTTCCGATAGCCAGTTCAACCTTGCCATTCTTTATGCCCGTGGCAATGGCGCACCGCAGGATCTGGTCCAGTCCTACAAGTGGTTCGCGATAGCCGCGAAGGGCGGCGATCAGGATGCCGCCCAGAAGCGCGACGAGGTGGCCAAGGCGATGCGTCAGGACCAGGTCCAGGCCGCGCGTGCTGCTGCCGACAGCTGGAAGGCGCAGCCCCTGAAGGCGGAGGCCAACGAGGTTACGCTTCCCGACGGCTGGACCAACGGAACGCCGTTGACCACCGGCTCCGTCGATGTGGAAAAGGCGATCCTCAACATCCAGGCCATCCTCAACAAGAGCGGCTTCGACGCCGGGACGCCGGACGGCAAGATGGGGCCGAAGACGACGGAAGCGATCAAGGCATTCCAGACGTCCGTGGGACAGGAGCCGACGGGCAAGGTGAATGACGCGCTGGTGAAGGAACTTCTGAAGCGCAACGCATGAGCTGCCGGCGCTCCCCGCGCCGCCAGTGTTAATCACGATGCCACAAAAAGGCGGGAATGGCGGCATATCCCGGCCGCCTTCCGTTGACTAGGCAAGGTATCGGGCGCAAGACAGAAGCTTCCGGAACCTGCCGTCGAGCAGGGCCATTTCCCGGCACTGGCGCGGAATTGCATCCGTCTGGCGGAACCGCTCCCTTGCCGCGGCGCCATCGTGTTTGAGGTTCGGCCGTGACCGTCTATCTGCCGATCGCAGAGCTTTCTGTGAACATCTTCATCATCCTGGGGATGGGTGCGGCCGTCGGCTTCCTTTCGGGCATGTTCGGCGTCGGCGGCGGCTTCCTCATCACGCCGCTCTTGATCTTCTACAACATTCCGCCCGTGGTCGCGGTCGCGACCGGCGCCAACCAAGTCGTCGCATCTTCGATATCGGGCGCGATCACCCACTTCCGGCGAGGCACGCTGGACGTCAAGCTCGGCACCGTGCTGCTGGTGGGTGGCCTTGCCGGTGCAACGGTCGGCATATCCATCTTCTCGTGGCTCAGGCGCCTTGGCCAGCTGGACCTGTTCGTCTCGCTTCTCTACGTGATCCTGCTCGGCACCGTCGGAAGCCTGATGCTGAGCGAGAGCGTGCGCGCGATGCGGCGGACGGCGCGCAACGAGCCACCGCTCGCAAAGCGGCCCGGCCAGCACATCTGGGTGCATCGCCTGCCCTTCAAGATGCGCTTCAAGAAGTCGAAGATCTATCTCAGCGCCATCCCGGTGCTCGCGCTCGGCTTCGCGATCGGCGTACTGACCTCGATCATGGGTGTCGGCGGCGGCTTCATCATGGTGCCGGCGATGATCTATCTCCTGCGCATCCCGACCAGCGTAGTCGTCGGGACGTCGCTGTTCCAGATCATCTTCGTCACCGCCTTCACGACCATGGTACAGGCGGCGACGAACTATTCGGTCGACATCGTGCTCGCGACGATCCTGATGGTCGCAGGCGTCATAGGCGCCCAATACGGGGTGCGGGTCGGGCAGAAGCTGCGCGGCGAGCAATTGCGTGCCCTGCTTGCGCTCCTCGTGCTCGCCGTCGGCATCCGCCTGGCGATTGCCCTCGTCGTTCCGCCCGACGATGTGTACTCGGTCGCGGTCGGGAGCTTCGCCTACTGATGCTGACCTTCCTGCGCCTGATTGCCGTCTCCAGCCTGATCCTCGCCGCCGCGCCGGCCGTCGCGCAGGTTCCCTTCGGAGAGGCCTCCGCCGTCAAGGAGGGGCTGGAGATCGGGACGTCGACGAGCGAGATCGCCATCACCTCCGACTTCCGGGGAGCGGACCTGACCGTCTTCGGGGCGCTGACCAATGCCGACGAACTGTTCCTGGCGATCGGCCAGTACGACGTGATCGTCACGCTCGAAGGCCCGCGGGACTACGCCACGGTGCGAAGGAAGGAGCGCGTCCTCGGCATTTGGATGAACACCGATTCCATGACCTTCGAGCAGGTGCCGGAATCCTATTCCCTTGCCAGCACGCGCGAGATCGACGCGATCGACGAGGCGCCTTCGCTCAACAGCATCGGCGTGGGGATCAACCACCTGGCGCTGACGCCGACCGGCTATCTGGGCAACGCCGTCAATCTCTCCGAATTCCGCGAGGCCTACCGGCGGCTCAAGCTTTCCAGCGGCCTTTACCAGCGCGACACGAGCGGCGTGCGCTTCGTCAGTTCCAGCCTGTTCCGCGCCTCGTTGCGGTTGCCTGCCAACGTTCCGGATGGCGTCCACACCGTCCGGGCCTACCTCTTCAAGGGCGGCGAACTGATCTTCGATCGCGAACTGCCACTGCGGGTGGTCAAGACGGGCATCGAGCAGGCGATCACGGACGCGGCGCGCAATCGCCCGATCGCCTACGGTTTCCTCTGCGTGCTGATTGCTGTCATCACCGGCTGGGGCGCAAGCCTGATCTTCCGCAAGGAGTGAGGATCAGCCGAGAAGATTGGCATAGCGAACGGAGTAGATGCGGTCGCGGCCGAGCAGGTGGGCGACGAGCGCCTGGCGGTCGAACAGGCCGTGCATCGCTTTGTGGTTCAGATCGAGCCCGCCGGCCAATACACCGAAAGCAGGCATCAGCAGGCGCAGGCCATCGGTCGCGAAACAGGGGCGGCGGACGTATTTCTCGCGGCGACGGACGGTAGCCGACGGGTGCAGGTGGCCGGCGATCTCACCCCTGCCGGCGGTAAGGCTGGGTTCGTGGCGGAAGACGAGCCCGCCATAGAGTAGCTCGTCAACAGAGGTGCCCGGAAGACCGGTCGTGCCGCCCGGGTCGTGATTGCCGTTGATCCAGATCCAGTCCCGGCCTTGGGCCATCGCGCCGATCAGCCCCCTCAGATCGTCCGGAAGATGGGCCGATCCCTTGCGATCGTGAAAGTTGTCGCCGAGCGATATCACCGTCCTCGGATCATAGCGGGCGATCACGGCCGCGAGGATATTGAGCGTGGCGACCGTGTCGTAAGGCGGCAGCATCATGCCGCGGCGTGCGAAGGCCGCGCCCTTCTCGAGATGCAGGTCGGAGACCACCAGCGCGCCCACCTCCGGCAGGTAAAGCGCGCCCAGCGGATCGCAGACCGCTGCCACGCCATGGACTATGGTCTCTTCCGATCCGGCCCCTTGGCCCGTCAACGTTGCTGTGCGGGCGGCAAGCCCGAGGCGGTGCATCAAGCGTCTGTCTTTCCATGGCGCGAAGGGCATCAGGATAGCGCCTCCGCAATCAGTTCCTCGGCGGCCTCTGCCAGCACCGCATCCTGCGCCTCGCCCGGAACCGATTCCCGGCCGATCTCCAGCATGATGGGAACGGCGAGCGGCGAGACGTGATCAAGATCGCGGTGGGTGATGTGCCCCTTGATTCGCGCCAGCATATCGCCAAGGCGGCCGATATCCAAAAGACCGGATGCCGCATCCCGTCGCGTCGCTTCGAGCAGGATGTGATCCGGTTCATGGCTGCGCAGCACGTCGTAGATGAGGTCGGTCGATACCGTCACCTGCCGACCCGTCTTTTCCTTCCCCGGGTGGCGCCGCTCGATCAAGCCGGAAATCACGGCGCAATTGCGGAAGGTGCGCTTGAGCATGTAGCTCTCGTCGAGCCAGGCCTCCAGATCGTCGCCCAGCATGTCCTCGTCGAAGAGGTCCGTGAGGCTGATGCGCGCCTTGCCTCCCTTGGCGTCGATCATTCCGCCAATGTCGTTCAGCGCCCAGACCGCGAGCGAATAGTCGGTCGCGACAAACCCGAGGGGACGGGCGCCGAGGCGTTCCAGCCGGCGGGTGAGCAGCATGCCGAGCGTCTGGTGGGCAAGCCGTCCTTCGAAGCAGTAGGCGATCATGAAGAAGCGCTTGCCACGCGGAAAGGTCTCGATCAGCAGTTCGTGTTTGTTTGGCAGCATGGAGCGGTCCTGCTGGATCTCCAGCCACTCACGCACCTGGTCGGGCAGGACTTTCCAGCGTGCCGGATCGGCCAACATGCCGCGGACCTGGTCGGCAAGATAGGTGGAGAGCGGGAACTTGCCCCCGGCATAGGCGGGGATCTTCGGGTCCATGGAGAAGGCATTGGAGACGAGGCACTCGTTCTCGCGAATGCCCTCGAAACGGAGCACCTTGCCGGCGAAGAGGAAGGTATCTCCCTGTACGAGCTGCTCCAAGAAATACTCCTCGACCTTGCCGAGCGACAGGCCGCCGCGGCCGAGCGTGCCCTTGGCGTTGCGCTTCACCAGTCGGACATTGAGTTCGGTCGCTTCCACAATCGTGCCGAGGTTCAGTCGGTACTGCTGGGCGACCTGCGGATTGGAGACGCGCCAGCGGCCCTCCTTCGTCTTGCGGATCTTGGCGTAGCGTTCGTAGGAGCGGAGCGCGTAGCCACCGGTCGCGACGAAATCGACCGCGCGTTCGAACATTTCCCATGAGAGACTTGCGTAAGGCGAGGCGGAGGTGATCTCCTCGTAGAGCTCCAGCGGATCGAAGGGCTCGGCGCAGGCCATGCCGAGGATGTGCTGGGCGAGCACATCGAGCGCCCCCTCCCCCACCGGCGGCGTGTCCTGGGCGCCGAGATAATTGGCGTCCAGCGCGGCCTGGCACTCCATCACCTCGAAGCGGTTGGCAGGCACGAGGATTGCCTTGGACGGCTCGTCCATCCGGTGATTGGAGCGACCGATGCGCTGGGCAAGGCGGGACGCGCCCTTCGGGGCGCCGACATGGACGACAAGATCGACGTCACCCCAGTCGAGGCCGAGATCGAGGGTGGAGGTCGCCACCACGGCGCGCAACTTGTTGGCGGCCATGGCCGCTTCCACGCGCCGCCGCTGGCCGGCATCGAGCGAGCCGTGGTGCAGGGCGATCGGCAAGTTGTCCTCGTTGATTGTCCAGAGTTCCTGGAACAGAAGCTCGGCCTGGAATCGGGTGTTGACGAAGATCAGCGTCGTCTTGTGGCGCCTGATCTCCTCGTAGACCTCCGGAATGGCGTAGGTGGAGACGTGGCCGGACCAGGGGATACGCTTGTCGGTGTCGAGGATCGTGATGTCCGGGGCGGCACCACCCTGAACATGCACGAGACCGGCCGGCGGCGAAGGGCGCTCCCCCTGCGGCACCAGCCAGCGCTGCAGGTCCATGGGGTCGGCGACGGTCGCCGAAAGACCAATCGTCTGCATCTGCGGCGCATGCCGGCGGATGCGGGCGAGCCCGAGCGAAAGCAGGTGGCCGCGCTTCGACGTCACCAGCGAGTGCAGTTCGTCGAGAACGACGTATTTCAGGTCCTTGAAGAAGCGCTCCGCTTCCTTGTTGGCGAGCAGCAGCGCCACCTGTTCCGGCGTCGTCAGCAGGATATCCGGCGGCGTGAGCTTCTGGCGCTGACGCTTGGCCTGCGGCGTATCGCCGGTGCGGTTCTCGATGCTGACCGGCAGTCCCATCTCAGAGACGGGCTTCATCAGGTTCCGTTCAATATCGACCGCCAGCGCCTTCAGGGGCGAGATATAGAGCGTATGGATACCGGTGAAGGCGGAGCCGGGCGGGATCCTGCCCCGGTTCGTCAGATGGGTGAGCGAGGGCAGGAAGCCTGCGAGCGTCTTGCCGGCGCCGGTCGGGGCGATGAGCAGCATATTCTCGCCGGCCTGCGCCCTTGCCAGCAGCTCCAGCTGATGCGCACGCGGTGACCAGCCCTTTTCGGCGAACCATTTCAGGAAAGGCCGGGGCAGAGTTACGGCGTCACGGCCGGCGGATGGGGTTTCGACAAGGTCCACGGCGCTAGAAGATAAGCGCTGCCGCCGCGAAAAGAAGCCCCTTGACCACGACCAGAAGATCATGGATATAATTTATCCATGATTAGGAGTGAGCATGAAACTGAGTGACGGAGTCGAACAGGCAATTCATTGCGCGACGATGCTCTCCGGCCTTTCGGAAAGCGGGGTGCTCTCGGCCGCGGCGCTTGCCGAATTCCACGGGGTCTCGGTCAGCTATCTGCTGAAGCACATGCAGGCGCTGTCCGCCGCCCGAATCGTCGCAACCATGCCCGGCCCGAAGGGCGGTTACCGGCTGGCAAGACGACCGGAGGACGTAACCCTGCTCGACATCGTGCTGGCCGTGGAGGGACCGGCACCGGCTTTCCGCTGTGCCGAAATCCGCCAACGCGGGCCGAACCCCCTGCCGGGGCGCTATTTCCGAAAGCCATGCGGCATCAACGCCGCCATGCTGAGGGCGGAAAAGGCCTATCGCGCCGAACTCGCCAAGGTATCGATCGCCGACATCATGGCCGATCTGGAGGCGGGGGACGATGGGGGCATAGCCGCCCGCGGCTGTGCCTTCCTCGAACTGAACGAACGCAAACCGGCCCGCTGAATGCGGCCACACGGATGGAGATGACGATGAAGCCTCGCATGAACTTCGCCAAGGCCTCGCAGGAGGCATACAAGGCTGTGCTGGAACTCGAGAACTATGTCCAGAAATCCGGGCTCGAGCGCCACTTCATCCATCTGATCAAGCTTCGCGCTTCGATCATCAATCACTGCGCCTATTGCATCGACATGCACGTCAAGGAAAGCCGCCACGACGGGCTTTCCGAACAATGGATCAACCTGATGAGCGCCTGGGAGGAATCCCCGGTCTACGACGAGAAGGAGCGGGCCCTGCTGACCTGGGTGGACGCGGTGACACGAGTGGCTGACACCCATGTACCGGAAAGCGCCTATGACGCCGTCAAGGCCCATTTCACGGAGGAGGAAATGATGAAGATCACGGTGGCGATCGGCGCAATCAATGTCTGGAACCGGCTCTGCGTCGGCTTCCGGGCGATGCATCCACTCGACCAGCCAGCCAAGGCTGCGTAGCAGCTCCGCAGACTATCGGCGCGAAAGTGCGGATCCGGCAGGTGCAACCACGGTCGACTGCGTCTTCTGCCTGTCCGCCTCGTTGTGCCACTTGATGGCTTCCCGCGCCTCGATGCGAGCCTGCCGGCGATACTTGCCCTGGGTCCACCAGGTCGCGAGCGAGCCGATGAGCATGCCGAGGATCAGTGAAAGCATCAGAAAGAGAAAAAAGGGAGCCGTCAGCGACAGAACAGTGTCTTCAGGGCGGAACGGGTTCAGGGCGAGCGTGACGCTCTGACGATTGGCAACCGAAAGGACGATGAGCAGGACGCCGAGCGGCACCAGGATCACCAGCGTGACAATCTTCTTCAGCCTCGTCATGTCGTCCTGCCTCGTCTGTTTCTGATGGCTTGATGCCTCCGGAGGCAGAATAGGCGCCTTGCGGCGCCTTTCAAGTGCAATACCCGGAGCGAACGGCGCGTCAATCCGCCTCGTCGCCCATGCCCGGGTTGAGGCGCTCACGCAGTTCCTTGCCCGTCTTGAAGAAAGGCACCCATTTCTCCTCGACGAAAACGGATTCGCCGGTGCGCGGATTGCGGCCGGAGCGCGAGGGGCGGTTCTTGACGGAAAAGGCGCCGAAGCCGCGCAGTTCCACGCGGTTTCCGGCGGCCAGCGCGTCGGTGATTTCGTCGAGGACCGCGTTCACGATGTTCTCGACATCGCGATGGTAGAGGTGCGGGTTACGTGCCGCAACGATCTGGACCAGTTCCGACTTGATCACGTTTGCCCCCTGAAAAATCTAGATTTAATCGCGGCCAACCTGCCAAACGGAGACAAGACCGTCAAGGAACAACTTCTCACCCATCCAGGGACGCATGCTGTCCAGGCCCAGCATCCTTCCGAGCCCCGTCAGCCGGACGAACTCGCTCATCGCCTGGGCGAACCAGATGGAGGAACTGCTCCCGTCATCCTTCCACTCGACCATCGGCAGGTCTTCGCTGACGCCCTTGCCGGCGAGATAGGCGCGGATCTCATCCTCGCCGCCGAGCGTATCGATCAGCTTGGCCTGCAGCGCCTGCCGCCCGGTGAAGATCGAGCCGTCGGAGAGGCGCAATGCCTCGTCGCGCGGAAGGTTGCGGCGCTCCGCAACGAGATCAACGAACCAGTCGTAGCTGTCCATGATCATCGACCGGATCATCTGCCGCGCCTCCTCGCTCGGAGGATGGAAGGGCGAAGGTTCTGCCTTCAGCGGCGAGGACTTGATCTCCTCCAGCGAGATGCCGAGGTTGTCCATCATCTCGGCAATCTGCGGATACTGGAAGATGACGCCGATCGAGCCGGTGATCGAGCTTTCACCCGCAACGATCGTGTCGCCAGCGGTGGCGATCATGTAGCCGGCGGAGGCGGCAAGTGTCCGGATGTCGGAGACGACCGGCTTCTTTTCGGCCACCGCGCGGATCGCCTTGAAGATCCGCTCTCCGCCATAGGTCGTTCCGCCCGGCGACGAAATGGAAACCACCATTGCCTTGACGCTGTCACTTTCGGCGATCCTGTCCAGCCGCTCCAGGAGTTCCGTATCGTCCTGGATCATGCCGGTGATCTTGACCTGGGCAACGTGCGGCGTGGCACGGCCGCCCTCGCCCGCGCTCATGCGGTAGACCGCAAATCCGAGCCCGATGATGACCAGAAGAGTGAGGACCCGCCAGAAGGTGAGCTTCCGCCTTAGCCGCCGACGATCTGCAATTGCCGATTGATCCATTGGATTTCCCTGCTGCCGATGCACGCTCGATAGGTAAGCGCTGCGCCACCGACTATCACGATTTAATGTTGGCTGTTATTGTTTGTTGATCCATAAAAACCATATTGGCGCGAAATACGAAATCCGTGCTGGCCGCAAGCGCGATCCGAAAAACATGCGGAATGTGAGGAACAGACCCAGCCAATGCTGCAGAGAATGCTCAAAGCACCAGGACCGGCCAGCATGGGTCGGGCGGAGGTTGACGCCTACCAGGCGGCAGTCGCCCATTCCGCACGCGTGCGCAAGCTCCGCATCTGGCTTCCGATTGGCGCCGTGGTCATTTCGGCGATTTTCATCTCCGTCTCGGTGATCCGGGCCTACCTTCCCGAGAACCTCTCGGTCGAGAGCGCCCGCATCGAAGACGGCAAGATCGTCATGGAGCGACCGGCGATTGCGGGTCGCAACGATGACGGCATCAGCTATTCGATGACGGCGGTGCGGGCGCTGCAGGATATCGCCAACCCGAACATGATTACGCTCGAGGACGTGAAGGCCGCGGTTCCGTTGAACGTCAATACGATTGCGCGTGTCGTCGCGACGGAAGGCATCTTCGACCGCGGGACCGACCGCATGGAACTGACGGCCCCGTTCGACGTCAATCTCAGCAACGGGACCACGGCGAAGTTTCAGTCGGCGCAACTCGATGTTGTCGCGGGGACGCTGAACACCGACGATCCGGTGGCAATCGACACCGAGCAGGCGTCCATTGTTGCACAGTCCCTCAAGATAACGGATAAGGGGCGAACCATCACATTCGCGGGACAGGTTCGGGTCAACATCGAAGCCGCCGCCATCCGCAACCGAGGCAGTTAGAGCCGGCACCATGACCGTTCGTCGACGTTCCCAGACATCCGTTTCCATGATCGTGGGTAGCTTGCTTTTGCTTGCGGCCGTCTGTCCGGCCTTCGCCCAGGCGACGACCAGCCAGATGGATGGGATGCGGCTTTCCAATGACGAACCGATCCAGATCGAGAGCGACCAGCTCGAGATCAAGGAGCAGGAGAAGAAGGCCTACTTCACCGGCAATGTGAAGGTCGTCCAAGGGACAACGACGATGCGCGCCGGCAAGATGACCGTGCTCTACACCGGTGAAGGCGCCTCCATGACCGGAGGCAATGCGGACATCGAGAAGATCTATCTGGACAACAAGGTCCTGCTCAACTCCGGAACGCAGCAGGCGACCGCCGACAAGGGCGAGTTCGACATGCCGTCCCAGACGTTCATCCTGACGGGCGACCAGGTGGTGCTTTCCGAAGGCCCGAATGTCTTCAAGGGCTGCAAGCTTACCGTCTATATGGAAACCGGCGAAGCACGGCTGGATGCCTGCGGCGGACGCGTCGAGATCCTGCTCGATCCGAAGTCGCGGCAGCAGCAGCAGTAACGACGGAAGCAGTGTGAAACTTCCCCTCCTAAACAGACTGGCGGCGCGCAAGCCGTCCCCTCGCCAGCCGTTCGCGGTGAAGGACAAGACTCGCTACGAAGGCACGCTGGTCGCCCACGGGCTGTCCAAGACCTATGATACGCGCCGGGTCGTCAACGGAGTGTCGCTCGTGGTGCGGCGTGGCGAGGCCGTGGGGCTGCTGGGCCCGAACGGTGCCGGCAAGACGACATGCTTCTACATGATCACCGGCCTCGTGCCGGTCGACGAGGGCATGATCGCCATCGACGGCAACGAGGTGACCACGATGCCCATGTATCGGCGTGCGCGCCTGGGAGTCGGCTATCTGCCGCAGGAGGCGTCGATCTTCCGGGGCCTGACGGTCGAGCAGAACATCCGCGCGGTCCTTGAGGTTCACGAGCCGAGCAAGGAGAAGCGCGAGCGCAAGCTGGACGAGTTGCTGGAGGAATTCCATATCGGCCACCTCCGGAAATCGGCAGCCGTTGCGCTCTCCGGCGGCGAAAGACGGCGCCTCGAGATCGCACGGGCGCTTGCGACCGATCCAGCCTTCATGCTGCTGGACGAACCCTTCGCCGGCGTCGACCCGATTTCCGTGTCCGATATCCAGAACCTCGTTCGCCACCTGACCGCCCGCGGCATCGGGGTCCTGATCACCGACCACAACGTCCGGGAAACGCTGGGCCTCATCGACCGTGCCTATATCATCCATGCGGGCGAGGTGCTGACGCACGGCCGGGCCGAGGATATCGTCAACAATCCCGATGTCCGCCGCCTCTACCTGGGCGACAAGTTCACGCTCTGAGGCGCAATCTGTCGCGGTCGATCCGGACCGCTTGACCAAACCATTCAAAAAAGCAATTTTTGGGCCAAGTCGACATCCGGACGCCGGAATGTCGATCGGTAGGGAGTTTGCGTCCGCATGGCCTTGTCCGCCAGCCTTCTTATGCGCCAGAGCCAGTCACTGGTCATGACGCCGCAATTGCTGCAGTCCATCCAACTGCTGCAGATGACGCATCTCGAACTCAACCAGTTCATCGCTACTGAAATCGAAAAGAACCCGCTCCTCGATCTCGCCTCCTCGGAGACAGATGAAACCGGCGACGCGCGATCGGCCGAACAGCGGGCTACGCGCAACGAGCAGGACGGGGCGGACGACGAGAGACCCGCAAGCTCCGACGCGGCCGATGACTGGTACGAAAGCCGGCCCGAGGTTGCTGCTGCGCGACTGCAGGAAATCGATCAGGGCTTTGAGAACGTCTTCCCAGACGACCGGCCTGCAGAGAAGGCCGATGTGCCCGAACTGCTCGGCCAGTGGAAATCGATGACGGGAGCGCAGTCCGGCGGCGACTACGACCTGGAGGATTTCGCCTCCGCTCCGGTGACGCTTGCTGAGCACCTGGGTCAGCAGGTTCCGTTCCTGCTGAAGAGCGCGACCGAGCGCCTGATTGCGGAACATCTCATCGACGCCGTCGATCAGGCGGGATATTTTGCCGGGTCCACCGCGGACATTGCCGAGCGCCTGGGCGTGGACCGGCAACAGGCGGAAGCCGTGCTGACGGCGCTGCAGACGCTCGATCCGCCCGGCGTGATGGCGCGGTCACTGCGCGAATGCCTGGCTATCCAACTGAAGCAGCGCGATCGTCTCGATCCTGCCATGAAGCTGCTTGTCGACAATCTCGATTTGCTCGCCCGCCGAGATTTCACCTCGCTCCGCCGGCTTTGCGGTGTCAGTGAGGAAGACCTTCTCGACATGCTGGCGGAGATCCGCACGCTGAACCCGAAGCCCGGCGACAGCTTCGAGCGACACGCCGCCGAACCCGTTGCACCCGACGTTGTCGTTCGACCCGGCTCGACCGGAGGCTGGATGGTCGAACTTAATCCGGACACCCTGCCCCGCGTACTGGTCAACCGGCAGTACTTCCAGTCGGTCTCGAAATCTTGCGCCAAGCACGGACAAGAGCAGGACTTCCTCGCCGAATGCCTGCAGAATGCGAACTGGCTGACCCGTAGCCTCGACCAGCGGGCAAAGACCATCCTGAAGGTGGCAACGGAAATCGTGCGGCAGCAGGACGCCTTCCTCGTGCATGGCGTGGACCACCTGCGACCGCTCACCCTCAAGGCGGTCGCAGAGGCGATCAAGATGCACGAGTCCACAGTCAGCCGGGTGACCTCGAACAAATACATGCTGACGCCGCGAGGCATGTTCGAGCTGAAGTATTTCTTCTCCGTATCGATCGGCTCCACCGAGGATGGCGGCGACGCCCATTCCGCGGAGGCTGTGCGCCACCGCATCCGGGCGCTGATCGATCAGGAGAGCGCCGATGCCATTCTCTCGGACGACGACATCGTGATTTCCCTCAAGAAGGGTGGCGTCGACCTCGCACGGCGCACCGTCGCCAAGTACAGGGAGGCGATGAACATTCCCTCCTCAGTACAGCGGCGGCGCGAAAAGCGGGCAATGGCGAGGCTGGCTGCCATCTAGGCAGATCACCGGACGATGTAGCGGTCCGTGCGATGGTTGATCGCCAGCGTAAGATTCAGGGTCGCGGCCGCCACGATGGAGCAGACGATCACGAAGGGCGTGGCGACGAAGAAGGAGAGTGCCAGAACCAGAAGGTCGAGCGCCAGCTGCACGAACCCTGCCCTCCACCCGGCACGCTCCTGCAGGTAGAGAGCGAGTATGCCGAAGCCGCCGAGCGACGCCCGATGGCGAAACAGCGCCAGCATCCCTGTCCCGATCAGAAGACCGCCGAACAAGGCCGCGACCACGGGATGCAGGGTCTCGAAGGTGATGAAGGCCGGCAGCACTTCCGTGAGAACCGATGTGAGGGCAACCGCCGAGAACGTCTTGACCGTAAAGGCGAGACCCAGCCGGCGATAGGCAAGCCAGTAGAAGGGAAGGTTGAGCGAGAAGAAGACGAGGCCGAAGCTCAAGCCCGTGGAATAGCGCAGGAGGAACCCGAGCCCGGCCGTGCCGCCGATCAGCAGTTGCGCCGACGCGAGCATGGTGACGCCGAGGGCCGCCAGCATCGAACCGGCTGCGATCCCCTGGATGTCCTCCGCTATCGAGTGGCGATCGGAGGCCGATGCCCAGAACCCCACCGGTGTCTTCTGCCCGTCAGCATTTGCCATCAGCGCACCACGATATACCGGTCGGAGCGATGGTTGATCGTCAGGAAGACGTTGAGCACCACCGCACCAAGGATCGACCATGCCACGGTTGCAGGGGAAACGACAGCAAAGGCACAGATCATGACGCAGAGATCGAAGGCGAGTTGCACCAGCCCGGCCTGAATGCCGAAACGATCCTGAATGTAGATCGCCAGGATTCCGACCCCACCGAGCGAGGCCCGGTGCCTGTAAAGGGCGAGCAGTCCGTATCCTAACAGGAGCCCTCCAAGCATGGCTGCCCAGCCGGGATGGAGGTATTCGATCAGCAGGAAGCGATGCTCGATCTCCGTGACCACCGAGACGAGGCCAATGGCGATGAAGGTCTTCAACGAGAAGCCGAGGCCGAGACGCCGGAAGGAGAGATAATAGAACGGCAGGTTGACGATGAAGAACAGCAGGCCGAACGAGATGCCGAACGCATAGTGGAGCAGGAAGGCCACTCCCGCCGTACCTCCCGTCAGCAGGCCGACATGATTGAGCAGATAGAAGCCAAGGCCGGCGACGAGGGCGCCGGTGGCCAAGCCCTGGCTATCCTCCAGCAGCGTATGCTGCGAAGGGTCTGCGCTGTAGAAGCCGAGGCTTCGCCTCTGCGCCTGCTTCTGCTGAGCCAATCCTGGACCTCTGGAATGCGTGGATGCTGCAATGCAATAAATCGTTGGCGCACCCTGTTCAACGGCTGCAGCAGTGAACACCGCAAAACGAAAGAAAATGTTGGTTCGTTACTGCTTCTGCGACAGAAACAGCATGCCGCCCACCGGCTTGCCGCGATCGTGACGAAGGTCGATGCGCTGGATCTCAAGCAGGCGGAGGTGATGGAGGTCCAAAAGCTGACGGATGTAGTCTTCCGAATGCGCATAGCGAAGGGAGTCGCGCAGCACGAAGCCTTCATCGACTCCGGCGTCTTCGATCGAGAAGGCAAAGAGGCCCCCCGGAGCAAGCAATTCCGTAACGAGCGGAAAGACAGTCTGGAGCGAGCCCAGATAGATGAGGACATCGGCCGCCATGACGAGATCGGCGCGATGACGGGCGAGAACATCCGAAAAGAGTGTCGTCCGGTCCGCCAGGAGGCTGATATCTGCCTGGGCGAGGTGGTCGTATATGTGCTTCTGCCGCGCCTTCTCGATCATGTTAAGGGACAGATCAAAGCCTTCCAGACGCCTGGTCATGGGGCGAGCCTCAAGGCCCATCAGGCCGGTGCCGCAGCCAAGGTCCACGGCCAGCCGATAGGGCGCCGCAGTCACCAGCATCTCCGCAAGCCTTGCCGGGACGCTGTAACCGAGCTTTTCCACAAGAGCGGTCTCGAAGCGGTCCGCATACCCGTCGAACAGGCTTTCGACATAGCGGCTGGGCGGATGTTCAGGAACCTCCTCGGCCCCCAGAAGTGCCAGCTTCAGGCGTGCGCCAAAGATATCCTGCGGCTCGATCGCGAGGACCTTCCGGAAGGCCTCCACCGCATGTTCGACGAGGCTTGCCTTCTCCCGGTACTCACCAAGACGAAACCAGCCAGCAGCCCAGGCAGGCACCAGTTCGACAGCCTGCTCCACCAGTTCGAGCGCCGCCTGCAGGTCGCCACCGTCGAATAGCATCCGGGCATAGTCCATGCGCCGATCTGCGATGGCATCACCGGAAGAAAGCTGGGCGGGCGGCATGGGTGCTCCTGGAGGGGTGCGGGTTATTGGCCGAAGTCACAAAAAAACTCAAGTTCTATTTGAAGGGGCGGCATCGGGCGGTGGAGAACGGGCTTGCGACGCGCGTCGATGCCGCCTATTCCTGCCGCCAAACGGAGACTGAAAGCATGTCGGACGGGGTCAACCGGCTTCTCGGCGATACGCCGGGGCGCACGATCGTCAAACTCATCGTCGTATCACTCATCGTGGGTTTCGTGATGGCCATATTCGGCGTCGACCCGTGGGATATCGTCTACGGAATCCGCAATTTCGTGCTCGACCTCTGGTACCAGGGCTTCCATGCGCTCGGGCGCGTCGGCGACTACCTGATCCTCGGTGCCACGATCGTCATCCCGGCCTTCATCATCCTGCGGCTCCTCAGCTACAGGCGCTGACATGACACTGGAAAATTCGCTTCCGAGACGGAGCTTCCTGGTGCTCGCGGGCTGCGGCCTCCTCGCAACCGGATGCTCCAGCGTTCTGAAACCCGACTCAGTCGCCGGCGTCGAGGACGAGACAGATGCGGCCCTGCCGCTGGTCAACCGCGTGCGCGCCCAGCAGGGGCTTCCGGCGCTATCTGCCAAGGCGCCTGCGCGCGCCGCCGCCGCCGAGCAGGCCGTGCGCATGGCGAAGGCAGAGCAGATGACGCACCTGATCGGCATGGGCGACAACTTCGCCAGCCGGATGAAGCGCCGCAACGTGCCGCTTCCTGCGGCAGAGAACATCGCAAGCGGCCAGAGGTCGGTGGATGACGCCGTGCAGGCCTGGATCGATTCCCAGCGCCACCTGAAGAACATGCTGGGCTCCTTCAGCGGCGTCGGTGTCGCGGTCGCGCAATCCCCCTCATCCCGGCCCTATTGGGCAATGGTGTTGTCGGCCTGATGGAGCCGGCCTCGAGGCCTCAGCCCGCCGTGTCGCGACCCTTCGAGGTCACGCATGGGCTGGTGCTTTCGATCGCGGTGCCGATGACGCTCGGCTTCCTGACCACGCCGCTGCTCGGGCTGACCGATACCGCAGTCGTCGGCCGCCTTGGCCAGGCTGAAGCGCTGGCCGGCCTCGCGATCGGCGCGATCCTCTTCGATCTCATCTATGGCAGCCTCAGCTTCTTCCGGACCGCGACGACGGGACTGGCCGCACAGGCGTTCGGACGCGCCGACGAGCGCGAACTGCAGGCGGTGTTCTGGCGGGCCACACTCAGCGCGCTTTCGCTCGGCGCCCTGATGCTGGCGCTTGCGCCGGTTATCCTCTGGGCAGCGCCCGACCTAATGACGGACGATCGGTCAGTCCAGGCGGTCGTCCGGGACTATTTCGCCATCCGCGTCATCTCCAGCCCGGCGACCTTTCTCAACTACGCCATCCTCGGCTTCGTCTTCGGCCGCGGCCAGCCAAAGTTCGGCCTGGCGCTGCAGATCCTGTTGAACGGCACGAACATCCTGCTTTCGATCATCCTGGGCCTGTGGCTTGGCTGGGGCGTTGCGGGGGTGGCATGGGGAACGGCTGCGGCCGAAGTGCTGGCGGCCGCCGTCGGCCTGGCGCTGGTAATACGCAGGTTCTCGCCTGGTTCGCGGCCGACCAAGGCAGACCTCCTCGACCGGTACAAGCTGAAGCAGCTCTTCCAGCTCAATGCCGACATCCTGATCCGCTCGCTGGTCCTCAACGGCGCCTTCGCGCTCCTGACGAAGGTCGGTTCAAGCTTCGGTGCGGTGACGCTCGCCGCCAACGCCGTGCTGATGAACATCTTCATGCTCTCGTCATTCTTCCTGGACGGGCTCGCGGGCGCTGCAGAGCAACTGTCCGGGCGGGCCGTCGGCGCCAATTATCGCCCGTCGTTCCGCCGTGCCATCAAGCTCACGGCCGTCTGGTCCTTCGCCATGGCAGGCGTCCTTGCTGCCTTCTTCCTGCTGTTCGGCCAGCCGATCATCCAGTTGCTGACGACATCGCCGGAGGTGCGGGAAATCGCAATCGCCTATCTTCCCTGGGCCGCGATGACCGGCCTTGCCGGAGCGCTCGCCTTCCAGATGGACGGTGTCTTCATCGGCGCCACCTGGTCGCGGGAGATGCGCAACATGATGCTGATGTCATTCGCCGCCTATTGCCTGGCGCTGCTGACACTGGTGCCGGCCTATGCCAATCACGGCCTGTGGGCGGCCCTCAACCTGTTCCTGCTGATGCGAGGGGTGTTTCTCGCCGCCATGGTGCCGCGCAAGACGGCTCAGAGCTTCATCGCCGCCCAGTGATCCACCCGGCTATCACGCAGGTCGCGGATGGAGCCGGCCCCGTCACGATCGAGCAGGTCGGACAGGCCGCGCAGGATGCGAGCCGGCAGGGCGGGACCTTCGTAGATCATGCAGGAATAGAGCTGCACAAGGTCCGCACCGGCACGGATCTTCTCCATGGCATCTTCGGCACTTCCGACGCCCCCGACCCCCACCAGCGGGAGTGCCGCTCCCACGCGCTGCCGCATCTTCGCGAGGACGGCCGTGGACAGGCGAAAGAGCGGGGCGCCCGACAGCCCGCCTGATTCCGCGGCATGTCGACGATCGGTCAGACCATCGCGGGAGAGCGTCGTGTTGGAGATGATCAGGCCATCTAGATCGTGTGCCAGGGCTTCGGCCGCAACATCATCGAGCCCTTCCTCGGTCAGATCGGGAGCGATCTTCAGGAATACGGGCAGCGAGCGACCGACCCTGGATGCCTCCTCCGCGCGGGCCGCAAGGACGGCTTCGAGCAGCGCCTTCAGGCTGCCGCGGGCCTGCAGGTCGCGCAGGCCGGGTGTGTTGGGCGAGGAGATGTTGACCGTGAAATAGCTCGCGACCGGATAGAAGCGCCTGATGCCGGCGACATAGTCCGCCACGCGATCGGCGCTGTCCTTGTTCGCGCCGATATTGACGCCGACGATGCCGCCGGACCCATTGCGTGCGGAAAGGCGTGCGAAGGCCGCCTCATGCCCCTCGTTGTTGAAGCCGAGCCGATTGATCACCGCCCGGTCGTCAGCGAGGCGGAAGATGCGCGGCTTTTCGTTGCCTGCCTGCGGCTTCGGTGTCACGGTCCCGACCTCCGCAAAACCGAAGCCGAGCTTCAACAGCGCGTCCGGCACTTCGGCATTCTTGTCGTAGCCGGCCGCCATTCCAAGCGGATTGGGGAAGCCTATTCCGGCAACCGTCACGGCGAGGCGCGGGTCCTCCGGAACGCGACAGGAGGGGACGACCCCGCTTTTCAGTGCCGCGATCGACATGCCGTGGGCCGTTTCCGGATCAAGAAGGAAGAGCGCCTGACGTGCCAGGTCGGTAACGGGGCCGAACATCAGACGACCTCCTCAGGAAAAATATGCAGCCCATCGTCGCCGACCGGCAGGGAGCGCTCCCACAATACGGCATCCATCGGAAGCCGGGCGTAGAGGTGCGGGAAAAGATCACCACCGCGGGAAGGCTCGAACTTCAACGCCTCCCCAAACGCATCACCATCGATGGCGACGAGCAGCAGGTCGTCCATGCCGGAAAAATGACGCCGGGCGGTTTCGCGGCATTGCGAGGCCGTGGAGAAATGGATGAAGCCGTCCTGCAGATCGACGGGTGCGCCTTCAAAAACGCCTGTTTGCCTGGCTTGCTGCCAAAGCGCTCGCGGAACGATCTTATAGACGATAGTGTTCATGGGCCGCTTTCGGAAACGCGTCGATTGCTGACCGGCGGTTTGCCGCAAAGAGACCGGCTTGTCCACCGCAGGAAAGGGAAGCTAAATGAAAAGACTGTTCTGGATCCTTCTGCCCCTGGCCCTGCCCGCATACGCCTATGCCCAGGACACGGACCCATCGCGCTTCCAGCTGGAGCGAACCGAGAGCGGCTTCATCCGGCTCGACCGGGAAACCGGTGCGGTGTCGCTCTGCCGCGAGGCGGAAGGCAACCTGGTCTGCCGGATGGCGGCCGACGAGCGGGCCGCCTACGAAAAGGAACTCGACCTGCTCGGCGAGCGGGTGACCGCGCTGGAGAAGCGGCTTGACGCCCAGCCTTCCCAGAATGCCCTGCCGGGAGAGGCCGAGATCGAGCAGAGCCTTTCCATCATGGAGCGCTTCATGCGACGCTTCATGGAGATCATCGAGGAGTTCACGACGGAGCGCGACAATGCCGAGCAAACGCCCCAGAGGACCTGAGCGCCGCACCCAGATTCTCCACCACAAGAAGAGGGCTATTGTTTCCGGAGCCCGGCCCGCGTAAACTGTATGCAAATATGCGACTAGGCTCTTGGGAGGGGGCGTGGAATGCAGACACTGACGATCCTCATAGCCGACGACCATCCGCTCTTCCGGGGCGCGCTGAAACAGGCGGTCCACGACCTAGGCGAAGAGCGCCGGATCATCGAGGCCGGGGACTTCGAGGCAGCCCGCAAGGCCGCACGCGACAATCCCGAGGCGGATGTAATGCTTCTCGACCTCGCCATGCCGGGTGTGAGCGGCTTTTCCGGGCTGATGTCGCTCCGGGCAGAGTTTCCGGCACTGCCGATCGTCATCGTATCGGCGACCGACGATGGAAACACGGTCCGGCGGGCGCTCGAACTGGGCGCCTCGGGTTTCATCTCCAAGTCCTCCGGCCTCGACGACATTCGTGCCGGCATCAATGCGGTGCTGGAGGGCGACATATGGGCACCTGACGTTCCGCTCCCGGTCTCGGATGAGGATCCGGGCGTGAGCGAACTGCTCGAGCGGTTGAGGACACTGACCCCGCAGCAGAGCCGCGTGCTGGCCATGCTGGGAGAAGGCCTCCTCAACAAACAGATCGCCTATGAACTCGGCGTCTCGGAGGCGACGATCAAGGCGCATGTCTCTGCCATCCTCCTGAAGCTCAATGTCGACAGCCGGACCCAGGCGGTGATCAAGCTCAGCAGGATCAACATGCCGATGGTGGCCTAGGGAAAGGATTTTATTCCTTCCTTCCCTTTACCCGGGACTTCCGTTTCGCTAATCTGTTGTCAGTGGCCGTATGGCTGCCTGCGCCGGGATGTGCTCCGAAAAGGCATCCCGGTGCGCCATGCCTTTGGATGGCGAGACGGTTCGGGGCGCAAGGCCCACGACGATCCGCCGGAGTATGTATCGTCATGCTGTCACACGACACGATCTGGGGTGCGATCGATGCACTCGCCGCCCGTCACAAGCTGACGCCTTCGGGTCTGGCGCGCCGGGCAGGCCTGGATCCGACATCGTTCAACAAGTCCAAACGACTGGGGCCCGACGGGCGGCTGCGATGGCCTTCGACCGAGTCGATCGCCAAGGTGCTGGAGGCCACGGGCGCCACGATCGACCAGTTTCTGAGTTCGCTGCCAGGCCAGGCACGATCCGACGTCCCGACGGGTAGCTTTCCGCCGCAGGCCGGTTCGATCCCCCTGCTCGGCTTCGCGCAGGCCGGCGCCGGCGGCTTCTTCGACGATGGCGGCTTTCCAGCCGGCCAGGGATGGGACGTGGTGGATTTCCCCGCCTCCCCGTCGCGAAAGGCCGGTGTCTATGCTCTGGAGGTCCAGGGCGATTCCATGGTGCCGCTCTACCGCGACGGGGACGTGCTGATCGTCGAGCCGGGTGCGCAGGTTCGCCGCGGAGACCGCGTCGTGGTGAAGACCCGGGACGGCGAGGTGATGGCCAAGGTGCTGCTGCGGCAGACGCCGCGCAGCATCGAGCTGACCTCGCTCAATCCCGACCATCCGAACCGCACCTTCGAGATGGCGGAGATCGAATGGGTGGCCAGGATCATCTGGGCAAGCCAGTAGGAATATACTCCGGCGCTCAGTAAAGCCCGTGCGGGAAGTAGCGCAGGTAGATGTCCTGCAGGCGGCCGTTGCGGGATAGCGTTGCCAGCGCGTGATCGAAGGCATCCCGCAGGGTGTCGTCGTCCTTCTTCAGCATCACCGTCACTCCTTCCCCCAGGAAGGTCTCCGACAAGTAGGATCCGCCGTAGAGGCGGCAGCAGTTTGCGGAGGCCTCACCGGCAATCCAGAAGGGCAGCCTCAGACCGTCGGAAAAGACGGCGGCGACCTTGTTATCCTTCAGGGCGTCGAGCAGCGCATTCTGGTCGGCGAACAGCACGGGGATAGCGCGCGGGAAGAAGGCCTTGAGCATGGCTTCATGGGCCGATCCGTTCACCACGCCGACGGTCCGCGCGGCAAGCGCGTTCCCGTCCAATTCCCCCAGATCGCGGTCAGCATGGCGGGCGAAACGCGCCGGGATCATCAGATAGGGACGCGAGAAGGAGAATGACTCGCGGCGTTCCGCCGTCACCGCTACCCCGGCCATGACCGCATCGCCGTTACCGTTCGCCAAAGCCTCTTCCAGCTCCTCAAAAGGCAGTGCCTGGATCTGGCAGCGGCTTTCGATCTTCAGTTCGAGACAGATTTCACGGGCAAGATCGACGTTGAAGCCGGTAAGGCGGCCGGTCTGATCGGCGAAATTGAAGGGCGGAAAATCGGCAGTCGTCAGGATCCGCAGCCGCAGCAGGCTAGAGAGATCCGGGCGCGGCAGGCGTTCGCGCGCATCGAAGAGCACCGGCAGTTCCGTATCCTGCGCCGCTGCCTCGTGCGCGGGGGCAAAGGCGAGGCCACACCCCAGGACAACCCAAAGGAGAAATATCCCCTGCCTTCTGAGGGATGTAAGCAATGCGGGCATGTCTATGATCCATTTCGGGACAGGGCGGCAGGACGGTGTAACAGAGTCATGCGTCTGGGGGAATATTCGCAAGCGCCTTCGCTTCGGGGCGGAGACGCCGGCCATGACGGCCGGGTGCCGGAGACGGCGGCGCAACGGGATCTTGACGCGGCGCCGGCGCCAGCCGGCGAAGCGGCCGCACTGCAGTCCCTCGGTTTCTCCAAGCCACTGGTAGAAGCCATTGCCGCCAAGGCACGAAACCACGGAACCAGCCTTGAGCAGGAACTCCTCCACCATCCGGGCATAGAGGAGAACGCCTATTATGGCGCGATGGCGCGGTTCCTGCGACTCCCCTTCCTGGAGAGGATCGACAGCGCGATCGTCGTCGACAGCGAGCATGCCGACACGCAATTGCGTCGCCCCACCATGATCCGGCTGCAGCATCAACGACAGGCGCCGCAGATGGCAGTGATCCCCCGGGCGGCACGCCTCGGCGATCTCGCAGCGACCCTCGCGCACCGGCCATCGCTGCGAGAGGGGCTTGTCGTCACCACACCAACCGCCCTGCGCGCCGCGGTATGGGAGGCGGGAGCGCTCAGGAGGATTCGTCACACCGTCGGAGAGCTATTCGATCAGCGGCAGGACCTTTCGGCGCGGATCGTCCTGATGGGAGGACAGGGTTTTGTTGCTGGACTGCTGACCGCGACGCTCGTCGCCTGCGCCCTGACTGCGCCGGGACTATTCTTTTCGTCCCTCCACCCGGCGCTTTCCTATCTCTACCTCCTCGGGCTCATCCTGAGGATCATGGCGCTTCTGCACCACAGGCAGAGACACGAAACTCAGGTGCGCGACGTCACCGGTCCCCTGCCCTGCTACACCATCCTGGTCGCCCTCTACCGGGAGGCGGCCATCGCCCGGCAGTTGGTGGACGGCCTGAAGCGGATTGACTGGCCGTCTCCGCTGCTCGACATCAAGCTTGTCTGCGAAGCGGATGATCGGGAAACGATCGACGCGCTGCGAGCCCAGACGCTGCCGGCGAACTTCGAGATCGTCGAGGTTCCACCGGCGGCACCACGCACCAAGCCGAAGGCGCTCAGCTATGCTCTGAACGGTGTCAGTGGCGACTTCCTGGTGATCTACGACGCGGAGGACCGGCCGCACCCCGGCCAGTTGCGCGAAGCCTACTCCCGCTTCTGCGAACTTCCCGCCGAGGTCGTCTGCCTGCAGGCACCGCTCGTGATCAGTAATGCGAAGGCGTCGTGGATCAGTGCACTTTTCGCGCTCGAATACTCGGCCCTCTTTCGCGCCCTCCTGCCATGGCTTGCCAGTCACCGTATGCCCATCCCGCTCGGCGGGACTTCCAATCACTTCCGCGTCGCGGCATTGCGAGAGGTCGGCGGATGGGACCCGTTCAATGTGACCGAGGATGCCGATCTCGGGCTGCGGCTGTTTCGCCTCGGCTATCGCGCCAATGTGCTTCAACGGCCGACGCAGGAGGATGCGCCGACCACGCGTGCGGTATGGATGGGGCAGCGGACGCGCTGGTTCAAGGGGTGGGTGCAGACCTGGCTGGTGTTGATGCGCCAGCCCGGCAGGCTCGTTGCGCAGATGGGCCTGCGCAACGTCCTCATCTTCCAGCTGCTGATCGGCGGCATGCTCCTGTCATCCCTCCTGCATCCGCTGATCTTCGTCTTCCTGGTCGAGGGTGCGTTTGCCATGCTAGCGGCGCCCGCAGAGGACATCCCTGCACGGGTGCTGATGCTCTTCGTGGTCGATGCGGTCAACATCTTCGGCAGCTACCTGATCTTCGTCACGCTCGGCATCAAGGCGATGACGGATGACGAGCAGCGACAAGTCGGCATGCGCTGGACAGGTGTTCCGCTCTACTGGCTGCTGACCTCCATCGCCTCGTGGAAAGCGGTCATGGAATTGCGGGCGAAACCCTTCTTCTGGCAGAAGACACCACACCAGCCGAGCAGCTGAGAGCCAGATCGAAGCGGCGCCATATGAGGAAGTCCGTAGTGCACGCCACCCGAGGCATTAAACAATCTCCGGCTACTGCCTTGAGACACGCGCCGGCGCTATTGGAAAAGTGTCTGGCAGGCTTCGCCGGCGTTTCTCGCCAGGGCGAGAATGGTAAGGTAATCGCCAGCCAGCGGTGAAGGCGACCTGTTGATGTCGAGTACATCCGCCCGGCCTGCATCTGTCGTCACGTAGGCACCTTGCCGCCCTGCCTTTTCGTTGAGTGCATAGAATACCCCATCGATGTAGGCCAGGAGGGGCCCGGACAGGCCGACGCAAAAGAGCTGTGTCTCCCTTACCTGCGGATAGCGCTCCTCCATCCGAAGGGCCGCTGCTTCGCCGATCTCCGACTCCGTGACATTGGTGAACCTTTCGAAGCGTCCATGGGCATAGGGAAAGCCGAAGCTCTCCACCTCCACTGCCCCAGCGCTGGCCGCGCCACAGACGAGCAGACACGCCGCCAAGGTAACGCGGGCACGCTTTCTGTTCATTCCTACTCCCATTCGACCCGCATGCGTCCGACCCTAGACATCAGGATGGAAGTAGTGGTCATGGCGCCCGTTATCAATGGAGGCCAGTCCGCGCCCGCCCGCACGCCGCCTAGCCTGCAGCGAGCCAGGCCGCTGAACTGCCGGCGCTCTCGCCTTGCCGAACGCTGCGGGATCTCGGCGGAAAATGGATCGAGCAGGTGCATACCGCCGCTTGACGAGAGTGAGGCAGAGGGAACAACGAAAGGTCCTGCCAATCGGTGGGACACGATATTGAATGCCCCGCTCCCTTCCATAGCCGAGATACTCGATCTCTAGCTTCTTCGCTGCACGAAAACGAAAAGGTGTGGCAGCAGGAATGTGGCACGAGGTAATTTAGGCCCTGATAATTCGCGCCAGCGTCATCGACCTTCCGAAATATCCCGGCCCGGGATCGTAGTAGTAGCTGTGGTGAGAGAAGTCAGGTGCCGGGAAATGTCGTTCCAACGCCGCCAGCGTGTTGAGCTTGTAGACTGTTTCGAAGCCATCCTCGGCCTTCTTATGCGGCACCAGCCGCCTGAGAAAAGTCCCATGAAGCCGCTCCGGGATCAGCCGGGCACCAACGGAGAAGTAGCCCCACTTGTTGGGCGTCACTGCACAGAGCCACCCGCCGGGCTTGAGAATTCGGCCCAGTTCGCTGGCGTAGAAGTCGGGATCGGTAATGTGCTCCAGGACCATCCAGGCGAGGACGATATCGAAACTATCGTCTTCGAAAGGCAGGCTCTCGCCGACGGCTGCGACATGTCGATCCTCGCTTGTCGGGTTCTCAAGTACAACGGGATCGACATCAAACAGTGCATACCGTGCGGGAATCCGGCTGATGTCCGTGATCCGCTTGAGGGGATCGCTTTCAAGATAATGGAACTTGCCGCGACCGGCGCCAAATTCCAGAACATGGTGATTGGGCTCGAGCAATGCCCGCACGCGAGAATAGAACTGGATCCTCGCCTCCATGCGAGTAAATCCGCCCGCGGCCACCTCGGGAAACAAGCCTTCCAGGACCGACACTCGCTGTCCTCCAAATAAAGGACAGAGTATCACGCAGTTTATAGTACGCAATCCACCCGGCATGCCTGCGAAACGTCATGCTCGTCCGTGCCGGTCGCTTTCCGACACCTGCGTGCCTCGCAACTCTCAAAGCATCGGCAAAGGTGATGAGGGCTCATCGAGGATCACATGCATCGCCGGATTCAGGTCGGACGCTCAACCCGCGCGGTAGAGCTTCGCTAAACGCAGCTTAACCGGAGGATGTTCGAATGCCCGACCTGAGAGATAGGTGACGTTTTGTACCGGAGACATGGGTAACACTTTCCGCTTTTTCGCGGGAGGTGTTGATGCCGTGGAAAGAGACTTCGATGATGGAGGAACGTCTACGCTTTGTCGCCCGGCTGCTGGAGGGCGAAGGTATGAGCGATGTGTGCCGGGAGTTCGGCATCTCGCGCAAGACCGGCTACAAAATCTTCAACCGCTACAAGGAAGACGGCCTGGAGGCGCTGACGGATCGATCGCGTCGGCCGGTGCGTTACGCCAATCAGTTGCCCGAACCAGTCGAGGCGATGATCGTGCGCCTCAAGAAGGAGAAACCGCACTGGGGCGCACGCAAGATCCGAGAGTTGCTGGTAAAGCGCCTGGCCGGCGACGTGCGGGTGCCGGCCAAAAGCACTGTCCATGCCGTTCTCGACCGGCACGGACTGGTCGCGCACGCCCGCAAACGGCAACGCTGCCGGGCCGGAGGAACGGCTTTGTCCCAGGCATTGCTGCCGAACGATCTCTGGTGCGCCGACTTCAAGGGCGAGTTCAAGCTCGGCAACGGCCAATACTGTTACCCGCTGACGGTGACCGACCAGGCCTCGCGCTACCTCCTCGCCTGCGAAGCCTTTGAATCGACGCGCGAACCAGCGGTCTTCGATGCCTTCCGCCGGCTGTTTGTCGAATACGGTCTGCCGAGAGCGATCCGGAGCGACAATGGTTTGCCTTTCGCCAGTCCCAATGGGCTCTACAATCTCTCGAAGCTGTCGGTCTGGTGGTTGCGGCTCGGCATCGCGCTCGAGCGCATCAGGCCGGGCTGTCCCCAACAGAACGGTCGGCATGAGCGCATGCACCTGACGCTGAAGAAGGAAGCCACCCGTCCGCCCGGCAAAAACATTCTCCAGCAGCAAGCGCGCTTCGATGCATTCGTCAGCGAATTCAATACCGAACGGCCGCATGAGGCGCTGGCAATGAAGGCTCCCGCCGAGCTCTACACGGGGTCATCGCGCAGCTATACCGGCCTGCCGGAGATCGACTATCCTCTCCATGACAGAGAGGCCCTGGTCACCAATTGCGGCCGCATCTGCATCTATCGCAAGAAGATAAATATCTCGACCGTGCTGGCCGGCCAAAAACTCGGAATCAAGGAAGTCGACGACGGCATTTGGCTCGTCAGCTTCATGCATTATGATCTGGGATACATCGACCTGGAGCAGAGGACCTTGCAAACCATCGACAACCCGTTCGGCACGAGGTTGTCACCCATGTCTTAGGAACAATCTGTTACCGATGTCTCCAGGCTGAACAAAACGTAAATGGCGCACCCGACAGGATTCGAACCTGTGACCTTTGGAATCGGAATCCAACACTCTATCCAGCTGAGCTACGGGTGCTAACCGCCGGCGAGTCTCGCTCGCCGCTCCGATGGCTGGTACTTAACCCAGGATGCGGCCGGCATCAATGCCCATGATTGGTTGGCGCGGAAAATAGATCGCGCGCCTGAACCGGTGGCCGGAGCGCCTCGTACAGGGTCATGATAAGGCCGGTCAGGCGGCCGCAGCCGCGTCTGCGGTCAAGGCGAGCGGGCAATGCCAAGGGGAAGGATAAAGTCTCTGCCATCGGGATACCGTGCCTTGGTCGTCGGCGCGAGCGGCGGGATTGGTGCGGCCGCGGCGGAGCTGCTGCGGGACGAGCCCGGCTGCGGCGGCGTCGAGACGTTGTCGCGCCGCGACGACGGTCTCGACCTGACGGAGGAGGGCACCATTGCCGCTGCCGCTGAAAGGCTGCGTGACGGCACGCCGTTCGATCTCGTGTTCGACGCGACGGGCGCTCTGACGATCGACGGCATCGGGCCCGAAAAAACCATCCGCGTGCTCGATCCGCAGGCGATGGCGAAGCAGTTTGCCGTCAACGCGATCGGGCCGGCGCTCATCTTCAAGCACTTCCTGCCGCTCCTGCGCCGCGATCGCCGGGCGGTCTTCGCGACCCTGTCTGCCCGGGTCGGCTCGATCGGCGACAACCGGCTCGGCGGCTGGATCTCCTACAGGGCCTCGAAGGCGGCGCTCAACCAGATCGTCCGGACCACCGCCATCGAGGCGGCGCGGACGCATCCGCAGGCGGTGATTGCGGCGCTTCATCCCGGTACGGTGACGACGCCGTTGTCGGAGCCTTACAGCGCGGGGCGCGAGCGCCTGTCCCCCGATCATTCGGCGCGGATGCTGCTCGACGTGCTGGACGGTTTGCAGCCGGCCCAGAGCGGGCGGTTCTTCGCCTATGACGGCAGCGCGATCGAGTGGTGACACGAGCGGGCAGAAAGGGAAGGGGCTCCGAAGAGCCCCCCATTCATGCCATCATCATTGCACCCGGCCCAGGCGTGGCGCCGGGCGGGCACTTGCCGAGGATGATCATGCCGAGCACCTCGTCCTTGGTCACGTCCTCTGTGCGGGCATGGCCCACCACCTGTCCGTTCTTCATGACGAAGACGCGGTCGGCGAGGTCGAAGACGTCGTGGATGTCGTGGCTGATCAGGAAGATGCCGATGCCTTCCTTCTTCAACTGCTTGATGAGGTCGCCCACCTGCGCCGTCTCATGCGGCCCGAGCGCTGCCGTCGGCTCGTCCATGATGAGGATGCGGGCGTCGAAGAGGATCGCACGTGCGATCGCCACCGACTGCCGCTGGCCGCCCGAAAGCGCCTTCACCGGTTCCTTGAAGCGCTTGAAGTTGGGGTTGAGACGCCCCATCACCTTGCGCGCATTGGCTTCCATGGCGACATCGTCGAGCGTGCCCCAGGCCGTCTGCAGTTCGCGGCCGAGATAAAGGTTGGCGGCGGCATCGACGTTATCGGCAACGGCGAGCGTCTGGTAGATCGTCTCAATGCCGAATTTCTTGGCGTCTCGCGGGTTCTTGATGTCGGCAGGCTCGCCGTTGATCAGAATCTCGCCAGCATCGCGGCGATAGGCGCCCGACAGGATCTTGATCAGGGTCGACTTGCCGGCGCCGTTGTGGCCGAGCAGGGCGACGACCTCGCCCGGATAAAGGTCGATGCTCGCGTTCTCAACGGCATGGATCCCGCCGAATGAGATGGAAATATTCCGCATTTCCACGAGCGGAGTGTGTTGGTCCGTCACGATGAAAACTCCTGTTACTTGGCGCGGGCGCGGTAGACGGTGTCGAGCCAGACGGCGAGCACCAGGACCGCACCGACGACGATGCGCTGCAGCGGCGTGTCGATGCCGAGCAACACCATGCCGGACTGAAGGGACTGCATGACCAGCGCGCCGAGCATGGCGCCGGCGATCGTGCCCATGCCGCCCGAGAGCGAGGTTCCGCCGATCACGGCGGCCGCGATCGTGTAGAGTTCGTCCAGTTCACCTTGCGCATTCGTCGCCGCGTTCAGGCGGGCCGTGGAGATGGCGGCGGCGATGGCGCAGAGCATGCCCATCAGCGCGAAGATGCGGACGGTCACCCAGCGGGTCTTGATGCCGGCCAGCTCTGCCGCCTCCGGATTGCCGCCGATGGCAAAGACGTAGCGGCCGAACCGCAGGCGGGTGGCGATGAAGGTCATGACGATGCCGACGCCGATCGCGATCAGCACGGGAATGGCGATGCCGTGCGAGATCAGGAGGCCGCCCTCCGGCCAGTCGATGCCGCTGGCTTCCGCGTATCGGCGGGCAATGGCGACGGGCCAGTAGTAGCTGTTGGCCACCTGCACCACACCCAGAACGACCAGACAGCTGATGGCACCGATCACGTACTCGGCCCAGACAGGCTTGCGGGGGAAGGCAAAGCGTTTGCGCTGCCGGCGCGCGTTGATGATGGCCGCGATGATGGCAAGGCAGGCGACGAGGCCGACGATCCAGCTCCAGGTGGCGCCGATCGAGCCCTCCGTGCCCCCGCCCATCAGTCGGAATGTCGGGTTCATCGGCGCGACCGTCTGGCCACTGGTGACGAACCATGTGGCGCCACGCCAGATGAGCAGCCCGCCCAGCGTGACGATGAAGGAGGGGACGCCGAGGAAGGCAATGATCGATCCCTGCAATGCACCGATCATTGCGCCCACCAGCAGGCCCGTCGCAAGCGCTACGATCCAGATGGCGGGATGATTGAAACCGAGCAGCTGCGGGAGGATCTGCGCCTGCATCACGCCCATGATCATGCCGGTGAAGCCGAGGATGGAGCCCACCGAAAGGTCGATGTTGCGAGTGACGATGACGAGCACCATGCCGGTGGCCATGACCGCCACCGACGATGTCTGTACGGTCAGGTTCCACAGGTTGCGGGGCGTCAGGAACAGCCCGCCCGTCAGGAAGTGAAAGCCCAGCCAGATGATCAGCAGCGCACCGATCATGCCGAGAAGGCGTGTGTCGATCTCGGTGGCGCGGAAGAAGCGCGTTACCGGGTTGGCATCCGCATGGCGCGGCCCGCCGGTTGTCGTAGAATGCATCGTATCGGCCATTCCTGCCGTTCCCCACCTCTTGAGCGCATCCGGGACGTCTTGCATCCAATCGGGAGTGCGCCGTCTGCGGGCGGATCGTCGAGAACCGCCCCTTCAATGACAAATCCCGGCGTTACGGCGATGGGCTGTAACGCCGGGACTTCCCTGGCTATCGGCTGGCGATTAGTCGCAGGCGGCGACCGAGCCGGCCTTCACGCCCTGGCAAGCCTCTTCCTTGCTGATCCAGCCGGCTTCGATGACAACATTGAGGTTGTCCTTGGTGACCGGAAGCGGAGCGAGGAAGACGGACTTCATCTCGGCACCCTTCGGGCCGCCCGTGAAGGTCTCGACATTCGGGATCTCGTCCATGGTCTTGCCACCGGCGAGAGCCAGAGCGATCTCGGCCGCATTCTTGCCGAGTTCACGGCTGTCCTTCCAGACAGACACCGTTTGGGTGCCGAGCGCGACGCGGTTCAGAGCTGCCTTGTCAGCATCCTGGCCGGACACCGGCACGGAACCGGCAAGGCCCTGGGCGTCGAGAGCGGAGATCGCGCCGCCGGCGGTGCCGTCGTTCGATGCGACGACTGCATCCACCTCGTTATTGTTGGCCGTCAGGAACTGCTCCATGTTCTTCTGGGCGTTCTCCGGCTTCCAGCCGTCCGTATAGGCTTCGCCGACGTTCTTGATCTTGCCGGAGTCCATGGCTTCCTTCAGCACTTCCATCTGGCCGGAGAACAGGAAGTCCGCGTTCGGATCGGAGGAGGAGCCCTTGATGAAGACGTAGTTGCCTTCGGGTGCCACCTTGAAGACCTCGCGGGCCTGCATGCGGCCGACTTCCTTGTTGTCGAAGGTGATGTAGAAGGCTTCCGGGTTCTCGATCAGGCGGTCATAGCCGACAACCGGAATACCTTCCGCGGTCGCCTTCTCGATGGCCGGGCCGATCGCGTCGCTGTCCTGCGCCAGGACGATCAGCGCGTTTGCGCCCTGCGAGATCAGCGACTCGACGTCGGTAAGCTGCTTTGCAGCGGACGACTGGGCATCGGCGGAAATGTACTTCGCGCCGGCTGCCTCGAGGGCGGTCTTGATCGCGGCTTCATCGGTCTTCCAGCGTTCTTCCTGGAAGTTCGACCAGGAAACGCCGACGACGAGTTCCTGCGCCAGAGCGGCGGTCTGCATTGTGACGACGATGGCTGCACCAGCCATCAGCTTGACGATTGACTTCATGATGTCCTCCCGAATGACGGCGGATGGCCAAAGCCTTCCGTGCTCTCCCCCCGCCAGATTAGCTGCCAGTCAAAGCAGGATCGCTTTTTTCTCGACAGTCGAGAAATTAACTGTCAGAGATTTTCCGGGGAGTCAATGAGGTGGATTGAGTGAAGTCGCCTCTTCGACTATCGGAGGATGAACCCGAGGGAGATGCAGGCGTAGATGCTGGGCAAGTCGAGTACCGAACTGGTCCGGCACCAGAACAGCGCGCTGGTCCTTTCCGCTCTGCGGCGCAGCGGCAGGCTCTCCCACACGCAGCTTGCCGAAGCGACCCGCCTTTCCTCGGCCACCGTCTCCGCCATCACCGCCGAACTCGAGCGCAGCGCGATCATCGAGAAGAGCGAGCAGCAGGCGGCTACGGGGCGCGGCCGCCCGCGGGTGCTCTTCAGCCAGACGCGCGGTTGCGGCTACGTCATCACCGTCATCGTCTCCTCCGATTTGATCCAGTATTCGCTCGTCGACTATGCCGGCACACTGCTCGATCGGTTCGCCGAGGCAAGGCGAGGGGCGGCTCCGGAATTCATTGCGGCCATCAACGCCGGGCTGGAGCGTGCGGTGGAGCGTTCGTCTATCGGCCGCGAGCAGGTGCTCCTCGTGTCGATCAGCAGCAAGGGTCTCGTCAGCGCCGATGCGCCGGTGCTCGTCTGGTCTCCCGTGCTTGGTGCCGATCCCGTCGATTTCCGGCTGGCTCTTGGCGACGAGTGGGGCGGCAAGGTCATCCTCAACAACGAAACCCTGCTGGTTGCAAAGGCGCTGCAGCAGCGTCTCGCCCGCAAGGGCGAGGCCCCCGCGTCGCTGGCGGCGCTTTCGCTCGGCCACAGTATCGGCCTCGGCATCGCACGCATCACCCGCGACGGGGAGACGGAAATCTCGGCGCCGAATTTCGGGCATATGCTGCATATTCCCGGTGGTGCGCTCTGTCGCTGCGGGGCACGCGGCTGCATCGAGGCCTATGCGGGGTCTTATGCCGTTCTGCGGACGGCGTTCGAGGTGCCGGTGGACACCGTGCCGGCGAAGTTCGTTCCGCTGCCGGAGGTGGACAAGATCGCCCAGCAGGCGCGACAGGGACATCGGATGGCGGGCTTCGCTTTCCGGCAGGCGGGTATTGCGCTCGGCAACGGCCTGTCGCGTCTCCTCAGCCTGCACGGCCACATGCCGGTCCACATCACCGGGCCGGGAATGCGCTACTACGACCTGATGCGGGCGGGCGTCGAGGAAGGACTGGCGCAGACCCACGTGGTGCGCCTGTCCGGCATGCCCCAGCTCGACGTAGTGCCCGATGAGCCGGCACTGGTCTTCGAGGGGCATCTGGGGCTTGCGTTTCAGCGCATAGATCAGGATATCCTCTCCCTGCGTGCACCAATCCAGGCGGCCGGAGAATGACGACATGATCGACCTCGACCATCCCTTCTACAAGCCCCTCTGGGCCCGGTTGCTGATCGTCGGCGTCTGTGCCGGCTGGGCCGGCCTGGAATTCTGGAGCGGGGCGCCGGTCTGGGGAATGATCGTCGGCGCGCTCGGGATCTATTCCGCCTACAAGCTCTTCTACGAATTCAACCGCAGGCCATCCGCAGATGCGGCCCAGAAGTCTGCTCAGGAGGAGCGCCAGTAGAGGTCCTTCATGGCGCGGTCGATCAAGAGGTTCGCGGTCTTCATCCTCAGCGTCGCATTGTCCCGCAGCGCCTCCGGCACCCGGTCCGGATGATTGTCCTTGGCAAACCGCCTCCGCTTTTCCGCCAGCGTCTCGGCCGTGTCCGTTTCGCTGACGGCCAGTTCCTCGGCAATCTCTGCTTCGGCAAGCCGGAGCAGGTGCGGTGGTGTCGGTTCTTCGACCGGCTGCTCCGTCACCTGTTCACCCCTCGGCTCCGTTTCGGGTTCCGGGATGTCGGCCAGCAGGTCGAGATAGGCGTCTCGGGCGGCGTGGCCCGTCGCCTCCGAATCGGTATCGGCCTCCGTCGTGGCGGCGACGAAAGCCGTCTTCAGCCCAGCCTGCCGGAAGGCGGGCTGGTACGTCTCGTCCTCATCCTGTTTGCCTTCCTCGTCCAGCCGGGTCAGTACCGACTGGAACAGCGATTGCCCGACCAGCATGCCGTTTCCCCATTTCGGGGAGACAGGATCACACGGAGTTGGCGCCGGGCTTGCGGGCGGGCGCTCGTCACGGCGGATGGCAACTCCCGAACGTGTTTCTTTAACGGCCTGTATACTGGTTCGCTTCTACTGTTCGCGCGTCTGGGTCTGTCTTTGAGTACGGGGGCATTATGAGTGAAATACAGAATCGGGCTGTCCAACTTCTGCAGCTTCAGCATCCCTCGCTCGACAACAAGGCCGCCGATTTTCGCTTCCAGATGCTGAAGGCGTCGCTTCTCCTCTACCGCAGTATCGGTGGCTCGCCGAGCGTCGGCCACGAGCTCGTTCGCGAAGCCTTTGAGACCGATCCCGGCGATGTGGCCGATTGTGTCGGCGAACTGATGAAAGCGATTGCCGCCGTCAGCCATCTGCAGGATCTCGACATGATGCAGGCTGCCTACAACACGCTCGACGTCAGCTTCCGCCGCGTGCTCTCGCTGCAGGCGAAGGTCGCCTGAGGGCCGGTACCTCCGGCGCTGCTCCGCGCCCTCCGGTTCTTCCTGCTCAACCGGACTGATCCTCGCTGTCAGCATTTCTGCTTTGACGTGCCGCCGGTCGGCGACTAGGAAGGCCGTTCCCTCCTTGCCGTCTGCCGGGACTCCTTCATGCTCGACCGCCTGGCTCCGGCCCTCTTCGTCCTTCTCTGGTCCACCGGCTGGCTGGTCGCCAAGTTCGCGGTCGCGCATGCCGATCCGCTGACCTTCATGGCGGCCCGCCATGCGCTGGCGGCGATCGCGTTTACCGGCCTCTGCCTCGCCGTCGGCGCGACCTGGCCTTCAAGCCGCAGGGTGGCCGGGTATGCGATGCTCTCCGGCGTCTTCCTGCATGGCCTCTATCTGGCCGGCGTCTGGTGGGCGATCGGGCAGGGGGTGCCGGCGGGGCTGTCCGGGATCATCGCCGGGCTGCAGCCGCTGCTGACGGCTGCCATGGCGCCGTTGCTGATCAGCGAACGGCTTCGCCCCCGCCAGAAGATCGGCATCGTCGTCGGCTTCGTCGGCATCCTGATCGCCATCTCGCCGCAACTTCTCGACACGTTTGAGAAGGGACTGGCAGGACTGGGCTTCCCCGTGATGGTCAACCTTCTCGCGATGTTTTCGGTCACCTATGGCACGCTCTACCAGAAGCGCCACCTGCAGCAGGGCGACCTCCTGACGATCGCTGTCTTGCAGTTTGTCGGCGCTTTTCTGGTGACGCTGCCACTGGCGCTTGCGTTCGAGGACCTGCGCTTCGACTGGACGGGGGAGGCGATCTTCGCCATGGCCTGGTCGGTCTTCGGCATTTCCATGGGCGCCGTTGGGCTGCTGCTCTACCTGATCCGTCGTGGCCAGGTATCGCGTGCCGCTTCGCTCATCTACCTGATGCCGCCGGTGGTGGCGATCGAGGCCTTCTTCCTGTTCGGCGAACCGATGACGCTGCCGATGATCGTCGGAACGGTCATCGTCGTCGCAGGCGTTTACATGGTGAACCGCAAGGCATAGCGGGACTGTTTTCGGGTCAGGGAACGGGTGTCGACACAAGCCGGCACTGGCTAGGCAATGGGTCTCAACAGGGAAGGAGATCCAGATGCTTGAGAACAAGGTTGCCATCATCACCGGTGCGTCCAGCGGAATTGGGCTTGCCGCCGCAAGGCTGTTCGCGGCCGAAGGCGCGGCGCTCGTCCTCAACGCCCGCCGCCAGGAGAACCTCCAGGTGGTGGTCGAGGAGATCACTGCTGCCGGCGGGCGTGCCTATGCCGTTGCCGGCGACGTGGGCGAGGACGAGACGCACCGAAGAATGATCGAGGCGGCGGGCGACATGTTCGGCGGCCTCGACATCGCGTTCAACAACGCCGGCTCGGTCGGACCGTACAAGCCGCTTGCCGAGGTGATGCCGGAGGAATGGGGAGAGGCTCTCGCCGTCAACCTCACCGGCGCCTTCCTCGGCGCAAGACGGCAGATACCCGCCATGCTCGAAGGGGGAGGCGGGTCGATTGTCTTCACCTCCACCTTCGTCGGAACAAGCGTGGGCATTCCCAATATGGGAGCCTATGCATCTGCCAAGGCCGGCCTGATGGGATTGGTGAAGGCGATCACGGCCGATTACGGCTCCCGCGGCATCCGGGCCAATGCGCTGCTGCCCGGCGGCGTGGATACCCCGGCCGCTGGCGATGCGGCACAGAAGGAATGGGCGGCCGGCCTGCACGCGCTGAAGCGAATCGCGCAGCCGGAGGAGATTGCGCGCGCGGCGCTCTTCCTTGCCGGACCGATGGCGAGCTTCGTTGCGGGCACGGCACTGTTTGCCGATGGAGGCAATGCAGCGGTCAAGTAGCCGAAACAGAAAGAGGCCGCGATGGCGGCCTCTTTCGTATCCGGTCTGGCCGAGCGAACCGCTCAGGCCGGACGGCGGCTGCGGCCTTCGTTGCCGCCGCCGAAGCGGACCGGGCCGGGATTGCCGCTGGCCTTCTGGGCCGGGCGGCCATGGCCGTTGCGGCTGCGCTGGTTGCCGCTCTCGTGGGCGCCGTGAGCTGCCGGGCCATTACCCTTGCGATGCTCCTTGCGCGCCGGCCGGCTGCCGTTCGCGTGCGCCGGGCGTTCTCCAGCTTCACCGCGACCTTCGCCGCCTTCCGCTGCAAAGAACGGCTTGCGGGCCGGACGCTTGCGCTGCTGCGGGCGTCCTTCACCACCGGCCGGCTGGCCGTTGCCGCGACCGCGATTACCGCCGCGGCTGTTGTTGTTGCCGCGTGCCGGGCGATTGAGCCCCTCCGGGCGCTCGCCAGAGGCCGTGGCGATCTCGATCCCCATCAGCTTCTCGATGTCGCGCAGCAGCCCGGTTTCTTCTGACGTGCAGAAGGCGATCGCGATGCCGTCGCGACCGGCGCGTGCTGTACGACCAATCCGGTGGATATAGGCATCCGGGACTTCCGGCAGGTCGTAGTTGAAGACGTGGGTGACATCGGGGATGTCGATGCCGCGGGCAGCGACGTCGGTCGCGATCAGCGTCTGGATCTCCCCGTCACGGAAACCCTTCAGTGCCCGCTCGCGCTGGCCCTGGCTCTTGTTGCCGTGGATGGAGGCAACCGAATAGCCCACCTGGTCGAGATGCTTCATCAGCTTCTCGGCTGTATGCTTGGTGCGCATGAAGACGATCGCCCGGCCACCGGCATTGGCGGTCAGCGTCTTCTTCAGGAGCTCGGTCTTGTCGTTCTTGCCGCCGACGAAGTGCACGTACTGCTCGACCTTGTCGGCAGCCTTGCCCGGAGGCGTCACCGACACCTGGATCGGATCCGTCAGGTAGTCGCCAGCCAGTTCGGCAATCGCCTTCGGCATGGTCGCCGAGAAGAGCAGGGTCTGGCGCTTCTTCGGCACCATCTTGGAGATCTTGCGAAGGTCGTGGATGAAGCCGAGGTCGAGCATCTGGTCGGCCTCGTCGAGGACGAGATAGCGGACGGTGGTCAGGCCGATCGCCTTGCGGGCAATGAGGTCCAGCAGGCGGCCGGGCGTTGCGACGAGGATGTCGGTGCCCTTTTCCAGCATCTGCTGTTGCTTGTTGATGGATGCGCCGCCGACCACCGAATTGACCTTCAGCGGCATGCCACGGACATAAGCCTTCAGGTTGACGGCGATCTGGTTCACCAGTTCGCGAGTCGGTGCGAGGATCAGAGTACGCGTCGTGCGGTTGTCGGGACGCTTGGGGTCCTTCGACAGCATCTCGATGAGCGGCAGGCCGAAGGCGGCCGTCTTGCCGGTGCCGGTCTGGGCGAGACCAATGAGGTCGCGGCCCTGGAGAAGATGCGGGATAGCCTCAGCCTGGATCGGCGTCGGAGTGTCGTAGCCCAGGGTGGAAAGGTTGGCTACGAGCTGCTTGGCGAGGCCAAGCTCATGGAAATTCGTCAAGTCGAATACCTTTTCGGGGCGCCAAAAGCGCACGACCGGCTACGGCACCATGCCGTCCGGTTTGCCCTTGGCGTCAAGAACCCCGCGTGAAGTGGGAACTTGTGTGTTGGAAATTGCTTCCCAGCGCGTAAACCCTCGGGAGCGAGGGCGATCTGTCTGTGCGCCTTGTTCCTTCTTCGCGAACCTGTGTCGCAGGGCCAGCTCACGCGGCGGCCGGAAGGTGAAAGCTGAGCCTCATTTGGTGGATGAGTGGTCGAAAGTCAAGCTGCGATTTCGCAACCGCAAAAAGAAGGGCCCGCACCGGAGTACCGGATGCGGGCCTTTCGAACTGCTGATGAATGGATCAGTAGCAGACGCGGGCGCGATAGGCTTCGCCCCATTCATTCTCCACCCATTCGTAATGGCAGCGTGGTGCCGCGCGATAATAGGTGCGGCGGTAGACGGGTCGCGGAGGGGGCGCGTATTCGTATTCCGGCTCGACGTAGACGCGGCGCGGCTGGGATGCGATGGCGCCGCCGATGATCCCGCCGGCCAGGCCTGCCGCGACACCAACCCAGACGTCGTCATTGTGGCGCCCGCCGGCCTGGGCCGCAGGCGCCGTCGAAATCATCGCGCCGGCCAATGTCAGCGCGACCAGACCCGCAGAAGCACTTTTCTTCAGTATCGACATTTCTCGTTCCTCTCCCTTTCCGGGCACGTCAGGAGCCTCAACTATGATGGTGGCAGTTTGATGGAATTCTAATGAACGCAGGCTGAACGGCTGGTTCAGCAACATCTACCGTTCGCTCCGAATTGGCCCTCCGGCATCGGTGGCGGTCGTGAAGGCGCTGGAGTTGACAAAAAGCAACGAAAATTGCCCCGCCAGCCGGCGCGGGAAGAGGTTGTTAACCCTAACCGTGATGAGATTGCCGAATCGGAGGATAGAGAGATCGCTGCGGCGCCGGCCGGATGCGGTTGGAGCGGAAGACGGTGGAGATGCATGGCGAACTCCTGATGACGGCCTGCGCGCGGATCGAGGATCTGCGCGAACCGGCGTTCATCAAGGACAGCACGCTCAATTATGTTGCCGTCAACAGCGCCTATGCGGCGCTGTCCGCGATGATTCCCGAGGATTTCGTCGGACAGTCCACCCGCGATGACATGGCGGGTCTCTCTCAGCCGGATCGCAAGGAGCGGGAGTGCCGGGCGCTCATCTTCGGCACCGAGGAGATTGTTCACTGTTTCGATGCGTCAGGTGCGCTGCGCCACGAGATCATGATCGAGCGTTTCGTGACGGAAGACGACCGGACCTATCTCTTCGGGACCTTCCTGCCGGCGGGGGAGCCGGGCAGGGTGCCGATGCCTGAACCGAAATCTGGGGGAGGAAAGACGATGAGCCAAGGCGGGGATGAGCAGGACCTGCAGCTGGAGGATGCGCTGGACCTTCTCGATGTGGGGATCGGCATCTACGACGAGACGGACACTCTGGTCTACTACAACGCCCAGCTGATCGACTTCTTCGATTCGTTCGACGTGCGTCTCCAGATCGGCGTGACGTTCACGCAGATCTGCGAGCAGGTCTACGACAAGAGCGTTCGCAACAGCCCCCGCCTTGCCGGACGCGAGCCCCCGGAGCGGACCGCATGGGTGCGCGACAGGGTTGCGACATTCCGTTCTCCCTATTCGGAAAGCATCGAACAGCTTGCCGACGGCCGCTGGCTGAAGAGCGTCAACAAGCGCCTCGACAACGGCCTCGTCATCACACTCCGGTCGGATGTCAGCGATTTCAAGGAGCAGGAGCACCTCCTGCGCAAGAACATTGGCGAAACGGAAATCCTGCGGGCCGTTCTCGAAGACCTGCCCGTAGCGGTCTTCATGCGCGACAGCGAGCAGCGGCTCGAATTCGTCAACGCGGCCTATGAGCGGATGTTCGGCGACAAGCGTGAGAACATTCTCGGCAAGACCGACGCGGAAATGTTCCCCTGGAAAGCCGAACGCAGCCAGAGCGAGAACGACAGGATTCTGGCCGATGGCGAGGTCGCCGAGAAGGCGGAAGACAAGGCCTTTCCCGACGGGCGCGTCATTCCGGTCATCACGCGGCAGATGCGGGTCGTGGATGCCGACGGCCATCCGCACCTGGTCGGTTCGATTACAGACATAACGCCCTACAAGGAAGCCAAGGAGCACGCCGAGAAGCTTCGGGAGGATATGCAGACGATCCTGCACGGCATTCCCGTCGGCATCGGCATCCTCGACAAGGACTTCGTCTTCGAATCCGCCAATCCCGCCTTCTACGGCTTCTGGGATGCCGGCGAGCAGTTCGATCTCGTGGGCCGTTCCTACCGGGACTTCCTGAAGGTCAATTACGACCACGGCATCTACGGGGATACCGACAAGAGCTTCGAGGAAATCTACGAGCAGCGCATCGCCAACTTGACGAAGGATGGCGAGCGGCCGCCGATCGAGGTCCGTAGCGCCCAGGGCCGCGTAATCCTGATTTCCGGCACGAAACTGTCCGGCGACAAGCTGCTGCTCAGCTATACGGACATCACCGCTATCCGCAAACGCGATGAGGAGGTGCGCGCGGCTCAGCAGGCGCTCGACCGGCAGGGCGCGCTCATGCGCGAGGCCACGGGGGCGATGTCGCAGGGCCTGCTCATCCTGCATGACGGCGTGATCATGTTCTCCAACAAGTCACTGCCGGCGATGCTGGAAATCCCGGAAAGCCTCGGCTCGCCGGGGTCGCTCTGGCGCGATGTCTTCCGCTACTGCGTCAAGCGCGGCGACCTGGGCCCGACCGACGAGGCGATGGAGATCCTGCGGCTCTGGGAGGAGAATGTCAGCCAGGGCAATTCCGTGGAGGCAACCTTCCGGATCGAGGGCCGCAAGTGGATCAATGTCGAGGCCAATCTCAGTGGCGACGACCATTGGCTGGCCGTCTTCACCGATGTCACCGACGTGAAGGAACGCGAGGCAGAACTGACCCGCCTGGTCGAACGCGCCGAAGCCGCCGATCGCGCCAAATCGGAATTCCTTGCCAATATGAGCCACGAGATCCGCACGCCGATGAACGGCGTGCTCGGCATGGCCGAACTGCTGGCGAAATCTGACCTCGACACGCGCCAGAAGACCTTCATCGACATCATCGTCAAGTCCGGCAATGCGCTCTTGACGATCATCAACGACATCCTCGACTTCTCCAAGATCGACGCCGGCCAGATGAAGCTCCGCAAGGCGCCCTTCGATCCGGTCGAGGCGATCGAGGATGTGGCGACGCTCCTGTCGTCTTCCGCCGCGGAGAAGGATATCGAGCTCATCGTTCGTGGTGACGCCTCGGTGAAGGAGACGGTGCTCGGCGATGCCGGCCGCTTCCGGCAGATCATCACCAACCTCGTCGGCAATGCGGTAAAGTTCACCGAGAAGGGGCACGTCTTCATCGACCTCCACTCGGAAGCCGTCAGCGATACCGACATGATGCTGACCGTGCGGATCGAGGATACCGGCCTGGGCATTCCCGACGAAAAGCTGAAGTCGGTCTTCGAGAAGTTCTCGCAGGTCGATACCTCCTCGACCCGCCGTCACGAGGGAACGGGGCTCGGCCTTGCCATTACCGCCGGCCTTGTCGAACTCTTCGGCGGCCATATCGAGGTGACGAGCGAGGTCGGCAGGGGATCGGTCTTCACGGTACACCTGCCGTTCCCCGTCGTCAGCGAGCGCGGCACCAACACGGTTCTGCCGATCAACACTGCCGGCGCACGGGTGCTGGTGATCGACGACAACGCCGTCAACCGTCGCATCCTGACGGAACAGCTGACCATGTGGGGCTTTGATACCGTGGCCGCCGATGGCGGTGCCGAGGGACTTGCCTTCATGAACGAGGCATCACGCCTCGGGCTCGTCATCGATGCCGTCGTGCTCGACTACCACATGCCGGAGATGAACGGCCTGGATGCCGCCCGCCATATCCGCGCCGACCGCAGGTTCGACGACCTGGGGATCATCTTCCTCACCTCCATGGACATGGCCGGCGACGAAAACCTCTTCGCGGAACTGAACATCCAGGCGCACCTCATGAAGCCGGCGCGTGCCAACCTCCTGCGCGCAACGATCATCGACGTCGTGCGCTCCGTACGGATGAAGCGCCGCACCGCGCCCGTTACGGCTGCCGCGCAGGCAGTTGCCGCACCGCAGCTGGTCCTGCCTGTCGAAGGCGCGGCGTCCACGCCCGTCGTCCGCTCGCTGCCCGCGCTCGACGTGCTCGTGGCCGAAGACAACGAGGTCAACCAGATCGTCTTTACACAGATCCTGCAGGGTACCGGCTGGCGGTTCGAGATTGTCGAGAACGGTGCCAAGGCCGTCGAGGCGTGGCAGGAAAAGGATCCGGCGCTTATCCTCATGGACGTCTCCATGCCGGTCATGAACGGCCACCAGGCTACGCAGAAGATCCGCGAGCTCGAGAAGCAGGTGGGTGGCCACGTCCCGATCATCGGCGTAACGGCCCATGCGCTTGAAAGCGACAAGGAACTCTGCCTAGCAGCCGGCATGGACGACTACATGTCCAAGCCGATCAGCCCGGAACTGCTAGAGCAGAAGATCAAGGCCTGGCTGGGGGAGACATCCACCTCGGCTTCTTCCGGATGACGGGTGGCGGCACCGGATGATCCACAACGAGCGTACGAAGCTTACCGCGAACTGGTTGAATTCCATGGCATCCGGCGTGATCATAACCGGTGTGGTCGCGCCCTCAATCGCGGTGCTGTTTCAGCTCAGCATGGGATCGGGGTTAGCCCGTTGCTGCTGGTTGCGGCCAGCGGCGTTTGGCTTTCCTCCGGAATTGCACTACATTTGCTTGGGCGAAAAGTTCTCGGGAGGCTCATGTGAGCTGGTTCACTGCCTACGCTTTCTTTGGCATGCCGCTGATTGCCCTGGCAGTCGGTGTCGGCGTTTATTACCTCACCGCTCCCAGCAATCGTCAGGGCGTGCATCCCGGCGAATAGAACTGCGCCTTCCTACTTCCGCCCGCACAGCATTTCGCGCTTCCCTGCGAAACCCGGCCGTCGCTCGACCGCGAAGCCCGCTGCCTGCAGGTTGCGGCGGACGAAGCCTGCCGCGGCATAGGTGGCGAAGCTTCCGCCTTCGACGGTGCGGTCGTAGACCGCCTGCATCAGCTCCGGCGACCACATGTCGGGATTGCGCGACGGCGCGAAGCCATCGAGGAACCAGGCGTCGAACTGCGCTGGCGCAGCCATTACGCCCTCCAGCGCGGGACCGACGACGACCGTCAGGCGCGTCTGGGCATCGGCGGCAATCTCCACCCGTCCCTGCGGCGCCGCGGGCCATGCCGCCGCCAGCGCCTGCCGCTCCGCATCGATCTCCGGCCAGTGCGACAGTGCCCGGTCGATCTCCTGCGCCTGCATCGGGTAGAGCTCGAACGAGATGAAATGCAGGAAGGAACCGGGGCGTCGGGCGAGCTGCCACTGCCGCCACGTCTCGCAGAAGTTTAAGCCCGTGCCGAAGCCGAGTTCGCCGATCCGAAAGTCGCCGCCCGCCTGCCATCGATCCGGCAGCCCGTTGCCGGCGAGGAAGACGTGGCCGCATTCGAGCCGCCCGTCGCTGCGGCAATAAAAGTGGTCGCCAAACTGGGTGGAAAAGGGCATATCGCCCTCGTGCCACTGAAGGCCCTCGTCATCATTTTCTGAAATGTCGTCGCTCATGGCTAATGCCGATAGTCTCGCCGCCGGGGCCGGTCAATCGCTTCCCGCCTCTGCCGATCTGCTCATCCTCGGAGCAGGAGTCATGGGACTGTGGGCGGCGGTCAAGGCGGACAGGCTGGGCCTCCGGACGCTCCTCCTCGATGCAGGTCGGACTGGTGGCGGGGCGAGCGGCGGGCTCCTCGGTGCGCTGATGCCGCATACGCCGGACCGCTGGAACGACAAGAAGCAGTTCCAGCTCGAAGCGCTTGTGTCGCTGGAGGAGGAGGTCGCCCGGCTCGAATCAGAGACGGGTCTTTCGACCGGCTATCGCCGCTGCGGTCGCCTGATCCCGCTGCCGAAGCCCCACCTGCGGGATATCGCCGTCCGCAATGCCGAGGAGGCGCGGGAGAACTGGGCCACCGCTGGGCGGAGTTTTAGCTGGCAGGTCCTGGACAACGCGCCCGACGCCGGGTGGCCTGACGCGGCGGCCTGTGAGGCCGGCCTCGTGCACGAGACCCTTTCCGGCCGCATCTCGCCACGCCTCCTGACAAGGGCGCTGCGGGCCCGGCTGGAACTGTCGGATCACGTACAGGTCGCAGAGAATGCCGCTGCTGCGCGGATCGATCCAAGGGCGCGGTTGGTGCATCTTTCGGGCGGGTCAAGCATCGCCTTCGGTCACTGCATTGTCGCAGCGGGTCACCAGTCGTTTCCGCTCCTGCAGGCCATCGAACCGGCCGCGATTCGTCCGCTCGGGCGTCCGGTAAAGGGGCAGGCGGCGCTCCTGCGGGCCGACATCGATCCGGGCCAGCCGGTGATCTTCCTCAACGGCCTCTATGTCGTGCCGCATGACGACGGAAGGGTCGCGATCGGCAGTACGAGCGAAGAGGAGTTTGCCGATTCCGCCACCACCGACGTCAAGCTCGACGACCTGCTGGAGCGTGCGCGCCAACTGGTACCCGACCTGCAGCAAGCCCAGGTGCTCGAGCGCTGGGCGGGTCTGCGCCCGAAGGCGATCGGCCGCGAGCCCATGGTCGGCCCGCATCCGGACCATCCCTCCCTCGTTGCGCTGACGGGCGGCTTCAAGGTGAGCTTCGGGCTCGCCCACCGGTTGGCCGATGCCGCACTCGCGGGTGTGGCTGGCAACCCTATGTCGTTGCCGCCGCCCTTCGTGTTTGCGGATCATCTGCGGCTGGCGCGGGACCCATCCTGAGGCTCAGGAATCTGCCATCTCGACAGAGGGTGGAGGGCTGGCTACCGTCAGACTTCTTTTTCGTAAGGTGATTTGATGTCGTCGAAGGACTACCCTCGCAATCTCGTCGGTTATGGTCGCAACCCTCCCGATCCGAAATGGCCTGGCGGCGCCCATGTCGCCGTCCAGTTCGTGATCAACTACGAGGAGGGCGGCGAAAGCTGCATTCTCGACGGCGATCCGGCCTCGGAAAATCTGCTGTCCGAGATCGTCGGCGCGCAACCCTGGCCAAACCAGCGCAACCTCAACATGGAATCGATTTACGAATACGGTTCCCGCGCCGGCTTCTGGCGGCTATGGCGCATGTTCACCGAACTCAAGGTGCAGACGACGGTCTACGGCGTGACGCTTGCCATGGCCCGCAATCCGGAAGCGGTCGCGGCGATGAAGGAAGCCGGCTGGGAAATCGCCAGCCACGGCTACCGCTGGCTCGAATACAAGGACTTCCCGGAGGACAGGGAGCGCGAGCATATACGCGAGGCGGTCCGCCTCCACACGGAGCTGACGGGCGAGCGCCCTCTCGGCATGTACCAAGGCAAACCGTCTGACAACACGCTCAGGCTCGTCATGGAGGAGGGCGGTTTCCTCTACTCGTCCGACAGCTATGCCGACGACCTGCCCTACTGGGTGCCGGGGGTTGACGGGAAGTCGTTCCTGATCGTCCCCTATACGCTCGAAACCAACGACATGCGTTTCGCAACGCCCCAGGGCTTCAATTCCGGCGACCAGTTCTTCACTTACCTCAAGGACGCCTTCGACGTGCTCTATCGGGAGGGCCAGGAGGGCGCGCCGAAGATGATGTCGGTTGGCCTCCACTGCCGCCTCGTCGGACGTCCGGGTCGGGCCGCAGCCCTTCGCCGGTTCATCGAATACGTGCTCTCCCACGACAAGGTCTGGATCCCGCAGCGGATCGAGATCGCCCGCCACTGGCACGAACACCACAAGCCGGGAGATGCCGCATGAGCGCCCGTGAGGATTTCATCGCCCGCTTCGGCGGCGTCTTCGAACACTCCGCCTTCATCGCCGAGCGCGCCTATGACCGCGGGCTGATCTTCGTGCCGCTGACGGCGAGGGGCGTGCATCAGGCAATGGTGTCGGTCTTCCGCGAGGCTTCGCAGGAAGAGCGGCTCGCGGTCCTGCGGGCGCATCCGGATCTCGCGGGGAAGCTCGCCATCGCCGGTGAACTCACCGAGGACAGCCGCCAGGAACAGGCGGGCGCCGGCCTTGATCGCCTGAGCCCGCAGGAGCATGCGCGCTTCACCGACCTCAACACCGCCTATACGGAAAAGTTCGGCTTCCCCTTTATCATCGCCGTGAAGGGGCTCGACAAGGATGACATCCTCGGCGCCTTCGAGCGCCGCATCGGCAACAGCCTCGAGGAAGAGTTTGAGACGGCCTGCGCCCAGGTGGAACGCATCGCCAGCCTTCGGCTTGCGGCCCTCCTGCCGGAGGGTTGATCGGCTTCCCTCAATTCGCTTCCCTGCCTATATTGAGGAGGCATATCGAGGTGATGCCATGAGACCGTCCGAAGTCCTGGAGAAGAATCGCGAGGCGATCCGCGAAGCGACAAAGCGCTTCAACGCGGCGAACCCGCGCGTCTTCGGTTCCGTGGCGCGGGGGGAGGACAAGGATGGCAGCGATCTCGATATTCTCGTCGACGCGCTGCCGGGGTCGACTCTCTTTACGCTGGGCGGGCTGCATTCGGAGCTCGCGATGATCATGAGGGATGTAAAGGTCGATCTCCTCACTCCTGGCGAACTGCCGGAGAGCATCCGCAGCCGCGTCCTTGCCGAAGCCAAGACTATATGAGCGAACGGCTGCAGTTCTACCTTGAACAGATGGAGCAAGCGGCGCGGGAGGCCTGCGAGTTCACGCACGGCATGGATGCGAGGCCTTTCTCAATGACACCAGAACCCAGAAGGCGGTTGGAATGACGCTCATTATCCTTGGCGAGGGGGTGACGCGTCTTGAGCGCGACTATCCGGCTGTGGTTCGCGACCATCCGGAAATTGAATGGCAGCAAATCATTGGTATGCGTGACCGTGCGGCTCATGGATACCTGACGCTTGACATGAACATCATCTGGGAAACGGTGCAGAGCTCGATCCCCGACCTGCTTGACCGGCTCCAAACCCTCCGCCACTGGCGCCCGCAAGGCGAATGACTATGCCGCAGCATCTCCCGATCCAACCGCTTACCAAAATCGCCTTCGCCCCTTTCGGTGATGTCATCGAGGCCGATCCTGCCACCGTCCGCCTCATCAACAATGGCACAACGGAGCGCTTTCACCGCCTCGGCACAGTCGAGACGGAAGGCGAGGGCGCCATCATCAGTCTGTTCCGTGGCCAGCCGCGGCAGTTCCCCTATGCAATCGACATGATGGAGCGGCATCCGTTCGGGAGCCAGAGCTTCACGGCTCTCTCCGGGCGCCCCTTTCTCGTGGCGGTGGCGGAGGATGTCGGGAGCCGCCCTGGCGAACCTAAGATATTCCTCGCCCGCGGCGACCAAGGGGTCAACTACCGCCGCAATGTTTGGCACCATCCCCTGATGGTGATCGGATCGCCCAGCGATTTCCTGGTCGTCGACCGCGACCGACCGGAAAACAATCTCGAGGAATTCTTCTACGATACGCCTTACTTGATCTCGGAGCCAATCCCATGACCGGCCTTACCACCCATGTCCTCGACACTGCCCGCGGCGTTCCAGCCAAGGGTCTTAAGATCGATCTCTATCGTGTTTCGGGGGACGTCCGCGAGAAGGTGAAGAGCGTCAGCACCAATGCCGACGGCCGCGTCGACGACGGCCCGATCCTGGCCGACGAGACGTTCAAGGCGGGGGAATACGAACTCGTCTTCCATGCCGGCGACTATCTGCGCATGACGGGCCACTCCCTGCCGGAGCCTGCTTTCCTGGACGTGATCCCGATCCGCTTCGGCATCGCCGATACGACGGCGCACTACCACGTGCCGCTGCTGCTTTCGCCCTTCGGCTATTCCACCTACCGGGGGAGTTGAGTCTCTTCCAGTGGCGGCGGAAACCTTTCGGAAACCATAGACGAGGATACTGCGCCGGAATCGATGAGAGGTTCTGATGGCCAGTTCCAGACGAAAGCCGCAGCGCAGAAGCGGCGGCAGGAAGAAGCGTACCGCAAGCGGCCGCGGCGGGTCCACATGGCTTTGGGGTGGAGCGCTGATCGCGCTCGTCGGAGGGATCGCCGCTTACGACAACTCTGCTGATCTGAGGCGCTTTGCAAGCAACCTGACGGGCGGCGTGGAGCAGAAGGTTGCAGCCCGACCATCGCCGCTGAAGGCGCAGCAGAAGCCGGCGTCGAAGGACGCCGCCACTGTTCGGCCGGTTGCACCCGTTCCACCGCGCGACCTAGCCTCGAAGGAAGAGAAGCGGCAGGGTGCGCCCCGGCGCCAGGATGCGCTGCAGACGGCAGCCATCACCCCACCGGCGCCGATCGGTCGTCCGGCTCCGCTACGTCCGGTGCCCGCTGCCATCAAGCCCGATGCGCCTTCCGCCGCTCTCGGCCGCCACCAGACCAAGTTCTACCTTTGCGGCACCGCCAAGCAGGATGACTGCGTCATCGCTGGCGACAGCTTCATGTTCCATGGCGAGAAGATCCGCCTTGCGGGGATAGAGGTGCCCGATATCGACAAGCCCCGCTGCGAGGCGGAGCGGATCAAGGCGAGCGATGCTGAACTGCGGGTTCGCGCCTTCCTCGACTCCGGTCCCTTCGAACTGGTCACTGCCGGAGCCGATGATGCCGATAGCAAGGGCCGCAAGGTACGCGCCGTGATGCGCAATGGTGTGTCGCTCTCCGACGTGCTGGTGCGCGAGGGGTTGGCCCGGAAACCCGGTGCGCCCGGCGGCTGGTGCTAGCGACATTCGTGTGCTTTGCTTCGCGGCGGGCGTGATTCAGGCGGAGCGGGAGCCAGGCCTGTTGTGGCTGTCCTGCAGTTTCGCAGTACGGTAGCGGTTCAACCGCCGTGAAAGGGCTGCTCCATGGATGCCGCATTTGGTCAGTTGCTGCATGTTACCACCCGCGCCATCGAGGTCGCAGGCGTGGCGGTGATCGTCATCGGAATGTTCTTCGCGGCCTTCAACTTCCTCAGGGAGAGGTCGCGCGAGGGTGCCTATCATGAGCTGCGCGCCACACTCGGCAGAGCCATCCTGCTGGGCCTGGAGCTTCTCGTGGCGGCGGACATCATCAACACCGTGGCCATCGAGCCGACTCTCGACAGCCTCGCAGTGCTGGCGGGCATCGTGCTGATCAGGACCTTCCTGAGCTTCTCCCTTGAGGTGGAGATCGAAGGAAAATGGCCGTGGCAGCAAGCCAGGCCCACATCCGGTCACTCTTCGGAAAACAGCGCGCGCACCGAGCTTGTCGATCGTCCGCACTGAGACCTTCCGGGCAACCTCCACCGACCCCCGCCAGACTGGTCTTTCCCCTGCTGATCCCGGTACTTCAGGAACCTTTTGATTCCTCATGGATTCTGCAGGCAATGCAGTCTCAGGAGGAACGCGAGATGAGCCAGACAAACCGTGGACGTGCACAGGACCGGGCCCGGGTCGCCGCCGGCCAGGATCATGAACTGCGCTACGAAGCCGACAAGGAAGGCGTGTCGAAAGCCGACGTCAAGGACGCCGTGCATGAGGTGGGCAACAGCCGAACCAAGGTGGAGCAGAAGCTGGAAGAAGGCCGCTGAGGCAGCCCTCTCTCATCATGCGGTTCTGGCGTCGTCAGAACCGCGTCTCGGCGATCACGCTGCGGTCCACCGTCTGGATATCCCGCTTGCCGCAGAGCGCCATGGTGACATCCATCTCCTTGCGGATGATCTCAAGCGCCGTCGTCACGCCCGCCTTGCCCATGGCCCCTAGGCCATAGAGATAGGGGCGGCCGATATAGGTGCCGCGGGCGCCGAGCGCCACCGCCTTCAGGACGTCCTGGCCGGAACGGATGCCGCCATCGACATGCACCTCGATCTTGTCGCCGACAGCGTCTACGATGCGCGGCAGCATGCTGATCGATGACAGCGCACCGTCCAGCTGCCGGCCGCCGTGATTGGAGACGACGATCGCGTCCGCGCCGCTCTCGGCCGCCGCCCGCGCATCCTCCTCGTCGAGGATGCCTTTCAGGATTAGCTTGCCGCCCCAACGCTCCTTGATCCACGCCACGTCCTTCCAGGACAGCTGGGGATCGAACTGTTCCGCCGTCCAGGACGAGAGCGAGGAGAGGTCGGAGACGTTCTTGGCGTGCCCGACAATATTGCCGAAGCCGCGGCGCTTGGTGCGCAGCATGTCCATGCACCAGAAGGGCTTGGTGGCCAGCTGGATGCCATGATGGACGGTCCACTTCGGCGGTGCGGAGAGACCGTTGCGCAGGTCCTTGTGGCGCTGGCCGAGAATCTGCAGGTCGAGCGTCAGCATCAGCGCCGAGCAGTTCGCGGCCTTGGCGCGGTCGATCAGGTTGTTGATGAAGTCGCGGTCCTTCATCACGTAGAGCTGGAACCAGAAGGGCTTGGAGGTGACGGAGGCCACGTCCTCGATCGAGCAGATCGACATGGTCGAAAGCGTGAACGGCACGCCGAATTCTTCCGCCGCCTTGGCAGCCAGCATCTCCCCGTCGGCATGCTGCATGCCGCACAGCCCGGTTGGCGCGAGTGCCACGGGCATGGAAGCGTCCTGGCCGACCATGGTCGTTGCCAGCGACCTGTTTGTCATATCCACCAGCACTCGCTGGCGAAGCTTCACCTTCGAGAAGTCTTCCTCGTTGGCACGGTAGGTGCCTTCCGTCCAGGAGCCGCTGTCGGCATAGTCGAAGAACATCTTCGGTACCCGGCGCCGCGCGCGCGTCTTCAGGTCGGCAATGGTCAGCGGCTTGGGCATGGTCGGTCACTCTCCCGGGGCATGGACGTTTTGCCAGCTAACACGAGTCATTCCGGGGCGTCAGCAAAAAAGACGCGCCAGAGACCGCAGAATGGCCAGTGTATGCAGTGTCCGTCCCGGTCGCGGCACCGGCGGTCGCCGGATGGCCGGATTTTCCATGTAAGAAATCTGCGGAAGCGGCGACTGATGAAAGCATGATCCCGATGCGTAGACCGATGCCGGCCGAATTCGACGCCATCCGCGACAGTGCGGACGACCGCTATGCGGTCGCCGTCGAACTGCTGGGGCCCGCGATGGCACGCCTTGCGGCCTCCGTCGAGGGGAATCCGGCGGAGCGGCAGGATCTGCTGCAGGCGATCCATGTGGAGCTTTGGCGAAGCCTCGCCCGCTTCGATGGGCGCTGTTCCCTGAAGACCTGGGTCTACAGGGTGGCCCACAATGTCGCTGCCGATCATGTCTCCCGCGCCGTCCGCCGGCAGGCGGCCACCGTCAGCCTTGAGGATGCCGATCCTCGTCGGGCCGGCGCCAGGCCGTCGCATGAAGCCGAAGTGTCCGATCGGCTCGTGCTGGAGAGGGTGCAGGATCTTCTTCGGGACCTTGGCGCTCTCGATCGCCAGGTCATGCTTCTCTACCTGGAGGACGAGAGTGCTGCGACGATCGCGAAGGTGTCCGGGCTGTCGCCCGGAGCGGTCGCGAGCGTATCCACCGCCTCAAGCGGCTTCTGGCCGAAAGGTTCGATGCGGGAGGCGACACATGAACAGGATCAAGAACCTCTGGAAGGAGCAGGCCATGACGACCCATTCCTTTTCCCTTGAAGACATCCGGTCGCGGCAGGCCGAGCTGGACCGACTGATCTACCGGCGCAACCGGATGGAGTACCTGACGGGTGGACTGGCGGCCGCGTTTCTGCTGGTGATCGGGCTCATCGCCCTGTCGGGTGCCGATACCGCCGCCGATCTGGCGCGGGCGGCGGGATTCCTTCTGCTGACGGCCGGCCTCGGCATTGCCGGAATCCGGCTGTTCCGCGGCAGCCGTCCGGGGTCGGACGGGGATCTTGCCGCCACCGGGCGCGAGCATCTGCTGTCAAGGCGGGAGCGGGAGCGCCGGCTCCTGGCTTCCGCATGGCTCTGGTATGTGCTGCCGCTGGTGCCAGGCTTCGTCCTCGTCTACCTCGGCACGTGGATGGCCGATCCCGCCCGGCCGGCCTTCCCGCTCGTCGCCGGCGCCGCAACCTTCGTGTTCCTGGTCGGGGTGGGACTGGTCAACCGGGCGGCAGCCCGCAGGCTGTTGCGGGAACGCGAGGAGATGATGAACGAACTGGACGACCAGGCGCTCGTGGATATCGCCAGGGCGCGGGCGGTGGAGAAGGGCGTCCGGATCGATCTCGACGACTGCTAGGCGGCAGCCTTTGCCGGGCGGATGGGCTGGATCATGGCTTTAGCCGGAATGTCAAGGGAGAGAGGATGTTTGCGCTTTGGGATGTCCGCGACCCGCCTGCTCACCTGATGCATCGAGCCCAGCGCTGCACTCAAGGCCGCGCTGCCTCTCTGGCCCTTCGAGCTTTCCACAAATGATCTCGATGTACGGCGGGATCACGCTCCCAAATTGGGTTCAAGCCCCTGCTTCATCGCCTTGCCCGCGACATAGGTCTCCGCCACCGCCCGGTCGTCCCCCATGGTCTGCAGCAGGAAAAGCTCCTCCGGCAGGGTGGTGACCGTCTCCAGCCTCAGCGCCATGGCCGGCGTCGCGGCTGCGTTGAGCACCACGAGGTCGGCGTCCGTTCCGACGTCCAGCGTACCGATCCTGTCGACGAGTGACAGCGCCTCGGCATTGCCGCGCGTCATCAGGTGGAAGCTGTCCAGCGGGTTCAGCCGCTGCCCAAGGACCTGCTGGATCTTGTAGGCCTCGTCCAGCGTGCGCAGCATGGAATAGCTCGAGCCGCCGCCGATATCGGTTGCCACCGCCACCCGCACCGGCTTGTTGCGCCGGCGGATGGCGTTCAGTGGGAAGAGGCCCGAGCCGATGAAGAGGTTGGAGGTCGGGCAGTGGACGGCGACCGATCCCGTCTCGCTCAGGACGTCCGCTTCTCGGTCGGAGAGGTGGATGGCGTGGCCGAGCAGGGTCTTTTCGCCCAGCAGCCCGTAGCCGGCGTAGATATCGGTGTAGTCCTTGGCCTGCGGATAGAGTTCGCAAGTGTAACGGATCTCGTCGAGGTTCTCGGAGAGATGCGTCTGGATGTGGAGGTCCGGAAATTCTTGTGCCAGCGCCTGAGCGGCCTGCATCTGCTCCGGCGTGGAGGTGATGGCGAAGCGCGGCGTGATCGCGACGTGGTTGCGCCCCTTGCCATGCCATTCACCGATCACCGCGCGCGTCTCGTCATAGCTCATCTGCGGCGTGTCGAGCAGCCCCTGCGGGGCGTTGCGGTCCATCATCACCTTGCCGCCGACCATGCACATGCCGCGCTTCATCGCCTCGGCGAAATAGGCGTCGGCAGAGGCCTTGTGGACCGAACAATAGGCCGCAGCCGTCGTCGTGCCGTGGCGGATCATCTCGTCGTAGAAGCGGGTGGCGATGCGCGCTGCATGATCGCTTTCGACGAAGCGGCATTCCTCATGGAAGGTATAGGTGTTGAGCCATTCCAGAAGGCTGCCGGCATAGGAGGCGATCACCTGCATCTGCGGAAAGTGCAGATGCGTGTCGATCAATCCGGGCAGGATGAGGTGCGGCCGGTGGTCGATCTGATGTATGTCCTCGGCCGCCTGCGCCTTGATCTCCGCATAATCTCCGATGGCGGCGATGATGCCGTCCTCGATCAGCAGCCCGCCGTCGTGTTCGTACGCGTAGCTGTCCGCATCTGTGAGGCTCTGCGGCGCGCGCTTGAAGGAGAGCAGTCGGCCGCGGATCAGGGTCTTCGTCATTCGGAAACTGTGCTTTCATACCAGGCGGCGAGCAACTGGCGCTCCCCGGCCGAAATCTCTGTGATGTTGCCGGGCGGCATGGCGTGGCTCCGGCCGGCCTGGATGTATATTTCGCGGGCGTGTGCGGCAATCTCCCGGTCGGTCTCCAGCTTCACGGCTTTCGGCGGGAAGTTCACGCCGTCCCAGACGGGTTCAGCCGCGTGGCACATGGAACAGCGGGACAGCACAACGTCCCGGGCGGCATCGAAATGGGCGTTCGAGGCGAATTTCTGCTGCACCGGGGAAAGGGCTGCATCCTCGGTTCCGCCGGTCAGCATCTTCGGCACGGTCGAAAGCCACATGATGGCGATGAAGATGAGCAGCGTCACCAGCCAGGTCCAGGTCGGCTTGCCCTTCCTTGCATGGGTCGTGTTGAACCAGTGCCGAATCGTCACCCCCATCAGGAAGACCAGCGCCGCGATGATCCAGTTGAACTCCGTCGCAAACGCCAGCGGATAGTGGTTCGACAGCATGAAGAAGATGACGGGAAGCGTCAGGTAGTTGTTGTGCAACGAGCGCTGCTTGGCGATGACGCCGTATTTCGGGTCCGGCGTCCGTCCGGCGATCAGGTCGGCCACAACGATCTTCTGGTTCGGGATGATGATGAAGAAGACGTTCGCCGACATGATGGTGGCGGTGAAGGCGCCGAGATGGAGGAAGGCGGCGCGGCCGGTAAAGACTTGGGTATAGCCCCAGGCCATGGCGACGAGTACCGCGTAGAGGATCGCCATCAGGCCCCAAGTATTCCGGCCGACAGGCGACTTGCAGAGCTGGTCATAGATGATCCAGCCGACCGCCAGTGAAGCGACGGAAATGCCGATCGCCTGCCACTGGGAAAGCTCCATCACATGGCTGTCGATCAGGAAGAGGTCGGCCCCGGCATAGTAGACGATCGCCAGCATCAGGAAGCCGGAAAGCCACGTCATGTAGCTTTCCCACTTGAACCACGTTAGGTGCTCCGGCATCTGCGCCGGCGCCACCAGGTATTTCTGGATGTGGTAGAAGCCGCCGCCATGCACCTGCCACTCCTCGCCATAGGCGCCGACCGGCAGATGCGGCCGCTTCACCAGGCCGAGATCGAGCGCGATGAAGTAGAAGGACGAACCGATCCAGGCGATGGCGGTGATCACGTGCAGCCAGCGTGCGGCAAACGACAGCCATTCCCAGGCCACGGCATATTCATACATTCGGCAATCCTCTGGAACCCCTGTTCTCCGACTCGCCACATTGCGAAAAAACAGCGGGTGAGGGAAGGGGCGAGGCAGAGGGATAAAATCTCGTGGCCGGAACTTCCTCCGCGACCTCCGGTTAGCGCGAGCACGCTGCGCTGGAAGATTCGCGGCGCGCGGACCCGGCGCGACAGACGCCCGGTCACAACCAGTGCATGCCAGCCGGTGACAAGGGTAGGTAGGGGCTCGCCGGCTGTTGATCATTCGTCAACGGAGAATGAGCAGATGCGCAACCTACCACTGACCCTGCTTGTGGTCTTCCTCTTGTCCGCCCCGGCCGTTGCCCACGATGCCCATACGGGCTGGGATTATGACAAGTTCTGCTGCAATGGCGACAACCACAGCGGTGACTGCCAGATGATCTCGACGAAAAACGTTCGGATCATCAATGGCGGCTATCAGATCTCGCTCGGTCCGGGCGACCACAGGCTGGTGACCCGCCCGCACAATTTCAGCCTCCGACAGGACGAGGCGCGGCGGTCGCAGGACGAGGAATACCACATCTGCCTCTACCCGACGGAGGATACGCTGCGTTGCTTCTATGCGCCGGACATGACGTTCTGAGACAACGCTCTACGTCTGGAAATCCGGCATCATCTTGCGCATGAACTCGCGGAAGGCGCGGATCTTGCGGGAATTGCGGCGTGACTCCGGGTAGACGAGCCAGTAGTCGGAGCCATCGCTGGCGAGCAGGTCGAACGGTTGATAAAGCCGTCCGAGGGCAACGTCGTCGCCATAGAATTCCGGCCTTAGGATCGCCACACCCTGTCCCGCAATCGCTGCGGCTGCATGAAAGTACTGTGCACCGTACTGCGTCGCGGGAAAGCGCGAGAAGTCGGCGTCCTTCAGCCCGACCCGGGAAAACCACAGCGGCCACCACTCGTCCTGCGGGTCGATGATAGGGAGTTTCAGCAGGTCCGCGGGCTCATGCACACCGCCGATGGTTGCCGCCAGCGTTGGGCTCAGCATCGGCGTGAAGTGACTCTTCATCAGGAAGTGTGACTTCAGCCCCGGCCAGACGCCCTTGCCGGAGCGGATCGCCACGTCTCCCTCCGTGCGCGCGAAGTCGATAACGGACTGTGAGGTTTCCAGCCGAACGGCGATCCCCGGGTTTTCGACTTGGAATGTGCCCAGGTGATGGGCGAGCCAATGGGAAGCAAAAGTTGCGGTCGTGTGGATTGTCAGCGTCGCTTCCGATTGATCGCGGATGCCGCCCAAGGCTTCTGCCAGCATGTCGAAGGCTTCACCAACTTTCGGGGCCAGTCGCTCGCCCACCTCGGTCAGCGCCACCTGTCGCGGGCGTCGCAGGAAGAGAGGTTCCCCCAGCGTGTCTTCCAGCAGCTTGATCTGGTAGCTGACCGCCGTCTGAGTCATCCCGAGTTCCTCGCCGGCCCGCGTGAAGCTCTTCAGGCGCGCGGTTGCCTCGAAGACGCGCAGGGCATTGAGCGGAAACTGTCTCGATAGCTTCATGGATAAGTTCTCTTGATCCATCCAGACGATTGTTCGATTGGATCATGGCTGCAAGGAGGCTCATTCTAAACCCACCAGACGAACCAATGGAAGTGGGGGTTTCGATGTCTTTCGCCCTGAATTCAAGCTGTGATGAACATTGCCCGCCAGAAAGCGGCCGTCTCCTGTCGAACATATGGAACCGCTTTTCCTTGCGACGCCGAAGCATCAGCCAGATTGATGTCGGCGACCTGCAGGAGGATGTTCTGCGCGACATAGGGCTGCGGGACGGAAAGGCCGCTCATCGGCACGTCTGCGGCGGTTCTGCCTGGCGGGACGCGATGCTCAGCTATCCGCCACGCAGCCTCTGAGCGGTTGCCGAGGACAGGACCGTCAACAGTTCCGCGGCAACCATGGCGGCGATCACTTCCGGGCGCTTGTCCTTAACGGCGCTTCCGCCGATCGGCAGCACCAGCCGTTCCGCCATCTCCGCTGCCATGCCTTCGCGCCGGGCCCAGCTGGCAAATGTGGCCCGCTTCGTCGCCGATCCGATCATCCCGACATAGGCGAGATCGGTACGGGCGAGTGCCTGGCGGGCGATCAGGAAATCCAGCGCATGGTCGTGGGTGAGGATGACCGCGGCGCCGCCTGCGGGAATATCTGCCACCAGCGATTCCGGCATGGCCACATACCGCCCGGTTACCTCAGGAGGTAACCCCTCGAGGGTTTCAGAACGCGTCTCCACAACCGTGACCGAGAGCGGCAACGGAGCAAGGGCACGGGCCAGCGCCAAACCGACATGGCCGGCACCGAACAGGAAAACCCCAGGGTTCGTCCGCGCGTCCCTGTCCAGCCGATCCGCAAGTTCGGCTGCCAGTGCAGCTGTTATCGGCCTGAACAGCAGCCGCGTGCGACCGCCGCAACATTGCCCGATCTCGGGACCGAGCGGGATGTCCATGCACGGCTGACCGCCCCCCTTCAGCATGGTGCGGGCATTGTCGATCGCCATGAACTCGAACTGCCCGCCTCCTATTGTCCCCCAGATCGCATTTTCCGCCACCAGCATGAATGCGCCCTGCTCGCGGGGGGTGGAGCCCCTTGCCTCGGCGATCTCGACAAGGGTGGAGCTGGGATGCGCGGCAATGAAGGCGGGGAGGGCGAGATCAGGCATGGCGAGCGACGATATCACGAGGCAGGACGCGATGCACCGCGCCGCGGAGGATTTCTCACGAAAGCCATGGCGGATTCATCATGAATTTACAGTTGCTTGAATAACTATGCGTTTCTCCGGACAGGGCATGCTGGATCAAGCGCCTACAACGATACAACGCACTCAATCCAATGGCTCCGATTGCTTCACTCTTGCCCGTGTCGCAGGATATCTACCGCAAGATAGTCTTCGAGATCGACGATGGCGTTATCGGCATCGATAAAACGGGGATCATTCGCCTCTGCAATCCGTCGGCGGAGCGCATCTTCGGTTGGGAGCCCGGAGGTCTTCTCGAAAAGCACCTCAATGTCATGCTTCCCGAGCATCTCCACGCCTTTCACGCGAGGCTTGTCTCCGGTTTCTTTTCCGGGGTCGATGAGGCGCGCTACATGGGCGCCAGGACTGCGGAGATCGTCGGGCGGCGCGCCGATGGTTCTGACATTCACTTGGGCATCACGATCCTCAAGACATCGACCGCTTCAGTGCCGATGATGATCGCCGTCATCCGGGATATCTCCGAGCGCATTTCCTATCAGCGGGAGTTGCTGCGACTGGCGCAGACGGACCCGCTCACGGGCCTTCTCAACCGGCGGGCCTTTTATGAAAGTTTCGCCGCACGGATGGCCCTTGGCGAGCCCGCGATATCGTCGGTGGCGCTGCTGGACCTCGACGAGTTCAAGGCCCTGAATGACCGCTACGGCCACGACGCCGGTGACGAGACCATCATTCGTTTCGCGGATATCCTCCGGCAGACTATCCGTAGCGCGGATCTGGCAGCGCGCTGGGGTGGAGAGGAATTCATCCTCTTCCTCCCCGATACCTCGTCGCAATCCGCCGTGGCCGTGGTCGAGCGGGTGCGGGCGGCCTTTGCCGACGCTGTCTTCGACTGGCGGCGGGGCGGCTCCGGCAGCCTGACGGTTAGCGCCGGCATCGTCACCGACCGGATCGGCAAGGGCGGGCTGGATGCGGCCGTCGCGCGCGCCGATATCGCGCTCTATGACGCCAAGAGGGGCGGGCGGAACAGGATCGTTCGCATTCGCGACCCGCAGGATACCGTGGCAATGTCTGCCGATCACTGAACCGTTCTTGTCCCGTCACGTCGATGCTGTGCTAGGCTTGGCACGACCAACCGGACGGACATCCCATGACCAGACGCGCGCATTCCCTTGCATGGCTGCTTGTCGCTCTCCTTGCAGCCGCGATGTTCCTTGTCAATCCTCTGGCCGAGACGGCGGCCGGCTTCAGCCGTGAGGTGACGCTCGGCAGCGGCGCGCTCTATGGCACGCTGCGCATCGCCAATTCGCTGATGAGCGTGGCCAAGGATGCCGACGTTACGGGCGGGGTCGGCGTGGCCTCCGTCACCGCAAGCCCCGGCCAGCTGCTGCAGCCCGTGACCAACACGATCGACCGCATGGCCGATCTTCTCTTCTACCTCGCCATCGCGTCGGGCGTGCTGTCGCTGGTGCTGGTTCCGGTCGCCAAGGTCGCTTCGGCGGTGCTGGCGGTCGGTGCCGGCCTCATCGCCATTCTGCTCTTTACGGCGCGGCCGGTTCCATCGGTGCTGGACCGTCTTTCGCGCTCCGCCGCGGCGATCGGTCTCCTCGGCGCCGTTCTGCTGCCGGCCTCCTATTCGCTCGCCTTCCATGCCGGCAATGCCATCACCGAGGAGGCTTGGTCGGAGGCGAGCGCGATCTTCCAGCGCATGGACGCACAATACGAGGCCACGGCGGTGGAGAGCCAGGTGGAAGCGTTGCGCGAGGGATTGCCGGCAGAAGGGGCCGCTCCTCCACCTGTCGAGGACGAAGGACTTCTCGACCGCCTCGGCTCCGCCGTCGATGCCTCGCGCTCGGCCCTTTCCGGTACGCTCGACGCCGCCTCGGGGCTTGCCCAGTCGGTAACGGGCGGCGTTACCGCCAATGCCCGGGTCATCACCGACGGTCTGGCGCTATCAGCAGACCTCTTCACCGCCTCGATCGGCATCGCCGTGGCCTATCTGGTGAAACTCCTCGTCCTGCCCATGCTGATCCTCGGGGCGCTGATCTATCTGATGCGGGCCCTCGTCCGCTGAAGGCGCCGGGCTTGGATTTCTCATCGGGTGCTCTAGGTTTGCTGCGTGGTAACGGTTGCGCCGGTAGGCGTATTGGGCTGTCTGCGAGATAAAAAATTCCGCTTCTTATGGCACACGACATTCAGAATGACATTGACACGATGCAGGGTATCGCAGCGATCCCTGCCATCCTGGAAATGGTTTGCCGGACCACCGGAATGGGGTTTGCCGCCGTCGCGCGCGTGACCGAGGAGCGCTGGGTAGCCTGCCAGGTGCTGGACAATATCGGCTTCGGCCTTCCCGCCGGCGGCGAGCTGGATGTCCAGACGACGCTCTGCCATGAGGTGCGCCAGCTTCGCGAGGTGATCGTCATCGACAATGTGGCGGAAGACCCCGTCTATTGTCAGCACCACACCCCTCGGCTCTACGGCCTGCAAAGCTACATTTCCGTCCCGGTCATCCTGCCCGACGGCCGTTTCTTCGGCACGTTGTGTGCGATTGACGCCAAGCCGGCAAAACTCAGCGACCCGCAGACGGTGACCATGTTCAAGCTGTTCACCGACCTCATCGGCTTCCAGTTCGATGCGGCCGAGAAGCTGAATTCAACCCGTGCCAGCCTGATCGATGCAAAGACGGCCTCGGAACTGCGTGAGCAGTTCATCGCCGTGCTTGGCCATGATCTGCGCAACCCCGTGGCGTCGATCACCGGGGGAATCAGCATTCTCTCGCGGGAGCCGCAGAGCGACAAGTCCACGCGGGTGCTGAGCATGATGCGCGGCAGCGTGCTGCGCATGTCGGCCCTGATCGACAACGTGATGGATTTCGCACGCGGACGTCTCGGGGGCGGTATCGCACTGCAGAGAGAGCAGGAGACGTCACTACAGCCAACGCTGGAGCAGGTCGTCTCGGAAATACTCTCGGGGCATCCCGAGCGCAGGATCGAGGCGAACTTTCAGCTGTCCGGGGTGGTTCCAGTCGACCACCAGCGGATCGCACAGATGTTGTCCAACCTCCTCGGCAATGCCGTGACCCATGGCTCCCCCGGTCACCCGATCCGCGTAGATGCAGCGATCGTCGATGGCGAGTTGCGCCTGTCGGTCGCCAATTCCGGTTCTCCAATCCCCGAGCAATCCTTGCAGAAGCTGTTCCAGCCGTTCAAGCGCGGCGAGGGCAGTTCCAGCCTGCAGGGTCTCGGGCTTGGCCTCTACATTGCTTCGCAGATCGCCGAAGCGCATGCCGGGCAACTGGACGTGCATTCCGACGAAACGGAGACGAGGTTCACGTTCCGGATGCCGGTAGAGCCGCAGCACGGTCAGGCGGCAGGGTAACGAAAAGCTCTACGGCGTTTTGACGTCGAATGCAGGCGAAAAGGCAAGACGGCCGTTGGGCTCTTCGGCGGAGAATGCGATCCACTGGACATATTTCCTGTCGACACCCTCGTAGACGAGGGCGCCGTCGCTCGTGAAGCCGGAACTGCGATACACGTCCGGATCGCCAACCAAGGCGCATCCCTTCGCACTTCGTTCCTTCAGCCGGTCGAGCCCTTCACGGATCAGCAGCTTGCCGATGCCACGCTTTTGCAGTTCCGGCAGTACGGAGATGGGGCCGAGCCCGAACCAGCCGCTAGAGACGTCGCCGACCCTGACGGGAGAGAAGGCGACGTGGCCGACGACCCGGCCGTCCTGTTCGGCGACCAGCGACAAGGCAAGATTGCCGGAGCCGCGCAGCGCCCGGATGATGGCCGGTTCGGTGCCGCTGCTGTATGGCATGGTCTCGAAAGCCTGCGCCGTCAGGTCATGGATGGCCTCCTCGTCGCCCGGCCGCTCCGGGCGAATGTGCAACTCCGACATCAAAGCACCTTCAGCCGTTCCACCGCCATCAGCACCCGTTCCGGCGTTGCCGGAGCATCCAGGCGCGGGCATTCGCGGTAGTCGGCAATGCTGGCGACAGCCATGGAGATCGCCTCCAGCACCGAGATCGCCAGCATGAAGGGCGGTTCTCCGACGGCCTTGGACCGGCCGATGGTCGGTTCGGCATTCTCGGACCATTCCGCGAGCTTCACGTTGAAGACCTTCGGTCGGTCGGAGGCGAGCGGAATCTTGTAGGTGGAGGGTGCATGGGTGCGGAGCCGGCCCTTGTCGTCCCACCACAGTTCCTCGGTCGTCAGCCAGCCCATGCCCTGCACGAAGCCGCCCTCGATCTGTCCGATGTCGATCGCCGGATTGAGCGACCTGCCGACGTCGTGGAGGATATCGGTGCGATCCACCATGTATTCGCCGGTCAGGGTGTCGATCGAGACTTCCGAACAGGCGGCGCCATAGGCGTAGTAGTAGAAGGGCCGGCCGCGGCCCGCTTCGCGATCCCAGTGGATCTTCGGGGTCTTGTAGAAGCCGGCGGCGGAGAGTTGGACCCGGTCGTAATAGGCGGCGCGTACCAGCGTGTCGAAAGGCACCACTTCCGTCCCCACGCGGACCCGGTTAGGCAGAAACTCGACCTCCTCCCGCGCTACCTCGAACTGGCGCATGGCAAAGTCGATCAGCCGTTCCTTGATCTGGCGCGCGGCATCATAGGCGGCCATGCCGTTGAGATCCGAGCCGGAGGAGGCCGCCGTTGCCGAAGTGTTCGGCACCTTGGCGGTCGTCGTCGCGGTGATCTTCACCCGCTCGATGTCGACGTTGAAGGTATCGGCCACCACCTGCGCCACCTTGACGTAGAGGCCCTGGCCCATCTCGGTGCCGCCGTGGTTCAGGTGGATCGAACCGTCCTGGTAGATATGCACCAGCGCGCCGGCCTGGTTGTAAGCGGTCATCGTGAAGGAGATGCCGAACTTCACCGGGGTCAGCGCAATGCCCTTGCGGATGACGGGACTGTTCCCGTTGAACTGAATAATCGCCTGGCGCCGCGCCTGGTAATCGGAGGAGCGCTCCAGTACCTCCACCACGCGGGCAATGACATTGTCCTCGACCTCCTGGTGGTAGGGCGTCAGTGTGCGCCCGGATCCCGGCTGGCCGTAGAAGTTCAGCTTGCGGATCTCCAGCGGGTCCTTGCCGACAGTATAGGCGATCTCCTCGATGATGCGCTCGGCGCCGAGCATGCCCTGCGGCCCGCCGAAGCCGCGGAAGGCGGTATTCGAGACGGTATGGGTCTTCAGCGGCTGCGAGGTGAGGTTCACATGCGGATAGAAGTAACTTGAATCGGCATGGAAGAGTGCGCGGTCGGTCACCGGGCCGGACAGGTCCGCGCACCAGCCGCAGCGGGCGGCATAGTTGGCATTTACTGCGTGGATGCGGCCCTCGTCGTCGAAGGCGACGTCGTAGTCGACGCGGAAATCGTGGCGCTTGCCGGTGACGGCCATGTCCTCGTCGCGGTCCGGCCGGAATTTTACCGCGCGGCCGAGTTTCTTGGCGGCCACCGCCGCAAGGCAGGCGAAGTGGTTACCCTGTGTTTCCTTGCCGCCGAAGCCGCCGCCCATGCGCCGCGTGTTGATCGTCACGGCATGGTTCGGGATGCCCAGCACATGCGCCACCATGTGCTGCACCTCGCTCGGATGCTGGGTGGAGGACCAGACGGTGACGTCGTCGTCCTCGCCGGGAATGGCCATGGCGATCTGGCCTTCCAGGTAGAAGTGCTCCTGGCCGCCAATCTCCATCCGGCCCTGCAGGCGGCGTGGCGCCTTGCCGATCTCCGCCTCCGGCTCGCCGCGCTGCAGCGTCATCGGCTTGACGACCAGAGGTGCGCCGTTGGTAACCGCGCCTTCGATATCGGTCCAGTGCGGCAGGTCGCGATATTCGATTTTCGCCAGCCGTGCGGCCCGACGGGCCTGGTCGCGCGTCTCAGCGATCACCGCGAAGATCGGCTGGCCGTGGAACTCCACCTTGTTCGTTGCCAGCAGCGGCTCGTCGTGCTGGCCGGTGGAGCCGACGTCGTTGAAGCCCGGAATGTCGTCGGCCGTCATCACCCAGAGGACGCCCGGTGCCGCCTTCACCGCATCGAGGTTGACCGACAGGATCTCCGCATGGGCCCGGTCCGCCATGCCGAGTGCTGCGTGCAGCGTATCTGCAGGCTCGCGAATATCGTCGATATATTCGGCGGTTCCAGTCACATGCTTATGCGCCGAATCATGCCGGAGCGACGCGTGCATGGGGCCGTTGATGGTGTTCTTCGTTTCGAAGGTCGTCTTGTCCATCTTACGCCTCCTCCAGTTCGTGCCGCTGAAGCTCGGTCGGCGCGCCGGCGGTTTCCAGGAAGAAGCGGGTCAGCAGGTTCTTGGCCGTCAGCGAACGGTACTCGGCCGTCGCCCGCCAGTCGGAGAGCGGCTGGTAGTCCTGGTCGAAAAGTTCGCGAACGGCGGAAACCGTCGCCCAGTTCCAGTCCTGCCCGGTCAGGGCCTCTTCCACATGGCGCGCCCGCTTCGGCGTCGCCGCCATGCCGCCGAAGGCGATGCGGGCGCTTGCCACGCGACCTTCCATATCGAGCTCGACGTGGAAGGCGCCGCACAGGGCGGAAATGTCCTCGTCGCGCCGCTTGGAGATCTTGTAGACGGCAAAATAGGCGTCTTCCCGCGGGCGCGGCACGAAGACCTTCTCGACGAACTCGCCGGCCATGCGATCCTGCCTGCCGTAGGCGAGGAAGTAATCCTCCAGCGGCATGGTCCGCTTGCCGCTGTGGGAGCGCAGGGTGAGTTCAGCGCCGAGCGCAATCAGGGGAGGCGGCGTGTCGCCGATCGGCGAGCCGTTGGCGATATTGCCGCCGATCGTGCCCATGTTGCGCACCTGGCCGCCGCCGATCCGGTCGATCAGCCGTGCCATCTGAGGGATTTCTTCGGACAATACCTCGAAGGCCTGCGTATAGGTGACGCCGGCGCCGATGGTAATGCCCTTCTCGTCCGCGCTGATCGACTGCAGTTCCGTCAGGTGATTGATGAAGACGACCGGGTCGAGCAGGCGCATCTGCTTCGTCACCCAGAGTCCGACATCGGTGGAGCCCGCGACGATCGTCGCCTTCGGCTCGTCGGCGATGAAATCCGCAAAGGCCTGGAGGTTTGCCGGGATGACGGATCGGGCCCCGTCCTTCTCGACGACGATGGTCTCAGGATGGGCGCGAATGTCCCAGAGCCTCGCGGAAATCTCCGTGCGGTCGCGCTCCAGCGGGTCGAAGAGGGAGCTTGGACGTTCCGCTGCCACCTGTTCGGCGGCCTTCACGATGGGCTCGTAGCCGGTGCAACGACAGAGGTTACCCTGCAGCGCACTCTCGATCTCGGCCCGCGATGGCGCGTCGTTGGAGAGCCACAGGCCATAGAGCGACATGACGAAACCCGGCGTGCAGAAGCCGCATTGCGATCCGTGCTGGTCCACCATCGCCTGCTGCACCGGATGGAGCGTGCCATCCTTGGCGGCCAGATGCTCCACCGTCACCACATGTGTTCCGTGCAGCGAGCCGAGGAAGCGGATGCAGGCGTTCACCGTCTCGTAGCGCAGGATACCGTCGATCAGCCGGCCCACGAGCACGGTGCAGGCGCCGCAATCGCCGTCGGCGCAGCCTTCCTTCGTGCCGGTCAGCCGGCGCCTCAGTCGCAGGTAGTCGAGAAGCGTCTCGGTCGGGCCGAAATCGCCCAGGGTCACGTCTTCGCCGTTGAGGATGAAGCGGATCGCATCCGTCATGCCATTGTTCTCTTTATTGGGCGGTCCAACCGCCATCGATCGAAATATGGGTGCCGGTGATCTGCCGTGCCGCGTCGCTCGCCAGGAAGACGGCCGTCGCGGCCACTTCCTCGATCGACACGAACTCCTTCGTCGCCTGCAGCCTCAGCATCACGTCCGTCTTAACCTGCTCTTCCGAAATGCCGCGCTCACGGGCCGTGTCCGGGATCTGCTTCTCGACCAGCGGCGTCAGCACGTAGCCAGGGCAGATCGCGTTGACCGTAATCCCGAATTCGGCAAGTTCCAAGGCAGCTGTCTTCGTAAGTCCTAAAATACCATGTTTTGCCGCGACATAGGCGGATTTGAAGGGCGAGGCTGTCAGCGCGTGGGCGGAGGCGACGTTGATGATCCGGCCCTTGCCCTTCTCCTTCATCAGCGGGATCGCCGCGCGCATGGTGTGGAAGGAGCTCGTGAGGTTGATGGCGATGATCTGGTCCCATTTTTCCGTCGGAAAGTCCTCGATCTTCGCCACATGCTGGATGCCGGCATTGTTGACGAGGACATCGACGGAACCGAATGTTTCCTTCGCCGTCCTGATCAGGTCGGCGATCTCGTCCGGTTGCGTCATGTCGGCAGCGTGGTAGATCACCCGGCCGCCGCCGAGCATTTCCATCTCGCGCCTGGCCGCCTCGATTTCGTCGGGCCTTCCGAAGCCGTTGATGACGACGTGACAGCCCTCGGCCGCAAAGGCCTTCGCGATACCGAGCCCGATCCCGCTGGTGGAACCGGTGACGACGACTGTTCTGGACATGCCCGACCTCCCAATCCGTGGCTGTTGTGCACTGCACTGATTTGGTGAGGTTATGCGCAAATGCCCGGCGCTGGCAATGAGGGTAGGCGCCTGCTGCGATTGTTGGCCTCAAAGCCGAGAAATGCTATCTTCCGCCAGGAGGAGAAGGAGATGCAGGCATGCGACAGGCATCGAATGCAGTATTCCACGGGCTTCCCACAATCTTCCGGTCGACGGTCGTCACCGCAATAGGAGTGGCTGTCACGGTAGCCATGCCCGTCTGGGCCGCAGAGCCCGTCACCGTTGCCACGGCAGGCTTTGACTTCATCGACACCTCGGGCGAAACGCGGGATCAGACCGCCGAGCACGAACAGCGCCTTCAGGCGCTGGACCGGACCATCCTCGACAGCCTTGCTGCGGAGAAGAACCTGAGGACGGTTCCGCTGGGTTGCGTAGACAAATGTACTGTCGGAAGCGCCGGCGTCGAAGCGCTCTCCAGGCAGGCGGTAGAGGCTAGGGCGAGCCATCTGCTCATCGGTCAGGTGCGCAAGATGAGCACCCTGGTCGGCGGCGTGAAGTTCGCGGTCATCGACCTCGATACCAACCGACCGACCTGCGACCGCTTTCTCAGCTACCGGGGCGATACGGACGAGGCATGGAGCCGCGCCGCGGCTTACGCGGCGCAGGATGTCGCAAGGCACTGCCTGCCGGGGCCCTGAGGCTGTCGATCAGGGCTGCTGAGGGATGCGGGCGATCACCTTGATCTCGAAGTCGAAACCGGCCAGCCAGTTGACGCCGACCGCCGTCCAGTTGGGGTAGGGGGCTGCGGGGAAGACCTCGTTCTTCACGGCCATGATCGTCTCGAACTGGTTTTCCGGATCGGTGTGGAAGCTCGTGACGTCGATGATGTCGTCGAAGCTGCAGCCGGCGGCCTCCAGGACCGCGGAAAGATTGGCAAAAGCGCGTTCGACTTGCGCCTTGAAGTCCGGCTCAGGGCTCCCGTCCTCGCGGCTGCCGACCTGGCCGGAGACGAACAGGAGGTCGCCGGAGCGAATGGCGGCGGAATAGCGGTGCGCATCATAGAGCGCGTGCCTGTCGGTCGGAAAGATTGCCTGGCGCTGGGTCATCCCCCGGCTCCTTTCTTGATGGTTGTTGAAAACGGCCGAGCGCGGCCTTCACTCCGGCCACGCACGCTGGTATACGGTTCGTATGTGAAATAGAAACATACGTGGCGTATGTCAACTCAAATACGTCTCGTATGTGAGATTGTAGGGCAGCCATGGCGAACAAGCGCGCGCAGACGATGGAGGAGAACCGTGCACGGCTGATCGCTGCTGCACGAAAAGCCTTCGCCGAGCAGGGCTATGCCGCCGCATCGATGGACGAGCTGACCGCGCAAGCGGGCCTCACGCGCGGGGCGCTCTATCACAATTTCGGTGATAAACGGGGACTGCTCGCCGCCGTCGTCAACCAGATCGACGCGGAGATGGCCGCGCGGGCGCAGGAGATTGCCGCAAAGGCAGGTAACGGCTGGGAGGCTTTGCTGGCGGAGGGCGCCGCCTATATCGAAATGGCGCTCGAGCCGGAAGTGCAGCGCATCGTGCTGCTGGACGGGCCTGCGGTTCTCGGAGACCCGTCGCGTTGGGACAGCCAGAACAAGTGCCTGGAGGTGACGATAAGCACCCTCGAGCGTCTGCTTGCCGAGGACGTGGTGAAGCCGGTGGATCCCGAAGCTGCGGCCCGGCTGATCAACGGGGCGGCGCTGAATGCCGCGCTCTGGGTCGCTGCGTCCGATGAACCGCGCGAAGTGCTTGCCAAGGCCATCGACGCGTTCCGTGCTCTGGCAACGGGCCTCCTTGCCAAGCCGGCCTGATCTCGCGCCGGCCGCCTGCATTCGTCCAGCTGTATACATTGTGGGCGCCAACCTGCGCCGTCACGCAAATATGAGATGCTTTTCCCATTGCGTGCCGGTGTGGCTAAGAGCAGGATGAATACACGCGGGAGGCGGAGAGGCTTCCCATTTACGGCTGTCGGGAAACGGGGAGGAGAAGTTTTTCGCGCCGGATTTTCACTGTCTGCCAGAGGAGGAGCACGCATGAATGTCATGGCCACGCCCGGGACGGCGTTTCGCGCCCCGGAGAAATTCTTCATCGGCGGCGAGTGGGTGGCCCCCCGCTCGTCGGCCACGCTCGACGTGGTCTCGCCGGTCACCGAGGAAACCATCCTGCGCTATCCCGAGGCCTCGGTGGAGGATGTCCATCTCGCGATCGCGGCCGCCCGCGAGGCGTTCGACAAAGGACCGTGGCCACGCATGTCGCCGCGTGAGCGGGCGGGCTATCTGCGAAAGGTGGCGGAGCACCTGAGGGGCCGGCTGGACGAGATCGCTCGTGCCTGGACGGTACAGGTCGGCGCGCCGATCATGATAACCTCCAAGCTGGTCGGCCAGAATGCTCAGCTTTTCGATTTCTACGCCGATCTCATCGACGGCAATGCCTATGCCTTCGAGGAGGAGCGCACGCGGCCTGGCGGAGGCAGGACCCGGATCGTCAAGGAGCCGGTCGGCGTCTGCGCGGCGATCACCCCCTGGAACGCGCCCATGGTGCTCCTGAGCTACAAGATCGCCGCGGGCCTCGCAGCCGGCTGCACGTTCGTCGCCAAGCCGTCCCCGGAAACGCCGCTCGAAGCCTATATCCTGGCGGAGGCGATCGAGGCCGCCGGGCTGCCGCCGGGCGTCTTCAACCTCGTCCCGGCAGGACGGGAGGTCGGCGACCATCTGATCCGTCATCCGGCCATCGACAAGGTGGCCTTCACGGGCTCGACGCCTGCGGGACGTCACATCGCCGCTGCCTGCGCCGAAAGACTGACCCGCGTCAGCCTCGAACTCGGTGGCAAGTCCGCCGCCATCCTGCTCGATGATGCCGATTTCACGGCGGCACTGCCGAGCCTGATGGTCTACACCATGCCGATCACCGGGCAGGTCTGCTTCGCGTTGACCCGCATCCTCGTGCCGGAAAGCCGGGCACAGGAATTCACCGACCTCTATGTCGGCGCCGTCGGCAATATCAAGGTGGGCGACCCGTCCGACCCGAGCGTGCACATGGGCCCGCTCGCGCTTGGCCGCCAGCTCGACCGGGTCATGGATTATATCGAGACCGGCCGCAAGGAAGGGGCGAAGCTCGCCTGCGGCGGCGGACGGCCGGAGGGGCTGGAGAAGGGCTATTTCGTCCAGCCGACGGTGTTTACCGACGTGACGCCGGAGATGACGATCGCCCAGGAGGAGATCTTCGGCCCTGTCGTCTCGATCATCACCTATGCGGACGAGGAGGATGCGATCGCCAAGGCGAACGACAGCATCTACGGGCTGAACGGTGCGATCTATTCGGCCGATCCGGAACGGGCCTACGGGGTGGCGCGGCGCATCCAGTCAGGGCATCTGTCGATCAACGGCAATATCGTTGATATCACCATGCCCTTCGGCGGCGTCAAGCAGTCCGGCCTTGGCCGCGAGGGCGGTATCGAAGGGCTGGACAATTATGTAGAAGTGAAGACCGTCAACTTTGCCTGACCAGACGGCTGCGCCCCGTTTAGCACGGGACGCAGCCTTTAGCTCTATGGCGCATGAAGCGCGGGAGTGGCGGGCCCTAGAAATCCTGCCACTGGTGGGCGGCTGCCGCAGCGCTTGCGCCCATGCCCCGCCCTATCCTCTGCGTCAGCTGGTGCACGGGGGAGGCGGCAGCGGCACGATGATTGTCCTGCGCAGGTGAGGCCGCAGCCGGTTCGCCGGCCTCGACGCGGAATTGCGCGAGCAGCTGGAACAGCGCCTGGGCTTCGCTCGCGAGGCTGTGACTTGCCGCGTTCGACTGCTCGACCATGGCGGCATTCTGCTGCGTGCCCTGGTCCATGGTGTTGACGGCGACGTTGATCTCCCGCAGGCCGACAGACTGTTCGCGTGCACCCTCGACGATGGCCGCGACGTTGACGTTGATCTCCTTGACCTGCTCGACGATCCGCGCAAGCGCTTCACCAGTCTCACCGACCAGGCCGACGCCGGTCTTGACCTGTTCGCCGGACTGGCTGATCAGCGCCTTGATCTCCTTGGCGGCGGTGGCCGAACGCTGGGCGAGTTCACGCACCTCCTGCGCAACCACTGCGAAGCCCTTGCCGGCTTCCCCCGCGCGCGCCGCCTCGACCCCGGCATTCAGGGCAAGCAGGTTGGTCTGGAAGGCGATATCGTCGATCACGCCGATGATGTTGGTGATCTCCTTCGACGACTTCTCGATTGCGCCCATGGCGTTGATCGCCTTGCCGACGATCTCGCCGGAGCGTTCCGCATTCTGCCGTGCATCGATCACGAGCTTGCCGGCTTCGTCCGCGCGGCGGCTGGAATCGGCAACCGTCTGGGTGATCTCCTCCAGAGCTGCCGCGGTTTCCTCGACGGAGGCGGCCTGCTGCTCCGTGCGGCGCGACAAGTCGTCGGCTGCTGACTTCATTTCACCCGACCCGGCCGCGATCGCCTTGGCGTTCTCGCGGATACCGCGCATCGCCTCCCGCAGGCGGGCTGCTGTCTGGTTGAAGTCGACGCGAAGCTGCTCGAGGCTCGGGATGAAGGCACGGGGGATGTCGCAACAGAGATCGCCCGATGCCAGCGACTGCAGGCCGTTGCCGAGGGTGGTGACGCTCTCGACCCGGCCGGTGACGTCGGTTGCAAACTTCACCACCTTGATGACCTTGCCGTCGGGACCGAGGATCGGATTGTAGGAGGCCTGGATGTAGATCCTGTTGCCGGCGCGGCCAATGCGGGTGAATTCCTCGGAGAAGAACTCGCCGTTGCGCAGCCGCTCCCAGAAGCGCTTGTAGTCGTCAGTGCGGACGTAGTCCGGTTCGCAGAACATGGCGTGATGCTTGCCGACGATTTCGGAGAGCTGGTAGCCGAGCGTCTTCAGGAAGTTCTCATTGGCGGTGAGGATGTCGCCATTCGGCGTGAACTCGATCACGGCCTGGGCACGCGAGAGGGCGGCTAGCTTGCCGGCATCCTCGGTGCTTCTCAACTTGCTCTCGGTGATGTCGGTCGCGAACTTGACAATCTTGACCGGCTTGCCGCGGCGGAAGACCGGGTTGTAGGAGGCCTCGATCCAGATCTCGCGACCGCCCTTGGCGATGCGGCGATACTGGCGCCGGTCGAAATGGCCCTCGGCGAGACGATCCCAGAAAGTCTTGTAGTCAGGGCTTGCAGCGTCTGCCGGATCGACGAACAGCCGATGGTGCTGACCGACGATCTCGGAGAGCTCGTAGCCGAGCGCCTTGCAGAAGTTTTCGTTGGCAGTCAGGATGCGTCCCGTCAGGTCGAATTCGATGATGGCCTGCGAGCGGCCCACCGCATCGAGGATCGCCTCGGCGTCGCGGTTGTTCATGAACGGTATTCCCATAGATCACTCCTCTGTACGCGGTATTGCGGTCGCGCTTGATCGCCGCTGTCGCGTCGGCGACAGGCGTCGTGGTTGCTTTGAAGGCGTCCCGACGGCTCATCAGGCGGCGGTACGCGGATATTTGCTGGGTAGTCTCCCGCTGCGGGCGGCAGGTTGCGGACAATCATCCGCCTCCGGGTCCTCGGGCCCGCACTGCAAGAACTAGTAGTGAGTCATTGACGGATGATTAACGAAGTTGCTTGTGCCTGCGAAGGAACATTTTTCCGAGACATCGCCTGCATCGGCGACCGTGTTCAATGCAATCTACGGCCATTGGTTGCGACCGGATCAGATCGCGATCAAGCTGGGTTAACAGACACTTATCTTCCTAGCGGTACTTCGATCGATGCGCGCCAGATGGAGCGCCCGCCCAGCAGGTCAGCAGGGTTCGGTGGAAATATTCCGGCGCCAAGCCATTGGCTCGTCCTCACCGGCGTCGTTCGCGCGGGTGCCACAACCGCCGTCTCAGGTCTTCGCGGCGAGATAGTCCACTGTCACGGCATGCAGGGGCTTGCCGCTGTCGCGGAAGCTCAGGATGTTGCCGATGGTCGTCTCGGCAATTGCGTCGAGTGCCTCGCGGGTGAAGAAGGCCTGGTGGCCGGTGATCAGCACGTTGGGAAAAGTCAGGAGACGGGCGAAGACGTCATCGCGCAGAACCTCGTTCGACAGGTCCTCGAAGAAGAGGTCTGCCTCTTCCTCGTAGACGTCGAGGCCGAGGCTGCCGATGGTGCCGTCCTTGAGGCCGGTGATTGCCGCATGGGCATCGATCACCGCGCCGCGGCTGGTGTTGATGAGCATAACCCCCGGCTTCAGGAGCGGCAGGGTTTCAGCGCTGATCATGTGACGGGTTTCAGGCGTCAGCGGGCAGTTCAGGCTGAGGATGTCGGACTGCCGGAAGAGTTCCTCCCGCTCCACGTAATGCATGCCGAGCGCCTCGCATTCCGGGTTCGGCCGGACATCATGGCCGAGCAGCCTGCAGCCGAAGCCTGCGGCGATCTTCGCCAGGACCGCGCCGATCTTGCCGGTTCCGACAATGCCCATCGTCTTGCCGTCGAGGTCGAAACCGAGCAGGCCATCCAGCGCGAAGTTGCCTTCACGGACGCGGTTATAGGCGCGATGGATCTTGCGGTTGAGCGACAGGATGATCGCCATCGTGTGTTCGGCCACCGCATGCGGCGAATAGGCGGGAACGCGGGCGACGGCGATGCCGATCTCGGCGGCCGCCTCGAGATCGACATTGTTGAAGCCGGCGCTGCGCAGGGCGACCAGCCGCACGCCAAGCTGCGCCAGCCGCTCCATGACCGGGCGTGAAAGTTCGTCGTTTACGAAGGCGCAGACGGCTTCCGAGCCCTCAGCCAGCGCCGCCGTGTCCAGCGAAAGGCGTGATTCCGAATAGCGCAGCTCGACCCCGCGTGCGGCAGCACGGTCGAGGAACAGCCGGTCGTAAGGCTTGGTGCTGAAAACGGTGACTTTCATATTCCCCTCGTTCGCTTCGCCGGGACGATGCCATGTCGCTCGCCGCCAGTCCATCAGTGGCAGCGAGCGACATGCCGGCCGCCGGGGAGAAGGCAGCCGAAAGGAAGGACCCTGATCAGCCGCCCGGCTGGACGGCAGCTTCGGGTTCAGTGGCCGGCACGTCCGTCTGCGGCGGCGCCGGGCGCTCGCCACCTGGTGCGGCTTCGGGAGCCTCGCCGGCCGGCTGGGTTTCAGGGTTCGCAGGCTCGGCCGGGACGACGCCCGGGGTTTCCGCAGGCGGCGTGTCCGGAGCTGATGCAGGCGGAGCGGCTGCGGGTGCCGTGCCCTCAGCGGTGCCCGGTTCTGTCGCCGGAGAGGGCGCGGCCGTGCCTGTTCCGGCCGGGGCAGCGCCGCCCGCTGCACCCTGCAGGGGCTGGTCCGTTGCGATCGGCTCCGGAATGGTCGTGCCGTCGGCCGGTGCAACGCGCCAGACCGTGTTGCCGGAATCATCGGCAACGAGCAGTGCTCCCGTACCGTCGATCCCGACACCGACCGGCCGGCCGCGGGCATTGTCGCCATCGAGGAAACCGGTCACCACGTCCTGCGCCATGCCGGACGGCTTGCCGTTCTCGAAGGGGATGTAGATGACCTTGTAGCCGTTGAAGGCGCTACGGTTCCAGCTGCCGTGCTCGCCCACGAAGGCGCCGTTGGCATAGGGCTCCGGCATGGCCGATCCATTGGTGAAGGTCATGCCGAGGGCAGCCACATGGCTCGACAGCGCATAGTCGGGTTTGATTGCCTTCTCGACCAGGTCCGGCCGCGGCGGGTGCACGCGCTCGTCCACGTGGTCACCGAAATAGCTCCAGGGCCAGCCGTAGAAGCCGTCTTCCTGGACCGAGGTCATGTAGTCGGGAACAAGGTTCGGACCCAGTTCATCGCGCTCGTTGATGACGGCCCAAAGTTCCCCGGTCTCGGGATGAAAGGTGAGGCCGTTCGGGTTGCGCAGCCCCGAGGCAAAGATGCGAGAGGCACCGGTTTCCCGGTCGACCTGCCAAATCGCGGCGCGGCCCTTTTCCGCCTCCAGCCCGCGTTCGCCGGCATTGGAATTGGAGCCGACGGAGGCGTAGAGGAAGCGGCCGTCCGGGCTGAGTGCCAGGTCCTTGGTCCAGTGGTGGTTGATCGGCCCCCCGGGAAGCGGGGTCAGCACGCCAGGTTCGCCGCCAACGGTCGTCTCGCCGAGCCGGTAGGGATAGGCGAGGATGGCGTCGGCAGCGGCGACGTAGAGGGTATCATCGGCCCAGGCCACGCCGAAGGGCGAGTTCAGCTTGGTCAACAGGTCGTGGCGCTCATCCACCTCGCCATCACGGTTCGTATCGCGCAGCAGAGTGATGAGATTGCTCTCCTTCTGCGCGCCACCGCCTCCGCCACGGGCCATCGACATGATGAAGCCGCGCACGTAGTCCTTCGGCCGCTCGGTCGGCTTGCCTTCCGGTGCCTTGCCCTGCACCACGAGGACGTCGCCGTTCGGCAGCGTGTGCACGGTGCGCGGATTGGCAAGATCGGTGGCGTAGGCGGATATCGTCAGCCCTTCGGGTACGGTGGGGGTCTCGCCGTCCTGCCAGCCGACCACTTCGGCGACCTTCAGGTCCGGGAGGAGCTCGGTCGACGGCTCCGGCAGCACTGGGTCGGGTCCGATCTGCTGGGTGACGTCGAAATCGCCGTTCTCTTCACTGCAGCCCACAAGCGCGAGCGCCAGGAGCGAGACTGTGGCGAGGGTGGAGGTTCTGGTCATAAAAGTCATCGTTCGACACTCCAGATCACGCGGGACCGTCGGCGGGCGGCAAGGACCACGGTCAGGAACGCTAGCACGACGGTGACGACGGAAAGGATGAGGCCGTTCGGCACGACCGCGGTCCAGCCGTCGCCTGCATGGACGAAGCTGTTGACGACGGCCACGGCGAGCATCAGGGCATAGCCGATGGCGGCTGCCCAACCGGGGCCCAGGATGCGCGTCGAGCGGCGCAGCATGTCCACGAGCCCGGCCAACAGACCAACGGCGCCGACGACCAGGCCGAAGAAGAGAAGCCAGGACGAGAAGTTGCTCCACATCAGGAACGAGGTTCGCCAGTAGGCGATGTCGGTTACCAGTGCGAGCGTGAAGCAGACGAAGGGAAAGGGCACGAAGAAGGTCCGTAGCGGAAATCCGGCCCTTCCGGTCGTGGTGGTGGTATAGGTGGTGGTCATCTCGGCGCCTCGATGCGAGTGGGTCGGACACGACAGTTACGGCTGACGACGACTTTTGTTCCAAGTGCTGGGACCGCTTGCTCCCATCCGCTTTGATGCCGGGCTATTGGAGCGGCCCGGACTCATGCTAGAGAGGCGCCAATTGCACCTGCGCCCGGCAGGCCGTCCGGCTCGTCCGGCGGCGGATCGAACGGCCATACCTTGAACGCGACCCTCTTTCGCTCCGTCCTTCACATTTCAGCATTGTGCGGCCTCTATCTGTCCGCTGCCATGTTCGTGCCCGCCATGGCCGATCTCTATGTCGGCCATCCGGACTGGCAGGTGTTCGCGATGTCGGGAATTCTCTGCGGCGGCATCTTCACGCTTGCGGCCGTTGCCACGAGCGGCCCGCCGCCCGTCTTCACCCGACGTTTCGGCTTCCTGCTCGTCAATGTAATGTGGACGACCTTCACCATCGTCGGCGCCATTCCCTTCTACCTGTCGAGCTACGACCTGACGCTGGCGCAGGCTGTCTTCGAATCGGTCTCCGGCATCACCACGACCGGAGGAACGGTGCTCGTGGGGCTGGACAATCTTCCGCCCGGCCTGCTGCTCTGGCGTTCTCTGATCGTCTGGCTTGGGGGCATCGGCATTGTCGGGCTTGGGCTTTTCATCCTGCCGGACCTGCGCGTCGGCGGATTGTCCTTCTTCAAGCTCGAATCCTCAGACACCAGCGAGAAGACGTTCTCGCGTCTTGCCAGCTTCACGCGCGCCTTCATGGCAATCTATTTCGGCATCACGCTCGCCTGCGCGATTGGCTATGCCTGGGCCGGCATGAGCGTTTTCGACGCCGTCAATCACGCCTTCACCACCGTCGCGACCGGCGGTTACTCGACCCACGACGCTTCGTTCGGCTATTTCCAGAGCCTCCCGCTTCTTTGGGTGGCAACCTTCTTCATGACGATCAGCAGCCTGCCTTTCTCGGTGATGATCCTGCTTGCGCTGCGCAAGCGGATCTCCGTGCTGCGCGATCCGCAGATCCTCGCCTTCCTTGGCTATCTGACGGTGCTGTCCACGCTCGTCGGCATCCATCACCACCTCACCAGCGACGTGGAAATCGGGCAGGCGCTGACGCACGCCTTCTTCAACATCAGTTCGCTTCTGTCGACCACCGGATTTGCCAGCCAGGACTATACGCTGTGGGGACCGTTTGCAGTGACTGTCGCTTTCTTCGCGACCTTCATCGGCGGCTGCACAGGGTCGACGGCGGGCGGCATCAAGGCCTATCGCTTTGTCGTCCTGTACGGCGTGGTGCGGGCAGGCCTTCAGCGGCTGATCTATCCCAGCTCGATCGCCATCGTCCGCTACGGCCGCCACACCGTGGAGCCGGAGGTTCAGCGGAGCATCTTCCTGTTCCTCGCCCTATACATGCTTCTCTGGGCTCTGGGTGCGATCGCCCTCGGGGCGCTTGGTTACGATGTGGCAACCGCGCTCTCCGGTTCGATCACCTCGCTCTCCAACGTCGGGCCGGGGATAGGCACGATCATCGGCCCCGCCGGCAATTTTTCCACCATCAGCGATCCCGCCCTCAACGTCATGTCGGCTCTCATGCTGCTGGGACGCCTGGAGGTGTTGACCGTGCTGGTGCTCCTGGTGCCTGTCTTCTGGCGCGATTGAGGCGGCAACCTGCAACCCGTTGACAGCCCTTCTGCGCATCTGCTCAAACCTTGGCCAGGAATGAGGAGCATGAGGAGGGCTCTATGGCTGGTTATGTGCTGGCGATCGACCAGGGAACGACGTCCAGTCGCGCGATCGTTTTCGACGAGAACATGAAGATCGCCGGGGTCGGCCAGAAGGAGTTCACGCAGATCTTCCCGAAATCCGGCTGGGTCGAACATGACCCCGAGGAAATCTGGGGGAGCGTCGTCCTGACGATCCGCCAGGCGATCCGCAAGGCCGGCATCCGGGCCTCCGACATTGCCGCGATCGGCATCACCAACCAGCGCGAGACTGTCGTGGTCTGGGAGCGCGAGACGGGCCAGGCGATCCACAATGCCATCGTCTGGCAGGACCGGCGCACCGCGGGCGACTGCGAGCGGATGAAGGGGGAGGGGCTGGAGACCCTCTTCACGGAAAGGACCGGTCTGCTGCTCGATCCCTATTTTTCCGGCACGAAGCTCTCCTGGCTGCTCAAGAACGTCGAGGGCGCCAGGTCGCGGGCGGCGAATGGCGACCTCTGCTTCGGGACGATCGACACCTACCTCATCTGGCGGCTCACCGGTGGCCGGAGTTTCGTCACCGACGCCACCAATGCCTCGCGCACGCTGATCTACAACATCGCGCAGAACCGCTGGGACGATGACCTTCTCGCGATCCTGGACATTCCCGCCGCCATGCTGCCGGAAGTGAAGGATTGCGCCGATGATTTCGGGGTAACCGACGAGCGGCTGTTCGGCGCGGCGATCCCGATCCTCGGGGTTGCCGGCGACCAGCAGGCGGCGACGATCGGTCAGGCCTGCTTCGAGCCCGGCATGATCAAGTCGACCTATGGGACCGGCTGCTTTGCGGTGCTGAACACAGGCTCCGAGATCGTGCCGTCGAAGAACCGCCTGCTGACGACCATCGCCTATCGCCTGGATGGCGAGACCACCTATGCGCTGGAAGGCTCGATCTTCATCGCCGGCGCCGCCGTGCAATGGCTGCGCGACGGGCTCGGGATCATCCGCAAGGCGGAACAGACCGGGCAACTGGCCGACAGTGCCGATCCGGAGCAGGCCGTCTATCTCGTGCCGGCCTTTACCGGCCTCGGCGCCCCCCATTGGGACGCCGAAGCGCGCGGCGCGATCTTCGGCCTCACCCGCAATACGGGGCCGGCGGAACTGTCGCGGGCTGCGCTGGAGGCGGTCTGCTACCAGACCCGCGACCTCCTCGATGCCATGCACAAGGACTGGCAGAGCGATGGCCGGCAGACGGTGCTGCGGGTGGACGGCGGCATGGTCGCCTCCGACTGGACGATGCAGCGGCTCGCCGATCTGCTCGATGCGCCCGTCGATCGTCCGACCATCCTCGAGACCACGGCGCTCGGCGCCGCCTGGCTTGCCGGTTCAAGGGCAGGCGTCTGGCCGGGGAGGGAGGAGTTTGCGCGCCGCTGGGCCCGCCAGCGCTGCTTCGAGCCGCAGATGGACGACGATGTAAGGGAGGCGAAGATCCGCGGCTGGAAGGATGCCGTCAGGCGGACGCTGACCGGAGGATGACGGCCACCGGGTCCTACTTGAAGCGTTCGCCGGGATAGACGCCCCAGAGCGACGACTGGTCGACATAGCCTTCGACGCTGTTGCGGGGCAGGCTGACCTCGCACCAGCGGCCGTCGCAGGTCTTCACCTGCATCAACACCCGGGGGGAGAGCTGTGCCCGGACCGATGCGCCGGACGAAGCGGATCGCCTGAGCGGGATCGGTTCGTCGAGCCATGGCCCGACGATGGCGGTCCGGTCTCCGGACAGAAGCGCGCCCGACATCCAGCCGCTGACGCCCTCGAAGTCGCGTACGCGGCGCCAGTTGCCGTATTCCTCCGTGATTTCCAGCGGCAGCCCTCGCTGCGTATAGAGCCAGCTGGTCGCATAGTCGGTGGACGGACCGATGCGCATGCGCGCCTTGGCAGCCTTCAGCGAGACGAACCGGGGAACGGCGTAGCCGGTTTCCCGGCCGCTGCGGAAGCCGGAGCCGGCATCCGCAGCGATTGCCGGCGGCAGGCCGGCCACCAGGGCGGCGACTGCAACGAGACCGGCCGCGCAATGGCGTGTGAATCTTGTGCTGATCATGCGGGTGCGAATGTCGTGCAGGCGAGCTTCGCCGCGATCAGTTGCACTTGCGCACTTCGTTCAGCGCCGCGGTCACGCCCTTCAGGGAATAGGCATAGCTGGTATTGGTGCCACGCTGCGAGGTCGCCTCGATGACGAGTTCGCGACCGGCCCGCATGGCGTTGACCATTTCCGGCTCATTCGCCTGGTTCTTCACCCAGGCAGCGTTGTCCTTCGGCGCCATGGTGAAGCTCTTGTCGTCCACGCGTACCCTGACCTCCGCCGACGGATTGAGGGTGTAGCCCATGATCGCCTGCGGCGCGTAGCTCGATCCCTGCGGCGCCACCAGCACGAAATTGTCGCCATGGTTGACGTTGCCCGGCTGCTTGGTCACGGGAACCGACAGCGCGTAGCAGTTCTTCTGGCCGTTCTGGGTATAGGAATAGACGCCCCAGGCATCGAATTGCTTTATCCTGGTGGGCTGTGCGCTGGCGACCGCGGCCGAGCCGAGCATGAGCGAAAGAGCAAAGCAGCACGTCCGGGTGAACATCTTGCCTCCATCTGTTTGCGTGCGTGGATGATGGCCCGCATGTCGCTGCGCAGCCGTCTGTGATAGGGCTCTAATACAGATGGTGAGGGTTACCGGGAAGTTAAAAGCCGACCCGGAATAGTGCATCTCCCGCTCACAAAGGGGTGAGGAGCAGCGTGAAGAGGGTGGGCGGCGCGCGCCATCCACCCTCTCTTCAGGACATGAGCCAACTTATGACTTCACGGGCTCGTTCATCGCCCAGAGGACCCCGAAAGGGTCGCGCAGCTGGCCGTAGCGGTCGCCCCAGAACATCACCTGAAGCTCCGTCACCACCTCCATGCCGGCGTCCACGGCACGCTTCCACCAGGTGTCGATACCTTCGACCGGCAGCATAACCGTGAAGGCCTGCGGTTTTTCGAGCGGATAGCCGTAGTCGGGGTAGGGGTCGCACAGCATCAGCGAACCACCGTTGATGTAGAGATGCACGTGCATGGTCCGGCCCTGATCGTCCGGCGGATGGGCGCCCGCGAATGTGGCACCTAGAGCGCGCTTGTAAAAATCGGCCGCCTTCATTGCTCCGTCCACCTGCAGGTAGGCGACAATACCGCCCTTTACCGGTTCGGCTTCCTGCTGTGGCGTATTGGCTTCGACAGTCGTGTCCATCTCATTACCCTCCTGTTGCTCGCCCGCGTGGGCGGGTGCTTCAAGGACGGCTCAGGGGCGGCCGCGCCGACACGTCGGAGCGAATTTTTCAACCGCGCGCCAGGAACTCCTTGGTCAGCGCCTCATAGGCTTCCATGGGCGGGAACTCCGGGAAGCTGTGGGTGGCGCCGGTCGTGGCCCAGGGAAGCTTGGCGCTGGTGTAGGTTTCGACAAAGGGGGAAAACCATGAGGCGTCGTCGAGCATAGTCGGGCGGATGTTGACGAAGGCATCGAGGAAGGTCGCCTTCGTGAACATCCAGCTCTTGCAGTGCGGGCAGTGATAGTGATGTAGGTCATCGCCATGAACGCCGCCGATCACCGGTTCGCCCTCGAGTACCTCGAAACCCTCAGAAGGAATGGCGGCGCTGCAGGAAAAGGCGCTGGCGCTCATCTTCTGGCAGCCACGGCAGTGGCAGGCCATGGTCAGAAGCGGCGGCGCGCTGATGCGGATGCGTACCTGACCGCAGCGGCAGGAACCCTCCATCGGCAGGACTGGCATGGGCATGAGGTCTCCTCCCTACGATCTGGCCGGAATGGTCAGCCCACGGTCCACCGCGGGTCTCGCGAGACCTCGCTCCAGCCATCGGGGCACGTGCTTCAACTCGTCGTACTGTACGAGTTCGCCAGCGCCATAGAAGCCGATCAGGTTGCGAACCCAGCCCAGCATGGCGATGTCGGCGATCGTGTACTCGTCGCCCATGATCCAGTCGCGGCCGCCGAGCCGGGTCTCCAGTACCCGGATCAGACGGGCGCTCTCCTTGGCGTAGCGGTCGCGCGGGCGCTTGTCCTCGTAGTCCTTGCCGGCGAACTTGTGGAAGAAGCCGAGCTGGCCGAACATCGGTCCCATGCCGCCCATCTGCCACATCACCCACTGGATCGCCTCGTAGCGTGCGGCTGGATCGGCAGGAAGGAGCTTGCCGGTCTTTTCCGCCAGGTAGACCAGGATCGCGCCGCTCTCGAACAGCGCCAGAGGCTGCCCGTTGGGGCCGCCAGGATCGAGGATCGCCGGGATCTTACCGTTCGGGTTCAGCGACAGGTATTCCGGACCCCAAGTCTCGTCCTGGCCGATGTCGATGTAGTGCGGTTCGTAGGGCAGGCCCGCCTCCTCCAGCATGATCGACACCTTCACGCCGTTCGGTGTCGGTGCCGAATAGAGCTGGAGGATGTCCGGGTTCTTCGCCGGCCAGCGGCTGGTGATCGGGAACATGGAGAGATCGGCCATAGGGTCCTCGCAGGCGTTGCAGTCGTGCAGAACTATAGAGCGCCGGGCAATGGATGCCAGTCGAGCGCCTGACGTTTTGCGGCCGAAATGTGGCGGAAGGGGTTGTCCTTGCGAGGCGGCTGCGCCATCTAGGCCCTCCTGATGCCGGCCGCCTCCCGCTTCGCGTGGGCAAGGCGAGGCTGCAGCGATTGCGTTCGTGCAACGTGCCCCGGCTTTCGCCGACCCTATCCGGACGACCCGAAGGTCGTGGCACCGGCCGAAGAAAATGGAGCAGATGATGACGGACCTGAGCGCTTCCAGCGCAGACGAAGCCATTCCCGCGCCGGAGGGCAGAACGCAGATCATCGATACCGAGTACGAGATCGGCCAGGACAACATCAACTACCGGCGACGCTTCGTCTTCGAGCTCGACATCCACAACATCGTGTTCAGCGTCTCGGCGCTGACCATCGTCGCCTTCACCTTCCTGACGCTGATGTTCCAGACGACGCTCGGGCCGGTCTTCACCGCCATTCGCGACACGCTGACCTCGAACCTCGCCTGGTTCTTCCTTCTGGCCGGCAATATCTTCGTGATTGCCTGCGTTGCCCTGATCTTCCTGCCGGTCGGGCGTGTCAGGCTCGGCGGACCCGATGCAACGCCGGACTACAGCCGCATGTCTTGGTTCTCGATGCTCTTTGCCGCCGGCATGGGGATCGGGTTGATGTTCTACGGCGTGTCCGAGCCCCTCGGCAATTACACCGCCGCCTTCGAAGGGCCGGTGGTGGAGGATGGCGTGCGGACGGACTGGGCGCCGCTCGGTGGCGTTCCAGGTGACGAGGAGGGCGCACGCCGTCTCGCCATGGCCGCCACGATCTTCCACTGGTCGCTGCATCCCTGGGCGATCTATGCGGTCGTCGCGCTGTCGCTGGCGCTGTTTGCCTACAACAAGGGTCTGCCCCTGACGCTCCGCTCCGTCTTCTACCCGATCTTCGGCGAGCGCGTCTGGGGCTGGCCGGGCCATGTGATCGATATCCTGGCCGTCTTCGCCACCATCTTCGGCCTGTCCACATCGCTTGGCATCGGTGCCGAACAGGCGGGGGCAGGGCTTAATTTCCTCTTCGGGCTACCCTCCGGCGTCGGCATGACCGCGTTCCTGGTGATCATCATCACCGGCGTCGCCACTGCTTCGGTCATCGCCGGTATGGACAAGGGCGTGAAGCGCCTGTCCGAAATCAACATGGCGCTGGCCTTCCTGCTCCTGATGTTCGTCATTCTCGTCGGCCCGACGCTGCAGATCCTGCGGAACTTCTTCCTGAACCTGCTCGCCTATGTGGAATACCTGCCGGCGCTGTCGAACCCGTTCGGCCGCGACGACGACAATTTCCGGCAGGGCTGGACGGCCTTCTACTGGGCCTGGTGGATCAGCTGGTCGCCCTTCGTCGGCATGTTCATCGCCCGCGTCAGCCGCGGCCGCACGGTGCGCGAGTTCCTGATCGCGGTGCTGCTCATCCCGTCACTCGTCTCGACGATCTGGATGACGGCGCTCGGTGGAACGGCGATCAGCCAGGTCGCTTCGCAGGGGCTCACCTCGGTGCAGGACGCGGCGCTCGAGATCCAGCTCTTCGAGATGCTGGCGCACCTGCCGCTGACGCAGCTGACCTCGCTGATCGGCATCATACTGGTGATCGTCTTCTTCGTTACCTCGTCCGATTCCGGGTCGCTGGTGATCGACACGATCGCGGCCGGCGGCAAGGTGAATGCGCCGGTTCCGCAACGTGTCTTCTGGGCGACGTTCGAGGGACTGGTTGCGATCGCCCTGATGCTGGGCGGCGGGCTTGCGGCGCTGCAGGCCATGGCGGTCTCCACCGGCTTTCCGTTTGCCATCGTGCTGCTCGCGGCGACCTGGTGCCTGTTCAAGGGCCTGATGGCGGAACCGCGGCCGCTCTCCGGGACGCCCAAAGCCGCCTGAGGCAGGCTGCCGGCCGCAGATTTTTTTGCTGCGGCCGGTCGGCGGTGGCGCCACTCCTTCGTCTTCCAATGGAGAAGGAGTTGACGATGCTTTACGCAATCCTCTGCTATGCCGACGAGGAAAAGGTGTTTGCCTGGTCGAAGGAGGAAGAGGCGGCCGTGATGGGGCGCCTCCAGGCCGTGCAGGAGCCGCTCGCAAAGGCCGGCAAGCTCGGGCCGACCGGACGGCTGATGCCGACGACGGCGGCCACCACGGTGCGCAAGGGCAGGGACGAGCCGCTGGTCGTCGATGGCCCCTTTGCCGAGACGAAGGAAGTGCTGCTCGGCTTCTATACCGTCGACGTCGAGAACCTCGACGAGGCGATCGCCTTTTCCAAGGAGCTCTCTGCCGTCAACCCTGGCTCCACCTCCTATGAGATCCGCCCACTCTACGTCTTCCATCCCGGGAGTTCCCCCACATGAAGGACCTCGCCTGGATCGATCTTGCGCTCACGGCGGCCCGGCCGCAGGCCATGGGCGCGCTCTTGCGCTATTTCCGTGACCTCGACACGGCGGAAGAGGCGTTTCAGGAGGCGTGCCTGAGGGCAATCCGGACCTGGCCTGACAAGGGGCCGCCGCGCGATCCAACCGCATGGCTGATCTTCGTCGGCCGCAACAGCGGCGTCGACCAGATCCGCAAGACGGCGCGCAACACTGCGTTGCCGGACGAGAAGGTGCTGTCCGACCTCTCCGATGCCGAGGCCGACATGGCTGAGCGGCTCGACAGCTCGCATTACCGCGACGACATCCTGCGGCTGATGTTCATCTGCTGCCATCCGGACCTGCCGGCGACGCAGCAGATCGCGCTGGCGCTCCGGATCGTGTCCGGCATCAGCGTCGCCCAGATTGCGCGCGCCTTCATCGTGTCGGAAAGCGCGATGGAGCAAAGGATCACCCGGGCGAAGGCGCGCGTCGCCAAGGCGGGGCTGCCGTTCGAGGCGCCGAGCGCCGCTGAGCGCGCCGAGCGGCTGCCGCCGGTCATGGCGATGATCTACCTCGTCTTCAACGAGGGCTATTCCGCGGGCATGAGCAATCCCGATGTTGCGGCGCTTTGCGAGGAGGCCATCCGGCTCGCCCGCCTGCTTCAGCGGATATTCCCGGCTGAGCCCGAGATCATGGGGCTTGCCGCGCTGATGCTGCTGCAGCATTCCCGCCGCGAGGCACGCTATGACGGAGAGGGGCAGATCATCCTGCTCGAGGATCAGGACCGCTCGCTCTGGGACCGACGGCAGATCGACGAGGCGCTGGCGCTGCTCGACAAGGCGATCCGCCACCGCAAGCCAGGGCCCTACCAGGTGCAGGCGGCGATCGCCGCGCTGCATGCACGTGCCGTGACGGCAGGGGAGACGGACTGGAAGGAGATCGAACTCCTCTACCAGCTCCTGGAAAAGCTCAACCCGTCGCCGGTCGTCTCGCTGAACCGGGTCGTCGCCTTTTCGAAGCTGCGCGGGCCTGTCGAGGCGCTCGCCATGCTGGAACCCCTGGCGGATGCGCTGGACGGCTACTTCTATTTCCATGGCGTGCGCGGCGCGCTGCTTGCCCAGACGGGCGAGACTAGGGAGGCGAGGGAGGCATTCGGCCGGGCGATCTCCCTTGCCCGCTCGCCAGCGGAGGCCGCCCATGTGCGGCTGGAACTGGACAAGCTGAAGGAAGAAGCCATCCCCTCCTGAAATCTTAACCTCGCCATGTCGGCAAACGCCACGGTCATTCGTCCTTGGAACATCACCAGATCATCGGAGGGATTGAAGATGGACATGACGAACAAGACACCGGGCCACGAACTCGTTCTGGTGCGCGAATTCGATGCGCCGCGCGAGAATGTCTACAAGGCCTGGACCACGCCGGAACTGATGAAAGTGTGGTTCTGCCCGGAGCCCTGGAAAGTGACCGAGGCCGATCTCGATCTTCGCGCCGGCGGGCGCTGCAATATCGTCATGGAGGGGCCGAACGGCGAGGTCATCCCGAACCGGGGCGTTTACCTCGAACTGGTCGAAAACGAGAAGCTCGTGGTGACTGACGCCTTTACCGAAGGCTGGGTCCCGACGGACAAGCCCTTCATGGTGGCGACCGTGCTCCTGGAGGAACTGCCGGGCGGGCGCACCCGCTATACCGCCAGGGCACTGCACTGGACGGAGGAGGACAAGAAGGCCCACGAAGAGATGGGCTTCCACGAAGGCTGGGGCAAGGCAGCCGACCAGCTGGCCGCGTTGCTGGCGCGGATGTGAACGGGCGCCAGTCGAAGACGAGAGGGAAGGGGTGATCCCTTCCCATCTTCCGGTTGAAGCGGTTGGTCTCCAAGTGTCCGCTAGGCCATGCCCACCGCGCCAAGGCCTAATCTGGTTCATGAGAGACGCAAGAAACGGTCTGTTGAGCCGAAGCGAAACTCATGCAGACATGGGCGGCACTCGTTTCGACAACTTCGGCCCGACCATGAAAGCTCTGCCTCTCGCTATCGCATCGTTTCTTGTGTTTGCCGCTGCGGCCTCCGCCCAGCCTGCGCCATCGCTCTACACGACCTGCGAGAAGCTGGTGGAGGATTTGAAGGGTTTCCATCCACCCGAGGGCGATCTCATTGTTATCGAGGTGACCGGCCCGCTGGAAGTGGCCGAGACCGGTGACGGCCTCGCCTATATGGGCGTCTGCGGAAACCAGGCGCCGAAGGTCATGTGCGTCACCTACAAGCTGAACGGGTTCGACGTCGGCGATCGCGTCACCGTTACCGGCTCCTTTCGGCGGCTGGAGCCGGACTTCATCGTGCTCGACCCCTGCCTGAACTCGCCTCCGGGACGGGAGTAAGCCAGTTCCGGAAGCACATGAACTGCTTCTCGCTTCGATTCCGCTGTCATGCGCAAGCGATTGACGACGCTTGTCTATTCAGCCCATTTGATCCAGCTGGACCTGTCGCGTCTCTCGCCTTGCGCGGTCGCTGCGGGCGAGGTAGAGCTCGGCGAGGATCAGGTTCGGCACCCAGGCCAGGAAGGAGATGATCGGGTAGCTGACATCGAAGGGGATGGTGAGCGCCCCGGCAATTGCGAGATAGACGCGCAGGTTGACGGCCGCAAAGGTGAGGGCCCAGGAGCGGATCATCCAGCGGCGGTGGTCGGGGAAGCGGCGCTCGCGAGCCCGCTGCCAGCCATAGCCGATCGTGAGCGCCCAGATCACCGACAGGCTGCCGAAGCCGGCGGTGGCGACCGGACCCATCGTGGTGCCAAGCGCGAGGACCAGCCCGGTGACGGCGCCGATCAGGCAGGCGACGGCGTAGACGCGGCCGGTCCACCGGTGTACCGCGGGCCGCGTTCGCAGCAGCCGCCCGACGAACTGGAAAGACCCGATCAACAGGGCCGTGGCGGCGGCAGCCGCGTGGAGGGGGAGCCAGGGCATGGCAAAGGCGTTGGCGACAATCTTCGGCGGCATGGGGCCGACGCCGATGACGTAGCGGTAGGAGGCGGCTGCGACCGCTACGCTGGCGAAGGTAGCGATAAGCCAAGTGACATTCCCAAGCGCCGGTACGCGTTGAATGACTGCATTCATGGGTCGATCTCCACAGGTTGCTGCCAGAAAACTCGCTCCCTACCGAAGCCGGCGCCAGCCGGATTTCGCCAATGGTGCCATGGCTTCGCGAGCGGTGCGGGATCGGGTAGGCTCGCATCTCGACTTCCGTCCTTCCCTGGGGCAAGAAACGGCAATGCGGCATGTCTCGGAGCTTGGCCTCTTCATCCTGATCGGCGCGGTTCTCGCGGTCCTTGGGCCCTATGGCACGGTGGAGGATCCAGTCCTTCCGCGAGCGCTCTTCTGGCTGGGAACGATCACGGCCGGCGGTGTGGTCGGGATCCTGTTCGACATGGTCGTGCAGCGAAGGCTGAAGGAGCCCTGGCTGCGCATGGCGGTCGTCTCGGTGGTAATGACGCCGGTGGTGACGCTGATCGTGCTGCAGGCGATGAACCTGCTGCTCGGTCACGACCACGCCGTCATGTCCCCCTTCACGCGGCAGCTGCTGTGGCAGGTTTTCATCGTCTGCCTCATCGTCATGGGACTGCGGACGCTCGTGCAGCGGAAGCCGGAGGCCTTGGTCGAAACGCGTACCGTGATTGCGCCGCCGTTGCCGGAGGCGGAGGCGAGGCTGCGCGGCCGGCTTTCCGCCCGGCGGCGGACGGCGCGGCTGATCGCGCTGGAAGCCGACGATCATTACGTGCGGGTCCATACCGATGCTGGCATCGAGCTCCTCACCCTGCGTTTCTCCGATGCGGTGGAGGAGCTCTGTAGCGCGCATGGCTATCGCGTCCACCGGTCCTGGTGGGTGGCGGCCGATGCCATCCGTTCGGCCCGCTGGCGGCGGGGAAGCGGAGAGCTGGAGCTGGAGGACGGGTCACTGGTTCCGATCAGCCGCAGCGGCGCGCCCTTGCTGCGCGCTGCGGGCTGGCTCTGAGGCCAGGCGACGGCCGCGGGGGAGGTCCTTCCCGCGGCCATCATCCGGTCCGCCGCCGTGGTCAGAGGCGGGCTTCGAGGATCAGGTTGAACGGCGTCTGCATCGCCCGGCGGAAGCGGGTGAAACCCGCCTTGCGGAAGATGTCCTTCAACCTTGCCTCGCCGGCCTGGGCGCCTAGGACGGTGTGGCCGCCATCCGAGATCGCATGGGCGCAGCAGATCGTCGTCGAGGCTGCGTAGTAGAGCCGGCCGACGGGCGAGATGTTGTCCTCCACCCGGTCGTTGGCGAAGGGCTCCACCAGCATCACCGTCCCATCCTTGGCCAGGGCCTTGGCCGCATGCGTGGCGGCTGCCACCGGATTGCCCATGTCGTGCAGGCAGTCGAAGAAGCAGATGAGGTCATAGCCCGTCCCCGGATAGTTCTCCGCCCGTGCGCTGGAGAAGGTGGCGCGATCGGAGACGCCGGCTTCCCTCGCCACCTGGCGGGCCTCCTCGACCGACTTGTCGTGCGTGTCGAAGCCGTGGAACGTTGAGTTGGGGAAGGCTTCTGCCATCAGCACGGTGGAGTGGCCGTGGCCGCAGCCGACATCGGCCACACGTGCCCCGGACTTCAACTTGTCGACCACCCCGTCGAGCGCCGGCAGCCATTCCGGCACGAGGCTGGCGCGGTAGGCGTTGCGGTAGAAGGACGCGACCCCGCAGAAGAGCCGGCCGTCATGGTCACCCCAGGGAATGCCGGCGCCGGTGCGGAAGGCCTCCACCACCTTTTCCTCGTCGGCCCACATCGAGGCCGGAGTCGCCCAGGCATTCGGGATGAACACCGGGCTGTCCTCGTTCGCCAGCACGAAGGCCTGTTCCGGCGTCAGTTCATAAGTGCCGCTGACGGCGTGGTAGGTCACATAGCCGCCCGCGACCTGCGAGTTCAGCCACTCGCGGACATAGCGTTCGGCGCAGCCGGCGCGGCTGGCGATCTCGCGCGAGGTGAGCGGCCCGCGGTCGGCCATCGCCTTGTAGAGGCCGAGCCGGTGGCCGAGGCTGACCATGACACCGCCATAGCCGGCGGAAAGGTCGCTGACGACGCGGCCGACCAACGTGTCGAGCTTGGCGCTGTCGATTGCCCTGGTTTGCAATGTATCCATTATGTTTCTCCTGGTTAAAGACCTCCGTTCGAGGTGAGGGGACCATCGCAGGCCGAGAGGTCGTCCGGCAGAGCGGTGCCGGCCAGAACCGGGCCATTTGCGCCATCGGATGATGAAGCGCTTCATCTACGCCATGGTGCCCGATGCGCTTCGGGCATAAGATGGTCGTCGGGGACGGATGATGGACAAGTCAGTCGGAGAAAAGAACGGCGGGCCGCAGCCGCTTCATGTCAGCCTCCTGGCGTTGCCTGAGGCGGCGGTCTCGACGCTGAGCGGCATCTTCGACGTCATGAACGCCTTCTCCATCGTGCCTGCCGGCGTGGGCATCCCGAAGACGCCACCGTTCCACGTCGAGATCGTCGGCGAGCGGGCCGGTCCGCTGACGCTTGCGAGTCACGTGCCGATGATGGTGCAACGGCCAATCTCAGACATCGAGCGCACCGATATCCTTATCGTACCGTCGGTGGTGCTCTCGGCAGATGGCTGGGCCAAGGGTCGCTATCCCGAGCTGGTCGACTGGTGCCGCAGGATGCACGCTAAAGGCGCGCTGATCTGCTCTGCCTGTTCGGGGATTTTCCTGCTTGCCGAAACCGGAATCTTCGATGGCGCCGACGCGACCGTCCATTTCGGCTATGCCGACACCTTCCGCCGCGCCTATCCGCAGGTGCCGATCCATCCGGAACAGGTGCTGGTGGTCGCAGGGCAGAGAGACGAGTTGATCACCTCAGGCGCGTCGATGACGTGGCACGATCTCGTGCTCTACCTGATCGCCCGTCATGCGGGGGCGACGGCGGCGCAGACGGTGGCGCGCTACTTCGCGCTGCAATGGCACCAGGACGGGCTTTCTCCCTACATGGTGTTCGAGGGCAGGCGCGACCACGGCGACCAGGCGATCCAGACGGCGCAGGATTGGCTGGCAGGCCATTTCTCCGTCGCCAATCCGCTGGAGGAGATGGCGAGGAAGGCGGGGCTGACGGAGCGGACCTTCAAGCGACGCTTCAGCCAGGCGACCGGCATGAGCCCGATCGCCTATGTCCAGCGCCTGCGGATCGAGGAGGCCAAGCGCCGGCTGGAACGAACCGAGGCGTCGGTCGACGAGATCAGCTGGCAGGTCGGCTACGAGGAGCCCGCCTTCTTCCGCCGCCTCTTCAAGCGGGTGACGGGGCTTTCGCCCGGCGTCTACCGGCGCCGGTTCCAGGTGCCGGATTTTGCCCGCCCTACCGCGAAAGAGTAGCCCGACCAAAACCGCCGTTGTATTTCTTTTCTCTCATCTTCCCCTATGATGTCAGCCAGCAAGCTGCTGGTGGTGGGTGAGATGAACGAGGCTTCCCGGCATGATGCCTGGCAGTCAGGCGGGAACTACGACAATTATATGGGCCGATGGAGCAGGCGGATCGCGCCCCGCTTCGTGGAGTGGATTGAGCCGGCCCCTCGCGGTGACTGGCTGGATGTCGGATGCGGCACGGGCGAACTCTCGAACGCGATCGTGGCGCATTGTGACCCAAAGAGTCTGATCGGAATAGATCCATCGGACGGGTTCCTGTCGAAAGCTCGGGACAAGGTGCGGGACGACCGGGTAGATTTCGTGGCAGGACAGGCTGAGAAACTTCCTTTTCCTTCCGAAAGTTTTGATGTCGTCGTGTCCGGTCTCATGGTTAATTTCGTTTCGGACAGGCTTTTGGCCGTGAGCGAGATGAGGAGAGTGGCCAGACGCGGTGCTACTGTCGCCTTCTATGTCTGGGACTATCCCGGGGGTGGAGTGGAATTCATGCGTGCCTTCTGGGCCGCGGCAGTAGATCTAGACCCAACTGCACGTGACTTTGGCGAGGACAAGCGCTTCCCATACTGCACCAGGGACGGGCTGGCAGCCCTGGCGGAGAATGCCGGTCTCGCGGGCATCGATGTGACTGCCATCGAGGCGCAGACGCTTTTCCGCGACTTCGACGATTTCTGGCGTCCGTTCACCTTGGGAACCGGCCCTGCACCAGGATATTGCGCAAGCCTCTCCCCCGGCGCGCGGGAGCAACTCAGAAGCCGGCTGCGCACGGTACTGCCTTATGACCGAGATGGGTCAATCCCACTCAAGGTCAGAGCGTGGGGCGTACGCGGACGCGCGCCCTGATCAAGCAACCATCCAATCCTTCGAACGGATCGTTCGAAGGAATAGAGTTTGCCGATTGCCTTGGGGCTCTCTATCTCCGGGAAACCTTCGGATCGGATGCTGCCCCATGGAACTTGGCCTTTATACCTTTGCTGATGTCGACCCCAATGCCGCCGACAAGGGTGCGGCGGGGGCAGAGCGTTTGAAGAATCTGCTGGAGGAGATCGAACTGGCCGATCAGGTGGGGCTCGATGTCTTCGGGCTCGGCGAGCATCACCGGCCTGACTACGTGGTTTCCTCGCCGGCGACGGTGCTGGCGGCAGCGGCGGTGAAGACGAAGAACATCCGGCTGACGAGCGCCGTCTCCGTGCTCTCCTCCGACGAGCCGGTGCGGGTCTTCCAGCAGTTTTCCACCCTGGATCTTCTCTCCAACGGCCGGGCAGAGATCATGGCCGGGCGAGGCTCCTTCATCGAATCCTTCCCGCTGTTCGGCTACGACCTCGGCGATTACGACCAGCTGTTCGCCGAGAAGCTCGACCTGTTGATGGCGATCCGCGACCAGGAAGTGGTCACCTGGACCGAAGGGCAGTTGCGGCCGCCGATCAATGGCCGTGGCGTCTACCCGCGTCCGCTGCAGGAGAAGCTACCGTTGTGGATTGCCGTTGGCGGCACGCCGCAATCGGTGGCGCGGGCGGGCGCGCTCGGCCTGCCGGTGGCGCTCGCCATCATCGGCGGCGAGTACCCACGTTTTGCGCCGCTCTTCCACCTCTATCGCGAGGCGGCGCGGCGGGCCGGTAACGACCCCGCGACGCTCAAGACCAGCATCAACGTGCACGGCTTCATCGCCGACACGACCGAGCTTGCGGCCGACCAGTTCTACGGACCGCAGGCGGCGGTGATGGACCGCATCGGCCGCGAGCGCGGCTGGGGGCCGACCAATCGTGCGCATTACGATGCTGCGCGCGGACCCATCGGCAACCTCTTCGTCGGTGATCCGGAACTGGTGGCGGAGAAGATCGTCGCGGCCCACAAGGTGTTCGGAAACGACCGGTTTCTGATCCAGATGGCGATCGGGCTGATGCCGCACGACCAGATCATGCGCGGCATCGAGCTCTACGGCACGAAAGTCGCGCCGCTGGTCAGAAAGGCATTGACCGGCTCGGCGGATGGCGGCAAACCCGCCGCCAAAACCGGATGATGGAATGATCGTTAGAACGGAAGACGAGCTCGCCAAGCTCAAGGATGTCGGGCGCCTCTGCGCCATCTCGATCGAGACGATGGCGAAGGCGCTTGAGCCGGGCATCACCACCGCCGAGCTCGATGCGATCGGGCGCAAGGTGCTGGAAGATAACGGCGCCCAGTCCGCGCCGGAATTCTGCTACAAGTTTCCCGGCGCCACCTGCATCAGCGTCAACGAGGAAGTCGCCCATGGTATTCCCGGTGCGCGGGTGATCCAGGCGGGCGACCTCGTGAATATCGACGTGTCTGCCGTCAAGGACGGCTTCTTCGGCGATGCCGGCGCGTCCTACGCAGTGCCTCCGGTGACGCGGCAGGTCGAAAAGCTCTGCCGTGACGGGCGCCGGGCGCTCTGGACCGGGCTGCAGCAGGTGAAGACCGGCCGGCCGCTTGCCGGGATCGGCAATGCCATCGGCGCCTTCGCCAAGAAGAACCGCTATACGCTGATCCAGAACCTTTCCAGCCACGGCATCGGCCTGACGCTGCACGACGAGCCCAAGGAGGTACCGACCTGGCCTGACCCGACGGAGACGCGGGTCATCGAGGAGGGGCTAGTCTTCACGGTCGAGCCCTTCCTGTCGCTCGGTGCCGACTGGGCCGAGGATGGCGACAACGGCGATCCCTGGACGCTCTACAGCCATCCGCGGGCTCCAACGGTACAGTACGAGCACACCATTGTCGCCACGAAGAACGGGCCGATCATCCTGACGCTGCCGGATTGAGCGAAGAATGCGGGTCCCGGCGAAGGGTTCAGTCATTGAACCGACTTCGCCAGGGGTGTCCCGCACTGCTGCGGGGCGGGTGGTCCGGGGCGGCTTCATGCCGTCCCGTCGCTGGCGACATCATGTCGCTGATCCGAATCGATTCGACGTCCTGACTTTAAGTCACAACCGCCGCTGAGGTTCAGACGCCGCAGTGGCGGTCCGCGGTCGCGGTTAACGGGCCCCTAAGGCGGGCCCCACTTCCTCTGCCATCTCGTGCATGCCGTGCCGAAGTGAGGCAGACGTGGCGCGCTTCTGAGCCTTTGGCGTTCGGGGGGTTGTGGAAAACCGTCCACGCGGGAACGGCAGACCAGCAAAAGGCCACGGAAGCGGAGTTCCGCGGCCTTATTGTGCTCGTGTACTTGAGCCGGATCAGGAGGACGCCATCCAGTGGACCTGGCTCAGGTCCTTGTCGAGATAGACCTGGAGCGCGATCTCCGAACCGCCCGTTTCGGGCAGCGTGGTTGCGTAGGCACCAAAGCCCTGGTCCAGCAGTGCCGCCAGAAGTCCGGCCGAGGCGGACGGAAGATAGCCAAGCTGGCTGCCGTCGCCACGCAGAACCGCGATGCTGGCTGGGTCATAGGCCCGCTCCGGGCGCCGCTCCAGCTGCAGGATTTCGTTCGGCTCAGGCGCTTGCGCCTGAGGGAACTGGTCCCGGTTGGCGACATAGGAACGCAGCAATCCGACCCCGCCCGTCGGTCCGGATGCCGCCGCGGCGGCACCCGTTGCGAAGGGAAGCGCAGCCAGGGCCCCGCCTGCTCCCGCAAGGAAGGAACGCCTTTCCATGACGACCTCCTAGAGCTGTTCTGCCTGGGCGCCGCTGTTGGGCTTGGCCCGGCCGAGGTTCGGCTTTTCGCCCAGCGGCTGCATCGGACGGCTGGAGAAGGAGCCGTTGCCGTCGATCGACTGGCCTTCGGTCCAGCGGCCCTGCACCGGCTCGCTGCCGTCGTTCTGGAAGCCCAGGAAGGCGTAGCTGAATTCCTGGTTCTCCTGCTCCTGCGGGAAGCTGTTGGGGATCGGGAAGACATCCTGCGCGCCGCCGAGTTCCTCGAGAGCTGCCATCCACTGGTTCTGGTGCATGGTATCGCGGGCGATCAGGAAGGACAGCATGTCCTTCATGCCTGGATCATTGGTCATGTTGTAGAGGCGAACCGCCAGGATGCGGCCCGTCGACTCCGCCGTCACATTGGCCGTCATGTCGGCGGCGATATTGCCGCTGGCGTAGATATGCGACATGTCGAAGGGCACGCCGTCGGAATCGACCGGCATGGCAGAGAGACCGGCAGACAGCAGGTTCTTCAGGTTGATGCCGCCCAGCACGGCGCCGCCGACCGGGTCATTGGCGACCTCTTCGCGAAGGCTGAGCGGAGCGCCTTCAAGATTGAGGGCCACGGCCGTTGCCAGCATCTCGATATGGCCGAGTTCCTCAGCTGCGGTGTTCATGAGCAGGTCGCGGAACTTCGGGTTGCCGCGGGCCCCGCAGGCCTGGAAGAAATACTGCATCGCGACGCGGATCTCGCCCTCGACGCCGCCGATCGCCTGCTGCAGCGCACGCGCGAACAGCGGATCGGGATTTTCGACACGCACGGGATATTGCAGCTTGCCGTCGGTATAGAACATGACTCTCTCCTTCATGTTGGGGACGGGCGCCGAACAAGACGAATCCAGCAAGGTTCCTGATCGATTTTTGGCGGGCGCGCATTTTTGTGATGCTGGCTGCGACCGCGATCGCGGGTGGCCCGATATGCGGGCCACCTCATTTGCTCATGAGATGGGCAACGGATGCGTTTTAGGTCCCGAAGCGCTCGATTACATCCGCCAGAGAGACGTGGCCGAGGCAGGCATTGCTCGGTGGCGCATCTCGGCCCTCTTCAAGTGCGGTGGCGTAGGCGACTGCTGGATCGGCTTCCAGCCTCCGCCGCAGTGCCGAGAGTCTTGGCCAGCGCTCCCGGTCGGTCACCTCGTGGATATCCAGCCATCTTGCTACTCCGACGAACAGCGCATCGGCCAGCGTCGGCCGGTCACCGACAAGGTAGGGCATCTGCTCGATCATCGCCTCCAGCTTGTCGTGGCGCTCGATGACCGCCTCGCGCCCCGCCCGGCGCAAGGCGGCCTGATAGACCGGATCGGGATCGGCCAACTCCATCGCAGTCCAGAGCGGGGAGAAGGCGCCGGTGAAGCCGGTGTTCACATAGGCCATCAACTGGTGCATGCGATCCGCCTCTTGCGAGAGCGGATCGAAGCTGATGCGCCGCTGCGTATCCCGCGCCTCCAGCCAGGCTGCGATGGCCATTGTCTCGGACAGCGGGTGCCCGATATCGGTGACCAGTACGGGTGTCTCGTGGCGTGCGTTGATGCGAGCGTAGGAGGGGTGCCGCATCTCGCCCAGCATGTCGACCCGGCACAGGCGGTAGGGCCTGCCAAGCCATTCGAAGGCCGCGACAAGGCCGAGCGAGCTTCCGGCAGGGGAGCCATAGAGGAGGATCGGTTCCATTCTTTCGTTCTCCGTGATTTCTGATGATCACGCTGCGCAGCGAACTGGAAGCTAGCCGAATCGCGACTTAAGTAAATTACGCACATTTCTGTAACCGCGGAGGATCATCATGAAGGACCTCGTCTCCCGCTGCCCGATCGAGGAGGTCATGCAGGTCCTGAGTGGCCGTTGGCCGACGCTGCTGATCTACTACCTGAAGGACGAGACCAAGCGGTTCAGCGACCTTCGCCGGGATAATCCGACTGTCTCGCATCGCATGCTGGCGCTCGAACTCCGCAAACTGGAGAATGCCGGTATCGTGCGGCGGACCAGTTACGCGGGCTATCCGCTCCGGGTGGAATATGATCTGACGCCTGCCGGGCGGCAGCTTGTGCCGCTGGTCGACGCAATCGGCGACTGGTGGGAGGACCTGCATCCCTTGAGTGGTGAGGTTGCCGAGGCCCGGCCCGTCGCGTGAGTCAACCTGGCGAGTAGGGGTGATCGATCATCTCCCACGGCGAGATGCATGAGGATTTGTGGTTTGTCGTGCCGGCGCGAGGGTGCGATAAGCCGTTCATGGCAGCACGCTTTCCTGGCGAACACGCTTCTCCCTTCCTGATCGGCCTTGCCGGCGGTGCCGCCATGGCCGCGGCGATGGGTTTCGGTCGCTTCGTCTATACGCCGATCCTGCCAGGCATGATGGAAGGGGCCTCGCTCTCCGCCGCCGATGCCGGGCTGATCGCGGGTGCAAACTTCGCCGGCTATCTCCTGGGTGCCGTTCTTGCCGGGTTCGGATGGGCAGCGGGGCGGGAGAGGGCGGTGGCAGTGCTCGGCCTCGTGGCGACGGTTGTCCTGCTCGCGGCCATGGCCATGGTCGAGGGCCTTGCCGCCTTCACGGTCATCCGCTTTCTCGCCGGACTGGCGAGTGCACTCGCCATGGTCTTCACGTCGTCCATCGTGCTGGCACAGTCGGCACGCGGCGAGTCGGTGCAGATCCTGCATTTCGGCGGCGTCGGCCTTGGCATCGCGCTTTCGTCGGCGCTGGTCTTCGTCTTCAACCTGATTGCCGGAGACGGCGCCCATGGCTGGCGGAGCGAGTGGATCGGCAGTGCGGTTGCCGCTGGTATCCTCGTGATGCTTGCCATGCGGTTCCTGCCGCGCCCGACCGGCGGGCAGGCGACGGTGCGCGAGCCGCAACTTGTCTGGGACCGGCCGCTTCTGCTGGTCACCGCGTCCTACGGACTGTTCGGCTTCGGCTACGTGATCACGGCCACCTTCCTGGTGACCATGGCGCGCGCGGCTGATGCCGGCACCTCTATCGAGTTCCTGGCGTGGCTGGGGACAGGTCTTGCGGCCGCCCTGTCGCTCGTTCTCTGGCGCGGGTTCGTGCGGCGGTTCGGCCTGATCGCAACCTATGCCGCCTGCATCGCCGTCGAGGCGGTCGGGGTTCTGGCTTCGGTGCTGCTGCCACCGGCGGCGGGCGCGCTTGTCGGTGGCGTATTCCTGGGCCTTACCTTCATGGCGGTGACGGCTTACGGGCTGCAACTCGGACGTCGGTTGGCGGCGGACAGCCCACGGCGGGCGCTTGCATCGATGACGGCGGCCTTCGGGACAGGTCAGATCATCGGGCCGCTGGTGGCGGGTTGGCTGGCCGAGGCGAGCGGCTCCTTCACCTGGCCGACGGTGCTGGCGGCATCCGTGCTGGCGGTTTCCGCGGCGCTGGTTGCTCCGCTTCTCGCGCCCGGTCCTACAATCCGCTGAGGGTATTGCCGTCGTCTGGACGGTGCCGCTGATTACAATTGGGTAAGGGAGCGGCGACGGCATTGCTGGTCACACAGTTCTGCCCTAGTTTGCGGCCACCTAGCAGAGGCCCTGACGGGCGAAATCCAGCCAAGCGAGCCTGCCCCACGTGTTCAAGTCATTCTTCCCGCAGCCGAAGCTGTTCTTCACGTCCACCGCCATCTGGTCCATTCTCGCCATCGTGTTCTGGTACACGATGGGCGAAGACCTCGGCGCCGCCTTCGGCATGCCGCCGGTTCCCGTCAACGACGCGCCGGAGGTCGGCATATCTACCTTCTGGTCGCCGGCGTTCCTGTGGTTCTACATCTACTTCGCCCTGGTCACGCTGGTCTTTGCGGCGTTCTGGTTCTGGTACCAGCCGCATCGCTGGCAGATGTGGTCGGTGCTCGGCTCTGCGCTCATCCTCTTCACGACCTATTTCCAGGTGCAGGTGAGCGTTGCGATCAACAACTGGTACGGGCCGTTCTGGGATCTCGTGCAGCAGGCGGTATCGCAGTCGGCGCCGGTGACGGCCGAGCAGTTCTACGGGCAGATCGCCATCTTCCTCGGGATCGCCATGGTGGCGGTGGCGGTGGCGGTCATGACGCGCTTCTTCGTCAGCCATTACATCTTCCGCTGGCGCACGGCGATGAACGAATACTACATGTCGCAGTGGCCGAAGCTGCGCCATATCGAGGGTGCCTCCCAGCGTGTCCAGGAAGATACGATGCGCTTCTCCTCGACCGTGGAAGGGCTCGGCGTCAGCTTCATCGATTCCATCATGACGCTGATTGCGTTCACGCCGGTGCTGATGCGCCTGTCGCAGAACATCACCGAACTGCCGCTGGTCGGCGAGATTCCTTACCCGCTGGTGACGGCCGCCATCCTCTGGTCGCTGTTCGGCACAGTGTTCCTGGCGCTGGTGGGCATCAAGCTGCCGGGGCTCGAATTCCGCAACCAGCGTGTCGAGGCCGCCTACCGCAAGGAGCTCGTCTATGGCGAGGACCATGCGGATCGCGCCGAGCCGATGACGGTGGCGGAGCTGTTCGACAACGTGCGCCGCAACTACTTCACGCTCTACTTCCACTATCTCTATTTCAACATCGCACGGATCTTCTACCTGCAGATCAACAATATCTTCTCGCTGCTGATCCTGGCGCCGTCGATCATCGCGGGGAAGATCTCGCTCGGTGCGCTGAACCAGATCTCTGGCGCCTTCGGCCAGGTGACGTCGTCCTTCCAGTACCTGGTTTCCTCCTGGCCGACGATCGTCGAGCTGCTATCCATCTACAAGCGCCTGCGCGCCTTCGAAGCCGCGATCGACAACCAGCCTCTGCCGGAGATCGACCAGCATTACCTGGAGCGGGAAGCAAGAGGCGGCGAATTGGAAGCCGACCGCCCGACCTGACGGCAGCATGCTTGGCCGCGCCGGAGCGATCCGGGCGGTTGGGTGGGGAGAGGGCAGGCGGTGGCATAAGGGGTTGGTGTTTCAGGCGTTCCGCCTGCCCCGGCTGCATATTCTGTCGGAAATCGTACCTGCACTTCCGGCAGTCCTCACAGCCGTCACCGGCGCCGAGCCTTGAACCCAAGTGGGCAGCCGGTTCGCGACCCGGCATCCCCTTCCGATGACGCTGCCATTGTCGCAGCATCGGCGGGCGGGGGGATGAACAGGGAGGATGGCGGTCGCTATGTCGTTGAAGATGCAGGACTGAGGCTCCGCGACGGACGGAAAACGTCCCCGCACCGAACCTGTCTAAGCTGGCTCCGGGTCGATAGCACTGACGACCCGGGCAACGATTTCCGCCATCGTCGCCTCGTCCAGTGTTTCGATGTATTGCGCCGTCCGCTGCTGTATCCGAGCCTGGATGTCGAAGCTTCGCACCTGGTTACAGACGGCGACACCGGTGGTGTCGTGGCCCGTCACCGGAACAGCGAGACCGACGTCGCGCGACAAGGCTCCGCCTGTCGTTATCGGGACCATCATCGAGACGCCCAGCGCATTGATCTCGCGCGGGGTGATGACAACATAGCGATGCCTGTTCTTCATCTCGCGCCCGGCGACGGGATTGGGAACGATCCAGTAAACGTCGCCGCGCTTCGGCACGTTGCTGCGGATCATCAACCGATCTCACGACCGACGGGATCGCCGTCCAGCGGTGTCGTTTCCGCAAGTTTGGCCATCTCGTCGGATCCTTTCAGCAGTTCGCCGAGCGTGTACCGTTTCCTTGCCGCCTGGACCGGGCGGGCGACGAGGGCTCCGTCGGTCACGACCAGGGACAACTGATCGCCGACTTGCGTCTGCATCAACTGCAGGAGCGCCGGCGGGATTGTGACGACTGCGGCCCCGCCCTGTCGCCTGATCTTCGTGGTGATGGTCATTGTGTCGCTCCGGGTATGCTACATATGTAGCACATTTGGAGCCCATATCCAGTCAGCTGCTACAGGCCTGAGACATCTTGGCCCTCGCGACCCTCCATCTCCTTTATCGCCTCGCGATAGGTGACGCAGCCGACGTCCGGTTGGCCGCAGACCTCGGTGACGAGGCGCTCCATGGCCCGCCAGTAGGCGCCCCCGTTCATCTCGACGAAATGCAGACCGATTTGCAGGGGAATGCGGTCACCTTCATATTGCCGGTCGAAGGCCGCGCGGAAGGCGACATAGGCGCGCTGCTCGAATTCGGCCGAGCGGCTCCGGTTCTCGACGCCGGCCGAGTGGCGGATGAAGAGATTATAATCCATGGCGATGATCGGGCGGCTCTTCGGTCCTTCCGGAATAAGGGGAAGACCAAACGCAAGCACGCCCTTCCGCTCCTTCGGCATCAGCGGCCCCTTGGTCACCGTGCTGGCGTCATAGACGAAGCCTTCGGCGCGCGCGGCCTCGAACAGGCTGTCGGGGGCGGAGAGATAGGGCGCGCGAAAACCGTCGATGCCGGCCACGAAGCCGTTCCAGCCCTCCGGTTCCTCCGCCGCCGCGTCATTCGCCGCCCAGGCGCCCGAGAGGATGGCGCGAAAGCTCTGCATCTCGTTCTTCCAGTCGGATACCGACCAGTCCGCGCCATCGAAATGGCCGCAGGTGTGGCTGGCGATCTCATGGCCTTCCCGGTGAGCCTGCCAGACATGGGAAAGCCGGGTGCGGGCTTCCTCGCGCGTTTGCGCAAAGCCGATATTCGAGCGTCCTGCCTTGTGATGAGGGCCCTTGTAGGCGGTAGCGTCCTCGCGGGCGATGACCAGCGAGCAGGAGAGGAAATAGGTGAAGCGGATATCTGTCTTGCGGGCGAAGTCGCGGCTGCGCTGCCAGAGCCCATTGTCGCCTCCGCCGTCGAAGGAGACAAGCAGGAGCTGGCGCGGCCGATTCGCCTCTTCCGCGATCGAAAGGGTGGAAAGGCCGAGGAAGAGGGCGAGGCAGAGGGAAAATCGATAAAGCATGGGCACCACGGATACAAAGGCAGGCTGCCTTGTGTGGCGCGAATGCGGCGAAGCTTTGGAGAGGCTGGCAGGTCGCGGCGTTTCCGGGTAATTCGAGAGCAGGGATTCACATCAACGGGGACGTCCGCATGCTCCTGCTCGTCATCAGCCTCATCCTGTTCCTCGGCATCCACCTGACGCGCGTGATCGCGCCCGGCTGGCGGGCCTCGGTCATTGCCGCCAAGGGTGAGCGGGCATGGAAGCTCGGCTATACGCTCGCCAGCATCGCGACGCTCGTCCTGGTCGTCTATGCCTTTGGGCAGGCGCGGCAGGTGACGGGGATCCTCTACACGCCACCGGTGTGGATCGCGCATCTGTCATCGCTGCTGATGCTCGTCGCGATGATCTGTCTGGTCGCGAGCCTGATGCCGCCCGGCCACATAGCGACCAAGACGAAGCACCCGATGGTGTTGTCGGTGAAGATCTGGGCCTTGGCGCATCTGCTCGCCAATGGCGAAACCTTCTCCGTCATCCTGTTTGTAGCCTTCCTGGCCTGGGGTGTGGTGCTGAGGATTGCCCTGAAGCGGCGCGAACGGAACGGCGAACTGGTGCGTAAGCCCTTCGTGTCGGCGCGCTATGACGCCGCTGCCGTGGTGATCGGCACCGTGGTCTACCTGCTGTTCATCTGGCGGCTGCATGTCTGGCTGATCGGCGTCCAGCCGCTGCCGATCTGAGAATCGCTGCTTCACCCCTTACATCATGCGGAAAATGCGCTAGAAGGCGCCTTTCCGCATGATCGATGATGATGGGCCCTGCGGGGCCGGAGACTTTGATGGCGCAAGACAACGACAGCTTTATCCGCGAGGTGAACGAGGAACTGCGTTCCGACCAGTTCAAGAACGCCTGGAGCCGCTACGGCAAGATCGCCATCGGCGTCGCCGTCGTCATCGTGGTCGCCACGGCGGGCCATCGCGGCTACGAATACTGGCAGTCACACAACGCATCTCAGTCGGGCGACCGCTTCCTGGCGGCGTTAAACCTTGCTTCCGAAGGCAAGCATGACGAGGCGCTGGCGGCCTTCCAGGCGCTCGAGCAGGATGGCACCGGCGATTATCCCGTGCTGGCGCAGATGCGGGCGGCGGCCGTTCTGGCGGAAAAGGGCGACACGGCAGGCGCAGTCACGGCGTTCCGGGCCGTTTCCGCCCGCAGTTCGGCACCCGACGCCATGCGCGACGTGGCGAAGCTTCGCGCTGCCTGGCTGCTGATCGACACAGGCACCTATGAAGAAGTCTCGGCCGAGGCGGAGGTGCTGACCGGGGGCAACCACGCGCTGCGCAACTCCGCGCGCGAGGCGCTGGGGCTTTCTGCCTACAAGGCCGAGGACATGGCGCGCGCGAAGGAGTGGTTCCGGGCGATTGCCGACGACGCGACCGCGCCACGCAATGTCGCAAGCCGCGCGCAGATCATGCTCGACAATATCGCCGCATCCGGCAAGGCGCCCTAAATCCTGCATAAGGGAAGGGCTGAAGGAATAGACGCATGAGCTTCACCGTCGCGATCGTCGGACGCCCGAATGTCGGCAAGTCCACGCTGTTCAACCGGCTGGTCGGCAAGAAGCTCGCGCTGGTCGACGACACGCCGGGTGTGACGCGCGACCGCCGTCCGGGCGACGCCAAGCTCGTCGACCTGCGCTTCACCATCATCGATACGGCAGGGCTTGAAGAGACAGGGCCGGACACGCTGGAAGGCCGTATGCGGGCACAGACCGAGATGGCGATCCAGGAAGCCGACCTGACGCTCTTCGTCGTCGACGCCAAGATGGGCCTGACGCCGCTCGACAAGACCTTCGGCGAACTCTTGCGCCGCAGCGGCAAGCCGGTGGTGCTGGTCGCCAACAAGTCCGAGGCGCGCGGCTCCGACGGCGGCTTCTACGACGCCTTCACGCTGGGGCTCGGCGAACCCGTGCCGATCTCGGCAGAGCACGGGCAGGGCATGATCGACTTGCGTGACGCGATCGTCGAGGCAATCGGCGAGGAGCGCGCCTTCGGCGATGACGAAGAGGACGAGGCCGTCACGGACGTCGCCGTTCGGGCTTCCGAGGTGGAAGGCGACGAGGACGAGGAGATCGAGCCGGCCTATGACGAGACGAAGCCGCTGCGCGTGGCGATCGTCGGGCGGCCGAACGCCGGCAAGTCGACGCTGATCAACCGATTCCTCGGCGAGGACCGGCTGCTGACGGGGCCCGAGGCGGGCATTACCCGCGATTCCATCTCGGTGGAATGGGACTGGCGCGGCCGCACGATCAAGATGTTCGATACCGCCGGCATGCGGCGCAAGGCACGCGTGCAGGAGAAGCTGGAAAAGCTCTCAGTCGCCGATGCGCTGCGGGCGATCCGCTTTGCCGAAACGGTGGTGATTGTGTTCGACGCGACCATCCCCTTCGAGAAGCAGGACCTGCAGATCGTCGACCTCGTGCTGCGCGAAGGCCGCGCCGCCGTGCTCGCCTTCAACAAATGGGATCTCGTCGAGCATCCGCAGGAAGTGCTGGCGGACCTGCGCGAAAAGACGGAGCGGCTCCTGCCGCAGGCGCGCGGCATCCGCGCCGTGCCGATCTCCGGGCAGACCGGCTACGGGCTTGACAAGCTGATGCAGAACATCATCGACACCGACAAGGTGTGGAACAAGCGCATCTCGACCGCCAAGCTCAACCGCTGGCTGGAAGGGGTGCAGGTGCAGCATCCGCCACCGGCGGTTTCCGGGCGCCGGCTGAAGCTCAAATACATGACCCAGGTGAAGGCGCGACCGCCGGCCTTCATGATTTCCTGCACGCGCCCGGATGCGGTGCCGGAACACTATCTGCGCTACCTGACCAACGGCTTGCGCGCCGATTTCCAGATGCCGGGCGTGCCGATCCGCATCCATCTCAAGGCTTCCGAAAATCCTTTCGAATCAAGGAAGAAGCGACGCTAGCGCAGAGGCAGGTTCAGGCACCGGAGGCGCCAATGCGGCGGGGGGAACCTGCCATCGCCGCGCGTCGTACGTTGTCCAGGAACTGGCGCGTCGCGGCTTCCCATGTGAACCTCCGTGCCAGCGCCCGAGCGTCTTCCCTCGAGCACTCCAGCGCAGCAATGCAGGCTTCGCGCAGATCCTCCCGCAGCACGCCGGCCCGGCTTTCTGGTTCGATGATGTCGATCGGACCGGTGACCGGATAGGCGGCGACGGGAACCCCGGAGGCCAGCGCCTCGAGGATGGTGTTGCCGAACGTGTCGGTGCGCGAGGGAAAGACGAAGACATCCGCCTGCGCATAGGCTTCTGCGAGCTCCGTTCCCGTCTTGATGCCGGTGAAGAGGACGTCCGGATAGCGCTGCTGCAAGTCTGCCCGCGCAGGCCCATCACCCACGACGACCTTGGAGCCTGGCAGGTCGAGGTCGAGGAAGGCCGGCAGGTTCTTCTCCGGAGCGATGCGTCCGACGGTCAGGAAGATCGGCCGTGGCAGACCGAAGGGCAGGTGAGCCATCGGGCGCGGATAGAACACACCCTGGTCTATGCCGCGGCTCCACCGCCTGAGATTACGAAGCCCCAGTTTCGAAAGCTCGCGCTCCAGGCTGGCTGTCGCCACCATGCAGCCGTTGCCGGCATTGTGGAACCAGCGCACGAAGGCCTGCACGCAGCGGATCGGCACGGGGAAGCGGGCCGCCACATATTCCGGAAACCGCGTGTGGTAGCTCGTCGAGAACGGGACCCTGTTCTTCAGGCACCAGCGTCGTGCGAGCAGGCCGAGCGGGCCCTCCGTCGCGATATGGACCGCATCGGGCGTGGAGGCCTCGATGGCGCGCGCGACCTGCCAATAGGTGGCCACCGACAGGCGGATCTCCGGATAGGTGGGGCAGGGGATGCTGTGGAAGGTCTCCGGCGTAACCATGGTGACCTCCAGACCCATCCGCTCGAGGTGGCAGCAGGTGTTCTGGAGAGAGCGGACGACACCGTTTACCTGCGGATACCAGGCATCGGAGACGATGGTGATCTTCTTCACGACGGCAGCCTCGCTCTGCGGGCGTCGACTCAATAAGTCAGCGACGCCGATGCGGGCATGCTAAAGGCGGGATTGTTACAGGCGGATGTCAGCCGGGGTTCAACTCGGCAGCAGCGCCGGATTGATCAGCGCGCCGTGGTGGCCAATGACCACGGAGGCGACGGCAGCACCATAGGCGGCGGCATCTTGCGGGGAAGCACCGCATACGAGGCGGGAGAGAAAGCCGCCGTTGAAGCTGTCGCCGGCGCTCGTCGTGTCGACCACCTGAGGAGCCGCGACGGCGGGTACGTATGTCCGGTCGCTGCCGAAGCTCAGGGTCGCGCCGTCTTCGCCGTTCTTGACGACGACGCCTTCCACGCCGAGGCCGTGGTAGCGGGCAACGGTCTCCTCCACCGAGGAGTCGCCGAAATGGGTGGTTTCGTCGTCGAAGCTCGGCAGGACGAGCGTCGCGGCGCGTGCGCCGTCGCTGATCGTCTTCAACATGGTGTCCTTGTCGGACCAGAGCCGCGGGCGGATATTGGGGTCGAAGGCGACGCGCTTTCCGGCCGCCTTGGCGCGGCGCAGTTCCGCCAGAAGGGTGTCGTTCGCTTCCGGCGTCAGGATGCCGAGCGTGATGCCGGAGAAATAGACGATATCGGCGGCCTCGATGCACCTGCGCAGGTGATCGGCATCATCGGCAAGCCGGCGGGCGGCGGCGGTATCGCGCCAGTAGCTGAAGGTGCGCTCGCCGTTCTTCAGGGTGATGAGGTAGAGGCCCGGCGTCTTGCCGGGGATGCGGCGGATCGCTTGGGTACCGATTCCCGCCTCCTTCATGAAGGTCAGCATCTCGGAGGACATCGGGTCGTCGCCGAGGGCGGTGAAGTAATCGACCGTCCACTCCGCTGGCAGGCAGGCGCGGGCATACCAGGCAGTGTTGAACGTGTCGCCGGCAAAGCCGCGGCGCAGCAGGCCTTCGCCCGCCTGCGATAGCTCGACCATGCATTCCCCGATGGATAACAGACGTCCCGCCACGCGCTCTCTCCCCTCAACAGTGTGGGGTCTGGCAATATTCTGAACTTCCCGCCAAGGCAAGCTGGCGGCGAGGCATCAGGGTACGCTCGGAATGGGTTTGTCTTTTCGTGCCATGGCTCTAGGTTGCCATCCGACACGAGACAGGAGGCCGGAATGGCGATGGACAGAAGCAGGGTGGAAGACGCAGACTGGTGGCGCGGCGCCGTGATCTACCAAGTCTATCCGCGCTCCTTCCAGGACACCAATGGCGACGGGATCGGCGACCTGAAGGGCATCACTCAGAGGCTGCCCTATATCGCCTCGCTCGGCGTCGATGCGATCTGGCTGTCGCCCTTCTTCACCTCCCCAATGGCGGACATGGGCTATGACGTCTCGAACTATTGCGACGTCGACCCGATGTTCGGCACGCTTGCCGACTTCGACGAGATGATGGCGGAGGCGCATCGCGTCGGGCTGAAGGTGATCATCGACCAGGTGATCAGCCACACCTCGGACAAGCATCCGTGGTTCGTGGAGAGCCGCGCCAGCCGCACCAACGGCAAGGCCGACTGGTATGTCTGGGCCGATCCCAAGCCGGATGGTACGGCGCCCAACAACTGGCTGTCGATCTTCGGCGGGCCGGGCTGGGAATGGGACGGCGTGCGCAAGCAATACTACATGCACAACTTCCTGACCTCGCAGCCGGACCTCAACTTCCACAATCCGCAGGTGCAGCAGGCGGTGCTGGATGCCGTGCGCTTCTGGCTCGACCGCGGCGTCGACGGCTTCCGTCTCGACACGGTGAACTATTACTTCCACGACAAGCACCTGCGCGACAACCCGCCGATCATCTACGATGCGGAAACGGCGGGGCTGGAATCCGACACCAATCCCTATTCGATGCAGAATCACCTGCACGACAAGAGCCAGCCGGAGAACATCGAGTTCCTGAAGCGGCTGAGGGCGCTGATGGACAGCTATCCCAACCGTACGACCGTGGGTGAGGTGGGGGACGGGCCGCGTTCCCTGACCACGCTTGCGATCTATACCAGCGGCAATGACAAGCTGCACATGTGCTACACCTTCGACCTGCTGGGACCGGCGTTTTCCGCGCGCTTCATCCGCCGCGTCGTCTCGACCTTCCAGGATACGGTGGTGAACGGCTGGGTGTGCTGGGCCTTCTCCAACCATGACGTGGTGCGTCACGTGACGCGATTTGCCCAGACGCCGGCGGAGCGCGAGCAGGTGGCGAAGCTCTCGATCAGCGTGCTGGCCGCACTGCGCGGCTCGATCTGCCTCTACCAGGGCGAGGAACTGGGTCTGACGGAGGCGGAGCTTGCCTTCGAGGACCTGACCGACCCTTACGGCATCCGCTTCTGGCCGGCCTTCAAGGGGCGCGACGGCTGCCGGACGCCTATGCCCTGGGAGGTGCAGAAGCATCATGCGGGCTTCACCGACGCGGGCCGCTCATGGCTGCCGGTGCCGCCGGAACATGCCGCCGCCGCCGTCGATGTGCAGGAACTGGACCAGGATTCGGTGCTGCACCACTACCGGCAAGCGCTGGCGTTCCGGAAGGCGCATCCACCGCTCCTTGATGGGGAGATGACCTTCGTCGACACGCACAACCTTGACCTCCTCGCCTTCATCCGCGAGCGGGACGGCGAGCGGCTGCTCTTCGTGTTCAACCTCACTCGCGAACCGCAGGATTTCCCCCTGCCGGTGCCGATGCGGAACTGCCTGCCGATCCCCATGCCGGGCTTTGCGCCGGAGGTGGACGGCGGAGTGGTCAAGCTTTCGGCGCTGGATGCCTTCTGCGGGAGGGTTTGAGGTCGGGCCTGCTTCTAAAGCCCTTCTACTATTGATTTTGGCTTTCAGCCTTACTCAGAGCCCTGATCTCGAACGGCGCCAAGAACTGGCGTTAGGGGTCGACTGTAACAAGTTCGTCGCCGGTCATGCGGTAGATTGTACGGCCTTGTGTCAATGGGAGCATGCTTGCAGCCAAGAGGGCGGCGCTGACGTCCCTCCGCCCTGCAGTCCAGCGGTAATCAATCGAGCCCCTCGAGAACTCGAAGAACTTTCCGCCGATCTCCTGTCCGTTGCCCGAATAGGAGACGTGGAGGATTGCCGTCTTGCCGCTGGCAGGAGACCGGGCGCTGTCCTGAAGCCGGCGCAGCGCGTGCCGGCTCTGGCTCGCAAAGACGAGGTCCTGGGTACGGCCGATGGCCTCGTCCATGGAGTGCGGGACTTTGCCTGTGGCAGGGACCAGATCGATTGCCAGGCACAGCACGTCGTCTTCGCTTTCCTCCGTGAACAGCGGCGCGATCGGCAGGTTTGCCGAGACGCCGGGATCGACATAGACCCGCCCCTCGATCCTCACCAGCGGAAAGGCGATCGGGAAGGCCGTGCTCGCCCTGATGTGCTCCACCGTAATGCCGCCGGCATGACTGTCGAAGGTCACGTCCTCTCCGGTCTCGATGTCCACGGCAGTGACCAACAGCCGGACGGGTCCCGCATTCAGTCGGCCGAAATCGATAAGTTCCGTGAGTGTCCGGCGCAGCGGCGAGGTGTCGAAGAGGAATGGTGGCGACGGGACGCCGGGAAGGAGCGCCGACAACCCCGCGAGCGTGGGGTGGAACAGCCCGGGGCGGCCGCCCGCGAGGGTTCGCGACAGCGACAGCCATTTCTCCTGCGAGTGCGGAAGCGCGGAGGCCATGAAAGGGAGAAGGCCATCCTGCGCGGACGCCCTTTCCCAAAACCGGCGCAGGCGGTCCAGACGATCTTCCGGAGCATTGCCGGCAATCAGGGCGGCGACGACAGCGCCGACGGACGCGCCCGCGACGCGGGAAGGGCCGATACCTGCCGCCTCAAGCGCCTGATAGGCGCCGGCATGATAGGCCCCTAGCGCATTGCCGCCGGACAGGCACAGCCAGATGTCCCGCTCTTGTTCGCTCATGAATGCACGCAAGCTCCCTGTGTGGCCGTATTGGCCAAGGATGGATCATGCGTAAAGGCGGGATCGCTAGGGAAGTTCCTTCGGGAGTTGCTGACCGGCCCCTTCATTCCTACCAAACTTATGTCATGGCACCTTACCCTGCCGGCGGCATGCGCGGGAAGCTGGCGGCGGTGGGGTCGACATGGTCCCATGCCTGGGCTGCTTCGGTCCAGGTGACCAGTGTCGGCTTGTAGTGCTCCGGCTGATCCAGGCTTGCGGGGCGGAGGATGAAGATATCGGGCGTGGCCGGGAAGGTCATGAAGACGGGAGAGCCACAGGTCGGGCAGAAGGCCGGGCGCTTGAGGGTGCCTCCGTCGCCGGTCATCTCCCAGGCAGAGGTGGCGCCATGGATTTCCACCTCCGCCGCCACGAAGACCATGTGCGACTGGTGGCCGGTTCCGCTCTCGCGCTGGCACTGCCGGCACTGACAATCGACCATGGCGACCGGTTCGCCGGATACATTGTAACGGACAGCACCGCAGCCGCAGCCGCCGGTGTAGGGGATGTTCATGGCATTTTCTCCTCACGTGTTCCGGCTTCCGGCGGGGCTACCCCCGCGCGGAAGCCGGAGCGGATCTCAGGCTGGGATGCGTTGCTCGTATTCCTGCCTGAGGCGGTTCCAGCCCGCCCAGAAGGATTCCGGCGTCGTATCGCTGAGGCGGGCGGTCAGGACATCGAGATGCAGGTGCCAGCCAGCGCCGACCATGACCATGTTCGAGCGATTGGAGATGCGGCGGTGTGTGATGGTCAGAAGGATCTCCTTGCCTGCCGGCTGAAGCTCGAAAGAGACTTCTCCACCCGGTGGCCAGGAAAAGGCCAGACGATGGGGCGGATCGAAGGCAATGATCTCGCTCCGCATCGTGTGTTCGGCGCCGAAGCCATCCGGCCTCTCATCAGAGCTGTCGCTCAGCTCGTCGTTCCGCCAAGTGAGGTCGAAGGGTCGGCCCACCTCCTGGGGCATGATCCCCGAGGCGAGCCACTGTCTGCGCAGGTCGCTGTCCGTCAGATAGGCCCAGATCCGTTCGGCGGGACCGGGGAGCTTTCGCTGGATTGTCAGGGTCATGGGGCCGGTAACCTTGCCATAACCGTTCATGGGGCTCATGTCGTTCATTGATGTTCTCCCGTTTCTGTCTCTTCCGTGGAGGGGGCCGCTGATGTCGGCGGGGCCGGGGCCTTCGACGCATCGGCATCCTGCGTGCGCAGGAGACCCTCGAGGATGTCGAGCCTGTCGGTCCAGAACCGTTCGTAGAAGGCAAGCCATTCATGGGCAGTGGCGAGCGGCCCGGGCTCAAGCCTGCAGATATGCGTCCGGCCGTTGATCTCCCGGCGGATCAGGCCGGCACCTTCCAGCACCTTGATGTGCTTGGAGGCCGCTGCAAGCGACATCTCGTGTGGTTCCGCCAACTGGCCAACGGTTCGCGCTCCCGATGAAAGTTCGCGAAGCATCCTGCGGCGCGTGGCGTCGCTCAGGGCGTGGAATACGGAATCGATCCGCGTATCTAATAATTCAACCATGTGGTTGAATATGCGCGTTGCAAGAGTGAATGTCAACCGTTTGGTTGAATTTTGTCTCTACAGATAGCCTGGAGGTCAGGCCTCGGCGAACCGCTCCGGCTCCTGCCTCAACCGCGCGACGTCCTGGATGGGAGGGGCGCCGAAGAGGCGGCGGTATTCGCGGCTGAACTGCGAGGGGCTGTCATAGCCGACGCGCTGGGCCGCCGTGGCGGCATCGACCGCGCTCGTCAGGATCAGGCGGCGGGCCTCCTGCAGGCGAAGCTGCTTCTGGTACTGCAGCGGGCTCATGGCCGTGACGTCGCGGAAATGCTGGTGCAGCGAGGAAGGGCTCATGCGGGCTTCCGCCGCGACCTGCTCGATGGAGAAGGGGGCGGCGTAGTTCTGGCGGATCCAGGTGATCGCCCGGGTCACCTGCTGCAGGCGGCTGTCCGGCATCAGCATGCGGCGCACCTTGTGGGCCTGCGGCCCGCGCAGGAGGCGGTACATCAGTTCCCGTTCGGCCAGCGGAGCGAGGTAGGCGATATCCTCGGGGCTCGCCAGAAGACGCAGGAGCCGCAGCGCGGAGTCGAGGAATTGCGGCGAGGTATCGGCAAGGCAGACGCCCTTGCTGCAGCCGCCCGCCGGCTCCCCCGTCGCGGGGGTAATCTCCATGAACATCTCGCCGAGCGCCGGCAGATCGAGATCGAGACGCATGCAGAGATATGGCTTTTCCGGGGTCGCCTCGATGATCTGGCCGGTCACGGGCAGGTCAACGGAGACGACGAGATGCTTTGCGGGGCCGTAGACGTAGATTTCGTCTGCCAGCATCACCTGCTTGGAACCCTGCACGACGATGCAGAGCGCCGGATGCTGCAGCGTCTGGCACGGCTCCGTCTGACGGGAGAAGCGAATGAGGGAGAGGCGCGGGATGCTCGTCTCGAACACACCATCGTCGCCGGTGTTTTGTGCAACGATAGCGGAGAGCTCGTCCAGCTGCGGCATGTGGGTCGGCGTAGGGAGCATTGAAATCTCCAGATTTTCGGCGCTTTTCTGCGATAATCAATACGTTCGGTTCAGGCGCGAAGGAAGCGGAAAATTACCGTTTCGGAGAATCGTGCAATCACTTCGGAGCTTTTGTCTACCGCCTGTTGCCGTAGATGCTCCATATTCCGCCTCGTCCGAACGAGCCAACCCGGACAGAAATGGAGATGGTGATGGACAATTTCCAGCGTCTACTCGAAACCCCATTCCGCTGGCTTGCCGGCCTCGGCGGCCGCCTTTTGCGGCTGATCGGCCAGGCGCTTTTGCGGCGCCAGCAGCACTCTGTCAGACGGAAATACATGAATGGCTGAGTGTGGTCTTCGCCACCACCTCGCCATGGCCGCCTTTGCCGCGGCCTTCGTCTTCATTGCCGGCGTGACGGCATTCGCCGCCGACAGGAACCAGGAGATCACCATGAGCAAGCACCCCTATGTCGGCCTGTGGGTCAGCCAGGACGACTACATCCGCTACGAACTGCTGCCGAACGGCCGCTATTTCGAATCCCGCGGCTTCCGCGAAAGGGTCTATCACGGCGAGTACCGCGTGACCGGCGATCATATCGACTACAAGGACGACAGCGGCTTCATCGCCGACGGCGAGTTCCGCAACGACGTGCTGTATCACGCCGGCGTGCGGCTGATGCGGGGGTGATCACGCATCAATCAGGACGAAGGGAAGGCCGGCCGATGCGCCGGCCTTTTTCATCACATCAGTTCGAACCGGTCCACATCCACCATGCCCTTGTCGGAGATTTTCAGGTGCGGGATGACGGGCAATGGCAGGAAGGCGACCTGGAGGAAGGGTTCTTCCAGCGTGGTGCCGAGGGCGTAGGCGGCCTTGCGCAGGTCGTGCAGCGTATCGCGGACCACTTCATAGCGTTCGAGGCTCATCAGGCCCGCGACGGGAAGCGCGATTTCGCCGGTGACCTTGCCGTCCTCGACGACGACGAAGCCGCCCTTGATCTCGCCGAGGCGATTGGCGGCGAGCGCCATGTCATCCTCTGAGACGCCGACGATGCAGATGTTGTGGCTGTCGTGGCCGACGGTGGAGGCGATGGCACCCTTCTTCAGCCCGAACCCCTGGACGAAGCCGTTGGCGTGGTTGCCGTTCCTGCCGTGGCGCTCAATGACGGCAACCTTGATGATGTCGCGGTCGAGATCGACGCTGGTCTGGTTGCCGGAGGCGGGCAGGCGGTAGCGGCGGTGCTCGGTAATGATCTTGCCCGGCATGACGCCGATCACGGGCACCTCGCCCTCGCTCACGGGCACGCCGAAGTGCATGGCCTGGACGGGACGCGCCTTGACGCTGTCGAGACCGACCGGGGCGACGGGCCTGCGGGTGGCGAAGAGATCGTCGGTGACGCGGCGGCCGGCGGCGAAGACCATCTCCGCCTTGCAGTTCTCGAGGCTGTCGAGCACGACGAGGTCGGCCCGCCAGCCGGGGGCGACGAGGCCGCGATCGCGCAGGCCAAAGGCGCGGGCGGCGGAAATGGAGGCGGCGCGGTAAACCGCGATGGGCTCCACGCCGTTCGCGATGGCTGTGCGGATCATGTAGTCGAGATGGCCCTGCTCGGCGATGTCGAGCGGATTGCGGTCGTCGGTGCAGAGCGCCAAGAAGGGCGACAGCCGCTCGGTCAGGATCGGCATCAGCGCGTGCAGATCCTTGGAGACGGAGCCCTCGCGGACGAGGATATGCATGCCCTTGCGAATCTTTTCGAGCGCCTCTTCGGCGGTCGTGCACTCGTGATCGGTGCGGATGCCGGCGGCGAGATAGCCGTTCAGGTCATTGCCGCGCAGGAGCGGCGCATGGCCGTCGATATGGTCGTCCCAGAAGGCGTCGAGCTTGGCCAGGCAGCCGGGGTCCTTGTGGATGACGCCGGGGAAGTTCATGAACTCGGCAAGCCCAATCACCTTCGGATGGTTGCGGAAGGGCAGAAGCTTCTCGATCGGCAGGTCTGCGCCGGCGGTTTCCAGATGTGTGGCCGGGACGCAGGAGGAGAGCTGGACGCGGATGTCCATGATCGTTTGTTCAGCGGACTCCAGGAAGAAGCGGATGCCTTCCTCGCCGAGCACATTGGCAATCTCGTGCGGATCGCAGATGGCGGTGGTGACGCCGTAGGGCAGGACGCAGCGGTCGAATTCGTGCGGGGTGACCAGCGAGCTTTCGATGTGAAGGTGCGTGTCGATGAATCCGGGCACGACGATGCGGCCGGAGATGTCGATCTCGGTTCTGCCGGCATAGTCGCCGCAGGTGCCGACGATGCGCTCTCCGCAGATGGCGATATCGGATTCCACGAGTTCGCCGGTGACGAGATCGAAGAAGCGGCCGTTCTTCAGGACGATGTCGGCCGGCTCACGGCCGGTGCCCTGGTCGATCAGCTTTTCGAGACGCTGGCTCATTTCGGTTCTCCGCATTGTTCTTCTTGAGGGTTCTAGGGTCTGCAGGGCGTCGGGGGAAGTGCTGCGGCGGCGCTTGCGAGCCAAAACCACTGGATGCGGCATGGCGGATCGACTAAGGATCTGCGGATGAGCAAGTCCTGGAAAAATCCCGTGCTGATCTCGATCGGCGAGCCGCGGGTGGAGACAGCCATCGATAGCGTGCAGGCGGCCTCCTGGGCCATGATCGAGGATTGGCCGCTGGACGAAGGGCCGGCACTCGACAGGGCCCTTCATGCCTGCACCTGCGTGATCGAAGGCAAGCGCAAGGCGGAGGATGCACGGGCGGCCTTCGTGGCCGCGGCGGAAGAGGCGGGAATCCTGATCCGGGCGTAGACGGCGGCGGCACACGCGACGCTCGACATCAGGTCGGCGGTTCCTATGTCACGCCAGATGAAAAGAGCGATCGTGACAGGTGGTGCCGGGCTGATCGGCACAGGTTTATGCGCAACACTCCGGAAAGCCGGCTTTGAGGTGGCATCCTTCGACCTGGAGCAGGGGCCGGAGGGAACGCGCCAGATCCACTGCGATGTCGGTGACGAGACGTCAGTCGCCGGTGCCTTCGAGGAACTCGGCTGGGACAGTCTCGACCTGCTGGTCAACAATTCGGGGATCTCCGGGCCGGGCAACGGGCCGATCTCGGACTTGTCGCTGGAGGACTGGCGAAAGGTGATCGACAGCCACCTGACCGGCGCCTTCCTGATGACGCGCTCGGCCGTGCCACTGATGGGCGAGGGTGCATCGATCGTAAACATGGCATCCACCCGCGCCTTCATGTCGGAACCGCAGACGGAAGCCTACGCGGTGTCGAAGGGCGGACTGGTGGCGCTGACCCATGCACTCGCCGTCAGCCTCGGGCCGAAGATCCGCGTCAACGCGATCGCGCCGGGCTGGATTTCAGATGACGACGAACTGCGGCCGGTTGACCACGAGCAGCATCCCGCCGGGCGTGTCGGACGGCCGCAGGATGTGGCGGATGCGGTGCTCTATCTCGCTTCCGCTGGTTTCATGACTGGCCAGGTGCTGGTTCTCGACGGCGGCATGACGCGGAAGATGATCTACGCGGAGTAAAGCCTGAGAGGTCAATCAAGGTCCGTCTGAATCCAGCGCGGCGAATGGTGGATGTCGATTGTCTGCAGCCGACCCTGCCCGATATTCTCGAAGCGGTGCGGAACGCCGGCGGGCCCGAGGACGGCTTCTCCCGCGCCGGCCTCGATGACCTCGTCACCGACGAAGAACCTTGCCCTGCCTTCGACGACGACAAAGGTCTCGTCGTAGGGATGGATATGCAGCCGCGGACCTTCCCCCGGTGTGTCGTTTCCATAGGCGAGAACGGTTACCTCTCCACCGATCACCTCTCCGGCGAGAAAGCCGCGCCAGGGACCATCCGCCCCGGCGTCGAAGACGGCGCCCTTTGCCGCGACGCGTCCGTCCGGCTTCACGGTCTCAGGATCAAAATCTCTTCGCGCCATCGAAACTCTCCCCCGCTGTGACGGTAGCAAGATGGCAGCGACCAGCCCGCCCGCCAACAAAAAAGCGGCCGTCTCCGGCCGCTTTTCGTTGTGCAGATGGCTTGTCGTTACTCGACGGCGACGATCTTGCCGTCTTCCCACTTGAAGAGCGAGAAGCTCTGCGAGGTGAGGTCGCCGGTTTCGCCATAGGTGACTTCGCCGATGGCCGTCTTGATCGGCTGTCCGTCCTTGAGTGCTGCCGCAACCGCCTCGGTGTCCTCGGCGCTGCCCGCTTTCTCGATGCCAGCCTTGATGACCTCGACAGCCGCATAGGCATTCAGCGTGAAGGCCTCGGCCGGGATGTTCTTGGCGCCAAGAGCATCGGCAGCGGCCTTGGAATTGGGGTTCTTCGTCGCGTCTGTAGCGTTGGTGAAAACGGTGCCCGCGGCCTCCTCGGTCGCAATGTTCCAGTACTCGCTGTTCGACAGGCCATCGCCGCCGATGATCACCGCGTCAACGCCGGCATCTGCCAACTGGCGCGCGAGCAGACCGGCTTCCGGGTGGTAGCCACCGAAATAGATGAGCTCGACTCCATCCGACTTCATGCGGGTGGTCAGTGCGCTGAAATCCTTGTCGCCTGGGGTGAGGGCATCGTTGAAGACTTCGGTCACGCCGCCGGCATTGAGGGTCGCCTTGAAGGAGTCGGCGAGGCCCTTGCCGTACTGACCCTTGTCGTTGATGATGGCGATCTTCTTGTCCTTGTGGTTTTCCAGAACATAGTTCGCCGCCACTTCAGCCTGCTGATCGTCGCGACCGCAGGTGCGCAGCACGTTGGTGAGGCCGCGGGCGGTCAGGTCCGGTGCGGTCGCGGTGGGCGTGACCATGAGAATGCCGTTTTCGGCCAGGACGTCAGATGCCGGGATGGCGACACCCGAGGTGACGGGGCCGACCACGAAGCGCACGCCTTCGCCAACAAGCTGGTTGGCTGCGGAGACGCCCTGCTTCGGCTCGCCGGCGTCGTCGGCGATCTTTAGCGTGACCTGCTCGCCGTTGATGCCGCCGGCCTTGTTGATCTCTTCGACGGCTACTTCGGCGCCGTTCTTGACCTGCTCGCCATAGGCGGCGACTGGGCCGGTCAGCGGTGCGATGAGCCCGATGACGATTTCGGCATGGGCGAGGGGGGCGAAAGCCAGCGAGGCGAGCATGGTCGCGCCGGCAAGTATTTTCCGGTTCATCTTGGTTCTCCTTCTAGGGTCGAAGACCCGTCAATCCGCACCTCGTCCGCAGCGCGTCGACCGGGAGAGGTCGTGCCAAGACGCGCGGCCGGTGCAGGCTTCAATCCGGCGCGCCATGTTTGGCTGCGGCGCGGACCTCACAAAGTCGTAGAGCGTCCCCGGAGGCTTCGCAAGGATATTGCCGAAAATGTAGTCGCAGACCTCAAGAGGATGCCGAAGATTTGAGCGAGGATGCGAATTCTGTCGCCACTGAGCGGTAGTGGAGTTGGCCAAATGGATCGTTTTGGCGCGGATCTGGGGACATGTTGGGATAAGAATTGGTTTGCCCCGCCCCGCCCGTCTTCTTATTCCTGCCGAGCTACGCTAATCTCTGGGGTGCTTATCGCACATACTGGATTGAACGATGGCTCATAATTCTCCCGAACAAGTGCGTGAAAAATACGTCGCGAAACTCGGGGATGAACTCGGTGTCATTTACCATCATCTCTTGAACGAGTGGTGTAGCGTCTGGCTCGTCTGGAAACAGTTCGAAAATCTGTTTGGTCATGGGCAGGAGCGTATCACGTTGTTGAATAAGGCCGGCGGGAGCTTCTTCTACTTGGTAGATCAACTTTTCTTTGAAGCGACAATTCTTGCAATTTGCCGTCTATCCGATCCGCCAAGATCCGCTGGTAAGCGAAATCTGACGGTATTTAGCCTGCTAAACTTCATGGATACAAATCAGCGTCGAGCGGAACTGCAATTGCGCCTCCGGGCAGCCCAAGAAGCTACAATGTTTGCGAGAGACTGGCGCAACCGCCGCATCAGTCATAATGACCACGCATTGCTTACCAATACTTCCGCTGAGCCGCTCAAAGAGGCCACTCGAATTAAAGTTAGTTCCGCTATCAAATCTCTACACGAGGTGCTGCGTTACATAAGTATTGAGCTAATGCAGACTGATTTACATGATGAGGTGATAGATCAATTGAATAACGAAATGGTGTTGCTGGACCTACTGTATTTGGGCCAGTTAGCGCATGAGAAGGAGCTTCTTGACCTCAGGTTGGATCAGGACACTCGACTCGAACGACCACTGTGGCTAAGAAACAAGAACTAAGCGACCCGTTTTAAGGTCGATAACAAGAACGTTCTATTTCGTTATTCAAACAGTCCCTCGGCTGTTGCTTCTCCGAGAGCGGCAAGACGCCGGTAGTGCTCGCTCCGCACGCTGCCCCGGCGCCAGAAGAAGCCGATGGTACGGGAGCCGGGCCAGCCATCGACAGAAAGCAGATGCACGTTCTGCTCGCCCTGAAATTCGGACCGGACATAGAGTTCCGGAAAGAGCGAGAGGCCCATGTCGATCGACACCATCTGCCGCAGCGCGTCGAGGCTGGTGCCTTCGTAGTCCTCGACCAGATGAGCGCCGGAGGCGCGGGCGAGGTCGCGGACGGTATCCAGGAGGCGATGGCCGCGGCCGAGGGTGAGGAGCGGCTCATGAGCCAGCGAGGCAAGGTCTACCGTTTCCCGGCCGCCCAGCCGGTGTCCGCGTGGAACGCCGAGAAAGATACGCTCTTCAAAGATCTCCGCGAACTCGAACATGTCTTCGTCGGGCACAGGCCCCAGTCCGCAATCGATGCTGCCGTTCAGGACCTGTTCCTCCAGCAAGAGCGGGCGCTCCTCCCGGATGTGGAGCTTGAGCTGGGGGTATTCCTGGCGAAGCCGCGGCAACAGGTGGGGCAGGAAATAGGGTCCAAAGGTTGGAACGGCGCCGAGCCGGATCAGCCCGCCCAGCGAATCCCGATTGGCGGAAGCCATGGCCACCATGCCGTCCAGCGTGTTGAGCACCGTACGGGCGGAGGCGATGATGTCGGCGCCTGCGGGGGTCGGCGCGATCAGGCCCCGCGTCCGATCAATGAGGGCGCAGCCCAGCCGCTGTTCGAGGAGAGCGATCTGCACCGACAGCGTCGGCTGCGAGACGTGACAGCGCTTTGCGGCCTCGCCGAAGTGGCCGGTCTCGCCTAGCGTCACGAGATATTCAAGCTGACGGATCGTCGGGCGATAAGGCATGATGATAGATATAGACTATCGATTCCATATCATCAATCAATTTGATTAATGATGGCCTACCGGGCATCCTGACCGCGTAAGAAAGGAGATCGACATGAACCGACTGTTGAGAGCGCTCAAAGCCAGGCACGCGATCATGGAGACGCGCGTGATGGAGGAACAACGCAGGCCGAAGCCTGATCCCATCCGGTTGAAGTCGCTGAAGACGATCAAGCTTCAGCTCCGCGACCAGATCGCCTCGCTCGAACGACTGATCGGAGAAACCACGGCACCGGTGACGAACCGTCTGCGACCGAAGCGCCGCACCCTCACGTCCTGACTGCGTCCCGCCGTGACCGACCGCCAGCCGGTATCCGCCCCGGCTGGCGGTCTTTCGGCGCGGTGAGCGAATGCAGACTTCTTCTCGACGGATCCGGCGACAGCTGCCGGTTTTCCGCACCCACTTCGAACAATATCCAGCCGGCTGCGCCTGACGGATGATTCCGGCGGGCGATGCAGCGCGGCCTTTCGCGCGAGCTCACCCATGGATCTCTACCTCGATCTGGCCGCCCAGAACCTTCTCTCGGCGCCCGTCCTCTTCTTCGCACTCGGCTTCTTTGCCACACTCGCCGGGGGACATCTCGCGCTGCCTGGAGGGGTGGGCAAGATGATGGCGCTCTACCTGATGCTGGCCATCGGCTTCAAGGGCGGAGCCTCCGTCGGCGCCCACGGCCTCAGCCCGCAAATCCTTGCAGCACTTGGTATAGGTATCCTCCTGTCGGCGAGCATGCCGCTGCTGGGCCACGTCATGCTCGGCGCGATGACCAGGCTGGGGCCGCGGGACCGGGCCGCGATCGCCGCCCATTACGGCTCGATCTCGATCGTCACCTTCGTGGCCGGCAGCGACGCGCTGACGCGGCTCGGGATAGGCTTCGACGGCGGAATGGTGGCGGTGGCCGCGGCCATGGAAGCGCCGGCGATCCTGACGGCGCTGTGGCTCATCCTGCGCCATCCGATGCCGGGAGCCGATCCCGAGATGGCGCAGAGCCGGCAGAAGGCGGCTCTGCGGGATGTCATACTCAACGTCACCATCGTCATCCTGATCGGCGCCTTCGCCATCGGCGCGGTGACCGGGGAGAAGGGGCTGGGCGAGCTTTCCGGCTTCGTCATCGACCCGTTCCGCGGCGTGCTCTGCCTCTTCCTCCTGGACCTCGGTGCCGTGGCGGGAAGCGGCATCCGCAAGGAGTGGCGGCTCCTGTCCCCGGGTCTCCTAGGTTTTGCGCTGGCCATGCCGCTGATCGGCGCTTCGCTCGCGCTGGTGCCGGCATTGGCTGCCGGACTATCGGTAGGAAACACGGCGCTTCTCGTCACGCTCGCAGCCAGCGCGTCCTATATCGCCGTACCCGCCGCGATGCGGATCGCGGCACCTGATGCACGGCCGGAGATCTATCTCAGCCTGTCGCTGGGGCTGACATTCCCGTTCAACCTCGTTGCTGGCCTGCCGATCTACGTCCAGCTGGCAAGCCTCGGCGCCTGAGAACGAAGCGGAGCGGGCGGCCCAGCGGCCGCTCTTTCAGGATTCAGGATGCTTTGTTCAGATGTTGCTCTTCCGGATGCCGGTGTCTCGTCAGCCCTTCGTCTGCTCTGGGTCGAAACGCGCATCGACCGGTACGCCGAGCGCCGTCGCCAGGGCATTTGTCTGGCTCGCCATGGCGACGACCGCCAGCAGCTCTGCATGCATGTCCGGCGTCATGCCCTTGGCCCTTGCGGATGCGGTGTGCGAATGGACGCAGTAGCCGCAGCCATTGGCGGTGGAGACGGCGACATAGATGAGTTCCTTTACCAGCGGATCAAGCGCTCCGGGCGCCATGACGGACTGGATATTGTTCCACACCGACTTGAGCTGAACAGGGTCGTGGGCAAGCGCCCGCCAGAAATTGTTGACATAGTCGGTGCCGCGCACCTGGCGGATCTCGTTGAAGACGGCGAGCGCTTCGACGCTCGCCTCCTCGTCATTCACCAGTGGAACGACGGCCATCGGATCTTCCTCTAGACCAGCGCCAGGACGCGAGCCGGGCCGCCGGTGCCGCCACGATGCTTCGGTGCGCCCACCACGATCGTTGCCCCTTTGACCGGTAGTTCCTCGAGGTTGGCCAGCGCCTCGATGCCGTAGCGGCCGGCGGGCAGCCATGTGTTGTGCACGGCGAAGTCTGCCGAATTGCCGGGGTCGAGCGATAGCGTATCGACGCCGATGGCGACGACGTCGAGCGTCAGCAACAGGTCGGTCGCCGACTTGCCAAAGCCGGGGAAGGCAAAATTGCCCTCGGCATCGTTGCGGAAGGACGCCTCCTTGACCTTCCCCGCCCAACCCGAGCGCAGGGCGACGATAGCCCCTGCCGGGATGTCGCCATTGGCACTGATCCAGGCTTCGATATCGGCGGCCTCGACCGCGGAGTTGGCCTCTTCCTTTGCCCGATCCGTAATGTCGACGATGACAAGCGGCGCCACGAGTTTTTCCGGCTCGATCTGGTCGACGCTGGTGCCGTCGGCGCTGAAATGGAACGGAGCGTCGATATGCGTGCCGGTGTGTTCGAAGATGGTCAGCTTGTGTAGCTGGTAGCCGTTCTGGGCGAATTCAACGGCCCATTCATACTCGATTCCCGGGTTGCCGTCGAAGGTCGGGAACGTCGAATCATAGGCATGGGTGAGGTCGATGACCTTGCTGGTGGGCTGGGCGAGGACCTCGCGCGGCGTAGTCGTCGCGACCATGGCGGCAGCCCCGGCGAAGGCTGCTCCCTTGAACAGCGACCGGCGCGACAGCATGTTCCGCTTCACGTTTTCGATGACGCAGTGATTGCACATTGGACTTCCCCTCTTAATTAGGCTTTGCGCCGCCTGAGAGTAATCCAGAACCGCCGGGGAGCAAGGCCGTCTCGACGAAGGCGTGCCCAGAGGGAGGAAGAGATTCCTCAGGTGGGGACCAAAATTGAAAAGAGGCCCCGGAGGGCCTCTCGATGGTGCAGATCTTGGGCCGGCATCCGAACTGGCGGACGCCGGGCGAGACGGTTCAGATGTTTGACTTCAGGATCTCGCGCAGCTTGCCGAAGATCTCGTCGATATGGTGCTTCTCGGCGATCAGCGGCGGAGACATGGCGATGATGTCGCCGGTGGTGCGGATCAAGAGGCCGTTCTCGTAGGCCTTGAGGAAGGCGGAGAAGGCGCGCTTGGTGGGCTCGCCGGCGATCGGATCGAGTTCGATCGCGCCGATCATGCCGATGTTGCGGATGTCGATGACGTTCGGCAGGTCCTTCAGCGAATGCAGGCCATCCTCCCAGTAAGGCGCCGTGTCGCGCGCCCGGTCGAAGAGGCCTTCCTCCTTGTAGGTTTCCAGCGTTGCGAGGCCGGCGGCGGCGGCGATCGGATTGCCCGAATAGGTGTAGCCGTGGAAGAACTCGATCATGTGCTCCGGGCCACTCATGAAGGCGTCGTGGATCTCGGAGCTGACGAGAACGGCACCCATCGGGATGACCCCGTTGGTAAGGCCCTTGGCGGTCGTCATGATATCGGGCGTGACGCCGTAGTATTGCGCGGCAAACGGCGTTCCCATGCGGCCGAAACCGGTGATGACTTCGTCGAAGATCAGTAGGATGCCGTGCTTCGTGCAGATATCGCGGAGCTTCTGCAGGTAGCCCTTCGGCGGGATGAGCACGCCGGTCGATCCGGCCACCGGCTCGACGATGACAGCGGCGATGGTCGAGGCGTCATGGAGGGTCACGATCCGCTCCAGCTCGGAAGCAATGTCGCCGCCGTGCTCGGGTTCGCCGCGGGTGAAGGCGTTCTTGCCCGGAACGTGAGTATGCGGCATGTGGTCGACGCCCGTCAGCAACGTGCCGAACATCTTGCGGTTGGCGACAATGCCGCCGACGGAGATGCCGCCGAAGTTGACGCCGTGATAGCCACGCTCGCGGCCGATCAGGCGGAAGCGCGAACCGTTGCCCTTCACGCGATGATAGGCGAGGGCGACTTTGAGGGCGGTGTCGACCGACTCGGAGCCGGAATTGGTGTAGAGAACGTGGTTCAAGCCTTCCGGTGCGATGTCGACCAGGCGGTTGGCCAACTCGAAGGCCTTCGGATGGCCGAGCTGGAAGGCTGGAGCATAGTCCAGTTCGCCGGCCTGTTCGCGAATCGCCTCGGTGATCTTCGGTCGGCAGTGGCCGGCATTGACGCACCAGAGGCCGGCCGTCGCATCGAGAACCTGGCGCCCGTCATGCGTCGTATAGTGCATATCCTTTGCACCGACGAAGAGGCGCGGCTCCTTCTTGAACTGGCGGTTTGCCGTGAACGGCATCCAGAACGCGCGAAGATCGTTCGGCGTGGTGTTGAGGCGGTTGGACATGACATGCTCCCCGTCCGGCAGAGGCCGGCTTTTTTGACTACATGGTCAAATTATCAGGGGGCGTTGCGCCGTCAAGCGTGACGACGCGCGCATCAGAGAGTTGAGTCAAGCAAGATCGAGGCACAGGCGGCGCTTCAGAATGCCTTCTGTGCCGTTATGTCAGCGCTATCATCAGGCCGCTGCGAATTTCGCCTGAAGCGGCTTGCAGTAGATGTCCTCCAATGATTCGAGGATCTTCAGTACGGCCGGCGAAGAGCAGGAATAATAGATCGTCTGGGCATCGCGCCGCGTCTTGACCAGCTTCTGTGCCCGCAGCTTCGACAGATGTTGAGAGAGAGCTGATTGGCTCAGTCCGACCCGAACCGCAAGCGCACCTACCGCGACTTCTCCCTTGACGAGGCAGCAAAGGATCATCAGGCGCTTCGGGTTTGCCATGGCAGAAAGCAAACCGGCGGCGGCGAGCGAATGCTCGGAAAGTGGCAGCGTGTCCATAAGTCTTTATTTCCCCTCGAAGCGGGAACGCTTCAATAATGCCCTTGAACTGGAAAGCCAAAGATTAACAATTGTGAACGAGCCTTGTATATCCCTAAATTTCGGGTCGAGAAGCCCCTTGCGTGGCCGAATCGGCGATTTTTGAAATCGTTGTAAACGCGGCTTCCGGCGACAAAACCGGCCCATCAAACTCGTATCGGACCTGAACATCGCCCGAGACGAGATCGAAACCGGCCGGATCGGTCCCGGCGAAGCGCCATTTCGCAGATTTCGGCGCCGAGATCACCCTTGCCAGTGTCGCTGCAAGTTCTTGCATCTCACGCAATTTTGCCTGCAGCACCTGCCATGCGGTCACGTCGACTGGAACTGGCGTGACGAGATCGTTACCGGGCAGAGCGTAGGCGCGACCGAAGCCGCCGTTCAGCGAGGCGGATTGCGGTTCGAGGCGGAAGAACCGGAAGTCGGGGAAGTCGATGTAGAGGGACGCCTTGGGGTGGCGGTCGAGAAAGCGTTGCCGGAGGCGGTCGTGAACCTGGTCGCCGCGAGGAACAGAGGCGGCGCGGCATTGCAGCGTGATGCGCGGATGCGCCAGGGGATCGCCCTTGCCGGGCTCTCCTGCAAGGAGCGAACAGCGGGGATCCGCCAGCAGGGCCTTCGTGTGGGTCGAGAGCGCGGAGGCGAGGATGACCGGGGTGCCGTCGAGATCGGTTGCCGTTAGCGCGCGGCTGGCGGACGGGAAGCCGGTTTCGGGATCGATGACCGCGAGAGCCATGTGTCGTGCGCCGCGAACCAGCATGCGGGCGAGGCGCCGCGCCTCCTCGTCGGTCTCACGCAGGACTGCCGGCTTATCGGTCTTGTCGGTCATGTCGCGTCATTCCTGTGCCGGTGCCGTGTCAGGCCATAGATGACGTCGTCGGCGCAGATCGTACCGATCACCGTACCCTTCTCGACCACGCCGATCACGCCCGGCTGGCGTGCCAGCGCGTCGAGAATATCGACCAGGGGGGTCTCCCGGGGGGCGGTGGCGGTCACGCCGTTGCCCGAATGGGTTTCGGCAACGCCCGGCCGCATGACATCCCCGGCCGTCAGCATGGCGATCGGGTTCATGTTCTGGACGAAATCCGCCACATACTGGTTGGCAGGGGCGCGGACGATCTCCTGCGGGGTGCCGCACTGGATGATGCGGCCGCCATCCATGATGGCGATGCGGTTGCCGATGCGGAAGGCCTCGTCTAGGTCGTGGCTGACGAAGAGGATCGTCTTCTTCAGCCGCCGCTGGAACTCGAGGAGTTCGTCCTGCAGGCGGGTACGGATCAGGGGGTCAAGGGCCGAGAATGGCTCGTCCATCAAAAGGATCGGTGCGCCGGTGGCAAAGGCGCGGGCGAGACCGACACGCTGCTGCATGCCCCCGGAAAGCTCGCCCACCCTGCGGTCCGCCCATTGATCGAGGTTGACCAGTTCGAGCTGCTCGGCGACGCGCTTGCGGCGCTCCGCTTCCGGGACGCCCGCGAGTTCCAGTCCGAAGCCGACATTCTCCTCGACGGTGCGCCAGGGCAGGAGGCCGAACTGCTGGAACACCATGGAGACGGTATGGGTCCGCAGCCTTCGCAGGGTTTTGGCGTGCGCCTTGTAGGGATCGATCGGTCCTTCGGGCGTCGTCACCTCCACCTCGCCGCGCGCCACGGGAGCCAGCCCGTTGACGGCGCGCAGGAGGGTGGACTTGCCCGAGCCGGAGAGGCCCATGAGGACGAGGATCTCGCCCTCCTTCACCGACAGCGACGCATCCGCCACGCCAACGACGATCCCCGTCCTTTCGCTGATCTCGTCGCGGCTCATGCCCTGGTCGATCAGTTCGAGGATGCCTTGCGGCTTTTCGCCGAAGACGATGTCGATGTTCCTGAAGACGACTGCGTCGGTCACGTGGCGTCTCCGGAGGCGGGGCGGAACATGCGGTCGAGGATGATCGCCAGGATGACGATGCATAGGCCGGCTTCGAAGCCGCGGGCGATGTTCACCGTGTTGAGAGCGCGCACGACGGGGACGCCCAGACCGTTGGCCCCGACGAGGGCAGCGATCACCACCATGGAAAGCGATAGCATGATGGTTTGCGTCAGGCCGGCCATGATCTGCGGCATGGCGTAGGGCAATTCCACCTTGCGGAGCACCTGGCCCGGCGTTGCACCGAAGGCGATGGCGGCCTCGGTGAGCGCTTCAGGGGTCGAGACGATGCCGAGCCGGGTGAGGCGGATGGGCGCTGGGATGGCGAAGATCACCGTCGCGATGAGGCCTGGCACCATGCCGAGCCCGAAGAGGATGAGTGCGGGGATCAGGTAGACGAAGGTCGGGATGGTCTGCATCAGGTCGAGGACCGGGCGCATGACCTGGTAGATCCACTCACGGCGGGCGGCGATGATGCCGAGCGGCACGCCGACAAGCATGCTCACCGTGGTTGCGGCCACAACGAGCGCAAGCGTCTCGGTTGTTTCCTTCCAGTAGCCCTGGTTGATGATGAGAAGCAGGCCGAGAACAGTGAAGAGCGCAATGCCGATCGAGCGGCGAAACCACCAGGACAGCGCTGTCATGGCCGCGACGATCACCAGCGGATGGGGGGCCTGGAGCACGTAGAGCAGCGCATCGATGATGGTGGCAAGCACGTTCGACAGCCAGTCGAAGAACCAGGCGCCGTTGTCGGTCAGCCAGTCGACGAACTGTTTAGCCCACGTGCCGAGACGTAACTGGCCGTCGTCATCCACGAGCCATTCGGGAAGCCAAGTCACGCGATGCTTGCCTCTTCCGTAAGTGTTGCGCGAGAAATGGAGAACGGGCCGCCGTTAGCGACCCGCGGACGAACGTCAGAGGCCGAGTTCGGCCTTTACCGCAGCCACGGCGTCGCCGCCGTCCTTGGTGGTCACGCCGGTGAGCCAGGGAGTGACGGCGTCGGGATTGGCCTTCAGCCAATCCTTGGCGGCATCTTCGGCGTCCTCCCCGTCATCGAGGATGGCGCTCATGATCTCGTTTTCCATTGCCAGGGTGAACTTCAGGTTCTTCACGAAGGCACCGACATTGGGGCATTCCTCGGCATAACCGGCGCGAAGGTTGGTGAAGATCTCCGCACCGCCGAGGTCCGGGCCGAAGATGTCGTCGCCACCCTTGAGATAGGTGAGATCGAAGTTGGCGTTCATCGGATGCGGTTCCCAGCCCAGAAAGACCACCGGCTCTCCCGCCTTGTCCGCCCGCGCCACCTGCGCCAGCATTCCCTGCTCGGAGGATTCGACGACGTCAAAATCCTTGAGGCCGAAAGTGTCGTTCTCGACCATGCCGAGGATCAGGCGATTGCCGTCATTGCCGGGTTCGATGGCATAGATCTTGCCGCCCAGCTCATCGCTGTGTGCCGCGATGTCCTTGAAATCCTTGATGCCGAGTTCGGCGCCCTTAGCGTTGGTCGCAAGGGTGTATTTTGCGCCCGTCAGGTTGGGGCCGTAGGATTCAACGGACTTGTCTGCGCGATAGGGAGCGATATCGGCCTCCATGGTCGGCATCCAGTTGCCGAGGAAGACGTCGATGTCCTTGTTCTTGAGCGAACTGTAGGTGACCGGAACCGAGAGAACCTTGATGTCGGTTTCATAGCCGAGTGCTTCAAGGATGACCGAGGCCGTGGCCGTGGTGGCCGTGATGTCGGTCCATCCGACGTCGGAGAAACGGACCGTCCCGCAGGATTCGGGCTCCGCTGCATGGCCTACCTGGGTCAGGACCAGCAGCGATACGGCTCCGGCAAGCAGGATCTTCATCGGATGGTTCATGGTTGGCGCTCCCTGTCTTTGTTCCCGGCCATTTATAAGTATATGGGAAGTCGAGGCAAGCTGGCCCGCCGGGATCGTCCTCTCCGGAGCAAGCAGATACTGCTCGTCGCGCCCTCCCTCCCTACGGTTTTCTGTGGTTTCAGCTTTCTGTGGACTTTTCCCGCACGCCGATGCGGAGGAGAAGAGCAGGCATGGCAAAACTCTATTTTCACTATGCGTCGATGAACGCCGGCAAGTCCACGCTGCTCCTGCAGGCTTCCTATAACTATCAGGAGCGGGGGATGCGTACGCTGATCCTCACCGCCGCACTCGACAGCCGAGCCGGCGTCGGGCGCGTCGCCTCGCGCATCGGGCTTGGTGCCGATGCCATCTCCTTCGAGGCGGCCGACGACCTGTTCGCACTGGTCGAGCGCATGCACGGCGAGGAGACCGTCGCCTGTGTGTTCATCGACGAGGCGCAGTTCCTGGCGCCGGAGCAGGTGTGGCAGTTGGCGCGGGTCTCGGACCGGCTCGGCATTCCGGTCATGGCCTATGGGCTGCGAACGGACTTCCAGGGCAAGCTCTTCCCCGGATCGCAGGAACTGCTGGCGATCGCCGACGAATTGCGGGAGGTCCGCACGATCTGTTTCTGCGGCAGCAAGGCGACGATGGTGGCGCGGCTGGACGAGGAAGGTCAGGTCGTTCGCGAGGGGGCCCAAGTCGACGTAGGCGGCAACGAGAAATACGTCTCCTTCTGCCGGCGGCACTGGGAAGAGAAAATCCGCTACGGTGAAGATACTTGATCTTCGTCAAAGAGGGAGGGGGCGGATCACCCTATTAAGGTCCTCGACGCCTCCCAAGGCTCACTTCAGGAGATTGAAAATGTTCAAGACTGCAAAGACCGCCTTCGTCCTCGCCACCAGCCTCGCCATCTTCTCGTTCCCGGCGCTCGGTGCGGAGATCGAAGTGAAGATGCTCAACAAGGGCAGCGACGGTCAGGCAATGGTATTCGAGCCTGCCGCCATCAAGGCAGCGCCCGGAGACACGATCAAGTTCGTTCCTACCGACAAGGGGCATGATGCCGCCGCGATGAAGGGGATGATCCCGGACGGCGCCGAAGAGTTCAAGGGCAAGATGAACCAGGAGTTCTCCGTCACGCTCGACAAGGAAGGCGCCTATGTCGTGAAGTGCACGCCGCACCTCGGCATGGGCATGGTTGCGGTGGTTGTCGTCGGTGACGGCGCTCCGGCCAACCTCGACGCCGTGAAGACCGGCAAGCTGCCTAAGAAGGCCCGCGAGCGCGTCGACGCCGCTATTGCGGAACTCGGCCTCTGACAAGAGCCTGCCGCTTTACATCGGGCCACCATGGTATAAGTCCATGGTGGCCTTTTTTTATGGATTTGCGGTGGACGGAATGGGAAGGGCGGATCGCAGCCGAAGCGAGCTGGAGGCACTCCAGTCAGAGCTGGCTGAACTGGAGGGGGTGATCGCGCAGGCGGCTCAGGCCGTCTCAACGATCGCGCGCGCCAGAGCGATTCCGGCATTGGACGACCCGCTGCCTGGTTCTGCGGGAGCGCTGGCAGACGGATGGTCTTCGACCGGCCCTCGCATCGCTGCGAAGCTCAGCGCACTCTCTACCCGCATAGACGCCGCCATGGCGCCGCTGGAAGACGAGCCGCAGCGTACACTCAAGGAGCGTGTGTGGATCGCGCTCGTTTCCCTGTTTTCTCTCCGCTGGACCAGACCTGCGAAAGTGCCGGCGGACGAATTGAGCACGGTACTTGCCGATCTCGATGTCCTGCAGTCGCTGCTCATCACCTACCGGGAGCGGCTCGTTGCGGTGAGGCATTCGGTGGAGGCGGATCTGATCGACCTCAGCGGACACCGGGGCATGCTGGCGGACAGGCTGGCGGAGCATGGGGCGGCGCAGGGTGAGCCTATCACCGGGACGGCGGTCGAGGTGGAAACCCGCTTGCAGTCCATCCAGGACCTGACCATCGAACTCAACCGCCAGGTCAATGACGCCAATATCCTGCTCAACAAGCTGGCGATCGAAGCGGAACGCGCGATCCTCCTGAAGGACGTGCTTTCGCCGGACAATCCGGAACTGCTGGTCCGGCAGGAATGGCCGGTCTTGCCACACCTGGCGCCGCTGATGGGCCTTCGCGAGAAGGACATGCTTTCCAGCGTCGAGATCGACCGACGAAAGCAGAAGATCGATGCTCGTTTTAGCGAGCGATTTGCGATGAACAGGAGCCGGGCGGAGCGAGCCGGGCACGGCAGGCCCCTGGAGCCGGAGGTACACCATGCTTGACCCGATCGTGCGTTTTTTCCAGCGTGCCTTTGCGGCGCTCGGCCGTGGTATCGGCCTGCTGGTCGCCTGGCTGGTCTGGCCCTTCATGGCCGCTCACGGCTGGTATTCCGGTCGCAGCTGGATCATCAAGGGCCCGCTTCTGGCGCTGCTGGTCCTGTTCGTCGGGCTCTATGGCTATTTCTTCTGGCAGACCCAGGTGTGGAGCAGGTTCGATCCGGATTTCGTCGAGGAATACCGGCTGTCCGAACGTACAGTGCCGGCCGGGCAGGAGATCCCCGCTCCGACGCCGGCGGCGACGGATGCACCGTCGGCCGGCGGGGCGCAGTGCCAGTCGTCCGCCATTGTGGACGTCGTCGCCGATCTGACCGACCTCAACGTCAACCAGAATGCATGGATTTCCTCCATGCTGCTCTACCGGCTGGGCCTGTTCGGGATCGACTGGGACCATACGCCATTTCTCGACAATAAGGCGTCATTCCAGCGCGGCGTCAACCAGGCGGTGCGGCGGACCTCGGTCGAGCTCGTCGACACGTTGGCGCGTGTGCGCGGCACCTCCGGCATCAACAACGACCTGCAGGACGCCCGCAACAACCTGCAGTTCGACGAGTATTCCTGGTATTTCGGTCTCAGCCCGTTCGGACCGAAGACGCCGACACCGAGCTACTATCGGGCAGCGATCGACAGTTTCCGGAAGTTCAACACCGACCTTGCCGCCTGCCGCTCCACCTTCGACAGCCGCGCCGACAATCTGGTGCAGTTTGTCGACCGGATCGCCAATGATCTCGGCAGCACGTCGGCGATCCTGCGCGAGCGCTCGGAGAACTACAACGGCGGCTGGTTCGACACGCGCGCGGACGATCGGTACTGGTTCGCCTATGGCCAGCTCTACGGCTACTATGCTGTCCTGTCCGCAGCGGGCGCCGACTTCTCGCAGGTGATCCGCGAGCGCAATCTCGGGCCGCTATGGGCCGAGACGCTTTCGCAGTTCCGCTCGGCGCTGCGCATCCAGCCGGCAATCATCTCCAACGGCCGCGAGGACGGCTGGATCATGCCAACGCATCTGGCGACCATGGGCTTCTATATCCTGCGGGTGCGCTCCAACCTGGTGGAAGTGCGATCGGTGCTCGACCGCTAAGACGCTTTGTCTTTTCGCACTTCCCTACGCAAAACCGCTTCACACTTTTGCTGGAAATGCTCTCGGGCAGGTCAGGGGATCAGGCCGAGGCGGATCGCCTTGGCGACGAGCTGCGTGCGGTTGACGCAGTCGAGCTTCTTGATGGCGTTCGTCAGGTGCGCGTTGATCGTATGATCGGAGAGCGAGAGGATGCGACCGATCTCCACCGAGGTCTTTCCCTGTGCCGTCCAGCGCACGACTTCCAGTTCGCGCAGGGAAAGAGGGCGGGGGATGGCGATCTCCTCGGTGCGCCGGATCCTGTCGAACACCTCGAAGGCATGCAGGGAGATCACGGCGAATTCGTTGATCTCGGACTGGCGCAGGGATGGCCGCTTGCCGTCAAAGCGGAGCAGGAAGCGGGCGCCGTCGAAGCTATGGAGGGGCATGACGACTGTCGTGAACAGGCTGAAGCGGCGCATCAGCCGGGTGATCGGCGCCGGCACGATTCCATCCCGCTCGAGACCTTCCAATGTCCAGGCCTGGGGCAGCATGGTGTCGAACAGCGTCGGCATGACCGGACAGGCGACGAGGAAGCGATTGCGATCGAACTGGCGCACGAAGTCTTCCGGCAGGGTCGTCTGGATGATCAGCCGTGACATGTATTCGTCGTCGTCACCCGGCTTCGCCATCAGGGTGACATGCGCGAAACCGAAGGCTTCAGCCGCATCCTCCATGGCGGTCAGGACTTCGGAGCGCGTAGCGGCCGCGGCAATCGCGCTGCTGAGCGCTACCTGTCTCTCGACTGCTGCTGAGGGCACTGCCATGGTCCGTGAGGTAGGTTCCAATACCGCTGACATATCAGGGCGCCCCTTCCACCCGTTTACGATAGTTCGTCAGATTTTAGCTACTTAGCGGGTCTGTATGCATCTGGCAATCTGACTTTGGTTCAGGGGATACACCCGACATCCCGCCAGCGACCTAACATCAAACATGACAAACTCCATCCACTTTTATCTTGACTACATAAATCATGTTTTTTAGATGGCGAAGTCACGGCAGGGCCTGCCGCCCGCCATTGTGATCGTCAAACCGGACCGCTTCCACCAGCGGCGTGCCTTTGCGCGCCGATGATGGTGCGTGCCCGCTACAGGGGAACAAGATGAATATCCGCGCCACCCGATGCTTCCTTCTTACCTGCACCGCCATCGCGGCATTGTCGCCGCTGTCCGCTGCGGCGCAGGGCCTCCCGGCAGATGCGACGGCGCTCCAGACGATCGTACTGAAGGGCAAGCGGGTGAAGGCCGGCGATATCGTCAACACCCCGCTGGCCTCGCAGACGACCGAGGAGGAGATCGACAAGAAGCAGGTCCAGAGCATTGAGGATCTCGGGCGGAGCCTGGAGCCGGGCGTGAACTACAGCCGGGGAGCCACGAACTCCCTCAATATTCGCGGGCTTGAAGGCAACCGCGTCGCCACCGTCATCGACGGCGTGCCGCTGACCTATCTTCAGGACACGGCCCGCAGCACCGCCGGCGGGGCCGAGAGCTTCGACTTCTTTGCACTGACATCCGTCGATGTCGTGCGCGGAGCCGATTCCAGCCGAATCGGCGATGGCGGACTTGGCGGAGCCCTTGTGCTGCGAACGCTCGAGCCGGATGACCTGATCGGCGAAGGCCGCGACTGGGGCGGCAAGGTCGGGACCGGTTACGACAGCATGGACAACAGCTGGTACGGCGGTGCCGCGGTGGCCAAGCGGGTGGAAAACACCTCGGCTTTGTTCCTCGGCTCCTACAAGACGGGCCATGAGCGGGACAACAAGGGGGATGTCGGCGGCTATGGCGCAACGCGCACCGAGCCCAATCCGGCGGACTACGACCAGCACAACCTCCTGTTCAAGCTGCGGCAGGACACCGAGTTGGGCCATGTCTTCGGCCTGACGGCAGAACGGTTCCGGTTCGACAAGGATACCGATCTCCGCCGCGACCAGACGCTGACGGGCAATTATCGGCCGGGCAACCATTCCAACGGGCAGCTCAACGAACGCGACCGCGTTTCGCTGGATTACTTCTATGAGGCTCCGACTTCCGATGGCCTTGTCGATGCGGCGGAGGCCACGCTCTACTGGCAGCGGCAACTGCGCCAGGACAGCCAGGATTCCATCCGCTGGACGAGTGTGCCGGGTATCTACAAGCGCTGGAACGACATCGAGGAGAGCGGTTTCGGCTTTAACGGCTTCTTCGACAGCGGCTTCGAGACGGGCGGCGTCAGCCATGTGCTGACCTTCGGTACCGGCATCTTTATCTCGCAGGCGGAGCAGTATTCGGCAGGCGTCGATTCCTGCCCGGCATCACCACCCTATACCGGCGTCTACGGGGCCTGCGGCAACCTGCATACCAACCAGGCGGACATGCCCGATGTCGCCAGCAAGCGAATGAGCTTCTACGTGCAGCACCGCATGAGCTTCGGCGACAGCGGTTTCACGCTCACCCCCGCTCTCCGTTACGACTGGTTCGATCATGACCCGCAGGCGACCGCGGCCTATCTCGGCAACGCGATGAAGCCGGACACTCCCCTCGGCTCCAGCGGCGACGCATGGTCTCCGAAGCTCCTGGCGGAGTATGAACTGTCCGACACGTTCACGCTCTTCGGACAGTGGGCCATGGGCTTCCGTTCCCCGACCGCAAGCGAGCTCTACATGACATTCGGTGCGCCGGGCACCTATCTGCGGACGGGTAATCCTGATCTCGAGCCGGAAACCAGCAGCGGCTTCGATGTCGGCGCGCGCTTCGGGGACGGCGATTTCGGCGGCAGCCTGACGTTCTTCTATACCCGCTACAAGAACTTCATCGAGAACCGCAACCTGACGGCGGCGGAGCAGATTGCCCGCGGGATCGACCCGGGCGCCGGCTACATGTTTGTCCAGACGCCGGTCAACGTCTCGCGCGCCGAGATCTACGGCATCGAGCTTGCCGCTCACAAGCGTTTCGACAACGGCTTCAACATGCGCGCCGGCCTTGCCTATGCGCGGGGCACGAACCTCGAGACCGATCAGTTGCTGGCGTCCGTGCCGCCCTTGAAGGGGATCATCGGCGTCGGCTACGAGACCGATGCATGGGGTATCGACCTGTTATGGACCGGCGTCGAGGGCGTGGACGACCAATCCGCCGCCAGCTTCAAGGCGCCGGGCTACGGGATCTTCGATCTCACCGGATGGTGGGAGCCGGAACAGGTGAAGGGCCTTCGCATCCAGGCGGGCGTCTACAACCTCTTCGACCGGACCTATTACGATGCCTTGAACACGAAGGATTACACGACGATCACGGCGGCCAACGAGGAGTATTATTCGGAGCTGGGGCGGACGTTCAGGATTTCGCTGACGCAGCGGTTCTGAGGGAAGTGGCAGCAATGTGGAAAGGGGCGATGCGCCACTACGCATCGCCTCTTCTGTTGTCCCCGCCGGTCAGGCTTCCCGGATCGACAGCTGGACGCTGCCACGATTGTTCTCGTAAGCATGCCAGGCGTCGTTGGCGAAGCAGTAGAGATAGCCGGAGCCGCCCGGGGTAAAGGTGACGCCGGTGCCGATCTTGAAGACTTCGTGGGGGAGGCGGTCTATCCTCTGGTCCTCGTCCGTCCTTGGCGGCGGCACGTCATTGGCAACGAGACCGACGAGGCAGAACCACGGCATGTTTTCCTCGCGCCGGGTCCACCAGAAGTCGATCTGCTTGTTGCCGGTGACCTTCTTCCAGACGGTCTCGACCCCGCCCCAGACGGAGGAGGCGATGTGGGCGATTTCGGCGGCCTGCAGCTTGCCGTCGTTGGCCCCACCTGGACCGCACTTGATGGACGCGCCATCCATCCATTCGCCGGTCGCTTCGAAGACATAGGTCCTGCCGCTCTCCAGGTAGATGCCGGTATGGTTCCAGTGTTCACGGGCGAAGATGTCGATCGAGGCCGGCAGCGACTTGCGGGGCCGGTAGCGCCCCTGAGTGAGGGGCGGGTTGCGATGCCTGTCGGCCGCGGATGCGTGAACATCGTGTGCCGGATCGTCCGAAACGAGCGGCGTTGCGCGTGGTCGCGTCTTCAACGCCTTGAAGAGGCCCTGCACCGAGTCGTGCAGCAGCCCGCGCGGATCCGGCTTCAGCTGATTGATAGCGCCGGAGCTGAAGCACAGGCCCTCGGCCTCCCCCTCCTGCATCATCCAGTAGAGAGCGCCATCGGAGAGCCCCACCTGGCTGTAGCCGCCGCCGACGTCGCCGTGGGCGCCGGGAAACCAGACCTGCTTCAAGGTTCCATTCCAGCCCGCTGGTCTCTCCCAGAGCGTCGGCAGGAAGCTCTGCCGGAATTCGTCCAGGGCTACCGCGTGACGCGCATGGCGGACGGCAGGCCCGAGCGTGGTGTTGTGGAACCGGTGGTTTTCGGGATCGTCGAGGAGGTTGAGGAGCGCCATGTCATCCGGGATGCCGAGTGAGCCGACCGTGTCCCAGACGCCGATGAAATGGATGGGGGTGCGGCCGCCCGGTTGCTCGCCAGGCGCTGCGTGATGGAAGTTCTGCCGGGCGGTCGCCTTGATGCGCTGAGGCTTCTCGTCGCGATAGGCGTCGAAGATCTTCTGGACCTGGTCCCAGGCCTCCTTCGGCTTCCCCGTGAAATGCGTGAGGTCGAGCAGCCCGCACATGGAGATCATGCCGCCGAGGCTGCGAACCGTATAGGCGCCGCGGCTGAAGCCGAAGAGCCAGATCTTGTCGCCCTCCCTGTAGTTTCTGGCCAGCCAGTGGTAGGCGCTCATGATGTTGAGGCCGAGCCCCTTGCCGGTGCCGCCGCCGAGCGCGCGGTTGATCCACGTACCATCCGTGCCGACACCCGGATGGTAGTAGAACTTCTGCTCCTGCCCGTCTGCATCCACATGCGCCAGCGCATTGTAAAGCTTCACAACATTGGTGGGGCTGGGCAGCCCGTCTTCCATCGCATCGGGTGTATTCCAGGTGCCGTCGCAGCAAACGATGATGTTCATCGATCTCCCCTCCAGGGCCGCAGGACAAGACTAACTGCATCCGCAGGTAACAATCAAGTGCAAATACACCAAAAGGTAGAATCTCCAAATCGCATACGACTGCGAGGGGAGCTTGCCATGCTGCAGGCTCTGTGGCCAATTCGGCGGCGAGATGCGACGGGGAACGATAGTGGCAATGCAGTCTGACATCGAAATCGCGCGGGTGGCGCGGAAGAAGCCGATCCTGGAAGTGGGGGCGGTACTCGCAATCCCGCCGGAGGAGCTGGCGCCCTACGGGCACGACAAGGCCAAGGTGGGAGCGGGCTTCATCCGCTCGCTGGGCGAGCGGCCGGATGGTAGTCTGATCCTCGTCACGGCCATCAATCCCACACCGGCCGGGGAGGGCAAGACGACCACCACGGTCGGGCTCGTCGATGGGCTGAACCGCATCGGCCGCAGGGCGGTAGTGTGCATCCGCGAGCCTTCGCTCGGCCCGTCCTTCGGCATGAAGGGTGGTGCCGCCGGCGGCGGCCATGCACAGGTGATCCCGATGGAGGAGATCAACCTCCACTTCACCGGCGACTTCCACGCTATCACCTCGGCGCACAACCTGCTCGCGGCGATGATCGACAACCATGTCTACTGGGGCAACGCGCTCGACATCGACGTGCGGCGGATCACCTGGCGGCGGGCGATGGACATGAACGACCGGTCGCTGCGCCAGATGGTGGGCGCCCTGGGCGGCGTGGCGAACGGCTTTCCTCGCGAATGCGGCTTCGACATCACCGTCGCTTCAGAGGTGATGGCAATCCTCTGCCTGGCGGAGGATTTCGCCGACCTGGAGCGGCGGCTAGGATCGATCATCGTCGCCTACCGCCGCGACAAGACGCCGGTCTTCGCGCGCGACCTGAAGGCGGACGGGGCGATGGCGGTGCTGCTCAAGGACGCCATGCAGCCGAACCTCGTGCAGACGCTGGAGAACAACCCCGCCTTCGTGCATGGCGGGCCCTTCGCCAACATCGCCCATGGCTGCAATTCGGTGATCGCCACCAAGACGGCGCTGAAGCTTGCCGACTATGTGGTGACGGAAGCGGGTTTCGGCGCCGATCTCGGCGCGGAGAAGTTCTTCGACATCAAGTGCCGCAAGGCGGGCCTGACGCCTTCGGCCGCCGTGATCGTCGCGACGGTCCGGGCGCTGAAGATGAACGGCGGGGTGAAGAAGGAGGATCTGGGGAGCGAGGATGTGGCGGCGTTGACGCGGGGCTGCGCCAATCTCGGACGACACATCGCCAATGTCCGCCGCTTCGGGGTGCCGGTGGTGGTGGCGATCAACCACTTCACCTCCGACACGGAAGCGGAGATTGCCGCAGTGAAGGACTACGCCTCCCGCCACGGCGTCGATGCCATCCTCTGCCGGCACTGGGCCGAGGGCGGCGAAGGCATCGAGGAACTGGCGCAGCGCGTGGCGGAAATGGCCGATGGCGGGCAGGCGGACTTCCGGCCTCTCTATCCGGACGACATGCCGCTGATGGAAAAGATCGAGACAGTCGCCTCGAAGATCTACCACGCCGGCGAGGTGACGGCCGACAAGGGGGTACGCGACCAGCTGAAGGCATGGGAAGAGCAGGGCTACGGCGGCTTGCCGGTCTGTATGGCCAAGACGCAGTACTCCTTCTCCACCGATCCCAACCTGCGCGGTGCGCCGGAGGGCCATGTGGTGCATGTCCGCGAGGTACGGCTCGCCGCCGGCGCCGGCTTCGTCGTCGCCATCACCGGCGAGATCATGACCATGCCGGGCCTGCCGAGTTCACCCTCGGCGGAACGGATTTTCCTGAATCAGGAGGGGCACATAGAGGGGTTGTTTTGAGGCGATCTTCTACCCGGTCCCACTGTTCCCTGTCGGCCCGAGTTTGGGCTGGGACAGGGGCGCGGTCCAGAGCGTCGCCTCAATCGCACCCCTCCTGCGAGGGTCGCTGCAGCATATTCCTGACCCGCACACACGGGAGCATTGGTGACGCCTGCGGGAACAATCCCTGCGACCGGCAACTCCATTGATGTGCCATGCTGCGACGTGTTCCACATGAGGGACGGAAAGATCGTCTCCTTCCATTGCTACAACGCTGCGTCCATTCTCCAGCGCCAGTTGGATCTTGCCGACAGCCGAAACGCTTCTTGATGACACAGCAGATCCCGTTGCGTTGATGCGGCCGGCTGCCTTCGTTCAAGAAAGCCGGTCGCCCTTTTTCCAGCCGCGCCTTTGGTTACTGGAAATCACCACGCGGTCCTTGCGGAATTGCATTGCGGGATAGACCACTTCGTGGATCGTGCGTAGCGTTAAGAGATCTGAGCCTCGAATGGGAGTGCCTTACCTACAATACCTGTACCCGCTCTCTCGCTCCAGCACGTCAAGATGCAGGTGGTCCTGATGGGCGGCGTCGCTGCCGGGGGAGAGGACGGTCGAGAAATGCAGGCAGGCGCCGGCTGAGGCGGTGCGCTGGAAGGCGCCTTCCATCGTGCCGTCCTCGGCGCGCGGCTTCATGGTGATCTCCGTGCCGTCGTCCAGCCGGAAGGCGGCGATGTCGATGGCGTTGCCGCGGGCGTGCTCTGAAATCTTGCCCTCCGAGGCCCCATTGCGCAGCCGGCAGGCATAGGTGGAGCCCGTGGTGAGGCCGGTGATCTTCCGGTCGGGCAGGGCGATATTCAGCGCCGGATTGACCGTATCCTTCAGCCAGTGGCCGAGGGCGCGTGCGGTTTCGCAGCGCATCTGCGCGCCGCCGGTATCGACGCCGGGCAGCACCTCTGCCACCTCGAGCGGCTGATCTATGCCGCAGCCTTCGCCGTCGTCGATGCGGGTGGCCGTTTCATACTTCGTCCCCAAGGCCGCGAGATCGGCGAGGCAGGCCTTCAGGTCCTCGGGGTCTTCCCTGGCGATCGGCGGTGGAGGAGGGGGCGGCGGCTCCTTTGGCTCCCTTGCCGGCTCTTGGGGCTCCTCTCCCTTCTGTTCCGTCTCTTTCTCTGGCCTTTCCGTGGCTGGTTCGGCCTCGGCCTCCTTCCGGTCGGCGGTCGCGGGCGGGCTCTTTCCGCCTGGGCCTTCTTCGGGTGGCGACCCAGCGGATTGGGTGTCTGAGGGTTCTTCCGGAGCTGGGGACGGTGCGGCAGGCGCTTGCGTCTCCGGCTTCGGTTCAGGCGTCGGAACGGCCGCGGCACCCGGCGGAGGTGACGCGGCCGGAGTTCCCGCTTCCGGCGACTTCTCCTGTCTGTCCTCCTCGGCTGCGGGCTTCGACGCCGGTACCGGACCGGTGCGCGGCAGGGCGGCGGCGGCCAGAAGGGGAAGCGCCAGGAGGAGGACGAGGGCGGGACGCAGCATGGGGCAGGCTCCGTGGATTGGCCATAGCCAACGCTCGAAACCGGATTTGGTCTCACCCGCTAGAAATCCGCTTGCGGAGAAACGAGACCCGCTGTATTTCTTCGCGCATGATCAATTCGATGAACATCGGTAACTGGTGGTGGGCACGCTGACGCGGCCTTGACTAGTCATGTCCATCGACAAGACCCCAAAGCCGCCCGAGAACCGAGGCGGCTTTTTTGTTGTCCGCGGTTTCGGGTGAGGGAAACGGAGAGCAGGAAATGGTGACGATCATTCGGGACGACGGTTCGGAGACCTACGAGACCAAGGGCGGTATCGCCGTCAGCCGGATGCGCCGGCCGACGCCCTATGCGGATGCGGTCTCCGGCTATGTGGACAAGCTCGACGAGCGGCGGGGCGCCGTCTTCTCCTCCAACTACGAATATCCGGGCCGTTATACCCGCTGGGATACGGCAATCGTCGATCCGCCGCTTGGCATTTCCTCGCACGGCCGCAAGGTCTGGATCGAGGCCTATAACGAACGCGGCGAGGTGCTGCTCTCGTTCGTGGCGGAGAGGCTCTCAACGGTGGCAGACCTGACACTCGGTGCGCGGACCGCCCGCCGGCTGGACCTGACGGTCAACGAGCCGTCCCGCGCCTTCACGGAAGAAGAACGTTCCAAGATGCCGACGGTGTTCACCGTGCTGCGCGCGGTGATCGACCTGTTCTACTCCGACGCGGATTCGGCGATCGGTCTGTTCGGCGCCTTCGGCTACGATCTCGCCTTCCAGTTCGACGCGATCAAGCTTTCGATGCAGCGCCCCGAAGACCAGCGCGACATGGTGCTGTTCCTGCCGGACGAGATCCTCGTGGTCGACCACCATGCGGCCAAGGCCTGGATCGACCGTTATGACTTTGCCAAGGACGGCGTGACCACTGCCGGCAAGTCAGGCGAGATTGCGCCGGAGCCGTTCCAGCGCACCACCGTGACGCCGCCGAAGGGTGACCACAAGCCCGGCGAATATGCGGAGCTGGTGCTGAAGGCGAAGGAGAGCTTCCGCCGCGGCGACCTGTTCGAAGTGGTGCCCGGACAGAAGTTCATGGAGCGCTGCGACTCGAAGCCTTCGGAGATCTCCAACCGGCTGAAGGCGATCAATCCGTCGCCCTATTCCTTCTTCATCAACCTCGGGCACCAGGAATATCTGGTGGGCGCCTCGCCGGAAATGTTCGTGAGGGTATCGGGCCGGCGGATCGAGACCTGCCCGATCTCTGGGACGATCCGACGTGGCGAGGATGCGATCGCCGATAGCGAGCAGATCCTCAAGCTGCTCAATTCCAAGAAGGATGAGTCGGAGCTGACGATGTGCTCCGACGTCGACCGCAACGACAAGTCGCGCGTCTGCGAGCCGGGCTCGGTGAAGGTCATCGGGCGGCGGCAGATCGAGATGTATTCGCGGCTGATCCACACCGTCGACCATATCGAGGGGCGGCTCCGCGAGGACATGGACGCCTTCGACGGTTTCCTCAGCCACGCCTGGGCCGTGACCGTGACCGGCGCGCCAAAGCTTTGGGCAATGCGCTTCATCGAGAACCACGAGAAGAGCCCACGCGCCTGGTATGGCGGGGCGATCGGCATGGTCGGCTTCAACGGCGACATGAATACGGGCCTGACGCTCCGGACCATCCGCATCAAGGATGGGATCGCCGAGGTGCGCGCCGGCGCGACGCTTCTCAACGACAGCGACCCGCATGAGGAAGAGGCAGAAACCGAACTGAAGGCATCGGCGATGATTTCCGCAATCCGTGACGCACGTGCAGGCAATTCGGGCAAGGTGGCGCGCGACGTCGCGCGGGTCGGGCAGGGAGTGAAGATCCTGCTCGTCGACCACGAGGACTCGTTCGTCCACACGCTCGCCAATTATTTCCGCCAGACCGGCGCGGAGGTCTCGACCGTCCGCACCCCTGTGCCGGAGGAGATTTTCGACCGAGTCGACCCGGATCTCGTCGTCCTGTCGCCGGGGCCGGGCAATCCGAAGGATTTCGACTGCAAGACGACGATCAGGACCGCACGGGCGAAAAACCTGCCGATCTTCGGCGTGTGCCTGGGCCTGCAGGCGCTGGCGGAAGCCTATGGCGGGGAACTGCGGCAACTCGCCGTGCCAATGCATGGCAAGCCGTCGCGCATCCGCGTGCTGGAGCCTGGAATCGTCTTCTCGGGACTCTCCAACGAGGTGACGGTTGGTCGCTACCATTCGATTTTCGCGGACCCGAAGACCTTGCCGACCGATTTCACCATCACGGCGGAAAGCGAGGACGGCACGATCATGGGGATCGAGCACGTGAAGGAGCCGATCGCCGCGGTACAATTCCATCCGGAATCGATCATGACGCTCGGCCAGGATGCCGGCATGCGCATGATTGAAAATGTCGTGGCGCATCTGTCGAGAAAGCGGAAGGTGCAGGCGGCCTAAAGCGGGGAGCGCAACTTTCGCCGTCACTTCCGGGTTAAGAGGTCGATCGACCTCAAACCGGGAAAGACAGATGAGCAGAAATGTATTGATCGGACTAGTCGCCGTCCTCGTGATCGTGGTGATGGCGCTGACGATCATGCCGGAATCCGGCGACAACACCACGCCGCCGCCGGCAGTCGGAGACCAGCAGCAGAACCCGGCGGCACCGGCGCAAAATTAGCGTAGGACGCCAACCAGCGCGTCTTACGCTTTGACAAACAAGCTGTCGTACGCCATACGCCCATCATTCGAAACCGCCCGGGTCCCGCCCGGGCGGTTTCGCCGTTCAGGGGCGGGGCTCCTGCAAGTGGTTTGCATGCGCAGAGGGGTTTTGGGCGTGACAGCGAGAACCGATCCGATCGTCGAGAGGCTGGCATTCTGGGGCATTCCGCTGGCCTTCGGTGTGATGGGGCTGAAGCTCGTCGCCTGGTGGGTGACGGGGTCGGTGGCGCTGCTTTCCGACGGGCTGGAATCCATCGTCAACGTGGTCGCCGCCTTCATCGCCTACTTCCTGATCCGCTACGCGGCGCGCCCGGCCGACGACGACCATCAGTTCGGTCACCACAAGGCCGAGTACATGTCAGCGGTGCTGGAGGGCGCGTTGATCATCGTCGCGGCACTGCTGATCGTCCAAGAGGCATGGGGCGAGCTCTTCGCGCCGAAGCTTCTCGAAGCGCCGGTTCTGGGGCTCGGAATCAATGCTGCCGCCGGCGTGATCAACCTTGTGTGGGCGCGTGTTCTGATCCGGGTGGGACGGCGGCATATGTCGCCCGCTCTTGCTGCGGACGGCCACCACATCATGTCGGACGTCGTCACCTCGGCGGGCGTCTTCATCGGACTGGTGCTCGCCGTTTCGACCGGTTACGCGATCCTCGACCCGCTGCTTGCCTTGGCCGTTGCGGTCAACATCCTCTACCAGGGCTACAAGGTCATCAGCCACTCGCTCGGTGGTCTGATGGACCGGGCCGTGACGCCCGAGGAAGAAGCTGCCATCCGCGCGGCGATCAAGGCCAATTCCGCGGGTTCGCTCGGCGTGCACGATCTGAGAACCAGGCGGGCGGGTGCGGCCGCCTTCATCGATTTCCATCTTGTCGTTCCAGCCGACATGCCGGTGGCGGAGGCGCACGAGATCTGCGATCGCCTTGAAGACGCCATCAAGGAGGTCATACCGGGCGCCAGTCTCGCCATCCATGTGGAACCCGAAGGGGAGCGTGCGCATGGCATCAAGGTCAAGGTAGAAGGAACGCCCAATTGAGCATGACTGACACTTCGAGCCTCTCCCAGCTCGGCCGGCAGGTGGATGCGCCTGCAAGCCCGGAGGAGGCGGTGCTGGAAAAGGTGCCGAACGGCAATCAGGGGATGGATTACGTCGTGCGCTTCACGACACCGGAATTCACCTCGCTCTGCCCGATGACAGGTCAGCCGGACTTCGCCCATATCGTCATCGACTACATTCCCGATGCGCATCTCGTGGAATCGAAGTCGCTGAAGCTCTTCCTGCACTCGTTCCGCAATCACGGCGCCTTCCATGAGGACTGCTCGATCTACATTGCCAAGCGGCTGGTGGAGCTTCTGGAGCCGAAGTGGCTGCGGATCGGCGCCTACTGGTATCCGCGCGGCGGCATTCCGATCGACGTCTTCTGGCAGACGGGCGAGGCGCCGAAGGGCGTGTGGCTGCCGGAGCAGGGCGTGGCGACCTATCGCGGTCGCGGCTGATCTGCGGCGGTTGAACTGAAGATAGGAAGGGCACCTCGTCGGGTGCCCTTTTTGATGTGAGGTTCAGCCGAAGGCGAGGGTAAGACCGGCAAGGGCGGTCAGACCGCCGGCGAGGCGCGTTGCCCAGGGGGCGAGGCGGCCGATACCGAGGCCAAGTCCGATACCGGCGGCATGCAGCAAGGCCGTGGCAGCCATGAACCCAATGCCGAATTGCAGGGCGCCGGCCGTGCCGAGTTCGCCGCCATGCGTATGGCCATGAAAGAGGGCGAAGACGGCGACGACGGCGGCCGAGGCTGCGACCGGCAGGCGAGCCGCCATCGCGACGAGGAGGCCGAGCGCCACCACCGAAGCGAGGATGGCAGGCTCGACGAAGGGAAGACCGATGCCGGCCACCGCAGCCAAGAAGCCGAGTGCCATGGTGCCGACGAAGGCTGCCGGGACGATCCAGAGCGGGCGGCGATTCCCGGAGTTCACAGCAATCTGGCTGGCCCAGAGCCCGACAGCCACCATCGCAAGAATATGGTCGGCGCCGAAGAGCGGGTGCGAAACGCCAGCCATGAAAGAGCCGTGTTCTGTGGGGTCGAGATGCGCAAAAGCCGGTGCGGCGAAAGTAACGGACATAGTTGCGGCGATGAAAAGGCGTTTCAACATTTCTCTGACCCCTCTGGAAGACGCCTCGGACGCTGTCGGGCGCGAGGCAGCAATATCGGCGGACACGATAAGACAGGCCGAGGGCGCGTGTCCATGCCGGTACAGACCCGGTGAGGCGCTGCACCTACGTCATTCACCTTAGTCGGTTTCGCGCATTGTTTTACCGGCACGAAGGCATTATGTCCGTGAAGACAAATCCCATACTGGAGATGCTGATGAACGACGAAAACGACGACGACAAGGTCAAGGAATTGCCGCTCGGCAAGGAAACGGAAGCGAACCTCTTCAAGTCGCGTTCGATCTTCATTTATGGTCCGATCACCCAGGAACTGGCGCAGAAGGTCAACACGCAGCTCGTGGCGCTTGCTGCTGCCAGCGACGAAGACATCCGCATCTACGTCAATTCCCCCGGAGGCCACGTGGAATCGGGTGACTCGATCCACGACATGATCAAGTTCATTAAGCCGAAGGTCTGGATGATCGGCACGGGCTGGGTCGCCTCCGCCGGCGCGCTGATTTACGTGGCTGCTCCGAAGGAGCGTCGCATTGCGCTTCCGAACACGCGCTTCCTCCTGCACCAACCGTCCGGCGGCACGCGCGGCATGGCCTCCGACATCGAGATCCAGGCGCGCGAGATCATCAAGATGAACGAGCGGCTGATCAAGATCTTCGCCAAGGCCACCGGCCAGAGCGAAGAGAAGATCGCCAAGGACATCGACCGCGACTACTGGCTTTCGGCGGAAGAGGGCGTGGCCTACGGGCTCGCTTCCCGCGTCGTCGTGAACCAGTCCGAGATCGGCTGAACCACTACCGAAAGATAGAGATTGAACCCCGTCGGCCCCTGCCGGCGGGGTTCTTGTTTGGCAAAGACCCTCCCGCGGAACGGGCAGGGCGAACCGCTCGATGCCTGCGGCGACTTGCCAATAGCGCGTTTCTCTGGTCTCGGTAGCGACTTTCAAAGCTGCCATTGCCGAGTCTTCCGTGCTCAAAGATCTTTCTCCACAGAGCTTCTTCATGGGCTGCCTGACAGCCTTTGTCGGTTTCGCCAGTTCGTTCGCCGTCGTTCTTCAGGGGCTGAAGGGCGTCGGGGCGAGCGATTATCAAGCGGCCTCGGGGCTGATGGCGCTGTCGGTGTCCATGGGTGTCTGCGCTATCGTGCTCAGCGCCTGGACGCGGCTGCCGGTCTCGATCGCCTGGTCGACGCCGGGTGCGGCACTGCTCGCGACAGCCGGTGCGGTAGACGGCGGTTTCCCGGCCGCAGTCGGAGCCTTTCTCGTCTGTGGCGTGCTCATCGTTATCGCCGGCCTATTTCGGCCGCTGGGCCGGGCCGTTGCTGCCATCCCGGCGCCGCTCGCCAATGCCATGCTCTCCGGCGTCATCCTCGGCCTCTGTTTCGCGCCCTTCAAGGCGATCGCCTTCGATCCGCTGCTCGGCCTGCCGATCCTCGTCGCCTGGGCCGTGGTGCTCATGGTGAAGCGACTCTATGCCGTGCCTGCGGCGCTTGCAGCCTTCGTCGGCGTCATGGTGCTCGGTGTCGATCTGCCCGAAGGTGCGATGGCTGAGTGGTCGCTGGCGCCGCCGGTGGAATTCGTAGCGCCTCTCTTCACACTGCCGGCGCTGATTTCGATCGCGCTGCCGCTCTTCATCGTCACCATGGCGTCGCAGAACATTCCGGGTATCGCTGTGCTGAAGGTCAACCACTACGAGCCAAACCCGGGTCCGCTGTTCGCGACGACCGGGGTCTTCTCACTGCTGTCGGCACCGTTCGGGGGACATGCAGTCAATCTCGCCGCCATCACGGCTGCCATGTGCGCAGGCGAGGATGCGCATCCCGACCCTGCCAGGCGTTACTGGGCGGCGATCATTGGCGGCATCGGCTATGTTGTCCTCGGCCTGCTGGCCGGGGCAGTGACAGCCTTCGTTTCGCTCGCGCCGCCGATCCTCATCCAGGCAGTGGCGGGATTGGCATTGATCGGCGCGTTCTCGGGGTCGGCCGTGGGCGCCTTCAGGGAACCGGAGACGCGCGAGGCGGCGGCGGTTACCTTCCTGATCACAGCATCCGGCGTCTCGTTTGCTGGAATTTCCGGCGCCTTCTGGGGACTGGTCGCGGGCGGGCTGATGATGGGGTTGCAGCGGGTGATGGAACGGCGTGCCGGGTGAGGGCGTACCGGAATGACGTCCTCCGCCTTGTCAGGGCTGCTCTCTCGGCGTATAGATTCGCCCATGACCATGACAGGCGCGATCATGTCCGACCGTTTTGCCGCCCGCTGCACCGCAGCCGGGGCGACGGTTCTCGCGCCTCTCTCGCTTCTTAGCCTCGACCTTACGCGCGGTTGCCGGGTCCGTTGAGGAGCGCCCGGCGGCCGAAAAGCCAATGCCGGCGCAAGAGCTCCTCTTTCAATCATTCAAGACGGACCAAATGAAGACCCGCGAGGGTCCGCACCTGTAGTGGCACATGGCCGGCGGTGCGTGAGCGAGAAGAGACGACGACAATGGATGCAAAAACCCCTATTTCAGCCAAGGGCATGCCGGACGCGGCAGTGAAGTACCGGCCTTATCCGCAGATCAATATTCCTGACCGTACCTGGCCGTCGAAGATAATCGACAAGGCGCCGATCTGGTGCTCTGTCGACCTGCGCGACGGCAACCAGTCGCTGGTCAACCCGATGGGCCACGACCGCAAGGCGCGCATGTTCAAGCTGCTGCTCGACATGGGCTTCAAGGAAATCGAGATCGGCTTTCCTTCGGCCTCGCAGACGGATTTCGACTTTGCGCGCTGGTGCGTGGAAGAGGGCGGGGTGCCGCAGGACGTATCGCTGCAGGTCCTGGTCCAGTGCCGGCCGGAGCTGATCACCCGCACCTTCGAGGCACTTGAAGGTGCGCACAGGCCGATCATTCATTTCTACAACTCGACCTCGGAGCTGCAGCGGCGCGTCGTGTTCGGCAAGGACGTGGCCGGGATCAAGCAGATCGCGGTGGATGCGGCGAAGATGATCACCGACATGGCGGCCAAGGCCGGCGGCGGCTATCGCTTCGAATATTCGCCGGAAAGCTTCACCGGCACCGAACTGGAAGTGGCGCTGGAAATCTGCAACGCGGTCATCGCCGAGGTGAAGCCGACGGCCGACAACAAGCTGATCCTCAACCTGCCGTCCACGGTCGAGATGGCGACGCCGAACATCTATGCCGACCAGATCGAGTGGATGTGCCGCAACATCGACAACCGCGAGAACATCATCGTATCGCTGCATCCGCACAATGACCGGGGCACCGGCATCGCGGCCACCGAACTGGGGCTGATGGCTGGCGCGGACCGCGTGGAGGGCACCCTGTTCGGCAATGGCGAGCGGACCGGCAATGTCGACATCGTGACACTGGCGCTCAACATGTACACGCAGGGCGTCGATCCGGAACTGGACTGCACCGACATTGAGCGGATCAAGGCCGTCTACGAGTATTCCAACGAGATGACGATTCCGGAGCGCCACCCCTATGTGGGCGAGCTGGTCTACACGGCCTTCTCCGGCTCGCACCAGGACGCCATCAACAAGGGCATGAAGGCAATCCGCAAGGCAAACTCGCCGGTCTGGGAAGTGCCGTACCTGCCGATCGACCCGCAGGATGTCGGCCGCTCCTACGAGGCGATCATCCGCATCAACTCGCAGTCGGGCAAGGGCGGCATCGCCTATATCCTGCAGCAGGACTACGGGCTGAACCTGCCGCGCAACCTGCAGGTGGAGTTCCGCGAGGATATCCAGCGCATTACCGACGAAGAGGGCGTGGAGCTTCCTGCCAAGCGCATCTATGACCGGTTCATCGAGCGCTACGTGGAGCAGCCCGGCGCGCGGCTGAAATTTGTGGATCATCACACCTATCCTGCCGGCACCGATCACAAGGGTGTGCGGATCGTGGCGGCGGAGATCACCGATGGCGGCGAGACGAAGCGGATCGAGGGGACGGGTACGGGGCCGATCGACGGTTTCATCAACGCGCTTTCCTCCTACCTGGGGATCGAGCTCACCGTGAACGACTACTCCGAGCACTCGCTGCAGCACGGCTCGAACGCGTCGGCGATCGCATATGTCGAGGTCGAGCATCCGGGCGGGAAGCTGTTCGGGGCAGGCATCAACAAGAACATCGTGGCCGCGTCGCTCGAGGCGATCGTGTCTGCGGCCAATCGCGTGCTGGAAGAGCGGGCGGCAAAGCGCTGAGCGGTGTACTGCATTGCGAGACCTGGGGCAGGACAGATGCCGAGGCGCTTCCGCTGGTCCTGCTCCACGGCTTCGGCGGCAGCGCCGCCATCTGGCACGCGCTGGCACCGAAATTGGCGACAGAACGCCAGGTCCTCGCCTTCGACCTGCCCGGACATGGCGGCTCGCTGAGTGTGCGGGCCGGTGGTGCAGGCTCCATGGCGAAGGCCGTAGGTCAGGCCCTGCAGGAGCGGGACATTCCGCGATTTCATCTGGTAGGACATTCCATGGGTGGGGCGGTGGCCGCACTGCTCACCCTGCGGCAGCCAGAGAGCGTGGCAAGCCTGACGCTTTTGGCGCCGGGCGGGTTTGCACCGGCTATCAATGGAGCTCTGTTGCGCCGCTATGCTTCGGCAGATGACCATGAGACCATGGCCGCTGTTCTGCAGGCGATGTGCGGACCGGATCATTCGGTGGATCGTGGCGGCGTTGCCGCCTTGCTGGAAGCCCGGGCGCCTGCCGAAGCACGTGCTGCGCTCGCTGCCATCCTGGATGTCATCCTGGTCGATGCCGCGGGACGGACGCAGGGTGTCTTGCCGGTTGACGCGCTGGGAGCGCTTGCCCTGCCGATAACCGTTCTTTGGGGCGATGCCGACCCCATCCTCCCGGTCGCGCAGGCCGATGGCCTGCCCGCGAATGTTCAGGTCCGGAAGCTTTCCGAAACAGGTCACATGCTGGTCGAAGAGCGCCCGCGGGACGTTTTGAGCGCTATCTGCGAGACGATCGCTCGGGCCGGCTGACGCACGGTCAGATCAGCCCGGCAGCCTTGGCGGCAATCTCGTCGAGGGACGCCGCGGAGGAGGGGCCGACCACGACATAGGTCGCGGTCGCACTTCTCCACGAGACCAGCGCGATGTTGTCGCGGATCAGTTCGGAGAATCCGTCTTCATCGGGTCGATTCTTGCGGAAGAGCAGACTGATGACCTCTCCGTCGTCCGATGTATAGACCAACTGGCCGACGGGCATTCCGCCTGCCACCAGCATGCGGGCGCCTTCGAAGGCCAGCCCGTTGTCCGACAGGTCTGGGATGCGGAAGTTCACGCCGGTATTGCCCAGCAGCCATTCGATGATAGCCGCCGGCTCGGACGCAGGCAGTTCCGCAAGTCGGCCGTCCATCCGCGAGAACGTCCGATAGTGGGCGACGACGTCGTCCAGCCATGCGTCTCCGGCATCGGCGATCAGGGGCGAGACGGCTGAAGCAGGCTTCAACGCGAGCATGTAACCGAGGCCGCCGCCGAGCACGAAGGTCAGGAGACAGGCGGCCGCCACGCGCGGAAGCGTCAGCTTCGCCTGCCGACGCGGCGAGGGGAGCCGGACCGCTTTCCGGCCCTGCGGGCTCGTCCTGATCCGGCGAACAAGGTCGAGGGGCACCGGCTCCTTGAGAAGGTCCTCGAAGATTTCACGGCCACGGAGGTTTCCGAGCTTCAGAGCCTCCTGCGCTTGGTGAAGGTGGGCCTTCTGTTCGGCGAGGTCGAGATCCGTGTCCGCGCGTTCACCATCGAGCTGTCGACTGGCGGCCAGCCTGAATGCGTGGGTGTCTCTGGAGTGCTTCACGCTCGTCTCTCCGTCACGTCCGAGGGGAGGGTGGAGAAATAGAGGCGAGCCTCGCAGAGCTGCGACGCGACTGCATCGCTCGAAATGTCGAGGACATCGGCAGCCTCGGCATATGACAGGCCCTCCACTTCGACGAGCAGGAAGCTTGCGGCAAGGTTTTTCGGAGCAGCCAGGACAAGCGACTGACACTTCGAGGGCGCCGACGCTCCGCGTTTGGGTGACGTGCCGGCATGGGCGTTGGCGAGCGTTCGAATGGCGGCGAAGAGGTGGAGGTCCAGCCTCGGCGCATCGCCCGGCAGCCCATCTGCCAGCACGGCCGAACAGGCGCCGAGTACCAGATCCTCGGCCTCGGAAACGTCCGAGGCCAAGGTCAGCGCGAACCGCCGGAGGCGCGGAAGCAGGGAGACCAGGTCGCGTCTCGGATCAATGGATGCAGCGGGTTGCGCCATGCTAGGAGGGAAGCCTTGGTTCATGTTCGAGGCGGGTTAGCCCGAATTTATGAATCGAATGTGGCGATTCGACAACTTCGTGCCTCAAATCATCCTTGCCGCTTCGGGCACGGCCATCGGCCGCACCGCTTCGCCATAGAAGCGGTGACTGTGGTCAAGGGCCACCGCGTCGCCCGGTTCCGTCAGTCCGTAACGGTCGCAAACGAGGTTCCAGGCTCCAGGCTCGCCGCTCAGGGTGAAGAGGTTGTATGCCGCACGGGGCTTGTGACCGCCCGGTCCCTGCGAGGCGGAGGCAATGCCGACCACCGGCACCTGGCCATTCTGGCTCTTCAGCCAGTAGACCGTGTTCAGATGGGTATGGCCATGCAGGACGAGTTCGGCGCCGCCGGTGGAGATGGCGGCAGCAAAACGGCGGATGCCGATCATCCGCTTGTGCGAGGAGGCAGCGCCATGGATCGGCGGGTGATGGATGAGCACGACCCGAAACAGGCCTTCATCGCCGGCCTTCTTCAGCAGGTTGACGGTCTCGCGCGCCTGGCGGGGGCTGAAATATCCGGACGCCGAGAAGGGCGGCGTGGCGACGGATGTCGAGCAGCCGACGATGGCAACGGGACCGCGACGACGGATGGTCGGAAAGACCTTCGTCTCGTCATCCCAGTCGCGCGTTCCCTCGTCGCCGATGATGAAGGGGTACCAGGCCTTCACCGACCGGTCGTGGGCGCCACGCACGTAGGCGTCATGGTTCCCCGGCACGACGGTGGTATCGGCCGGATCGCCGATCGTCTCGAGCCATTCGGCAGCCAGCCTGGTTTCGATGCCGGTCGCGAGGTTGACAAGATCGCCGGTAATGACGAGGTGATCGGGTTCGCGGGTGCGCAGATCGCTCAGCAGCAGGTCGAGCGTATTGACGAAGAGGTGCTTGCGCCGGTTCCGGTGCCAGTTCACAAAGCCGGTGATCCGCTTCGAGAACAACTCACGGAGCGTGAGTTTTGGCAGCGGCCCCAGATGGATGTCGGAGATATGGGCAAACTTGAACATGTCGCAGACATAACGCATGAGCGGGCAATTCGTTATCCCTTTTCTCCAGACACGAGGACGTGAGATGTCAGGGCCGGGCATTCCAGAGGTGAGCGGGCTGCGAAGCCGCCTGGTGGTCTGGCTGTTCCACCACTTCTTCTTCCTCAGGCGAGGCATGACGCTCGGCGTCCGCGCCGCCTGCTTCGACCGGGAGGGGCGCATCTTCATGGTGCGACATACCTATGTGCCGGGATGGTATCTTCCGGGCGGCGGGGTTGAGCGGCACGAAACGGCACTCGACGCGCTGGAAAAGGAACTGCGCGAGGAAGGCAACCTGGTGATGACGGGGCCGCCGGAACTCTTCCACGTCTACTACAACCGCGGGGCCAGCAAGCGCGACCACGTGCTCTTCTATCGGGTCGAGGTGGAGCAGACGGAACCCAGGAAGCCCGACCGGGAAATTGCCGAAAGCGGCTTCTTTGACCTCGCAAGCCTGCCCGAGGATGTCACCTCCGCCACCCTCAGACGAATCCGCGAAGTGACGGGGCAGGAGCCGCCATCGGATATGTGGTAGGTCAGGCGCCGATGCCGCCCCGCTCGTGGGGCACATCCAGATCCAAGGCTGGACCGAGCGGAACTACGCCCGTCGGATTGATGGTCTTGTGGCTGCGGTAGTAGTGGCCCTTGATATGATCGAAGTGGACGGTCTCGGCCACGCCCGGCACCTGATAGAGATCGCGAAGATAGCCGTTAAGGTTGGCGTAGTCGGCGATCCGGCGGATATTGCACTTGAAGTGACCGACATAGACCGCGTCGAAGCGGACGAGCGTCGTGAAGAGACGCCAGTCGGCCTCCGTGATCCTGTCGCCGAAGAGATAGCGGCTGCTGGCGAGGCGCTTCTCCAGCATGTCGAGTGTCTCGAACAGCGGGACCACGTTCTCCTCATAGGCTTCCTGCGTCGTCGCAAAGCCCGCCTTGTAGACGCCGTTGTTGACGGTATCGTAGACGAGCGCGTTGATCTCGTCGATTTCCTGGCGCAGGTCCGGCGGGTAATAATCGTCGGTCGAGCCGGTCAGATCGTCGAAGGCGGTGTTGAACATGCGGATGATTTCGGCGCTCTCGTTCGAGACAATCGTCTGCTGTTGCCTGTCCCAGAGAACCGGGACGGTGACCCGGCCCGAATAATCCGGGTCCGCCTTGAGGTAGACTTCGTAGAGGAAATCGGACGCGAACAGCGCATCGCCGGTCGAGCCGCTGCCACGCTTAAATTCCCAGCCGTTCTCCAGCATGACGTAGTCGACGACCGAGACCGATATCAGATCTTCGAGCTGCTTCAGCGTGCGGAAGATCAGCGTCCGGTGCGCCCACGGACAGGCATAGGAGACGTAAAGGTGATAGCGTCCGGACTCGGCCTTGAACCCGTCGGTGCCGCTCGGCCCGGCAGAGCCGTCCGCGGTGATCCAGTTGCGGAACCGGGACTCTGAACGCTTGAAGCGTCCCTTCGTCGCCTTCGTGTCATACCAGACGTCCTGCCATTCACCGTCGACCAACCTGCCCATCATGATCTCCTCTTGCTGCAGGCATAATTGCGTCACGGGACCGAAATTGCGAGGGCAGGTCCGATGAACGGTGCGTTTTGACCTTGGCGGCGAAAATATTTGCTGCTATTGGGCTTGCCATCATTCAGGAACCCTCGATGACCGAAGTACGGGCACTGCGACGACGCTGATCCTCCGACGTGACGCTCCACGAGCGCCGCCACGATCACCTGTCCCATCCGTATTCTCCAAGGCTTCGGTTCACCATGGCTCCGCAACTCTCGCCCAAGCACGATCTTGTCTACCTCACCGAGGACGCTTCGCATGACGACGTCATCGAACTGATCAATGCGGAGGCCTTCGGGCCCGGACGGCATACGCGTGCCGCCGCCCGCATCCGCGAGCAGGGCGCCCATGACCGGTCGCTGTCCTTCGTCTGCGCCGACGACGGAGAGACCATCGCCTCGGTCCGGATGACACCGGTGATGGCAGGATCGGTGAAGGGGCATCTGCTCGGGCCGCTTGCCGTCCGCCCGTCGCACAAGAACCGGGGGATTGGGCGGGAACTGGTCCGGATCGCCGTCGAGGCGGCCCGGCGGCGGGGTTCGGAAGCGGTCATCCTGGTGGGCGACCCGCCCTATTACATGCCGCTGGGCTTCGAGAAGGTCGCCTATGGCGCGCTGGCTTTCCCAGGTCCGGTCGACCCGGCGCGGGTGCTCGTCGTTCCCATGGCTGCCGATGTCCATGACCGGCTCAAGGGCACAATTTGCTGGCACGACTGGGACACATCCTCTATGGGGGCTTGAGCCGCGGGAGTTCCGGGGCCTTCGTCAGCACAGGGGACGGTGGAATGACGACGCTTACCATAGACGAGGCGCTGGATCGCGCCGGGGCAGGGACATACCAGAAACGACTGATCGGCATCTTCGGGCTCGTGTGGACGGCCGATGCCATGCAGGTGCTGGCGGTCGGTTTCACCGCAGCCTCGATCGCTGCAACCTTCGGCCTGACGGTGCCGCAGGCGCTCCAGACGGGGACGCTCTTCTTTCTCGGCATGCTGGTCGGCGCGATCGGCTTCGGCCGACTGGCCGACCGGATCGGCCGCCGCAACGTGCTGATCGTGACCGTGCTCGCCGATGCGATCTTCGGCACGCTTTCCATCTTCGCGCCGGACTTTACCATCCTGCTTCTGCTCCGCTTCCTGACGGGGGCGGCCGTGGGCGGGACGCTTCCCGTCGACTACGCGATGATGGCGGAGTTCCTGCCGGCGCGGAACAGGGGGCGCTGGCTCGTCATGCTCGAAGGCTTCTGGGCGATCGGCACCCTGATCGTCGCCCTTGCCGCCTGGGTGTTGAGCCTCCTGGAGGTCGAGGACGCCTGGCGCTACATCTTCGCCGTGACCGCGCTTCCCGCACTCATCGGCTTTGGCCTGCGGTTCCTGGTGCCTGAATCGCCGCTCTACCTGATGCGGACCGGAAGGAGCGACGAGGCGAAGTCGATCATCGACCAGATCCTCGTGACCAATGGCAAGCACATGCTGCCCGCCAGCCAGCAACTTGCACAGCCGGCGCCGGTGCCGGAGGTGAAGATCTTCTCCGGCCCGCTTCGCCGCCGCAGCATCCTGATCCTGGCGGTGTGGTTCCTGGTCTCGATTTCCTATTACGGTGTCTTCGTGTGGATGCCGCCGAAGCTTGCCGGGGAGGGCTTCGGATTTGTCCGCGGCTACGGCTTCCTGGTGCTGATCGCGCTCGCCCAGCTTCCGGGCTACGCCCTTGCGGCCTATGGCGTCGAGAAGTGGGGTCGACGGCCGACGCTGGTCGGCTTCTGCCTGCTCTCGGCAGCGGGATGTTTCCTCTTCGTCGTGGCGAGCGGAAGCATCCTGATCGGAGCCTCGCTGCTGATCATGAGCTTCGCCCTGCTTGGGACGTGGGGCGCTCTCTACGCCTTCACGCCGGAACTCTACCCGACGGCGTCGCGGGCAACGGGCATGGGCGCGGCAGGCGCCATGGCCCGTTTCGGAGGGCTGATCGCACCTTCGGCGATGGCCTTCGTGGTGGCGCAGAGCTTCGGGCTGGCGATTGCGGTCTTTGCAGGCCTGCTGGTCCTCGCTGGGCTGGCGGCCTTCCTGATCGACGCGGAAACCCGCGAGGCCTCGCTGGCCTAGGTCAGGGTCAGAGGCGCTTCTTCAGCCAGGTGACGGAATGGCCTCCGGTGAGGCCTTCCAGCCTGCCGATGGGTTCATACCCCTGCTTCAGGTAGAAGGGCAGCGCCAAGGCGTTCATCGTGTCGAGATAGGCACCGACGCAGCCACGGCTGCGTGCCTCCTCTTCCGCCATGGCGAGCAGTCGTTTCGCAATGCCCTGTCCGCGAAGGTGTTCGGGAACGAACAGCATCTGCACGTAAAGCCAGCCGCGCCCGGTGCGGCCGAGAAGCCCGCCCTCCGGTTCGCCAGCGCCGTCCCGCAGGATAATGGCGAGATCCTTGCGGTCCATCGGCCCGAAGTTCTCGATATTGTAAGCCTGCAGGCGGTCGAGGATCGCCTGTTCTTCCTCGGGCGTGAAGTGGTCGGTAATCGTCAGTTCGGGTAACATGGGGCAGCCGGTCGGTTTCAGCGGCGTGCGCAATAGCAGCCGCGATGGCGTGGCGAAACCCCAAAAGCAGCTTATCCCTAACGACCTTCGCGCCACCACATCGCCGCCACGGCGAAGAGCAGGATGGACAGCCCGCCAAACCCTGCAAACAGCGGGATCGTGTTGATGCCCCGCAGCACGGTCTCGTCGGTCAGGCGGATCACCATGCGGTTGCGATCCTGCACCCGCACCTCGCCGCGCACCGGCAGGATATCCGGCAGCGAGAGGTTTTGCCCGTCGGAGACTCGCGTCACCAGGCCTTTGGTTTTCTCGGCATAGGGAGCAAGTGTCTCCTCTGTCGAGATCATCGCCTTGAACTCCGGCGCATCGACCGTCCCGACATGGACGAGGGTTGAAAACTCGCCGTTGGTGACTTCGAAGAGACCCGTTTCCTCCATGCGCCGCTCGAAGCGGTAGAGCCCGGGACCGGCTTCGACAAGCGGAACGGTTTCGCTGCGGCCAGACGGATAGGTGATGGTGGCCGGACCCGGATCATCCCCGATGGTCTGGCGCGTCGCCTCGAGCGTACGGCCGACGGCGCGGGCTGTAAGCGCCTCCTCTTCGAGGTCTGGCTCCTTCATCAGCCAGTGCGCGATTCGCCGGTAGAGCGAGACATGCGGGCCGCCGCCTTCGAATCCGCGAGCCCAGAGCCAGCCATGGTCGGAAAGCAGCATGGCGACGCGGCCCTCGGCCTCGCGGTTGAGGACGAGAAGCGGCCGTCCCTGGTCTGCGAGCATGACAGTCTCGCCCTGGGGCGCCGCCACGTCGATGGAGCGAAACCAGCGGCCCCAGGCGGGTGGCTCCTGTCCTGCGCCGTCAAGCCCGCGTGTCACGGGATGCTTCTGGCCATCCTCCGACAGGCGCGGATAGAAGCCGGCATTGTGGACGTCGCCGGTCGGCTCTGCCGGCAGGATCTGCGAAAGCGGCGTCGCCGCAATGGAGTTGTCGCCGGCATGCTCGGGGCCGGCCGCAATCAGCAGGGCCCCACCGTTCTGCACATATTGGGCGATGTAGTCATAGTAGAGGATCGGCAGCACGTTGCGGTGCGTGTAGCGGTCGAAGATGATGAGATCGAAGTCCTCGATCTTCTCGACAAAGAGTTCACGCGTCGGGAAAGCAATCAGCGACAACTCATTGATCGGCGTACCATCCTGCTTCTCCGGCGGGCGCAGGATGGTGAAGTGGACGAGATCGACCGATGCGTCGGATTTCAAGAGGTTGCGCCAGGCGCGTTCGCCGGCATGGGGCTCACCCGAGACCAGGAGCACGCGCAGGTTCTGCCGGATGCCGTCGATGACATGGACGGCGCGGTTGTTGACGGCGGTCACTTCGCCGGGGACTTCGGCGACGGAGAACTCCATGACATTGCCGCCGCCGCGCGGGACGGTGAAGGAAAACGGCGTGTCGGCGCCGGGAGCCGCCTGAAGTGTCGCAATCTCCTCGCCATTCATGCGGACGGTGACATCCGCCACCTCGCCGGTGCTGCGGCCGTCGTCGAAGACACGCAGGGTCATTTGCTGTTCTTCGCCGACAATGCCGAAACGGGGTGCGCGAACAACCTGCACGCGCCGGTCGAATTCCTCCGGCTGACCGGTGATCAGGCCGTGCATCGGGGCGTCGATCGTGAGTTCCTGGTTGACGCCGGGCAGGTCGTGGATCTGCCCGTCCGTCAGGAATACGGCGCCGCCGATACGTCCCGGAGGCACGTCGGACGTGGCCGAGGCGAGGGCGGAAAACAGACGCGTGGATGGCGTCTCCGTATCCGGGTCGTCCGAGACTTCGACTATGCGCGTCTCGATCCGCGGGAAGCGGGCGAAGCGGTCCTGCAACCCGGCAAGCGCCGAATCGGTCTGCTCCTGTCGCCCAGCCATGGCCTGGCTCTGCGACCTGTCGACGACAATCGGCACGACCGTCGAGAGCTGCTCGCGGTCTTCCTGCATCAGCAGCGGATTTGCGAGTGCCATCAGCAGTGCCGCGAGCGCCACCGTGCGGAGGCCGGCACCGCGTATGCCGCGCCTGAGGCTGAGCGTCGAAAGGAGGGCGGCCGCTATGGCGAGTGCCGCCAGGATCGGCCAGGGAAGGAAGGGGGCAAATTCGATGCTCACGACGCTGCTCCTACTGGCCGAGCCGTTCGAGAAGATCCGGGACGTGGACCTGGTCGGACTTGTAGTTGCCGGTGAGCATATACATCATGATGTTCACGCCTGCTCGGTAGGCATATTCCCGCTGCATTCCGTCCGGCACCGTTGGAAGCACGGAGTTGCCCTGGCTGTCGATCGCCCAGGCGCCGGCGAAATCATTGGCAGTGATCAGCAAGGGCGTCACGCCGTCGCCGGAGGATGAGAGTTCGCTGCTCGTCTCGGCGGCTTCCTGCCTCGCCTCCACCCAGAGGGGGCTGCCAGCGTAGCGGCCGGGAAAGTCCTTCAACAAGTAGAAGGCGCGCGCCAGGACATGATCCTCCGGGGTCGGTTCCAGCGGCGGGATGTCGATATTGGCAAGGATGACCTGCAGCCGCTCGCCATTGGCGGTCGTGGCGCCGAAGCTGTCGAGGCTGGAGAACTGGTCCCGCGTGTCGAAGAGGACGGTGCCGCCGTTGCGCATATAGGCATCGATCCGCGATATCGCAGCGGCAGACGGCATGGGGGCATTGGCGGAAATCGGCCAGTAGATGATCGGATAGAAGGAGAGCTCATCGGTGGCGATGTCCAGCCCGACCGGCTTTCCCGGTTCAAGCGTTGTGCGGTAGGTCAGGAATTCCGTCAGTCCCGCAAGCCCCTGCTCGGACAGGCGGTCGACCTCTGCTTCTCCGGTCACGACATAGGCGAGATGCGTCGTGTCGAGGCGCTGCATGAGGAGATCGTCACCGGGCCTTGCATCCTGCGCCAGTCCGGAGTCGGGGGCAGCGAACCAGAGGGCGGCCAGAGCCAGGACGGCGGCAGTGGCCCGGCCGGGGCGCCGCGGCAGACGGGAGAAGGCACCGTTCATGAAGAGAACGACGAGGCTGTCGAGCAGGATCAGTCCGAAAGCGAACGCGAAGAGGAGCGGGCGAAGCGAGGCCGCCTCTTCCCCGATCAGTGTCTCGCGGAGGACCTGCTGACCCCAAAGCTCGGGATTGAAATGAGAAAGCTCGGTGCCGGCGGCGAGCAGGTTGACCGCGGTAAAGCCGTCCTCGCTGCCATAGAGACCGGGGGGATGGTCGAAGCTCGCGACCGGCGTCTGGCCGGCCGTGATCGCGATCGGCTTGGCCGTACCCGTCTCGGTCGACAGGATCCCCTCGGCGTCCAGCAGGCGGTAGGGTGGAAGGGCGGCGGCAGCCTCAGTTCCGCTGGTCGTGGTGGTAGCACCGCCCGCGCGTGCCATCTGCACGAGGCGTCTCAGCATCTCGACGAAGTTTCCGGACAGCGGCATGTTCGACCATGTGGCTTCGGCGCTGGTATGGAAGAGAACGATGCGGCCTGCGTCCTGTTCCCGGGTCGTCACCAGTGGCGTTCCGTCGCCGAGGCTGGCCCAGGTGCGCTCGGCAAGATCTGGTGTGGGCTCCGCGAGCACCTGCCTGTTGATGGTGATGTCCGCGGCCCGCGGCATTCCGGTGAAGGGCCCGAAGTCGGGGAAGTCGGCGAGCGGCTGGGGTTCAGACCAGGAAAGCGCCCCGCCAAGGGCTCGTTCCCCCTGGCGCAGGATCACTGGCACCAGCGGATCATCGGCCGGAGCCGCGGCGAGGCGCGGACCGGCAAAGCGGATCAGCATGCCGCCGCGTGAGATCCACTCCTGCAGCGGTCCGTAGGTTTCGGCTGGGAGGCGTCCGACATCGGCGAGGATGATCGCCGAGGGGTTGCGTTCGAGGATCTGGGGGATGGAAACCGAAAGATCTGCCGTGGTCGGCTCGATCAGGTCCGCATAGGGCTGCAATGCCCGGCTGATGTAGTAGAGCGGTTGAAGCAACGGCTGGAAATCGCTGCCGCTTTCGCCCGCGAGCAGTGCGACCCGGCGACGCTTGAAGCCGTCGTCGAGGAGATGCGCTGCGCCGGCTGTCGCAAGGCCTTCGATGCCGAGACGGGCGAAATCATTGCGCAGTTCGAAGGGCGCTTCAATCTCGGCCGTGGCCGTTGCCGCGCCGGCCGCGAACTCCAAGGTTCCGGACGCAAGCGGACGTCCCTGGATGTCGAGAGCATTGACCGAGATGCTGCGGGGAGCCGGCGTCGGCAGGCGCGTCGCCGTCACCGACATGGCTTCGGCGCTGTTGCTGGCGGCGGTAAGCGCGACGGCACTTTCGCCCTCGCCTTCGATCAGCCGCAGTTCGGCGGGGGAAAGGGCCCCGAAGGCGCCGAGTGCTGCCTCGTCGGCGTCCGTGGCGATCCCGTCGGAGATGTAGGCAAGCGTCCCGGGCGTCGTGCCGTTCAGCGCCTCGCCGATGGCGGAGGCAGCTCTTTCCCGGTCCGGCACGAGTGGCCGGGGTCGGGCGGCTGCGAGCTTCTCGCGTGCCGTCACTGCGTTGCCCGGCACGGCATCATGCGAGGCATCGGCGGTGAAGGCAATGGAGACGGGAATGTCCGCGGTCTCGGCATCTGCGATCAGAGCCTCCGCAGTCTCGATCCGTCGCTCCCAGTCTGTCGACGTCGCCCAGCCATTGTCGACGATAAGGACCAGCGGCCCACCGGCATCGAGCGAGCCGGCGCGCGGATTGAGGACCGGATTGGCGATCGCAAGGATGAGGGCCGCCGCCAGCAGCATGCGCAGCAGCGTCAACCACCACGGGCTTTGCGCCGGCGTTTCCTCCCGCTTGAGGACGCCGGCCAGGATGCGCAGCGGCGGGAAGACTTCCGTCTTCGGCCGCGGCGGGGTCAGCCTCAGCAGCCACCAGATGAGCGGCAGCGCCAGGAGGCCGAGGAGAATCGCCGGATTGGCAAAGGCGAAGGCACTCATGGGCGTCCTCCAACCAAGCCACCGGCCGGCATGCCTGAAAGATAGCCATGCACAGCGACGAGCGCCTCTGACGCCAGGTGGTCCGTGCGATGGAAGACAAAGCTCCAGCCCAGCCGGCGCAACGCATCTCCCAGCATCTCCCGGCGAAGAAGATAGGCGCGGCGGTAGTCGTCGCGGATCGTTTCGGCCCGGCCGGACACAAGCTTCTCGCCGGTCTCTGGATCAGTAAATTCGGTGCGGCCGGAATAGGGAAAACTTTCCTCCGCCGGGTCTGCGATCTCGACAACGTGGCCCCGCAGGCCGCGCCGTGCCAGCGGCGAGAGGCGGGACATGATCAGGTCGGCATCATCAAGGAAATCGCCGATCAGCACGAGGTCGCTGTGGCCGCGGATCATTGTAGTCTCCGGCAGGCCGCTGGTCGGTGGCGCATGCATGATGGCAGAGGCCAGCCGCTCGGCGGCATTACGGGCCGAAACGGGTTCCATGACGCCAGGGCAGCCGATGCGTTCGCCGGAGCGGGCGAGGATTTCGGCAAGGGCCAGCATCAGAACCAGCGCACGGCTTTCCTTGGAGACCGTACCGAAGGTGGATTTGTACATCATCGAGGGCGACAGGTCGCACCAGAGCCATACGGTATGCGCGGCTTCCCACTCACGGTCGCGGACATAGGTATGGTCGTCCCGGGCAGAACGACGCCAGTCGATGCGCGAGAGGCTTTCGCCTTCCGAATAGGGGCGGAACTGCCAGAAGTTTTCCCCCACGCCCCGCTTGCGGCGGCCGTGCCAGCCGGCGATCACGGTGTTGGCGATCCGCTTCGCCTCGACCATGCAGTCTGGCACGAGGGCGGCACGCGCCTGGGCGCGCGACAGGACCCGGCTGCCGGAAGTCTGCTGGACGATCTCGCCAATGGGTGCCACGCGCGATCCCTTCTATGGACGCAGGTTCAGCCGCGAGCCTGCCTGACGAGGCCGGCGATCACGTCGCGGACGGACATGCCTTCTGCGCGCGCCGCAAAGGTCAGCGCCATCCGGTGCTGGAGGACAGGTTCGGCCAGCGCATAGACATCATCCAGCGATGGGGCGAGACGTCCCTGGTAGAGGGCGCGGGCGCGGGCGGTGAGCATCAGCGACTGACCGGCGCGGGGACCAGGTCCCCAGGCAACGTTCTTGTCTGTCGTGGCATTGCCATGGCCGGGACGCGCGGAGCGGACGAGTTGCAGGATGGCGTCCACCACCTTGTCGCTGACCGGCATCTGGCGGATCAGCGACTGGATCTCCTGGAGACGTGCAGCGTCGATGATGCCCCGTGCCCTTGCTTCCGCCGAGCCGGTGGTCTGAAGCAGGATCTCTCGCTCCGCGGCAAGTTCCGGGTAGAGCACGTCGACCTGCAGGAGGAAGCGGTCGAGCTGGGCTTCCGGAAGGGGATAGGTGCCTTCCTGCTCCAGAGGGTTCTGCGTCGCGAGCACGTGGAAGGGCGAGGGCAGGTCATAGCGCTGGCCCGCGACGGTGATGTGGTATTCCTGCATGGATTGCAGCAGGGCGGACTGGGTGCGGGGCGAGGCGCGGTTGATCTCGTCAGCCATCAGCAGCTGCGCAAAAACCGGACCCTTCACGAAGCGGAAGGAGCGGCGGCCGGTATCATCCTGGTCCATCACTTCCGATCCGAGGATGTCGGAGGGCATCAGGTCGGGCGTGAACTGGATGCGGCTGGAGTCGAGCCCGAGGACGGAGCCGAGCGTCGTCACCAGCTTCGTCTTGGCGAGGCCGGGAACGCCGACGAGCAGGGCATGGCCGCCGGAAAGGAGCGCAAGCAGGGTATTCTCCACCACGCGTTCCTGGCCGAAGATGACCTTGGCAACCTCGCTGCGAACCGCGGCAATGTCGGCCAGTGCCTGTTCGGCTGCCGCGATCACGGCCTTTTCGTCCGCAACAGTCTCGTTGGAATTCATCAGACCCATGTCGCTCTCCTTGAGCCCTACCGGATAATCCCTGGTGGCGGACGAATCGTTGCGCTGGGGCAACCACTTCCTGTCCAACAACTTATTACCGCATAAGCGGCTGACAAGAACGCCTCGAATGACTATCTCGTGACAGAAATTGCTTAGAGCGGAACCGGGACTGAAAGATGGCAGGCGAAACCATTCAGACAGCGACTGACGCCGCCGGACTGGCCGCCCTGATCTCCAGGGCCGCGGACCAGAAGGCGGGCGGGAAGCCTAGTCTGCCCCCGGTCGACAAGTGGAATCCGCCCTTCTGCGGCGACCTCGACATGGAGATCCGCGCCGACGGCACATGGTTCTACATGGGTACCCCGATCGGCCGGCAGCCGCTGGTCCGGCTGTTCTCGACGGTGCTCCGCAAGGACGAGGACGGCAAGACCTATCTGGTTACACCGGTGGAGAAGGTGGGGATCCGCGTCGAGGACGCGCCATTCCTGGCCGTGGAGATGAGCCGGTCGACCCGGGACGGCCAGCAGGTGCTGACGTTCCGAACGAATGTCGGCGACGTGGTGGAAGCCAGCGCCGAGCACCCCATCCGCTTCGTGATCGAGGGCGAGAACAGCGAGTTGAAGCCCTATTTTCTCGTGCGGGGACGGCTGGAGGCGCTGGTGTCGCGCCCGGTCATGTATGACCTGGTCGAACTCGGTGAAACCGTCGACATCGACGGCGTGCCGATGTTCGCGATCCGGTCGGCGGGAGAAGTCTTCCCGGTCATGCCCGCCTCCGAACTGGAAACCCTGTCGCATGACTGATGCTCCGCTTTATTCGGCGGCTGGTTTCAAGGCGCGGGCCTTGAACCAGAACGGCGGCCCGATCGAGCATGCCTGGCGCGAGCATGGCGACCATCTGCTCAATCCCGACCTCCTGCCGGTGATCGAAGGCCTGCATCTGAAGGATGCCGCCGTTCTCGTGCCCGTCATCGACGATGGCGAGGAGGCCAAGGTGATCTTCACGCAGCGCACCGCGACCCTTCGCAAGCATTCCGGCCAGATCGCTTTCCCCGGCGGGGCGATCGATCCCGAGGATGCCTCGCCGGAAACGGCGGCGGTACGGGAGGCGGAAGAGGAGATCGGGCTGTCGCCCATGTTCGTCGAACCGGTCGGGCGACTACCGATCTATCTTGCGCCGAGCGGGTTCCGGATCACGCCAGTGCTTTCAGTGGTGCGCCGCGGCTTCCATCTGAAGCTCAACCCGCACGAGGTGGACGAGGTGTTCGAGGTGCCGCTGTCCTTCCTGATGGACCCTGACAACTATCGCCGCGGCAGCCGCATCTGGGATGGTCGGGAGCGGCATTTCTACGAACTGCTCTATGGAGACCGCAATATTTGGGGCATTACCGCGAGCATTGTCCGCACGCTCTACGAAAGGCTTTACGCATGACATCGGTTGCCGGCGAGGCCTGGTTCCGTGACCCCGCACTGCGACGCATCATGGACGTGCTGAACGCCGAAGGCGGCGAAGCGCGGGTGGTGGGCGGTGCTGTCCGGAATGCACTGATGGGTATGCCGGTCGGGGATGTCGACATCGCGACGACGCTTCGGCCCGAGGAGGTCGTCGAGCGTGCCAAGACGGCGGGCATCAAGGCTGTCCCGACCGGGATCGACCATGGGACGGTGACGCTCGTGCTGGACGGGCAGGGCTTCGAGGTGACGACGCTCCGCCGTGACGTTGAGACGGACGGGCGCCGCGCGCAGGTGGCCTATGGTACCGACTGGACGGTGGATGCCGAACGGCGCGACCTGACGATCAATGCCCTGTATGCGGATGCAACGGGTGATGTGATCGACCTCGTCGGCGGCCTTGCGGATATTGAAGCGCGCAATGTTCGCTTCATAGGCGATGCGGCGGCACGGATTGCCGAGGACTATCTGCGTGTCCTGCGCTTCTTCCGGTTCTTTGCCTATTATGGCAACGGGCGCCCGGATGCGGACGGGCTGCGGGCCTCCGCGAGAGCGAAGGACAAATTGGGCACCCTGTCGGCCGAGCGCATCTGGAGCGAGACGAAGAAGCTGCTTGCCGCTCCCGATCCGTCGCGCGCCCTCCTCTGGATGCGCCAGACGGGGGTCCTCACCGAGATCCTGCCGGAAACCGAGAAATGGGGCATCGATGCGGTGCACGGGCTCGTGGCCACCGAGCAGGCGATGAGGTGGGGGCCCGATCCCGTGCTGCGTCTTGCGGCAATCGTGCCCGACGATCCCGAGCGTATGGAAACGATGGCGAAGCGGCTGCGCATGTCGAATGCGGAGGCTGCAAGACTGCAGGCATGGTCAACAACGCCTGTTCTTCCTGACGAGGTGACGGATGTGGGTTTTGATCGTCTGCTCTACCGCTATGGTCGGGAAGGGGTGCGCATGCGGCTGAGGCTTGCGCTCGCCAGTTCACGCGCTTCCGGCCAGGGTGACCCAATGGGCATGCGCAAGACTGCGAGGCTGAGCGCCCTCTCTGCTCGCTGTGACGCGTACAAGCGTCCGAGCTTTCCGTTGTCGGGAAGTGACGTGCTTGCCGCCGGCGTTCCCGCCGGCAAGCGTGTCGGCGAGGTTCTGGCGGCGCTCGAGACGCTCTGGGTGGAGCGTAACTTCACGCTTGGCCGGGCAGAACTGACTGCCCGGCTGGAGCAGATGGTCAAGGATATGGGCTGAGGCCGACGTCAGGCTGCGGCCGCTTCGTCGCGGATCCGTGCCTTGATGTTCTCGACCATGTTCTCGCGGATGATCTCTTCGCCATGGGCGATGCGCAGGTGCTCGACTGCGCGTCGGACGATTTCCGCATCTTCATTGGCGCGGGTGTGCCAGGAGCATCCGGGAACGAGGGTTCCGCATTCGAAAAGTCTCATTGCGTCCTCCTTGTGATGGGCGACGAAAACTATCCGAGGATACCTCGTCGCCCTAGCGTAACTAGAGAGATCGGCAGGCGTTCCCTTTCACCTAATCGCGTAGCGCCCAGGCATGGAAAACGGAAGCCGACTGCAACGGCATGTGCCGCCGTCCGAAGATCTGCTCCCTGGCAGCCGCGTTGGTGAGGCCTGTACGGCCGGCCAACTGCCGCCTTACCTGCTCGAGATAGTACTCCCTGGGCAGGCACGGGTCGCTGCGCGAACGAAGTTCGTCAGCGAGATGCTCGATCATGTCGGGGGTATCCAGGAGACGTGCCCTTTCCGAAGTCCTTTCGGTCGGGGTCCTCTGCGGCACAGGCATGCTATTCGACGCAATCATCGCGTTCCTCCTCCGGTGCAACCAAGGAGAAGACTAGCATCAAAGATATTGCCTGAACATGTCAAATGTTAGCGATGCGACATATTGCGTGATCGTACCGACGGCCGCACCATGTGAAGCCTTCGGTTTCCCGTCCCCTCAGGGCCAGCGCACGACCGGGGGCAGGGACGAGAGGATCGATTCGACGTTGCCGCCGGTCTTCAGACCGAAGATCGTGCCGCGATCATAGAGAAGGTTGAACTCGACATAGCGACCGCGACGGACCAGCTGTTCGTCCCGGTCCGCCTCCGTCCAGGCCTGGTTGAAATTCGCCTCGACGATCTTCGGATAGACGAGGGCGAAGGCCCGGCCGACATCCTGGACAAAGGAGAAGTCAGCCTCCCAGCCGCCCTTTTCCTCGCCGGAATGCAGCCAGTCAAAGAAGATGCCACCGATGCCGCGTGGCTCGTTGCGGTGCTTCAGGAAAAAGTACTCGTCACACCACTGCTTGTAGCGCTCGTAGTCGGCGACCGCTTCGTGGCGCCGGCAGGTGATCTCCATGGCGCGGTGAAAGAGGGTCGCGTCCGGATCGGTCTGCACCCGCCGCCGGTCGAGGACGGGCGTAAGATCGGCACCGCCCCCGAACCACTGGCTGGTGGTCACCACCATGCGGGTGTTCATGTGGACCGCGGGGACATTGGGATTGACCGGGTGCGCGATCAGGGAGATGCCCGACGCCCAGAAGCGGGGGTCTTCATCCGCACCGGGCATCTGCGCGCGAAAGTCGGGAGAGAATTCGCCGTGCACTGTGGAGGTATGGACGCCGACCTTTTCAAAGACGCGACCTTCCATCATCGACATGCGGCCGCCGCCGCCGAGGCCTTCCTCCCGCTGCCAGTCCTTCGCAACGAAGCGTCCCGCCGGCTGGTCGGACAGGGGACCTTCCAGCTTGTCCTCCAGTGCCTCGAAGGAGGCACAGATCGTGTCGCGCAGGCTTTCGAACCATGCGCGCGCCGTCGCCTTCTTCTCTTCGATGTCCTCCGGCAGACCTTTCGGCAAAACTGGACGTTCCATGTGCTTCTTCCCGCTCGGCGATTCTTTTTCTAACAATTTCCCTTAGCAGCAACGGCTCAATGCAGCCAATCCGATGGCGTCCGACCCAGCTTTTCCGACTCGCAAAGCGCGCAATGCCGCATTATCTTCAGCCCAGAGAGGTAGACCCATGGCGAAGTTCACGCCACCGCCGCTCGACGGCCTGAAGAGAAGGATCGACCGGCACCGCCAGGAAAAGGCCGGACGTTCGTCGATGTTCGTGCGGGAAACCTTCTGCCTTTCTCGCGACGAGGCCCGACAGAAGGCGCGGGAGTGGTTCGACGAGTATCCGAAGGCGGCCTACTGGACCGAGGTCGAGAGTTGGCGCCAACTGGACGGTGACCGGATCGAGTTCACCATGCGCCGGCTGCCAAGCGCGGACTGACTATCCGGCAAACTCCCTTCCGGCTTCTTCTTCTAGAATGACCGGCCCTGGCCCCTTGTCACCCATCACGTCGTACGGATTGCGCAGGGGACAGTCGGTCATCGAAAGGCAGCCGCAGCCGATGCAGCCGGTGAGATGATCGCGTAGTGCCGTCAGGCTGGAAATCCGTTCATCCAGTTTCTGCCTCCAGGTCTCCGACAGTCTGCGCCAGTCCTCCGCGGTGACCGGGCGATCGTGCGGCAGAACGGAGAGGGCATCCCGGATCTCCGCCAATGGAATGCCGGTCTTCTGGGCGACCTTGATGACGGCAACACGCCGCAAGACGGAGCGCCGGTAGCGGCGTTGATTGCCCCTGTTCCGATAGCTCTCGATCAGCCCCTTTGTCTCGTAGAAGTGCAGCGTCGAGACCGCAACGCCGCTGCGCCGGGCAATTTCTCCGACCGACAGCTCTCGCCGGATACCTTCGTGAATCGTCTCGCTCATTTTCTCGATTGCCGCTGTTGACCTCAACTATGGTTGAGGTTTTATAGCAGGTGCTCTCTTGAACGCAAACCAGGGAGCAACCCCATGAAACCAACACTTACGCTCGCCCTCATCTATGGCAGCGCGCGCGACGGCCGCTTCTGCGACACCGTCGCAGACTGGCTACTTCGGCACCTGCCGGATATGATTGAAGCCGATATCGTGACTGTGGATCCTGCCCATCTGAACGCTGGATCTTCAATGGCGCGGACCGAGGTGGAGCGGCGGATCGGTCGCGAGCTTGCCCGCGCGGACGGTTTCCTCGTCGTGACGCCGGAATACAATCACGGCTATCCCGCAGCGCTGAAGGAGCTCATCGATTGCTACCAGAAGCCCTGGTCGGCGAAGCCCGTGGCCTTCGTGAGCTATGGCGGTGTGTCGGGCGGCTTGCGGGCGGTCGAGCAGTTGAGACAGGTATTCGCCGAGGTTGGCGCTGCGACCACCCGCGAGACGGTCAGCTTCTCCAACGCCTGGGAACGGTTCGATGCCAAGGGAAATCCCCGTGAGCCCGAGGATGTGCTGCGACGTCTTCGCGCGCTCGTCGTCCAACTGGAGTGGTGGATGACGACACTGAAACACGGCCGCGAGACGGTCGTCTTCAGGGAGGTGGCGTGATGGCCTTCCGCTCCCTTCCGTCTGCCGGACCTGTCCTGGCCCCGGAGACGCACCGCGCCCGAAACGCAACCATGTTGGCCGTCAGTTCGCTGACGATCATGTCCGGCGCGGCGATTGCCGCGTCGCTGCCAAGCATCGAGGCCAATTTCCAAGGTACGCCGAATGTCGAACTGCTGAGCCGTTTCGTCCTGACGCTGTCGGCGATCTTCATCGCCGGGTTTTCGCCCGTCGCCGGCTTCCTGATCGACCGGTTCGGGCGCAAGCCTCTGCTGATCCTCGCGCTGGCGACCTTCGGGCTTGCGGGGTCGTCGGGACTGTTTGCGGAGACATTGCCCGGCCTGTTGATCGGGCGTGCGGTGCTGGGCATCGCCGTCGGCGGCATCATGACCTCGGTGACGGCGCTTGTCGGCGATTATTTCGCAGGCACTGCCCGCGACCGCTACATGGGCCTGCAGCAGGCGTTCATGGGCCTCGGCGGGACGCTGTTCCTGACGGGCGGCGGGTTGCTCGCCGAAATCCACTGGCGCATGCCGTTCCTGGTCTATGCGCTGGCCTTCCTGCTTCTTCCGGCCGCGCTGTTCTTTCTCACCGAGCCGCAACGCGCGTCGGCGGCACGGAGGACGCTGGAGGCGCGGCCGCTCGACCGGCGAAAGACGATCCTTCTCGGATTGCTGCTGGTCGGCGCGGTCTTCAACATGGTCGTCTTCTACATGATCCCGACGCAGCTGCCGTTCTTCCTGAAGTCCATGGGACTTTCATCGCCGAGCCTGGCAGGCGGAGCGATTGGCCTCGGGCAGGGGGTCGGCGTCGTCAGCGCGCTGCTGTTCGCAAGGGTGCGGCAACGATTGGGTGTGATGGGTGTGTTTGCACTGGCCTTCGGATCAATCGGATCGGCTTTCGTGCTGCTGTCGTTCGCAGATAGCTATCCTGGGGTGCTGATGGCGCTGGCAATCTCGGGCATCGGCATGGGAACCGTGATGCCGAACTTCGCCGGCGCAGTGATGCTGCTTGCGCCGCCACAGATCAGGGGGCGGATCTCGGGCCTTCTGGTCTCCAGCATCTTCCTAGGCCAGTTCGTGTCGCCGCTCATCTCGCAGCCGGTGATTGGGGCGGCGGGATTTTCCGCGGCATGGGGACTGGCGGGACTTGCGGCTCTCGCCGTCGCCTTCGGGTCGCTCGCCGTGCGCGTCGGCATGCCGGTCCTGGCGCATGTGCGGCGGGGAGGGCTGTCATGACAAAAGACGGGAAGGGATCAGGCGCCGGGCTCCGCCTGGCGCAGCCGGCTCTCACGAAGCAGCCCGCTATCATCGAGGATCGGATGGGCGACCGAGACGATATGGGCGTTGATACGCTTAAGGTCGCGGAGGATGTCCAGATGCAGGGAACTCGTCTGCAGGCTTTCCAGTCGGCCATCGCGAAGCCTCTCGAGGTGCCGCTCCGCCGACAGCTTCTCAGCCTTTCGCACGTCGACCTTCATCTCCATCAGGCGCAGTGCGAGGTTGAAGTCTCCGGTCACGAAGATGGTCTGGGCGATGCGCAGGTTCTCGATCGTGAGGTCGAAGAGGTTCTTCAGCTCCTGGTAGCCGTCCTCGGAGAACTTGAGGCTGCCCGATATCTTCTTGCGGACCTGCTCGCCCAGGCCCTTCTCGATGATGTCGCCCGTATGTTCCAGATTGATGGCATAGTCCATCACCGCGAGAGACCGGCGCAGGTTCTCGCCTTCGAGGCCCTCGCGGCCGAGCTTCGAGAGGTAGATCTTGACCTCCTGCTGGAGGTTGTCGACCCGCTTCTCCATCGCCTCTATCTCGGCAAGCGGCGCGAGGTCATTGTGCCGGAAGGCATTTTCCACGCGGACGAGCATACGTTCGATGAGATCGCCGACGCGAAGGACCTCGCGGGTGGCGTTCGCGAGAGCGACCACGGGAGTGGACAGCGCCTGGGCGTCAAGGAACTTCGGACCGGTATCCGGGTCTTCGGCGGTCGGAATGAGGCGCTTCATCAAGTCGGAGAGAAGGCCTGAGAAGGGCCATGCAAGAAGTGCCAGTGCGATGTTGAAGGCGAGATGCGCGTCGACCGGCAGTTTTGCCGGATTGAGCGGCAGCGTTTCCAGCAGTTCGGCGGCAAAGGCGACCAGCGGGAGGGTGATCAGGCAGCCGATGGCCCGGACCACAAGATTGCCGGTGGTGATGCGGCGGGCGGAGGCAGGTCCCGAAAATGTTGCAAGCACCGGTGGAATGGCGCCGCCGAGATTGGCGCCGAGGATCAATACTATGATGAGTTCAGTGGACAGGGTCCCGGTGGAAGCGAGCGACAGGACGAGCACGACGACCGCGAGGCTGGACGAGGAGACGACGGCCAGCAATGCCGTCAAGGCCAGCGCCACGGGCCATGCGCCATCGAGGAGCCGGATGAAGGCCGAGAGTGCCGGCGATTCCCGCATAGGCTCGGTCGCCATGGACAGGAGGTGGAGCGACAGGAGCATGAGGCCGATGCCGATCAGCGCCGTGCCGCCGCCCTTGCGGGCGGTCGAGCCGCCGCGGTGGACGACGAGGCCGACAAGGATCAGCAACGGCGACAGCCACTCGATGCCTGTAGCGACGATCCAGGCCGTGACGGCAGTTCCGACATTGGCGCCGAGCAGGACGATCTGCGCCATTCGCGCGCGGATCAGGTCACGTTCGACGAAGGAGGCAACGGTAAGTGCCGTGGCAGTCGAACTTTGCAGAGCCACGGTTGCGACGAAACCCGACACGAAAGAGCGGAGGCCACTCTGCGTTCCGGTGGCGAGACCTGTGCGGAGCCGGGTGCCGAATGCACGGGTGACGCCATCCTTCACCTGGGCAAGGCCAAAGAGCAGCAGGGCCACTGCGCCGAAGAGATTAATGATGACGATCGTCGATTCCATGCCGAATTCCGAAATGCCCCTGCAGGACAAGGTAGTTCTCTTGCCGGCTAAAGAAAATATGCCGGAAGAGTGGTTAAGGAAGATGTCGCCTGCGACGGTTTTCCGTGCAGTTCCGTTCTCAGGCCCAGACGGTCTGACGAAGCGCCTCTCCGGCGATCATGGCCGCCGACATGGCGACGTTGATCGACCTCTGCCCCTCGACCATCGGGATCAGGATGCGCGCATCCGCGGCCCCATGGACATTGTCCGGGACGCCAGCGCTCTCACGGCCGAAGAGGAGCACGTCGCTCGGACGATACTCGAAGCTAACATAGGGCAGGGCGGCCTTTGTGGAAGCCAGGATCAGCCTGCGACCGGAGGAGTGCCGCCAGTCCTGAAACGCCTGCCAGGTGACGTGGCGGGTCAAGGAGGCGCTAGCCAGATAGTCCATGCCGGCCCGCTTGAGATTGCGGTCGGAGATATCAAAGCCGGCCGGCTCGATGATGTGAACCTTCAGTCCGAGGCAGGCGGCAAGGCGCAGTATGGTTCCGGTATTGCCCGGAATATCAGGCTGGTAGAGGGCGATGTGAAGATCCGGCATGATCTGCCCTTAGGCGATCCGGCCTTGGCAGTCAAAGCCGGTGAGGGGGACTCAGGCGTTGTGGCCGGGCCTCAACAGACAAGCATCGGCAGCGTGTGCGCCGAGGGATGCGACGATCGGCCCTTCCAAATTCCGGTGAACGGAGCTAAAAGACCTCCGTCTTCAACGCCAGCCCCAGGAGGCCCCCATGGATATTGCCGTGAATTCCCGCCTTCTGCCATGGGCACCCTGCCTTCTGGCATAGGCGTATCGCGGTCTTCCGCATTCCATTTCTTTCCTGATTTGTCTCGCGGCCGGTTGTGGCCTCGTCTTTTATTTTCTGCCCATCCGACTACCCGTCTCAGAACGGGCGAAGCTCGGTCCGGGCCTATCGTTTCTGGAGAATGACGATGTTTTCGTGGTTCGAGCGTCGCGTCGACCCCTATCCCCAGGATCCGCCGGGTCTTCCGCCAAAGGGACTGCTTGCCTTCTGCTGGCACTACACGAAACCCACGGCGCCCTGGCTCCTGCTGCTCGGCATCTGCTCAATGGTCATCGCCATCGCCGAGGTCTTCCTTTACCAGTTCCTCGGCAACATCATCGACTGGCTGTCGAACGCCGACCGTGCGACCTTCCTTGAGCAGGAGAGTGGCCGTCTGTTCTGGATGGGCGTGGTGCTGCTTGTCGTTCTGCCGCTCGCCGGCGCCATTCACACGATGACGATGCACCAGGTGCTGGCCGGCAACTTCCCAATGATTGCACGCTGGCAGATGCATCGGTTCCTGCTGCGCCACTCGATGACCTTCTTCGCCAACGAGTTCGCGGGCCGTGTTTCGACCAAGGTCATGCAGACCTCGCTCGCCATCCGCGAGACGGTGATGAAGATCATCGACGTCTTCGTCTACGCGATCAGCTTCTTCGTGTCCATGCTGGCGCTGGTGATCGTGGTGGACTGGCGGCTCGTCGTGCCTCTCGTCCTGTGGTTCGTGTTCTACAGCCTGATCCTCTGGCACTTCATCCCGAAGCTCCGGAAGCTTTCCAGCGAGCAGGCCGATGCGCGCTCGATGATGACGGGCCGGATCGTCGACAGTTACACCAATATCGGCACGGTCAAGCTGTTCTCGCATGCGGGCCGTGAGGAGACCTATGCAAGGGAGGGGATGGACGAGTTCCTCGGCACCGTTCACCGGCAGATGCGTCAGATCTCGCTCCTCAACATCTGTGTCGACGTCAACAATGCGGTGACGATCTTCGCCGTGGCTGCTGCGAGCATCGCCTTCTGGCTGACGGGCGAGGTGTCCGTGGGCTCCGTCGCGGTGGCCATCGGCCTTGCCATGCGCATCAATGGCATGTCGCAGTGGATCATGTGGGAGGTGTCAGCCCTCTTCGAAGCGATAGGCACGGTCTATGACGGCATGTCGATGATGACGAAGCCGCACGAGGTAACGGACAAGAAGGGCGCGCCGCAGCTGCAGGCGAAGAAGGGGCATATCCGCTACGAGAATGTCCGCTTCCACTACGGGAAGAAGAAGGGCGTGATTGAGGACCTGACGCTCGATATCGCAGCGGGCGAGAAGGTCGGCCTGGTGGGACGTTCGGGTGCCGGCAAGACGACGCTGATGAACCTGCTGTTGCGCTTCTACGACCTGGAGGCGGGCCGCATCACGATCGATGGGCAGGACATCGCGCATGTCTCGCAGGAGAGCCTGCGCTCGCTGATCGGCGTGGTGACGCAGGATACCTCGCTGCTGCACCGCTCGATCCGCGACAACATCGCCTACGGCAAGCCGGAGGCGAGCGATGCGGAGATCATCGAGGCGGCGAGGCGAGCCAATGCCTGGGAGTTCATCCAGGGCCTCTCGGACATGCAGGGCCGGACTGGCCTCGATGCCCATGTCGGCGAGCGCGGCGTAAAACTCTCCGGTGGCCAGCGGCAGCGAATCGCAATCGCCCGCGTCTTCCTCAAGGATGCGCCGATCCTGGTGCTCGACGAGGCGACATCGGCGCTCGATTCCGAGGTCGAAGCGGCGATTCAGGAGAACCTCTTTGCCCTCATGCAGGGCAAGACGGTAATCGCGATCGCCCACCGGCTGTCGACGCTGACGGAGATGGACCGGCTGATCGTGCTCGACAAGGGGCGGATCGTGGACACCGGGACGCACCAGGAGCTCGCTGCCTCGGACGGGATCTATGCCGACCTCTGGAGCCGCCAGTCCGGCGGCTTCCTCGGCAACCACGACCTGGAGGAGGCGGCGGCGGAATAGAGTCGGTCCGCCTTCCACACCGTCAGATACCTGTGAGCCGCGCGTGGGCGCGGCTTACCTGTGGTGGCTCAATTCTTGCAGTGAGGGTTTTGTCCCGCAACCGGAAGCGCCTATATCCCGCCAATGATCAGATCCGTCGTCCGCTATTTCGAGAACTGGATTAGGCCCTTCGAGCGGCGGGACGACCTCAATCCACCTGCCGGTCTCGCGGCCTTCATCTGGTTCTATGTGCGTCAGGCGAAGCTGCCGTTCCTGGCGATGCTGGTGCTCGGAGGGGCTGCCGCCGGTGTCGAGGCGGCGATGTTCTGGTTCGTCGGTCGCGTCGTCGACATCCTGGCCACGGTGGATCGAGGTGCCGGATGGGCGGGCTTGATGGAAGCCCACGGCAACGAGCTGCTGCTGATGGCCCTGGTCATCGGCTTCGGGCGCTTTGCAATCGCCTCGCTGACGGCCCTCGTCGACCAGCAGATCATCACGCCCGGCTTCTACAATCTGGTGCGCTGGCAATCCTATGTGCATGTGTCGCGGCAATCGCTGTCCTTCTTCCAGAACGACTTTTCCGGCCGCATCGTCACAAAGGTCTGGTCGGCGGGCCAGGCGACCGGCGACGTCCTGACGACGCTGATGGAGAGCCTGTGGTTCGTGGTGATCTACTCGGTGTCGACGCTGGTGCTGGTGGCGCAGCTGGATCTGCGCATGGCGGCCGTGGTTCTCGTCTGGCTGACCATCTTCGCCTTCCTGGCGAAGTACTTCGTGCCGAGGATCCGCGAGCACGCCAAGCTTTCGGCCGAGGCCGGGTCGATGATCAGCGGGCGCATGGTCGATTCCTACTCCAACATCCAGACGCTCCGGCTGTTCGGCAGTGATGAAGCGAACGACCGCTACATGCGCTCCGGGTTCGAGAGTTTCCAGTCCACCATCATCCGCTTCACACGCCTGCTGACCGGTGTGCGCGCCTCCATGGCGCTCCTGTCCAGCACGATGATCGTGATGATGGGAGCACTCAGCATCCACCTGTGGCTTGCGGGACTGATCAGCTCAGGTGCGGTTGCCTTCACCATGGCGCTGATGCTGCGGCTGAACTTCCTGCTCGGCCGGCTGATGACGCAGCTGAACGGTTTGATGCGCAATCTCGGCACCGTCCAGAACTCGGCAGAACTCATCTCGCAGCCGATAGGCCTTTTCGACAAGCCGGATGCCGAGAGGCTGACCGTGCGGGCGCCGGAGATCCGCTTCGAGAACGTCAGCTTCCACTACGGCAAGGGCAGGAGCGTGATCGACGACCTGTGCCTCACCATCCGGCCAGGCGAAAAGCTCGGCATCGTCGGGCGCTCAGGCGCTGGAAAGTCGACGCTGGTCAACCTTCTGCTTCGCTTCTACGAGATCGAGAAGGGCCGCATCCTGATCGACGGCCAGGATATCTCGCGGGTGACGCAGGAATCGCTGCGGGCGCAGATCGGCATGGTGACGCAGGACACATCGCTGCTGCACCGGTCGATCCGCGACAACATCCTGTTCGGGCGGCCGGATGCGAGCGAGGAGCAGTTGCGCGAGGCCGCCCGGCGGGCGGAGGCCGACGGTTTCGTCGCCGAGCTGGAGGACCAGCGCGGCCGCCGTGGCTATGATGCGCATGTCGGCGAGCGGGGCGTCAAGCTTTCCGGCGGCCAGCGGCAGCGCATCGCCATCGCCCGCGTCATGTTGAAGAATGCGCCGATCCTGGTGCTCGACGAGGCGACGTCAGCGCTCGATTCCGAAGTGGAGGCTGCCATCCAGTCGAACCTCGAGCGCCTGATGCAGGGCAAGACCGTACTCGCGATTGCCCACCGGCTCTCCACCATCGCGGCACTCGACCGTCTGATCGTGATGGATGAGGGACGCATCGTGGAGCAGGGGACGCACGCGCAGCTAGTCGCGGCGAATGGAATCTATGCCGATCTGTGGGCACGCCAGTCGGGAGGCTTCCTGGCGGCAGACGCCGCACAATAGGCCGTCACGGCGCGAGGACGATGTCGGCGACCAGCCCGTAGTGGTTGGAGCCCAGTGATGACGGCAACCGCTGCAGCGATCTTATATGCAGCGGTTCGCGGACATAGACGTGATCGATCGGCACGCCGAACCATCCTCCCCAGTCCGGCCATGTGGGAGGCTCCCAGGATGCGGTGCGAAGGCCGGTCCAGCGCAGGAACATGCGGATGTTCGGCGCCAGGCTGGAGGCGTTGAAGTCTCCGGCAACGAGCAGGGGACCCTCGAGCCGATCCAGCATGCGGGCGGCGTTGGTGAGCTCCAAGGTCTGGAAGTCGTCGAAATAGGGCTTGGTCGTATGGATGGCCGCCAGATGAACCATGCGTCCCTGCCATGACAGATCCGAAAGGATCATCCGGTTTTCGAAGATCGTGCTGAGCGAGTGAACGGAGGGCGAGGTCAAGGGTGTCTTGGACAGCACCATGAGGTCGCAGGTCTTCGTCATCTCGCCACAACCGATACGGTAGGGATAGATCTGTGAGAGGGCGCCGAGCTCCCCCCGCAGCGGCATCGCCTCAAGGACGTTCACAACGTCGGCGCGGGAGGCAAGGATCAGGTCGCGGATCGCGCCGGCATTCTCCCTGTTCTTCGACAGGATGTTGAAGGACATCAGCCTGAGCGCAGGAGCATCGACATTGTTGCCAGCAAGCGGTTGCTGGACCATCTCCCGGGTCATCCAGAGCGCGTGCAGCCCAAGCGCCAGCGAGGCTGCAACCAGCAGCGCGGGAAGCAGGCTACGGTGAAGGACGAAGGCAGCGACAGCCGCCAGCGTGCAGGTGACGGCAAGGTGAAGCTGCAGGCTGCTGATGGCCGTGAAGATCCAGATGCCGACCACGTAGCGTGCAGCCGCGATGAGGATCACGAGCGACACGATGACGCATATTGCGACCGACAGAAAATACCTCATTCCGCCCTGTTCCCATTGATGCGCCGGCGCGTTCGGGCCTAGCATGCGGGTTGCTGCACCGCAACGCGAAGCCTGCGCGGAGGTTAACGTGCGAAGCGGGAGAGGAAGGCCGGGAAAGAGGGCATGCATCGCTCATGTCACAGCCCCGGAAAAGCTTGCGGAAAGGCCGCGACAAACTGGCTCCTATCCACTTGCCAAGACTGGACATAATTTGCGATCAGGCATAGAAGGCGCCGAATTGCCGGGGAATCTGTGTTCCAATTATGGCCAGTTCCACATCTCCGGTTGAGGGGCAAATGCGGGTTTTCGCGAATTGCGTGAGAAGGATGTTTGAGCCGTGAGCGAGCACGAGACACACAGCGAAGCACTGGGCGAGCCCACTCGCCGTGATTTCCTTTACCTGACCACCGGCATGGCCGGCGCGGTCGGAGCGGCGGCAGTGGCATGGCCTTTCATCGACCAGATGCGGCCCGATGCCTCGACGCTGGCGCTCGCTTCCATCGAGGTTGACGTCTCGGGGGTCGAGCCGGGCATGTCGCTGACGGTCAAGTGGCGCGGCAAGCCGGTCTTCATCCGTAACCGTACGGAGCAGGAGATCGAAGCCGCCAACGCCGTAGCGCTCGACGAGCTCAAGGATCCGATCGCAAGAAACGACAATATCGATGCGACCGCGGAAGCGACCGACCTGGCTCGCTCGGCCGGTGAGGGCAAGGAAAACTGGATCGTCATGATCGGTTCCTGTACCCATCTCGGTTGCGTTCCGCTCGGTCAGGCCGGCGATTTCGGCGGTTGGTTCTGTCCCTGCCACGGTTCGCACTATGACACCGCAGGTCGTATCCGTAAGGGTCCGGCGCCGACCAACCTGCCGGTGCCGACTTTCACGTTTACGTCCGACACAGTGATCCAGATCGGGTGAGGGGTTCTAGATAATGAGCGGTCATTCCACATACCAGCCGGCCTCCGGCATCGAGAAATGGATCGACTCGCGGCTTCCATTGCCGCGCATGATCCATGACAGCTTCGTCTCCTACCCCGTTCCCCGCAACCTGAACTATGCCTACACCTTCGGCGCGATGCTGTCGGTCATGCTGATCGTCCAGATCCTGTCGGGCGTTGTTCTGGCCATGCATTACGCGGCCGAAACGACGGTTGCCTTTAACTCCGTCGAGAAGATCATGCGCGACGTAAACCACGGTTGGCTGCTGCGCTACATGCACGCCAACGGCGCGTCGTTCTTCTTCATCGCCGTTTACCTGCACATCGCCCGCGGTCTCTACTACGGCTCCTACAAGGCGCCCCGCGAAATCCTCTGGATCCTCGGCGTTGTGATCTATCTCCTGATGATGGCGACCGGCTTCATGGGCTACGTTCTGCCCTGGGGTCAGATGTCCTTCTGGGGCGCGACCGTCATCACCGGCTTCTTCTCCGCCTTCCCGCTGGTCGGCGAGTGGATCCAGCAGTTCCTGCTCGGTGGCTTCGCCGTCGACCAACCGACGCTGAACCGCTTCTTCTCGCTGCACTACCTGCTGCCGTTCATGATCGCAGGCGTCGTCGTCCTGCACGTCTGGGCGCTGCACGTAACCGGCCAGACGAACCCGACCGGTGTCGAGGTGAAGACCAAGACGGACACCGTTGCCTTCACGCCCTATGCGACGCTGAAGGATGCGCTCGGCGTGTCGGTCTTCCTGCTCGTCTTCGCCTGGTTCATCTTCTACATGCCGAACTATCTCGGCCACCCGGACAACTACATTCCGGCGGATGCCTTGAAGACCCCGGCTCACATCGTTCCGGAATGGTACTACCTGCCGTTCTACGCGATGCTGCGCGCCATCACCTTCAATGTCGGCCCGATCGACTCCAAGCTCGGTGGCGTGCTCGTGATGTTCGGCTCGATCATCGTGCTGTTCTTCCTGCCCTGGCTCGACACCTCGAAGGTCCGCTCGGCCGTCTACCGTCCGTGGTACAAGCTGTTCTTCTGGATCTTCGTTGCCGACTGCATTCTCCTCGGCTGGCTCGGCGCCATGCCTGCGGAAGGCGTCTACGTCATCCTGTCGCAGCTCGGCACGCTCTACTACTTCGGCTTCTTCCTGGTGATCATGCCGCTGCTCGGCCTGTTCGAGACGCCGCGCCGCATACCGAACTCGATCACCGAGGCGGTTCTCGCGAAGCAGAACAAGTCCGACATGGAAAAGCTTCCGCCTGCCGAAGCCAGCGTCCGATAGCCGAGACCGAGAGGGAATGAGAGTTATGAAAAAGCTTGTTACAAGCATCCTTTCGCTGGCCGTCGTGGCGGGCCTCGGCCTCGGTACCGCGCTCGCTCAGGACGAGCATGCAGCCGACGGCGAAGCCCATGCAGAGGGCGCAACACCGCACTATCCCATCAACAAGCCGCGGGAAGTCGACTGGAGCTTTGCCGGTCCCTTCGGCCACTACGACAAGGGCCAGCTGCAGCGGGGACTAAAGGTCTACACGGAAGTCTGTGCCGCCTGTCACTCCATGACTCTGGTCTCGTTCCGTACGCTCGAGGACCTTGGTTACTCGGAAGAGCAGGTGAAGGCTTTCGCCGCCAACTACCAGGTGACCGACGGCCCGAACGACGACGGTGACATGTTCGACCGCGCGGCGGTACCTTCCGACTACTTCCCGCCGCCGTTCCCCAACGCACAGGCCGCAGCCGCTTCCAACAATGGTGCTGCGCCGCCGGACTTCTCCCTGATCGCCAAGGCGCGCGGTGTCACCCGCGGCTTCCCGCAGTTCGTGTTCGACATCTTCACGCAATATCAGGAAGGTGGCCCGGACTACATCTACTCGCTGCTGACGGGCTACCAGGAGCCGCCGGAAGGCGTCGAGGTTCCGGAAGGCACCTACTACAACCCGTACTTCATCGCCTCGGCTTCGCTCGCCATGGCCCCGCCGCTCTCGGATGGCCAAGTCACCTATGACGATGGCGCTCCGGAAACGCTCGACCAGTACTCCAAGGACGTCTCCGCGTTCCTGATGTGGGCTGCAGAGCCGCATCTGGAGGATCGCAAGCGCACCGGCTTCATGGTCATGGTCTTCCTGCTGATCTTCACCGGGCTCATCTACCTGACGAAGAAGTCAGTCTACGCCAACAAGGAACACTGAGGCAAACCCTCGGCTACGACAAAAAAGGCGATCTCCGGGTCGCCTTTTTTTGTTGGGGGACCTCGGATAAATCGCTAGGTTTCCTGCGCCCGTTCCTTACGTTCCAGCAATTCGGACTTCCCATGACCAAGCCCATCGACCTCGCTGCCTCCGTCCGCTCGATCGTGGACTACCCGAAGCCCGGGATCATCTTCCGTGACATCACGACCTTGCTAGGCGACGCGGTGGTCTTCCGCCAGGCGGTGGACGAGCTTGTGCGGCCCTATACGGGGTTGGGGGTCGACAAGATCGCCGGCATCGAGGCGCGCGGCTTCATCCTCGGAGGGGCGTTGGCGCACCAACTCTCGGCCGGTTTCGTGCCGATCCGCAAGAAGGGCAAGCTGCCGCACGAGACCGTGCGTATCGCCTACAGCCTCGAATATGGCGTCGACGAGATGGAGATGCATGTGGATGCCGTGAAGCCCGGCGAAAAGGTCATCCTCACCGACGACCTGATCGCCACCGGTGGCACTGCGGAAGGCGCTGTAAAGCTATTGCGCCAGCAGGGGGCGGAGATCGTCTCGGCCTGCTTCGTCATCGACCTGCCGGAGCTGGGCGGGCGCCGCAAGCTCGAGGCACTCGGCGTCGAGGTGCGGACGCTGATGGAGTTCGAGGGACACTGACGTCTGTCGGAAAACTGCGGGCGCCTATTCGAACTCGAGCACGGTTCCGTCGTAGCGCATGACGACCTCGCCATGCTGGTTGACCCCGTCATTGGAGGTCAGGTTGAGCCATGTGCCGGGACGTGATGCCAGGGGTCGGCTGTCTACGACTTCCACCGAATAGGTGATGCTGTCGCCGGCATAGACGGGCTTCAGCCACTGGAGTTTCTTGAAGCCTGCGGAAGGGCCAAGTTTCGGCGCGACCAGCCCTTCGGCTTCGAGCCTTGCCACTTCGGCGTCCCAGTAGGCGATATAGGTCTTCATCCAGCCGGCGCAGGTGTGCCAACCGGATGCACAGAGGCCGCCGAAGACGGAGCCTTTGGCCGCTTCCGGATCAGTATGGAACGGTTGCGGATCATATTTTCGCGCGAAGCGGATGATGTCCTCCGAAGTGAACAGCATGGTGCCGGTAATCACCTTCCTGCCCGGTGGAGAAAGCTCGATCAGTCTCATTGCGGTTCTCTGACGGGAGTGCGCGATCGCATCATGATCGGGTTCTCCCCCTTCATCACGAGTTCGCCCCGCTGGTTCTCCACCTCATGGAGGAAGGTCACCAAGCCGATGCCGGGGCGCGAGCGGAGTTCGCGGGCCGACACGACCGTCGAGCGCCCGGAAAGCGTATCGCCGGCGAGAACCGGCCTCTTCCATTCCATAAAATCGATGCCGGGCGATCCTTCCGAAGACGATTGCGACAGCCATCCGTCATACATCATGCGCATGAACATACTGCCCGTGTGCCAGCCGGAAGCGGAAAGGCCTCCGAGGATGCTTGCCTTGCCCGCCGCCTCGTCGAGGTGCATGGGCTGCGGGTCGAACTCGGCAGCAAATTCGACGATCTTCTCTGCGCTGACCTGCCGCTCGGGCAGCGGAAAGACGCGTCCAGGCGTGAAGTCTTCAAAATGATAGTCCGGTTCCGCCATTCGGATTCCTCTTGCCGATTCCGCGTGGCACAATGGCGGGGCAGGGGTGCAAATTCAAGGAGTGTCCATGTCTAACTGGCTGGATCAGGCGGATTTCCTCAGAGCACTGGAAGCGCCGGCTGCCCGATAAAAAAGGTGCGCTGACCGCACGCGGGCATACATAGTAGAAGGCGCCGAAACAACGGCGCCTTTCTGCTTCTTCAGGTGTTGAAGCGGAAGTGGATGACGTCGCCGTCGTGGACGACGTACTCCTTGCCTTCGTCGCGGCCCTTGCCGGCTTCCTTCGCACCGACTTCGCCCTTGTAGGCGATATAGTCGTCATAGCCGATGGTGAAAGCGCGAATAAAGCCGCGCTCGAAATCCGTGTGGATGACGCCCGCCGCCTGCGGGGCCTTCGTGCCGCGCACGATCGTCCAGGCACGGGTCTCCTTGGGGCCGACGGTGAAATAGGTGATCAGGTCGAGGAGGTTGTAACCGGCACGAATAAGGCGATCCAGGCCAGCCTCCTCGAGGCCGAGAGCCGACAGGAACTCCGTCGCCTCGTCTTCCGGCAACTGCGCCACTTCAGCCTCGATCGCGGCGGAGATGATGACGCATTCGGCGCCCTGTTCGGCGGCCATCTTGGCGACCGCTTCCGTGTGCGCATTGCCGGTCACAGCATCGGCTTCCGCGACATTGCAGACGTAGAGCACCGGATGGGAGGTGAGGAGGTTCAGGCCCTTGAGGATGTCGATCTCCTCGGGGCTCATGGTCTTCAGGAGCAGGCGCGCCGGCTTGCCGTCCTGCAGCAGCTTGATGACCGCTTCCATGACAGGAAGCTGGGCAAGGGATTCCTTGTCCTTGCCGGTCGCCCGCTTGCGGGTCTGCTCGACCCGGCGCTCCAGGCTTTCGAGATCGGCGAGCATCAGCTCGGTCTCGATGGTCTCGGCATCACCGACCGGATCGATGCGGCCCTCCACATGGGTGATGTCGGTATCCTCGAAGCAGCGCAGGACATGAACGATCGCGTCGACCTCGCGGATATTGGCGAGGAACTTGTTGCCGAGGCCTTCCCCCTTCGATGCGCCCCGGACAAGCCCGGCGATGTCGACGAAGGAGATGCGGGTCGGGATGATCTCCTTCGAGCCGGCGATCTGGGCGAGCTTCTGCATGCGCGGATCCGGAACGGCCACTTCGCCGGTGTTCGGCTCAATGGTGCAGAAGGGATAATTGGCGGCCTGCGCTGCAGCCGTCTTCGTCAGAGCATTGAAAAGTGTCGACTTGCCGACATTCGGCAGGCCCACGATGCCGCACTTGAAACCCATCGGTAGAGATACCTGTTGCTGGAAACGATCGTTGGCTTGGCTATGGGATAAACGGCCCGAGGGGTCAAGGGTCGATCCCGGTTGCTGTTGAATGCGGCCCGGGCCGGTGCCATACTTTCCGCCGTTCATCCGATGTCACGGCGAGGTCAATATGCCGACGAAGGACGACACGATCCTCCTGCCCAGGACAAAGACCAAACCGAAGCACGAGCGGCCGAAGCTCTACAAGGTCATTCTGGTCAATGACGACTATACGCCGCGAGAATTCGTGGTGATGGTTCTGAAGGCTGTCTTTCGCATGCCCGAGGAGACGAGCTACCGCGTCATGCTGACCGCCCATCGAATGGGCACCGCCGTGGTGGTGGTCTGCGCCAGGGACATTGCAGAGACGAAGGCGAAGGAAGCCGTCGATCTTGCGAAGGAAGCTGGCTACCCGCTGATGTTCACTACCGAGCCGGAGGATTGATCACTGCGCCGGGCGGTAGAGGTAAAGCAGTCCGTGGCGGCTGGTTCCGGATTAGTCGACCTTGCCCCCGAACAGCTTCTTCAACATGTCGGCCATCGGTCCCGTCGCCGGCGCGGCGGGCTTCTGGTTCCGTGCCTGGCGGATGTGCGACTGCATTGCCGGCTTTTTCGGGTCGGGTGCCGCGGCTTGAGCGGCGGGCTTGTCGCCGACCGCCAGGGCCAGCTTGTTCAGGAACTGCGAGTCCTCGCCCTTCACCAGCATCGCCGCATTGTCGGCGATGGCATCCAGAAGTGGTTCGAGCCACGTGCGATCCGACTTGGCGAAGTCACCCAGGACATGATTGTGTACGAGCTCCTTGGAGCCCGGATGGCCGATCCCGAGGCGCAGCCGGCGGTATTCCTTGCCGCAATGGGCGTCGAGAGACTTGACGCCGTTGTGTCCGCCATGTCCGCCGCCGGTCTTGAGGCGCACCTTACCCGGAGCAAGGTCGAGTTCGTCATAGATGGCGAGAATGTCGGCCGGGGCGAGCTTGTAGAAGCGCATGGCTTCGCCGACCGCTTCGCCGGAGAGGTTCATGTAGGTCTGCGGCTTCATCAGCAGGACCTTCTCGCCGGCAAGTTCGCCTTCCGAGATCTCGGCCTTGAACTTCTTCGACCATGGCGCGAACCCCGGCAGGCGCTGAAGCGCGTCGGCGGCCATGAAACCGATATTGTGGCGGTTTCCGGAGTATTTGGGGCCAGGATTTCCCAGGCCAGCGATGATCTTCATATGCAAGAAACCCGTGTTCAGCGGTATCGCCTTCTCCACCTTGAACGCCCGCGGAAGTCAACCGGTTTCCTCGCCGCCAGCGCGCTCCGCCTTTCGGCCGGCAGATCGCCTCTAGGGTCCGAAAACAAAAAACCCGCCACGAGGGCGGGTTTCGTTCGGCAAATGCAGAAGCTTACTCGGAAGCTTCGCCCTCAGCCGGCTGCTCTTCTTCCTCGACGCCGGCCGCCGGGGCGACGATGGTCGCGATGGTGAAGTCGCGGTCGGTGATGACCGGCTTCACGCCCTTCGGCAGGGTAACGTGCGAGATGTGGATGCTGTCGCCGATCTTGAAGCCGGTCAGGTCCACGGTGATGGAGTCCGGAATGGCGTTGGCCGGGCAGTTGAATTCAACCGTATGGCGGACGATGTTCAGGACGCCGCCGATCTTAACGCCGGACTTCTGGTCGTTGATGAAGTGGACCGGCACGTCAACGGTAACGGCGGTGTCCTTCGAGACGCGCAGGAAATCGACATGCATGGTGAAGTCGCGCACCGGATCCAGCTGGTAGTCCTTCGGCAGAACCTGGTACTTCTTGCCGTCGACATCGATGGTCGCGATGGTGGTCATGAAACCACCGGCATGGATGCGCTTCGTCACTTCGTTGGTCGAAAGTGCGATGGAAATGGGGGGCTGCTTGTCACCATAGATGACGGCAGGGATGAAACCGTTGCGGCGAAGTTCACGGGCGGACCCCTTACCGACCCGTTCGCGCGCCTCGGCCTTGAGCTCGTAAGTTTCCTGGCTCATGGCATGTCCTTTCGAGGTTGTTTGGAGAGTCTGACCGTGCAACCGGTGCACGGAGGAGACTGGGAGGACACCTCGCGATGCTCTCCATCCGCGTTGCCTCCAAGGGTGTCTACGCGGACCGGCGGGCTATAATACAAAGGTTGCCGGATGGCAAGCCGACGCCGGAGGACCTGACATTCGTCAAGTCTTTACCATGTCAGCGAACGGATAGAACACACATGGGATGTTAGAACGGCGTCATATTCTCATGGATCGGCTCATCATGTCCCGCATTTTCTCCTGCCTTTTCATCGAACACGATCTCCGCTACGTCGCCGCGGCCGTTCTTGTTCTCGCAATGGGCGCGACGCTGACGATCCGGCTGTTTTCGCGGGTCACGCGGCGCCGGGGTCTGGAGAAGGGAATATGGCTGTTCCTCGCCGGGTTCATCGGCGGATCGACGACCTGGGCGACGCACTTCCTCGCCATGCTCGGATACACGACAGGCGGTATCGCAGGTTACGAGCCGGGCGGGACGCTCGCATCACTTGCCGTGTCGATCGGAGGTGTCACGGCGGGCCTCGCCATCTCGGCCTATGGCGGCCGGAGCATGCTGCTGGAGGCGGGAGGTGTGGTGCTGGGCCTCGGGCTCGGCGCCATGCACTATCTTGGCATGTCAGCCTATGAGGTGCAGGGGGAGATCGTCTGGCGTCTCGACTATGTCGCGATGTCGCTTCTGGCCGGTGCCTTCTTCTCTGCCGTTGCGATGAACCGGGCGGCTCGTCCGGTCACCCGTTTCTGCCGCTATGGGGCGGTCGCCGCATTGATCGTGGCGATCGCATCCGTGCATTTCATCGGCATGGCTGCCATTGACCTGGTGCCGGACACCACGCTGGAGGTCCCGCAATCGGTGATCTCGTCCGCGGTGCTCGGTCTCGGTGTGCTCGGCCTGATGATGGTGCTGCTGGCGCTCGCGGCGGCAAGCTACCTCATCGATGCCAGCACGATGCGCGAGGCCGTCGAGCGATACCGGCAGCTTTCCCTCCAGGACCCGCTCACGGGCCTGCCGAACCGCTCGGCCTTCCAGGAAGAGCTCTCGGAGGCTTCCGTCCACGCAGTGGGATTGGGAGCCAGGGTCGCGATCCTCTCCTTCGATCTCGACCGCTTCAAGGAAGTGAACGATGTGCATGGGCATTTGGCCGGAGACGCGGTGCTTCGCACCATCGGCGACCGCCTGGCAAGCGTCATCAGCGATGGCGAGTTCGTCGCGCGGATCGGCGGCGACGAATTCATCGCCATGACGCGCCGTTATTACGGACGCGCGGATGCCTCGCGGCTGGCGGCGCGGATGATCGCGGAGATCGTCAAGCCCATCGAATGGAACGGCAATAGCCTGAATGTCGGCACCAGTGTGGGTGTTGCCATTCTGGACGACGATGTGGAGGTCGAGGACCTCCTCGCACAGGCGGACGTCGCCATGTACCGCGCCAAGGAGACAGGCTCTAACGCCGTCTGTTTCTATGATGCCTCCATGGATCGGGCTGTGCGGGAGCGGAACGTGTTGGCGATGGACATGCGTTCGGGCTTGCTAAGGGGAGAGTTCCAGCTCAACTACCAGCGCCAGAACGACACATTCACCGGCGCTGTCGTCGGCTTCGAAGCGCTGCTGCGCTGGAACCATCCTTATCGCGGAAACGTGCCGCCGTCCGAGTTCATACCGATCGCCGAGCGCAGCGGCTTCATCGTGGAACTCGGCGAGTGGGTACTTCGCGAAGCCTGCCGAGAGGCAGCAAGCTGGCGCAATCCGCTATCGATCGCCGTCAATGTCGCGACACAGCAGCTTGCCGATCCGCGCTTTCCCGGTGTCGTCCAGGACATTCTGCAGGAAACCGGCCTAAATCCGGCGCGTCTGGAGCTGGAAATTACCGAGACCGGCATCATCGCCGATCATCAACGGGCTCTGCAGACCATACGCCACCTCAAGAGTCTCGGCGCTAAGATCGCGATGGACGATTACGGAACGGGCTATTCCTCGCTCTCCATGCTGCTCGCCTTTCCCTTCGACAAGATCAAGATCGACCGCCAGTTCGTCGATGGCGTCGCCACCAGCGCGCAATCTGCTGCTATCGTGCGGTCGACGCTCATTCTCGCCTCGAGTCTGGAAATCCCAGTCCTTGCCGAAGGGGTCGAGACGGATGAGCATGTCAACTTCCTCCGGGATGAGGGCTGCGTGCAGGTGCAGGGCTATTTCTATGGCAAGCCTGTGCCGCGCACAGAGATCGAGGCAATCGTAAATGCGGTCGTCGATCGCCGGCCTGATCAGGCGAAGGTCGCCTAGAGCCGGGCCTTCAGTATCGTTCCGGCTCCGCTAGCGCGGCTCGCCCCCCGGCGGATAGGCCGTCTTCTGCTCAAACCGGAACTTGTGGCCGCACTGGCAGCGGACCATGTATTTGCGGGGATCCTGGGACGGGAACTCCGCCAGGAACCCCGCCGGCATCTCGTCGATCCGGAAGTCCCTGTTTCCCCCGCGTCTCTCCTCGCTTTCAGACACTTCGGCAAAACCCGAGTGGCCGCATTGCGAACATTCCAGCTTCCTTGAATAGCGATCGCGCGCAGCCATGATTGCTCCTGGGGTGTTTCCGTCTTCGGCGGGTACACCTAGAGCCTTTGGGGCGGGATGCAAACGGGACCACTGCCAAGCCCACAAAAGAAAAGCGCCGGCTCCTGGTGGAGCCGGCGCTTTGAATGTCGAGACGGGGCGGGGTCAGGCAGCGCGACGATCGCCCTGAACTGCGCCGGCATTGCCGATGGAGAAGTGGCTGATCTGCTCGTTCAACACTTCCGCCTCGTTGGCCAGGGAATGGGCCGACGCTGAGGTCTCCTCGACCATGGCGGCATTCTGCTGCGTCACTTGGTCGAGACCGCTGACGGCGGAATTGATCTCTGTCAGGCGCGCCGACTGTTCACGCGACGAGCCGACGATCGCGCCGATATGCTCGTTGATCGACTGGATGTTGCCCTGGATGTGTTCCAGGCTTTCTCCGGTCTTGAGGACGAGCGCCACGCCGTTCTCGACATCTGAGGCCGATGCCGTGATCAGGGCGCCGATGTCGCGCGCCGCGGTCGCCGACTTCTGGGCGAGTTCCCGGACTTCCTGGGCGACGACGGCAAAGCCCTTGCCGGCTTCACCGGCACGTGCCGCCTCGACGCCGGCATTGAGGGCCAGCAGGTTGGTCTGGAAGGCGATCTGGTCGATGACGTCGATGATCTGACGGATCTTGGAGGAGGAGCTTTCGATCCGCTCCATCGCTCCGATCGCATCGCGCACCACGGCTGTGGAGGTGTGTGCGCCCTTCAACGTGTCGGCCGCGACGTCCACCGCCGTCTCGCAACGGTTCAGGGCGCCGTTGACGGCTCCAGTCATTTCGCCGAGAGCCGCGGCAGCCTCTTCCAGTGCCGCAGCCTGACGTTCGGTGCGCCGCGACAGATCATCTGAGGCCATCTTCAGTTCGCTCGAACCTGCCCGGATGGTGGTGACGCTGCTGCCGATCGCGGAGATCGTCTCTTCGAGGCCGGCCAGCGAGTTGTTGAAGTCGTGGCGCAGGTGATCGAGCGACGGGGCGAAAGCCTTGGTGATGCGCTGGTCGAGCTTGCCGCGGGAGAGGGCGGCGAGACCGGTTGCGAGCGCCGAGACGGCTTCTTCGATCTCACGGGCGCTGGCGGCCTTCTCGGCCTCCCGCTGCTGCCGCTCCTCGTCGATCTCCTCGCTCTTGCGGTGAGCCTCTTCCTCCATGCGTTCCTTGTCCAGGGCGCCCTGGCGGAAGGATTCGAGCGCGCGAGCCATGGTGCCGACCTCGTCGCCGCGCCCGGTATGCTCGACGACGATCGATTTGTCGCCGTCATTGAGACGGTTCATCAGCCTGGCGAGTTCCGTCAGCGGACGCGTGAGGCGGGCAGCGATGTACGTGCCGGCGAGGCCCATCACGACCAACACGGCAAGCGTGGCGAGGATCGCCCAATAGGCGAGTTCGCGGGCTGACGCCAATACCTGCGCTTCGTTCTGACCCACAGCCAGAAGGTGCTTCTCGCCGAAGAGGGAAACCGGCTGATAGGCGAAGAACAGCGGCTTGTCGGCCACGGTTGCGAAGGCCGAGCCGGTGGTCTGCCCTGTGGCCGCTTCGGCAAGATCGGCCGGGACGTCGTGGGATTGTCCGTCGACGAAGGAGCCGGTGCGGAAAGCACCCTTGCTGTCGAGCAGCAGCGCTTCGTCGATCGACGTGCCGTACTCCTTGGGGGTGACGGCGTTGACCAGTCGCTCTGCCGACACCCGGAAGATGACCGCACCCTTGACGACTGTGTCCCCCCAGGAGGAGACGGCCAGTTGCTTGCCGATCAATGCAGAAGGCTTGCCGCCATCGGCATCGAATGGAGCGAAGGTCGAGGTGTGGATCTGGTCGGAAGAGCCGCCGTTGATCCGGCCGAGGATCTCGTTGATGCCGGAGATCGCCGAGGCCTGTTCGAGGAGCTCCGGGCCCTTGGTGACGGAGTAGATCACCTGGCCCTTCGTATCGACGATATAGATTTCACTGACGCCGGCGTTCTTCCAGGCGCTCACGATCGTGCCGTGGATGGTCGCGTGCTGGATCGCGTACAGGAGCTTCAGCCCGGCGTCGCTCAATTCGGAGCGCTGCATGGGGGTGAGGTCCGACTTCTGGTAGGCGGCCCGGATCTGGTCTCCCTCGGCGGGGATGATGTTGGACATCGTATCGACCGCCTGACCGATCGCGCTGTTCTGACCGAGTTCGCTCAGCGCCTGTTGGATCCTGGCCTGGTATGTCGAGAGATCGTCGGACTGGTTGGCGGCGATCGACTCAAGCCGAAGCTGGCTGGCTTCGATGAGCCCGCTCTTGCCGATCTGATAGCTCAGCAGGCCGACGGAAAGGCAGGATACGAAGGTTGCACCAACGACGAGCCCGGCGAACTTGGCCTTCAGCGACCAAGATTTTCCGGCGCCGACACGCTTCAATGGCTGCGACATGACGATAAAAATCCCCCACACACGTAAAAATGGTGCGGAAGCTTTGTCAGTAATTCATTGCGGCTGCGTTAATGAACGACTCTCGTATACTGCCGTCCCGAACCGCCCGTCAGTCGAAGAGGCTGGAGACCGATTCCTCTGAAGCCGTCCGATTGATGGCTTCGCCGAGCAGGTTTGCGGTGGTGACGACGCGGATATTGTGGGCCGACTGCACGGCCGTGGTCGGCTGGATCGAGTCGGTGATCACGAGTTCGCGCAGCTTGGACGAGGTGATGCGGGCGACGGCGCCGCCCGACAGGACGCCGTGGGTGATATATGCGGTAACGCTGGTTGCGCCCTTATCCAGGAGGGCTTCCGCTGCATTGCATAGCGTTCCGCCGGAATCGACGATGTCGTCGACCAGCAGGCAGTCCTTGCCAGCGACTTCACCGATCACGTTCATCACCTCGGACTCACCGGCACGTTCGCGGCGCTTGTCGACGATGGCAAGCGGACAATCGATCCGCTTGGCGAGCGAGCGGGCGCGCACGACGCCGCCGACATCGGGTGAAACGACCATGACGTTCCTGACGTCGTAGTTGTCCTTCACGTCGCGGGCGAGGATCGGCACGGCGAAGAGATTGTCGGTCGGGATGTCGAAGAAGCCCTGGATCTGGCCTGCATGAAGATCGAGTGTCAGGACGCGGTCGGCGCCCGCCTCGGTGATCAGGTTGGCGACGAGCTTGGCGGAGATCGGCGTGCGGGGGCCGGCCTTGCGGTCCTGGCGGGCATAGCCGAAATAGGGGAGGACGGCGGTGATGCGCTTGGCAGAGGACCGACGGAAGGCGTCGATCATGATGAGGAGTTCCATCAGGTGGTCATTGGCAGGGAACGACGTGGACTGGATGACGAAGACATCCTCGCCTCGCACGTTCTCCTGTATCTCTACGAAGATTTCCTGGTCTGCAAAGCGTCTGACGCTGGCTTTTCCGACTGGTACATTGAGATAGCTGCAGATCGCATCGGCAAGCTGCCGGTTCGAATTGCCTGCGAAAACCTTCATTTCGGTCCGCCCGTTCTGACGCTGGATGGGCGCCTTTTACCGTTGCACTAGCCGAATGCAAGAGCGTTCGGTCCGGCTCCCCTAATTTTATGAATAAACCGTGACGTCCCTCAGCCGGGACGTGCACTCTTCCAGGCTACATATTCGTTGATCGTCTTGGTGGCGATCGTCTCCATGGTGGCAGTGGGAACGGCCGACCACGGATCGCCGCGCGGAGAGGCCGCGATCCGCTCCTGACCTTGTACGCGGTGCAGCCGGCCGCCGCTGTTGTCGAGGATGTCCCAGACATAGACGACGGTAATGGCTTCGCCGTCGGCGAAGGCGGAGAAATATCCCTTGAGGATGTGATCCGTCGTGCTGTCGCCTGAGGCTCGGATCGTCAGCCCGCTCGCACGTGCCTGTGTCCCGAGCTGGCGTGAAAGCGGTGTTACCGCCTGCAGGGGCGCGCCGATGATGGGGAGGAAGCGGATCGAACCTCGCGTGGCCACGTCCTGTGGGGCCGGCTGTGCCGGTGCCGCCGCTGGCTCTGCTTGCTGAGGCTGTTGGACGGGCTGCGAGCGAGCCGCTGAGGAAGCGCCCGATTGCAGAGCCTGAGCCTGTGCCTCGAGCGTGTTTTGCGGCGGGTACTGTCGGGGCTGTTGGCCGTAGGTGTCAGAGCGGTAGTCCTGCGGATCGGGCGTCCGCGCAAGCCGGTCGGCCTCGGCCTGCGTCACCGGTGTCGACGGCCGCAGCCCTCCACCAACATCGGCGGGCGGCGTCAGAGCGTCGGTCGTGCATCCAGCCAAAATTGCCGAAGACAATGCGACGACCAGTCCTGCTATCACCAACCGCATGCCGCCTCCGTCGCCCGGTTCGCCCGCGCCGAACTTAGAAGCTCGGTTTCCGGCCTGTCAAATCGGCCTGTGGATGCCTCATCTCAGGATGAGGTCGAGGCCGTGGCGCGACAGTGGTTCAGGAGCGTCCTCCGTGGTGAGATAGGTGTGGCCGAGGGTCATGGCCGTGCCGGTGTCGGAATCCATGATGATCATGTGCGTGAACAGCGTCATGTTCGGCAGGATTTCCTGCGGGTTGCCGACATGGAACATCTGGTGCTCCATCCATGAGGGGGAGAAGCGGGCGCCGAGAGAGTAGCCGCAGGCGTTGAGCCTATGGCGCGTCAGTCCGCGCTCGTCGAATATCTCCGCGTGGGTATCGAAGACGTCCCCGAACGTATTGCCCGGGCGAAGCACGTCTTCGATCCCTTTGATCGCTTCGTGGCACGCCTTGTAGAGCTCCCGGTGACGAGCGCTTGGCTCTCCAATCACCACGGTGCGCATCATGGCGGCGTGGTAGTGGGCACTGACGCCGGCCCATTCGAGCGTGAGCTGGTCGCTGACTTCGAGCGTCCGCCGGCCGGCCTTGTAGCGGCAGAGCAGGGCGTCTGGGCCCGAACCTATGATGAATTCGTTCGCCGGGTAGTCGCCGCCGCCGCTGAAGACGGCACCCTGCATGGCGGCGAGGATATCGGCCTCGCTTCCTCCCGCCTTGATGAGGGGAAGAGCCGCATCCAATGCATCATCTGCCAGTTCGGCCGCACGCCTGACATGGGCGACTTCGGCGGGACTTTTGACGAGGCGAAGCCCGCTGACCAGGTATGAGGCGTCGATGATCTGGCCGAACGAGGCGAGCTGATTGTCCAGGAGGCGCGCCACCCGTCCCGTCATGCCGTGCGTGTCGAATTCGATGCCGATGCGGGCGCCCAGCAGATCGAAGTCGCTCAGGAGGTTCTTCAGGTCGAGGGTGGGGTCGGCGTTCACACGGTCGACCCAGACGACCACATTCTCGATGATCGACGTGTGGCGGGCCTGCCGGAGGTCGGCCGAGCGGGTCAGGAGCGTCATCGTTCCGTCCGCCTTGACCACGAGGGTCTGGAAGAAGCAGTAGCCGAAGCTGTCGTAGCCGGTAAGCCAGTACATGCTTTCCTGGGCAAAGAGCAGCAGGGCTTCCAGCTTCTCCTCGCGCATCTTCTCGACAAGGCGCTCGAGCCGGGCGGCATATTCCTCGCGTTCGAAATGCAGCGCCATATTACTTCTCCGTCATCGCTATTGCGGAAATCTGGCGACCGTAATCCGGCTCGCCCCGGTGCGTGGTGCGGCGATAGGAATAGAACCTCGTTTCGTCGGCATAGGTGTCGATTCCCAGATGCGTGGCACGGATGCCAGCCGCTTTCAGCCGGTGCAGGGTCAGGGCCTGCAGGTCGAAATATGCGTGCCCCTGCTTCGGCGCCGGGGTGAAGAATGCGTCGTAGCCATCATTGAACTGAAGGAATCGTTCGATGAACTCGGGTCCGACTTCGTAGCTCTCCGGCCCGATCGAGGGGCCGAGGCATGCAATGATTGCGTCGCGATCGGCACCAATGCTGACCATCGCCTCGACGGTGTTTTCCAAGACGCCGCCCAATGCTCCCTTCCAGCCCGCATGGGCAGCTCCAATGACGCCGTTGTCTCCGTCGCAGAACAGGACAGGGCCGCAGTCCGCCGTCAAGACGCCCAGTATCACGCCCGGGGTTGCCGTCACCAGCGCGTCCGCCTTCGGCCGCTCTCCTCCGTATTGCGCGTCTACCACCACCACGTCCGGGGAGTGGACCTGATGCACGGTGGCAAGCCGGTCAAGTGGAAGTCCGAACCAGCCAGCCACCCGGTCGCGGTTCTCCCTGACCTTGTGCGTTTCGTCGTTCGAGCCCACGCCTACATTCAGCCCGGCATAGATTCCTTCGGAAACGCCGCCCTGGCGAGTGAAGTAGCCATGGCGCACGCGGCTGCCGCCGTTTTCCTTGAGGAGCGGGCTTTCGATGGGCGTCGGCGAAGACTTTTCCGTCATGGGCAGGCTGTCTCTCATGTCTGGAGGGGTAAGGCCAGGGGCCGATGCACAGGTTGTGCTGCTTCGTCGGCGGCGATGTTGGCGCGACCGTGGCTGGGCTGTCAATCTCCATGTTCGTCACGCCACCGGACGAAACGGTGCAAGATCAAGCGCCGGGGAGGATACTGCAATCACCTTGAAAAGCTCGCCCATCTTGCCCGCTCCCTCGCCAGCGAGCCTGTCGACGGCGGCGGCGATGAGCTTCTGATCGGCTGCGCTCTTGCCGCCGGCGAGTGCTGCGGCCCGCTCGGAGAGCCCGAGGCCACGAAGAAAGTCTCCTTGCCTCATGCCGCCATTGAGGTGGACACCACAACCAAGTGCTATCCGTGCCAGGTCCTCGAAATCCACGTGGCTCGTGAGATCGGCTTCACCCGGATGTGCCAGTGGCGGATCATAAGCGTGACCGCGAAGGGCCTGTAGCGTGTCGCCAAAGCCGGTGACCATGTGGCCGTAGTCGATGATCAGCGCGGTGCCGCCCATCGCCTTCAGCCGGTCGCACAAGGTCGACATCACCGACTGCCGGGCCGGGGCGACCTCGAATATGGTTCCATCCGGCACAGACTCGGCCGGCGAAGGGAGAAGCGCCGGATCAAGTCCGGCGACACCAAGCGAGAAGGACAACCGATCGTCGTCTTCGAGTGTCACGACGCGTTCGCGAAACCCCTGCGGCGTCTTGACGAACTGACGGATAGGAATCGCGTCGAAGAGCTCGTTCGCCACGATCAAAGCAGGGCCCGGCGGCACTTCCTGGAAATCGCGATGCCAAGCGATCCGGCGGGAATGCGATTCCAGCGTTATCCGTTGCAGGCCGCGCAGGCGCTCGCTTGTTTCCACCAGATGAATGCTCATGCCGTCGGACAGGCGTGGCGCGAGACGGCTGATGACCCGAAGCATGTCGGCCATCATGGTGCCTCGGCCCGGGCCTATTTCCACCAGCCGGACGTCGTTCGGAGATCCATGCTGCTGCCAGGCATGAACCATGAAGATCCCGAGCATCTCCCCGAAGAGCTGGCTGATCTCGGGCGCAGTTATGAAGTCTCCCGCGGTCCCGAACGGCTCCCTTGTACGGTAGTAGCCGTGCTCCGGATCGGAGAGGCACATGGCGAAGTAATCGCCCACACTCATCGGGCCGGTCGCCCGGATCAGCCTCTTGATCTTTGCGGCGAGCGGCGTGCTCATCGTACCCAAAGTCTCCGTTCAGGCGGCGCTCTTTCGAGCCCGCAGCATCAGCCAGACGCCCAGGGCGACCATTGGCAGCGACAGCACCATCCCCATCGTCAACCAGCCAAACGCAAGATAGCCGAGCTGAGCGTCCGGCTCGCGGAAGAATTCCACGAAAATCCGGGAGAGACCATAGCCACAGACAAAGGCGCCAGCCACGAAGCCCGGCCATTTCAGTGCCTTCAAGCGCAGAACAAGAAATGCGAGGACGGCCAGAAGGAGGAGGCCTTCAAGGCCCGCCTCGTACAGCTGGCTGGGATGACGAGAGAAAGGCCCGCCCGTCGGGAAGACGACCGCCCACGGGACATCGCTGATCCGTCCCCACAATTCGCCATTGATGAAGTTGGCGATGCGCCCGAATAACAAGCCGAAGGGAACGACTGCGGCAATCGTGTCGAACATGCTGAGGACCGGTATGCCGTTGCGGCGGGCAAAGAGGATCATCGCCAGCGTCGCGCCCAGAAAGCCGCCGTGGAAGGACATGCCGCCGTTCCAGATCTCGAACGCCCGCAGCGGATCCTGCGAGACGGCGGCCAAATCGTAGAAGAGCACATAGCCGATGCGGCCGCCCAGAACGATGCCGACCGCGACCCAGAGCAGGAAGTCATCCAGATGCGCCGCGGTCAGGGGAGAGCGGTTCTGCGGCCACAGTGAATCATTCGCTGCCAGACGTCGGGCATAGAGCCAGCCGCAGAGGATGCCGGCGACATAGGCCAGCCCATACCAGTGAACCGCGACGGGTCCGATCGCAAACGCAACAGGATCGATGTCCGGAAACGGCATGACGGCGAGCGTATTCAGAACTTCCAACAAGGCGTGCCTTCCCACGGATGCGACAGGGGCGGAACATGGCGGCAGCCCCGACAGCGGTCAAGGCCAATCTCCGGGCTCTCTATCGGCTTGCAAGAGAAGGCGCAAAACCCTACTTCACCAGCACGGCGCTGGCCGCAACCACGGGAGCTCATGACTATGTCCAACGGCACGAACCGAATTCTAGACGATTTCGCCAAGTTGATGACCGACGCAGCCGGGGCGGCCCAGGGACTGCGGCGAGAGGCGGAAACGGCCTTCCAGGCCCAGGCGGAGCGCTTCCTCAACAACATGGATGTGGTCAAGCGCGAGGAGTTCGAGGCGGTGCGGGAAATGGCGGCACGGGCGCGCGATGAGAACGAGGCGCTGAAGGCTCGCATCGAGGCACTCGAGGCAAAGCTCGCGACGCAGGGGTGACGCCTTCCGCGCAACTTAGGCGCCGTCGACGGCTCATGGTCGCGGGATCACGCCGCGGCCGCTAGATCGCTAAAAAACGAAGAAAATTTCGGTCCTGTGGACAGGTCCAAAAAAGACAATCCCCAGAGTCGCTTATGACTCCCGGCTGAAGCCGTGCAGCAACCGCTCCAGCACTCCGTCCACGTCAAAATCGCCCTCGGGGGCTGGCAGCCGGACTCGGCAACTATACACTGATTTTACATGATGATTCGAAACGGCCCGTAAGCTACGGGCAGGTTCGCGGCCCTATACTTGTCGGTGTCGGACGATCATCAGAATTGTTGTTTCCGGTGGTGTGTCCTTGCGTCTCGCGTCCTTCACGAACGTCAGATTCACTCCGGTCGAAAAGGTGCTGCATGAGCCTCATGGAATTTGAATTCGGTCGCCAGTCCAATCCCGTCGACATGATCGAGGTCGTCGCGGCATCGAACGACTGGGCGTTCGAGCGCTCGGGCGAAGACGAGATTGCCATGACGGTCGAGGGCCGCTGGGCAGATTATCATGTCTCCTTTTCGTGGATGGAGGAGTTCGAAGCCCTTCATCTCGCCTGCGCCTTCGACATCAGGATTCCCGACGCGAGGGTCAACGAGGTGATCCGCCTGCTGTCACACATCAACGGGCAGGTGTTGATGGGGCATTTCGACCTGTGGCGACAGGAGGATGTGGTCATCTTCCGTCAGTCGCTGTTGCTCGCTGGCGGGGCCGAGCCCACGAGCCAGCAGGTGGAGGTGCTGTTGTCCAGTGCGCTCGATGCCTGCGAGAGCTACTTCCAGGCCTTCCAGTTCGTCGTGTGGTCCGGAATGGACGCCAAGAATGCGATGGAGGTTGTGTTGTTCGAGACCGTGGGGGAAGCATGAGCGGCGCGGCTCCCGCGGGTTCGGTCGTTCTCCTCGGCGCCGGCAACATGGGCGGTGCCCTCCTTACCGGATGGGTGGACGCCGGAGTGCCCGGCCACGCGATTATCGTGATCGACCCGTCGCCGTCGCCGGAGATGCAGAAGCGGATTGCCGATGCCGGTGCCCGACATGCCGTTGCCCCGCCGGAAGGCATCATGCCGGAGATCATCTTTCTTGCGGTGAAGCCGCAGGTCATGGACGCGGTGCTGCCATCCCTCAAGACCATCGTCTCCGCCGACACGGTGATCGTATCGATTGCCGCGGGGAAGACGCTTGCCTCCCTCGAGGGACATCTTGGTGAGGGAGCGATGGTGCGCGCCATGCCCAATACCCCCGCCATGATCGGCCGTGGGGTGACGGGTGCCTATGCCAACGGTCGGGTGACCGGCACGCAGCGGGCGCAGGTGGACGCATTGCTCCGGGTCAGCGGACCTGTGGAGTGGGTGGCGAGCGAGCAGGATATCGATGCCGTCACCGCCGTATCCGGCAGTGGACCTGCCTACGTCTTCTATCTCGTCGAGTGCATGGCGGAGGCAGGCCGCAAGGCCGGCCTGTCGGCGGACCTCGCCATGCGCCTCGCACGGGAAACCGTCTCGGGAGCCGGTGAACTGTTGCACCGGTCTCCCGAGACTCCTTCGCGGCTTCGCGAGAACGTTACGTCTCCGGGTGGAACCACGGCTGCGGCGCTCGCCGTGCTGATGGCGGAAGAGGGCATGCAGCCGCTGTTCGACAAGGCAATCGCAGCCGCACGGCAGCGGGCGGAAGAACTCGGCAGCTAAGGCAGGGCAGATGGCAAGCGAAATTTCCTACGGCGACTTCGAGAAGGTCGATATCCGCGTGGGGACGGTGATCGAGGTTGCGCCGTTCCCGGAGGCGCGCAAGCCGGCCTGGAAGCTGAAGATCGACTTCGGCGACGAGATCGGCATCAAGAAGTCCTCGGCGCAGATCACGGTGCACTATGACGAGCAGGATCTGGTCGGGCGCCAGGTGCTCGCGGTGGTGAACTTTCCGCCGCGACAGATCGGTCCCTTCCGCTCCGAGGTGCTGACGCTGGGCTTCGAGGACGAGGCCGGGGCTATCGTGCTGGCGGCCGTGGAGCGGCCGGTGCCGAACGGTCGGAAGTTGATGTAACCGCCTCAGGCTATCAGGCTGGCACCCGGACTACTGCTCTCAGGCCACCTTGCGGACTGTCGGAAAGCGTGACGTTGCCGCCATGGGCGTGGGCGATGTCACGTACGATCGACAGGCCGAGACCGGTGCCGGACTTGTCGATGTTGCGCGCCTCGTCGAGCCGGAAGAACGGCTTGAAAACATCCTCGCGGGATGCCGCGGGAATTCCCGGGCCATCGTCGTCGAAGATCAGGGTCAGCCAGCGGGCCGTGTGCCGTGCCTCCACATGCAGCGCATCGCCATAGCGTTCGCTGTTGGCGGCAAGGTTGTTGACCAGGCGGCTGAACGCGTTCGGCCGGACGGCGATATCGTCGTCTCCGTCGATCTCGTAGGTCATCTTCTTGCCCTTGAGCCGGAAATCCTCGTTGATCTTTTCCAGGACCTCACTGAGGCGCAGGTGACCGACATCCTCCTCCGACTCACCCTTGGCGAAAGCCAGATATCCTTCGAGCATGTTCTGCATGTCATCGACATCCTGCGCCATGCCTTTCAGTTCCGGTTTGTCGCCGGCAAGCGCCAGCTGCAGCTTGAAACGGGTCAGGATGGTTCGAAGGTCGTGGCTGACGCCCGACAGCATGGCCGTCCGCTGCTCGAGCTGCCGTTCGATGCGTTCGCGCATGAGGATGAAGGCGGACCCCGCAAGCCGGATCTCGTCAGCGCCCCGCGGAGTGAAATCGGCGATCCGCTGGCCCTTGCCGAAGGCCTCTGCCGCCTGGGCGAGCATCAGGATCGGTCGGATCTGGCCGCGCAGGAACAGAACGGAAATGCCGATGAGGGCCAGCGCCGTGCCGGCCATCCAGACCAGGAAGATATGCGTGTTGGATGCGTATGTCTGACTGCGGCGCGTGAAGACTCGCAGGACCTCATCTTCGAGCTTGATGCGGATTTCGACAAGGCTGCTGTCGCCCACTGTGTCGATCCAGAAGGGGCGCTGGATACGATTGCTGATCTGGTCCGCCAGGATGCCGTCGAGAATGGAGAAGAAGGGCTTGGGGCGGGGAGGTGGCAGTTCCCCTCCGGGCTCGATTGCGACAGTCAGGTTCATTTCGTTTGCTATGCGGGAAATATAGCCCTGGCCGACGCCGTCCGGATCGGTTTCTATCATGGTGATCAAGGCTGCAATATCCCGCGTCACCCCTTCCGACAGACGCTCCGTCACCATTCGCCAGTGGCGCTCCATGAAGACCGCGGCGACGACGCTTTGCAGCAGCAGCATCGGTATGATGACGATCATCACCGAGCGGGTGTACAGCCGGGTCGGCAAAAGCCGCTTCACTCGGCGCTTGATCAGGCGCAACCCCGGAATCTGGATGGCGCGGAAGTCCCTCCGAAGGGTGTCGAACGCCGCCATGGCTCTCGTGCGTGCGTCCGCCATCGGGTTGCTCAATCGATGCTCAGGCGGTAGCCGATGCCTCGGACCGTCTGGAGATAAATGGGATTGGCGGGGTCGTCCTCGATCTTGCGGCGCAAGCGGTTGATCTGCACGTCAATGGTCCGTTCACCGACCTCGGCATCGTCGCCGATCAATTCATGGCGGGGGATGGTGTCGCCGGCGCGCAGGGCGAAGAGAAGCATGATCTCCTGCTCCCGATCGGTGAGGCGGATATGTTCGGAGGCCTTGCGGAGTTCCTTGCGAACAATCGAGAACGTGAAAGGGCCGAACATGATCTGTTCGATCTTCGGCGCATCGGGCGAGGCATTGCGCTTGATGATGTTGTTGATCCTCAGCACGAGTTCGCGGGGATCGAAGGGCTTGGAGAGATAATCGTCGGCACCGGCCTCCAATCCAGCGATCCGCGATTCCGCCTCGGCCTTGGCGGTGAGCAGGATCACCGGCGTGGTTCTGTTCTGGTAGAGCGACTGCGTCAGGGACAGTCCGGATTCGCCCGGCATCATGACGTCGAGGATGATGAGGTCGTACTTCAATCCGTCCAGCTTGCGTCTTGCCTCGGCGGCGTCGCCCGCTACCGTGATGCGAAAGCCTTGCTCGCTCAGGTATCGGCTGAGCAGATCCCTGATGCGGGTATCGTCATCGACGACAAGGAGGTGAGGGGCATCATCGGATAGAAGTACGGTCATCAATCCAGCTCGCTTTCAATCACCTGCAGGCTTGGGTCGCGCCCGCGCATCTTGCCGAGGAAGCTTATCACCGCATCGCGTCCCTCGGGAGAGAGGGACTTCAATGCATTGGTGATGCGACGCGACTGTGGCTCGGAGAGGGCAAGCGCCAGTTCGCGCCCGGCAAGCGTGGGGTAGAGCCGCCGTTGGCGGCGGTCTTTCGCGCCTGCCATCTGGCGGATGTAGCCCATCTCGATCAATTGCTTGAGGACCCGTGCAAGGCTCTGCTTGGTGATCTGCAGAATGTCGAGAAGGTCGGTGACCATCATGCCCGGATGACGCGAGACGAAATAGACGACGCGATGATGGGCACGCCCCATGCCGATCCTGGCAAGGATCGCATCCGGATCGGACACGAAATCGCGATAGGCAAAGAACAGAAGTTCGATGGTCTCGAAATCGATCTGGGCCTCGTTCACCGCCGGCAGTACCGGCCGCTCCTTCTTCACTGCTTTTGCTGCCGGTGCACGTGACACCCTGTCCTTCCCCGGCGTCTGCCGCAGCCATGCGCCGGACGCTCTTCTTCTTCGCCAAACCTGTCCCGATAAAGCGCGAACCGGCGGAACAATCAACCGCAATCATGAGAGCAGGGAGTGTGACGCGGCGCTGTTTGCCGGGATGCGCGTAGCGGCAATGGCGCTGCGGTCGATCTCACGCAGCAGAGGCGATGCCTTGGGCGCCATCGTGTCGTAACCACCTTGGATCCATCCTGTTCCCCCGAAAGAGCGAGCAGGAGCCGCGCGGCGGCGGCGAAGGAGCAAAGCATTATTTTTGAGGAACCGATGCTGGGGTAGCGCCGTTGCCGTGTCCATACAGATCGGAGAGAGACAATGCATACAGAAGATACTCCCAAGACGGCCGACGCTCCCGAAAAGCAGTCTCCGTCGAACTCGCTTCGGCCGCTGCTGATCACCGTCTTTACCGCAAAGGTTGCCGTTTCTGCCCTGTTGCTTGCCACTGCATCCTTCGCACCGCCGGTATCGGCAAACGGCGCCTACATGACGGCCTCCAACTAGTCCTGCCCGCACAAGCCTTGCCACCCTCGCCAAAGGCATTGTAGATCGGCCCGAGATTGTGGAGTTCCTCATGGGCAGATTGCAGGCCGGTATCGTCCCGGTGACCCCCTTCCAGCAGAATTGCACCATCCTCTTCGACGCTGACACGAAGGGGGGCGTGGTCATAGACCCAGGTGGCGATGTGGAGCGGATCATCGAGGCAATCGATGGCAACAAGCTGACCATCCGCGAAATCTGGCTCACGCATGGCCATATCGACCACGCCGGAGGTGCGGACGAATTGCGGGAGGCGCTGGGCGTCAAGGTTATCGGACCTCATCGCGATGACCTGCCGCTCTTGCAGGGGCTCGAAGCCCAGGCGCAGATGTTCGGTGTGCCGATGAAGGTTCGCAACCTGGAGCCCGACCAATTTCTGACTGATGGCGAGCAGGTTTCCTTCGACGGGCATGTCTTCGACGTCTACCATTGCCCCGGCCACGCGCCCGGCCATGTGATCTATTTCCACCGGGAGCAGCGGTTTGCGCACCTGGGGGACGTGCTGTTCAACGGCTCTATCGGGCGCACCGACCTGCCTGGTGGCGACCATGCCACCCTTCTCCGCACCATTCGGGACAAGGTTCTGCCGCTGGGCGATGATGTCGGTTTTCTCTGCGGCCACGGCCCTGGCGGTCGTATCGGCGAGGAGCGGCGAAGCAATCCGTTCCTGCAGGGGATAGAGGCATAAAAAAACCCGGCATGACTGCCGGGCCTCAACTCGAATGGAAAGCCTTCCAGGCTTAACCGGAGATCTGCAGGTTGACCGCCTTGGGTCCCTTGCCACGACGATCCGGTTCCGTGTCGAAGCTTACTTTCTGATTTTCCGAAAGACCGGACAGGCCGGAAGCCTGTACAGCAGAGATGTGAACGAAGATATCGGCGCCACCATTGTCTGGCTTAATGAAGCCGAAGCCCTTGTCGGTATTGAAGAATTTTACAGTGCCAGTCTCGGCCATGCATCAGGTCCTTTTCTTCCTGTCCGTGTTCAGCGGCGGACAGCATCACAGAAACGCCCCGAAGGGCGGGCGGCAGGCAGCTTTAAGAAAGGGTCCCTGTCGTTACCGCGGTTATCTGGCTGGTGAATTTGATTCCGTCCCCAGAAGTCCGCCCGAAGTTTTGACGCCTTCGGAGCGCATTATTATAGGTCTTCCCATGCTCGTAAATTGCCCGAACTTGCACAGAGTGCTGTGTTTCTTGGGAATTGGCAAGAAAAAGTTTTGCGTCACCGGCGGGGGCTGAGTCGGTGCGTTGTATACTCCGGACAATGCGAGATTTCGCAGTGAAACTGAAGTAGAGACCTGACCTGTTCTGCTGCGCTAAACAGTCCGCTTGGTGGTGCAGAGATTTGGTCAATGGCGGTTAGCTGCGAGGCAGTAGCGGGCGTTCAACTGGTGACGCTTCGGGATCTGCGACGGGTGAGCTCCGGGACCAGTTCCACCAGGAGCATGGCCATGAAGATGATGGCACAGCCGACATAGCCGATCGGCGGCAGTATCTCCCCCAGCAGGAGCGCCCCGAGGAAGCTGCCGAACAAGGCTTCGCTCGACAGGAAGATGGCGGCCTGCGGTGCGGTCGTATAGCGCTGGCCAATGACCTGCAGCACGAATGCCAGGCCGGACGAGATTAAGCCAACATAGAGGATTTCGGCAGCCGACGCCCGTATGACCTCCCAGCCGATGGTCTCGGTCGGGACTGCGAATGACAGCGCGAGCGCCGAGCAGGTGGCGAATTGCGCGAAGGAGAGCGCCAGCGGCCGCCCGGTGGAGGTGACGAAAAGCCCGGCAAGAATGATCTGCACGCCCCAGAAGAATGCGCAGACGATCGTCAGGTAGTCGCCTGGCGTGAGGTTCGTCAGCTGTCCGCCGCTCATCAGGAAGATGCCGGTGAGCGACATGGCTGCGGCAGGCCAGATGACCCAGTGCGGGTAGCGTCGCAGGACGATGACGGAGATCAGCGGGACGAAGACGACGTAGAGACCAGTGAGGAAGCTGGAATTGGTAACGGTCGTGGTGAGAAGCCCGATCTGCTGCGTGATCGCGCCGCCGAAGAGGGCGAGGCCAACCGCTGCGAAAGCGAGCCAGTCCCGGCGACCAAGCGGGGTGGTGGCCTTGCGGCTCTCGAACCAGGCAAAGGGCAGCACGGCGAGTGCGGCAATGGCGAAGCGCAGCCCGACAAACCAGAAGGGCTGGATATTGTCCATCGCAGTCGACTGCGCGACGAAACCGCCGCCCCAGATTGCGGCGGCGAGCAACAGAACAAGGTTCGCTTGGATGCGGGTCATGGAGCGTGGTCGGCTGGGTGAGGGGTGACGCTGGCGTGGACGCGATGCCTAGCAGCCGCTGCGTCGCGCATCAAGGGCAGGTGAGGGAGGTGGGCTCGGCTTTAGTCGCGTCCGCGCTCGTTCTCGGCCTTCAAGACGTCGCGGAAGCTGCGCCGCGAGAGGACGAAGCCTCCGCCTGCCATCAGCAGAAAGCCGCCGATGGTGACGATGAAGGCCAGGCTCGGGTCGAGCACGGCCGAGATCGGACGAAAGGCCTGAACGGCGGAGAATGCAACCGGCAGTTCGCTAGCGCCCATGGGGCCTTCAATGAGGACCAGCATCATGGCGACACAGGCTGCCAGCGCCGCGATGGCGATCGAAAACGGCGAACGCAAGAATGCGAACCTGCGGGCTACCCTCTTTTCGTCGATGAACATCGTCCGTCTCCATCGCGCTCCACACCTGACACAGGAGGCGATGGAAGAAGGGCGGATTTTGGGCAGACGAAGCGCAATTGTCGACGTTTGGCGAAAGCCGGATCGAAGCGGTCGAGCGACGCTCGCTTTCGGCTTGAAACCCGGTCCCACATTCGACATACAGCTTTCGGCGGTTCCGGCGCGCGGTCCGCAGTGTTCAACCGACTTTCCAGGACTTGATATCATGGCCTTTCTTGCCGACGCACTTTCTCGCGTAAAGCCATCCGCTACCATTGCCGTCTCCCAGAAAGCTCGCGAGTTGAAGGCAAAGGGCCGCGATGTCATCGGCCTGGGTGCCGGTGAGCCGGATTTCGATACCCCGGACAATGTCAAGAAAGCTGCGATCGACGCGATCAGCCGGGGCGAGACGAAGTACACCCCGGTCTCCGGTATTCCGGAATTGCGCAAGGCGATCGCCGAAAAGTTCAAGCGCGAGAACGGCCTGGACTACAAGCCGGAGCAGACGATCGTCGGAACTGGCGGAAAGCAGATTCTTTTCAACGCCTTCATGGCAACCCTTAATCCCGGCGATGAAGTGGTCATTCCGGCGCCTTACTGGGTTTCCTATCCGGAAATGGTCGCCCTGTGCGGCGGTACCCCGGTCTTCGTCACGACGAAGCAGGAGAACAACTTCAAGCTGACGGCGGAAGAACTCGAAAAGGTCATTACCCCGAAGACCAAGTGGTTCCTGTTCAACTCGCCTTCGAACCCGTCGGGCGCGGCCTACAGCGCGAGCGAGCTGAAGGCGCTGACCGACGTTCTCCTGAAGCATCCACAGGTCTGGGTCCTGACAGACGACATGTACGAGCACCTGACCTTCGGTGACTTCAAGTTCGCCACCCCGGTCGAAGTGGAGCCGAAGCTCTATGACCGGACGCTGACGATGAACGGTGTCTCGAAGGCCTATGCCATGACCGGCTGGCGCATCGGCTATGCCGCCGGACCGCTGGAGCTGATCAAGGCGATGGACATGATCCAGGGGCAGCAGACGTCCGGCGCCTGCTCGATCGCCCAATGGGCGGCCGTCGAAGCCCTGAACGGGCCGCAGGATTTCGTGGCGAAGAACAAGAAGATCTTCGAAGGCCGCCGTGATCTCGTCGTCTCGATGCTCAACCAGGCGACCGGTATCAAGTGCCCGACGCCGGAAGGTGCCTTCTACGTCTATCCGTCCTGTGCTGGCCTGATCGGCAAGACCGCTCCGTCCGGCAAGGTGATCGAGACCGACGAGGATTTCGTTTCCGAGCTTTTGGAAGCTGAGGGCGTGGCCGTCGTGCATGGTACGGCATTCGGCCTTGGCCCCAACTTCCGCATCTCCTACGCGACGTCGGAGGAGGAACTGGAGGAAGCCTGCAAGCGGATCCAGCGCTTCTGCGCGGCGTGCCGCTAAGCCAGACGCGACTTCCTGAAAGGGGCCTGCCGGCATGCCGGTAGGCCCCTTTTTTCATCAGCCTGCCTTGGTGATCTTGACGATCGTCGAGCCGCCGCCGCCGCGTTGCTCGGTGACCGCATAGACCGCACCGTCCGGTCCCACTTTGACGTCCCGGATGCGGGCATCGAGTGGAACTCGCGCCTCGTACTGCACGCGGTCACCGTCCATATGGACCACGACGATACCCTGTGACACCAAGCCGCCTACCAGGAACGCGCCCTGCCATTCCGGAATGGCGTCGCCATCGTAGTAGGCCATGCCGGAAGGGGCGATGACCGGATCCCAGTAATAAACCGGCTGTTCGGTCTCTGCCTGCTGGGTAATGCCTTCGCCGACGGGATCGCCGCTGTATTCGACACCGTAGGTCACTTCCGGCCAGCCGTAGTTCTTGCCGGGCTCGGGCCTATTCAGCTCGTCACCCCCACGGGGACCATGCTCGACGGTCCAGAGACGACCCTGCCCATCCAATGCCGCGGATTGAAGATTGCGGTGGCCGAGGCTCCAGATCTGGGGCTGGGCATTTTCCTGGTCCACGAAGGGATTGTCGGGCAGCGCTTCTCCGTTCCGGTCGATTCGGAAGATCTTGCCGAGGCCGCTGGAGAGATCCTGAGCCTGAACCCGCGGCTCGGGGTCGGACCGCTCGCCGACGGTGACATAGAGCTCGTCGTTCGGGCCGAACACCAGCCGCGATCCGAAGTGCTTGTTGCCGTCATAGCTCGGCATTTGCCGGAAGATCACCTGCACGTCCTCAAGCGTTCCGCCGCCCTGATCGTCCGTGACCAGCTTGGCCGAGGCGACCGATGTCCCGTTGCCGTCGTCCCGCTGTTCGGAGAAGGAAAAGAAGATCATGCCGGACGACTCGAAGTCAGGCGCGAGCGCGACATCCAGAAGGCCCCCCTGCCCATCGGAGAGGACCTCAGGGACGCCTTCCAGTGCAGGCCCGGCTTCGCCTTCGGCGGAGACGATGTGCATGGCGCCTTGCTTCGCGTTGACGAGCATTCGTCCGTCCGGAAGGAATTCCATTGCCCAGAGATGAGGCAAGTCCTGGGCGACGACCTCCGTCTCGATCTCGACAGTCTCGGCCGGCTGTGGCGCCCGCGTCTGACCGGCGAATGCGGGCTGCTGGTCGGGTGCGTTGGCGGGCTTCGTCTCGACCGGTTCTCCGCTTTGCGTGTTCTCGTTCCCGGTGGCTGGCGCTGCACCTTCTTGTGCCAAGGCTGGCATCGACAACAATGCCGCAGTGAGCATGGTTCCGGACAGAAGCACGAGCAGACGGTTCATGATTGATCTCCCTTCTATGACAGGTTCCCGGAATGCGAGGCTTCCGGTTGTGGACCTCATCTAGGGCGCCATGGCCAAGCCGTTGAACACGCGGCCATCAAGTTATGTTTATCCATGAGAAAGGCCCGCCGGTGAGGGCGGGCCTGAAACATCGATTGTCGCTGTCAGTCGGTCAACTCGGCAGGGACCTTGCCACCGTTATCGGCAAGTTTCTTCATCAGCGCCTTGTGAAGCCACATGTTCATGGTAGCGGAATCATTCATGTCGCCCGTGTAATTCAGCTCGGCCGCCAGTTCCTTCCTGGCCGACAGGCTGGAGTCTAGGTCGAGCGCCTTCATCAGGTCTACGATCGAGCGCCGCCAGTCGAGCTTCTGACCGCTTTTCTTCACGGCGGCGTCGAGGATCGGTGCTACGTCGACCGGAGCCGAACCTGTGTCCGTGGAGGCGTTAGTGGATGGTGCCAGGGCTGCCGGCGCGGAGGGTGCCGGCGTGGAGGGTGTCGGAGCGGACGGTGCCGCCGGTGTGGCTACGCCGCCGGGCGCGGGTGCCGATGCTGAAGGCGTTGCACCCGCGGATGATGTCGGAGCGGGAGCCGCCTTTGCCTCTCCCCAGATCGCGTTCTTGATCTTGTCGAATATACCCATTTCGCAGACCTCCTGTTGCTTCGGTGGAAGCTAGGGCGGCTATTGCAGTTTGCAACAGACCTACAGGTTCGATGGGATCGCGCGCAGCACTGCAACGTCCGTACATTACAGTCCCAGGATGGTCAACATCACGAAGGTTGCGAAGAGGACGAAATGCGTCATGCCCTCGATGGCATTGGTCTGGCCGTCGTTCAGGTTGATGGCCACCGCGATCAGGGTGATGGCGACCATGACGGTCTGGACCGGGGTCATCGCCATCAGGAAGGGCTGGCCGGTATAGAGGGCGATCGCCTCCATCACCGGGACCGTCAGGATGACGGTGGAGAGCGACGCTCCGAGTGCTATGTTGACCACCGCCTGCATCTGGTTTCGAAGCGCAGCGCGTAGCGCGGTCAGTATTTCCGGCGCTGCCGAGATCGTCGCCACGACCACCGCCATCATTGCGGGCGGGGCGCCGGTACCCTCCAGTCCGGCGTTGAGGAGGGTGGACATGAATTCCGCAAGCACGCCGATGATGATGACGCCGACGAGGATCACGCCGATGGAGATGGCAGCGGATTCCTCGGCCGGATCGTGCTCTGGCTCCTCGGCCGCCCCCTGAGCGGCTGCGCTCGCAGCGGCCCGTCGATGGGTTGTCGGGTAGCTGTAGCTGAAGAAATAGCTGTGGGTGCCAACCTGCATGCGCAGGAAGAGGGCGTAAAGAGCCACCATGGCGCCAATGGTGAAGGCTGAGTACAGATGCCAGCGATCCCGCGGAACGAACTCCGGTACCACCATGGAGATGCCCATCGCGGTGAGGATCATCACGCTATAGGTGCGACTGGAATCGTCATTATAGGACTGCTCGCCGTGCCGCAGCCCTCCCAGCAGCGCAGCGAGCCCGAGGATGCCGTTGATGTCCAGCATCACCGCTGCGTAGATCGTGTCGCGGACGAGGGTCGGCGACGACGCGCTACGCATCATGATTGCGAGGATCAGGACCTCGACGGCTACGGCCGATAGCGTCAGGATCATCGTGCCATAGGGGTCGCCTACCTTGCGGGCCAGGACCTCGGCGTGGTGGGCGACGCGAGTCGACGCAAGGACGATGACGGCGATCAGCGCGGCTGAGGCAATGAGTACGGCCGTCTGCCCCATCTCCAGCAGCGAATGTTCGGTGAAGAAGAAAAGGACCGCAATCGCTGCCGCGACCGGCAGAAGCCTTTCCTGTTTCAGAATGGATGCGGGCGCCACTGGCTGTTCCTCAGTCTGTGCAGCTATCTATGGTGCCGGAGCGACGCATCAAGTCTGACCGGGGGGTGGTTTGCGGCCTTGCCGGTTTGATGTCATATTTCTCCCTGCACTGGAACCTCGCGGCGCCAACGACACTTTCTCAGAACCTGATGCGCCGGGGCGTTCCCCGCGCGACGGGCGAAAGAAAGGACGTGAGAAGCATGACCAAGGTTGTCTACAAGGTCGTCCAGCATGATGGTGGCTGGGCCTATCGTCTCGGTGACGTCTATTCCGAGACGTTCGCCACGCATTCCGATGCCCTGCAGGCGGCCCGCATCGTGGCAGCGGAGCAGCAGGTCGGTGGCGAGCCGGAAGAAATCAGCTGGCAGGACGAGAACGGCGTTTGGCACACCGAGTACAGCGACGGCGGCGATCGTCCTGAGGCAGAGGTGGTCGACGGCGAGGACGAACAGCGTCAGGCTTGATCGCGGACTTTTCAGACGGACATTCTGTCCGGAACCGAGTGGCACCGATCATGCAGGCTATTGAGGGACGATGGGTTGCCCGGGGAAGAGGGGCGCCGAAGGCACCCCTCTCAAGATCAGGCCGCTTCGAGCGAGGGGTAGTCGGTGTAGCCCTTCGCGCCTCCACCGTAGAAGGTATCGCGGTCGGGCGTGTTGAGCGCGGTACCGGACCGGAAGCGTTCCACCAGGTCGGGATTGGCGATGAACAGACGCCCGAAGGAGACGAGGTCGGCGCGGCCGCTGGCGACAGCCTCCGTTGCCGCATCCCGATCATAGCCATTATTCACCATCCAGCCTGCCTTGCCGCCGGCATTGCGATAGGCGTTGCGGAAGGTGTCGTAGTCGAACGCAGTTCCTTCGTACTGGAAGCCGCGCTCACCACCGGTCGCTCCTTCGATAACATGGATGAAGGACAGGTTGCGCTTGGCCAGTTGCTCGGCGACATAGTTGAACAGCGGCTGGGGGTTCTTGTCCGAAATCCCGTTGGCGGGCGTCGTCGGAGAAAGACGAATGCCGGTGCGGCCGGCGCCGATTTCCGCAGCCACGGCGTCGACGACTTCCAGCAGGAAGCGGGAGCGGTTTTCGATAGATCCACCGTAGTCATCGGTGCGCTCGTTCGCGCCGGTCTTGAGGAACTGGTCGACCAGGTAGCCGTTAGCGCCGTGGATCTCGACACCATCGAAGCCGGCCTCGATCGCGGCACGAGCCGCCTTGCGGAAATCATCGACGATGCCGGGGATTTCGGTGGCTTCCAGGGCCCGCGGTTCCGACGTCTCGACGAAGGCGCCGGTGCCGTCCTCGTTGATGACATAGGTCTTGGACTTGGCGGGGACAGCAGACGGTGCGACAGGCAGGCTGCCGTTCGGCTGCAGGGAGACATGCGAGACACGGCCGACGTGCCAAAGCTGGGCGACAATCTTGCCGTCCTTTTGATGGACGCCCTCAGTGACCTTCTTCCAGCCTTCGACCGCCTGCGGGAGGTAGAGACCGGGCACGTCTGCGTAGCCTTGGCCCTGCTGGCTGACGGGCGTGCCTTCGCTGATGATCAAACCGGCGGTGGCGCGCTGTTCGTAATACGTGGCATTCAGGTCGTTGGGGATCGCCTGTGGGGAGCGGTTCCGGGTGAGCGGTGCCATGGCGATACGATTGGCGACATCGATGTCACCGATCCTGATCGGGTCGAAGAGACTGGTCATGGAAGTCCTTTCCTTGGGAGGATGCTGTGAGGTAATCAGAGCCTGTCTTTCAGCTCAGAGAGGAAAGCCTGGATCGCTGGCTCGTTGCGGCGATAGAAGGACCATTGGCCGACACGGCTGATCTCCACCAGACCGGCCCGGTCGAGGGCGGCCAGATGGGCCGAGACTGTCGATTGTGAAAGACCACAGCGCTTCTCGAACTGCTGCGAACAGATGCCCATCTCCAGTGGATGAAACTGGGAGGTGAAATGCTTCTCCGGCTCCCGCATCCAGTTGAGGAATTCCAGCCGCGTGGGATGGGCCAAGGCCTTCAGGATATCGACGTGATCAATCGAGGTTATATCGTCCATAGGCGATATATAGATCGAACTTTTCCGATTTTAAGAGACAAAAAAGAGGGCCGGGAGAAAACTCCAGGCCCGAGGTGTGAAGGTCAAACCTCCAGAGGGGAACAGCTGAAGCGGCAACTGCAGGTTGCCAAGTCCAGCCAACCCGACGCAATATGGGAGGCTCGTTTTAATCGGCAAGAGCCGGGCCAGCATCGGGGCAAAAAAAAGGGCCACCGGATCGCTCCAGGGCCCTATAAGTGTGAAGGTCAAAAAACCTCCAGAGGGGAACAGCTGCTGCGGTGGAACTGGGAGGAAAGCCACCATGTGCATCAGCTGTGTGCGATATGGTGGTTTTTTGTGCACTGAACAATGGTCAAAACTGCAGGCCAGCCATGCAGCATGCGCAGGACTTGGGCATCTGCCCAGTACAACCTCTCAGAAGTTCCAGTTCCTCGCCTTGGCGACGATGAAGTCGCGGAAGACCTTCAGCTTGGCGGCGTTCTTCATCTCGTCAGGATAGCAGAAATAGGTATCGAAGGATGGAATGTCGGCGGCGAGCGGCAACTGGATGAGCCCGGGATCGCGGCCGACGATATAGTCTGGCAGGACGGCGATGCCGATCCCCAGGAGGCAGGCTCTCTTGATCGATGTCTGACTGTTGATCTGCAGGTGAGGTGCCCGCGGGTTATCGGAAGACCGCCCCGCGTTTTCCAGCCAGTTCACGTCGAGGAGGTAGTTCGGAGCAGGCTCACCGAAAGTGATGATGCGGTGATTGTCGAGGTCTTCGATCGTGTGGGGCTCGCCGAAGCGATTGATGTAGGAGGGCGCGGCATAGACATGCATGTGCACCGTGAACAGCTTGCGCTGAATGAGGTCGGACTGCTGCGGCTGGCGCAAGCGAATGGCGCAGTCGGCATGGCGCATGTTGACGTCGAGTTCCTCGTTGTCGAGGAGGAGCTGAATCGACATCTCCGGATAGAGCTGCAGGAACTCCTGGACCTTGTCCGTCAGCCAGCCTTGTCCCAGACCGACGGTGGTGGTGACGCGGAGTTTGCCCGACGGCTTTTCCGTCGTCTCCGTCAGTTGCATCTTGACCGTCTCGAGCTTCAGCAGAACGTCGTGGGCCGTCCTGTAGAGGAGCTCGCCCTGCTCGGTCAGGATGAGACCGCGCGCATGGCGGTGGAAGAGTTTCACGCCGACATCCTGCTCCAGCGCGCTGACCTGGCGGCTGATGGCCGACTGGGACAGATGCAGCTTGTCGGCGGCATGGGTGAAGGAGCCTGCTTCAGCCGCTGCGTGAAATATCCTCAGCTTGTCCCAGTCGAGAGGTACCCCCATGCTATCCGGTCACTCCGCGGCCTGAACGATCGGCTGGATGCCGGCAAGATAGCGTTCCGCCTCGAGCGCGGCCATGCATCCCAGGCCCGCGGCCGTGATGGCCTGCCGGAACGTATCGTCGGTGACGTCGCCCGCTGCAAAGACGCCTGGAACGCTGGTGGCGGTCGAGTCCGGCGCCGTCCAGAGATAGCCGTTCGGCTTCATCCGGAGCGTGTCCTTGAACAGTTCTGTCGCCGGCGCGTGGCCGATTGCGATGAAGACACCGTCGATTGCGTGTTCGCTCACTTCGCCGGTCCGCGTGTCGCGCAGCCTTACGCCATTGACCGAAGGCGGCATCGGAGGCTTGGCCGGCTCGCCGGTAATCTCGGCGATTTCCGTGTTCCACAGGACCTTCACGTTCGGTCGCTGGGACAGGCGTTCCGCCAGGATCTTCTCGGAGCGGAAGCTGTCGCGGCGATGGACGACGGTCACCGTCCTTGCAATGTTGGAGAGGTAGAGGGCTTCCTCGACCGCGGAATTGCCGCCGCCGACGACGATGACGTCCTTGTTGCGGTAGAAGAAGCCGTCGCAGGTCGCACAGGCGGAAACGCCGAAGCCCTGGAAGCGCTGCTCGCTTTCGATGCCCAGCCACTTCGCCTTCGCGCCCGTTGCAATGATCAGCGTGTCGGCGCTCCAGACGGCGCCGGAATCGGTCCTGACGGTAAAGGGACGGCGAGTCAGTTCAACTTCGGTAACGAGGTCGTTGACGATCTCGGCGCCGACATGGACTGCCTGGTTGAGCATCTGCTCCATCAACCAAGGTCCCTGGATCGGGTCAGCAAAGCCGGGATAGTTCTCGACATCGGTCGTGATCATCAGCTGGCCGCCCTGTTCCATCCCGGCGATCAGGACCGGTTTCAGCATGGCGCGTGCCGCGTAGATAGCGGCGGTATAGCCGGCAGGGCCGGAGCCGATGATGAGTACTTCGGTATGGCGGGCAGACATCGAGTTTCCTTTCAGCGGGCCGATCGTCGCGCGGTCGCGCTTCCTCATATAAGGAGGCCGATGCCAATCTGCCGCTCTTACTGCCATTTAAGGGTGATCCATGCGCTACATCAAGGGCAGCCTTGCGTTAACAACAGATCAGTTGCCACGACGGAGCGGATATGCCTGCGCACATTCTTGCGTTCAAGCGGCTTTCGGCTAAAAGCTTCGGGAAAACGAAGGGGATGACCGTGCTTCGCGCCGACCTGGACGCCATCGACATCAAGATATTGCGCGAACTTCAACGCGACGGACGGATGACCAATGTGGAACTGGCGGAGCGGGTTGGGATCTCGGCTCCCCCATGCCTGCGTCGCGTGCGCAAGCTTGAAGAGGCAGGCATCATCGAGGGCTACCACGCGCTGCTCAACGGTCCTAAGCTCGGTTTCGATCTCGTTGCCTTCTGCATGGTCGGCCTGAAGCGCCAGTCCGATGCCGACCTCAAATCCTTCGCGAAACGCGTCGAGGCCTGGCCGATCGTGCGCGAGGCTTGGATGGTGTCCGGCGACAGCGATTTCCTGCTGCGCTGCACGGCCGAAAACCTTACCGTCTTCCAGAACTTCGTGATCGAGCAGCTGACGGCGGATGAGCACGTCGATACCGTGCGCACCATGCTGACGATCCGCCAGGTGAAGCAGTTGGGGCTGGTGGAAGTCTAGACCAAGACGACCTTCAGGCCTGCTGCAGGCCTCGCCAGGCATCGCGTAGCCAATCAACGTTGCCGATGCGGCGGTACCACTTCTGGCCGCCGCCCCCCAGCACCTCGCTCATTTTCGGCGATCCGGCAAAGACGACGATCTTCGCACCGGCCGGAGGTCTCGGGTCCTGCAGGTAGCTCCTGAGGTAGCGCGGCACGCAGGCGTTCTTGAAGCTCACGCACCATTCCTTCGGCCAGTATTGAAGCTGGCCGTGCAGGGCGAGCTGGGCGCTCTGAAACTGCTGCGAGATCTCGTAATTCGCGTGCGCCGATCGGGGATCGGCGACGTAAGCATCGTAGATGTAGGACGCTGCGCCGATCTCGTAACGGAAGACCGAGCTGTTGCCGACGGAATGAAGGAACCGATCGCGCTTCGGGTTCACGCGCCGGAGCGGCTTGCTTCGGAAGAGGTCGTCATCGCGGATGATCAGAAATTCGCCGGGCAGCTGGAAGAAGGGCTCGAGGTCGTCGATGACCACGAGGTCCAGGTCGAGGAACAGCGTCGTGCCCTTCAGGTCGGCAAGTTCCTTGCGGAACAACGAAAGCTTGCGCCAGCGCCGATCACCCGTGCCTTCAGGGAGCTCGAATTCCGGCAGTGGAAGGGCCTCGACCGATGCATCGAGACCAGAGGTGTCGTCGGTGAAGCAGACGAACCGGTGAGGGCGGTGCAAGTGTCTCGCCACGCCGCGACGGAGGTTGTTGACATATTCCGGCCCGTAGAGGGTCCCCCACTTCATGCAGACGATGTTGACCAGGTCGTCGGATCGGGGAGAGTCCATAGGTGCCGTTACCCGCAAAACAGAGGTGCGTTCGAAGATCGCGATCAATCTGCCGCTGGGTTAGAGATTGATCATTGCGCTGTAAACCCTCTCAAGCGCCTCGGCTTCTCCGCGAAGTGCAAAACTCGCGCGGACATGCTCCAGTCCCTTGCGCCCATGCTCTTCGGCACGGCCTGGATCGAACAGATAGGGTTTTATTGCATCTCGGAGAGCGTCGTAGTTTCCGGCAGGCACAACGGCTCCCGTCTCGCCAGCGAGAATCTGTTCCGCATAGGCACCGGCATCGCTCGCCACGACGGCGGTCTGCGAAGCCATGGCCTCCAGCGGGGTAAGCCCGAAGCCTTCGTTGCGGGAGGGGGCGACATAGAGCGTCAGGCGGCGGTACCATGGCTTGATGTCGTCGACTTCGCCCAGGAAACGGATGCGGTCCGAGAGGCCGGCTTCAGCGACGGCCCGCTTCAAATCGTCTCCGAACGCCTGGTGCTCGGCCGTCACTCGCCCGCAGACGACGGCTGTCCAGTCGGGGTGCTGCGGCAGGAGTTCGATCATCGCGCGGACGAAGAGATCCGTTCCCTTCTGGTGGCGAACGCGGCCGAAGCAACCAACGAGGAACCGGCCTGGCAAGCCGGTTGCAGCGATCGTGTCATCCTCTGATCGGGGAGGATGGAAAACGTCGAGGTCGATGCCATGCCGGATGACGGTATGGGGCACTTCCAGGAAGGAGCCGGAGCGGGCGCTGGTCGCAACCACCGCATCCATCCGGCGGATCAGCCACTTCGTATAGCGGGAGTGATGGCGTTGTGCCGCGGAGGTGAAGAGGAGCTTCAGCGGCATGCGCAGCACGGATCGCATCAGGATGCCGGGCAGCATTTCGCTGTTGCGCCGGGCGTGCCAGACCCGGAAACGCGCGCCCGCGGGGCGTTTCCAGAGCTCCGGCAGCTGCGTCCATCGCATCTTCGGCAGGCTGTCGGGAAGTCCAGGCCCCAGCGTGACAATGCCGCGGCCGAGCCGCACCTGTTCGGGCACGAGCTGGACAACGGTCGATGTCACGCCGGACAGGCGCCGCTTGAAGTGCGGCGCGATCACGGTGATGTCTCTCAGCGAGGACAAGGGGGCGTCAGCCCCAGCTGACGGAGAGGATCTCGTAGCCCTTGGAGCCACCCGGCGCATTGACCTCGATCGAGTCGCCGGCTTCCTTGCCGATCATGGCACGGGCGATCGGCGAGGAAACGGAAATCCGTCCCGCCTTCACGTCGGCTTCCTGGTCGCCGACGATCTGGTAGGTCTTTTCCTCCTCAGTATCCTCGTCAACCAGCTTGACGGTAGCGCCGAACTTGATCTTCGAGCCGGACATCTTTGAGAGATCGATGACCTCGGCGCGCGCGATCAGATCCTCGAGTTCGCTGACGCGGCCCTCGTTATGGCTCTGGGCTTCCTTGGCCGCATGGTACTCCGCATTCTCCGAGAGGTCGCCATGGGCGCGTGCCTCTGCGATCGCCTCGATGATGCGGGGACGCTCTTCCTGCTGACGCCAGCGCAGTTCTTCCTGCAACTGGGTGAAGCCATTCTGCGTCATCGGTACCTTTTCGACCATTTCCTTGCCCTTCACGATGCGACCGCGCTCGCCGCGGCCACAAAAAGAAACAGGTTCCGGAGTGAAACTTCGGAACCATCCACACATCAGAATTTCTGGAACTATAACAGAGATCATCGCGAAAGTTCCAGCAATTTCGAGATGGGGCAGGTTGTGCCGGTTTCAAGGTCCCGGCGGACTTGTCACCAGGACCTTGACCCCACGCAAAAGAACATATAGTGAACGCGCTAATGAAGAAGTCGCTAAAAGAACGATTGGCCATTCTCTCCGACGCCGCCAAATATGACGCATCCTGCGCCTCCAGCGGTACCGGCAAGCGCAGCTCGGAGGCTTCCGGCGGATTGGGGTCCACGGAAGGATCGGGTATCTGCCATGCCTATGCACCGGACGGTCGCTGCATCTCGCTCCTGAAGATCCTGCTCACGAACTTCTGCATCTATGACTGCGCCTATTGCATCAATCGCTCGTCCAGCAACGTCGAGCGGGCACGTTTTTCCGTGGAGGAGGTGATCTGGCTGACGCTGGAGTTTTACCGGCGCAACTACATTGAGGGCTTGTTCCTGTCCTCCGGCATCATTCGCTCCTCCGACCACACGATGGAGGAGATGGTGCGGATCGCTCGGGAACTGAGAACGACCCACAACTTCCGCGGCTATATTCATCTCAAGTCCATTCCCGAAGCGTCGCCGCATCTGATTGAGGAGGCGGGACTCTACGCAGATCGGCTGTCGCTCAACATCGAACTGCCGACCGATGCCGGAATCACTCGGTATGCGCCGGAAAAGCAGCCGGATGGAATTCGTCGCTCCATGGGCGAACTGCGGCTCAAGATCGAGGAAATGAGCGAGCCGACGCTGCAGACGAAGCGAAAGCGCCGTTTTGCTCCTGCCGGACAGAGCACACAGATGATCGTCGGCGCGGACGGCGCCAACGACGCAACGATCCTTGGGACGAGCGCGCGGCTCTATGGAAGCTATGGCCTGAAGCGCGTCTACTATTCCGCCTTCAGCCCAATCCCAGACTCGTCGAAGAACCTGCCGCTGATCAAGCCGCCGCTGATGCGCGAGCATCGGCTCTACCAGGCGGACTGGCTCTACCGGTTCTATGGGTTCGACATCGGCGAGATCACCTCGGCGCGCGCAGACGGTATGCTCGATCTGGATCTCGATCCCAAGCTCGCCTGGGCGCTGGGGCATCGCGACCGGTTCCCGGTGGATATCAATCGTGCCGACCGGGAAATGCTTCTGCGAGTGCCGGGGCTCGGCACCAAGACCGTTAAGGCAATCCTCTCGGCGCGCCGGTTTTCGCGGCTGCGGCTGGACGATCTGAAGCGGCTCGGCGTGTCGCTGAAGAAGGTGCAGCCCTTCATCACCGTCGACGGCTGGACGCCGCACCGCCTCGTCGATCGGCCGGATCTGCGGGCGATGTTCGAGCCGAAGCCGGAACAGTTGTCGCTGCTCTGATGTATACGGTCACGCTGGAGGGCAGGGGCGATCTTGACGAGTGGCGGGAGGCTGCGCGCTTACTACTCCAGGCGGGGGTCTCGCCGGAAGAGGTGATCTGGCAGACGCCGGAGACGGCCGGGGGTCTTTTTGCCGACCAACGCCAAGACTTGCCTGCGCCGAAACCGGAGGCGGGCGTTGTTTCTGTACCGCCCGACTTCATCAAGCTGGCGGGCGGCGTTATCTGCCACAGTGATCCGCGACGTTTCGCGCTGCTCTACAGGCTCCTCGTCCGGCTGGCGCGCGACCGATACACACTGGCAATGGCGGCCGATGTCGATGTGGTGGAAGCACGGCAGATGGCGAAGTCCGTCGGGCGTGACTATCACAAGATGACGGCTTTCGTGCGTTTCAAGGAATTGCCGCTGCCACCGGGAACGGCGGGACGGCGGCGCTTCGTCGCCTGGTTCGAGCCGGATCACTTCATCGTCGAGCGGGTCGCTCCGTTCTTCCAGCGCCGGTTCAACGACATGGACTGGCTGATCGCGACGCCCAAGGGATCGGCGTCCTGGGATGGCGAGACATTGCGCACGACAACCGAGCCTGCGGAGAAGTCGGATCTGAAGGACGAGACGGATGATCTGTGGCGTACCTATTACGCATCCATCTTCAATCCCGCCCGCCTGAAGGTGAAGGCGATGACGGCGGAGATGCCGAAAAAATATTGGAAAAACCTGCCTGAGGCGGAGCTCATTCCGGGACTGATCGCCAATGCCGAACGCAGCGTGCTGGAGATGGCAGCAAAGGCTGCCAGCGAGCCCCTGCCGTTTCACCATCGGCTGCAGGCTGCCGCGGCAAGCGTGCCGCCGGTTGCAACGGCTCCTGCGGGAACACTGGAGGCGGTCAGGCAAGAGGCGCGACACTGCACCCGTTGCCCGCTCCACTGCATGGCAACGCAAACTGTCTTCGGGCAGGGGCCGGAGCAGGCGAAGGTGATGGTGGTCGGGGAGCAGCCCGGCGACCAGGAGGATCTTGCCGGCAAGCCCTTCGTCGGGCCGGCGGGGCAGGTGTTCAATGACGTCCTGCGAGAGGTGGGGCTTGATCGGCGTTCTCTGTACGTCACCAACGCGGTGAAGCACTTTAAGTACGAGGCGCGTGGCAAGCGGCGCATCCACCAGAAGCCGAACCAGGGCGAGATCCAGCAATGCCGCTGGTGGCTGAAGCAGGAGCTTGATCTCGTGCAGCCGAACCTGATCGTCGCCATGGGAGCGACGGCCTTTTTTGCCCTGACGGACGAGAAGCAGAAGCTTGCGGATATCCGAAGCACGCCGCTGACCATGGAAGATGGACAGATCCTCTTCGTGACCGTCCACCCGTCCTATCTGCTGCGCATCCCGGATCCGGATCTGAAGGCGGAGGAGATGATCCGCTTCCGCCAGGATATGGAGTCCGTTCAAAGGCTTGCTGCAGGCTTTGCATGAACCGGTTGATCTGCGCCCGGTTCAGTGGGATGCCAAAGCGCTCTCGTCGATCCGGGCGGCGGCATAGACGCGGCGGGCAAGCAAGGCGAGGAGAAGCAAGGTGGCGGTGGCGACGATGCAACAGAGCGAAAAGCCCAGCGCGAAGCCGCTCTTTGCCGCCGGGAGCCAGATGGCCGAGGCCGAGATTGGAAGCTGCTGGGCAGTCTCCACTGCACCGGCGAGGGTCTCCGACACTGCTTCCGCCTGCTGGGCGTTGAGCCCCCTAAGATCTGTGCCGTTCATCGCCGTCCGGTAGACGAGCGTTGCCAGGCTACCGAGGAGGGCGACGCCGAGCGCTCCACCAAACTCGGCGCTTGTCTCCGAGATCGCCGAGGCTGAACCCGCCCGCTCCGGCGGCGCCGTGCCAACGATCAGACCGGTGGTCGTCAGGATGACGGGAACGAAGCCGAGGCCGATGATCATGCTGGCGCCGAGGATGCCGAGCAGGCTCTCTGAGTAAGCCGCGACGGCCATGGCCGCCGTGCCGACCGCGTTCACCACCAGCCCGCCGAGGACGGTCCTAATCGGGCCGAAGTGGTTTGTGAAGCGGTAGGCCTGCAAGGACATGATCGTGAACACGAAGGCTGACGGTGCGGACCAGAGGGCGGCCTTCAGGGGTGAGAGCCCGAGCACGAGCTGAAGGAAGAGGTTCTGGAACAGGAAGACGCCGAAGACGAAGAAGATGCCCGCGAGATTGACCAGCAGTGAGGCGTTGAAGGCGGGATTCCGGAACAGGGCGAGGTCGATCAGGGGATCGGAAAGCCGCGTCTGGCGCCGAATGAAGACGGTGCCGAAGAAAAGCCCGACGGCAAGATACAGCAGCTGGATGAGCTCGAACCCGTCGGCGGCCATGTGCTTGATGCCGTAGATCACGGGCAGAACCGTCGCCAGTGACAGCACCACGCTTACGAGATCGAGGCGGCCGGCGTCGTCGCTCTTGTACTCCGGCAGCAGGAACGGCGCCACCGCCAGGAGCACCAGCATGACCGGAATGTTGATGAGGAAGACCGCACCCCAGTGGAAGTACTGAAGCAGCAATCCACCGATCAGCGGGCCGACGAGACCTCCCAATGCGAACGCCGTGCCCCAGATGCCGATGGCCCTGTTTCGCTCCGCTTCATTGCGGAAGAGGTTGACGATCAGCGAGAGGGTCGAGGGAGCGATCGTCGCTCCGGCGATACCCAACAGCGCTCGTGAGGCGATCAGTTGTCCGGCTGTCTGCGAAAAGGCGGCGAGGGCCGACGCGACGCCGAAGGCGAACGCTCCGATCAACAGGACCCGCCGCCGGCCGATACGGTCGCCGAGGGTTCCCATGGTCATCAGGAAGCCTGCGACCATGAAGCCGTAGATGTCATTGATCCACAGGAGTTGCGCCGCCGACGGATCAAGATCGGCGACGATTGCAGGCACCGCCAGAAACAGCACCGACAGATCCATGGAGTAAATCAGGCAGGCGATCGAAAGGACGGACAGGCCAATCCATTCGCGCCTGCCTGCATGTTCAGGCGTTTCAACAGGTGCCGCCATCGTTGTTCTCCCGAAAAAACCGGCGGAGATTTCATCGAAACGGGCTGCTTGACAAGTGTCAGATTTGACAAGCGTCGACCATCGCTCAGGCCTGAGTCAGCGGCGCCGTGACATAGGCGTCGAGCCGCGCCAATGTCTGCCTGCCGCCTTCGACGGCGCCGAACTTGATGGATTCTTCGCGTGCTTCCGGCGTGGGGAAGATGATGGTGATCGTGATGCGGGTTCCTTCGCCTTCGGACGTAAGAGTAATGGTGCCCTCGAACCACGCGGGCTCTCCGATCTCGGCTCCATGGTCATAGGCAATCCGGCCGGGCGGGGTGATCTCCTTGTAGCGGATCCAGTTCGGCCAGTCCTTGTCCGGACCATGCATCGTGTAGCGCCAGAGGCCACCGACGGAGAAGTCCATCTCGTGCGTTTCAGTCCTGAAGCCATCGGGGCCCCACCATTTATCGAGGTGTCTTGCCTCCGTCAGCATCTTGAAGACGAGTTCCGGCGGGGCGGAGATGAGTCGGTCGACCTCAATGATCCTGTTGCTGTCTCGTACTGTCGTCATGTCAGCGTCCTTCGTTCAGCTGTTGGAGGAGGGCTTCGAGGCGATCGAAATTCTGCTCGTTCGCGGCGGCAATGAACTTCTTGAGCTGCAGGGTTTCTTCGGTCGGCTCGAAGAGCATGCGCCAATGGAGCCGGGTGCCGCCGCTTTCGCCGACGAACTGCATCTCCATGGTGTAGACGTGCATGGGGAGGTGATGCAGGAAGACGATCCGCTCGGTGGGCACGACTTCTTGGAATGTCGAGTGGTTGTCGAAGTCGGTGCCGTTCGAAGCCGTCATCGTGATGCGCCAGTCGCCGCCGGGGCGGAAGTCGAACTCATCGATCCGGTTGGTGAAGCCGTGCGGCCCCCACCATCGCGTCAGCTTCTCCGGGTCGGCGAAAGCGTCGAAGAGGGTAGGCGGGTCGACCTCGAACAGGCGGTCGTTGAGGATCTCCATCTTCTCCGTCATTTTTGCTCTTCCTTCTCTTCCGTGTTCAATGTCGCGAGATAACCCTCGAGCCGATCCAGCCTGTGTTCCCAGAGGGAGCGGTAGTCGCCGAGCCAGCCATCGACGGTCTTCAGCGTCTCGGGCTCCAGCCGGCAAGGGCGCCACTGCGCCGTGCGGCTGCGGGAGATCAGCTTTGCTCTCTCCAGAACCTTCAGGTGTTTGGACACGGCGGGCAGGCTCATGTCGAAGGGGCCGGCCAGCTCGTTAACGGTCGCCTCTCCCCTTGCCAGCCGCGCGAGGATGGCGCGGCGCGTGGGGTCGGCAAGGGCGGCGAATGTCTGCGAAAGGGCATCGGCCATGGTTAGCCATCCAGTTAATTAACTGAAAGGCTAAATACAGCAGAAAAAGGAACCGGTCAACATCGGCTGACCGGTTCCTGAATGCTGGTTAGAAGTAGCTCTGCAGCGGGCGAACCTCGAGGTTGCCGGCCTTCAGCGCCCGGATGGCCATGGCGGCCGCCTCGGCGCCGGCCATGGTGGTGTAATAGGGCACCTTCTGCATCAGCGTCGCGCGGCGCAGCGACTTGGAATCCGAGATCGCCTTGTTGCCGTCGGTCGTGTTGATGACGAGCTGGACCTGACGGTTGCGGATAGCGTCCTCGATATGCGGGCGACCTTCGAGCACCTTGTTGATCTTGGTCGCGGCAATGCCCTGTTCGGCCAGGAAGCGCTGGGTGCCGCCAGTCGCGAGAACCTTGAAGCCGATCTCCGTCAGGATGCGGATCGCCGGCAGGACGCGCTGCTTATCCTCGTCACGGACCGATACGAAGACCGTGCCGTCGCGCGGCAGTTCGACGCCGGCGCCGAGCTGGCTCTTGGCGAAGGCCAGCGCAAAATCGGTATCGAGGCCGATGACCTCGCCGGTGGAGCGCATCTCCGGCCCGAGAAGCGTGTCGACGCCGGGGAAGCGGGCAAACGGGAAGACGGCTTCTTTAACGGCGATGTGCTTCAGGTTGCGCGGGTCCGGCCTTTTGCCATAGGCGCCGATCGCTGCGTCCAGCTTCTCGCCAGCCATGATGCGGGCGGCAATCTTGGCGATTGGCGCGCCGATGGTCTTGGCCACGAAAGGCACGGTACGCGATGCGCGTGGGTTGACCTCCAAGACGTAGATCGTGCCGTCCTTGATGGCGTACTGCACGTTCATCAGGCCGCCGACATTGAGCGCCTTGGCAAGCGCCGTCGTCTGGCGTTCCAGTTCGTCCACCGTCTCCTTCGAGAGCGAGCGGACCGGCAGCGAGCAGGCCGAGTCGCCGGAGTGGATGCCAGCTTCCTCGATATGCTCCATGATGCCGGAGACGAAGACGCTCTCGCCGTCGCACAGCGCATCGACGTCCACTTCCACGGCATTGGTCAGGTAGCTGTCGAACAGCAGCGGGTTCTTGCCAAGCAGGGTGTTGATCTGCCCGGTCTTGTCGTTCGGGTAACGCTGCTTGATGTCTTCGGGGACAAGGCCCGGAACCGTGTCGAGCAGATAGGTCTGCAGCATGGATTCAGAATGAATGATCTGCATCGCCCGGCCGCCGAGGACATATGACGGGCGCACGACCAGTGGGAAGCCGATCTCGGCGGCAACGAGGCGCGCCTGCTCCACCGAATAGGCGATGCCGTTGTTCGGCTGCATGAGGTCGAGCTTCATCAGGAGCTTCTGGAAGCGGTCGCGATCTTCGGCGAGGTCGATCATGTCGGGCGCCGTGCCGAGGATCGGGATACCGTTCTTTTCCAGCGCTTCCGCAAGCTTCAGCGGGGTCTGGCCGCCGAACTGGACGATGACGCCGACGACTTCGCCCTTCTCCTGCTCGGCGCGCAGGATTTCGATCACGTCTTCTGCCGTCAGCGGCTCGAAATAGAGACGGTCGGAGGTGTCGTAGTCGGTGGAGACTGTTTCCGGATTGCAGTTGATCATGATCGCTTCGAAACCGGCATCCTTCAGGGCGAAGGCGGCGTGGCAGCAGCAGTAGTCGAACTCGATCCCCTGGCCGATGCGGTTGGGGCCACCGCCGAGGATGACGACCTTCTTGCGGTCGGAAACCTGAGCTTCGGAGCGGAGCGCGCCGACGAACGGCGTCTCGTAGGTGGAGTACATGTAGGCGGTCGGCGAGGCGAACTCGGCGGCGCAGGTGTCGATGCGCTTGAAGACCGGGCGCACGTTCAGACCGTTCCGCAGTTCGGCAACTTCCTTCGGACGCTTGCCGGAGAGAGAGGCAAGGCGGGCGTCGGAGAAGCCCATGGCCTTCAGCATGCGCAGGTTCTCGGCGTCGGTCGGCAGGCCGTGCTCGCGCACGCGCGCTTCCATGTCGACGATCGCCTTGAACTGGCTGATGAACCACGGGTCGATCTTGCAGCCTTCGTGGACGTCGGCTTCGGACATGCCCATGCGCAAAGCCTGGACAACCATGCGCAGGCGATCCGGCGTCGGGGTGCCGATGGCGGCGCGGATGGCGTTGTTGGCGTTCTCGCCATCTTCCAGGCCGGGAATCTCGATCTCGTCGAGGCCCGTGAGGCCGGTCTCCAGGCCGCGAAGCGCCTTCTGCAGCGACTCAGCGAACGTCCGGCCGATCGCCATGACCTCGCCGACCGACTTCATGGCAGTGGTTAGCGTCGGCTCGGCGCCGGGGAACTTCTCGAAGGCAAAGCGCGGGATCTTGGTGACGACGTAGTCGATCGACGGCTCAAAGGAGGCAGGCGTGGCGCCGCCGGTGATGTCGTTTTCCAGCTCGTCCAGCGTGTAGCCGATGGCGAGCTTTGCCGCGACCTTGGCGATGGGGAAGCCGGTGGCCTTGGAGGCAAGTGCCGAGGAGCGCGAGACGCGCGGGTTCATCTCGATGACGACGAGGCGACCGTCCTTCGGGTTGACGGCGAACTGCACGTTGGAGCCGCCAGTTTCCACGCCGATCTCGCGCAGCACCGCAATCGAGGCGTTGCGCATGATCTGGTATTCCTTGTCCGTCAGCGTCAGTGCCGGCGCGACCGTGATGGAATCGCCCGTGTGGACGCCCATCGGGTCGATATTCTCGATCGAGCAGATGATGATGCAGTTGTCCGCCTTGTCGCGGATCACCTCCATCTCATACTCCTTCCAGCCGAGCACCGACTCCTCGATCAGGACCTCGGTCGTGGGCGAGGCGTCGAGGCCCGATCCGACGATCTCGAAGAATTCGGAGCGGTTGTAGGCGATGCCACCGCCCGTGCCGCCGAGCGTGAAGGAGGGACGAATGATAGCCGGCAGGCCGACAACGTCGATTGCCTGGGCGGCGATCGCCATGGCATGGCTCATGTAGCGCTGCTTGCGATCGGTCTCGCCGAGGTTCCACTGGTTCTCGAGTTCGTCGAGTGCCTTGTCCAGCGCGTCACCGGAAAGGCTTGAACGCAGTTTCGCGCGTTCCGCTTCGTGCGCGTTACGATCCTTTTCCTTGATCTCCGTCGCATTGGCGAGCATCGACTTCGGCGTCTCGAGCCCGATCTTCGCCATCGCCTCGCGGAAGAGGGCACGGTCCTCGGCCTTGTCGATGGCTTCCGGCTTGGCGCCGATCATCTCCACGTTGTAGCGGTCGAGTACGCCCATGCGCTTCAGCGAGAGCGCCGTGTTGAGGGCCGTTTGGCCGCCCATGGTCGGCAGGAGTGCGTCGGGACGCTCCTTGGCGATGATCTTGGCCACGACTTCCGGGGTGATCGGCTCGACATAGGTCGCGTCGGCGAGACCCGGATCGGTCATGATGGTCGCCGGGTTGGAGTTGACCAGGATCACCCGGTAGCCTTCCTCGCGCAGCGCCTTGCAGGCCTGGGTGCCGGAATAGTCGAACTCGCATGCCTGGCCGATGACGATCGGACCCGCGCCGATGATGAGGATCGATTTGATGTCTTGGCGCTTGGGCATAGCTTCTTTCCGTTTCCTGGCTGCGCGAAAAACCGGCCAAGGTGGAAGGTTCACCGGCCGGGCGCATGAGCTTGGTCTTTTGAGGCTAGACGCGGCTTATAGGCAAATGTCGAGGCGAACGGAACCCCATAATTTGCCAAATCGACAGGAATTGATGGCGCCCAATATGGGCAAGGAAAGAGGAATTGCAGACAGCCGTACTGCGAGCCGGTTCATTGGCATGGACAGGACGAATCCGCAGGAATAGACCTGCAGTTTTCCGCGGCATGGCGACGCAGCCGCGTAGTGCATGGAGAAGACTTCATGGTCGATGCCACCTCCCAGCCGATCGGCACGCCAGCGACCGCCGTGGCCGAGAAGACCGTTCTGCCGATCATCCTGGCGACAAGCTTCTGCCACATGCTCAACGACATCATGCAGTCGATGATCTCGGCGATCTACCCGATGCTGAAGGCCGATTTCAATCTGGACTTCTGGCAGATCGGCCTGCTGACGCTTGCCTTCCAGTGCACCGCATCGCTGCTGCAACCGATCATCGGGACGATCACCGACAAGAAGCCGTACCCCTACTCGTTGCCCATCGGTATGGGCTCGACCTTTCTCGGCCTGCTGCTGCTGGCCGGATCCCATACCTACGTGATCCTCGTGCTTGCCGCGGCCATGGTGGGGATCGGCTCCGCCGTCTTCCACCCTGAGGCATCCCGCGTCGCCCGTCTCGCCGCCGGCGGCCGCTATGGCTTTGCCCAGGCGACCTTCCAGGTGGGCGGCAATTTCGGCCAGTCGATCGGGCCCCTGCTTGCGGCCTTTTTGATCGTCCCGAACGGGCAGGGCAGTGTCGCCTGGTTTTCCGGCATCGCACTGCTCGGCATCATCGTACTCACCTGGATCGCACGCTGGTACAAGGCGCACATGCTCGCCAGCAAGGCACGCAAGAAGGCGCTTCACGCTCACAGTCTTCCCAGACGTGCGGTGGTGGTCGCGCTCGTAGTGCTGACGATCCTGACCTTCTCCAAGAATGCGTACATGGCCTCGATCAGCAGTTACTACACCTTCTTCGTGATCGAACGCTTCGGGGTCACCGTGCAGCAGTCGCAGATCATGCTCTTCGTGTTCCTGGGCTCGATTGCGCTGGGCACCGTCGTAGGCGGGCAGGTCGGCGACCGGTTCGGGTCGAAGGTGGTAATCTGGATCTCGATCCTCGGCGTGCTGCCCTTTACCCTCGCGATGCCCTTCGCCAACCTGCCGATGACGATCCTTCTGTCGGCAATCATCGGCTTTCTCATGGCCTCCTCCTTCCCCGCCATTGTCGTAATGGCGCAGGAACTCGTTCCGGGGCGGGTGGGCATGATCGCCGGCATCTTCTTCGGCATCGCCTTCGGCGTCGGCGGCATCGCCGCAGCACTTCTCGGCGTGCTCGCGGACAGCTATGGCCTTTCCACGGTCTATACCATTTGCGCCCTCCTGCCGGCGCTGGGGCTTCTGACGATCTTCCTGCCGGGAAAGAGCGCCCTGCGGGTCGCCTAGAACGTTAGGTGATGTGGGACTGGATCGTCTTTGCCTTCGCCGCGTTGTATGGTCCACAAGAGCCTGAGGAGAGCGTGAGATGGAATGGAGAGGTCGCCGCCAGTCGAGCAATGTCGAGGATCGGCGCGGGGCCGGAGGACGTAGTCCGTTCGGGCGTGGCGGCATGCGGATCCCCGTCGGACGTGGTGGCGTTCGCCGGGCCGGTGGCGGCATCGGCATCGGCGGCATCGTCCTGATCCTGATCATCTCGTGGATTCTCGGCATCAACCCGCTGACATTGCTGTCGGGAGGCGATATCGGCCTCGATGGTGGCGGCTACGAGCAGCAAACCAGCAGCGCTCCGGCAGACGACGAGGCCGCGGCTTTCATCCGGACGGTGCTTGCCGAGACCGAGGATACCTGGAACGGCATCTTCCAGGCGAGCGGCGAGAATTACCGCGAACCGACACTCGTGCTTTTCTCGGGCCAGGTGCAGTCTGCCTGTGGCTTTGCTTCCGCCGCCACGGGGCCCTTTTACTGCCCCGGCGACCAGAAGGTCTATCTCGACACCTCCTTCTTTCAAGAGCTCAAGCAGAAGTTCGGTGCAGCAGGCGATTTCGCGGAAGCCTACGTGATCGCCCATGAAGTCGGTCACCACGTTCAGAACCTCATAGGTGTGTTGCCGCGCTTCAACCAGGCGCGGCAGCGGATGAGCGAAGTCGAGGCCAATCGCATGTCGGTTCGCGTGGAATTGCAGGCTGACTGCTTTGCCGGCGTCTGGGCCAAGTTCACCGACCAGCGGGGCCTGCTCGAACAGGGTGACCTCGAGGAGGCCCTCATTGCCGCGCAGCAGATCGGCGACGATACGCTGCAGAAGCGCAGCCAGGGGTATGTGGTGCCGGAAAGCTTCAACCACGGCACTTCGGCGCAGCGGATGGAATGGTTCCGCCGCGGTTTCGAGAGCGGTGATGTCAACGCCTGCGACACCTTCTCCGCCGATCTGTAAGCCTCGGCAACCTGCGAGTGTTTCCGTTCCGCATCCGTGCGGCATTGGTTCCCGTCTGCCATCAACATTCTTGGCGGTCGCATCAATAACATTGACTGTTGGTGGATTGTTGCGGCTTGCGCCCGCCGGTAGGTATGGCATCGACGCCGCGCCGCCGCTTGCCAGGTCTGGAGGCGGCGTTTTTGCGCCTGGAGACGCCGCATGTCCAGCCACACCATCTCATCCAACCCGCCAAACGGTGTGAATGCCTGGGGGCACCATATCCGTTCGACCATCGGCCTCGGCATCCCTTTTGTGGGGGCGCAACTGGCGCAGATGGCGATCAACACCACCGACGTCATCATGGTTGGCTGGTTGGGGACGGTAGAACTGGCGGCTGTCGTGCTCGGAAGTCAGGCCTTCTTCATCGTCTTTATCTTCGGCTCAGGGTTCGCAGCGGCGGTCGTTCCCATGGTGGCTCATGCCGTCGGGCAGGGTGATGTGACCTCCGTGCGACGTGCGGTGCGGATGGGGATCTGGGTCGTGCTGGCCTATGGGCTTCTCACGTTCCCGATCCTGTTCTTCTCCAAGCCGATCCTGATGCTGCTGGGGCAGGAGGAGCAGGTCGCGACGCTTGCGCAGGATTATCTGCGCGTGGCGCAATGGGGCGTCTTTCCGGCCCTGACGCTCATGGTTCTTCGCAGCTTCCTGAGCGGCCTGGAGCGCGGGAGCATCATTCTCTATGTCACGATCGGCATGTTCCTGACGAATGCGCTCCTCAACTATGCCCTGATCTTCGGGAACTTCGGTGCACCCGCCTGGGGTCTGGTCGGGGCGGCCGTTGCCTCGGTCTGTGCCAGCACGATCGGCTGTGTCGCGATGATCGTCTACATCGAGAGCCGCGCGCAGACCCACCTCTACGAGCTGTTCGTCCGCTTCTGGCGCGCCGACTGGGGCGCCATCCGCGAAAACCTCGTGCTCGGCCTGCCGATCAGCTTCACGATCCTTGCCGAGACGAGCCTCTTTGCAGCCGCGTCGCTGATGATCGGCACGATCGGAACCAGAGAACTCGCGGCCCATGGTATCGCGCTGCAACTGGCGTCCATCGCCTTCATGATACCCCTCGGGCTGGCGCAGGTTGCGACGGTGCGGGTCGGGCTCGCCTACGGCCGGCGTGACATGCAGGGGGTAAGGCGTGCGGCGGTCGCAATACTGCTGGTCAGTCTCGTCTTCTCGATCTGCGGAAGCACGCTGTTTGCCCTTCTGCCGCGGGTGCTCGGTGGGCTCTTTCTCGACACGACGCGGGAGGACGCGCAGGCGGTGCTGGACTATGCGGCAACGCTGATCGTGATTGCGGGCGTGTTCCAGCTGGCGGACGGATTGCAGGCGGTGGGGGCGGGACTTCTGCGGGGGCTCAAGGACACCACGATCCCGATGGTTCTCGCGCTAATCGCTTACTGGCCGATCGGCTTTGCCTGTGCCTGGATCTTCGCCTTCCCGCTGGGCTATGGCGGCCCGGGCGTCTGGTTCGGCTTCGTCACCGGTCTTGCCGCCGCGGCCGCGATGCTCTGCGGTCGCTTCTACCTCCTCGTGCGATCCAAATGAAAAAGGCCCGCTTGCGCGGGCCTTGAACGTTCGGGATCAGCGCTCGGCGAGCGCCGGCTCGCCCTTGCGTTCGCGCACCATGTTGATGAAGCGCCGGAACAGGTAGTGGCTGTCCTGCGGCCCCGGCGAGGCTTCCGGGTGATGCTGGACCGAAAAGATCGGCTTGCCGCTGACGCGTAGTCCGCAGTTGGAGCCGTCGAAGAGAGAAATGTGAGTCTCTTCAACGCCTTCCGGAAGCGTGTTCGCATCGACCGCGAAGCCGTGGTTCATCGAGACGATCTCAACCTTGCCGGTCGTGTGGTCCTTCACGGGATGGTTTCCGCCGTGATGTCCCTGATGCATCTTGACGGTCGTTGCGCCTAGAGCGAGGCCGAGCATCTGGTGGCCAAGGCAGATGCCGAAGGTCGGGATGTCCTTGTCGAGGACCTGCTGAATCATCGGCACTGCATAGTCGCCGGTGGCGGCCGGGTCGCCCGGTCCGTTCGAGAGGAAGACGCCATCCGGGTTCAGCGCCATGATGTCTTCCGCCGAGGTCTGGGCGGGGACGATGGTCACCTTACAGTCGAGACCCGCGAACAGCCGCAGGATGTTGCGCTTCACGCCGTAGTCCACGCAGACGATGTGGTACTTGGCCTCGTCTGGGTTCGACTCGCCATATCCCTCGTTCCAGACCCAGGGCGTCTGTGTCCACTGCGACGACTGGCCTGAGGTGGCTTCCCGGGCAAGGTCGAGGCCTTCGATGCCGCTCCAGGCGCGTGCCTCCGCCTTCAATGCCTCAATGTCGAAGACGCCGTTCGGATCATGCGCGATGACTGCGTTGGGGGCGCCATTCTCGCGGATCCAGGCGGTGAGGGCGCGCGTGTCAATGCCTGAGAGGCCGATGATGCCGCGCGACTTCAGCCACTCGTCGAGATGCTTGGCAGCACGATAGTTCGACGGCTCGGTGATGTCGGCCTTGAAGATCACGCCGACGGCGCCGTGCCGGGCGGCAGGCGTCAGATCCTCGATGTCTTCCTCGTTGGTGCCGATATTGCCGATATGGGGAAAGGTGAAGGTGAGTATCTGGCCGATATAGGAGGGATCCGTCAGGATTTCCTGGTAGCCCGTGAGCGAGGTGTTGAAGCAGACTTCCGCCGTCGCCTTGCCGGTTGCTCCGACGCCGATGCCTTCGATCACCGTGCCATCCGCGAGAACGAGAATGGCGGTGGGTTTCTTGCTTGTCCAGGGAGCAGTCGCGGTCATCTCTATCCTTCTGCCCGCAGGCCCCGCCACTTGAAGTCGCAGGGTGCGTGGGCCATCTATGGTCGCAGAAAAAAGGCGCGCAGGACGACCCGCGTAGCCTTGAATACCTAAATCTCGTGCAGGTGCCGGAAAATAGACAAAGCGCGCGGAGCGGTCAATCTAGGCCGAGTTCTTTCTACGTGGAATTCGCATCCATGGAAATCAAGGGCTTGGCGGATTTGATTTGATCGAAGCCGAATGCTTGTCTATGAGGGCCGCCCGAATGACAAGGAAAAGCCGCAATTCCATCCATGCGCCGGCTTTCCGAAGGAGCAGAGACAATGATGCGAGATAAGCTCGCCAGTGCAATGAAGGACGCGATGAAGGCCAAGGACAACCGGCGCCTTTCGACCGTACGTCTCATACAGACGGCGATTAAGGATCGCGACATCGCCAATCGTGGCGTCGGCAAGGATCCCGTCAGCGATGACGAGATCATGCAGATCCTGCAGAAGATGGTGAAGCAGCGCGAAGAGTCCGCGAAAATCTACGAGGAAGCCGGACGCGCCGAGCTTGCGACGCAGGAGCGCGAGGAAATCGGCGTCATCAAGAGCTTCATGCCGGAGCAACTGCCGGAGGAGAAGGTCCGTCAGCTCTGCCAGTCCGTCATCAGCGAGACAGGTGCCCAAGGCCTGCGGGACATGGGCAAGTGCATGAACGCACTGAAGGAGAAGTACCCCGGCCAGATGGACTTCGCCAAGGCGTCCGGCATGGTCAAGGACATGCTGAAGTAATGCAGCCGCCGATAATTGTCGGGAGGGGCGGGGTCTCGAAGACTCCGCCCTTTCTGTTTCCGCACGCCGGGACTGTGGATAGCGTGTATGTTTCCTTCGACGATGGATAGATGAAGCCGCAGGCATTATAGGAACAGTCTGCCTTGAGGTAATGATGCGCTTCTCCAACAGTTTTCTCGACGAAATCCGCGACCGAGTGCCGATCTCGGCAGTCGTCGGGCGTCGCGTCACGTGGGATCGCAAGAAAACCAATATCTCGCGCGGCGACTACTGGGCCTGCTGCCCCTTCCACGGTGAAAAGAGCCCGAGCTTTCACTGCGAGGATCGCAAGGGCCGCTACCATTGCTTCGGCTGCGGCGTTTCCGGCGACCATTTCCGCTTCCTGACCGAACTTGAGGGGATGAGCTTTCCGGAGGCCGTCCAGCAGATTGCCGACATGGCGGGAATCGCCCTGCCTCAGCCCGATCCGCAGGCAGAGCGGCGGGAAAAGGAGCGTATGTCGCTCCTCGACGTCATGGAGATGGCGACGCGCTTCTTCCAGGACCAGTTGCAGACTGCGGCCGGCGCAAAGGCGCGAGCCTATCTGCGCGACCGCGGGCTGACCGGCAGGACGATCGAGACATTCCGTCTGGGCTACGCTCCCGAGAGCCGGAACGCGCTGAAGGAGCATCTTGCCGGCAAGGGTGTGTCGAAGGAGCAGATCGAGGCTTGCGGGCTCGTCGTGCACGGGGAGGGGATTGCAGTCTCCTACGACCGGTTCCGCGACCGCATCATGTTTCCGATCCTGTCGGCGCGCGAGAAGGTGATCGCCTTCGGAGGCCGCGCCATGGCGCCCGATGCGCCGGCGAAATATCTCAACTCCAACGAGACGGAGCTCTTCCACAAGGGCCAAGTGCTCTACAATTTCGCTCGGGCCCGGCGCGCTGCGCAGGGACGGGCGGGGGAGCGCGACAGCACGACGATCATCGCCGTGGAAGGATATATGGACGTCATCGCGCTCCACCAGACGGGCGTGGAAAACGCGGTGGCGCCCCTCGGCACAGCGCTGACCGAAAACCAGCTCGACCTGCTGTGGCGGATGTCGCCGGAGCCGGTGCTGTGCTTCGACGGCGACGGCGCCGGTGTGCGGGCAGCAAATCGCGCCGCCGACCTCGCGCTGCCCTTCCTCAAGCCAGGGCGTTCCGTCCGCTTCGCGCTTCTGCCGGAAGGCAAGGATCCGGACGATCTCGTCCGCCATGAGGGGCGGGCACCTTTCGATCGGGTGCTCGCGGAGGCTCGGCCGCTGGCCGAAATGATCTGGATGCGTGAAACGGCAGGTGCCAATTTCGACACGCCAGAAAAGCGCGCCGAGCTTGAGGCACGGCTAAAGCAGGTCGTGTCGGTGATCGCGGACGAGAATGTGCGTCGCCATTACCAGCAGGACGTCCGCGAGCGGTTGAACGCTTTTTTCCAGTCGGCAGGACGGGGAGGCGACCGGCGCCAGAACTTCCAGCCGAGGAGTGGCAGACAGGGTCAGGATCGCGGACAGGCACCGCAAGGCCCAAGGGCTGCGGGACGCGGTGTCGCCGTGTCAGACCGGTTGGCGCGATCCGGACTCGTCCGCGGTCACCGGGACCTGCCGGCATTGCGCGAAAGCGTGCTGGCGCTGACCGTCGTCAACCATCCGGAGCTCCTGCTGCAGGACTATGACGAAATTGCCGGCATCGAGTTCGAGAACCGCGACCTGCAACGCTTCTGGTCCTGCCTCCTGACGGTGGTGGCGAAGGCCGGAGCGCCGCTGGAGCGTGAGAATCTGAAGGAACAGTTGGAGGAGAACGGCTTCGAGGCGCTTCTGAAGGTGATGAACCAGCAGATTCGCAATGCACGCCTTTGGACGGCGACCGAGGAGGCTGACCTGCATGATGTTGTGCAGGCCTACCGCCAAGCCTTTGCCCTACATTCCCGCAACAAGGAGCTGCGGTGGCAGAAGATCGAACTGGAGCGCGAACTGGCGGAAGCCGGTTCGGACGAGGTCGAGCGAGGGTCGGCGCTGATCAGGGCTCTTTCGGAGGTCCAACTGGAAATTGCGCGGCTGGAAAACCAGGAGGCGATCATCGACGGGTTCGGCGTCATGTCGGGACGGGTAAAGGGACCTGCCGTCAGTCATGGCTGAAGCGAATCAGGAGTTCGAGGAAGGCCTGTGGGTGTAGCAGTGGCCGTTGAGGGCTAGAGGGCGGTGGATGCCCTTGTCATTCTACGACCACTGACTACATATCGGGCGAAACGTGTGCGCGTAGACCTCGAAGCCCAAGAGACAGACGGTTTTTCCACTTTTCACAGGCTGATCGCCTTAGAAAAGCTTGACGGAGCGTTAATTTGTGGGAATCACCACAGCAGGCAGAAAAGGTGGAGTGGGTCAAGCACACCGGGCCACGAGCGGCGATGCGTGGACCAGCGGTCTCGGCAGTTGACGTCCGCCTCGGTGGTAATCCGGAATTAAAGATCATTCCGTACGTGTTGAACAGTGATTCGCGGTTGAGGACTTGATCCCAGCCGGCGGCCACCGCGGCGAGGTGGCGTTCAGGGAAAGCGAAAATTCATGGCAACCAAAGTCAAAGAGAACGAAGAAGCGGAAACCGAGCGCGAAGGTACGCAGGATGGACCGCTTCTCGATCTTTCGGATGACGCGGTCAAGAAGATGATCAAGGCCGCCAAGAAGCGCGGCTATGTGACGATGGACGAGCTGAATTCGGTCCTGCCCTCCGAAGAGGTCACGTCCGAACAGATCGAGGATACCATGTCCATGTTGTCGGACATGGGGATCAATGTCGTCGAGGATGACGAGGCCGAAGAGGCCACCGCCGACGACGACGACAGCTCCGACGATGGTGAGAGCGAGGGTGGCGAAATCGCCCCGACCTCCGGCACCGCGCTCGCGACTGCAAAGAAGAAGGAGCCCACCGATCGTACCGACGATCCGGTGCGCATGTACCTGCGCGAGATGGGCTCGGTGGAGCTTCTTTCTCGCGAGGGTGAGATCGCCATCGCCAAGCGCATTGAGGCCGGCCGCGAGACGATGATCGCGGGCCTGTGCGAAAGCCCGCTGACGTTCCAGGCGCTGATCATCTGGCGCGATGAACTCAACGAAGGCACGACGCTCCTGCGCGAGATCATCGATCTCGAAACCACCTATTCCGGTCCCGAGGCAAAGGCTGCCCCGCAGTTCCAGAGCCCTGAGAAGATCGAAGCCGACCGCAAGGCGGCCGAAGAGAAGGAAAAGGCCCGCAAGACGCGGACTGCCGCAAACGACGACGACATCACGGCCGTCGGCGGTGAAGGCCTGCCTGCGGAAGAGGAAGAAGAGGACGACGACGAGTCGAGCCTGTCTCTTGCCGCCATGGAAGCGGAACTGCGTCCGCAGGTCATGGAAACCCTCGACGTCATCGCCGACACCTACAAGAAGCTGCGCAAGCTTCAGGACCAGCAGGTCGAGGCGCGCCTCTCCTGCACCGGCACGCTGTCGTCCGGCCAGGAGCGTCGCTACAAGGAGCTCAAGGATCAGCTGATCACGGCAGTGAAGTCGCTGTCGCTCAACCAGAACCGCATCGAGAGCCTCGTCGAGCAGCTCTACGACATCTCCAAGCGCTTGATGCAGAATGAAGGCCGCTTGCTTCGGCTGGCCGAATCCTATGGCGTCAAGCGCGATTCGTTCCTGGAGCAGTATCAGGGTGCCGAACTCGACCCGAACTGGATGAAGTCGATCGCCAACCTCTCCGCACGCGGCTGGAAGGATTTCGCCCGCGAGGAGAACCAGACGATCCGCGAGATCCGCCAGGAGATCCAGAACCTTGCGACCGAGACCGGCATTTCGATTGCCGAGTTCCGCCGCATCGTGTCGATGGTCCAGAAGGGCGAACGGGAAGCCCGCATCGCCAAGAAGGAAATGGTCGAGGCCAACCTGCGTCTCGTGATCTCGATCGCCAAGAAGTACACGAACCGCGGCCTGCAGTTCCTGGATCTCATCCAGGAAGGCAATATCGGCCTGATGAAAGCGGTCGACAAGTTCGAGTATCGCCGCGGCTACAAGTTCTCGACCTATGCCACCTGGTGGATCCGACAGGCGATCACCCGTTCAATCGCCGACCAGGCCCGCACGATCCGCATTCCGGTGCATATGATCGAGACAATCAACAAGATCGTCCGCACCTCACGCCAGATGCTGCACGAGATCGGCCGCGAGCCGACGCCGGAAGAACTGGCGGAAAAGCTCGCCATGCCGCTCGAAAAGGTCCGCAAGGTCCTGAAGATCGCCAAGGAGCCGATCTCGCTCGAAACCCCCGTAGGTGACGAAGAAGACAGCCACCTCGGTGATTTCATCGAGGACAAGAACGCGCTGCTGCCGATCGATGCGGCCATCCAGGCAAACCTGCGCGAGACGACGACCCGTGTCCTCGCTTCGCTCACGCCGCGCGAAGAGCGCGTGCTGCGCATGCGCTTCGGCATCGGCATGAACACCGACCATACGCTCGAAGAAGTCGGCCAGCAGTTCTCGGTGACGCGCGAGCGTATCCGCCAGATCGAGGCGAAGGCGCTACGCAAGCTGAAGCATCCGAGCCGGTCACGGAAGCTCCGGAGCTTCCTGGACAGCTAAGCAGCCCTTGATACCAGACATGGACCCGGCCTTGCGGCCGGGTTTCTTTTTGCGCCGAATATGGCCGCGGCTATCGATCTTGTCTGGCAGGAGCCTTACATCGACGACCATGCAGGATGATCAGTACAAGCCGCGCAGCGATTTTCGATGGGGCATTCCGGTCTCCGTCGTTGCGCATCTTCTTGTCGCTGCGATCCTGATTGTCGGCCTGCCGCTGGAGTTGCCGACACCGCCGGAAGAGGAGACGGTGACGGTGGAGATCGTCGAACCTCCTCCCGAACCCGAGCCGGAACCGGAACCCGAGTCCGAGCCGGCGGAGCAGGAACCTGCCGGGGAACCGCCCCCACCGCCACCCGTCGAGGAGGATCAGGCGCCGGAGCCGCCTGCCGAGGAAGAGGCCGCCGCGGCACCGCCCATCCCGACGCTCCGGCCCGTCTTCGAGTTCGGTGAGGAAACCACGGGACCGCGTGTCTCGCCCGAGGGCAATTCGTCCGAGGAAGGGGCCGAAGGACCGCAAGAGCAGGAACAAGAGGACCAAGCTTCGCAGACACCCCCGCCTGAAGCGCCGGAGGAACTGGCTGCCGAACCGCAGGACGATGCCGAAGTCGCCGGCCTGACAACTGCGCCACCGGAGGCCAGCGCGGAGGCTGCCGAGACACCGGAGCAGCCGGCCGAGGAGCCTGCCGAGACGCTGGCCGAGGCGAGAACGCTGTTTTCCCCGGACATCACGGAAGACCCCGTTGCGCGCACGGCGATGGAGGGCATGCCCCGCGCCATGCGGGCGACCCAGCTGTGCGAGACGGAACTGACCGAGCAATTGCGCAATGCCTCGCCCCCGCAGGATCCCGACTTCATCCCGCGATCCCCGCTTTCGGAAGGCACCGTGCTCGAGCTTCGTCGAACCGCATTTCGCGCCGAAGGGGCATGGTACGATCTGAGCTTCCGCTGCCAGATCGACGATGACGCCACCAAGGTGTTGAGCTTCGCCTTCCGCATCGGCGCTCCTGTCCCACGCAGCGAATGGCGGCGGCGCGGCTTTCCAGGTTCCTGAGGTTAAACTTCTGTCGGGTTTCGCCGATTGACCGACCGTTCCCGCGAGCTATGCTCCGGGCAAACGAGGGACCCTATGAAAGCCATGCTCTACGACGCCTTCGAGAAGGCGCCGCAAATCCTGACACTTCCCGATCCTACTCCAGGCCAAGACGGCGTCGTCATCAAGGTCGGCGCCACCGGTCTTTGCCGCAGCGACTGGCATGGCTGGATGGGGCACGACCCGGATATCCGCCTGCCGCATGTACCGGGCCACGAGCTCGCCGGAGAGGTGGTGGCGACGGGCAGGGGCGTGATGCGTTTCAAGGTCGGCGACCGGGTGACGGTCCCCTTCGTCTCCGGTTGCGGTCACTGCGGCGAATGCCATTCTGGCAATCAGCAGGTTTGCCCGAACCAGTTCCAGCCCGGATTTACCCACTGGGGCTCGTTCGCGGAATATGTTGCGATCGGCTATGCCGACACCAATCTCGTGCATCTGCCGGAAGAGATCGATGACGCGACCGCCGCCAGCCTCGGCTGCCGGTTCGCCACTTCGTTCCGCGCCGTGGCTGACCAGGCCCGAACTGCACCCGGCGAGTGGATCGCGGTGCATGGCTGCGGCGGCGTCGGCCTCTCGGCCATCATGATCGCCACGGCGCTCGGGGCAAACGCAATCGGCATCGATCTCTCCGAAGAGAAGCTGGCGCTGGCTCGCGCCTGCGGCGCTGTCGCGACCATCAACGCTAGCGAGATCGATGATCCCGTCGAGGCGGTGCGGGAGATCACCAGGGGCGGGGCGCATGTTTCGATCGATGCGCTCGGGCATCCGGTGACCTGTTTCAACTCAATCAAGAATCTCCGACGGCGGGGTCGGCACGTCCAGGTCGGGCTGATGCTCGGCGAGCACTCGACGCCGCAGATTCCCATGGCGCAGGTGATCGGCCACGAGCTCGAGATCTATGGCAGCCATGGCATGCAGGCCTGGCGCTATGATGTTATGCTATCGATGATCGCAGCCGGCCGGATGGAGCCATCGAAGCTGATCTCCTCGCGCATCAGCCTGGAGGAGGCGGTGCCGGCATTGATGGCGATGGACCGCGCGTCGACGCCGGGAATCAGCGTCATCACCCGCTTCTGACGCGGACATCGGCAAAAATTACCATCGGGTGTCGGATCGCCGTCCGGTCATTCGTCCTTGCTGCATCCGAGCAACAGGAGGAGGAAGACAATGGTGTATGTCGACGGGTTCATCGTACCGGTTCCGAAGGCGAAGCTCGACGCCTACAGGGAAATGGCGCGCACGGCCGGGGAGGTGTGGATGGAGCATCGCGCGCTTTCCTACGTGGAGTGCATCGGCGACGACATCCCCTATGGGGAGGTGACGTCCTTTCCGCGTGCCGTGCAGGCGACGGAACAGGAGACGGTGGTCTTTTCCTGGATCACCTACAAGGACCGTGCGAGCCGCGACGCGATCCTCGCCAAGGTGATGGCCGACCCGCGGCTCGCCGGGGAAGACTGGAAACAGGTCTTTGACGGAAAGCGGATGATCTATGGCGGCTTTCAGGCGTTTCTGACACTGTGAGCGGGCGCCCTCGGGCGCTCATCTCAGGGTGAAGGACACTCCATGCCGCAGACGCAACTGACGATCCAGACCCGGGGCCAGGGCCTCTACGAGTTCACGGACGAGGTTGCGGAGTTCGTGAGGCGGCAAGGGGTAGAGGAGGCGCTGCTGACGGTTTTCGTGCGGCACACGTCCTGCTCGCTGCTGGTTCAGGAAAATGCCGATCCCGATGTGCAGCGCGACCTCAAGACCTTCTTCTCGCGCCTCGTGCCGCCGTCCGACGCGCCGTCGATGGCATGGGTGACGCATACCATGGAGGGACCGGACGACATGCCGGCCCACATCAAGGCGGCGCTGATGGCCGTGTCGCTTGCGATCCCGGTGACTGCGGGCCGACTGGCGCTCGGCACGTGGCAAGGCATCTATCTCTTCGAGCATCGCGACCGCCCGCATAGCCGCAACGTCGTGCTGCATCTTTCCCCCTGATGCTGATGAACCTCCGCTGAACGGCGGATTCGGACAGCGTTCAGCGGCCCGGATTTAGGGTGCCTTCAATCCCGGCGGACGGGAGAGTTCAACGGCGCCAGGTTCTGGCCCTTTTCGGGAGAGACTTCCATGACCAACATCCTCGTCAAGACCGGACTTGCCGCCCTCGTCGCGCTTTCCGGCCTCACCGCCACCGCGTCGACGGCAGCCGCCGGAGGGCCCGAATTCCGCGTCTTCGTCCAGCACGGATGGGATCACCGCGATCGCGATCATCGCCGCGACCGGTGGGAGCGTCCGCGCCGTGACCGTGGCGGTCGCTGCGACCCATGGCTCGCGGAGGAAAAGGCCAGCCGCATGGGGCTGCGCCGTGCGCGCGTGGTCGATGTCGATCGCCGCACCGTCACCGTCGTCGGCCGTGACCGGCATGGCCGCGACCGCATCGTTTTCGCGAATGATCGCGGTTGCCCGGTCATCCGCCGATAATAGCTGCCATCAAAATATTGACGGTAGATAGAGAAGGCCCCCGCAAGATCACGTCGTGCGGGGGCCTTTCGTGTCCGTCCTACTGTTCCAGGGCGAAGGTCAGGTCAACCCGGACGGTGTAGGTGTTCTCGCCGGCCGCGACCGGAACCGCATCGGAGGCGGCCTCCTTGGCCATGGTCATCCGGTACATGGGCTGCGGCGGCATCGGGGCCTCAGCCCGTTCGCCGATCTCGATCACGCGGCCAAGCCTGACGCCTGCCGCTTCCGTGAGAACGCGTGCCTTGGCGACCGCCCGTTCGACCGCCTGCTTGCGGGCCTGCGTCAGCGCTTCCTCCGGGTCGTCGTTTGTGAAGCTGATCTGCCCGCCCTGGTTGACGCCGAGCTTCACGACGCGGTCGAGGATTGTGCCGACCTTCGCGACGTCGCGGATCTTCACCATCAGCGTGTTGGTGACCTCGTAGCCGACGACCTCTGGCGGATCGATCGTACCGTCCTCCTTGGGCTGGGAGTGCCGATACTGCGGCTGGATCGAGAAATTGGCGGTCTGGATGTCCTTCGGCTCCACCCCTTGCGACTTCAAGGCCGCCATGACGGCGTTCATCGCCTGGCTGTTCTGGTCCATCGCGACCTGCGCCGTATCGGAATTGCGCACGACCGAGAAGCTGACGATGGCAACATCCGGCGCAATCGAGGCCTCGCCTTGCGCCGAGACGCGGACCACGGGCTCGCGCTGTGGCGAGGGCTCTTGCGCAGTGGCCGGCGCGACGGCTGCCAGAACGAGAAGGCCGCTGAGCGATAGGCGGGACAGGAGCGACGGCAGGGCACTGGTCGGATGGAAAACGGGGAGGGACGGATGCATCGTGATTCCTCTCGGGGTGGGCAATCCGTCATTGGTGGTCTGCGATTGTGAAGCGAATGCGGCGGTGGCTTGAGGCGGCGACGGAATTGCGTTAGAGCGGGGCCACGGGCCGGCGAACCATTGCGCCACCCGATGCCAGTCTGGCAGGGCCTGTAGCTCAATGGTTAGAGCCGGCGGCTCATAACCGCTTGGTTGGGGGTTCGAGTCCCTCCGGGCCCACCATTTCCGTCTTCTGACGCTGTTTTTCCATCGTTTTTTCCTCGATTTGTCTCACCGGAATTCCGGTTCGATGAAAGTGGGACATTTTTGCGGGCCACGTAGGTTTTCCGGCGCTCGAAACCGGCATCAATAATCCGCTTGGATTGGGCGGCTTTGGTGTAGTGCTGCGCCATCTTGGAATCAGACCATCCGAAGATCGCCATCAACTGATGTTCGGTCGCTCCGGCCTCGGCGAGGATCGTTGCGGACGCCTTTCTGAGGCCGTGCAACGAGCATTCCGGCAAATCGGCATCGTTACACCACTGGCGCATCTTGTTGCCGAAGCCGTTTCCGCTGAACGCCTTCCCGTATTCGGTGGCAAGGAAGGTCGGCTGATCATGCGTGATTGCGTCCAGCGCCTCGCGAAGCTCGGCTGTGACGGGCAGACTGAGTGACTGCGCATATTTGCCCGAGCCCTTCTCTGGCATGAATTCAATGCGGTCACCCACCAGGTTCCGCCAGCCGAGCTTGACCAAGTCCGAGCGTCTGACGCCCAAATTCAGCATCAGCTCCATTGCAAGCCGGGCCATGGAGCCGAGCGGATAGGCTGCACGATAGCGCGCCAGCTCCGCTTCGCTCCAGGTATGGAAACCGGGCGACTTATGAATTTTGGTGACGCCATTCGCGGGGTTGAAGGTCGCCAACTCGGCGCTGATGGCCCAATTGAAGAGCGCTTTCAGGTACTTCACCAGCTTGTCGGCTGCGCCGGGCGTGCCGCTACGCTTCATCTGGCTAGCTTCAATGTCCGATTTGCGGATCTTCTTGAAGGGCAGTTCGCCCACATTGCTGCAATAGCGATTGAGAACGCTCTTCTTGTCCTTCTGCGTGGTCGGCGACTGGCTCTGAAACGCCTTGGACCGATAATAGGTCTCGACAAGCCAGCGAACCGAGCCGGGCTCCAGCCTAGAAATCGGGACCGTCTTTTCACCACGATCGCCAGCCAATACGCGATGATATTCCTCGGTAAACGCCTGGGTGACGCTGCCGGCCTCGTCCAGATATGCGGACGTCATCCGGTACTTCGGCATGCCAGGCAGGCGGAGATAGAACCGCTCGTTGCCGTGCCGATCGATATCCCGCGAGCAATATTTGAAGGGGACGCGCTGATTACCCGACCGCATAATCAAACGGGTTTTCGCCATCGTCTTCGTCTCCGCTCAAGCCCTGTTCTTTGATGTCGTACCAGGAAGCCCGGATTTCCTCGGCATCCCAACGGCGCAACGCTCCGATCTTCACGCCTTTCGGCATAAGGCCACGGCGAACCCAGTCGTCAAAGGTGCCCGTCGAGACGTCGAGAAGTTCCGCCGCACGGACGCGGCTGACCGCGACCTTGTAAATGGGCCGTGGGGCCAGCGCTTCAGCTTGCTGCTTCATGTGCCGCTCCTCACGCTCTGGAGGCGCTGTCAACAAGTGCCAAAGCCTTCTGCTTGGGCTCGACCATATTCGCCGCAAGATACTCATCCACGGCGTTTTCCGGCAGGAACAAACTTCCTCCGATCCGGACATGCCGGATTTCCTGCTTGGCGATCAGGTTTCGGATACGAGCAACCGGCCATCCGGAGCGATCTGCGAGCTGTTTGGGGGACAAGAGTTGCGCCTGCATTGGAAATTCACCTCCAACTGATGATAGACTGATATGAACGCAAAAGAATCACATCGACCCTCAAAATGCAACGCGATTATCAGAAAAATAATAACTCGACGCAAGACACGCTGCTCATCCAGATGGGCAAACGTTTGGCGATGATCCGGGAAAGTTCGGGACTGAAACAGATCCCCTTTGCGGAAGCGCTTGAGGTCTCCCAGGGCGGCTACAATACCTATGAGCGCGGCCAACGCGAGATCCCCGTTCGCGTACTGCGCGCGCTCTACACGAAGTTCAACGTCAATCCAGTCTGGATGATGACCGGCGAAGGCAGCCCCTACAATCGAGACACCGTCGATCTGTATCACGAGGTCACGAACCAAGTTGATGCCTTTATCGTGCGGGAAAACTGTCAGGTGGAACCGGACAAGCGCTTGAAGCTCATCCGGTTCCTGATCGACTACGCCGAACAACACGGCGAATTCACAGAGGAAATTGCAGAGAAATATCTGAGGTCAGCGATATGAGTAAGTCGAGCTTTGAACAGAAAATCGAACAGGGTTTTTACACTATCGGCCGCCAGCGCGATCAACTGGCCTCCGATAAGCGAAGGTTGGCGAGGCAATTGCGCTATGCCCAACATTCGGCCCGGCTTGCGAGCCTTTCAAAGCAATACGATTTCGGAATGGCCTTCTTCGCTGCAATGGGAACTGTCTCGCTGATTGTGTTTGATGGGAGAAGCGGCTCCGATGCTTGGTTGACGCCCGCGCTGAGCCTGTCCCTCATGCTGTTCGCCTGCGGTAGTGCGTTGCGTGGCCGGAAGATGGTCAGCCGGATAAGAACCTTTAACGACCGTTTCGGTAGCTGGCAGTTTTGACGGCAAATTATTCAACCCACTTTGATGGATTGAATAATTTCGAAAAATGCATTATTTGAACCATTGAAGGGGTCAATTAATGCGCCTAACGCTCCAAACCCATTTTAATGGTGAGTGGCATCACGCCGCGACGCTAGAAATCAAGGACGACGCGGCCGGCTTCCAGGGCGCGTCCATCGTCGATTACGATCTCGACTATTTCGTCACCGTGGCGTCGGCGGAATTCGCGTCCGGAAAAACGGTCCGCGACCATCGCGCCTTGTCAGTCCGTTATCCCGTCGATCTCGAAAATCGATATAGCCGCAGCTGGCCGCCCTTCCTATTGGATCTTATGCCCCAAGGGCATGCGAGGCGAAAGCTTGCCGAGCATCTCAGCCTTGCTGAAGGCTCGCGCGCTTCTGATCTGCCGCTGCTTCTGCGATCGGCAACAGGTGGCATAGGCAATATCCGGATCAAAGAAGCGGCAGACGCCGAAACGGAGCGGCTGCGCGGTGTTGAGCGCCAAGGGGTGACAGAAGCGGAAATCCTTGAGCGGTCAGATCGCTTCATGGAAGTCGCTGACCGTTTTGGAATGCTCGCCTCCGGCTCAAGCGGCCTGCAAGGCGAATGGCCAAAGGTTTCGATGACGCAGGCGACCGACGGGCTCTATTATCCCGACAGCTTCGTGACCGACGAAGAGGCTGTGCGCCACGTCATCGTCAAGCTGGTACGCAGCAACGAGCCTGTAGACCGCCTGATTCTCGAAGGCGAAGCCCTCTATTCGCGGATCGCTCAAGAGATCGGTCTGAATGTCCGCAAACCATCAACCTATGCCGAAGGCGTCCTGATCATTCCCCGTTTCGACCGGAAGAAGAGAGAAGGCGTCGGAACCATCCGGTTGGGGCAAGAAAGCCTGGTGTCAGCGATCGGCGTTGCTGACTTTGGCCATGTCGGCACGCATGAGGCCTATATCGATGTCCTGCGCCAATATTCGGCCGATCCCTTCGCAGACATTGTCGAATACCTGAAGCGAGATATCGCCAACCTCGCGCTTGGCAATCCCGACAATCATGGTCGGAATTCCGCTCTCAGCAAGCACCAGGACGGCACGATCCGGCTGTCTCCGTTGTTTGACTTCGCACCCATGCGGCTCGCCAAGGAGGGGATCGTTCGCTCTACCCGATGGGCGATGATGCGTGACGGAGGTCGCGACCATCTTCCCGATTGGAAGCACATCTCCGGCGAACTGATGCCTGATCCTGCTGACCAGAGAGCGCTCGCAGCTACGCTTGCCATGTTTGCCGAACACCTGCGCCAGGCTCCGGCCATGGCGAAAGAAATGGGAGCGTCTGCGGATATTCTGGATCGTGCAATGGGGCGCTGTATCGCGATAGCGGACAGCGTTCTGGCCGCGTGTCAATGATGGCAAAGGACCGCTAAATGGCTCGATGGAAGAAGCCGACGAAAGGGGAGATACTTGAGAACCGGCGAACACTGGCGGAACGTGCTCGAACGGGCGACTTGAGGTTACCTGATGCGGTTGTTGAAATCCGAAGAGGGCTTGGTTTAACGCAGGACGAATTCGCCAAGACGCTGTCGCTCACCAGGCGCCAAGTTGCTGAGATCGAAGCTGGGACGGCGAATCCAACGCTCGAAACTTTAGGGAAGATTGGCCGATTGTTCGGATTTACTGTGGGGTTTATTCCGAAGGCGCAATGATGGCTGAATTTTCAGTTTGTCGCATCGATCAAAAGTTGTGCTTTAACGTGTGAATAGCGATTCACTGCTGAATTCTGCCGGGGGATGGGCATTGTCATTACGTAAGGAAGCAACGGCCAGGATTAAGATCAATCGGCTGCTGGAGGCGGCAGGCTGGCGCTTTTTCGATGACAAGAACGGTCCCGCGAATGTTGTTCTGGAACCGAACGTCAAGCTGAAACCTGAGCACATCGAAAGCCTTGGCGAGGACTTCGAAAAGAGCGCGAAGGGCTTTATCGACTTCCTGTTGCTGGACAAGGACGGCAAGCCACTCATTGTCCTCGAGGCGAAATCGGAAGACAAAGATCCTCGCATCGGCAAGGAGCAGGCGCGCAAATACGCCCGGGCTCAGAATGCTCGCTTTGTGATCCTCAGCAACGGAAACATCCATTACCTGTGGGACCTTGAGCAAGGCAATCCGACGGTCATCTCCGCTTTCCCTGGCCCTGACGAAATCAAGAACCACTACGCCTTTGAGCCAAATGCCGAGCGTCTCTTCGCCGAAAAGGTCGAGCGCGACTTTATCGTTCTCACCCAGATGCCGGGTTACGCAAACGAGGCGGCGTGGAAGAACGAGGCAGAGCGGGATGCTTTCGTCGAAAAGCAAAAGCTCCGCTTCCTTCGCCCCTATCAGGAACGCGCGATCCAGGAGATCCAAAAGAGCGCAAAGAAGGGCGCGACGCGGTTTCTGTTCGAGATGGCAACCGGCACCGGCAAGACGCTGACGTCCGCAGCGGTCATCAAGCTCTTCCTGAAGACCCGCAATGCAAAGCGAGTTCTTTTTCTGGTCGATCGGCTGGAATTGGAAACCCAGGCGGACAAGGCTTTTAAAGAATATCTGAGGAACGATTTCACCTCAATCATCTATAAGGAACAGCGTGACGACTGGCGGAAAGCCGACATCGTGGTCACGACGGTGCAAAGCCTGCTGTTCAATGACAAATACCGCCGACTGTTTTCGCCTACGGATTTCGATCTCGTCATCTCGGACGAAGCGCATCGCTCGATCGGTGGAAACGCTCGCGCCGTGTTCGAATACTTCATCGGCTATAAGCTCGGCCTGACGGCCACGCCTAAGGACTATCTGAAGCAGTCGAAGAAGGACAAACCGACTGAGCGCCATCCGCGAGAAGCCGAGCGGCGCATGATGCTCGACACCTACCGAACGTTTGGCTGCGAGTCGGGCGATCCGACTTTCCGCTATTCTCTCCTTGACGGAGTACGGGAAGGGTTTCTGATCAATCCCTACGTCATCGACGCGCGGACGGGTGTGACAACCAAGCTTTTGTCCGATGAAGGCTTTACGATCGAGACCACCGCCGAAGATGGCAGCGAGATCAAGGAGGCCTTCGGTGGTCGCGACTTTGAAAAGCGCTTCTTGGCCGAAGCGACCAACCGGGCCTTCTGTCGAGCGCTTCTGGAAAATGGCATGCGAGACCCAATTTCCGGCGAATTCGGCAAGACAATTGCGTTCGCTGTCAGCCAGAACCATGCCCTCAAAATCACGGAAATCCTGAACGAACTGGCCGATCAGTTGTGGCCGGGGCGCTACCAGTCTGATTTCGCGATGCAGGTGACAAGCGACGTGCCGGCCTCGCAGCAAATGACCATCAACTTCGCAAACAACAATCTCGGTGGGCGCAGCGGATTTGTCGAAGATTACCGCACCAGCAAGGCCCGAGTTTGCGTCACAGTCGGTATGATGACGACAGGCTACGACTGCCCCGACATTTTGAACATTGCCCTGATGCGGCCGATCTTCTCGCCATCAGATTTCGTCCAGATGAAGGGGCGCGGAACACGAAAGCACAATTTCGCGGAAGAGCTCTTCGATCCCGCCAGAAAGGCAGCGCTTGGAGATGTCCAAAAGGCTTCCTACCGCCTGTTCGACTTCTTCGCCAACTGCGAATTCTTCGAAGAGAAGTTCGACTATGACCAGGCATTGGCTTTGCCAAAGCCTGCCGCCATGCCGTTGTCAAATGGCGGTGACGATGGTTCGACGATCGCCTCGAAACCCGCCATCTATGAGTTTCTAGAACCCGATCAGGTCGTCTATCAGGCGGAAGAGCAGATCGGCTTGGAGGGCATGCGGATCGACCGTGAGCTATTCCAGAAATTCGAGGAAACAGCGCGCTCTGATCCCAAACTTGCTGAACTCGTTGAGCAGCGGGATTGGGATGCGGCCACACGCCACGTCGTCGAAGAGCTATTCGACAAGCCGAGCGAGTTTTTCAGCCTAGAGAAGCTGCGCCGCGCCGCAGGCGTCGATCGCCGTATCTCTGTGCGAGAACTGGTGGAAAAAGCCTTCGGCTTCATTCCGAAGTTCAAGAACAAGGGGGAGTTGATCGACGACGAATTCCAGAAATTCCTGCTCGACCAAAAGCCCGAAGAAGCCGACCGTATCCGCGAAATGCGGTACTTTTTCGAGGCCTACATCCGCGACGCAAAGGTTCGGGCGCTGATCGACGCTGGTCATTTCGCAGACCTCAACGTAAACCCGTCCTTCACGACCCGTGACCTCAAGGAAGTGCCCGCTTCGTGGCGCAAGCGCATCCCGGAATACATCAAGGACTACGTGTCCCTGAATCCCTTTATGTGATGAAAGCCTGAAATGCTCGATACAGATACAAAGCGCCGCATCGACACTTGCCGTGACATTCTTGTTGGTAAGGTGCCTGATCCGAAAAGCCAAGTGGAGCAGATTACCATCGCGCTGATCTACAAGTTCATGGACGACATGGATCTTGAGGCCGAGGAGTTGGGCGGTGAGCGTCGCTTCTTCACCAAGGACTATGAGCGGTATCGCTGGGCGAAGCTGGTGACCCCCGGCGTGTCTGGGCAGGACATGCTCAACACCTATTCGGAAGCGCTGACAAACATGGTGCAGAACGAGGTGCTGCCCAAGCTCTTTCGTGACATTTTCCGCAACGCCTATCTGCCCTATCGCGATCCGGAAACGCTGCGAGCATTCCTCCGTGAGATAAACAGCTTCACCTACGACCATAGCGAGAAGCTGGGCGATGCTTTCGAGTACCTGTTGTCCGTTCTGGGCAGCCAGGGGGATGCGGGCCAGTTTCGCACACCCCGTCATATCATCGATTTCATGGTCGAGATCATCAACCCGCAGAAGAACGAGGTCATCATGGACCCGGCCTGCGGCACGGCGGGTTTTCTGATTTCGGCTTACAAGCATATCCTAAAGCAGAACTCGACCGGCGTGGTGAACGGCAATGGCACCAGCACCGAAGGCGACGCTGCAGAGCAGGCGCTGGAAAGCCCGATGCGCTATCCCGGCGACCTGTTGCAGCCTGATGATCGCGCCCGCCTTGCCCGCAACATACGGGGCTATGACATCTCGCCCGATATGGTGCGTTTGTCGCTGGTAAATCTCTACCTACATGGTTTTGCTGACCCGAAGGTCGAGGAATACGATACGCTCACCAGCGAAGACAAATGGACCGAGACGGCCGACGTCATTCTCGTCAACCCGCCCTTCATGTCGCCAAAGGACGGGATCAAGCCGCACACCCGCTTTCAGGTGCAATCCAAGCGCAGCGAAGTGCTGTTTGTCGATTACATCGCCGAACACCTGACGCCGAACGGTCGCGCCGCCATCGTTGTGCCTGAGGGTATCATCTTCCAAAGCCAAAGCGCATATGTGGCCCTGCGTAGGATGCTGGTCGAGAATCACCTTGCCGCTGTCATCTCGCTGCCCGCAGGCGTATTCAACCCCTATTCCGGCGTGAAGACTTCTATCCTGATCCTTGATCGCGCGGTGGCCAAGGCGAGCAAGCACGTTGCCTTTTTCAAGATTGAGAATGACGGTTTCGCCCTTGGCGCGCAGCGTAAGGCGGTAAAGGGATCCCAGTTGGCACAGGTTAAGGCTGAGTTGGGCGCTTGGTTGCAGGTCGCGAGGGTGGGCGACGGCGAGCAATTGGAGAGTAATCTCGGCTTTGCGGTGCCTCGATCCGAGTTTGCTGCGGCAGGTGACTACAACCTGAGCAGTGAGCGATATAGGCAGGAGGTGGCTGCTGCATCCAAATAGCAGCGTATCAAGATTGGCGATGTATGCAAAACAGGTGCTGGCGGGACACCAGCGACGGATCGACCGGAGTTTTACAAAGACGGTGTAGTGCCTTGGCTCAAAAGTGGCGAGATTTCACAAGGTGAAATTTTCAGTGCCGAAACCTATATCACGGAGGAGGCTCTAAATAGTTCTTCTGCAAAGATCTTTCCACCTAATGCCGTTCTGGTGGCCATGTACGGCGCGACTGCCGGTGAGGTCGGGATTCTTCGCATGGCTGCATCAACCAATCAGGCCGTTTGTGCTTTAGTGCCAGATGCGCGGCTAGACCCTAACTTCCTCTATCGTCTGCTGCGGCATAATAAGGCAACGCTGATTAGATTTGCGGGTGGCGGGGCGCAGCCCAACATTTCCCAGAAAATCGTCCGCGACATTGAAATTCCCCTCCCGCCACTTGAGATTCAGCGCGAGATTGTGGCCGAGGTCGAGGGCTACCAGCGCATCATCGACGGTGCCCGCGCCGTCCTCGATAACTACCGCCCCCACATCCCGGTTGATCCCGAGTGGCCGTCGGTGGAACTCGGGGAGATCTTTGAAGCGCTAGAGGCGGGCGTAAGCGTAAACTCCGAGAACCGCACGAAGCTACCGGGCGAGATAGGGATTCTTAAAACCAGCGCAGTTACGTCAGGGATATTCAACCCGGACGAACACAAGGCTGTATTACCCGAAGAAGTGGACCGAGTGAAATGCAGCCCACGCAAAGGCTCGATCATCATCAGCCGCATGAATACCGAAGCACTGGTTGGAGCAAGCGCCTATGTCGAAGACGATTTCCCCGACTTGTTTCTGCCTGATCGACTTTGGCAAACTGTGATCACTCGACCGGATGTCAGCGCAAAATACATTCACACCGTCATCGCGTCCGATGAATATCGGGCGCGGATATCCTCAATCTGCGGCGGAACCAGCGGGAGCATGAAAAACGTTGCAAAATCGCAGCTTTTGAAGGTCGAGGTTCCGCTTCCCGATATCGAAATTCAGGAAGCTATCGTCGCTGACATCGAAGCGGAGCAGGCCCTCGTCAACGGTAACCGCGACCTGATCGCGCGCTTCGAGAAAAAGATTGAAGCCGCAATGGCGTGTGTTTGGGGTGAAGCCAAGGCGGGGGTCGCAGCATGATCGAAGAGGCCGTCCAGCTCGAAACCTATCTGCCACTGTCCTACCGCACGCCCAAGGAACGCGACTATATCCGCTTCCTCTGGGAGACCTTCAACAGCAATGTCGAGCATGGCAAATACCAGTTTGCCTTTCTCGCTTACCACATGCTGGTGATGAGCTTTGTCTATTTCAACATTTGGCAGATCAGACTGATCCGCCCTGGCCCCTTCGAGACTGCCATGATAGGGTTTAATAAGGACGTTGAAAAGGACCTGATGAATGCGACTTCGCCCTTCGTGTTCAGCGCCGTCAACGAGCGGTCGGTGCTGCGGTTCCTGAAACTGATCCAGTGCGACAACGCCAAGATCGGCACCTATGCCAAGCTGGTGGACGAACGCAATGACACTGCCCACGCCAACGGGAACATCTTCTTCAACTCGGAAGACGAACTCGCCCGCAAGGTTCGTGATGTGCTTCGTACCGTCGAGGAGATCCAGCGTCACAGCGCACCGGCTATTGGAGAAGGCTACAAGGCCTTTCTGATTGCCTCGCAGGACCCCGAGGAGCGGGAGTACACAGACGACGCCCAGCAGATTAAAGAGGTCTTGGTGAAGGAGTTCTACATGTCAGCCAGTGACATAGCTTTTTGCCGCGACTACGACATAAGGAGGCTGGCTGATGAACCCGGTTTCGCCGCGATCCAGACGCTACACCAGAAGCTCGGCGAGCTGTACCCGTCAGAAGAGGAGGCTGAGGCCGCATGAGCTCGCTCTACTCCATCGTTGACGGCAAATTGAAGCCAGCAACGCGCCGGGCTTTGATGAAGGAAAGTATGATCGAGGAATGGGTTGCGGCCGATCCGTCGCTGCTCGGCCTGGACGCCATGGTCATTGGTCGGCAGGTGCCAACGGACCACGGCAAATTCATCGATCTGCTGGCGTTAGATGCCTCAGGAGCTCTCATCATCATCGAACTCAAGAAGGACCGCACGCCGCGGGAAATCGTGGCACAGGTGCTTGATTACGCCTCCTGGGTTCGAACTTTGACGACGCCTCAGATTTACGAACGAGCCGAACGATATCTCCAGACCCGCCTAGTGAGCGCATTCCGTGAAAAGTTCGGCGAAGCCATTCCCGAACAGCTCAATGGCAGCCACTCGATGTTGATTGTCGCCAGCGAGCTCGACCCGGCGTCTCGGCGGATCGTCGAATATCTGTCGGAAGAGCATAGCGTCGCCATCAACACCGTCTTCTTCAACGTCTTCGAGGCCAACGGCCAAGAATGGCTGACGACGGATTTTCTGCTCGATCAGGAAGAAGTGGAAGAACGCTCCGAACGCAAGGTCCGCCCGCCGTGGTCCGGCTACTACTTTGTCAATGCCGGCCTCGGCGAACACCGCTCCTGGACCGATATGAAGCGTCACGGTTTCGTGAGTGCTGGCGGCGGTGAATTTTACACCAAGCGCCTGGAGCAGCTTGCCGTCGGCGACGAGATTTTCGTGTATGACAAGGGCAAGGGCTATATCGGCTACGGGACGGTCACTAGCCAGGCAAAGCTTGCCTCTGAGTTTTTGACAGCAGACGGGCTACTCTTCGAGCAACCGCTTGCCGAACCTCCAATGAAGCGGATCAGCGAACCCGTTGACCGGGCGGAATATGTCGTTGGCGTCGAATGGCGCAAGACGGTAGAGCCGTCCCAAGCCAAATGGTTCAGGGGTGCCTTTGCGAACCAGAACATAGTCTGCAAGCTGCGCGACCAGGCGACCGTGGATTTTCTTATCGCGGAATTTGGGTTGGCGGCCAATGTGTGAATCGAGCCTCAGCTGCGCCGGGACTTTTTGCTCTTTGGCGGCAGCCTAATTTTTTTCCACTCCATTTCGTTGAACGCAATGAAATTCTTGTAGGCGAGTCTATCGCGAATACGGGGCGGCTCAATACGTAGATCCGTCGCTATCTTTTCGGCCAAAGCAACTTCCTGCGGCCACGGCGGATGCTCTTCACTCAGGTCGCGATCCTGCCGAATAGAAATAAGATCCTTTACGTGACTTTCCCCCTCGAGGTTCACGACGATTGGGTGGACGAAAACCGAGGAGATATGTCTGGCTGCTCCAAAGTCGAGGAGAAACTTGCCGTAACCATCTACAACAAAATCGAAAGATGGTTCTTCTGATGCCGTTATTTTATCGACAGCCAATGTAATTGGCCATTCGTCAAAAATTTCCATAGGCTCTTGATCGTCGATGCCAAAGTATCTTCTCTCTTCAGAGATGAAGATGGGTGAGTAAGCATCGTATATGGCATCTATCCGATACATATAGGATAATTGACTTTTTGGACTTTGCATCGAAATCCAAACAGGAATATTTGAAATTCGCTGAAACTCACGCAATCGCTTGACTTCTTCCCATACGAGACGAACGAACGCCACCTCGATATAGTCAGGAGGATCATATGTACCGCCGGTTGTGACAAACCTAGTTTGAATCTCATATGTTTTAACATCAACAGCGATTGATCCGAAGCCGTCGATTAGCACTAAAAAATCGGGTCTATGGAAAGCTTTTTTCGGTGCACGTTTAGCACCGTCAGCGGTTAAGCCAGGCTTCTGATCGATAAATATCCAAGGGCAGCCCTGCCGGGTAAGCCAAGTAGAAAACCGAATTTCCCCTGCGTTTAATTTTGTTTCAATTAGCATTTATTCTCCAGTGGCTACGCAAGTTTTTGAAATTTTCTTCTCAGTGTTTCAGCGGCGTCAACCCCTCCTGACTAAGCTGAAACTACGGTAAATACGGCGGTGAGAGAGATGGTGAAGTCGACCAATTGCTTATCGCGTCTGATTGTCATGCCATCATCTTCTACGGTCGCCAGGGGCTAAAATTTCCACAGAGCAGCCGAGCGTCTGCAGAACGTGCAACACCTTTCCGATTTGTGCTGTCGGCTTACCTGCTTCGAGATCGACAATAAAACGGACCCCAACGCCGGAGACGCCAGCAAGCTCGTCCTGTCGTAGGTTTTGCTCCTTACGCACGCTCCGCACCAGGGCACCGATATCGTTTGAAGTTCTGACTTGCCTTGCCATCATGATCTTCCCGCTCGGGAAATTATTAAAGATATTCGCCTGTTGTCGAGCACAAATTTCCCGAGCGGGAAGATCATTCGAATCTCGACTGGCGAAGCGACCTTCGGCAGATTGGGAGTTGTAGCCCCGCTAATTGGAAGTCGCAACGATACCGATCAAGCGCCTTGCATACCAACTACACCATCGGATTCCGATCTAGCTTCCCCCGATACGCGGGATGCCTGTGCGAAACTATCGCGTCAACCAGCGCTGGCGGCTTCGACCCCGTTAGCAGCAGCATCTTGCCGGTCTTCATTTCCAGGATCTGATCGGCGGTCATGAGCTTCTGGCGCTGCTCGGCTGTCGAGGTCTTGCGGCTCTCCCCGAACTTCGCAGACGATTGCTTCGTGCGGGTGAGCACCGTCTGATCGCCAAGTGCATTCGCGGCCCAATTAGCGGTTTCAAATTCGGCGCGGCCGAGGCCGAAAATGCGGGTGGTGACGCATGAGCCGAGAATGCTGGCGGTGTCGCCCTTGCCATAGACGCTTTCGATCTGGCCCTTGTCCTGGGTAATGAACAGCGCCTCGATGCCGCAGCCGGCGGCAACGTTGGCAATGTTGATCAGCTTTTCCATACTGCCGAGACGGACAAACTCGTCCAGCACCAGAAGCACGTTCCTTTTCGGCTTCCTGGCACCCTCAAGGCGAACGGCCATGCCGAGAATGATGTTTGTCAGCAATCGGAGAAAGACGGCTTGGGCGTCCACCTGGTCGAGCGGCACCACCATGAAGAGGTCGGCGCGGCCCTCGAACAGGTTTTCGAGCGAGCATGTAGAGGCGTTGAGGAAACTGCGCAGTTCGTCGGAACGCGCCCAATCAAACGCCTTCTTGATCGTCGTCTTGATGGCGCCGCGCTCGTTCTCGCCGGCTGCAAGGAAGGTGGCGGCGGCGGCGGCCGGGCGGGTGCCGAATGTCTCTGGCGCACCGGCCCATTCCGACAGCGTCTTCTCAAAGCCTGCGGAAAACAGCAGGTCCATGACGGTGATAAGGTTGCGATCGGCTTCCACGCGCCTGGTCATGACGACCTCGATCACGGCGGCGATCATGGATTTCGCCATTTCGGCGAAGTGCGAGCCGTTTCCACTTTCCGGCCGAACAAGGCCTTCGGCAATGACCTCGATATCGCGGACCAGGTGCGCTTGCCGGATATAGTCAAGCGGATTGAAGCGATCCCTCGACGGCTCGATGACACCGAAGGGATTGAGAACCACGACCTGGCGCCCGAGCGATCGCCGATAGCGGCGGGTGACGGCGAAGTTTTCACCCTTGATGTCGAGGACGGCGACCGGTCCGTCATGGTCTATGATGGCGGGAATGACGACGGACACGCCTTTCCCGGCGCGGGTGCCGGCGATGGCGACATGATGGCCGGCGCGCCATCCCGTTTTGGGATTGGGGCGATAACGGAGCATTGCTCCGCTGGAGAGACCGAGCGGCAAGCCGGTATCGTTGTGCCTGAGCTGGCGCAGTTCGCTCCGGTTCATCCACCGGGCGCGCCATGGTCCTTGTTTGGAAATCCGGTTGGACGATGCCGGCGCGTTGATCATGATCGCCCGCAGAATGAGGAACAGCGGCACAGGCAGGCCGATGGCGAAGCTGGTTTGCACGCCAAGCTTTTGCGCCTCGGTGAAGCGATCCCATGTCGAAACTATGCCTCGGATGCTCTCGATTCCGGAATAGCCGGCATTTCGCCAAGCCTTGAAGCTGTCGAGCAGGACGCCGGCCGCAATGGCCGGGTCGGTAAGGGCGAGAGCAGACGCGGCAAGGAGGGCAGCCCCTACAGCTAAGCCCGACGCGCTGCGGATGCGGCCCTGGGTGTCTCCTGCCAAGGTCAGCAGCGCAAACCCGCAAAACATGACCAGGATCGCGGCGCGCGCGTTCTGGTAGATGGGTGGCCAGAACAACGGCGTGGTCTCCATCAGCAGGAAACCGGCGGCCACGACGGCAATGGAAAGGGCATAGCGATAGGGCTGAATAATCAAATTCATGGCTCGAAACTCCGGACGGAAATGAGGATCAGTTGCGGCCGCGACTTGGCGCAGGCGGTCGGGCTGTCACGTCGGCGGCGCGACCGCCTCCAGCATCGCTTCGGCTTGCTCCAGCAGGGCGAACGCTTCCGCCAGCTCGGTCGAGGCCGTGCCGCTGGAAGGTGTGCCGGAGCCGAGCCAGACGTTCATGAAGGTAGCCTGTGACGCGATGAGCGATTTCAGCGATCCTTCCAAAGCCGCTTGCCGGTTTTCGATCATGTCGGTCGAGCGTTTCTCCAGCGCCTCGAACTGCGCGGTTCCGCTCTGCAAGGTGTTCATCAACGTCTCGACGTAACCCAGCAATTCGCGCTCCAGCGGCGAAAGGCTCTCGGGCATCGGTGGTCTGGTGGTTTCGGTCATCGGTCAATCTCCCTGGACGATCTTCAGGCATGGCGTTTTGTCGGTCCCGGCCTGGCAGGTGATCAGCTGAAGGCGGTTGACGTCCCAGGTCAGGACTTTGCCGTTGCTGGTCTGGTTGATCTGCAAGCCCATCTGCCAGAGGCTGGCGCTCTGGGCGCGGTCGATCATCAGGCCCGCCCAAAACCAGCTCGCGGTGAAGCTCAACAGGACGATCAGCAATGCCACCGCGCTCATGGTCAGGAAGTACGGCTGCACCATCGACCGGAGCCGGTTCACGTCCACCTCGGTCATCGCCAGTGCCTCGCTCAAGTGCTGGCGGTTCGCGTCCGTGAAGCTGCGGATATCGGTCTCGATTGTAGCTTGCGCGCGCTTCAAGGCTTCGCTCCAATCGGTCGCGAAGCTCGTCGAGGGCGATGGCGTTGAGTCGGCTTCCGGATCGGCTGGGCTCGCCAGCCGATCTTTCAAGCGCTCGCTCAAGGGTATTCTCTCGGGTCCAGTCTTCACGGAACAGGTCTCCTTTCAGGCGCCAGCGCTCGTCCGTCTCCGGATCGCGCACGGTGATGTAGTTTTTGCCGGCGCGCGGCAGGTCGAAACCCGCCGCCGTCAAGGCTTCGGTCATGCTCGGACGGTCATGGATTTGGCCGGTCTCGATGCGCTGGACGATCCAGTCATGGATCAACTCACGGGCATCGCCGCGCCTGACACTCTCGATGAGGCTGACGGTCTCGCGGGCACGCTCCGGCGCCATCGGATCGTTCCAGCCGTGTTCCTTGTTCAGAACATCGCGCAGGGCGTCGTAGTGCTTCTGGTAGCCGGGTGGCGCGATATTGAGGCTGCGCCCGCTCGCAAGCTCCATGCGTGGCGTCACGAAATGCAGCTCGACGCGGCCCTCGTGGGTATGGCGGACCCAAAGCATATCGTGCTGGTCGGGTTCGAGGCCGGCAAAGGCAAGGCTCTCGAAGGCGTCCATCACCTGTCGTTGCTGGGCAGGGTTCGGCCCGTCTTCAGCCGTGAAGGCGATGACGCCGGCCCGATAGGTCCACTGGTGTGGACAGGCGTCGATCAGCGCGCGCATGCGGTCGGCATCGCCGCGCAGCACTTCAGGCAGGGGCTCGCGGGCAAACAGCATGATCTCGCCGCGCTCGTCGCGGATCGCGTTGCGGTTCTGGTCGTAAGCGACGACGTCGCGCTCGACCAGGTAGTCAACCGGTCCCGATCCGCCGCCCTGGCCGTTTCGGAAGAACTTGATCAGCACGGCGCGCCATCCTTGGCCGTGAACTGCTCAAGCGTTTCCGATAACGCCCGCTCGATGGCGACCAGGCGCGCGGCAACCGTGATTGCGTCGATGGCGGGAACCTGGCCCTGCGCCTGGGCCGTGTTCAGCCATCGCGCAATCTGGTTGAGGTTGCCGCCGATCCGCGCGACGGCGAGCACCAGCCCCGGGTCCACCTTGGGAACCGGGCGGCGGCGGCGCGCCTCGGTGAGGCCAAGCGCTTCCCGCATCAGCGTGGCGAAGGGCAGACCGGCCCGCGCTGCGCGTGCGGTCAGCGCCTGCTTTTCCGATGCCGTGCAGCGGAAAACCACGACGGCATTGAGTTCGCCTCTGGGCGATCGCCGCGTGCTCTTGGTGGGGTTTGAAGGGGAGGCCTGCCTCCCCTCACAAGGCTCCCTGTCAGAAGGCTCGCCGTATGACAGGGGTCGCCTTGCTCCCTTCAAATCGCCGTCCGTCATGAGGCCCTCCGAAGGTCGGTTTGTCGGGCGGTTTCTTGGGCGATATGGTCACGGCGACGGCTGAAGAAAGCGATCCAATCAAGCGCATTCGGGCTTGTCTCGTCCGGTGGCCAATAGCTGGGCAAGGCATAGCCGGGCTTTCCGGTTTTCATCGTCCGCATGCCCAAGGCGTCGATCGAAGGAAAGCCGTGACGTCGCAACCAGGAGCCCCATTGCTCGACCTGATCCGCCTTATTCTCGGCCACGAAAACGAGCGGGACGGCTCGCCGCGTCTCGACGCGCGGCGGGGCGTCCTCGCGCGGGTTAGGTTTATTTATTTTTTCTTTCTCTGGGTTTGGTGGACATATTTGTCCCCCTTCGCTGGACAAATCTGACCGCCTTTCCGGACGATTTTGACCGCCTTTGTCAGGGTAAAGGGTGACAACTTTGTCCGTCTTTTCGCGGGCGTCCGATGCGCGTAAAATCGACGCCGCTGAGGGACGATATTCTGTGTTGTGCCCGACGCCATTTCCGCGCTGGACCTCGAACCATCTTTTGACCTCAAGTTCACGGACGGCGCGCTGAATGGTCTTGACGCTCTTGCCGGTCGCGTCGGCAATCGTTTGATAGGACGGCCACGCCTTTTCGGTGTGGCCGTTCAAATGCGTGGTGATGATGTAGAGCGCCACAGACCGCGCGCTGTCGCTCAAATCCTTGTCGCAGCTCAACTGCTGAAGCCATTGCAGCTTCACATCCCGGAATGGCAGTGCCCCGCTCATGCGCGCCTCCCTGGCCGCAATACGACCGGGAAAGGAGGGGCAGAAACGGCCGGAAAAAGTGGGACGGCGGCTTTACTAAGCCATTGATTTTTATGAAGCGGTGTTTTCGTCCCACAAGGGGTTAAGCTGCTGATTTTCTTGGAATTCGGCAGGCCCTCCGGGCCCACCATTTCCGCTCATATCAGATTATATCTCACCATCCAGGGCCTACTGACACTGGCGACGGGGGCCGCCGCCGTAGGGTTGGTAGGTATTGTCCTCGGGGCGATAGGAGCGGTAGCGCGAGAAGCAGGATTTTGCGTGCTCCCAGGTGCCATAGCTGGTGGGCATTTCATCTGCCGCTGCCTGTTCCACGTTTTGGTTCGCGGGCTCCGTCGTCTCCTCTGCAAAACTGTCTTCTGCCGTGGGGGGCGGCGAGATCGTGTCTTCCTCGGACAAAGCGGCCTGGTTCTGCGGCGTCGTCGAGAAGGGCGACTTGCACTCCCGCCGGCCGCCGCTGTAGGGCGTGTAGCTGTTGTCCCTGGGGCGGTATGACCGGTACCGGGAAGAACACCACTCAAGATGCGCTTCGCTCAACTGCGGCTCTTCGGATGTGCCGGTGTATGTTTCCATCGGGTCAGGCGATATGGAACCGGTCATCGTGGTGTCGATCGCCACGTCTTCCATGCCATCAGCGGTGTCGCCTACGGCGGCCATTGCCGTCCCTGTACTTGTCGGCAGCCGGGATCGATCCTGGCTGGCCGCCAATGCCGGCTCTGGTGCCGCCGCCCGGCTCGGGAGGCGCTCGAAGTTGTTGCTCGCGGCGTCGATCCGCACAGGATGGTTGGTCCATAGATCGGTCGTATCCGCCAGCTGTTTCTTTTCATCGCCAGAGGAGAAATACAGGGTTGCTGCAACGAGACCAGCGACGAACGTGATGACGGAAAAGCAAAGCCCGCCCAGGATCGACAAGACCACCTTCATGATGCGCTCCAGAATTAGCCGAAGGCAAAATGTTCACAGATGGTGCGGGTTCCCTGAAAAAAGCATCTGGGACTAAAGTCCGGCAGTCGTTGGGCGCTATCGGCCCTCCGCGTGATTCAGCTCATCAAGGTGCCGAAGTCGACCTCCTGCCGCACGCCGCGCTCGTAAAGCTGGACAAGATCGGCCGCGATGTTCTCGGCTTCCACGCTGGTCTTCTCGAGCCCCCGCCGCTGACAGACAAGGTTCAAAACGCATTCCAGAAGCTGCAGTTCAGCGGGCTCCAGGGGCCTGAGGTTCGGTTGATAATCAGTCATGTCGCCAGTGTGGCCCTGCCAGTATGAACGGCAGGTGAACCAGGGATAGGGACTGAAGTCCTATGTGATTCTGAGTGGGAGTCAGAAAAAGTCTTTCTTTTGTCAATTTTTAGCATTCTCCTCAATCCCGCTGTAACGGGTGGGTGCCACGCTTTCCTCTGAAGCGGCGTGAGGAACTGCAGATATGCACCAACTGAGCGGGAAGGCAGGGGGTAGAAAGACCAGGAGGGCGCTCCGACGGCAAACCTTCGCGGAGGTCACGATCATCTACATGGGCCTGGAAACGCCGGGTCTTTTGCGGGACCTATCGACGAGCGGCGCGGCAATCGAACTCAAGGGAGGCTTTCGAGGCATGTTGGGGAGTTCGGTCAAGCTCACCTGCGATGGCCTGTGCACGGTGGAGGCGCACATACGCTGGTTCCGCAATGGCCGGATCGGCGTCGAGTTCGACGGCTGCTCCAACACCGCGGCGAAGGTGCATGCCTATTTCAAGTACTATCATCGGGAGATGATGTTTCAGGTGGCGTGATCGGGTGCAAAGCCGCCGTCACGCCGACATTACCGATGTCGGCTGCTCAGCTGAATGGCGACATGCATTGCCGCCGGGGCCCGCCATAGGGTTGATAGCTGTTGTCTTCCCGACGGTAGGATCTGTAGCGCTGCAGGCACCATTCCACATGCGCATCCATAGGCGCTTCCATGTTGGCAGCACGGGTCGCGCCGGTGAAACTAGCCGGTTCCGCAACGGGAAGGCCTGATTGGGCAATATCCTCGTAGACGGCTTCGTCCGGCAGATCTGCATTCCGTGATGCGATGACCTCAAGATCAGCCATATGGGGCGACTCGCATTCCCGGCGCGGGCCGTTATAGGGCTGATAACTGTTATCCTCCACGCGATAGGAGCGATACTGGCCTGAGCACCAGTGTGCATGCGCGGTGGAGGCGAGGTCCATGGGATCCACGGCGCCGGTTGCAAACTGGTCTAGGCCCGGATCTTCTTCCTGTCGGGCCCTTGACGCCAGCCGCATCTCCTCTTCCATCTCGTCGGGAACATCCACGGCCATCGCCGCGAAGACGGGTGGCACCGGTGCCGCCGCGATCCTTTCGTAGCTTTGGGTCTCGCGGTTCACCGGGACGGGATCATTCGTCCACAGTGGCGTCCCGTCGAGATTGGCGAAGCGGTGCGGCTCGTCCTCGGAGATCAGCCAGCTGAAGCCCATGAACCCGCCGATGAACAGGAGTACTGCGAGGCCTACTCCGAGGACCAGCGAGACGAGGGGTTTCATGGCATTCTCCGCATTCGACATTTCAGGTCTAGAATGCAGGTCGGACCGAGGAGTTCCCGGCCATGTTCCGGGGTGGGTGGTTCAGGTCCTGGTAAGAATCTTCGCCTAATCTGAACAGCGTAGAATACTGGAGACCGCCGTGAGAATTCTTGCCCTGATCGCCGTCCTGATGCTTACCGCCTGCACGACGACTGCACCGTCCGACTACCAGCCGCCCGAGACAATGCCGGTCTACAAGTAGGGATTGCGAGGCTTAAGAATCATCCTGCCGCCAGGCATTCTCGATGAGCCAGCCGAAAAGCCAGGCCTCCGCCTTTGAGCGCCATTCTTCCGCAGGTTCGCCGGTGGCCTGCGGCAGGAGTTCGCGTGCAAGGAACGGGTTGCTGTCGTGTCCGAGGCCGCGCAGCCTTGCGGCTATGCCTTCCTGCTGATGACTGACGAGCGTTTCGAGCGACACGGTTAACCTGCTGGCGTAAATGCAATATCAGTTGATTCTAATTTCCGCGACCATGTCAGAGTCGACGAAGCAGCGCAACGATCCGAATTGACCTTCGTCAGGTGAGGCCGACTTGGAGGATCGATGGCGTGACTGGTGCGTTTGCTGCCGCATGATCTATTTCACGAGCGACACGCATTTCTCCGACCCTCGGGTCCTGGCGATCGATCGTCGGCCGTTTTCTAGCAGGGCCGAACACGACGAGGCTCTGATCGACCTGTGGAACGCAACGGTTCTCCCGGATGATGAACTCTGGCACCTGGGTGACTTCATGTGGGCCCGGCAGGGTGAGCCGGACATGTTGCTCCGGCGACTGAACGGTAGAAAACACCTTATCATCGGCAACAATGATCCGGATACGGTCATCAGGGCGACTGGCTGGGTGAGCGTGCAGCATTATGCGGAAATACGGATCGGCGGGCAGATGCTCGTGCTCTGCCACTACCCCTTCCGAACCTGGAACCAGATGGGCAGGAAGTCGATGAACCTGCATGGCCACTCGCATGGGCGGCTGAAGCCGATGCGGCGGCAGTTCGATGTCGGGGTGGATGCTCGGGAGTTTCGGCCGGTCACTCTCGAAGACCTGACCGCCGGACGCCGCGGGACGTCAGGAGGCGGAGGCGACGGGCAGGGGGGCTGACGGTTCGTCCGGCTTCGTTGGGGAGGATGGTGCGATCGAAGCGCGAATGCGGCTCTTGCCCACCTCGATCACGTGCCGCATGGCCTGCACCGCCTTCTCCGGATCGCGCGAGGCAATCGCATGGGCGATGCGAAGATGATTGCTTGCAACTTCGGCGATCTTTTCCGGGGAGGCAGCGGGCGAAGAGAGCTGGAAGGAAATCGCCAGCGCCGCTTCGACGATGGCGCTTGCCGATCGCATAAAGGGATTGCCGGACATGCGCGCGATCGCCTGGTGGAATTCCAGGTCCACCTGGGCGATGGTTTCCGGCGTGTGGCTCTGATCATCAAACCTTGCCGCGATGGCATAGAGTTGGACAATATCGTCATTGGAGGCGCGCCGGGCCGCTGCGGCTGCCGCTGCCGGTTCGAGGGCCATCCGCATCTCGGCGAGATGCTCGATGAAGTCGAAATCCAGCCCGGACTGGCAGCGCCAGCCGAGCACGTCCGCATCGAAGAAGTTCCACTTCGAACGATCGAGGACACGGGTGCCGACCTTGGCCTTGGGTTCTATGAGTCGCTTGGCAGCGAGCGTCTTCATCGCTTCGCGCAGCACCGTGCGCGAGACGCCGAACCGGGCCGAGAGTTCGGCGTCACCGGGAAGCAGGGAGCCTTCGGCAATCCTGCCGGCGACGATTGCGCTGCCGAGTTCCGCGACCACATGCGCATGACTGCTGCGACCCTTGCGGCCGGTGATCGTCGATTCAAGCAGTCCCAATCATGCCTCCTTCAGGCGTCCCTCTGCCAAGCGCCCCTCTGCAAGCTTACGATCTGAATACCACACAATGCCGCGCTGCAGGACAATGAAGGTGAACAGCAGGATGCCGATCACGATCTTCGTCCACCAGGAGGATAACGTGCCGTCGAACACGATATAGGTCTGGATGAGCCCCTGTATCAGTATGCCGACAAATGTTCCCGCCACAAGGCCGGCGCCGCCAGTCAAAAGCGTGCCGCCGATCACCACGGCGGCGATGGCATCCAGTTCCACGCCGACGGTCGCCAGCGAATAGCCGGATGAGGTGTATAGGGTGTAGGCGATGCCGGCGAGGCCAGAGAGGAAGCCGGAGAGTGCGTAGATGCCGACGGTCGTGCGCGTGATGGGAACTCCCATGAGTTCGGCGGACTGTGGATTGCCGCCGATCGCATAGACATTGGCGCCGAAGCGTGTGCGGCCGGCGATGAAGGCTCCAATCACGAAGACGAGCAGCATCAGCATGGCCATCGCGGTGAGGCGCCCGCCGCCCGGGAAGCGGAAGTAGAAGCCCTGGATGGCGTCGATCACGGGATGGGAGATCGGGACGGATTGCGTCGAGATAAGATAGGCGACGCCGCGGGCAAGGAACATGCCGGCCAGCGTCACCACGAAGGGCGGGATGCCGAGGAAGCGGATCATCAGCCCCATGGCCGCCCCGAAGGCGGTGGAGATGGCGAGTACGGCGCAGAAGGCGATGATCGGATTGACGCCGAGGCTTCCGACCATGACCGCGACGAAGACGCTGGTGAAAGCAATCACCGAGCCGATCGAGAGGTCGATGCCGCCCGACAGGATCACGAAAGTCATGCCCACCGCCGCAATGCCGAGGAAGGCGTTGTCGGTCAGCAGGTTGCCGATCACGCGGGTCGACAGCATGTTGGGAAACTGCAGGATGCAGGCGAGGTAGGCGAGCAGGAAGATCGCCAAGGCCGCGACGAAGGGCAGGTTGCGGGCGTGGATCATGGCGCTGTCCTTTCCGCCTTGACCGGCTCGGCCGTCCGCCTGCTCGGCTTCAGGAAGCCGAGCAGGGTCACGATCGCCGGGGACTGCAGCGTCAGCACAAGGATGATGATGCCGGCCTTGATGACCAGGTTGAACTCGGGAGGAAAGCCTGAGACGAGAATGCCGGTGTTGATCGACTGGATGATCAGGGCGCCGATGAGCGCTGCAAGGATCGAGAAACGACCACCGTTCAGGGAGTTGCCGCCGATTACCACCGCGAGGATGGCGTCGAGTTCAAGCCAGAGCCCGGCATTGTTGGCATCGGCGCCACGAATGTCGGCGGTGACGATCAGGCCGGCGACCGCCGCCATGAGGCCGGATACCGCATAGACGAAGAAGAGCAGGAAGCGGGCGCGAATGCCGGCGAGCATGGCGGCACGCCGGTTGATGCCGGTCGCCTCGATGAGAAAGCCGAGTGCCGAGCGGCGGACCAGAAGGCCCACCAGAAGCGCTGCGCCGACCCACATCAGGATCGGGATCGGAATGCCGAGGAGAGTACCGGAGCCGAAGGCCGCAAAGCTCTCGTTGTTGAAGGTAAGGATGACACCCTCGGTGATGAGCTGTGCGATGCCGCGGCCGGCAACCATCAGGATCAGCGTGGCGATGATCGGCTGGATGTCGAGGACGGCCACGAGAAAGCCGTTCCACAAGCCGCAGAGCAAGCCTACACCGAGTGACACGACAATCACGGTCACCAAGGGCTGACCATCGCTGATCAGGGTCGCGGCAACCGCGCCGCAGATGGCGATGACGGCACCGATCGAGAGGTCGATACCGCGGGTCGCGATAACGAGCGTCATGCCGATCGTCAGCAGCGCGACGGGTGCGGCGCGGACCAGCACATCCACGAGACTGCCGTAGAGGCGGCCATTCTGGAAGGTGATGTCAAGGAAGCCGGGCGACAGCAGGCTGATCAGTGCTATGATGATTGCCAGTGCGGCGAGCTGCGGCGCGATGCGGCGCAGGCGTCGGGTCAGCGCGTTCATCAGGCGGCCTCCGTCTGCGACGGCGCTGCGATCGCCTTCATGATGTTGTCGGCGGTGATGGCCTCACCGGTAAGTTCGGCCACGTGTCGACGATCGGCAAGCACGATCACCCGGTGGGCGACGGCGGTCAGTTCCTCCAGTTCGGAGGAGATGACGACGAGCGACATGCCGTCGGCGCACAGCTTCTCGATCATCTTGAGGATTTCGGCATGGGCGCCGATGTCGATGCCTCGGGTCGGCTCGTCGAGGATCAGCAGACGCGGATGGGTAGCGAGCCAGCGCGCCAGGATCGCCTTCTGCTGGTTGCCGCCGGAGAGGAACTTGATGGGGCGATCCGGATCCGGTGGCCGGATGTCGAGGGACTTGATGTATTCGTCGGCAAGGCTGCGCTTGTCGCGGGAAGAGATCGGTCTTGCCCATCCTTGTCTCGCCTGCAGGGCGAGCGCGATGTTTTCGCTCACGGAGAAATCGCCGATGATCCCGTCGCTCTTTCGCTCCTCCGGGCAGAAGCCGAAGCCGTGGCGGATGGCGCTCTCTGGCGAAGTTATCCGGACTTCCCCGCCATCGATGCTGGCCGTGCCGCTGTCGGGTGTCTCCACGCCGAAGAGCAGGAAGGCGGTTTCCGTGCGGCCGGAGCCGAGGAGGCCGGCGATGCCGACAACTTCACCAGGTCGGACGTCGAGATCAAAGGGCGCAACGGTTCCCCGCTTTCCGTAGCCGGAAAAGCGGATCGGTGCTTCGCCTGCCTCCACCGTGGTCTCCGCGGCGTGGTGATCCCGGGTGATGTGCTGGAGTTCCCGGCCGAGCATCATCGAGATCAGGTCCATGCGCGGCAGCTCGCCAATCGGCCGGCTACCGACCAGACGGCCGTTGCGCAGCACGGTGACGCGATCTGAAATGGCGTAAACCTGGTTGAGGAAGTGGGTGATGATGATGATCCCGAGCCCCTGGTCGCGCAGGCGACGCAGCACGGCGAACACCATCTCGACCTCATGGGAATCGAGGCTCGCCGTCGGTTCGTCCAGCACCAGGACCTTCCCTGACAGGTCGACTGCCCGGGCGATCGCGATAATCTGGCGAATGGCGACGGAGTAGGAAGAGAGAAGGGCATCGACATCGATGTCGAGGCCATAGCCTTCCAGCAGGTTTCGCGCCTTCCTTCGCATCTCCCGCTTGTCTACCAGGCCGAACCGTCGCGGCTGGCGACCGAGAAACAGGTTCTCCGCAACGGTCAGGTTCTCCAGCAGGTTCACCTCCTGGTAGACCGTGCCAATGCCAAGCGCCTGCGCTTCCGCCACGTTGCCGGGCTCGATCTTCGCCCCGTCCAGCATGACGCTGCCTCTGTCGCGGGTGTAAACGCCGGTCAGAATCTTGATGAGCGTCGACTTGCCGGCGCCGTTTTCGCCGAGCAGCGCGTGGATCTCTCCGCGGTTGAGCGTGAAGTCTACGTTGTCGAGCGCGGTGATGCCGAGAAAGCTCTTGCCGATGGCGCGCGCTTCCAGAAGGGGAGTGGGTTCCATGTGCGGGATGTCCTGCGGCCGGCGGCCGGAACCGCGTGCGACGGTTCCGGCCGTTGGTTTAGGGAGGAGACGCCGAAGCGCCCCCTCCGGCTCGATCAGTAGCCGAGGTCCTTCTTGGACTCATAGACCTTCATCGGATCATCAGCGGCCGTGTAGAGCTTGGACTCGGTCTGGATCCACTTCGGCGGCTCTGTCTTGTCCTTCAGATAGGCTTCGAGAACGTCGAAGGCCGGTCCGGCCATGTTCGGCGTCAGTTCCACCGTCGCATTGGCTTCACCGTCCGCCATGGCCTTGAAGATGTCCGGCACGGCGTCGATCGAGACGATCTTGATGTCGGAGCCCGGCTTCAATCCCGCTTCCTTGATCGCCTGGATTGCGCCGACAGCCATGTCGTCGTTGTGGGCATAGACAGCGCAGATATCCTGGCCGCCGCCTTCCGCCTTGATGAAGCTCTCCATGACCTCCTTGCCCTTGGTGCGGGTGAAGTCCCCGGTCTGCGAACGGGCGATGGTAATGTTGGAGTGACCTGCGATGGCTTCCTCGAAGCCCTTCTTGCGGTTGATGGCAGGTGAGGAACCGGTGGTGCCCTGGAGTTCGACGACCTTGCACTCCTTGTCGCCCACCTCCTTCACGAGCCAGTCTCCGGCGACCTTGCCTTCGTGAACCTGATCGGACGTGACGGCGGTGAGGTAGAGATCGTCAGGCGCCTCGATCTGGCGATCGAGCAGGATGACGGGGATCTCCTCTTCCTTGGCTTCCTTCAACACTGCTTCCCAGCCGGTGGCGACAACGGGAGCCACGAGGATTGCGTCGACCCCCTGAGCGATGAAGCCACGAATGGCCTTGATCTGGTTCTCCTGCTTCTGCTGTGCGTAGGCGAATTTGAGGTCGATTCCCCGCTTTTCAGCTTCCTGCTTTGTCACGGTCGTTTCGGCAGCACGCCAGCCGGACTCGGAGCCGATCTGCGAGAAGCCGACGGTCAATGATTGCGCGGAAACGGTGGATGCGAGGCATGCGGTAAAGGCGACGGTAACCGCCGCAAGAGCCTTCTTCATCTTAAATCCTCCCAGAAGATGATTGGCATATGGACGCTACACAGTTTGCATATTGTCATACTTTTGCAAGACGTTTTTGACCGGTGTCAGTTGGGAATTTGTGGAAGGGATACCTCGACACGGTATTAACATATTGAAATGTGGAGGGAAAATGTCACTTTCATTTTATAGTTGTCAGACAGCCTGATAATCTATCCTCGCCTTGACAAGCCTGCTTCGCGTCCAATAGTGCTATTAATGTTCCATTGCCTCGAGGTGATGGGAGGAGGGTGCCGCGTCGGCATCATGGCAAATGCTCAGGTTGAGGATCCATGCTTCGAATTCTTCAGGTGCGTGACGGCGACAGCCAGGTGGTTGTCGCATGGGATGGTGTCGGATCGGCTCGGGTTGTCCGTGGCGTGACTTCTACCTACGAGTTGGCCAAGGGCGCCATCGAGGCGGGCCAGTCGCTTGCCGAAAGGGTCGATGCGCTTGGCTACGGAGTGGAGGTGGACCTGGAGCTTGCAGGCCGCGAGGGGCGTCTCGGCCTTCCTGTCGCGCACCCCGATCCCGCGCATTTCTTCGTCGCCGGAACCGGCCTCACGCATCTCGGTTCTGCCGACGGACGCGACAAGATGCACAAGGCGGCGCAGGCGGCGGAGAAGCCGACCGATTCCATGCGTATGTTCCAGATGGGCGTGGAGGGCGGCAAGCCGGCCGATGGGCAGGAGGGCGTGCAGCCCGAATGGTTTTACAAGGGCGACGGTTCGCAGCTGCGCGCCACAGGCGAGGATCTCGTGTCGCCAGCCTTTGCACTCGACGGCGGCGAGGAGCCGGAACTGGCCGCCATCTATCTGGTCGGCCCCGATGGCACGCCCTATCGTCTCGGCTTCTGTCTCGCCAACGAGTTCTCGGATCACGTGACGGAGAAAGGCAATTATCTCTGGCTCGCCCATTCAAAGCTCCGCCAGGCAGCACTCGGCCCGGAACTTCTCGTTGGCGACCTGCCGCAGAGCGTGGAGGGGACCTCGCGTATCCGGCGCGGCGACGATGTGATCTTCGACAAACCCTTCGTCTCCGGCGAGGCGAACATGTCCCATTCACTCGCCAACCTCGAGCACCACAATTTCAAGTATGATCTCTTCCGCCGACCGGGAGACCTGCATGTCCACTTCTTCGGCACGGCAACGCTTTCCTTCTCGGAGGGCGTGAAGACCGAGCCGGGCGACGTCTTCGAAATCTCGGCCGAGCCCTTCAAGCTCCCGCTCGTGAACAGGCTGACCGTCGCCGCGGCGACACCGGTCTCCGTCCGCAAGCTCTGAGATCGCCATGACCATCCGCCTCGCCATTGTCGGGCTCGGGAAGATCGCCAGGGATCAGCATCTCGGGGCGATCGCCGCGACTGCGGGAATCGAGCTCGTCGCCGTTGCGAGCCGCAATGCTGCATTGGACGGCATTGCCTCGTTCAACGACATCGACGAGCTCCTCGCCTCGAACATAGAAGCGGATGCCGTATCCCTTTGCACGCCGCCGCAAGGTAGGTTCGCGCAGGCAAGGGCGGCCCTCTTGGCAGGCAAGCATGTCATGCTGGAAAAGCCGCCCGGTGCGACGCTGGCGGAGGTCTATGCTCTGGAGGCGCTGGCGAGGGAGGAACATGTCAGCCTGTTCTCCACATGGCATTCGCGGGAAGCCGCCGCCGTCGAGCCGGCACGCGCCCTGCTCGCCGGCCGCACCATCCGCAGCGTTGCGGTTGAGTGGAAGGAGGACGTGCGCCATTGGCATCCGGGCCAGGCCTGGATCTGGGAGCCTGGCGGCCTTGGTGTGTTCGACCCCGGAATCAACGCGCTGTCGATCGTGACCCGCATCCTGCCGGAGGCGTTCCACCTCGTGCGCTCCGACCTCTTCTTCCCGGAAAACCGCGCCGCGCCGATCGCCGCGAAGCTGTCTTTCGAGACCGCTTCAGGGGTTCCCGTCGAAGCCGAACTCGACTGGCGACAGACGGGGCCGCAGACCTGGGACATCCGGATCGACACGGCCGAGGGGCCGGTGGTGCTGACCCATGGCGGCAGCCGGTTGACTGTCGACGGCGAACCACGGATCGTCGAGGAGGACCAGGAATACCGCAACCTGTACCGTCACTTCGTTTCGCTGGTCGGTGACAGTCGCATCGATGCCGATTTCACGCCGCTGGTGCATGTCGCTGACGCCTTCATGCTGGGACGACGCACGGCCGTAGAGGCTTTCGAGGACGGACGGCATCCACGCCGTCCGTCCCCATTCAACGCTTGAGAAGAAGAACATGAGCAATTCCGAGAACCTGCCCTCCACCGAGATCGCCGAGACCGACCACCGTCGTGGCGAAGCGCGCAAGCTTCGCTCCCGCGCCTGGTTCGACAATCCGGCCAATGCCGACATGACGGCGCTCTACCTGGAGCGCTACATGAATTTCGGCCTCAGCCAGGCCGAGCTGCAGTCGGATCGGCCGATCATCGGCATCGCCCAGACCGGTTCCGACCTTTCGCCTTGCAACCGCCATCATCTGGAACTGGCCAAGCGACTGCGCGAAGGCATCCGCGAAGCAGGCGGTATTGCCATCGAGTTCCCGGTTCATCCGATCCAGGAGACCGGCAAGCGGCCGACCGCCGGGCTCGACCGCAACCTTGCCTATCTGGGCCTCGTAGAGGTCCTCTACGGCTATCCGCTTGACGGCGTGGTGCTGACGATCGGATGCGACAAGACCACGCCGGCCTGTCTCATGGCTGCCGCGACGGTCAACATCCCCTCGATCGCGCTGTCCGTAGGACCGATGCTGAACGGCTGGTTCCGCGGCGAGCGGACCGGTTCGGGCACGATTGTCTGGAAGGCGCGTGAACTTCTGGCGAAGGGCGAGATCGACTATGCGGGCTTCGTCAAGCTCGTTGCTTCCTCGGCGCCATCCACCGGCTACTGCAACACCATGGGCACGGCGACGACGATGAACTCGCTCGCCGAGGCGCTAGGCATGCAGTTGCCGGGCTCTGCCGCAATCCCGGCGCCCTACCGCGACCGCCAGGAGGTTTCCTACCTGACGGGGCTCAGGATCGTCGAGATGGTGAAGGAGGATCTGAAGCCCTCCGACATCATGACCCGCGAAGCCTTCATCAACGCCATCCGCGTCAACTCCGCGATCGGCGGCTCCACCAATGCGCCGATCCACCTGAACGGCCTTGCCCGCCACATGGGCGTGGACCTGTCGGTCGATGACTGGCAGACCTATGGGGAAGACGTCCCGCTGCTCGTCAACCTGCAGCCGGCCGGTGAGTACCTTGGGGAAGATTACTACCATGCCGGTGGGGTTCCGGCGGTCGTCAACCAGCTCATGAGCCAAGGCCTCATCCACGAGGACGCCATGACGGTGAACGGCAAGACGATCGGCGAGAACTGCCGCGGCGCGATCATCGAGGACGAGAAGGTCATCCGCCCCTTCGACCAGCCGCTCAAGGAGCGCGCCGGCTTCCGCGTGCTGCGGGGCAACCTGTTCTCCTCGGCGATCATGAAGACCAGTGTCATCTCGCCCGAGTTCCGCGACCGCTACCTGTCCAATCCGGACGACCCTGACGCGTTCGAAGGTCGTGCGGTGGTCTTTGATGGGCCGGAGGACTACCACAAGCGGATCGACGACCCGTCGCTGGAAATCGACGCCAATACGGTGCTGTTCATGCGCGGTGCGGGGCCGATTGGCTATCCCGGTGCGGCTGAAGTCGTCAACATGCGTGCGCCCGACTACCTGCTCAAGCAGGGCGTTACCTCGTTGCCCTGCATCGGTGACGGTCGTCAGTCCGGCACGTCCGGAAGTCCCTCCATCCTCAACGCTTCGCCTGAAGCCGCTGCTGGCGGGGGTCTGGCGCTGTTGAAGACGGGCGACCGCGTGCGCATCGATGTCGGTCGCGGCAAGGCAGACATCCTGATCTCCGATGAGGAACTGGCGACGCGCCGCCGCGAGCTCGACGCCCAGGGGGGCTATCACTATCCGAAGCACCAGACGCCCTGGCAAGAAATCCAGCGCGGCATTGTCGGGCAGATGGAATCGGGTGCGGTTCTCGAGCCCGCCGTGAAATACCAGCGGATCGCGCAGACGGAAGGCATTCCGCGCGACAACCACTGAGTTGACGGAGGGGGCGGGGGCAGGGGGTCTCCGTCCCATTTTACCTGCGGGTCGTGGAGCCCGTTCATTTGGAGGAGCAGTCATGAAGTTTATGAAGTATCTGACGACAGCCGCAATGCTGGCGTCCATGGCATTTGCCGCACCGGCGTCTGCGCAGGAGAAGGGCCTCGTCGGCGTCGCCATGCCGACCAAGTCCTCGGCGCGCTGGATTGCCGATGGCGACAACATGGTGAAGGTGCTGCAGGAGCGCGGCTACGAGACGGATCTGCAGTATGCGGAAGACGACGTTCCGAACCAGCTTTCGCAGATCGAGAACATGATCGTGAAGGGCGCCAAGGTGCTGGTGATCGCCTCGATCGACGGCACGACGCTTTCCGACGTCCTGCAGCAGGCCGCCGATCAGGGCATCAAGGTCATCGCCTATGACCGCCTGATCCGTGACAGCGCTAATGTCGACTACTACGCCACGTTCGACAACTTCCAGGTGGGCGTCCTGCAGGCGCAGTCCATCGTCGACGGCCTGAAGGCCAGCGGCAGGGAAGGCCCCTGGCACATCGAGCTCTTCGGCGGCTCACCGGACGATAACAATGCCTACTTCTTCTATGACGGCGCGATGAGCGTTCTGCAGCCGATGATCGACAGCGGCGAGCTCGTCGTCGGCAGCGGCCAGACCGGCATGGACAAGGTGGCGACGCTTCGCTGGGACGGTGCGACTGCACAGGCGCGCATGGATGCGCTTCTGAGCTCGACCTATGCCGACAAGCGCGTCGATGCGGTACTGTCGCCCTATGACGGCATCTCGATCGGCATCCTGTCGTCGCTGAAGGGCGTCGGCTATGGTTCCGGCGACATGCCGATGCCGATCGTGTCCGGTCAGGATGCGGAAGTGCCTTCGGTCAAGTCCATCCTTGCCGGCGAGCAGTACTCGACGATCTTCAAGGATACCCGCGAGCTTGCCAAGGTGACGGTCGACATGGTCGACGCCGTGATGGGCGGCAAGGAGCCAGAAGTCAACGACACCAAGACCTATGACAACGGCGTCAAGGTCGTGCCGTCCTACCTCCTGAAGCCGGTGGTCGTGAACAAGGACAACTGGGAAGAAGTGCTTGTCGGCAGCGGCTACTACACCGCCGACCAGATCAAGTAAGGCATGGGAAGGCGCCCGACGAGGGCGCCTTCATCTCACACGGAGTTCCGGATGCTTGCACCCGTGGTTTCGGCGGATCAACCGCCCATTCTCGAGATGCGTGGCATCTCGAAATCATTTGGCGCCGTCAAGGCGCTTTCCGACGTCAGCTTCACCGTGCGCGAGGGAGAGATTCACGCGTTGGTCGGGGAGAACGGTGCGGGAAAATCGACCCTGATGAAGGTCCTCTCCGGCGTCTATCCGCATGGCAGCTACGAAGGTTCGATCCTCTTCGACGGTCAGGAGCGGCAGTTCCGCGACATCAACGATTCCGAAGCACTCGGCATCATCATCATCCATCAGGAACTGGCACTCATTCCGCTGATGTCGATCGCGGAGAACATTTTCCTGTCGAACCCGCCGTCGCGCTTCGGCATCATCGACAGGTCGGCCGTCCACGAGCGCACAAAGGCGCTGCTTGCGAAAGTCGGTCTCAGCGAAGCGCCGGACACGTTAATCACCAATCTGGGGGTCGGTAAGCAGCAGCTAGTCGAAATCGCAAAGGCGCTGTCGAAGGACGTGCGACTGCTGATCCTCGATGAACCGACCGCCAGCCTCAACGAGAGGGACAGCGCGGCGCTGCTGGAGCTCCTGAAAGAATTTCGGGCCCAAGGGATCACCTCGATCCTGATCTCCCACAAGCTGAACGAGATTTCCGCCGTCGCGGACCGTATCACGGTGCTTCGGGACGGCCGCACGGTCGGTACCCTCGACTGCCACGAAGGCGTGGTGGAGGAGGACGAGATCATCCGCAGGATGGTCGATCGCGACATGGAAAGCCGCTATCCGAAGCGCGAACCCAAGATCGGCGACGTGATCTTCGAGGTGAAGGACTGGTCGGTCTACCATCCGCAGCATTCCGAGCGCCACGTCGTCAAGAACGTCTCCATGCATGTCAGAGCCGGTGAAGTTGTCGGCATTGCGGGCTTGATGGGAGCCGGCCGCACCGAGTTTGCCATGAGTCTCTTCGGCCGCTCCTGGGGACGCGATATCTCGGGAACGGTGCGCCTTCGCGGCAAGGACATCGATGTGTCCGACGTCCACAGGGCCATCAAGGCGGGATTGGCCTATGTCACCGAGGACCGGAAGCAGCTCGGACTGATCCTGCCGGAAGACATCCGCAAGAACGTCTCCCTGGCGCATCTCGGTGGCGTCTCGTCGCGCGGCGTCATCGACGACATCCGCGAAATGAAGGTGGCCCAGGAGTTCCGCAACCGCATGCGCATCCGCAGCCACAACGTCTACCAGGAGACGGGCAAACTCTCCGGCGGCAACCAGCAGAAGGTGGTGCTGTCGAAGTGGCTCTTCACCAACCCGGATCTGCTGATCCTCGATGAGCCCACCCGCGGCATCGACGTCGGTGCCAAATACGAGATCTATTCGATTATCAACGAACTGGCGGACGCCGGTAAGGCTGTCATCGTGATATCGTCTGAAATGCCGGAACTCATCGGCATCTGCGACAGGATCATGGTGATGCACGAGGGCGATTTCGTCGGTGAAGTGGCCGGAGAGGAGGCCACACAAGAGAACATCATGCGTGCCATCATGCGCCGCAAAGAGAGGGAAGAATGAGTAACCCGCCCAACACCATGGCCTCGCCTCAGCGGGGCACCGGCTTCTGGAAGGAGAACCTGCGCGAGTACGGGATGATGATCTCGCTGCTGGCGATCGTGATCTTCTTCTACTTCGCGACCGACGGCGTTGTCCTCAAGCCCCTCAACCTGACCAATATCATCCTGCAGAACAGCTACATCGTCATCATGGCGCTTGGCATGCTGATGGTGATCGTGACCGGACACATTGACCTCTCCGTCGGATCCGTCGCCGGTTTCATCGGCGCAGTCGCAGCCATGTTGATGGTGCAGTACGACGTACATTTCGTTGTTGCCGCCATCCTCTGCCTGGTGCTCGGCGGATTGATCGGGGCGGTTCAAGGATTCTGGGTCGCCTATTTCAAGATCCCGTCCTTCATCGTGACCCTGGCAGGGATGCTGGTCTTCCGTGGCCTCATGATCGCCGTGCTGAGCGGTCGTTCGATTGGCCCGTTCGATCCGACATTCCAGAAGCTGTCGTCGGGCTACATCCCGGAACTCATCACCTCGGCAAACGGCCTCTATGTCACCTCGCTCATCCTTGGGCTGGCCCTGGCCGCGCTGCTTGTCTGGCAGAATTTCCAGAGCCGGGCGCGTCGTGTTTCGCATGATGTGGAAACGGAGCCCTTCGGCTTCTTCGTAGCCAAGAACATCGTCATCTTCGCGATTGTAAGCTATATCGCCTACCTGATCGCTTCGCACCGGGGCATGCCGAACGTTCTGATCATCATGGCGCTGCTGATCGCGGCCTATGCCTTCTTCACCAACCGAACCATCCTCGGGCGGCAGATCTACGCGGTGGGCGGCAACGAGAAAGCTGCGGCGCTATCCGGCATCAAGACCGCGCGGCTGACCTTCTTCACCTTCGTCAACATGGGTGTCCTGGCTGCTCTTGCGGGCCTTGTCTTCGCTGCCCGCCTAAATACGGCGACGCCCAAGGCCGGCCTCGGCTTCGAGCTCGACGTCATCGCGGCCTGCTTCATCGGCGGGGCTTCGGCCTATGGCGGCGTGGGCAAGGTGACCGGTGCGGTTATCGGAGCCTTCATCATGGGCGTGATGAACAACGGTATGTCGATCCTCGGGATCGGGATCGACTACCAGCAGGTGATCAAGGGGCTCGTGCTGCTCGGCGCAGTCTGCGTCGACGTCTATAACCAGCGACGCTGACCCTGCGCCATCCTGTCATGAAGGCGCGCCCCGACGCGCCTTCACCTTTTCTGTCTGGCACATGCCGGAACCGGCCGCGGGGCTGCGCGTTCGCCTGTCTTTACGGGAGAGTGCGAATGGATCGACTGAGTTCCGAATGGCTGGCGCGTTCGGGCTACGCCGCCCGCGGCATCGTCTACATCCTGGTCGGAGGCATGGCTCTGCTTTCGACTGTTGGCGGCGGGGAAGCGGATTCGAAATCAGCGATGCAGATGGTCCTCGAGCAGCCGCTTGGCGCGGTCTGGCTCGGACTGATCGGTGTCGGCTTGGTTGGCTTCATCGTCTGGCGGCTGGCGCAGGCAGTCCTGAATGCCGACCAACACGACAACAACATGAAGGGCTACATTATTCGAGCAGCTATGTTCGTGAGTGCCGCCACCTATACGGGTCTCGCGTCTTACGCCATCGGGCATGCTTTGAAGATTTCGTTCGGCAGTGGCTCCGGTAACAGCCGGGAAAGTTGGACCGCCTGGCTGATGCAGCAACCATTCGGGCCATATCTGGTTGCAGCTCTCGGCCTCGTGGTGATCGGGGCCGGTGCGGTGCAGGTGCACAAGGGTGTGACGCAGCGATACGAAAAGTTCGTCCGCATCAGCGGCGGGCATAAGCGGCTTCTCGACCTTCTGTGCATCTATGGCTTGGCCGCACGCGGAGCGATCTTTGTCATTATCGGCGTTTTCTTCCTGTATGCGGCCTGGGCTGTTGACCCGCAGCAGGGGGGGAGCACGGCGGATGCGTTGGCCTGGGTGCGGAGCCTGCCCTTTGGTGGCGTTCTCTACGGGTTGGCGGCGCTTGGGCTATTCGCCTTTGGTGCCTATGGTGTGATCGAGGCCAGGTATCGCATTATCCGGGAACCCTCCCTAAGTGAGGCACGGCATGCGCTACGAACGTGAGCGACGGCAGAGATCTTCAGGAGTGAGGAATGGTGTTTGATCAGAGGGTTGGCCGCAAGATCATCGACCGGATCTTAACGTTCGAGCCGATGAGCCTTATTCTTATTGCCGTCGCAGCCGGCGGTCTGTTTCTCTTCCTGCAGCTTACAGGAGAGGTTATCGAAGGGGATACGCACGCTTTCGATGAGCAATTCCTCCTGCTGCTTCGCTCGGCTGCAGACCCGGTCAATCCAATCGGGCCGAACTGGCTGCCGCATGCCATGGATGATATCACCGCGCTTGGCGGCGTGACCGTGCTATCGCTGATGACGGCGATGGTGGTCGGTTACCTGCTACTCGCTCGCAGAGGGAGGATCGCGCTTTTCACGCTCGTGTCGGTGGCTGGTGGATGGGCTCTGAGCGCCGCGTTGAAGGTTGGCGTGGCGCGCCCGCGTCCCGATATCGTACCGCATCTGGTCGAGGTCCATGACCTGAGCTTTCCGAGTGGTCATGCCATGGTGTCAGCCGCGACTTATTTAACGTTGGGAGCGCTTCTCTCAGGGGCCGAACCGACGCGCACGACGCGCCTTTACACGATCGGCGTTGCGGTTTTCCTCACCTTCATCATCGGTTTGAGCCGCGTCTATCTTGGTGTACATTATCCGACGGACGTGCTCGGCGGCTGGTGTGCCGGTGCGACCTGGGCCTTGATCTGCTGGCTGATCGCCCGCCGTTATATCGCCCAAACCCCGGGTTAAGTGCGTCGCTCGCCGATGGGGAAAACGAGGTTCTTGCTTGAGCAAAGCGGCATCAACCTCTAGACCTTGAGCGGCTGGAGCATGGCCGAAAATCAGGTGGGACACGTTGATCGATCCATACGAGACCCTCGGCGTCGCGCGCGACGCCGACGCCGCACAGGTCAAGACCGCTTATCGCAAGCGCGCAAAGAACGCCCATCCGGACACCGGCGGCGACATCGACGCCTTTGCCAAGCTGAAGACGTCCTACGAGCTGCTCTCCGACCCGGTGCGGCGCAAGGTTTTCGACGAAACCGGCTATGATCCGACCTTGGCCGATACCAAGGACCTCGAGGGCCTGCTGGTCTTGGAAGGCCTGATCAACGACTTCATCCTGGACGAGCGGGAACCGGGTAGTTTCGATCCGGTGGCTGCAATGCGGCGCAAGCTGACGGACAAGATCGTCAACGTCCGCTTCCATATTCTCGAACTGGAGAGACATCGGGCGAGGATCCGCAACCACCTGGATCGGATAGGCAAGCGGCCGGAAACCGATTTTCTCGGCAGCATGATGCGGGCCCGGAGTGAATCGATAACCGAGGCGATCGGCAAGGCCGAAGCGCAGATCGCGACCATCGAACAGGCCTATCAGATGCTCGATGGCTATTCCTACGAAATCGAGGTTGAGGCGAAATCGGCTGCCGAGTAGCTGTCGCCTCTGGCCATGTGCCCATTGTCGCCTAGCTTAGCATTGCGAGACGGCATGGAGGCGGCAGATGGTGATCGATCACTTCTTTCTTTCGGAAAACGACTGGGTTCCCAACAATCCGCATCTGCCGGTGATCGTCTGCCACGGAATTGCGGCGGCGGAGGGCGATCTGGCAACGACCTTCGAGAAGACCTATGCCCGCAACGGCTGGCAGGGGATCTGGCGAAACGGCATCTTCGACTATCATCACTACCACACGATGGCGCATGAAGTGCTGGGGATTGCTCGCGGCCAGGGCGTCGTCATGCTTGGGGGGCCGGCAAGCCGGGAAGTGAAGGTGGCTGCGGGCGATTGCCTGATCCTGCCGGCCGGTACCGGGCATTGCCGCTTGTCGGCCAGCGACGATTTCCTCGTCATTGGGGGCTATCCGCCCGGACAGGACCCCGACCTTCGGCGGGACGCGCCGGGCGAAGCGGGGCTCCACATCATTGCTACACTGCCGGTTCCGCAGAGCGATCCGCTTGGAGGCGAAGCCATCGCTACGCTCTGGCACAGCGACGACTGATATCGGCCGTCAGCCTTTCCAGCGCAGGTAGATGGTCGAGAGAGGTGGAAGCACCAGTTGCACCGATTGCTCCTTGCCATGCGAGGGAACCCCGTCCGTCCACGCATCGACATTCCCGAGGTTGGAGCCACCGTAGCAGGAGGCGTCAGAGTTCAGCACCTCTACCCATCGACCCGGACGTGGTACGCCCAGCCGGTAATCGTGGCGGGGCACGGGGGTCATGTTCGACAGGGCAAGAATGCAGGATGAGCGATCCTGCGACCACCGAATGATGCCGAAGATCGAGTTTTCGGCATCGTCTCCAACGGCCCATTCGAAGCCCTCTGGATGAAGGTCGCCGTACTGAAGCGCAGGTTCGGCTGCATAAAGATGGTTGAGGTCACGGATCAGTCGCTGCACACCGGCGTGCATCGGATCGTCCAGCAGGTCCCAATGCACCGAGCTGTCATGGTTCCACTCGGTTCCTTGCGCGATCTCGCCGCCCATGAAGAGCAGCTTCTTGCCCGGATGGGCCCACATGAAGCCGAAATAAGCTCGCAGGTTCGCGTGTTTCTGCCAGATGTCGCCGGGCATCTTGCCGAGGAGGGAGCCCTTGCCGTGGACCACCTCGTCGTGTGACAGAGGCAGCATGAATCGCTCGGAATAGGCGTAGACCATTCCGAACGTCATCATGCCATGATGATATTTCCGATAGACCGGATCCTCCTGCATGTAATGCAGGCTGTCATGCATCCACCCCATGTTCCATTTGAAGTCGAAGCCGAGCCCGCCTTCCTCCGGCGGACGCGTGACGCCCGGCCACGCAGTGGATTCCTCGGCCACCGTGAAGGCATGCGGACAGCGCTGGTGGATGATGCTGTTCAAGTGCTTGAAGAATTCGACCGACTCCAGGTTTTCCCGACCACCATACTGGTTCGGTATCCACTCGCCGGCATTGCGGCTGTAATCGCGGTAGAGCATGGAGGCGACCGCATCGACGCGGAGCGCATCCACATGGTAGTGCTCAAGCCATTCCAACGCGCTGGCAATGAGGAAGCCTTTCACCTCGTTGCGCCCGAGGTTGTAGATCAGCGTGTTCCAATCCTTGTGGAAGCCTTCGCGCGGATCCTCGTGCTCATAAAGGGCGGTGCCGTCGAAACGAGCGAGACCCCAGACGTCGGTCGGAAAGTGCGCCGGTACCCAGTCGAGAATGACGCCAATGCCTGCTGCATGGCATCGGTCCACGAAATAGGCGAAATCTTCCGGGGTCCCATAGCGACCGGTCGGCGCGAACAGGCCGAGCGGCTGGTAGCCCCAGGACCCCCCGAACGGATGTTCCATGATCGGCAGGAGTTCGATATGGGTGAAGCCGAGGTCGGCGACGTAAGGGATCAGACGCTGGCTGAGTTCGATCCAGTCGAGGTTGCGATTGCCATCCTCCGGGATGCGCAGCCACGATTCCAGATGCACCTCATAGACGGACATTGCGCCTTCGCCTTCGCGTACGTCATGCCGACGCATCCATTCGTCGTCACTCCAGCGGAAGGGTGCATTAGACGCGACGATCGAGGCAGTGGAGGGTGCCGCCTCGCTGGCGCGGGCTACAGGGTCGGCCTTCTGCGGCAGCGTGTGGCCGTTGCGATCGATGATCTCGAACTTGTAGCGTTCGCCCGGACCGAGCCTCGGGACGAATAGCTCCCAGATGCCAGCGGATGCGCGAAGCCGCATGGGATGGCGCCGTCCGTCCCAGGCGTTGAAGTCGCCGACCACCGAGACCCGGCGCGCATTCGGCGCCCAGACGGCAAAGCGGACGCCGGAGACATCCTCCACTTCGATCGGCTGGGCACCCAGCGCCCGCGCCAGATCATAATGCGTTCCCTGAGCGATCAGATGGAGGTCCAATTCGCCGAGGAGCAGACCGAAAGAATAGGGATCCTCCGTTTCCTGGACCGCATCGGGCCAGTGGATCTGGAACCGGTAGGTGCCGTGGCTGCCGATATCGGCGGCAAAGAGACCGCCTTGGAATACCTGCTCCATCCTCGCAATCACAGCGTCGCTGTCGGCATCGACCACGTCAACTGCCGTTGCGCCCGGGAGGAGCGCCCTGACGACATGAGTGTCACCAACCGGATGGCGACCAAGGATCGAGAATGGATCGCCATGGCGTCCCTCCACGAGAGCGTGAAGGGCACCGTAATCGAGATTGGCGAGGAGTTCAGCGCGCTCAAGGTTCATTCAGAATTCTCCAGGAGCCTCGTTGAAATTTGGGCGAAGCCTTCGAGCGGTATGGGAAGCCACTTGGGCCTGTTCCGGGCTTCGTAGGCGATCTCGTAGGCCGCCTTCTCGAGCAGGAACAAGTCCAGCACCGCATTGCGCTTCGCAGGGTCCATGTTAAGGGCGGGTGCTGCCGCGAGCGCGTCGAAATAGCGTTCGCGGAAGGCCTGTTCCGCTTCCCTGCCGAAGAAGTCCACGATCTGGTGACGTCGCGTCTGATCGGCATCCACCACGACATCCTGCTCGAGATCGGCGGTTGCCGCCAGATAGCTCAAGGAACGGAGCAGGCCGGCCACGTCGCGAAGTGGGCTCGACTTGGCGCGCCGGTCGGCGAGGTCGCGGGCAGGCTCGCCCTCAAAGTCGATCAGGTAGGCATCGCTTTCCGCCACGAGGATCTGGCCAAGGTGGAAGTCTCCGTGATGGCGCGTCATGAGGGCGCCCTCCGCCGCATCCGCGAGGCGCGCGGCAGCCGCGAGAAGCTCCTCCCGCCGCGCGAGAAGGGGCTGGACGCGCTGTGCGACGGAGGCCTCGAGGTCTGCAGTCTCGCTTGTCAGAATGTCCAGAGCGGTTTCGATCCGCGACGTGACCGACTGTCGCCAGGTCACCACGTCGTCCTGTGTCGCCTTGACCGGCTTGAAGTCCGGATCGTCCGTCTCCCGGGCGAGCGCGACATGGAGTTCTCCCAGTCTCTGGCCGATCGTGCCGGCAAAGTCCACCAGCGGCCGGAACTGGTCGTGGATGACCTCGTCCTCCCCGCCAGTAAGCAGGATTTCGTCCATGCCGCGGCGTAGATTGCCGAGCATCCACGTCCACGCATCGCCCTGGTTTCGAAGGGCGCCCTGGACGATGATGAGGGTGAAGCGGCTGCCGTCGGGGGCGATACGCGCCACTTCGCCCAGCAGGGGGGCCGTGTTCGCAAAACCGACCTTGGTGAGGTAGCGCGTCATCTCCACTTCCGGATGAATGCCCGGGAAGATGTGGCGGATCAGCTTGATCATCGCCATGTCGCCGACGATCAGCGAGCTGTTGGACTGTTCGGCGGAGAGCCAATGCACCTGCATCTCGTCGGTGATGCCCATGCAGTCCAGGTTTTCGGTGCCGATGAATTCGAGTGTCCCGGCCCGCCCGGATACCCGTGACCTCTCGCACAGGGCGCGGATGATGCCCCGGGCCATGCTTTCCATTGCGAAGCCGTCGGTCAGGAAGCCGACGCGTCGTCCCTGGCGGATACGGCCGAGCGCAAGCTGTTGGGCTAGAGCGGATGGATGCGTCTCGTCCCAGGCTGCGGCAAGCGGGAGGAGGTAGGTTTCGGTGTGACCTTCCAGATTGGCTTCCAGTTCGCCGAGCAGGATGTTGCCGACGAAGGGGAGAGGCGTCGCCGACACGAGGCTCACCCCATCCAGCCGCTCGCCCTTAGACCCGAACCAGCGGCGCTTGGAAACGTAGGCGGGCAAGATTTCGCGGGACAGGGTGCCGGCAACCCGTGCCTCCTCCAGAAGCTCGTGAAGGTCGCGGCGGATGACCATGGTCACGAGGTCCGGCAGTTGCTCCGGTGGCTCGTAGCGCCAAGCCGGTCCGTCGGCTTCCGCAACCAGCTGGAACCAGAAGAAGCCGTAGGGCGGCATGGTCATCAGGTAGGTCAGCTGGCCAATCGGCGGGAAGGGCGACATGCCCGTGAGTTCGATCGGCACACGCCCTTCGAATTCGGATAGGTCGAGTTCCACGGCCTGCGGCAGGCGCGATAGGTTTGCGACGCAGAGGATCGTCTCCCCCTGATGCTCGCGCAAATAGGCGAGGATCTTCCTGTTCCCCGGCGCGAGGAAGCGCAGGCTGCCGCGACCGAAGGCGGAGTGCTTGCCGCGCAGCGCCAGCATCCGGCGGGTCCAGTTGAGGAGGGAGTGGGCGTCTGCGACCTGTGCTTCGACATTGACCGCCTCGTAACCGTAAAGCGGGTCCATGATGGGAGGCAGGACGAGGCGTGCAGGGTCGGCCTTGGAAAAGCCGCCGTTGCGGTCTGGCGACCATTGCATTGGCGTGCGGACACCGTCACGGTCGCCCAGATAGATGTTGTCGCCCATGCCGATTTCATCGCCGTAGTAGAGGACGGGCGTCCCGGGCATGGAGAGGAGGAGCGCATTCATCAGCTCGATGCGGCGGCGGTCGCGTTCCATAAGAGGCGCGAGCCGGCGGCGGATGCCCAGGTTGATGCGGGCGCGCCGGTCAGCGGCATAGGTATTCCAGAGATAGTCCCGCTCCTCGTCGGTGACCATTTCGAGCGTCAGCTCGTCGTGATTGCGAAGGAATATCGCCCATTGGCAGTTTTCCGGGATTTCCGGTGTCTGCCGCATGATATCGGTGATCGGGAAGCGATCCTCCTTGGCGATTGCCATGTACATGCGCGGCATCAGCGGGAAGTGGAATGCCATGTTGCATTCGTCGCCATCGCCGAAATACTCGCGGGTATCCTCCGGCCACTGGTTGGCCTCGGCGAGCAGCATCTTGCCCGGATGGGTGGCATCGAGTGCCGCGCGGATCTTCTTCAGGATGTCGTGGGTCTCGGGCAGGTTCTCGTTGATGGTGCCTTCCCGCTCGATCAGATAGGGGATGGCGTCGAGGCGGAAGCCGTCAATCCCGGTTTCGAGCCAGAACCGCATGACCTCAAGGAGTTCATCAAGCACTGCTGGATTGTCGAAGTTGAGGTCCGGCTGGTGAGAATAGAAGCGATGCCAGTAGTAAGCGCCGGCGACCGGGTCCCAGGTCCAGTTGGACTTCTCCGTGTCCAGGAAGATGATACGCGTCTCGGGGAACTTCTGGTCGGTATCCGACCAAACATAGAAGTCGCGCTCCGGCGATCCGGGCGGTGCGTGCCGTGCCCGCTGGAACCAGGGATGCTGGTCCGACGTGTGGTTGATGACAAGTTCGATGATGACCCTGATGCCGCGCTCGTGAGCCGCATCGACGAAAGCCCTGAAGTCATCCATTGTTCCGTAGTCGGGGCTTACGTCACCGTAATCGGCGATGTCGTAACCATCGTCCCGGCGAGGCGAGGGGAAGAACGGCAAAAGCCAGATCGCAGTCGCACCAAGCGAGGCAATGTGGTCCAGCTTCTCGTGCAGACCCTTGAAGTCGCCGATCCCGTCGCCATTGGCGTCGAAGAAGGACTTGATGTGAAGCTGGTAGATTATCGCATCCTTGTACCACAGAGGGTCAGCAATAACCTGAGCCTGCGACTGCAGGGTATCCATTCGTAACCTCCCTTATCTCACGCGCCAGATGGCGAACGGCATTCCGGCCTCCAGCCGCAGCCGCTGCATTTTCCCGGTCCAGGTGAACTTCTGACCCGAGATCAGGTCCTCCATGGAAAGTGATCCGTGGTCCGGCAGGTTCCATGACCAGAGCGGGATTTCGACGTCCGCTTCCTGGGCATTGTAGGGATCGAGGCTGATCGCGATCAGCAGCACGTTTTCCCGGCCGGCGCTCGCCTTCTCGAAGAACATGACATTGTCGTTCCAGGCGGTGAGAAGCGTGAGGCCCAGATGCGAGTGGAGTGCCGGGTTCTCCTTGCGGATGCGGTTCAGGAGGCCGATCTCGTGCTTGATGTTGCCCGGCCGGTCCCAGTCCCAGGCCCGGATCTCGTACTTCTCGCTGTCGGCATATTCCTTGCGCTTGGCATCTGGTCGACCTTCGCAAAGCTCGAAACCGTTATAGACGCCCCAGAGCCCGGAAAGGGTCGCCGCGAGAGCTGCCCGGATCAGGTAAGCCGGGCGGGGCGCGTTCTGGAGGAAGTCGGGATTGATGTCGTGCGTGTTGACGAAGAAGTGCGGGCGGAAGAAGTCCTTCGGAGCTTCGGTGGTGATCTCGCGCATATATTGCTCGAGTTCCCACTTGGCATTGCGCCAGGTGAAATAGGTGTAGGATTGCGAAAATCCGATCTTCGCCAGCCGGTACATGACCTTGGGCTTCGTGAAGGCTTCCGACAGGAAGATCACGTCCGGGTGGCGGGAGCGGATGTCGGCGATCAGCCATTCCCAAAACGGGAAGGGCTTGGTGTGCGGGTTGTCGACCCGGAAAAGCTTCACGCCCTGGTCCACCCACATTTGCACGAGGTCACGAAGCTCCTGCCATAGCGCAGGAACGGCGTCCTTGGCATAGAAGTCGACATTGACGATGTCTTCGTACTTCTTGGGCGGGTTCTCAGCGTAACGGATCGTCCCGTCCGGCCGCCAGTCGAACCAGCCTGGGTGCTCCGTCAACCACGGGTGGTCGGGGGACGCCTGGATCGCCAGATCGAGGGCGATCTCGAGGCCATGCTCGTGCGCTGCGGCGACGAGGCGGCGGAAGTCCTCGAAGGTTCCAAGCTCGGGGTGGATTGCGTCGTGGCCACCTTCCTCCGAGCCGATCGCATAAGGGCTTCCGGGATCGCCCGGCAGCGCCTTCAGGCTGTTGTTGCGTCCCTTGCGGTTGGTCGAGCCGATCGGGTGGATCGGTGGGAAATAGAGGACGTCGAAGCCCATCTCCCGGATAGCTGGCAGGCGATTGATGACGTCATCAAAGGTCCCATGCCGGTTGGGATCACCGCTCTGCGACCGGGGGAAGATCTGGTACCAGCTGGCGAATGAGGCTCCGAGCCGCTCGGCGTCGAGGGGGATGATCTGCGATCGGAGCCGGAAAGGTCGGCGATCTGCCTTGGCCATGAGTTCGGACGTCTCGTGTGCAAGCAGGAGCTCGATCCGTTGCGCGTCCGAGGCCTCGTCCAGATCATCGACAAGTCTCTGCAGCCGGGTCTTTAATGCTGCTTCCGCCGAAGCAACGGCGTCCTTGATCAGGTTGATCCCTTCCTGGATCTCCAGCTTAAGGTCCAGCCGCGCGTCGTGCTTCTTGGTGAACTCGTAGCGGAAGATGGCGAAGGGATTTCGCCAGGCTTCGATCGCGAACTCGTGGCGGCCCATGCGCCGTGGCGTGAATTCCGCCCGCCAGCGATCGTTCTCGAACAGCTGCATGCGGACTTCCTGCCAGTCGTCCTCGTCAGCCGGCCGCCACAGGAGCACGGCCGCCAGCGGATCGTGGCCGTCGCCGAATATGTCTGCCTCGACCCGGACGGTCTCGCCGACCACCCGCTTCACTACGAAGCGGCCTTCATCCACGGAGGGCGTGATCTTCTCGATCGCCAGGCGTGGTGCGGCCGCCGCCACTGCCAGATTCGGAAGCGAAGACGCGGAGAGGATTGGCTTGGAGACGCGACCTTCCAGGACGCGCACTTCCGCCGGCTTCAACCTTGGGCCGGAGGAGCCTTCGATCTCTTTCAGTGGCAGGAATGACGACGCGAGCTGGTGGATAGCATTGAGGGGAGGGGCTGCCGTCTGCCTCAGGTCGCGGTTGACGAGGACCACCCGCAGCCTGTCGGAGCTCCGTAGATCTTCACGGTTCGACTGCACGATAGCGACGACCTGTGTGTTCGCTGCAGAGATCAGGGTGAAAGGACGTTGCTGGAACTGCCCCTGCTCCTGTCGAAGTGTATCGTTGACAGAGCGAATCTCACCGCCGATGTCATAGGTCGACTGATCCCTCAGACCTGCGAGCCCCAAGCCATCACCGAACATCTGGTCCAGCGGTGTGGAAACGCCGAATTCAAAGCCCATGGGCATCATGAGGCCGCCGCCGAAGTGGCTAGCAAGCTTCAACGACCGCAACGCCTTTCGCTGCAGGACCTCGCAGCCCTCCGACCCGTGGGCGAGCCGCTTGCCGTAGGGGGCTTCTGGAAAAGCGATCTGGACGCCCAGTCCACGCTGGACGTCATGTTCTTCGGAAAGCCAGCCGTCCTGCAGGTTCCACCATGCGAAGGAGGAAAAGCAGCCGTCCATCCCTGTGTGGCTAAGGCCGCGTCTCCGCTCAAAACCGGTGCCGGGGGTCCAAGCGAAAAACGAAACCTCTTGTCGATGGTTCCGCGCCGCCTTGATCAGTGACGACCATGCTTCCTCCGGAACCCTCTCGATGCCGAGGCAGCGGAAGCCGGAGATCCCGCACTCCACGAGCGTGCCGATCCGTTTCCGCCATTCCTCGAGATAGTTGTAGGTCGTCTCGCTCGGGAAAAGGTCGACGGACTGGCTGCAGCTGGCATCGGGACCGATCCGAGGATCAGCCGCTATATCGCCGGTCCCGCGATCTTCGCGCGCAAACCGGTCGATGACGAGGTCGAGCATGAGCCGGAGGCCTTGGTCTGCCGCCATCTTCGACAGACGGGACAGGCCGTCATCGACTTCCTCGCCGAGACCAAGGTCGGCGTCCAGTTGATCGAAGGTCCTTGAGACGAAGATGCTCGTCCTGCTTCCGCGCTGGAACAAGGGAGCGGTCAGGACGCTATCGAAACCCAAGGCCTTCGCATGAGCGAAAACCTCATCCCAAGCTTCGTATCCCTTCAGTAGAAGAGGGTGGACGTAGTAGATGCGAGGGGGCTGTGTAAGGCGGGAGACCGGAGCATTGAATGTGGGAACAGAATTCATCGCAGGGGCCTTGGCGTTTGCTTCGAGAGCTTAACGACAAGGCCGCGGGCTTGTTCCCTTCGAATACGTCCTAGTTCAGGTGCGCCTCGGCAACGGCATCCTTGAAGGTTTCGCGCGCAACTTCCGCGGATTCGCGGCCATCCAGGGCGGCAAGGCAGGCATACCGCGCCTTGACGAAGCGGGGGCCTTTGATGTTGGGCCAGTGATGATCCAAGAGATCGAGCGCCTCAAACGCGCTGGAGACGGCGGTGACGCTGGTTGTCACAGGTTTTTGCCAAGGAACATTCTGCATATCATCCTCCCATGATGTCAGGTCTTCCGGCCGGATGGCCAAGACGTCCAGTGAACGTCCAGGAGTTGCAGCAGTTGCACTGCCCGTGAAGTGTAACACGACCCCAACTCAATCCCACTATCTTTTTGACGCACCGCGCCCCGGTGGAATTGTAGCGTGTCCTTAAATTAGTTCTTCACCCTGAAACCAGTCATCGCTCGACAGGTGTCTGCGAGAGTCTAGCCTACGGCCTCCAAACCTGGGGGACTGCATGCGTTTACCGAAACTCTTCACACTTCTTGGCCTTTCGCTCGTGATCGCGGCATCGCCGCTCGCCTTTGGCGCGGCCGACTTCTCATCCTTTGCGTTGGCCAAGGGAGGCGACGGTGGCGGCGGAGGAGGAGGTAACGGCGGCGGCGGCGGCGGCGGCAACGGTGGAGGCGGCGGCAACGGCGGCGGCAACGGTGGAGGCGGCGGCAACGGTGGAGGCGGCGGCAACGGCGGCGGAGGAGGGAACGGCGGCGGTGGCGGCAACGGCGGTGGCGGCAATGGCGGCGGGAATGGCGGCGGTGGCGGCAACGGTGGCGGAGGTGGCAGGAGCGGCGGCAACAGTTCTACCTCCCATGGCGGGAATGGTGGCGGTTGGAGCAGCCTCTTTGGAGGCATCTTCGACGGCGGTAAAAGCAGCGACCGTCGCGGCGGCAAATCCGGAAATTCATCGAAGGGGGGCGGCAAGTCTGCGAAGTCGGGGTCTTCCGCCAAATCCGGAAAGACAACCAAGTCGACGAAGGAAACCAAGGCGCGATCAGCTCAAACTACGAAGGCCGGCAAGGCTGCCGTGACGCGGGTGGAGAAGACCCGCAGCAAGCCTGCCCTAGTGGCGGTTCCAACCAAGAAGCCGGCGGCACAGCTCGCGGGCCTGAATTCCCTGAACCGCAACTACAAGGCGCTGATGAACTCGGCCGATCCGCGCATCAGCGCAATCTCGGCATTCGCGATCGCCTATGCGCAGTATGAGATCGCCAACGGTGCGCCCCCGGCCATTGATGATCCAGAGTTGGGCGACGCAGCACTGGAGGCAGCACTTGCTGCGGCTACGAAAGGCGGGACCCTGAGCCCGGAAGCCCTGTCATGGTCCAAGGAGGTGTTGGGCGTTGGCACGACGGTCGGCAAGATCGACGAGGTGCGTCAAGCTCTCGAGCTTCAGGCGGCCATCGCAGCCAATCCCCCTCACGAGGACGAGGCTGCTCTAGAGGAGGGCGAGCCCGTCGAGACGGCAGAGGGCGAGGACGTGGCCACTGATGGTACAGGGGAGGAAGCCGTCGTCGAAGAGGCGGAGGATCTCAGCAGTGATGAGGACCCCGACGTCGCTGCGGATGCCAGCACGGACAGTGGCACGGCTCCTTCGACGGAGGCGGTCGCCCTGCCGCTCTGAGAGAAGCCTGCGAGATCTAGATGGAGAGCAGCCCGGCCCTTGCGAGGCCGGGCTGTCCTGTAGACTGACTAGAAGTCCATGCCTCCGGCAGGCACTGCGGGAGCGGCTTCCTTCTTCGGCTTTTCGGCGATCATTGCCTCCGTCGTCACCAGAAGGCCAGCAACCGAGGCTGCGTCCTGGAGCGCGGTCCGGACGACTTTGGCCGGATCGATTACGCCCATGGCGTAAAGGTCACCGTACTCGTTGGTCTGGGCGTTCCAGCCGAAGGAGAACTCGGTCTTCTCGCGCAGCTTGCCAACAATGATGGAACCTTCGGCACCGGCATTCTCGGCAATCTGGCGTACCGGAGCCTCGATGGCGCGGCGGACGATTTCAATGCCGACCTTCTGGTCGGGGTTGGCCGTCTTCACGTCACCGAGAGCCTTGACTGCACGTAGCAGGGCTACGCCGCCACCCGGGAGGATGCCTTCCTCGACGGCCGCGCGCGTAGCATGCAGCGCGTCGTCAACGCGATCCTTCTTCTCCTTCACTTCGACTTCCGTCGAGCCGCCGACGCGGATCACGGCAACGCCGCCAGCGAGCTTTGCAAGGCGTTCCTGCAGCTTCTCGCGGTCGTAGTCCGAAGTGGTCTCCTCAATCTGCGCCCGAATCTGATTGGCACGACCCTCGATTTCCGCCTTGGAGCCGGCGCCGTCGATGATCGTCGTATTCTCCTTCTCGATCGACACCTTCTTCGCGCGGCCCAGCATGTTGAGCGTGACGTTCTCCAGCTTGATGCCGAGATCTTCGGAGATGACTGTGCCGCCCGTCAGGATAGCAATATCCTCGAGCATCGCCTTGCGACGGTCGCCGAAGCCGGGAGCCTTGACGGCGGCAACCTTGAGGCCACCGCGCAGCTTGTTGACGACGAGCGTTGCGAGGGCTTCGCCTTCGACGTCTTCAGCGATGATGAGGAGCGGCTTGCCCGACTGAACGACGGCTTCCAGGACCGGCAGCATGGCCTGCAGGTTGGAGAGCTTCTTCTCGTGGATCAGGATATAGGGATCCTCGAGCTCGACGCGCATCTTGTCCTGATTGGTGACGAAGTAAGGAGAAAGATAGCCGCGGTCGAACTGCATGCCTTCGACGACTTCGAGTTCGGTTTCAGCGGTCTTGGCTTCTTCAACCGTGATGACGCCTTCATTGCCGACCTTCTGCATGGCTTCAGCCAGATAGCGGCCGATCTCGGTGTCTCCGTTCGCAGAGATCGTGCCAACCTGGGCGATTTCGGAATTGTTGGAGATCTTGCGGGCATTGTTCTTCAGTTCGGAAACCACCGCATCCACGGCGAGATCGATGCCGCGCTTCAGGTCCATCGGGTTCATGCCGGAGGCAACGGCCTTGGCGCCTTCCTTGACGATGGCCTGGGCGAGAACGGTTGCAGTCGTGGTGCCGTCGCCGGCCAGGTCATTGGTCTTGGACGCGACCTCGCGCAG
>NZ_CABFWE030000005.1:446947-1111432 GCF_902153235.2 Pseudorhizobium halotolerans | reverse complement strand
ATCTGGGCGCCCATGTTCTCGAACTTGTCTTCCAGTTCGATTTCCTTGGCGACGGAGACGCCGTCCTTCGTGATGCGCGGGGCGCCGAAGGACTTGTCGATCACGACATTACGACCTTTCGGGCCAAGCGTCACCTTCACGGCATTGGCAAGAACATCGACCCCACGCAGCATGCGTTCACGGGCATCGATGTTGAATTTGACGTCTTTAGCAGCCATGGTTCACTCCTCTATAGGCAGCTGGTTATGACTGAAACTACGGCGCCCTCAGGCGGCCTTCTTCTCGGCGACACGCGCCTCGATCACACCCATCACATCGCTTTCCTTCATGATGAGAAGGTCTTCGCCGTCGATCTTGATCTCGGTACCTGACCATTTTCCGAACAGGATGCGGTCGCCGACCTTAACGTCGAGCGCCTGGATCTGACCCTGCTCGTTGCGTGCGCCGGGGCCGACGGCGATCACTTCGCCTTCCTGCGGCTTTTCCTTCGCGGTATCGGGAATGATGATGCCGCCCTTGGTCTTCTCCTCTGAGTCGACGCGGCGCACCAGAATGCGATCATGAAGCGGTCGGAACGTCATGTTTTCCTCCTGGACAAACAATGATGATCAATTTCCCCCTGCCGGACCGGACGACCAATCCGGACAAGTGCCGATCCTCTGCTGTAGCAATCGGCGGCAATCGATTTGGTTGGGCATTTTCAGGGATTCAAGAGGCTTCAACAAAAAAATCAGCACTCGGTGATCGCGGCTGCTAACGCTATGTAAAGGAACGTCTATTCCGTCTGACAGTTACGGTTTCTGTTGATCGGAGGGCGCATTTGCGGCAGCCTGTCATGCAGTTGTAACGGAGATGAAGAATGCGATTTTCGTCTGATCTGGAATACCAGCTGAACGGTTACGGCCTCACCACCGCCCACATCCTCTATCGCCTGCCGGATTTTGGCTCGGTGCTGCAGACGTATGTCTGGCAGGACTACGACCTGGCGCCCGATTTCCCCGAAATGCGCAAGTTCCTCGATTTCTGGGAGAGCAATCTGGAAGGGCCGCTTCATTCGATCCGCTACACTCATAAGCGGCTCATCGGACCTCAGGAGTGGAGACAGATCGACGGCGAGTTTAAGCTGCATTGAACGGAGGGACCGCTCCAGCGGCCCCAGGAATCAGACGGGCTGTCTCGCGTCTGCCGGTGCGTCGGTCAGGATTGCGGGCAGGTGATCGTCTTCGTAGGCGAGCAGTCCATGTCTGCGCGCGAAGGCCATGAAGGCCGTTCGCGCAGTTTCAGCCTCGATCTCACCGGCCAGAGCGGCACGGCAGGCCTTCAGGGCAAGCGAATACAGGCGGTCCCTTTGCCAGGACGGGCGATCGTTCAGGAACGCTGTGGCGCCGAGCACACTCTCGATCTGGGCGGGATAGCCGAGGCCGACGACAATCGGTACAGGGGCAAGAAAGCAAAGGTCACGCATCTCTCCTCCTCGGGTCATCAAGCTTCTATGTCAGCAGGTAACCGGATTGTCTTCCTGCTGGATCGCTGTGCAGTGGTTCCAGTAGGTGGTGGTCGGGGCGTCCCTTCACTAACAGGAGGACGCTCTTGAGCAACGTTGATCTGCGGGCTGCCCAACCCGAATCTACCGCCTGCGGACCCAAACCGCCTGAAAATATCGGATAAAGCCTGATTTTCTTCAAGATCGCGAGCAGACGATTTTAAGATTTTGCCGCTCGAATGAATCGGCAGCTTAGCCATGGTCGGCAGCGCAATTGTCATCCCCGGCGGAAGCTATATAACCAGTACGTAATCTGGCATGGGAATGGGTATGTTTCGGCGGACTGACCTATCGAATTTCGATCTGAACGAGTTGTTCAATCTCTCTCCCAATCCCTACGTCCTCCTGGACCGGGATCTGCGTATGGTCGGTGCGAATAACGCGTATTTGGCGGCAACCGCGCGGTCCGAGGAGGAGGTCATCGGTCACCTCATGTTCGAGGTGTTTCCCAGCGACCCGAATTCCGGGCACGGAAAGATGCTGCGGGATTCCTTCGCCAGGGTGTTGGCAACCGGGGATGTCGACCATCTTCCGATGATCCCTTATCCCATTTCCGGTCCGGATGGACTGATGCAGAACCGGTATTGGAGTGCCACTCACACGCCGATCAAGGATGCCGAAGGCGCCGTGCTCTTCATTCTCCAGCACACGGTCGACGTGACTGAACTGCATACCCTTCGGCAGGGAGCGAGTGCTGCCGAAGACTGGAAGATGCAGACCGACCTGCTGCGCCGGGTGGACGCGGTTCAGGGGCAGAACCGTATTCTGGGGGAGGAGCGCGAGTACCTCCGCAAGCTGTTCGAGCAGGCGCCCGGATTCATGGCAGTGCTGCGTGAACCGGAGCACATCTTTACGATCGCCAATCGCTCCTATCGTGAACTGGTCGGTCGGGAGGACCTGATCGGCAAGGCCGTGCGGGATGCGCTTCCGGACATCAGCGGGCAGGGCTTCTACGAACTGCTCGACCAGGTCTATACGACGGGGGAACCTTATGCCGCCAACGCTGCACGTGTCGTGCTGGATCGGGGGGCGCTTGGGCCGCAGGAGCGCTATCTCGATTTTGTCTACCAGCCGATCCGAGATGCTGACGGCAAAGTGTCTGGCATATTCGTTCAGGGACACGACGTCACCGCCCTGAGACTGGCCCAGGAGACGGCCAAGGAAAACGAGAACCGTTTCCGAACGCTTGCACAATCGCTCCCCAACCAGGTCTGGACGGCGAGACCTAACGGCGAGGTAGAGTGGTGCAACGACCAGGTCTACCGCTACAGCGGTATGCAGAAGCTGCATTTCGATGCCAATAACCGCTCCGCCATGGTCCATCCCGACGATGCCGAGCGAGTCTCGGGTGAATGGCAGCAGTGTCTGCGCACCGGCAAGCTCCTTGAGGTGGAGTTGCGACTGCGCCGCAATGACGGCGTCTACAGGTGGTTCATCAGCCGAGCCGCGCCGTTGACCAACAGCGACGGCGACATCATCCTCTGGGTGGCTACCAACACCGATATCGAGGAACAGAAGCAGACTGAGTCCCATCTCGAATATCTGGCGGAATCGCTTGGTCAGACTATCGAAGCGCGCACCCAGGAGCTCGAACGCACGCAGGAGGCGCTGCGTCAGAGCCAGAAGATGGAGGCGATCGGCAACCTCGCCGGCGGCATCGCCCATGACTTCAACAATCTGCTGCAGGTCATCACAGGCAATCTCCAGCTCCTCGGCCGCGACCTTGCCGGAAACGAGGTTGCCGAAAGACGCGTCTCAGGCGCCCTGGCGGGTGCCGCCCGCGGCGCGCGGCTCGCGTCCCAGTTGCTCTCCTTCGGACGCCGACAGCCGCTTGAGCCGAAGGTCATCAATCTCTCGCGCCTGATCCGCGAGACGGATCAGCTGCTGCGGCGGAGCCTCGGGGAGGCGATCGAGATCGACACCATTGTCGGTGGCGGCCTGTGGAACACGCTGGTGGATCCGAGCAATGTCGAGAACGCCCTTCTCAACCTCGCAATCAACGCCCGGGACGCGATGGATGGAGAGGGCAAGCTGACGATCGAACTGGGCAATGCCTTTCTCGATGACGAATATGCGCGCAACGCCTATGACGTGAAGCCGGGGCAATATGTGATGGTTGCCGTCAGCGACACCGGGTGCGGCATGACGCCGGATATCCTGGAAAAGGTCTTCGATCCCTTCTTCACGACCAAGCCCGATGGCAAGGGCACCGGGCTCGGTCTCTCCATGGTCTATGGCTTCGTCAAGCAATCCGGCGGGCACATCAAGATCTACAGCGAGCCGGGCAACGGAACCACGGTGCGGATCTATCTTCCTCGATCGCTGGAGGCAGAGGATGTGGTTGCCGACAGTCTCGTCGGTCCCGTCACTGGCGGAACGGAAACAGTGCTTGTCGTGGAGGATGACGAGGCGGTACGCGAGGTCGCGGTCGGGCTGCTGACCGAACTCGGCTACAAGGTGCTTCGAGCCAAAGACGCGGACAGCGCACTGGCAATCGTCGAGAGCGGAGTGGCGATCGATCTGCTGTTCACGGATGTGGTGATGCCCGGCCGCCTCAAGAGCCGCGATCTCGCTCGCAAGGCGAAAGAGCGCCTGCCGATGCTCGGCGTACTCTTTACTTCCGGATACACCGAGAATTCCATCGTTCACGGGGGACGGCTCGATCCTGGCGTCAATCTGTTGAGCAAGCCCTATACGCGCGAGGCTCTCGCCAGGAAGCTGAGGCAGGCGATCGAGCAGGGTCGGGAAGAAGGTGCTTTGCGCAACCAAGTGCCGGAACCGAATCCCGCCGCAAAGGATGCTCCGATCAACGTTCTTCTGTGCGAGGACGAGGCGCTCATCCGAATCTCGACCGCGGATTTCCTGCAGGATGCGGGAATGAACGTCATCGAGGCAGGTACTGCAGGCGAAGCGATCGCCGCTGCGGCCGGCCAGCCGATCGACGTGCTGGTCGCGGACGTGCACCTGCCCGACATGAGCGGAGTCGAGCTGGTGCGGGAGGTCAGGCAGCGCTTGCCGACGCTGCCGGTCATATTCGCAACGGGGGACCGCAAGGTGTCGGAAATGGACGGTCTGGAAAACACGGCCCTCATCACCAAGCCCTATGACTATGAGACGCTAGCAAGCCAGATCCGGTCAATGGCGTCGGCACGGGGCTAACCTGTGTCTTCTTCCTTGATGCCGACCGCGATCTCGGTCTTGCGTAGCAGCCAGAGGACAACGAGGCCGGTGATAGTGGCGATGACGGCTACGACCCACATGCCAAGCCCGACCGTAAGTCCCACACCGGCGGAAAGCCACATGCTTGCGCCGGTGGTCAATCCGCGGACGGACCCGCGGGTATAGACGACAACGCCGGCGGCGAGAAATGCCACGCCTGACGTCACTGCTTCCACAAGACGTATCGGATCCATCTGCGTATCGGTATCGCCCGTGCCTATGTTTTGCAGCATGTGCAGCGTCACCAGGGCATAGATGGTGGCGGCAAGGCCAATGAGCATGTTGGTGCGAATGCCGGCGGTATTCTTCCGGATTTCGCGTTCCAGGCCTATAAGACCGCAGAGAAAAAGGGCGCCGAAAATTCGCAGCAACAGGATCCGGATGTCGACGGGTGAAGTGTAGGAGAATTCGGCGGCCAGAACGTCAGTCATCGTGGGCGGTACCCGTCATGCAATCGTCATCCGACAACTGACGATGGGCGGGGAGGTTCCGACGCAAGGGCAGCCGGTCGATGCCGCCTTGGCTCTACAGCCTGCCTCCGGTCTCCTGAATTGCGCGGACCAGGCTGCCGGTCGCGGGAAAGAGCGGGATGAGGCAGGCCTGCAGTGCGTGGTAGATGTCACCCTTGCCCGGGAAGAGGGTATAGGAAGGTTCAAGATCCTCCGAAAGTTCCTCGTGCCAACCTCCGTTTGCGTGGTCGATGAAGCGGTTGGCGATCATGCTCCAGACCAGCCGATAGGTATCTTCGTAGAAATCATCGGCCGGCAGCTGCTCGTTCAGGAAATGCGCAGCTCCTGCCGCCTCGCACATCGGCCACCAGAGCTTGCTGGTCTTGGCCGGCCGGTCGTCCCAGTCAAGCGTGTAGAAGAGCCCGCCACGTTTCTTGTCCCACCCCAGTGACATGGCCTGCACGAAGAGCGAGTTGGCGGCCTCGGGCATCCAGCCATGCAGCTTGCCGCCCAATGACCAAAGCTGCAGCAGAAGCCGCGACCATTCCATCCAGTGACCGGGGGTCGTACCAGCGGGACGGAACATTTCGTTCCGGTGATAGTAGTTCCGGTCGATCTGCCATTCTGCATTGAAATGCTCCGCCACGCGAAAGCCAACGCTTCCAGCGGCGCGGCGGATGACCAGATCGGCAATGCTCTCGGCCTTCTCCAGATAATGTCTCTCGTCGGTGACTTCGAAGGCGGCCATCAGCGCCTCCGTGAGGTGCATGTTGGAATTCTGACCCCGATAGTCTCCGCCATCGATGAGCGACCAGTCGACTCCGAACTCCTCGGCAATCGCCCCATGTCGGCTTTCCCAGAAACGGGTATCGAGGTTTTCCGTTACGTCGGCGAGCATCTGGTCAGCCAGGGGATGGCCGGCAGCCTTTGCGGAAGAGGCCGCAAGCAGAACGAAGGCGTGTCCGTAGCCTTGCTTGGTATCGTCGACGGGCCCATCGTCATTCAACGACCAGAAGTAGCCGCCGTTGCGCTGGTCGCGGTGCTGCTGCCACAGGTAGCGGATGCCGTGATCGATAATGTCTCCGGCACCTGGCCGACCGAGCAGATAGGCGATCGAGTAGCAGTGGACCATGCGGGCCGACGTGTGGATGCCGCGTGTCGCGTTCTGCGGATCAAGGGGAAGACCCTCCGCTGTCAGGTCATGGAAGCCGCCCTTCGGATTGATGGCACGATACTGGAAGAAATCCATGAGCGCATCGGCTTGGCGCAGGAGCCACTGCCGATGGTAGTCGCGCTTCGCCCACGTCTTCGACATCGCCGCCTGATCGCTCATGAAATCCTCCGGAAGCCAAAGATGTGGCCGCGAAGGTATAGCGGGAGCGGGCAGGGCTGTCATCGCGTTTGTAGGCGAAAGATGGTGTCGTCTGTTTGACATAAAGATATCTTTATGCGCTTATGAGGAAAGCCTATAAAGGAGAGATGCATGTTCGACGAGCTTTTCGGTCCGGAGGCTGCACCGCGTGACGGAAAGGAAGTGCTTGCCGCTCTTCAAAAGGCCGCCCGCGAGCGCATCCTGGTTATTGACGGGGCGATGGGCACCCAGATCCAGGGGCTGGGCTTCGACGAGGATCATTTCCGGGGCGAGCTGTTTGCGGGCTGTGCCTGCCATCAGCAGGGCAATAATGACCTGCTGATCCTTACCCAGCCCAAGGCTATCGAGGAGATCCATTACCGCTATGCCATGGCCGGCGCGGACATCCTGGAGACCAATACCTTTTCCTCCACGCGCATCGCCCAGGCTGACTACGAGATGGAGGGGGCCGTCTACGACCTGAACCGCGACGGTGCACGCCTCGCGCGCCGGGCGGCGCTGAGGGCGGAGAAGGAGGATGATCGCCGTCGCTTCGTTGCCGGCGCAATCGGTCCGACGAACCGGACGGCCTCCATTTCACCGGACGTCAACAATCCCGGCTATCGGGCAGTATCGTTCGACGACCTGCGGATCGCCTACGGCGAGCAGATCGACGGCCTGATCGACGGCGGCGCCGACATCATCCTCATCGAGACGATCTTCGACACGCTCAACGCCAAGGCAGCGATCTTTGCCTGCGAGGAGCGCTTCGCAGAGAAGGGCGTCCGCCTGCCGGTGATGATTTCCGGCACGATCACCGACCTCTCCGGGCGAACGCTGTCGGGACAGACCCCGTCGGCATTCTGGTACTCGGTGCGGCACGCCAACCCCTTCACGGTCGGCCTCAACTGCGCGCTCGGCGCCAATGCGATGCTGCCTCACCTGCAGGAACTTTCGGCGGTGGCCGACACCTTCATCTGCGCCTATCCGAATGCAGGCCTTCCAAACGAATTCGGCCAGTATGACGAGTCTCCCGCGGACATGGCCGGGCAGATCGAAGAGTTTGCCCGGGAGGGGCTGATCAACGTCGTCGGCGGTTGCTGCGGCTCGACCCCCGAGCATATTAAGGCCATTGCCGAAACCGTGTCGCGCTATCCTGCCCGCGAGGTACCGAAGCACAGGCCGCTGATGTCGCTGGCCGGGCTCGAGCCCTTCGTGCTGACCAAGGACATCCCCTTCGTCAATGTCGGCGAGCGGACCAATGTCACGGGTTCCGCCAAGTTTCGCAAGCTGATCACAGCCGGCGACTACACGGCGGCGCTGGCCGTTGCCCGCGACCAGGTGGAAAACGGCGCACAGGTCATCGACATCAACATGGACGAGGGGCTGATCGATTCCGGTCGGGCCATGGTGGAGTTCCTCAACCTCATCGCGGCCGAGCCTGACATCGCCAAGGTCCCGGTGATGATCGACTCCTCGAAGTTCGAGATCATCGAGGCCGGTCTGAAATGCGTCCAGGGCAAGGCAATCGTCAACTCCATCTCGCTGAAGGAGGGAGAAGAGAACTTCCTCCACCAGGCCCGACTGATCCGCAACTATGGCGCCGCCGTCGTCATCATGGCGTTCGACGAGGCGGGGCAGGCGGACAGCTACGAGCGCAAGGTCGAGATCTGCCAGCGCGCCTATAAGCTGCTGGTCGAGACGGTGGGCTTCCCACCCGAGGACATCATCTTCGACCCGAACATCTTTGCGGTGGCGACGGGCATTGAGGAACACAACAACTATGGCGTCGACTTCATCGAGGCGACGCGCACCATCCGCGAGAAGATGCCGCTGGTCCACATCTCCGGCGGCGTCTCCAACCTTTCCTTTTCCTTCCGCGGCAACGAGCCCGTGCGCGAGGCGATGCACGCCGTTTTCCTGTACCACGCCATCCAGGCGGGCATGGACATGGGCATCGTCAATGCAGGGCAGCTTGCAATCTACGAGAATATTGACGCCGATCTTCGCGAAGCCTGCGAGGATGTGGTGCTCAACAGGCACGACGACGCGACGGAGCGGCTCCTCGAGATCGCCGAGCGCTATCGCGGCGCTGCCGGCAAGGAGGCGAAGGCACAGGATCTGACCTGGCGTGAATGGCCTGTCGATAAGCGTCTGGCACATGCATTGGTCAACGGCATTACAGACTTCATCGAAGCGGACACGGAAGAGGCGCGTCTGCAGGCCAAGCGCCCACTCGATGTGATCGAAGGGCCGCTGATGGCAGGCATGAACGTCGTCGGCGACCTGTTCGGGTCCGGAAAGATGTTCCTGCCGCAGGTGGTAAAGTCGGCTCGCGTGATGAAGCAGGCGGTCGCGGTGCTCCTGCCTCACATGGAGGAGGAGAAGCGACTGGCCGGGGGCGATCAGCGCCAGTCTGCTGGCAAGGTGCTGATGGCGACCGTGAAGGGTGACGTCCACGACATCGGCAAGAACATTGTCGGCGTTGTTCTCGCCTGCAACAACTACGAGATCATCGATCTTGGCGTGATGGTGCCGGCGACGAAGATTCTGGAAACGGCGGTTGCGGAAAAGGTCGATATCATCGGCCTCTCCGGGCTCATCACGCCGTCTCTCGACGAGATGGTGCATGTGGCGTCCGAGATGGAGCGGCAAGGGTTCGACATCCCGCTGCTGATCGGTGGCGCAACGACCAGCCGCGTCCACACGGCTGTCAAGATCCATCCGCGCTATGAACGTGGGCAGGCGGTCTACGTCACCGATGCCAGCCGTGCGGTCGGCGTGGTGTCTTCGCTGCTCTCGTCTGAAGCGAAGGCCGGCTACGTGGACACCATCCGGGCCGAATATGCCAAGGTCGCGGCTGCCCATGCCCGCAGCGAACTGGAAAAGAAGCGTCTGCCGCTGGCACGGGCGCGCGAAAACGCCGAGAAGCTGGACTGGACGAACTATCGTCCGAAACGCCCGAGCTTCCTTGGGACGCGCAGCTTCGATCACTACGACCTGGCGGAACTGGCCCGCTATATCGACTGGACGCCGTTCTTCCAGACATGGGAGCTGAAGGGACGGTTCCCGGCGATCCTTGAAGACGAGAAGCAGGGCGAGGCGGCCCGCCACCTGTGGGCCGACGCACAGGCGATGCTGGCGAAGATTATCGAGGAGAAATGGTTCAGGCCGCGTGCGGTGATCGGCTTCTGGCCGGCCAATACGGTCGGCGACGACATCCGGCTGTTTACCGACGAGACGCGCGCACAGGAACTCGCGACCTTCTTTACGCTCCGCCAGCAATTGTCGAAGCGCGACGGACGACCGAACGTCGCCCTGTCCGACTTCGTTGCACCCTTGGGCAGCGGTATCGAGGACTATGTCGGTGGTTTCGTGGTCACGGCCGGCTTCGAGGAGATCGCCATCGCCGAGCGTTTCGAGCGGGCGAACGACGATTACTCTTCGATCCTGGTGAAGGCGCTTGCCGACCGATTTGCAGAGGCCTTTGCCGAACGCATGCACGAGCGGGTGCGCCGGGAGTTCTGGGGCTATGCGCCGGACGAGAACTTCACCAATGAGGAACTCGTCAGTGAAGCCTATGGCGGTATCCGGCCGGCACCGGGCTATCCAGCTCAGCCGGACCATACGGAGAAGGATACGCTTTTCCGTATTCTTGACGCCGAAGCCCATACGGGGGTGACCCTGACTGAAGGCTATTCGATGTGGCCCGGTTCATCGGTCTCCGGCCTCTATATCGGTCATCCGGATTCCTACTACTTCGGCGTCGCCAAGGTGGAGCGGGACCAGGTGCGGGACTACGCTGCCCGAAAGGATATGGAGATCGCCGCCGTAGAGCGCTGGCTCGGCCCAGTTCTGAATTATGTGCCGACCGGATCTGGGGAGGCGGAGGACGAGGCAGCCTGATCATCAGCCGGGCCAGGCGGGTGGTGGACGGTCTTAGTCCGCCACCACGAGCAGGTCCTGCGCCGAAAAGTTGAGCGTCACCTGCTCGCCGGGTGCCGGCATTCTGAGATCCGGGGCGTTGAACATGTCGAAGGATATGGCATTGCCGCCGACGTCGATCTTGGTGCGGACGACCGAGCCGAGGAAACTCGATGAGAGGACGGTTCCCTGTAAGGCACTGTCGCCGCCCTCGGAGATCGAGCCGGCTTCGGGGCGCAAGGCGAGCAGGATTGGCTCGCCGGCCTTGTGGTTCCCGGGCATCTCCCGCAGCTTGACGACCTGGTCGCCGATCCGCACCGTCTGCGCCGCCGGATCTTCCACCTTCGCGTCGATCATGTTGAGGGTGCCGACGAAGGAGGCGACGAAGCGAGTGGTCGGGCGATTGTAGATTTCCGAGGGCGTGCCGATCTGGTCGGCGCGGCCGGCGTTCATCACGACGATGCGGTCGGAAATCGACAGGGCCTCTTCCTGGTCGTGCGTCACGAAGACCGTGGTGATGCCGAGCTGCCGCTGGATCTGGCGGATCTCCTCGCGCAGCGAGATGCGGATTTTCGCGTCGAGCGCCGATAGCGGTTCGTCCAGCAGCAGGAGTTGCGGCTTCGGCGCCAGCGCCCGGGCCAGCGCCACGCGCTGCTGCTGACCGCCCGACATCTGGTACGGGTAGCGGTCGGCGAGGTGCTCGAGGCGGATCAGCGCCAGCATTTCCTTCACCCGCGCCTCGATCTGAGCCTTCGGCGTGCCTGCCACCTTGAGCCCGAAGGCGACATTGTCGAAGACGTTCATATTGGGGAACAGCGCGTAAGCCTGGAAGACCATGCCGATATTGCGCTGGTTCGTCTTCAGCCGGCTCTGGTCCCGGCCGTCGATGCTGATCGTTCCGCCGGTCGGCGTTTCGAATCCGGCGATCATGCGCAGGACCGTCGTCTTGCCGCAGCCGGACGGGCCGAGGAAGGAGACGAACTCGCCCTTGTCGATCGACATGTTGAAGTCCTTCACCACCTGCACGGCGCCGAAGCTTTTCTGGAGGTTGTCGAGAACCAGGAACGACATGCAGTAGGATCCTTAGATGCGCGAGGGCGCCGCCTTGCTGAAACGCGACACGAGCTGGATGAGGCCAAGGCAGCCCCAGGTGATGGCGAAGGCAATGACGGACAGGGCGAACGGCTCGTAAGCCTTGTTGGCGCCGATCCGCTGCAGATACGGGCCGAACGCCGGGCGGTCGAGGAGGGCCGCCAGGGTGAACTCGCCGATGACGATCGCAAAGGTGAGGAAGGCACCCGAAAGTACCGCTGGAACCACGTTCGGAAGGATCACCCGGCGAAGGATCGTGAACCAGCCGGCGCCGAGGATCTGCGCGGCTTCCGTCAGGGTGGCGACGTCGATGGTTCTAAGCCCCGTATCGACCGCCCGGTACATGTAGGGCAGCGCCAGGATGGTATAGCCGAAGGCAAGGAGCGCGTTGGTGCCAAACACGGAGCCGGTCAGCGGCAGCCAGCTCGAAGTGTTGTAGAGCCGGATATAGCCAAAGACGACGACGATCGCCGGTATGACGAGCGGCAGGAGCGTGACGAATTCCACATAGGGACGGGCCCAGGGCATCTTCAGACGAACCCAGAATGCCGTCGGCACAACGATCAGGATGCCGATGGCGATCGTCACCAGTGCCATCACCACCGAATAGGTAAATGTCGCCTGGAACTGCGGGTCAGCGAAAACTTGCCGATAGGCATCGAAGGAGTAGACCCCTCGTCGTGCCTTCAAGGAAAACTCGAAGAGGCCGCCGAGCGGCACAAAGAAGTAGAGGAGGCCGAAGATCAGGACCGCCCAGCCGATGATGCGCGCCCCGATACTCATTTCAGCCACCTTTCGGCGCGGATGCGCAGCCAGATGTAGACCACGTTGGCAACGGCCGTGACAACGATCATCCCGAAGGCCATGGCATAGCCGAGGTTCGGATTGCCGAGCACATCCCCCCGAATCTGCGCGAAGAGCTGGATGGGCACAATGTTGAGGCTCGATCCGGTGAGGGCGATGGCGGTCGCGACGGCGCCGAAGGCATTGGCAAAGAGCAGCGCGAAGGTGCCGAGCAGCGACGGAAAGAGGATCGGCAGCGCAACCATCCGCCAGTACTGGAGGGTAGAGGCGCCGAGCACCTGTGCAGCCTCCCGCCATTCCCGGCGCAGCCCCTCCAGGGCGGGGGTGATGATGAGGATCATCAGCGGGATTTGGAAGAAAAGGTAGGTGACGGTCAGGCCCCAGAAGCTCAGGATGTTGAAGCCAAGGTCGCGTTGCAGGACGATCCCGAAGTTCTGGCGGAGCAAGACGGTGACGAGACCAACCGGACCAAAGGTCGCCAGGAAAGCGAAGGCCAGCGGCACTCCGGCGAAGTTGGAGGCGACTCCGGAGAAGGTCATCAGCGGGGAGCGGACCCAGCGAGGCACGGCGCCGAAGACAACGGCGACGGCCATTCCGAAGCCGATGAGGGATCCCAGCGCGGCGGAGGCGGCGGAGATCTTTATCGAGATCCAGTAGCTTGACGGGATTGTCCCGCTGTTGAGGTCGATGATGTTCTGCAGCGTGAACGACCCGTCACGCGTCTGGAAGGCGCCGATCACGATATGCATGGTCGGCATAAGCAGGAACAGCGTTACGAAGACCGCAAAGGGCGCCAGGCCGAGCCAGGTCAGTGGCAGGTGCAGCTGGGTTGCGGGAGAGCTATTGGTCATCGGCGCGGTCGTCTCCCTCGGCTCGGCTGTTGATCTGTGGCGAAAATACGGCGAGTGCCGTTCAAATGGCAAGCCCGGCCCGAATGCTTCGGACCGGGCCAATCAGTGGATGCGGATTACTGGACGTTGGCGCCGACGACGCTGTCCCAACCACCGGTGACGGCGGCCTTATTGGCATTCTGCTCCTCGACCGTCGGGAAGACGGCCGCTTCGTAGCTTTCAGCCGGCGGCAGGGCGTCCATCAGTTCCTGCGGGATTTTGCCGGCCTTTGCCATGGCGTTGAAGCGTGCCGGGTGGCAATAGCCCTTGAGCCAGAGGTTCTGGCCCTCGTCCGAATAGAGGTATTCCATCCAGAGCTTGGCAGCGTTCGGATGCGGCGCATAGGCCGAGATGCCCTGGACGTAGACGCCCGCAAGTACGCCCGTCTTCGGAACGACGACTTCGACCGGCGGATTGTCCTTGAGTTCGTCGCGCCATGCGAGGGCGTTGTAGTCCCAGGCGACCGCGATCGGCGTGGCGCCCTGAGCGATCGTGCCCGCCTTTGCAATGACCGGTACAAAGTTGCCGGCCTTGTTCAGTTCGGCGAAGTACTCGAGACCGGCCTTGCCGGATTCCTCGCCAGCCTTGGCACCTTTGGAAAGACCGGCTGCAAGCACGGCGAGAATGGCCTGGTTGGAGGCGCGCGGGTCACCGGCGAGGGCGACCTGTGCGGCGTAATCCGGCTTCAGGAGGTCGGCCCAGTCCTGCGGCACCGTCTCGACCATGTCCTTGTTCACGATGAAGGAGAGCACGCCGTAATAGTCACCGTACCAGTAGCCTTCGGCATCCTTGATTTCGTCCGGGATTTCGTCCCAGGTGGAGACCTTGTAGGGCTGCAGCAGGCCCTCTTCCTTCATCTGCGGGCCGAAGGCGAGCCCCACATCGATAACGTCAGGGGCCTGCGGGCCCTTGTTGTCCTTGTTTGCCTTGATGGCTTCCACTTCATCGGCCGAACCGGCATCGGGGTTCAGTTCGTTGACCTGGATTTCCGGGTACTTTGCCTTGAAGCCGGCGATGACTTCGCCATAGCCGCACCAGCTGTGGGGCAGCGCGATAGTGGTCAGCATGCCTTCCTTCTTGGCGGCTTCGATCAGTTCCGCACTGGGCTCGGCATAGGCCAGGCTCGTCGAGGCGATGACGACGGCGGTCGTCAGAGAGAGAAAGCGGTGGGTCTTGTTGAGCACGATATCCTCCTGAGGTTTGGTCGTGTGGCGGCGACTCGTAGAGCCGGTTCATGTACGGTATGTGACAGTCTGCACAGGTGAGTATTCGCTGATAAGTGTCCTGCACTGCAGGCTTTTCGCCGGCCGTTCATTCCAGCTTGTGTCGGTGCGGACGGCGGAAAAGTCGCGATTGCTCGAAGAGCTCTTCGAGCGAGGTCATGCGTTCGCGCGTCCTGTCCCAGGTGGCGCTCTGCACGGCTTCGATCAGTGCCTCGACGAGAAAGAGAGTCACGACCGAGGAATCCCAGGCGCTGGGCGCTTCTATCCGGGCGCGGAAAGTGTGTTGGGCATGTTTGGCGACCGGCGAGCCCCAGATGTCGGTGATCAGGATGATCACGACGCCGTTCTGCCTCGCAACTTCCGCCAGGGTTGCCATTTCCTGCTCGTAACGGCGGATGTCGAAGATCACCAGGACATCGCCGCGGTTCATGTTCAGCACATGCTGCGGCCAGGAACTGGAATTGTTCGAGATCAGCGTCGTCCTGGGGCGGATGACCTGCATGTGGGTGAAGAAGTATTCCGCGAGCGCCCCGGTGATGCGACCACCGACGAAGTAGATGCTGCGATCAAGGTCGCCCAGCAGTGCTGCCGCGCCTTCGAATGTCTTGGTATCCAGGTCGGAGAGGGTGTCGCGTAGGTTGGCAGTTACCGCTTCCGCGAAGCGATTGAGGATGTGCGTACCCGGTGCGTTCAGCGCCCATCGATCATGCTTGGTAATCGGATTGGAGATCGTTTCCTCAAGCTCGTGGTGCAGGTGGGACTGGAATTCCGGATATCCCTTGAAGCCGAGCTTCTGCACCATGCGGGCAACTGTGGGCGTGGAAACGCCTGCGTTCTCCGCAATTGTCGTGATGCTCCCGAGGCCGGACACCGGATAATTCTCCAAGATCCTGTCGGCCAGCTGCCTTTCGGCACGCGTCAGGCTGTCGTAGCGGGTGCGGATGACATCCGAGACGGTGCGTGCGGCGGTTGGCACTGATGCTGTTCCCTTCCGGTCTTCGCCGGTTGACAAGATTTAACTCTTCTTTCCGCCGGCGAGTCAATGCGCGTGATGAAGAGAAATTTTCAGAGCTGCATTGACGGAGGAGGGAAGATGAAGAATTCTCTTCGGCGTGTTCCACACTTGCGCTCCGGACGACATGCTGGCCGAAACAACATTCTTCACGGAAAATGACGGCGAGCCAGTCGCAATCGAAAACGCCCGGGGACGGGGCGACGTGCTCCTCGTTTGCGAGCATGCTTCGCGCAGACTGCCGAAACGCTATGGGACGCTCGGCCTATCTGAAGACGCGCTTGTGTCGCACATCGCCTGGGATCCGGGTGCGCTCGCGGTTGCGCGGCTCATGTCGAAGCAGCTTGACGCCACACTGATCTACCAGCGCTTTTCCCGGCTTGTCTATGACTGCAATCGCCCACCGGAATCGCCCGCCGCCATCCGCGACGTCAGCGAAGTCTTCCGCATTCCGGGCAATGAGAACCTGTCGGAGGCGGAGAAGTCGCTGCGCACCACCTCGCTCTACCTGCCTTTTCAGGGCGCGATCCGCGACGAGATTGCGGCGCGACGGGCGAGGGGGCTGCAGACGGTGCTCGTCACGGTTCACAGCTTCACGCGCGTCTATTTTGGGCAGGAGCGGGCAGTGGAAATCGGCATCCTCCACGATACGGACAGCCGTCTGGCCGACAGGATGCTGCAGGCAACCGGAGGGACGTCCCCTTACCGACTGGAACGGAACGAGCCTTATGGCCCGGCAGACGGCGTGACGCACACGCTCGAACTTCATGCCTTGCCTGCCGGACTTTTGAACGTGATGATCGAAGTCCGCAACGACCTGATCGCCGACGAGGCTGGCCAAGGCGCGGCGGCAGACTTCCTCAGCAAACTGCTGAGGGAGAGCATTGGAACGCTGACCAAGAACAACAAGAATGGCGGCTGACGAGGTGGAACGGACTGGGAGAATGAAAGGGTGTACGATCACAACATGCTAGCAGCGGCGGGCGCCGATGCCTGACGTGCTGAAGACTTACGTGCGCGTTGTCGACCGCTTCAATCGCGGGGTCGGCCGCGTGACCATGTACCTTATCTTCGTGATGATGGGCATCCTCCTTTGGTCGTCCATGTCGAAGGCATTTTTCCTGCCTTCGCTCTGGACGCTGGAGATGGCCCAGTTCGTGATGTCGGCCTATTTCCTGCTTGGCGGCGCCTATTCGCTGCAGCTCGACTCGCATGTCAGGATGGACCTTGCCTATGGCCGGTGGTCGCCGCGGACGAAGGCGATTGTCGACGTGGTCACCATCTTCATGCTGTTCACCTACCTGTTCTTCCTCCTCTATGGCGGCATTTCGAGCACCAACTACGCGATCCAGTATAACGAGACCAGCTACTCGTCCTGGTCGCCGTACATGGCGCCGATCAAGATCGTGATGGTGATCGGCATCTTCCTCACCCTCCTGCAGGCGACCTCGATCTTCATAAAGGATCTGGCAGTTGCGCTGGGGAGGCCGCTTACATGAGTGCTGAACTGATCATCCTGTTCATGTTCTCTTCCATGCTGCTCAGCATGCTGACGGGTCAACGCGTCTTTGCCGTGATCGGATTCGTAGGCGTCGTGGCTGCGGCCATTCTGTGGGGCAATGGCGGTTTCGAACTTGGCTTCTCGGCTGCGATGAAGCTGATGAAGTGGTATCCGCTCCTGACGCTGCCGATGTTCATCTTCATGGGCTACCTCCTGTCGGAGTCCGGCATTGCGGAAGACCTCTACAAGGCCTTCCACGTCTGGATGGGCGGTCTTCGCGGCGGCCTCGCCGTCGGCACGATCGGCCTTATGGTCATCATCTCGGCGATGAACGGCCTCTCCGTTGCCGGCATGGCGATCGGCGCGACGATCGCACTGCCGGAACTGCTCAAGCGCGGCTACGACAAGACTATGGTGACCGGCGTCATCCAGGCGGGCAGCTCGCTCGGCATCCTGGTGCCGCCAAGTGTGGTGCTCGTGCTCTACGGAATGATCGCCCGCCAGCCGGTTGGCCAGCTCTGGCTTGCTGGTGCCTTTCCAGGCCTGCTCCTGGCTGCCCTGTTCATCATCTACGTCGTCATCCGCTGCCATCTGAACCCGGCACTGGGTCCAGTGCTCCCCAAGGAAGAGCGGAACATTCCGCTGTCGGAAAAGCTGAAGCTGCTTCGCGCAGGCGTCCTGCCGTTCCTTATCTTCTTCCTGATGATGGGGCTTTTCCTGATGGGCTATACCAGCCTCGTGGAAAGCTCCGCGGTCGGCGCGCTGTCCGCTCTGGTTGTGGCCGCCGTGAAGGGACGGCTCGGCAACGGCGTCTTGACGCGGACGATCGAGCAGACGCTCGGCATCACCTGCATGTTCATGTGGATTATCCTCGCCGCACTCTGCTTCGGCGCGGTCTTCGACGGGCTGGGCGCGGTGCGCGCGATCGAGGGACTGCTGGTCAACGATTGGGGCCTTTCGCCCTGGACGATCCTCATCCTGATGCAGCTGTCGTTCATCCTGATGGGCATGTTCCTCGACGATACGGCCATGCTCGTCATCGTCGCGCCTCTCTACATCCCGCTGGTCGGCAAGCTCGGCTTCGACCTGATCTGGTACGGCGTCCTCTACACGATCACCTGCCAGATCTCCTACATGACGCCGCCGTTCGGCTATAATCTCTTCCTGATGCGCGCCATGGCGCCGCCGGAGGTTTCATTGGGAGACATCTACCGTTCGGTCTGGCCTTTCGTCATCATCATGATGATCGGGCTCGCCATCATCATGGCGTTTCCGCAGATCGCACTCTGGCTGCCGGAGCATGTCAATGTTCGCGGCTAGCGCACTCGGAACATCAACAAGAGAGCCCGGGCAACGGGCCGGCTTCGCACCGGACAACTTGGTGCGGCGTGACTGTATCAATCATCAACAGAGGGAACAGACATGACCAACAGAAGACAATTCCTGAAGACGGCGGGTTTGACCGCCGCGGCAGCCGCACCAGCCATGCTGGCCGCACCACATGTTAAGGCGCAGGCGCCGATCCGCTGGCGGCTGCAGACCTATGCGGGCCCGGCGCTTGCCGAGCACGTGATCAAGCCGGCAATCGACTCCTTCAACAAGATCGCCGAAGGCCAGATGGAGATCGAGCTCTACACGGCCGACCAGCTCGTTCCCACGGGCGAGCTTTTCCGCGCCATGCAGGCCGGCACCATCGATGCTGTCCAGTCCGACGACGATTCGATGAACTCGCCGGTCGATATCAAAGTCTTTGGTGGCTATTTCCCGTTCGCCTCTCGATACAGCCTGGACGTCCCGACGCTGTTCCACCAGTACGGCCTGAACGAGATCTGGGACGAGGCCTATAGCGAAGTCGGTGTGAAGTGGCTTTCTGCCGGTGCCTGGGACCCGTGCAACTTCGCCACCAACAAGCCGCTGAAGAGCCTTGAGGACCTCAAGGGCCTGCGCATCTTCACCTTCCCGACAGCCGGGCAGTTCCTCAACCGCTTCGGCGTCGTCCCGGTCACACTCCCGTGGGAGGACATCCAGGTCGCGATGCAGACCGGCGAGATCGACGGGATCGCCTGGTCCGGCATTACCGAGGACTACACGGTCGGCTGGGCCGACGTGACGAAATACTTCCTCACCAACAACATTTCCGGTGCCTGGTGCGGGTCGTTCTTCGCCAATGCCGATCGCTGGAACGAGGTGCCGGACAATCTGAAGGAGCTCTTCAAGCTCACCATGGATTCCTCGCACTACTACCGCCAGCACTGGTACTGGGGCGGCGAAGCCAAGCTGCGCGTCGAGGGCACGAAGCTTGAGCTGACGACCATTCCCGACGAGGAATGGAAGACGGTCGAGGCGGAAGCCCTGAAATTCTGGGACGAGATCGCCGCGACAAGCCCCCGCGCTGCCAAGGTCGTGGAGATCCTCAAGAAGTATCGCGAGACGATGGAGAAAGCCGGACCTCCGTACCGATATAGCTAAATCAGCCGGGGACGGGGCCGCTGTGGCGGCCCCGTCCCTCCTCCGATCTTCGTCCCGATGGAAGCCTCCATGACCGCCACCTACACATTTGATGACCTGAAACGCGATGTCGCGGATGGTCGGATCGATACCGTACTCGCCTGCCTCGTGGACATGCAGGGCCGCCTGATGGGCAAGCGCTTCCAGGCGCAGTTCTTCGTTGAAGGCGCCTATGAGGAAACCCACAGCTGCAACTATCTGCTCGCCACCGACATGGAGATGGAGACCATTTCCGGCTACAAGGCGACGAGCTGGGAAAAGGGCTATGGCGACTATACGATGAAGCCGGACCTTTCGACGCTGCGGCGCATTCCCTGGCTCGAGGGAACCGCCCTGGTCCTCTGCGACGTTCTCGACCACCACACCCATGAAGAAGTACCGCATTCGCCCCGCGCCATCCTCAAGAAACAGGTGGCCCGGCTCGAGGCCATGGGCATCAAGGCCTTCATGGCGACGGAACTCGAGTTCTTCCTGTTCGACCAGACCTATGAGCAGGCCCACGCGTCCGGCTACCGCAATCTCAAGCTCGCCAGCGCGTACAACGAGGACTACCACATCTTCCAGACGAGCAAGGAAGAGGAGGTGATGCGGGCAATCCGCAACGGGTTGCAGGGCGCCGGCATCCCGGTGGAGAACTCGAAGGGCGAGGCCTCGGCCGGCCAGGAGGAGATCAATGTCCGCTACGCCGATGCACTGACCATGGCCGACCGCCACGTGATCATCAAGAACGGCTGCAAGGAGATCGCCTGGTCGAAAGGCAAGGCGATCACCTTCCTTGCCAAGTGGAACTACAATGCCGCCGGTTCCTCCTCCCACATCCATCAGTCGCTCTGGAGTGCTGACGGCAAGACGCCGCTCTTCTTCGACAAGGATGCCGAGCACGGCATGTCGGAGACGATGAAGCACTACATTGCGGGGCTGCTCGCTCATGCCGGCGAGATCACCTACTTCCTGGCGCCCTACATCAATTCCTACAAGCGCTTCATGGCCGGCACGTTCGCGCCCACCAAGGCGATCTGGTCAAAGGACAACCGCACGGCCGGCTATCGCCTCTGCGGTGACTCGACCAAGGGCATCCGCATCGAATGCCGCGTCGGTGGCTCGGATCTCAATCCTTATCTTGCCATGGCCGCGCTCCTTGCAGCCGGCATCGACGGGATCGAGAACAGAATGGAGCTCGAGCCGGCCTTCGAGGGTGATGCCTATGGCGGTAAGGACATTCGTGAAATTCCGCACACGCTGCGCGACGCGACGGCGCTGATGTCCGGCTCAGCCATGCTGCGCTCCGCCTTCGGTGACGACGTCGTCGACCACTATACCCGCGCCGCCCAGTGGGAGCAGGAAGAATACGATCGTCGCATCACCGATTGGGAAGTGGCGCGTGGCTTCGAAAGGGCCTAGTGCTCGACCGACAAGATCATAAACGACAGGAAGTGTGATCATGACCATGATCCAATGCATTTCGCCGGTCGACGGCTCGGTCTATGCCGAGCGACAGGCCATGGGTTTCGAGGAGGCTGCTGCGGCCGTTGACCGTGCCCGCAAGGCGCAGAAGAGCTGGGCCAAGCGGCCACTCGAGGAACGCGTCCAACTCGTCCTGAAGGGTGTCACCCGGCTGAACGAGATGGCCGAAGAAGTGGTGCCCGAACTCGCCTGGATGATGGGCCGCCCTATCCGCTATGGCGGCGAGTTCAAAGGCTTCAACGAACGCTCCAACTACGTCGCCTCGATCGCCGCCGATGCGCTGGCGCCGATGGTGGTGGAGGAGAGCGCGAGCTTCGAACGCCGCATCGAGCGCGAGCCCCATGGCGTCGTCTTCGTCATCGCCCCCTGGAACTACCCCTACATGACGGCGATCAATACCGTGGCGCCGGCGCTGATGGCCGGTAATACGGTCGTCATCAAGCATGCCTCGCAGACGCTGCTGGTCGGCGAGCGGCTGGTGCGCGCCTTTGTTGAGGCAGGCGTGCCGGGGGACGTCTTCGTCAACCTCTTCCTCGACCATAACACCACCTCGGCACTGATCGCCGCCGGCAAGTTCAACTTCATCAACTTCACCGGCTCGGTGGAAGGCGGACGCTCCATCGAGCGCGCAGCCGCAGGCACCTTCACCGGGCTCGGCCTCGAGCTCGGCGGCAAGGATCCCGGCTACGTCATGGAGGACGCCGATCTCGATGCGGCTGTCGACACGCTGATGGATGGCGCCACCTACAATTCCGGACAGTGCTGCTGCGGTATCGAGCGCATCTATGTGCACGAATCGCTCTACGATCGGTTCGTCGAGAAGTCGGTCGCCTGGGTCTCGAACTACAAGCTCGGCAATCCCCTGGAGCAGGAGACGACGCTCGGGCCGATGGCGAACAAGCGTTTCGCAAAGGTCGTCCGGGAGCAGGTGGCGGATGCCGTTTCGCGCGGCGCGAAGGCGCTGGTCGATCCGAAGCTCTTTCCGGCCGATGACGGCGGCGCCTATCTGGCGCCGCAGGTTCTGGTGGATGTCGATCACTCCATGTCGTTCATGACCGAGGAGACCTTCGGTCCGGCCGTCGGGATCATGAAGGTGAAGACTGACGACGAAGCGATCGCGTTGATGAACGACAGCAAATACGGACTGACGGCATCGCTCTGGACGCAGGATGCGGAAAGGGCGGGGCGGATCGGTCGCGAGATCGAAACTGGTACCGTCTTCATGAACCGCGCCGACTATCTCGATCCGGCGCTTTGCTGGACCGGCGTCAAGGAGACCGGCCGTGGTGGCTCACTCTCCGTCCTCGGCTTCCATAACCTGACCCGACCCAAGTCCTACCATCTGAAGAAAGTCACGAAATGAACATCGTCGCGAACTGGAGCTATCCGACCGCCGTCAAGCTCGGCCGGGGCCGGATCAAGGAACTGGCCGACGCCTGCAAGTCGCTCGGCATGAAGAAGCCGCTTCTGGTCACCGACCGTGGACTTGCTTCAATGGCGATCACCAGTCATGCGCTGGATGTTCTGGAGGAGGCGGGCCTCGGTCGTGCTATTTTCGCCGACGTCGATCCCAATCCGAACGAGAAGAACCTGGAAGCAGGCGTGACGGCGTTTCGCGATGGCGGGCACGATGGCGTGGTGGCCTTCGGCGGCGGTTCGGGCCTCGACCTCGGCAAGGCGGTTGCCTTCATGGTTGGCCAGACGCGGCCAGTCTGGGATTTCGAAGATATCGGTGACTGGTGGACGCGCGCCAGCACCGAGGGCATCGCACCCATCGTTGCGGTACCGACGACCGCCGGCACTGGGTCGGAAGTCGGTCGCGCCTCGGTGATCACCAATTCCGAGACTCATGTGAAGAAGATCATCTTCCACCCGAAGTTCCTGCCCGGCGTCGTGATCGCCGATCCTGAACTGACGGTCGGCATGCCGAAGATGATCACGGCCGGCACCGGCATGGACGCTTTCGCCCACTGCCTGGAAGCCTATTGCTCGCCCTTCTACCACCCGATGAGCCAAGGAATTGCGCTTGAGGGCATGCGGCTGGTCAAGGAATTCCTGCCGCGCGCCTACAGGGACGGGACCGATATCGAGGCGCGCACCAACATGATGTCCGCTGCGGCCATGGGGGCTGTTGCCTTCCAGAAGGGTCTTGGCGCGATCCATTCGCTGTCGCATCCGATCGGTGCCGTTTACAACACGCATCACGGCATGACGAATGCGGTTGTCATGCCGCCGGTGCTGCGCTTCAACCGGTCGGCGATCGAAGAGAAGATTGAGCGTGCGGCCGCCTATCTCGGTATCAGCGGAGGCTTCGACGGCTTCTACGACTATGTCCTGTCGCTCCGGGCGGAACTCGGCGTACCGGAAAACCTGACGGCTATGGGTATCGGTCAGGGTCGAATCGACGAGCTCGCCGCCATGGCGATCGAGGATCCGAGCTGCGGCGGCAATCCTGTGCCGATGACGCTGGAGAACACTCGGCAACTCTTCGTCGACTGCTTCTGAAGCCGATCCGCTTGGCCGATTCGCAAAGCCCCGAAGCCGATGCTTCGGGGCTTTTTCATGCCGCCGCGACAAATCATCCCTTATATCGTCGACTGCTAAATTTACCCTTTGTTAACCATGATTAAGCAAGGTGGCGTCAATGCACCATGCCTCCCAGGTGCGCATCTGAGCGATGCGGCTCATGCCCTTCAAGGATCGAGAATGCCCGTAATTTCCTTTGCCAACGCCAAGGGCGGTGCCGGAAAGACCACCGCAGCACTTTTGCTCGCCACCGAACTGGCCGGTCAGGGCCACCGCGTGGCAATCATCGACTGCGACCCGCAGCAGTGGATCACCCAGTGGGCGGAGATTTCCGGCCCGCTCCATAACCTGGAGGTGATCTCGCAGGTGTCCGTCGCGTCCCTGCAGTGTCATTTGCGAGAAATGCGGGATCAGGTTGATTTCTTCGTTATCGATCTAGCGGGTGCGAGGGACGCACTTGTAACGACCGCGATCGGCCTGTCCGACCATGTCATGATCCCCGTCCAGGGATCGGCAATGGACGCCAAGGGCGCGGCGCAGATTCTCGACCTCTTGGCCATGATGAAGGAAAAGGCCAATCTTGCCATTCCCCATTCCGTTGTCCTCACCCGCGTCACGTCCATGGTCACGACCAAGGCGCTGCTGGCGATCAAGGGGCTTCTTGCGGCCCGCGGCGTGAACGTCCTGAACACGCCCATCGGCGAACGTATCGCCTTCAAGGAGCTCTTCGAGACAGGGGGTACGCTGCGTACCCTAGATGCAGCAAAGGTGAGCAACCTCGACAAGGCGCGGGAGAACGCCGCCGCCTTCGCCCAGGAGGTGGTGCGCCTGATGCCGGCAAGGGTTGTTCGGTCGGGAAAATCGCGGCTGGTCGCCTCAGGACGCTTGGCAGCCTGAACTGACCGTAAGACCTGCTCCCACGAAGAAGGCGCCAGAGGCGCCTTTTTCTATTCCACGAACTCGACGCTGACGCCGGGCTTGACCATCTTGGCCAGTTCGGTTGCGTCCCAGTTGGTCAACCGGATACAGCCGTGGCTGTTGGTCTTGCCGATCTTCGACGGCTCCGGCGTACCATGGATCCCGTAGCTCGGCTTGGAAAGGGCGATCCAGACCGTTCCGACCGGCCCATTCGGGCCAGGCGGAATCTGCAGGATCTTGTCGTTGTTGCCCTGCTTGAAGTTGACCTTGGGATTGTAGGTATAGCCCGGGTCGAGCGCTACGCGTTCCACCGTATGGGTCCCCGTGGGCGAGGGGGTGTCGGTCGAGCCGATCGTGGCCGGATAGGCGGCGATCAGTCCGCCGTCTTCACCATAGGCGAAGACCTGCTTCTTGCTCTTGTCGGCGACGATGCGAGTGACGCTATCCTTCTTCGGCTGTCCGGGATTGACGACCTTGATGATCGTGCCGGGGATAGAGAAGTCCTTGCCCGGATTCAGGGCCTTCAGGTAGCTCTCGTCCATGTGGAACTGCTCGGCGAGCTTTTCGCTGGTCGAGGTATAGGACATGGCTGGCATCTGGGCCTTCTGCCCGTAATCGTCCGGAATGGATGCGACGAAGGGGCCCGCCGCATCGGCAGCGGTGATCGTGTAGTCGACCATCGGCAAGCCGCCGGAATAGGCGAGCCGTTGCAGGATGTCCTCGGAGTTGTTGGGATCGAGCGTTTCGCCCGTCATCTCCTGCCAGGCGGCGATCGCCTTGTTGACGTTGTCGCCGAGATGACCATCGATGACGCCGGGAGAGATGCCTTCCCGGTCGAGGAAGACCTGCAGGGCGGCAATCTCCGCCTGCGGCTTCTTGGTGACCGCGATGATAGGCTTCTCCGTTTCCATAGGCTGGGCCGGTTGCCGATCGCGCTCGATAGACGCGAAGTCATCCTGCGGTTCATCCGGGAAGGGCTGATCCTCAAGAGGTAGCCGGGTAATGGAGCCGCGATCCGGCACCGTGCCGGTTATTTCTCCGGGCTCGCCTGGACGATATTCGCGGTAATCCCGGTATCCTGCTTCGTCGCGGTAGCGGCGATAGTCCGAGGGTGGCGGCGGGTACCGGTCGATGCTGCGCGAACCATAGCCGTCCCGTGACACTTCGGTGGCGATCACCTCGCCATATCGGTCGATGAGTATCCGGCGGCCCGAGCGGTCGCGGGTGATCACGACTTCGCCCTGTTCGGGCACATAGTCCAGGATGCTGCCGTCGGGTGCGACGAGAAGCATATCGCTAGCGTATGGATCGTAGATCACCTGGGCGGAGACCACCGAAGCGCCCTGCGCCACCAAGGCTGCAATACCGAGACCAGCAGTGAGAAGCCGTTTCACGTTGTCACCGACCTTCTTGTTGAACATGAATGAAATCACCGAACAGGATAAACGTTCCGGCCGGTACTTCGCCTGCCACAGACAAGCGAATTTTGACGCTAGTGTGAAAAAGGTGAATTCGTGGTGAACGTGACGTTAACATTCGATCACGTTCTGGTAACGGAGTCGTTCTCGGATCTTGGAGAAGTGAAATGAAGGTCTTTTCCGCAGCTGCTGGTCCTCGCCTCTTTCTCGACGACAGCTCCGTCCTCGACATCGGCTCCTGTTTCATCGGCAAGATTGATGTCGCTCCGGGGCGGGCGATCCCGGATGATGGCGATCCGAGGATAGATCATTCCCTTGAGGGTTTCCTTTTCACCTGCGGCCCCGACCACATCCGCCATCCCGAACCGATCGAGGGTCGAAAGGATGGGAGCAGGTACCCGTTGCATGGCTCCTTCTCCTCGCATCCGGCGCAGATCCTTTTCTGGGATTGCCAGGACGGGGATGCCGAGTGCCGGGCGACGGTTCCGGTCGCTCTTGCCGACGGGGGGCACGCGCTCCTCGAACGTCACTGGCGCATCGACGGCGAGAGCGGAGAGGTATGCCTCTCCGATCGCCTAACCAACACAGGAACAAAGTCGTTTCCGCCGTTCCACATGTATCACATGAATATCGGAGCCTGGCTGTTTGATGGTGAGGTCAGACTGAGCGGCAAGATGCTGGAAAACGACAGCCTTCCGTGGAATTTTGGGGAGGATCCGGGCGGTGTGTTCTGCGTTTCTGCGGCGCAGGATGGAGGAGACTGGGCTGAGATCGCGCTGGGACCGATCGCGGCCATCGGCGGACTCACCCTCAAGGTGAAGTTCCGGACAGACACGCTGCCGTGGCTGCAGATATGGCGCAACCAGCAGGCACCGGCACACGTGCTGGGCATTGAACCGGTCTCGCACCGCTGGGTCGGTCGCCACGAACTGGCAGAGCGCGGGGAACTGCAGCCGCTGAGACCTGGCGAGAGCATCGACTACGGCCTTCGCTTCTGCTTCGCCTGAGCCCGGCTCGATTGACGCCCTGCCGGCTGCGGCGTAAGGGATCACCCAAGACAACGAGCCGGAGGAACGAGCCCATGGATATCCGCCAGATCAACGACGAATACGCCGTGACCGGACAGATCCGGATCGAGGATCTCGAAGAGATCAAGGCGATGGGGTTCAAGTCCATCGTCTGCAATCGGCCGGACGAGGAGGAACCGGGCCAGCCGCGCTTCGCAGATATTGCCGCCAAGGCGGAAGAACTTGGCCTTGAGGTGAAGCACGTACCGGTGGGCCGCATGGGCGTCGACGCGCAGGCGGTTAACGGCATGGTGGACGCGCTCGATGAAATGCCGCGGCCAATGCTTGGCTATTGCCGCTCCGGCGCCCGCTCCACGGCGATCTACGAAAAGAGCCAGCATCTGCGCGGCTAGTCTTCCCGCGGCCGGTTCCTCCGGCCAGTCTTCAGCTCGAAACTTCCAGGAGCATTTATGAGCATCAAGCGCATCGAACAGGGCGCCCGCATGAGCGGCGCTGTCGTCCACGGCAACACCGTCTATCTCTCGGGCCAGGTCGGCGAGGGCGAGACGGTCAAGGAGCAGTGCGAATACGCATTGCGCGAGGTCGATCGCCTGTTGGCTGCCGCAGGCTCCGACAAGTCGAAGATCCTGCAGACGCTGATCTATCTCTCCGACATGTCCTATTTCGCCGAGATGAATGCTGTCTGGGAAGCCTGGGTCGATCCGGCCAATACGCCGGCGCGCGCGACCAGCGAGGCGAAGCTCGCCGCACCGAAGTACAAGGTCGAGTTCACGGTCACCGCCGCCGTCTGAGCCGTGACAATCCGAATCCGGAAGCCGGCGCATCTGTCTGATGCGCCGGCTTTTTCGTATCAGGCCTTTTCGCGGATCTGCGTCAGCGTCCGGGTCGGCGTGATCGCCTCGGCATCCAGCTTGATCTCGATGATCGAAGGTTTGCCGCTCGCCCGCGCGCGTTCGAAGGCTGCAGCGAAGTCTTCGGTCTTCTCGACCAGTTCTCCATGCCCGCCATAGGCCTTGGCAAAGGCGACGAAGTCTGGGTTCACGAGGTCGGTCGCGCTGACGCGACCGGGATATTCACGCTCCTGGTGCATGCGGATCGTGCCGTAGGTGCCGTTGTTCACCAGCACTGTGATGATCGGCAGGTTGTAGCGAACCGCGGTGATGAATTCCTGGCCGTGCATCATGAAGCAGCCGTCCCCGGCAAAGCAGATCACCTCGCGCTCCGGGAAGAGCTGCTTGGCGGCCACCGCGGCAGGCAGGCCATAGCCCATTGACCCGGACGTAGGAGCAGCCTGGGTGTTGAACTTGCGGAAGCGGTGGAAGCGGTGCACCCAGGTGGCGTAGTTGCCGGCGCCGTTGGCAAAGATCGCGTCTTCTGCGGTGTTGGCGTCCAGCCATTCCATGATCGGGCCCATCTGCACCGGTCCTGGTCCTGTCTTCGGCGGTGTCGACCATTTCAGGTAGGCGTCATGCATGGCCGACTTGCGCTCGGCCCAGAGCGGGGCTGCCGGTGGCTCGAGTCCTGCCAGCGCCGCGGTGAACTCCGCAGGCGCAGCGCAGATCGCCAGATCCGGGCGGTAGACGCGACCGAGTTCCTCGGGGTCAGGATAGACATGGACGAGTTTCTGCGCCGGGTAGGGGATATCGATCAGGGTGTAGCTTGACGACGGCATTTCGGACATGCGTGCGCCGACGAGGACGAGCAGGTCGGAGTCCTTGATTTCCTTTGCCAGGGCCGGATTGATGCCGATACCGACATCGCCGGCGTAGCTCGGGTGCAGGTGGTCAAACAGCATCTGGCGCCGGAACGAGCAGCCGACCGGTACCTTGAAGCGGCTGGCGAACTCCTGGAACCCGGCCACGGCTTCCTCGGTCCAGCGCGTGCCGCCGAGGATGAACATCGGTCGCTGCGCTTCCTTCAGCAGGGCGTCGAACTGCTTCATCTGGCTGGGGCCGGGATGGGCCTCCACCGGCATGTAGGGCTGCGCCGCGGGAGCCTCGACCTCATCCACCAGCATGTCTTCCGGCAGGGTCAGCACGACAGGCCCGGGGCGTCCCGAGGTTGCGACGGCGAAGGCACGCGTGACGAATTCCGGGATGCGGCGGGCATCATCGATCTCGCCCACCCATTTGGCGAACTCAGTGAAGGCACGGCGGTACTCAACCTCCTGAAAAGCTTCGCGCTCGCGGGCGTCACGCTGGACCTGTCCGATGAACAGGATCATCGGGATCGAATCTTGCCGGGCGATGTGCAGGCCGGCAGACGCATTGGTGGCGCCCGGACCGCGCGTGACCATGCAGATGCCCGGTTCGCCTGTGAGCCTGCCCCAGCAGTCGGCCATCATCGCAGCGCCGCCTTCCTGACGGCAGACCAGCGTCTCGATGCCGCTTTCATAGAGCGCATCGAGGACCGCCAGGTAGCTTTCCCCCGGCACGCAGGACACGCGCTTGACGCCGTTTGCCTTCAGCGCCTCGACGATCAGTTGGCCACCCGTCTTCATCGTTTCTTCCCCTTCATTTCGATAGAATCCAGTTCCGCCAGCACGGTGGCGGTATGTTCGCCAAGCCCGGGGCTCGGCCGGTCGTAGCGCAGCGGCGTTTCCGATAGCACGATCGGGCTGCGTACGCTCGGGATGACCGTGCCGTCCGCTGCCTGTAGATCAACGCGCAGTCCGCGCGCCTTGATCTGCAGGTCGTCGAACATCTCGGCGATGGTGTTGATCGGACCGGCCGGCACGGCATTTTCGCCGCAGGCTGCAAGCAGGTCGGCCTTGGTCCATTTTTCCGTCTCGGCCAGGAGATTGCGCCGGACCTCGACCCGGTTGGCGACGCGGGCCTTGTTCGTGGCGAAGCGCTCGTCGTCGGCGAGGTGTTCCACGCCGAGAAGCGTGCAGAAGCGCCGGAACTGCCCGTCATTGCCGACCGCGAGGATGATGTGGCCGTCGGCGACGGGGATCACCTCATAGGGGCTGATGTTCGGATGTGCGTTGCCAAGGCGGGAAGGGGCGGTGCCCGAGATCAGGTAGTTCATGTTCTGGTTCGCGAGCACGGCCGACATCACGTCCAGCAGCGCCATGTCCACAAGCTGGCCTTCGCCCGTCTTCATCGCGTGGATCAACGCCGCCTGGATGGCGGTGACGGCATAGATGCCGGTGAAGATGTCGGCGATCGCCACGCCCGCCTTCATCGGCTGGCCGTCCGGTTCGCCGGTGATCGACATGAAACCTGACATGCCCTGGACGATGTAGTCGTAGCCGGCCAGGCTGGCATAGGGACCATCCTGGCCGAAGCCGGTGATGGAGCAGTAGACGAGCTTCGGGTTGATCGCTTTCAGGCTCTCGTAATCGAGGCCGTATTTCTTCAGGCCGCCCAACTTGAAGTTCTCGATTACCACATCGGCGGTCGCCACGAGGCGGCGAACGATCTCCTGTCCTTCCTCCGTCTTGAGGTCCACCGCAATCGAGCGCTTGCCGCGGTTGGTCGAGTGGTAGTAGGCGGCCGAAAGGTTTTCGCCGTCCTTGCCTTCCACAAAAGGAGGACCCCAGGCGCGCGTATCGTCGCCTCCGTCGGGGTTCTCGACCTTAATCACGTCGGCGCCCATGTCGGCCAGCATCTGTCCGGCCCAGGGGCCGGCGAGAACGCGAGCGAGCTCGATGACGCGGATTCCGGCGAGCGGCGGTTTCTTCTGGTTATTCTGGGTCATGGTGTGCTGATCCGGGACGCGACCGAGGTTTCTGCGGCCGTTACGGGTTTGGCTGCGACGCGTCGTTCGCGCCAGATGATGTAGAGGCCGGATCCGATGATGATCGCGATGCCGAGCCATTTCACGGCATCCGGAAAGTCGCCGAAGACGAGCCAGCCAAACAGGGTTGCCGAGACAATCTCGAAATATTGAAGCGGTGCAAGCACCGAGGCCGGCGCGACACGATAGGCGTAGACAGCGAGAATGCCGGAAAGCGCTGCGAAGAAGCCGACGCCGACCAGCCAGAGAAGGACGGTGAGGTCGGGGATCGAGGGAGCCAGAAATTCCACTTCCGCAATGTCCCCCGCCAGAAGCAGCAGGGCGCAGATCGGGATGCCCCAGAGCGACATCTGGAACTGCATTGCCCAGGGGTTCTCACGCGGTGCGAGCGCCCGGGTCATCAATGCAAATACCGCGACACAGAAGGCGGTGATGACCGGCAGGACGGAGATCAATCCAACCTCTTCAAAGCTGGGGCGGATCACGATCATCGCTCCGATAAAGCCGATGCCACAGGCGGTATAGCGTCGCCAGCCGATCGTCTCGCCGAGGAAAATGCTGGCAAGAATGGTCAGGATGATCGGTTCGACGAAGAAGATGGCGATCGCGTCTGCAACCGGCATGACGGCGAGGGTGGCAACGAAGCAGATCATGGACAGGGTGATGATCGCGGCGCGGACTGCATGGTAGGCACTCATGCGCCACGAGAAATTCCGCCAGAGCCCGTTCCACAGCACGATCGGCAGCATGAACAGGGCCTGGAACAGGAAACGCGCAGCGGTAATCATCGTGGGTGATGTCGTGCCGGTCGCGAGCTTGGAGAAGATATCGATCAGAGGTGCCGCCAGCATGGCCAGCAGCATCAGCAGGAGGCCGTTCACGATTGCCGTCGTGGGTGCGGATGGCGTGGCGAGGCCACCGGCCTGTGAGGTCATGCTTTCCACTCTTGCGCAATGCGGAGCGCCCGACGCCGCTGCCGCGCATAACCTATATCCAACCAGGAGAGGGAAGGCACTTGAGGAAATGTCATTAGTTCATTCCGTTTGAGAGGCGACTGCGGCCCGCGCCCAGTTCACGAAGTCGTCCATCGCCTCCCGCCGGACAATCTCCTTCAGCGTTTCATGACGTGTGCCAGGCCAGATCCGGCTGGTGACCCGCTGGAAGCCGTTCCGGTGAAATTGGCCCTCAAGCCACAGGACTTCCCGGCCTTTGTTCGTCGCGGGGTCATCTTCCCCACCGACAAGATGGATGGGGAGGCCACGAGGCAATCGACCAAGAACGGTAGGCCCCCGGAACGTGAGACGAAGGATATCGAGCCAAAGCGATATGCTGGCGTCGAAGCCGCAGAGAGGGTCGGCGAGATAGGCATCGACCTCAGCGGGGATGCTGTTCAGCCAGTCGGATTCGGTCCGCCAGTCCGGTATCGAGCGGCCCCAGCTTCGAAAGGTCGCTCTCGGGAGAATGGCACTCGGGACGTCGGCCCCCATCAACGCCTTTTCGACATGCAGCACGAGCTGCGCGAAACGGCCAGTCACCCCTTGGTTGAAGTTGGAATTCCAGATGGCGAACCCCTGGAAACCTTCCGGGTGATCACTGGCGACGTTCAAGGCGATGAGGCCTCCCATGGAATGGCCGAAGAGGATTACCGGGAGGCCGGGATGAGCATCCGTTGCGAGATTGCGCATCGCCCAGACATCATCCAGGGCCTTGGCAGCGCCATCCCGCACGGCAAATCGGCCCCTGACGGCATCTGGTGCCGTCGTTTCACCATGCCCACGGTGATCATGGACATAAACGTGGAAGCCGTTGGCGCCCATTGCATGCGCGAAGTCGCCGTATCGACCGGAATGCTCGACCATTCCGTGGCAGATCAGGAGAACGCCGCATGCCGCGCCGGAGGCCGCCTGGTGACGATAGGCGAGGCTTGCGCCCGTCGGGCTTTCCAGCCTCCTGGTTTCCTCGAACATTCTTGCGCCCCCTTTGCTCGCGCATTGCTCCCGGCGCCCGTTTCGCCTAGATAGCGTCCAAACCCCCAGACGCCGGAGTATTTTTCTGATGGCACGTCAGTTCATTTATCACATGGCCGGACTGAACAAGTCCTACGGCAACAAGAAGATTCTCGAAAACATTCACCTGTCCTTCTATCCGGACGCCAAGATCGGCATTCTCGGCCCGAACGGCGCCGGCAAGTCGACCGTGTTGAAGATCATGGCGGGGCTGGACAAGGAGTGGACCGGCGAGGCCTGGCTCGCCGAGGGCGCCACGCTCGGCTATCTGCCGCAGGAGCCGCAGCTCGACGAGAGCCTCAACGTCTTCGGCAACGTCATGGAAGGTGTCGCCGACAAGAAGGCGATCCTCGACCGCTACAACGAACTGATGATGAACTACTCCGACGAGACGGCGGAGGAGGGTTCCAAGCTCCAGGACATCATCGACAGCCAGAACCTCTGGGACCTGGAAAGCCAGGTCGAGATGGCAATGGAGGCCCTGCGCTGCCCGCCGGGCGACGCGACCATCGATAATCTTTCAGGCGGCGAAAAGCGTCGTGTGGCGCTCTGCCAGCTGCTGCTGCGCCAGCCCGACCTGCTGCTTCTCGACGAACCGACCAACCACCTCGACGCAGAGACGATCGCCTGGCTCGAAAAGCACCTGCGCGAATATCCGGGCGCCATCCTGATGGTTACCCACGACCGCTACTTCCTCGACAATGTCACCGGCTGGATCCTCGAGCTCGACCGTGGCCGCGGCATTCCTTACGAAGGCAACTATTCCGCTTACCTGCAGGCCAAGGCGAAGCGCCTTGCGCAGGAAGAGCGCGAGGAAGGCAGCCGCCAGAAGGCACTTTCGCGCGAACAGGAATGGATCGCTTCCAGCCCCAAGGCTCGCCAGGCAAAGTCGAAGGCTCGTATCCGCGCCTATGACGAACTGGTTGCCGCGGCCGAGAACCGCCGTCCCGGCGAAGCGCAGATCATCATTCCGGTCGGCGAGCGGCTCGGCAATGTCGTCATCGAGGCGGAGAATATCTCCAAGGCCTACGGCGATCGCGTGCTGTTCGAGAACCTGAGCTTCAAGCTGCCCCCGGGGGGCATCGTCGGCGTGATCGGACCGAACGGCGCCGGCAAGACGACGCTGTTCCGGATGATCACCGGTCAGGAAAAGCCGGATACCGGCTCGATCAACATCGGCGAGACCGTCCACCTCGGCTATGTCGACCAGAGTCGCGACTCGCTCGATGGTTCGAAGAATGTCTGGGAAGAGATCTCCGGCGGCAACGACATCATCAAGCTCGGCAAGTACGAGATGAATTCCCGTGCCTATTGCGGTGCCTTCAACTTCAAGGGCGGCGACCAGCAGCAGAAGGTGGGGAACCTGTCCGGCGGCCAACGCAACCGCGTTCATCTCGCAAAGATGCTGAAGGCCGGCGGCAACGTCCTGCTGCTCGACGAACCGACCAACGACCTCGATACCGAAACGCTGTCGGCGCTGGAAGACGCACTGGAAAACTTTGCCGGCTGCGCCGTCATCATCAGCCACGACCGCATGTTCCTCGACCGTCTTGCGACGCACATCCTCGCCTTCGAAGGCGACAGCCATGTGGAATGGTTCGAGGGCAACTTCGAGGACTACGAACAGGACAAGATCCGCCGACTGGGACCGGAATCGGTCAACCCGAAGCGGGTCACCTACAAGCGGCTGACGCGCTGATCTGCACTATAATGCCTGCTGACGGGCCGCCCATGGGTGGCCCGTTTTGTATTTGCGATGTTCGTCAACGATGGCGGACGATTTGAGGGTTGCCTTATTGGCAAGTGAGATATAAACATATCTTTATATCTTGATTGCGAAGGCGACTGTAATGGGGCATTCCCTCGATACCTTGGTGGACGTACTGAAAACTGCCGGTGAACCCACCCGCTTCCGCCTGCTCGCGCTGGTGGCTGCCGGCGACCTCACCGTCACTGATCTTACCGAAATCCTTGGCCAGTCGCAGCCGCGCATTTCCCGGCACCTGAAGCTGCTCGCCGAAGAGGACCTGATTGAGAGATACCAAGAGGGAGCCTGGGCCTACTTCCGGCTCAAGCGGGAGGGCACGGCGGCCGCGCTCGTCCGGACGTTGCTCACTGCAGTTTCCATCGACGACCCGATTCTCGCACGTGACCGGGAGCGCCTGGCGACGGTGAAGCAGGCGAGGGCGGAACGGGCGCAGGCCTATTTCAGTCGCAATGCCGCCGAATGGGACGAGTTGCGTCGTCTGCATGTCAGCGACGCCGTCGTCGAAAAGGCACTGCTGAAACTGGTCGGACGCACGCCGGTGGATTCGCTGCTCGATCTCGGAACCGGCACGGGTTGGATACTCCAGCTGCTTTCCGACGTCTATCGCCGTGCCGTGGGCATAGACGCGAGCCGAGACATGCTCTCCGTCGCCCGGGCCAACCTCGACAAGGCGGGCATCGTGAAGGCGTCGGTGCGGCAGGGCGATATTCTCAATCTGCCGCTCGACGGGCAGGACTTCGACCTCGTCACGATCCACCAGGTCCTTCACTTTCTGGACCAGCCGGAGCGGGCGATCGCCGAGGCGGCGCGCGTGCTTCGGCCTGGCGGCCGTCTGCTGATCGTCGATCTTGCGCCTCACAATCTCGAATACCTGCGCGATGAACATGCTCATGTCCGGCTCGGCTTCTCTCACGAGACGATGGCCGAGTGGCTAGAGAAGGTCGGGCTCGATGTGCAGGAGGTTGTCGATCTTGCAGCCGACCGGCAGGGAGGCCCGTCGCTGACCGCGACCGTCTGGCTCGCCAGGGACTGTCGCTTGTTGATCGCCGACGCTCCCGCCGCCAAGGAAATGACTCCGGCCTGAAAGGACTGCCGCCATGACACCGCCGCTCCCGCCGCAGAAATCCTTCGGGCTTTCGTTCGAGTTCTTTCCGCCGCGCTCAGCCGATATGGAAGGCCAGTTGTGGGACGCCGTCCTCGACCTCGGCGCCTGGAACCCCGACTTCGTTTCCGTCACCTACGGAGCTGGTGGCTCCACCAAGGCACCGACGCTTTCGGTCGTTCGGCGTCTCATTCGCGAGACCGCTCTTCCGACGGCCGCGCACCTGACCTGCGTGGATGCCTCCCGGGAGGAGACGCGCAGCGTGGTGGATGAATTCCGCGCCGCCGGTGTGCGCCGGATCGTTGCCCTGCGAGGCGATCCTGCCAGCGGCGTCGGGACCGAGTATAGGCCGCATGCAGACGGCTATGCCAATGCGGCCGAACTGGTGGCGGGATTACGGGAGATCGGCAACTTCGACATCTCGGTCTCCGCCTATCCGGAGAAGCATCCGGAAAGCGCCGACCTTGCCTTCGACATCGAGATGCTCAAGCGCAAGGCGGATGCCGGCGCGGCGCGCGCGCTGACGCAGTTCTTCTTCGACAACGATGTCTACGAGCGCTATCTCGAGAAGGTGCGGACCGCAGGCATCGATATGCCGATCGTGCCGGGAATCATGCCGATTCAGAACCTGACGCAGCTGAAGCGTTTCGCGGGACGTTGCGGGGCCTCGGTTCCTTCCTTTCTCGACAGGCGTTTCGAGGGCTATGACGAAAGACCGGAGGATCGCGCCAAAGTGGCCGCAGATGTCGCTGCCGAACAAATCGATGATCTACTCAATCGCGGTGTGACCGACTTCCACATCTACACGATGAACCGCTCCGGCCTCGTAAACCAGGTACTGGAGCAACTGGGCCGGGCGCGGCGCGCCCAGGCGGACGCCGCGGCATAAAAGAAAACGCAGCCCAGGGGAGCTGCGTTTTCGAGAGGCCAAATTGTTATACAGGTGTCACGGATGCCAGATATGTCCCGATGCGGAGAGATTGTGGCGCTCAGATAAAGAGCATGGAAGCCACGAACACAAACGCTGCACCGACTACCAGGACATTAAGAGAGTATGCACGTCCCATGTCTGCCTCCTTGTGCTGACAGAGGGAGTGTATGTCGGAGTTTCCGCTCTTGAAAAGACTTTTCTGTGTTGCGGCGCAGCACGCGCAGGGCGGAATCTCAGGGAAAACTGAGCGAAGCGGTTGATTTTGCTAGCTGATGTCCGCGTTAATATTGATGGATAAATCGTAAAATTTCGGTCGCCGCCTGTTAACGAACGATACAGAGTGTGAGCACGGGAAGCGTCTCAGTTGCTGTGCCGGCTGCGGCGTGACCTCCCTGGGGCCTCCAGAATCCGTCCATCGAGGACCAGGAGGCCGAGTGCGATGAGGACGAGCCCAGCAAGGTCCGTCAGGGCGAGTCGCTCGCCGAGAAAGAGCGCGCCGAGGAGGATTGCGCTCGGAGGAACAAGGAGCGTGACGAGTGATGTGTTGGTGGCGCCGGCGAGGGTAAGGATCCGGAAGAAAAGCAGATAGGCGAAGGCGGTGGATATCAGCGCGAGCGCGAGAATGGCGAGGATCGCCGTCGTGCTGGGAACGGGAAGCGTCCAGGGCTGGTCGGCGAGAAGGGCAAGCGGCAGCATCATGAGGGAGGATGCGGTCAGCTGCCCGGTTGCCGTAACCGGAGCCGGTATCTGACGGAAGCGCTTGCCGAATGTGCCGGCAACTCCGTAGCAGATCGCCGCCAGGACCGGCAGCGTGAGTGCCCAAAGCGGCGCATGCGCGGCAGACGTCAAGGCGGGACCGAGCAGAACCGCGGTTCCGGCAAGGCCGGTAAGGCACCCGACCATCTTCGCCGTGGTGAGCTTTTCGTCTGTGGTCCAGCGGTTGGCGATCAGGACCGTCCAGATGGGCGTGGTCGCGTTGAGAATGGAGGCGAGGCCGGCACCGATCTCCGTTTGGCCGAAGAAGATCAGCGTGTGGGGCAGCGCGTTGTTGATGAAGCCCATGATCGCGAATTCGCGCCAGTGGCTGCGCAGTGTTGCGTAGAGACCGAAGCGCCCGCGCAGGTAAATGTGCAGGGCCAGCGCCGCCAGCGACAGCCGCAGGAGGACGAGCGTGAAGGGCGGCACTTCCAGCACGGCGATCCGCGCGAAGAAGAAGGACCCGCCCCAAATGAGCCCGAGAAGCATCAGCAGGGACCATGAGGTCGTCGTCAGGCGAGGGGCGGAGGAGGTCATCGAGATTTCCGTTCGTGTCGACAAACGCATAGTGGCGCCGGTCTAGCGGCGCCACCCAATTCTTGCGAGCGGGGAGGTTTGATCAAAGAGCCTGCAGCAGCTGTTGTGTCGGCCAGCCATCGGCCGGAATGCCGAGCCTCGCCTGCTCCTTCTGAACGGCACGGCGCGTACCGGAGCCGAGGATGCCGTCAACCTTGCCGACATCGTGCCCGAGGGACTGCAGCTTGGTCTGAAGGGCCTTCATCGCCGCGTCGTCCAGTCCCGCATCGGGATTGCCCTTCTGGTAGTTTGGCGCGCCCATCAGCCGGGTGGCGAAATAGGCCGCCGAGGTGGTGTAAATGAACGACTGATTCCACTCGAGATAGATGTTGAAGTTGGGGTAGGTCAGAAAGGCCGGGCCATTGCGCCCCTGCGGCAGGACCAGTGCCGCCGGCAGGGAGGCGACCCCGGTATTCCCATCTCGCGGCTGAACGCCCATTGCAAACCAGTCGGAAGCCGGCACCTCGTTGCCGAGGCCCGTCTTCTCCCATGGAAGGTCGGCCGGCAGGGTGACTTCCTGTATCCATGGTTCGCCACGGCGGAAGCCGAGGCTCTGGATGAACTTCGCGGCCGTCAGGATAGCGTCCGGAGAACTTTGCTTGACGTTGACATGCCCGTCGCCGTCGCCGTCCACGCCATAAGCAATGATATCCTCGGGCAGCATCTGTACCTGGCCGATCTCACCCGCCCAGGCTCCGGTATTGGTTGCCGGATCGAGATCGCCGTGCTGCACCATCTCGATCAGCGCGAGCAATTGAGGCCGGAACAGCTCCGGGCGACGGCAGTCATGCGCCAGCGTCACCAGCGCGTTGCGGGTGTTGAAGTCGCCCTGGACGACCCCAAAGTCGGTTTCCATCGCCCAGAATGCAGCAATGACTCCAGGGGGGACGCCGAACTCCTGCTCCGCACGCTGAAAGATATCTGCGTACTGCTTGATCTTCTGGCTGCCGATATCGAGACGCGCCTTGCTGACCGTTCGCTGGGAGAATTCGAGGAAAGTCTGCTTGAAGACGCCCTGCGCCCGGTCGCGTGAAAGCACCTTCTGGTCGATCCGGGCGCCGGAAAGCGCGCGGTCCGCGACGTCGGCGGGAATGCCTTTCGCCACCGCTTCCGCCTTGACGCCCTCGAGGAAGACGCCGAGGTCTCCGCCGCAGCTCTGGGCGGCTGCAGGCAAGGCGATGCCGCTCGACATGAGGGCCGCGAGGATCAGGCTTCGGACAGACGACATTCGGGTTCTCCATGCAATGAGTGGTGTCATCGTCTCGGCAATCATTGTGACGGAAGCACGGCGCGGGTAGCGCCGGGGTCCGAGCCCATCGTCAGTCGGTCACCGAAGCGACCCAGGCCTGCCAATTCTTCTGCGTTCCCGCAAAGACGTTGATGTCCGTATTGCCATTGACGCCTGGCACCACGCCGGTGGCGGTGTACTGCCAGAACGCCCAGGTTCTCGACGCATAGATGTCCTCCGGGTGCGCCGCGGTGGAGCGGACCCAGAAGTGGTAATCGTCGAAATGGCCGACGAGATTGTCCCGGTGGAAGTCGACGGTGGTGTAGATGATCGGCCGCTTGCCGTAATGGGCCTCGATCCGGTCCATGAAGCGCTGCAGGGAGGCACGGACCGTGGCGGGCGGCGGTCGCAGCTTACAGGTGGGGGAGGCGTGGTTCCATTCTGCATCCAGAACGGGGGGCAGGCGCACGGCTGACTTGGGCACGTTGCGGATGAACCAGTCCGCCTGTTCGTCGGCAGTCGAACAGAAATAGTAGAAGTGGTAGGGCGCGTGCGGAAGGCCGGCAGCAGCCGCGCCACGCCAGTTGCGCTCGAAACTCGAATCCACCCGGTCCTTGCCTTCCGTGGCCTTGATGAACGCAAAGGCGACACCGGACTTCCGCGCTGCGTGCCAGTCGATCTCGCCGTTCCACTTGGAAACGTCGATGCCGTGAACGTCGTGCAGGTGCGGGTGCCGCTGTCCGAAATCGACAGGATCGTTGTCCCCGAAACGCGGCTTCGCGATCGAGTCCGTACTGAGCGCGTCATAGGCGACGACCGTGCAACCGCTGAGCAGGAGCGCCGCCGTCAGGAGCACGAGAGGGAGCCGGTACATGCGCATTCCGTCTGCTTTGTCAGGCGGCGCCGGAGCGGTCCTGCGGTTCTATTCTCGCGCCACATAACGCCGCAAAATGCGTCCGCTGGCAAGGGAGGTCGTCAGCCGCCGCGCTTTCGCAGGATCGCGTGCCAGGCATAGCCGCCGAAGATCTCTTCGAAGATCATGTCGGCGTCGGCTTGCTCCAGCCTTTCCTCCAGTGCCCTCTGCAAACCGGCGCGGGGCGTCACGTGGAAGCGTCTCAGCCACCCGACGAGGAACGACCGGAACCAGCGGGGAAGACCTTCCTGCTGGCCGAAATCGACGATGTGCAGGGAGCCGCCGGGGGCAAGGGCCGCGATGCCGGTATCGATCGCGCCCTCCCAATCGGGGATCATCGAGAGGGCGTAGGAGATCAGCACGCGATCGAAACCATCCGTACCGAAGTGAGCCGGGCTGAAACGGGTGGCGTCGGCGCGCAAGAATCGGGGATGGATAGCCCTGTCCTCGAAGTATCGGCGGGCGCTGGCGAGCATCTCGGCGGAGATGTCGAGCCCGTACAGACGGGCGTCAGGGTAGCGGCGATGAGCGGCAAGGAGGTTGCGACCGGTGCCGCATCCCACCTCCAGCAGTCGCCCCCTGGAAGGCAGCTGCAAACCTTCGATGGCCCGGTCACGGCCCAGGAGGTAGTATTTGCGCGTGAGATCATAGATGTGCCGCTGGTGGCGGTACATGCGATCCATGCGCACGGCGTGCGAAGCATCTTCCTGCCGGGCCTCAGTTTCCGTCATCCGCGCAACTCGTAGATGTGGAAGCCTCCGTAGATCGCCGACCGGTCCTGAAGCGTCAGTTCCTGCGACCTGTCGCTCAGATAGGCCCAGCGACCCAGGATCGCGCCGCGAACCCGCCCTTCCGGGATGCTGGGCTCGCCGGCGGTCCGGAAGATCACCCGTGCACCAGGCGCCGCGGTCCGTCCTATTTCCGCCCAGAGTTCGTTCAACTGGTCGTCCGTCATCCAGTCCTGGGCATCGAGAAGAACATACCGATCGACCGAGGCCGCTGGCTTCCTGGTGAGAAGTTCGGTGACGCTCGCATGATGGACAGCCACGCTGTCCACATTCTCCCGGATGGCGAGATAGTTTTCCGGGCGGAGATATGTCGGCGGGCAGCCCTCGCTCTTTTCGGGGTAGCGACGAGCAAAGGCCTGCCAGGCGAAATAATTGTCGCGCAGCGGAAAGTGGCATGCGAGCTTTTCCAGCCGCTGGCGCAGGATCGGTGCCATGGTGCGGTCCTCGCTGCTGCGGGCAAGTTCGTCATACTGCTGCGGAGGGATGCCGAGGCCGAAGAGTGAGCTTTTGCGGCTGGTCAGCCAGCGTATGAGGGGCTTGTCGAAAAGTGGCGCGATCTGCGTATCGAAGAAGAGCCGCTGTTCGCGTAGCGAACGCGTGTTGGAAAATTCGGTCAGGTCTACCCTGTGAAGGCGGGCGAGCAGGTGACCTGTGGCGATGAAGCGCCCGAGCAGGCCGCTGCGATAGATGTTCCGGTCGAAGGCGTCGATGCGGCGACGCCCATTCCAACGGCGCCGTTCCCAGTAGGAACGGGTCTGCGGATCGAGATTGGGTGCGAGAAAAATGTCGAATGATGCGCTGTTGCTGCGAACATTCTCCATTCCGAACATCCGCACGACGTCGGCCCGCGAAGGCAAGTGACGGAAGGCCGCAAGCTTCAGCCTGGTGAGCGCGATGTGATGCAGGTTGAGATCCACCACATCGATCCGGCCGGGTGACCGGCTGAGATAGGCGAGGACGTTGCAGCCACCGGAGCCGATGGTGACGAGGCGATGGCCCGACGTCAGCTCCATCGCCGCCATGTCCACGTCCGGGTCTTCCCAGATCTGCGGGTAGACGAGACCGGAGAACAGAATGCCGAACAGTCGCTCTGAAAAGCCCTTCCGGCTGAGGGGGCTGTGCTGCAGGAGCGCGTCCCTGAGCCGCTTGTTGCGAACATAGCCTGCGTCGTGAGTTACATGGGCCATCTCTATCCCCACCCTTGGCGATGCCGTCCAATAGCCCGCGCGTGCAACAGGTAGATGACGACTGTTGTGGCTAACTTCCGAGGCCCCTTTCGCCGGAGAACGTTTGCTGCTTGCATGTCGCGGCAGAAGAGGAGGCGGTGGATGCGACGTCTGCGCCAGGTGGGGAAGATTGTCGGTGTGCTGGCTGTCCTTGTGGTGGCCGGCGTCGCGCTCTGGCTTTACCTCGCACCACCGGCCTTGCTTCGTGTGGGAGCCGGATACTCGGCCAAGATCGTCTGCTCCAACCTGCTTATTGCCGGACGCGACGCCGAAGATGTGCTTGCGGTTGATGTCCAGGCGCCCGGGCATCCGCTGCTGCGGCTGATGGAAGTGGATCGGACGGAGCGGCGGGTGAGGGCGTCGTTGCTCGGTCTGTTCGCCGGCAACGAGGCGGTCTACCGCGATGGGCTCGGATGCGCGGTGGCGCCAGAAGGCGAGGTCTCCAACCTTTCCCTGCCGAACCCGACGGCTGCGCTATCGGATGCACCAACTCCCTGGCCCGCCGGAGAACAAGTTGAGTCGGATCTGGCGATTGCGAGGCTTCTCTCTGACAGTGCTTTGACTGGCCCAGGTATGCGGGCGGTCGTCGTGGTCAGGAGCGGAAAAGTCGTGGGAGAAGTCTATGGGCAGGGCTTCTCGCCTGAGACGCCGCTGCTCGGCTGGTCGATGACGAAGACGGTCAATGCGGCCATCGTCGGCACGCTGATCCGGCAAGGACGCCTCTCGCTGTCCGACAGGGCGCTCCTTCCCCAGTGGCGCGGCGACGAACGGGGCGAGATCACGCTCGCGCAGTTGCTGGCCATGGAGGACGGTCTGGCCTCGAATGAAAACTATGGCGCTGTCACCGACGTGACGCGCATGCTGTACCTGGAGCCGGACATGGCGGCCTTTGCCGCCGATGCGCCGCTGGTGGCCGAGCCGGGCACGCGCTTCAACTATTCCTCCGGGAGCGCCGTGCTGATCTCGCGCATCTGGATGGACCGTGCCGGAACGCCATCTGCGGCGCTGGCCTATCCGCGCGAAGCGCTCTTCGATCCGTTGGGCATGGAGAGCGCGGTCATGGAAACGGATGCTAAGGGTACGTTCGTTGGCAGTTCCTACATGTATGCGACGGCGAGAGACTGGGCCCGTTTTGCGCTCTTCCTGCTTCAGGATGGCGTCTGGGGCGGCGAGCGCCTGCTTCCGGAGGGATTCGTCGCCCGGATGTCGGAGCCCAACGCCACTTCGGAGGGGCGTTACTCGATGATGCAGACGTGGCTGGCGGGAAGAGATGCGGCGGGACTGCCTGGTGACACCTTCTTCCTGCAGGGACATGACGGCCAGACGATCGCAGTGATGCCTTCGCGCAACATCGCAGTGGTCCGGCTTGGGCTCACGCCGCGGCGCGACGGCTATGAGGTCCTCCGCCTGGTACGAGAGGTTGTCCGGCTCAGCGAATAGCTACTGCTGCAGGACGTGCAGCATGCCCTTGCGCTTGGCGTCGTAGTAGTAGCCACGCGCGTATAGGCGGATCGCACTGTCGTTGCTGTTGTCGGCGACGAGCCAGGCGCCGCGCAGGTACTTTGTCGCGTACTTGATGTTCGTTTCGGCATCGAGCAGGCCTTCTGGCGGACCGGAATAGCCCATGGACTTCGCGGTCGCGTACTTGATCTGCATGAGACCCCAGTAGCCGTTCTTGTGGTAGGCCTTGGGATTGTAGCGGCTCTCCCGGTGCACGACCCGATGGATGAGGGATTCGGGAACCCCATAGATTCCGGCATAGCGCTTGATCAGCGCAGAAATCTCCGGCGGGCTCGCGGACGCCGTCCCGGGTAGAGGTTCGCCGGGTGCGGGCGGGAACTGCGTGCGGGTGTCTACGGCCTGCAGCGTCGCAAGAGCAGCCGGCTGCGAGGGCTTCGCGGCATAGGCGGTCGCGGCGATGTCCGGCCGCGGGATCGGAATCGCCGCCTGCAGCGCCTGCATGTCCGGCGTCAGCTCGTCTTCATCCGCCGCCAAGGCCTGTGTGCGGAGCTCGGACGTCGGGGCGGCCAGCGGCTCGGCGGAGGCGGGTGGCGCAAGCAGGTTCGCGGTTGAAGCGCCGACAGCCTGACCGGCCGGAAGCGCTACCGTCTGCAGGGCAGCGGCAGCTGTTGTTGTGGCGACCGGATTGATGGCGGCATAGGCAACTTGGGGAGCCATCTCCGGCGAAGCCATTGCTGCGGTCTGGATCGAGGCGACGGAAGGGCTGTCGGGTACGGCTATATGGATGCGTCCGGTCTTGGCCAGAGGTGCGTCGGGCATGGCCGCCCCCTCGGAGGCGGCTGCGACTTCGCTAGTCGCCTGCGCGGTATCAAGTGGCGGAGCCGGGGCCCCATCGTCGGGGGAGGGTATGCCCACTCGCGCCGTCTTGCCGGGCGAAGGTTCGACGCTGGAACAGCTGGCAAGCGCAGCCGTCACGGCAAGGGTGGCCAGTGCCGTGCGGCTCAGAAATCGGTTGATCGCCATTGGGTCGCTTCCATCATTCTTGTCGTCCCCGCCGCCCCGACGTCGCCGAACTAACAATTTCATTAACTGATTGCCCTTGGGCGGGCAAGATATCAGGCTGCAATACGCCGATAACCGGCGGTCACGGCACGCCGTGCGATAAATCGCGTGTGCATCTTGTGCGAGGCTGGCCCCGGCAAAGCGGGCCGGCGAATGCGCTCGAGTGCCCAACCGGGATAGATCACATGGACGAGGCATCCGGTTGCCGCTGCGATCAGGAACACCGCCTGCATCTCCATCAGCACAGCCATGTTGCCCGACACCGCTCCAGCAAACTGAACGAGCAGGGCAGCCAGCGCCACGACATAGCGCGCCGTCCTGAGGGGAACGCCCAGCAGATGAACGAATGTCGCGAGCCGCTCCTGTTCCGGGAGGTTGTCATTGGCCGCACGCGGTCCGCGGGCTGCCGGCTCCTGGAAGGACCAGACGGTATAGAGCATAAGATAGGCAAGGCCGAGCCAAGCGAGAGGCTCGACTGCGCCGGGCAGCGCCGTGGCGACAATCAGGATGGGAAGTCCCGCAACTGCGAAGGCTGCACCCAACCCCAGTGACACCGCAGGAACGGTGACCAGTGCGGTCCAGCGGCCCTTGTGCAGGGCGTAGCGGGCGACCAGGCTTGCGAGCGGGCCGGGCAGGAGGACGAACGCCAACGTGGCAGCGCAAAAGGCCATCCATGTCTCGATCGTCATTGCGTCCTCCCGAGGCTTCTGTCGGAGGTAGGGCTATCAGGCGGTCCGGAAAGGCTGACCGATGAAATCCATCACCTCGCCAAACCATTTTGCCGAGAGATCGAAGTGTTTTCCACCCTTAATTCGGGGAAATTCGATCGTCCTCAACCGCCCCTCCTGGCCCTCGTCGTGACCCGTCACGCCGGAGACCTTGTCCAGCGCACTATCGACCGCAAGGTCCACCATGCTCTGGATGAGGCGCAGGTCGCCGGGATTGGCGGGCGCCGAGCGGGCGAAGTAGCCCGACTTCTGGACCATCGAGCGTTCCGCATGGAGAAGGGATGCGAAGTGCTTCTGGAACCAGTTGCCGACGTTGATGGTGTCGATCTTCACGTGGCCGAATGCATCGCGCTTGACCTCTTCGCCGGATGCTTCGCGCTCTGCCACGATCGCGTCGAGGCAGGCGCCTTCGGAGACGAAGAGCGTCACGTATCCGCGCTCGTCCATGATCCGGCGCAGGCGGTCTGCCTCGGCTTCCAGATCGAAGGCCATTTCCGGCAGGTAAATGCCGTCGATGTTCTTCATCGACGTGTTCATCATCAACTGCTCGACATATTCATTGTGCTCGGTACGCTGGATGTACTTGCGCGCCGTGGCCGCTGTCAGCCACCCGCAATGCCGGCCCATGACCTCGTGGATGACAAGGGTCCGCGGTGCGGCACTCTGTTCATTGCTGACATGGTCGAAGAAATGGGCGCCGACCTCCGCAGCCGTCCAGGCGCCCAGGGACTGCCGGATCGGCACGATGTCGTTGTCGACCGTTTTCGGCAGGCCGACCACGGTCAGGTCGTAACCATTGCCGGCGAGGTATGCGGCGAGATCCGCGGCCGTCGTGTTGGTGTCGTCGCCGCCAATGGTGTGGAGAATGGTGATGCCATCTTCCGCAAGGCGGTCGGCTGCGACCTGCAGCGGGTTGGCGCCTTCCTTGACAAGGCCGCGCTTCACGCAGTCCGCCGCATTGGTGAGCTTGACCCGGCTGTTGCCGATCGGCGACCCGCCATAGCGATGGAGCAGATGGGCGCGCTCGCGGATGTCCGTGGTGATGTCGATCCGGTCACCCTTGAGCAGGCCCTGGTAGCCGGAGCGGTAGGCAATCAGTTCGATCTCCGGCGCAATATCGGTGTAGCGCTCGATCAATCCACCGACGGCCGATGACAGGCATGGCGCAAGTCCGCCCGCAGTCAGCATCGCCACTTTTTGTTTCGCCATCGTCTTCTCCCTTCAATCGCCTTCGGCCGCAGTGGGCAATGGATGGAGCAGAGCGAAGGGGCTGTAAAGGGAATTATTCAAGAAAAACCGATATTTCCGCCTGTTCGGCAGGTCTTGCGAGACGGACGTTTCGATCTAATCGATTCAACCCGGGCGGCGGGTAATCCGGCTGTGGATAAACACCGTAGTACATGTTCGAAAGGCAGGCATGTCGCGAAACGCATGAGTTCCACATTGAACACGTAGACCTTCTGCCGAGTGAATAATTAGAAACCGTGCATGAAAGTGAAGCGGCAGCGATTGTAGGAATCAGGCGTACTGTTCGGGAAAGATGAACATAGTTTAATCTTTTCCGGGTACCCGACAATCTTGCACCCGAGCCCGTAATCTGGTCATTTGTCGTATGTTCTTCGATTTTTCCTGCTTCCAGATTTCTTCCCTTTGGGACCGGCTCCTCGGCGCAATCGGCGATACGGCCGGAAGTGCGCTTGGGCGCGTGGTCGAAGCCATACGGACACTCTTCGAAGGTGACCCCGAGACGCGGCGCCAGGTCTCGTTCTCGGTCGCCATCATCGCGCTCTCCGCCAAGATGGCGAAGGCAGACGGCGTGGTGACCGAGAAGGAAGTGGACGCCTTCCGACAGATCTTCGATTTTCCCGAAGAGGAGGCTCGCAACGTTGCGCGCCTCTACAACCTGGCGCGCCAGGACATTGCGGGCTTTGAAGCCTATGCCTCCAAGCTCGCCAACCTCTGTGGCAGCGGTGACGAGAACTGCCCGATGCTCGAGAACGTCATCGACGGCCTGTTTCACATCGCCAAGGCCGATGGCCTGATGCATGAAGGGGAGCTAGCCTTCCTGGCGCGGATTGCGGAGATCTTCCGGATCGACGAAGAGCATTTCCGGCGGATCATGGCCCGTCACGTGCATCTGGAGGGTCGCGATCCCTATCTGGTGCTTGGCGTGTCGCCGACGGACGAACTCTCCGAGATTCGTCGGATCTATCGCCGCCTGGCTTCTGAACATCATCCCGACCGCCTGATCGCACGCGGCGTGCCGGCAGCATTGCATGCCGCTGCCAATGAACGTATGGCAGCGCTCAACGCGGCCTTCGCCGCGATCGAGAAAGAGCGCCGCGCTGCATGAACCACTTCGCTGCCGACCATGTCGGCGCAACGGTTATTCCCTCACCGAATTTCGGGCCACGCGCCGGCGCGCGTGAGCCAGACGTGATCGTCCTGCACTATACCGGCATGCCGGACCACGAGCAGGCCTTGTCGTGGCTCTGCAATCCCGACAGCCAGGTCTCGAGCCACTACTTCATCCACGAAGACGGACGCATCGTACAGCTCGTACCGGAGTCGGAGCGCGCCTGGCATGCGGGAAAGAGCTGCTGGGGCGGCGAAAGTGATGTTAACTCCGCCTCTATCGGCATCGAGATCGCCAATGCCGGACATCCGGCCGGTCTTCCCGAATTCCCGACGGCGCAGGTCGATGCCTTGATTAGATTGTGTCGCGATTGCGGCCGGAGGTGGCAGATTGCCCCGGAACGGATCCTTGCTCACTCCGACGTGGCGCCGATCCGCAAGCTCGATCCGGGAGAAAATTTTCCCTGGGGAAGACTTCACGCCGAGGGGGTAGGACACTGGGTACAACCGGCGCCGATCGGTGGCGGCCGGTTCTTTCAGCTTGGCGAAGTGGGGCAACCCATCGAAGCCCTGCAGTCCATGCTCTCCCTCTATGGTTATGATGTTGAGATCAATGGGAGTTTTGACCAGCGGACGAAGGGTGTCGTCGAGGCTTTTCAACGGCATTTTCGAACCGAGCGCGTCGACGGGATCGCCGATATCTCAACCATCGATACGTTGCACCGGTTGCTGACGTCACTGCCAAGATACAACCGGGCGTAACGTCTACAGGGCACGCTGGTTCCGTAGCGCAATCGTAAAATAATTCCCGTGCCACATCATTTCCTCAATGAGCCGTTTTAACCGGGCTCATCAACGTGGTCGCCGCCAATGGACGGGGGGATCACAAAACATCAATGACTTGGGATGCTTCCCGCTGTCGCTGCGTCTGACGGACGTGGTGCGCAGATGCCGATCCGTGGCCGGAGCATCCCTGATCCGGAGAATTCTTCCAGACATGAATAGATCGATTGTTGCTCTCGCGGCGTGCTTCACCATGCTTGTTGCCCTTCCCCAGGCGTCCTTCGCTGCGGAGGAAAAGACCAAGTCGAAGACCGTCGCGCTGGAAACGAAGGTCAGCAAGCCGGGATATGCTTCGCCGAAGAACGCCGTCTCGGATGCCGCGCATGCCGGCAAGCCCTATTCGAAGATCATCGCCAAGTACGCCAAGGCCTACGGCGTGCCAGTCGATCTCGCCCACGCGGTGGTCCAGGTCGAGAGCAACTTCAACGCCAAGGCGCGCGGCAGTGCCGGCGAAGTCGGGCTGATGCAGATCAAGCCGGCGACGGCGCGCATGATGGGGTACAAGGGCAGCGTCAAGAACCTCTACAATCCGGAAACCAATATTCAGTTCGGCATGAAGTATCTCGCTGCCGCCCATGAACTCGGCGGCGGCAAAACCTGCGGCACGATCCTAAAATACAATGCCGGCCACGGCGCGAAGCGCATGAACCCTATTTCCAAGCGCTACTGTGGCAAGGTCCAGGCGATCCTGTCCTCCTGAGGTGCCGCGCTTTCCGCTGGCAAACTGATTCCGGAAACGGCTAGAACCGCCGACGAGAACATCGTTTTCCGGAATCGAAGCAGACGGACATGGCAGCGCATTTCAAGTACATCGTCATCGGTGGCGGCATGATGGGTGCCGCCGCGGCCCGCCACCTCTCCCAGCGTGTCGACGGTGTCGCGCTGATCGGCCCGGGAGAGCCCGCCGACTACCGATCCCATGACGGGGTCTTTGCCAGCCACTATGACGAGGCCCGAATCACCCGCCGGTTCGATGCCGATCCGCTCTGGGCAAGCGTCGCGCAGCGAGCGATCGACCGCTACCGGGAGATCGAGGAGGGCAGTGGTATCCGCTTCTTCTCCGAAGCGGGATGCCTGTTTGCTGGACCCGAGCCCAGATCCCATGCCGACTATCTCCAACGCGCGACCGACGTCGCCACGTCTACGGGCCTGGAGATCGAGAGGCTGACGTCCGGCGAACTCCAAAGCCGCTTTGCGCAGTTCGACTTTCCGTCCCATCTGATCGGCTATCACGAATTGTCGCGGGCCGGTCACATCAATCCGAGAGCGCTGGTGCGTGCGCAAATTGCACTGGCGAAGCGCGGCGGCGCGACGGTGCTGGATGCGCATGCGACATCGGTGCGGGAGGAGGGCGGCCGGGTCGAGGTCATTGCCGGCGGTGAGACCTTCCATGCCGATCGTGTGCTCGTTGCTGCGGGCGCCTTCAGCAACCTGAATGCTCTCCTGCCCCGTCCTTTGCAGGTGCGCGCGGCGCCGCGAACGGTGGTCTTCTTCGAACTCGACGAGCAGGCAATGACTGTGTTCGGCACCATGCCGTCCACTATCGTCTTCACGGAGCGCGAAGAGGATCATGTCTATATCCTGCCGCCCGTCCGCTACCCTGACGGAAAGACCTATCTCAAGCTCGGTGGCGACATAGAGACTGGCGATCTGGCACGCCCGGAAGAGTTTCGCGCCTGGTTCGGGTCCGATGGCAATCCCGAGGAACGCCAGCGGCTGGTCGACACTGCGCTGCAGCTGATGCCGGCCCTCAAGGGACGACCGACATCGTCTGCCGCCTGTGTCGCGACATTCACGCCGACAGGTCGTCCCTATGCAGGCTTCGTGGAATCGTCACGTATCGCGGTCCTGACCGGCGGCAATTTCGTCGCCGCGAAATCATCCGACGAGCTGGGACGGCTCGGTTCGTTCCTTCTTCTGGAAGGGGGCTTAAGCGAAGACGACTACGGAAGCCTGATGACGCCACTCTTTCGGTGAGCCCTCGACATGCAAAGCTACAGATACATCATCGTCGGCGCGGGCATGATGGGGACGGCTGCCGCCCGCCATCTGTCGGGGTGGACGGATGGGGTCGCGCTGATCGGGCCGGACGAGCCACTAGATCACTCCGCGCACGAGGGCGTCTTCGCCAGCCACTACGACGAGGCGCGGATCACCCGCACGATCGACTCTGACCCAATTTGGGCCTGCCTGGCCAATCGTTCGATTGCCCGCTATCGGCAGATCGAATGCGATTCGGGCATAGACTTCTACACGGAGACCGGCTGCCTCATCGTCGGCCCGCGACGAGTCGAGGGGAACTCCTATATCGGCGAAGTTCTGGCCGCATCGGAGCGGCTGGGCGTCGGTGTTGCTCTCCTCGACGACGTGGACCTAACGCGCACCTTTCCGTTCTTCGCCTTCCCCAGCAGAAGCGAAGCAGTCTGGGAAGCAAGGAATGCGGGACATATCAATCCGCGCAGGCTGGTACGGGCGCAGACGCTGCTTGCGGAGCGGCAGGGCTGTGCCCTGATCCGCCAGACCGTTGGCGGGATACGCGAAGAAGGCGATCGCGTCATCGTTGCGACGGAAAGCGGCGAGCAATTCATGGCGGATCATGTTCTGGTGGCCGCCGGTGGCTTCTCGATCAATACGGCGCTGCTACCGCGGCGTCTCGACCTCAAGGTCTTCGCCCGGACCGTCGCATTCTACGAGGTGGACGAAGCGGCGGTGCAGGAGTGGGGGAGCTTTCCTTCGCTGATCTGGAAATGGAGCGAGGAGGATGACGGTATCTACCTCCTGCCGCCCGTCCGTTACCCCGACGGCAAGATCTACCTGAAGATCGGCGGTGATCCGAATGACCTTCTGCTCGAGCGGGAGAGCGACATCCGTGCCTGGTTCCGGTCGGGTGGCCGGACGAGCACGCATCGGCACCTAACCGGGGTGATGGAGCGGCTCATGCCGGCGCTTGATCTTTCGCGCACCTCCATGGCGGCCTGCGTGACCTCCTTCACGCCAACCGGCTATCCGGCCATCTCATGGTCCGAGTCGAAACGGATCGGTGTGCTCGCAGGCGGCTGTGGTGCCGCGGCCAAGAGCTCCGACGAAATCGGGCGGCTTGGAGCCGAACTCCTCTTCCAGGGAGCCATCAACGACAACGGCTATGGCGTTGACTTCGAGGCCGCATTCCGCAGATGACCGGCTGCTGCCGTTTCTTCTGGCGTTGCGTTGCCAACTCCATTATCTGGGGGCGGCCAGTTGGCCGGGCAGCCGCGCTTCACCAATGCCGAAAGGCGGTGAGGTGAGGAAAGTCCGGGCTCCACGGAAACACGGTGCCGGATAACGTCCGGCGGGGGCGACCCCAGGGAAAGTGCCACAGAAAGGATACCGCCCCGCCTGCTGTCCCGCTCCCAATCGAGCGGCAGAGCTGGCGGGGTAAGGGTGAAAGGGTGGGGTAAGAGCCCACCGCGTCGCTGGCGACAGGGACGGCATGGTAAACCCCACCGGGAGCAAGACCGAATAGGGATGACGTGGGGCGCGCAAGCGCCTACAGCCGGTTTCCAGGCCAGTCATCCGGGTGGGTTGCGCGAGGCGATGTGCAAGCACCGCCCCAGATGAATGGCTGCCACGTTCCGGTTCGCGCCGGAGCCATACAGAACCCGGCTTACAGGCCAACTGGCACCTCTTTCCCTTGACGTCGTCCTGACGCAGTTCCCAGGTGCGGGCCTTGCTCAAGGCTTTCCTGAAATTCGTTCCTAAACATAGGCTTAGAAGGGTCGAGGGTGGGGCTTACGAGCCTCTTGAGAACCTCTTTCTCCGCATTGCGAACTAACCCTTTGTTAAACTTAACAGCTCATAAATAAACGATGTTGCGGCCCTGCTGCGGGGCCTCTTCCCATTGACGCCCATGTGGTCCCATGCTATCCCATAACCGTACTGTTCAAGGGCGAATGACTGCCCGCCAATCACAGAGTTTGAGGCGTTTCAACGGGCGGAGTTCCATCCGCTTCGCTGGCGAAGCTGTGTCTGGTTCAGTCGTGTGCGAGGGGCGATTTGTCGTCCCCGGGAGTAGCGAGGCGGATGTCGGGCGTCATGAGCCGCTTCCTGTCGAATGCCACGAACCGGATCGATTCGAAGGGGCGGGTTTCCGTCCCGGCGAGCTTCCGTTCGGTTCTGGTGGAGAGGGGAATTCAGGAGCTTTACTGTCTCCAGGATTTTATCTTTCCGGCGATCAGCATTGGTGGACCGGATCTGCTCGATCGGTACGAGCGGCAGATCGCGTCTGTCGATCCCTTCTCGCCGGAGGCGAACAGGATGTCGCTGCTGGTTCATGGTGGCGGCGTCTTCATGAGGCTCGATGCGGAGGGCCGGCTGATGGTCACGGATTTCATTCGCGACTTCGCGGGAATCAGCACGGAAGTCACTTTCGTGGGGCGCTCGGATCATTTTCAACTGTGGCAGCCGCAGGCGTTTCACGAGGCGCAGGCGGCGGCAAGAGCAGGACGCGTTCCGCGTCCTGCCTAGGACGGGGGATCGGAATGGCGGCGAATCTTGGTGGAGGCGTGCCCGAAACCGAAGGCGGACCGGTTCGCCACATTCCTGTTCTTCTCCCGGAGGTGATGTCGGCCCTCGACCTGGCGCCTGGTCAGATCGCCCTGGACGGTACTTTCGGTGCGGGCGGATACACTTCGGCTATGCTCGATGCTGGCGCCCAGGTCATTGCGCTCGATCGCGATCCGACCGCCATCGCCGGCGGCCGTGAATTGGTGGCTGCAAGCGGCGGCAGGCTGACTCTGATCCGGTCGCAGTTCTCCCGCCTCGCGGATCATGCGCCCGCCAGCGGGCTGGATGCCGTCGTGCTCGACATCGGCGTCTCCTCCATGCAGATCGACGAGGCCGAACGCGGCTTCTCCTTCCAGAGGAATGGACCGCTCGACATGCGCATGTCGGCCGAAGGCGTATCGGCCGCCGATGTGGTGAACCGGGCCAAGGTCGGAGACCTCATCCGGATATTTGGATTCCTGGGCGAGGAAAAGCAGGCCGGGCGGATCGCGCGGGCCATTGAAAAGCGTCGTTCTTCGGAACCGTTCACGACCACGCGCGATCTGGCCAACCTCATCGAGAGCGTCAATCCGCGCAAGGCCAAAGACAAGATCCATCCTGCCACGCGCGTCTTCCAGGCCCTGCGCATCTTCGTCAATGACGAACTCGGTGAACTGGCGCAGGCGCTGTTCGCGGCGGAGCGCGCGCTAAAGCCGGGCGGTCGGCTCGTGGTGGTGACCTTCCATTCGCTCGAGGATCGGATCGTCAAGAAATACTTCTCCGATCGTTCCGGCAAGGCGGCGGGCTCCCGCCACATGCCTATGGTGGTCGAGAAGCCCCCGATCTTCGAGCCGGTCGGCAAGGGCGTAGTTAGCGCTACGGAGGAGGAGGCGGAACTCAATCCTCGGGCGCGCTCCGCCAAGCTACGGGCAGGGCGCCGCACGGATGCGCCGGCCCGCGCGGCGGACATGGGCATTTTCGATCTGCCGGATCTCGCCAGCCTCGCGAAGATGGGAGCCGCCTGATGCTGAGAAGCCTCGACCTCGTTCTGATCGGCGTAATGACCGCCGCGGCCGTTGTGACCTATACCATCAAGCACCGGGCCGACGACAAGCTGCAGGAGGTGCGGCGCCTGGAGGCCGAGATCGTCCTTGAAAAGGATACGATCGATCTGCTGAAGGCGGATTGGGCGTTGTTGACCCAGCCGAACCGGCTGGAGCGACTGATCTTAGCGTATCAGTCGGAGCTGCAACTGGTGCCGACGCAGCCGACTCAACTTGCCATGCCTGTCGAACTGCCCATGCCGCGATCGCAGCTGCCGATGCCGGAAACGACGATCGAGGAATTGATCGCCAGCGCCGGTGGTGAAGTCGCTGCCGCCATCAAGGGCGTGGACGCGGCAAGGAATGCGGCCCCTTCAAACGGAATTCCCGTGCCGATCCCGCGAGGAGGCGTGCCCCTGGATGCAATCTCAACTGGATCGGTGAGGCGCTGATGTCGTTTCTCTCGCGCATCATGGTGTTGAAAAGTCGCGCACACCTGTCGACGGGGAGCCGCCGCAGCGCGGCCGTGTCGGGTGACAACACGTTCGAGGGCGTCGGCAAGCGAAAGGCCGCGCAGGCGCGCAATCGTGTCGGGCTGATCATCGTCGGCTTTGTCGCCGTGTACGGCGTCATCGGTGGCCGGTTGGTTCAGTACGGAGTGGCGCAACCGGAGATCACCTCCAGCATCATGCCGGCAGACAGGCTGATGGCTTCCCGTCCCGATCTTCTCGATCGCAACGGCGAGGTGCTGGCGACCGACATCCGCACCGTCTCGCTCTACGCGGAGCCGCACAAGATCGTCGATGCCGACGAGGTCATCGAGAAGCTTGCTACTGTCCTGCCCGATCTCGACGCCAAGTCGATCTACGGGAAGCTCTCTTCGAAGTCGCATTTCCAGTGGCTGCGTCGCCAACTGACGCCGAAGCAGCAGAGCCAGATCCTCGCACTTGGGATTCCCGGCATCGGCTTCCGGCCCGAGAAGCGGCGGTTCTATCCCGGTGGCGCGACCGCCGCCCACGTGGTGGGCCACGTCAACATCGACAACCGCGGCGTTGCAGGCATGGAACGGTATGTCGACAGCCAGGGCCTTGCCGATCTGGCAGCGGTCGGCATGACGTCCGACCAGCCGCTGGAGCCGGTTCGGTTGTCCATAGATCTCCGGGTGCAGTCGATCGTGCGGGAGGTGATCTACTCCTCCATCGACAAGTACCAGGCTGTGGGTGCAGGGGCCGTCGTCCTGGACGTCCATACCGGGGAGGTCATCGCGATGGCATCCGCTCCGGACTACGATCCCAACACCCCGGCGGCGGGTGCAGAGGAAGGTTGGCTCAATCGGATGTCGAACGGCACGTTCGAGATGGGATCCACCTTCAAGGCTTTCACCACAGCGATGGCGCTCGACTCTGGCAAGGTCAAGATGACCGATAGCTTCGATGCCCGCTTTCCGATCCGCATCGGCGGCTTCACGATCAAGGATTTCCACGGCAAGGGCCGGATGCTGACGGTTCCGGAGGTCTTCCAGTATTCCTCCAACATCGGGACCGCCAAGATGGCCGACGTGGTTGGCATAGAGGGACACAAGGAGTTCCTGACCCGGCTCGGCCTTCTGACCCGGACGCAGACCGAACTGCCCGAGGTGGCCATGCCCAGTCAGCCGCGGGAATGGAAGAAGATCCACTCGGTCACGATCTCCTTTGGTCACGGCGTTTCCACGACGCCGCTGCAGACGGCCGTTGCCGTTGCTGCGCTGGTGAATGGCGGCAAGCTCATTCCGCCGACCTTCCTCCCGCGGACCCGGGACGAGGCGGATGTCGTGGCGCAGAGGGTGATGAAGGAATCGACGAGCGAAGACATGCGCTTCCTGTTCGACTGGAACGCCACCAAAGGTTCAGGCAAGCGCGCGCTGGTCGAGGGCTTCAACGTCGGAGGCAAGACGGGAACCGCCGAGAAGGTGGTCAACGGTCGCTATTCGAACGAGAAGAACTTCAACGTCTTCATCGCCGCCTTCCCGATTCACGAGCCGCAATATGCCGTGCTTACCTTCATCGACGAGCCGAAGACCGGAGAGGGCGGAGGGCGCACAGCCGGCCTCAATGCTGCCCCGATGGTACAGGACATCATCAGCAGGTCAGCGGCGATTCTCGGTGTAAAACCACGCTTCGGCGAGGATGGTTCGGCCCTTTTGGTATCGTATTAGGCGATAATGATTCACGGGCGATTCGAGAGAGTGCCCGCCTGACCAATGATGAGAGTACCGCTGATGAAGTTACGCGACCTGGCCGGCGATGATTTTCCGGAGATCAGCGAACTGCTCGCCGGAGCGACGGGCGACATCGAGATCGGCGGCATCTCTGCCGACAGCCGGAAGGTTGAGCCCGGCATGCTTTTCGCGGCGCTGCCTGGGACGAAGGCTGATGGTGCTCGCTTCATTGCCGACGCAGCGCAACGCGGTGCGGCTGCGGCTGTCGCAGGTCAGACGATCGATGCCTCGGTACCCGTCCTGACCCTCTCCAATCCGCGCCGCTTTCTGGCTTTGGCTGCCGCACGCTTCTACGGAGCCCAGCCGGCCACCATGGTCGCCGTCACCGGGACCGCCGGCAAGACGTCCGTCGCCTCCTTCACCCGTCAGATATGGGCACATGCCGGCCATCCTGCCGCGCAGATCGGCACCACCGGCGTGGTTTCGCCGACCCGCAACGACTATGGATCCCTGACGACGCCGGACCCGGTTGGGCTCCATGCGCTGCTGGCGGAACTTGCGGCCGAAGGTGTGACCCACGCCGCCATGGAAGCATCCAGTCACGGGCTCGATCAGTGCCGGCTCGACGGCGTGCGCCTCGCGGCGGCCGGGTTTACCAATCTCGGCCGCGATCACATGGATTATCATCCGACGATCGAAAGCTATATGGCCGCGAAGATGCGGCTCTTCGATACGCTGCTGTCGAAAGGTTCGCCGGCGGTCATCTTTGCGGATGACGAATGGTCGGCGGACGCGATCCGCGTTGCCGGTAAATCGCAGCTTCAGGTGCTGACCGTCGGCCGCAAGGGAGATTACCTCGCTCTCAAGCGCGTGGAGCACTTCCGCCACAAGCAGACTGCCGAGATCCATTTCGGTGACGAGATCTTCGAGGTCGATATTCCTCTAGCGGGCGACTTCCAGGTGGCAAATGCACTCGTGGCTGCGGGTCTGGCGATATCGACCGGCACGCCGGCTGCGGTTGCGATGGCGGCGCTGGAGAAGCTGCAAGGCGCCTCCGGACGCCTGGAGCTCGTGGGGCAGACACGCGAAGGGGCCTTGGCCTACGTGGATTATGCCCACAAGCCCGATGCGCTCGAGAATGTCCTGTCGTCCGTGCGACCCTTCACCACCGGGCGAGTCGTGGTCGTTTTCGGATGTGGCGGCGACCGTGACAAGGGCAAGCGCCCTATCATGGGCGAGATCGCTACACGGCTGGCGGATGTTGTGGTCGTAACTGACGACAATCCGCGTTCCGAGGTCCCGGAGGTCATCCGGTCCGAAATCCTGGCGGCGGCGCCTGGTGCCACCGAGATCGGCGACCGCGCGGCGGCGATCCGCCATGCCGCCTCGCTTCTGAAAGCGGGTGACACCCTCATCGTCGCCGGCAAGGGGCATGAGGAGGGGCAAACGATCGGCGACCGGGTCCTGCCGTTCTCCGACCACCTGGAACTGCGTAAGGCACTGGAGGAGATGACATCTTGAGCTGGCTCTGGACCTGCGATGCAATGGTTGCCGCAATGGAAGGGCGGCCGGTGGGTACGCTTCCGGAGGGTATCACCGGCATCTCGATCGACAGCCGTTCGATAGCCCCCGGGGAAGCCTTCTTCGCCATCAAGGGCGATCACGTCGATGGTCATGACTTCGCCAGTATCGCCGTGGCAAACGGGGCCTCCCTGATTGTGGTGAGCGAGGCGAAGCTGCCGGCCATGGGGCGGTTGACCATCCCGATGATCGTCGTGGAGGACGTGCTGGCGGCGCTTGGAAAGCTCGGCGTCGCCTCTCGTGAGCGGAGCCGCGCCCAGATCGTCGCGGTAACCGGCTCGGTCGGCAAAACGACAACCAAGGAGATGCTGCGGCACGTTCTCGCACCGTCCGGCAAGGTGCATGCGGCGGTTGCTTCCTTCAATAATCATTGGGGGGTGCCGCTGACGCTGGCCCGCATGCCCGAGGAGGCGCAGTTCGGCGTCTTCGAGATCGGCATGAATCATCCGGACGAAATCCGCCCGTTGGTGAAGATGGTGCGACCCCATGTGGCCATCATCACCACGATCGCCGCCGCCCATCTCGGTCACTTCCGCAATCTCGAGGAGATCGCGGCCGCCAAGGCGGAGATATTCGAAGGTCTGGAACCCGGCGGGGCAGCGATTCTAAATCGCGACAACAAGCAGTTCGCTTTCCTCGAGCAGCGGGCCCAGGAGGTCGGCGTCGGCCGCATCTATACGTTCGGTCAGCATGCCAAGGCAGACTTCCGGCTGGCCGATTTCGAGGGCAACGCGCAAAGCTCGACCGTCTGGGCGACGCTCAGCGGCGAGACGGTGGAGGTGGAGATCGGCACTCCGGGCAGGCACATTGCGGAAAACGCCATGGCTGCACTCGGCGCTTGCACGCTGGTTGGTGCGGATCTCGGCAAGGCCGTCGCTGCACTGGCAGAACTGCGACCGGTCAAGGGCCGTGGCGAGCAGCACAGGCTCGGTATCGGCGAAGGCATCCTGACGCTGATCGATGAAAGCTATAATGCCAACCCGGCGTCCATGCGTGCCGCGATCGCGCTTCTTGCCGCATCGGAGCCAGTCGCGTCCGGGCGGCGCATCGCCGTGCTCGGCGACATGCTGGAAATGGGGGAGTTTTCCGCCAAGGTCCACGAGGAACTGGCAGGCCCCATCCTTGCAGCCGGTATCGAGCATGTCTGGCTTGCGGGCGCTGAAATGGCGGCCCTTCGGGATGCGCTGCCGGAGAGCGTGCATTGCGAGTACCGGTCGACGACGGAAGAGCTTCGGGATTTTGCTGTGCGCGCCGTCAAGCCGGGTGACGTGGTCATGGTGAAGTCGTCCCTCGGCATCGGTTTCGGAAAGATCGTTTCTGCGCTTATTGACAATTATCCGGCAGTCTCCGAGACGGAGCGCCAACTTTAATTCGGCTTCTAGAAAGGGCCATGGATGCTCATCTGGCTTGTGGAACTGGCGGATACGTTTCAAATCTTCAACCTGTTCCGATACATTACGTTTCGCACCGGTGCGGCACTCTTCACCTCTGCATTGATCGTCTTCCTGTTCGGTCCCGCAATGATCGCCTCGTTGCGCGTGCGCCAGGGCAAGGGACAGCCGATCCGCGCTGACGGACCTCAGACCCACTTCAAAAAAGCCGGCACACCCACGATGGGCGGGTTGATGATCCTCGCGGGGATCATCGGCGGATCGCTGCTCTGGGCGGATCTGTCGAACATCTACGTGGTCGCGACGCTGCTGGTGACGCTCGGTTTCGGTGCGATCGGCTTCTATGACGACTATCTCAAGGTGACGAAACAGACCGACAAGGGCTTCTCGGGGAAGGCCCGGCTCGGGATCGAGTTCCTGATTGCCGCGATCGCCGTGTTCTTCATGATGCGCATCGCTTCAGCCACCGGGCAATCGGCTAATCCCAACCTCGGCACCTCGATCGCCTTTCCATTCTTCAAGGACTTCCTGGTCGACCTGGGCATCTTCTTCGTCCTGTTCGGCGCTTTCGTGATCGTCGGGGCCGGGAACGCGGTGAACTTGACGGATGGACTTGATGGACTTGCCATCGTCCCGGTGATGATCGCCGCGGCCTCCTTCGGTGCCATCTCCTATCTCGTCGGCAACGGCGTCTTCGCGAATTACCTGCAGATCAACTTTGTTCCCGGCACGGGGGAACTGGTCGTTATCCTCGGTGCTGTGATCGGTGCCGGCCTCGGCTTCCTCTGGTTCAACGCGCCGCCGGCTGCGATCTTCATGGGGGACACGGGCTCGCTCGCCCTCGGCGGACTGATCGGCTCCGTTGCCGTTGCGACGAAGCACGAGATCGTCATGGTCATCATCGGCGGCCTGTTCGTCATGGAAACCCTGTCGGTCATCATCCAGGTTGGCTTCTTCAAGCTGACGGGCCGGCGCGTATTCCTTATGGCGCCCATCCACCATCATTTCGAGAAACTCGGATGGACCGAGAGCCAGGTGGTCGTCCGCTTCTGGATCATTGCCGTCGGGCTGGCATTGCTCGGCCTCTCGACACTGAAGTTGCGGTGAGGGGGAGATGATCCCGGTCACCACATTCGCCGGCAAGAAGGTCGCACTCTTCGGGTTGGGCGGCTCCGGGCTTGCCACCGCACAGGCCTTGCAGGCCGGCGGAGCCGACGTGACGGCGTGGGACGACAATCCGGACAGTGTCGCCAAGGCGGCTTCGGCCGGCATGCATACCGAGGATCTGCGCTCCATTGACTGGCCGCAGATGGCCGTCTTCGTCCTGTCGCCGGGCGTGCCGCTGACCCATCCGAAGCCGCACTGGAGCGTTGATCTCGCCCGTGCCGCCGGTGTCGAGATCATCGGTGACATCGAACTCTTCGTGCGTGAGAGGCGGGCATTCGCGCCCGATTGCCCGCTCATCGCCATTACCGGCACCAACGGCAAGTCGACGACGACCGCGCTTGTCGCCCACATCTTGAGGAGCAGCGGCCGTGACACGCAGCTTGGCGGGAATATCGGCACCGCGGTGCTGACGCTCGATCCCCCGAAGGCTGAGCGTTACTATGTCGTCGAGTGCTCCTCCTACCAGATAGACCTTGCGCCGACACTCGATCCGACTGCCGGCATCCTGCTCAACCTGACACCGGACCATCTCGACCGCCACGGCACGATGCAGCACTATGCCGACGTCAAGGAGCGGCTGGTGGCGGGCAGCGACATTGCCATCATCGGCATCGATGACAGCTTCTCGACCCTCATCGCCGACCGGGTCGAGCGGGCAGGGGTGAAGGTTCGTCGAATCTCCAGGCGCAACGTTGTTGTCGACGGGATCCATGCCGAGGGGAGCCGGCTCTTCAGGGCCGAAGGCGGCGCGAGTTCGCTGTTCGTCGACCTGGAGGGCATCGCAACCCTGAGGGGCGGGCACAATGCCCAGAACGCAGCGGCGGCAATCGCGGCCTGCCTTGCGGTCGGCGTCGATGCTGATGAGATCCGCGAGGGTCTGAGGTCGTTTCCGGGACTGAAGCACCGCATGCAGCCGGTTGCGCGCCGCGGAAGCGTGCTGTTCGTCAATGATTCCAAGGCGACCAATGCTGAAGCCGCTGCGCCGGCTCTGTCGAGCTATGACCGCATCTACTGGATTGCCGGTGGATTACCCAAGGAAGGCGGTATCGCAAGCCTCGCACCACTCTTCCCGCATATCGTCAAAGCCTTTCTGATCGGAGAGGCGGCACCGGCCTTTGCCGCGACGCTTGGGCAGGCTGTTCCTTACGAGATTTCCGGGACGCTCGAGCGTGCAGTCGCCCATGCCGCTGCGGAGGCTGAGGCGGAAGGCAATTCGGCTGCTGTAATGTTGTCGCCGGCTTGCGCCAGCTTCGATCAGTACAGGAATTTTGAGGTCCGCGGAGATGCATTCGTGAGCCATGTTGCCGAACTCGACGGCGTCACCATGCTGGTCGAGACGAACAAGGGGATTTGACCATGGTAAGCCGCGCCGACCGGGGACCACTGGCGGATTGGTTCTGGACGATCGATCGCTATTTCCTTGCGGCGTTCATCCTTCTGATGGGGATCGGCTTCATGCTGTCCTTCGCCGCATCGCCGCCGGTCGCCGAACGGCTCGGCCTCGACAGCTTTCATTTCGTGGAGCGACACGCCGTCTTCATTGTCCCGTCGCTGATGGTGATGATCGGGTTGTCGTTCATGACGCCGCGCCAGGTGCGTCGAGCCGCCATCATTCTGCTGGCCGTCTCGCTGCTGATGATGGTGATGGCGCTGTTCTTCGGCGTGGAAGTGAAGGGGTCGCGCCGATGGGTCTCCATCGGCAGCTTCTCCATCCAGCCCTCGGAGTTCATGAAGCCGGCCTTTGTGGTGGTGTGCGCATGGCTGTTTGCCGAGCATGCCCGCCAGCCGGAAATTCCCGGCAATCTCTTCGCGATCATCCTGTTCGGCATTGTGGCCGCGCTGCTCGTTGCCCAGCCCGACCTGGGGCAGACGATTCTGACCGCGGTCGTCTGGGGCGGCATGTTCTTCATGGCCGGCATGCCGTGGCTCTGGATCATGGTTCTCGGGGCAGTCGGTATCGTCGGCTTTGCCTCGGCATATTACATGTTGCCGCACGTGACCGGGCGTATCGACAGGTTCCTGACCGGCGAGGGCGACACGTTCCAGGTGGACACGGCCCGCGATGCGATCATCCGCGGCGACTGGTTCGGGCAGGGCCCGGGCGAAGGCATCGTGAAGCGCATCATTCCCGACAGCCATACCGACTTCATCTTCTCCGTGGCGGCGGAAGAGTTCGGAATCCTGTTCTGCATGCTGCTGGTGCTCATCTTCGCCTTCATCGTTCTGCGCGGCCTCGGTCACTCCTTCAAGGAGCGCAACGATTTCGCACGGTTTGCCGTTGCGGGCCTCGTGCTGCAGATCGGCATCCAGTCGATGATCAATATCGGCGTCAATCTCGAACTCTTGCCCGCGAAGGGAATGACCCTGCCACTGATCTCCTATGGCGGCTCCTCGATGATCGCGATCTGCGTGACGGCAGGTTTCATCCTTGCGCTGACCCGGCATCGTCCGGAAAAGCGGGCGCAGGAGCGCAGCCTCTTCCGCATTGCCGGCGTTCCGGCGGAGTAGACTATGGCCAGTGGCATCATCCTTCTTGCCGCCGGTGGGACCGGCGGGCACCTCTTTCCTGCCGAGGCCCTTGGGCACGAACTGAAGGCACGCGGCTACGCCGTCCACCTCGTGACCGACAGGCGCGCCGAACGGTTCGCCGGTAGCTTTCCCGCGGACGAGATCCACGTCGTCCCCTCGGCGACCTTCGGATCGAAGAATCCCATCGCGGTGCTGCGCACGGCGTGGACCTTGTGGACGGGCCTGCGGGCCGCCCGCCGCCTCATCGGGCGGCTGAAGCCGGCCGCCGTCATTGGATTCGGAGGGTATCCGACCGTTCCGCCCCTGCTTGCTGCGACATCAATGGGCGTGCCGTCGCTGATTCACGAGCAGAATGCCGTGATGGGCCGCGCCAACAAGGCGCTCGCCTCGCGGGTACAGGCAATTGCAGGTGGCTTCCTGCCGGATGATCACGGAGCCCATGCGGCAAAGACGGTGACGACCGGCAATCCGGTGCGCCCCGCCGTCCTGCAGGCCGCCGGTTCGCCGTACCTCGCCTCCCGGAGTTCGGAAGAATTCCGCCTCCTCATCTTCGGCGGCAGTCAGGGAGCACAGTTCTTTTCGTCCGCAGTGCCCGCGGCCATCGCACGTCTCGACGGTGCGGATCGAAGCAGGCTCAGGGTGACGCAGCAGGCACGGCCGGAGGACCAGCAGGCGGTCGCCGATCACTATCGCGCGCTGCAGGTTTCGGCGGAGGTCTCGCCCTTCTTCGGCGACATGGCCGAACGTCTTCGCTCGGCGCATCTGGTCATCTGTCGGTCGGGGGCATCCACGGTGTCGGAAGTTGCCGTCATCGGCCGTCCTGCCATCTTTGTTCCCTATCCCCACGCGCTCGACCACGACCAGGCGGCCAATGCTGCAGCGCTCGTCGAGAAGGGCGGGGCAGAGGTCGTCGCGCAGGCGGAGCTGTCACCCGAGCGGCTCGCACAGATGATCTCGTCGGCAATGCAAGAGCCGGAGCGGCTTGAAACTATGGCGGCTGCCGCCCGGCAGGCGGGGCATCCGGATGCATCGACCTTGCTCGCGGACCTTGTTGTAGCTATTTCCGGGCGGCGACCGGTCGCGGAATTCAAAGGAGTACGTTCATGAAGATGCCGAAGGCCATCGGGCTCGTTCATTTCGTCGGCATCGGCGGCATCGGCATGAGCGGTATCGCGGAAGTGCTCCACAATCTTGGCCATCGCGTCCAGGGCTCGGACCAGTCCGACGGCGCCAATGTCCAGCGGTTGCGCGACAAGGGCATACCTGTCTTCGTCGGCCATCGGGCGGAAAACCTCGGAGAGGCTGAAGTCGTAGTCGTGTCGACGGCGATCAGGAAGGATAACCCGGAACTGGTCGCCGCACGCGAGCGCTTCCTGCCGATCGTCCGGCGTGCGGAGATGCTTGCTGAGCTGATGCGTTTCCGCAATGCGATCGCGATCGGTGGTACGCACGGCAAGACCACGACGACCTCGATGGTCGCGACGCTTCTCGAAGCTGGAAACCTCGATCCTACTGTTATCAATGGCGGCATCATCAACGCCTATGGAACCAATGCCCGCATGGGTGAAGGCGAGTGGATGGTGGTCGAGGCGGACGAATCGGACGGGACCTTCCTCAAGCTCCCTGCGGACGTCGCAGTGGTCACCAATATCGATCCGGAGCATCTCGACCATTACGGCAGCTTCGACGCCGTCCGCGCTGCCTTCCGGCAGTTCGTCGAGAATGTGCCTTTCTACGGCTTCGGCGTACTGTGTATCGATCATCCGGAAGTGCAGGCGCTTGCGGCGCGAATCGAAGATCGCAAGATCATCACCTATGGCGAGAACCCGCAGGCCGACGCCCGCTTTTCCAATGTTCGCATGGAAGGGACGAAAGCCATCTTCGACGTCGAGATCCGCCGCCGTCGCACGGGGAGGGTCTTCAGCTTCAAGGACCTGACACTGCCAATGCCCGGGCGGCACAATATTTCGAACGCCACCGCGGCAATCGCCGTCGCCAATCGGCTCGGCATTTCCGAGGAAGACATCCGCAAGGGGCTGGCGGCCTTCGGTGGCGTCAAGCGGCGCTTCACGCTGACGGGGACCTGGAACGGCGTTTCCGTCTTCGACGACTACGGCCATCATCCGGTGGAGATCAGGGCGGTCCTGAAGGCGGCAAGGGAATCCTGCTCGGGGCGGATAATCGCAGTCCACCAACCGCATCGTTACACGCGTCTTTCCAGTCTCTTCCAGGAGTTCGCGACCTGCTTCAATGATGCCGATAGCGTCATGCTGGCGCCGGTCTACGCTGCTGGAGAGGATCCGATCGAAGGCGTGGATTCGGAAGTCCTGATCGGCAAGATCCGGGCCGCCGGCCACCGCGATGCGCGCTACATCTCCGGCCCTGGCGAACTTGCGCCGATCGTAGCCGGCATTGCGAAGCCGGGTGATTTCGTGGTTCTTCTGGGGGCTGGTAGTATCACGCAATGGGCGGCAGCGCTGCCCAGGGAACTGGAAAGCGTATCGGGACAGTCGTAATGAAGCAGGTGCATGGTGAAAAGCTGCTGGCCTCACTCGGTGAGGGCGTCAAGGACCTTCGTGGGCGGTTGACGCCGGATGCGCCGATGGACCGCGTGACCTGGTTCCAGGCCGGCGGACTGGCAGAACTGATGTTCCAGCCGCATGACGTGGATGACCTCGTCACCTTCCTGAAGATACTCCCGGCTGAAGTGCCGCTGACGGTCGTTGGCGTCGGCTCCAACCTGCTTGTTCGCGACGGGGGTATCCCGGGCGTGGTCCTGCGCCTGTCGGCAAAGGGGTTCGGGCAGGTCGACCTTGCAGGGGACAATCGCATCCGCGCCGGCAGCATATGTCCCGACAAGCATGTCGCGGCGATGGCAATGGATCACGGCATTGGCGGTTTCGCGTTCTACTACGGCATCCCGGGCTCCATCGGCGGCGCGCTTCGCATGAATGCGGGGGCGAACGGCACGGAGACTGCGGATCGTGTGGTGGAAGTCCATGCCGTCGACCGGCAGGGCAATATCCATGTCCTGGACAAGGCGCAGATGGGCTACGGCTATCGCAAATCGAGCGCTCCGGGCGACCTGATTTTTACCCATGCAATCTTCGAGGGCTATCCGGACGATCGTGCCAAGATTCGGCATGAGATGGATGCGGTGCGCCAGCACCGCGAAACGGTCCAGCCGGTCAAGGAGAAGACCGGCGGCTCGACCTTCAAGAACCCCGAGGGTCATTCCGCCTGGAAGCTGATCGACGAGGCGGGGTGCCGCGGGCTCGTCTGCGGCGGCGCTCAGATGTCCTCGCTCCATTGCAACTTTATGATCAACACCGGCAATGCCAGCGGTTACGATCTTGAATATCTCGGCGAAACGGTTCGCCAGCGGGTCTTCGAGCATTCAGGAATCAAGCTGGAATGGGAGATCATGCGGCTCGGGATCTTCATGCCCGGTCGGGAAGTGAAGCCATTCCAGGGCGTCGCCACCGAATAGAGCAGCATTAGAAGATTCTGAAAAAAAGGCTGTCAGCCCATGCGGTTGGCGGCCTTTTTTGATGTCTTGAATCAGATTCACGATGTGGGGTGGAGCGATTGAAATTCCACGCCTTTTCCGCCTCGGTTAACGAAAGTAAACGGTTTGTTAACCATATGCCGGCAGTATGAACCTGCGCGGCGGGATCCGGAATCGCATCGGGAACAGGTCGGCGCAAGCAAGGCTGTGCAAGGATGCGTACTTTTTCCGGAGGTCGTTCGATGAGTGACAAGCATGTGGCTGTTCTGATGGGAGGGTTTTCCGCCGAGCGGCCCGTGAGCCTGTCTTCCGGGGCGGCTTGCGCCCAGGCCCTCGAAGCTGAAGGCTACCGTGTCACGCGCGTCGATGTTGATCGCAACGTCTCCGGCGTTCTTTCCGATCTTCGTCCGGACGTCGCTTTCAATGCCCTCCACGGCCCTTTCGGCGAGGATGGTACGATTCAGGGTGTTCTGGAGTACCTGCAGATTCCCTACACGCACTCCGGCGTCCTTGCGTCGGCGCTGGCCATGGACAAGGGGCAGGCGAAGCATGTTGCCAAGGCCGCGGGCATCCCGGTCGCCGAGGCACGGGTGATGAGCCGCTTCGATATCGGTAATCGCCACCCAATCGAGCCGCCTTATGTCGTGAAGCCTGTACGCGAGGGTTCGTCCTTCGGCGTTGTGATCGTCAAGGCGGACCAGTCCCATCCGCCGCAAGTTCTGTCGTCGGATGAGTGGCGCTACGGCAACGAGGTAATGGTCGAGCGCTATGTCCATGGTCGCGAGCTGACCTGCGGCGTCATGGGTGACACAGCGCTCGGCGTAACCGAGGTCGTGCCGACGGGGAATGCCTTCTACGATTATGACGCGAAGTACGCAGCGGGCGGATCGACGCATATTCTTCCTGCGCAGATTTCATCGAATGTTTACCAAAAGATCCAATCCTTGGCCCTCAAGGCGCATCAGGCGATGGGCTGCCGCGGCGTGAGTCGATCCGATTTCCGCTACGACGACCGCGTTTCCGAAGACGGCGAGGTGATCTGGCTGGAGGTCAATACCCAGCCCGGCATGACCCCGACTTCGCTGGTGCCCGAAATGGCCGCGCATGCCGGCCTCTCGTTCGGTGATCTCGTCCGTTGGATGGTGGAGGACGCATCGTGTCTGCGTTGAGCGGCCAGAGTTCTGCAGGTTTCAAGGGGGGCGCATCTCGCGCCTTTCCTGCGGTGGAGGATCGTCGGGTTCTCCCGCGTCCGCTCCGTCGTATCGTTCGCTTCGCGGTCAGCCTGGCAAGCGGCCGCGTTCATATTCCTCGCCATATCGGGACGGTTTCGACCTTCGCCTTCATGGGGGTTGTGGGCCTCTACGGCATGTCCGTTGGCGGGCATAGTGCTGTCGTTTCGCAGGCGGTAACAGCCTCGGCGGGTTTTGCGATCGAGGATGTTCGCGTTTCCGGTAATGACCAGACCTCCGAGATCGATATCCTGCAGCTTCTCGGTCTGGATGGGACGACCTCGCTCGTCGCTCTCGACATTGAGGCTGCCCGCAAGAAGCTTTCCGAACTGCCTTGGGTCGAATATGCGGAAGTCCGCAAGGTCTATCCGAATACCATCGAGGTCACGCTCAGGGAGCGCAAGGCCTTCGGCATCTGGCAGCATGGCGACGAGCTTTCCCTGATCGAGAGGAACGGCGCCATCATCGGGCCGCTGCGGGACGGCAAGTTCGCCTCGCTGCCGCTGTTCGTCGGTCGCGATGCCGAGACGAGGGCCGCCGCCTTCGTGGAGGAACTGGCCGGCTGGCCGGAGCTCGGCAGCCGAGTACGCGCCTATGTCCGCGTAGCTGGTCGGCGTTGGGATCTGCATCTCGACAACGGCGTCGTCCTCAAGCTGCCGGAGCAGGGCGTGCAGAACGCGCTTGCCGTTCTGTCGCGCCTGGAAGCGGAGCAGGGGCTCTTGGAGCGGGACATCGCTGCGGTGGACCTGCGGCTCAATGACCGCACCACCATACAGTTGTCACAAGGCGCGCTCGAGCGCCGCAACGAGGCGCTGGAGCTGCGAAGCAAGGCACTCAAGAAAGCAGGAGTGCGGTCATGAGCCTCTTCGGTTCGGGTCACTTCCTGCCGCGCCTCAAGCCGCTTTCCTCCAAGCGTAGCCACGTGGTCACGGTGCTGGACATCGGGTCGACCAAGGTCGTCTGCATGATCGGCCGGCTGACTCCTCGCCAGGAGAGCCTCGTGCTCCCAGGGCGGACCCATAATGTCGAGATCATCGGCATCGGGCACCAGCGGTCCCGCGGCGTGAAGTCCGGCGTGATCGCGGATCTCGATGCGGCCGAAAGCGTCGTCCGGCTCGCCGTCGACGCCGCCGAGCGGATGGCTGGCCTGACCGTCGACAGCCTGATCATCAACGTTTCCGCCGGTCGTCTTGCAAGCGACGTCTACACGGCCACGATCGACCTTGGCGGCCAGGAGGTCGAGCAGGCCGACCTGCGCAAGGTGCTGGTGTCGGCAAGCCAGCAGTCACAGCGGCAGGATCGCGCCATCCTTCATTCCCTGGCGACAGGCTATTCGCTCGATGGCGAGCGCGGCATCCGCGATCCGCTCGGGATGTTCGGCGATCTCCTCGGCGTCGACATGCACGTCGTCTCCGCCGAACGGGCGACGCTCAAGAACCTGGAGCTCTGCGTCAACCGCGCTCACCTGTCTGTCGAAGGCATGGTCGCGACGCCCTATGCCAGCGGCCTCGCCGCCCTCGTCGATGACGAGGTCGAACTGGGATGCGCCGCGATCGACATGGGTGGCGGCACGACGACCATTTCCGTCTTCGCAGAAGGCAAGCTGGTTCACACCGATGCGATCAGCCTCGGCGGCCACCACGTCACGACCGATCTTGCGCGGGGGCTTTCCACCCGTATCGAGGATGCCGAGCGCCTGAAGGTCGTCCATGGTTCTGCGCTCGCCAACGGGGCGGATGAGCGCGACATGATTTCCATTCCGCCGATCGGCGAGGATGACCGGGACCTGCCGACGCAGGTACCCCGCTCGCTGGTCACCCGGATCGTCCGGGCCCGCATCGAGGAAACGCTGGAATTGATCCGCGACCGGATCGAGAAGTCCGGCTTCAGTCCGATCGTCGGCAAGCGCGTCGTCCTGACGGGTGGTGCCAGCCAGCTGACGGGGCTGCCGGAGACGGCGCGCCGGATCCTGGCTCGCAACGTGCGCATCGGGCGCCCGATGGGGATTTCCGGCCTGCCGGTCGCAGCCAAGGGCCCCGCATTTTCCACGGCTGTCGGGCTGATGATCTATCCGCAGGTGGCCGAGATGGAGACGCATGCTTCGCAGGGGGGGCTGATAAGCTCCCTCGGCAGTGGAAATGGCCGGCTGGCTCGTATGGGCCAGTGGCTCAAGGAGAGTTTTTGACGTCCGTCCCAAACGGGCGGCGGCATGAAGAACAGCAATGAATCGGCCGGCGGCGATGCGGCCAGAGTTAGAAGGAACGGTACCCATGACTATCAAGCTGCAGAAGCCGGACATCACTGAACTGAAGCCCCGCATCACCGTCTTCGGAGTTGGCGGTGGCGGCGGCAATGCCGTCAACAACATGATCACCGCCGGGTTGGAAGGCGTCGATTTCGTTGTCGCCAATACCGACGCGCAGGCGCTGACGATGACGAAGGCCGACCGGATCATCCAGATGGGTGTCCAGGTCACGGAAGGTCTGGGTGCAGGTTCCCAGCCGGAAGTTGGTCGCGCCGCCGCCGAAGAATGCCTGGACGAGATCGTCGACCACCTGAACGGCACCCACATGTGCTTCGTCACGGCCGGCATGGGCGGCGGGACGGGAACGGGTGCGGCTCCGGTCGTGGCGCAGGCTGCCCGCAACAAGGGCATCCTCACCGTCGGCGTCGTCACCAAGCCGTTCCACTTTGAGGGCCAGCGCCGCATGCGGCTTGCCGAATCCGGCATCCAGGAGCTGCAGAAGTCGGTCGACACACTGATCGTCATCCCCAACCAGAACCTCTTCCGCATTGCCAACGACAAGACCACCTTCGCCGATGCCTTCGCGATGGCCGACCAGGTGCTCTATTCGGGCGTCGCCTGCATCACCGACCTGATGGTCAAGGAAGGCCTCATCAACCTCGATTTCGCCGACGTCCGCTCGGTCATGCGTGAGATGGGCCGTGCGATGATGGGTACCGGCGAGGCTTCCGGCCCCGGCCGCGCCATGCAGGCCGCCGAAGCGGCGATCGCCAATCCGCTCCTCGACGAGACCTCGATGAAGGGCGCGCAGGGCCTGCTGATCTCCATCACCGGTGGTCGCGACCTTACCCTCTTCGAAGTCGACGAAGCGGCAACCCGCATCCGCGAGGAAGTCGATCCGGACGCCAACATCATCCTCGGCGCAACCTTCGACGAGGCCTTGGAAGGTCTCATCCGCGTATCGGTCGTGGCAACCGGCATCGATCGTGCCACGGCACAGATGGACGGCCGCTTCCCCGATACCCGGCCGGCCGCCGCTGCCGCACGCCCGGTGATCCGTCCGTCGGCCGCGATCGCCCCGTCCGCCCCGGTCGCTGCTGCACCGCAGCCGGCTCCGATCGCCCTGGCACCGAAGGCTGTCGATCCGATCGCCGAGACCATCCGCCAGGCAGAAGCCGAGATGGAACGCGAACTGGCCATCGTTGACATGCCGCGCCACGCCGCTCCGCAGCCGGTCGCACAGCAGCCCGTTGCTGCTCCGGCAGAGCCGGAGTTCCGTCCGCAGAGCCGCATCTTCGCCGCAGCGCCGGGAGAAGCTCCCGTTCTTCGGGCCCCGGCCGCCCCGGTAATGCAGGCACAGCCCGCACCGATCGCTGCCCAGCCCACACCCCGCATGGCGCCTCAGTTGCACCATGAGCAGGTCGCGCCGGCAAGGGCTCCCGAGCCGGTCCGCATGCCGAAGGTCGAAGACTTCCCGCCGGTCGTCAAGGCAGAGATGGACCATCGCGCCCATCCGGCACAGCACGTGCAGGAAGAGCGCGGTCCGATGGGCCTCCTGAAGCGGATCACGAATTCGCTCGGCCGTCGTGAAGATGACGAGCAGGTCGCGGCTGACATGACCCCGCCGGCACCGAGTGCGGCTCCGCAGCAGCGCCGTCCGCTGTCGGCAGAGGCCAATCTCTACGCACCGCGTCGCGGTCAGCTGGACGACCATGGACGTGCCGTCCCTCAGGCCGGCATGCATCATGAGGACGACCAGCTGGAGATCCCGGCCTTCCTGCGCCGCCAGCACAACTGACGCTGCGGCATCAGTTCGATTGAAGGCCCGGAACGGTGTTTCGGGCCTTCGTTCGTTGTCGTGGGCCTGTGCGGAAAAGCTCCGTAATTTCCGACGCTTGGGAGCGTAACAATCCGAAATGAACAGTGATTTGGAATGTTCCAGCACTCTGCGTAGAAAAGCAGCAAGAAGGCAGGCGACTCGCGGATAGCGGTCACGCCTGCTGCCAAGGTCTTGATCGAGGATCAGGACCAACGCATGAGAAAGCAAGACGAATGACAATCGGACTCCTCGGGTTCCAGACGACCATCGCAGCCCCCGTCACCATGACGGGTATTGGCGTGCATTCGGGCGCTCCGGTCACCATCACCTTCCAGCCTGCGGAGGCGGGCACTGGCATCCTGTTCAGCCGCAGTCTCGACGATGGCAGTTCGGTGGACTATCGCGCCGTCTCCTCGCATGTCGGGCCGACCGATCTCTGCACCGTGCTTGGCGGTTCGCCGGCGAGATGGATTGCGACCATCGAGCATGTGATGGCTGCCCTTTATGCGTTGTCGATCGACAATGTCGTGGTCGAGGTGGATGCGGGTGAGATGCCGATCATGGACGGCAGTTCCTATCCGTTCATCGAGGCACTGGAGCAGGCCGGTATCGTCAATCTCGGCGCGAAGCGTCGCTACATCAGGGTGGTGAAGCCGGTACGGATCGATTCAGGCGCATCCTGGTCGGAGTTCCGCCCTTACGACGGCACGCGTTTCGAAGTCGAGATCGACTTCTCCACGCCGCTGATCGGACGGCAGAGCTGGAAGGGCGACCTGACGGCCGCCTCCTTCAAGGAAGAGCTTTCCCGCGCCCGTACCTTCGGGTTCATGCGCGATGTCGAGCGACTGTGGGCTGCCGGTTACGCTCTCGGTTCCTCGCTGGAGAATTCCGTGGTGATCTCGGACGACGACACGATCGTCAATGTCGAGGGACTTCGCTACGAGGGTGATGAGTTCGTGCGCCACAAGACGCTCGATGCCGTCGGCGATCTTGCACTGGCGGGCGCGCAGTTCATCGGTTGCTACCGTTCCTATCGTGGCGGCCACAAGATGAACGCCAACGCCCTGAAGGCTCTGCTCAGCGACCCGACAGCCTATGAGATCGTCGAGGCACCGGTTCGCAGTACCCGCGTTCGCGCCGTCGAGTTCGTGCCGGTTAAGGAACCGGAAGTCGCCGCTTGGTTTGCTTGATCCAATCTTCCAGTCCAACTGGCCGCTCCTTGTGAGCGGCCTTTCTTTTTGACCTGACTTGTGGTTTTCGCGCCCGTCCTTCGTCCTTCCGGGCAGGGAACCTTGCCACAAAATTGCGTTAATGCGCCCGCATTGCGTTGCCCGGCGCCTGCTTGTAAGGCTAGAAGGCCAGTTGGCGCAGGGGCGCCATTGCGCGGGACGATCGGGAACTGTCGAATGACTTATGCGAGGTCTGTTGGAATGAAGAGAACGGCGAGGATAGCCTTCGTGTCCATGGCTCTGGCCTGCGCCGGCGTCGCGGTGAGCGCGTGCCAGTCCGACAAGGATATCGACATCACCAAGCTGGGCGTCGAGACCGATCCACCTGAAGTTCTCTACAACCAGGGCCTGGCCAACATGAAGGCCGGAAACATCGCAGAAGCAAGCCGCAAGTTCGACTCCATCGACCGCCAGCATCCGTTCACGGACTGGGGCCGCAAGGCGCTCGTGATGAGCACGTTTGCCAAGTACCGGCTCGGACGCAACGAAGATGCGATCACAACCGGGAACCGTTACCTGAAGCAGTATCCGAACACCGAAGATTCGGCCTACGTCCAGTATCTGGTTGGCCTTTCCTATTCCAAGCAGATTGCCGACGTGACGCAGGATCAGCGCGCCGCCGCGCAGACCATCGACGCTATGTCCAAGGTCGTCAACGACTATCCCGATTCCGAATACGTCGAGGATGCGCAGGCCAAGATCCGCTTTGCGCGAGACCAACTCGCGGGCAAGGAGATGCAGGTCGGCCGCTATTACCTGGAGCGGAAGGAATATCTGGCGGGAATCCAGCGTTTCCGCACCGTGGTTGAGCGCTATCCCACGACGAACCAGATCGAGGAAGCTCTCGCCCGCCTCGTCGAGTCCTATTATGCGATGGGGATCGTGGAGGAGGCGCAGACGGCGGCGGCGGTGCTCGGCCGAAACTATCCCGACAGCCAGTGGTATGCCGATTCCTACAAGCTGCTGCAGACGGGCGGTCTGGAACCGCGTGAAAACCGTGGCTCCTGGATTTCTCGCGCAGGGGCAAAGCTCATCGGGGCCTGATCGTGCTCGTCCAGCTTTCGATCCGCGATATCGTTCTGATCGAGCGGCTGGATCTTGCCTTCGAATCCGGCCTCTCCGTGCTGACGGGCGAAACCGGCGCAGGCAAGTCGATCCTGCTCGACAGCCTGTCGCTGGCTCTCGGCGGGCGCGGCGATGGCGGGCTCGTCCGGCACGGCGAGGACAAGGGGCAGGTAACGGCCGTCTTCGACGTGCCCGGGCAGCATCCGGTTCGACAGCTTCTCCGCGACAGCGGCATCGATGACGACGGCGACCTCATCTTCCGGCGCATCCAGAACGCCGATGGACGGACCCGCGCGTCGATCAACGACCAGCCGGTCAGTGTCCAGCTGATGCGGCAGATCGGCCAGCTGCTGGTCGAGATCCATGGCCAGCACGACGACCGGGCGCTGACCGACACCAACACCCATCGCGACTTGCTCGATGCTTTCTCCGGCCTGGCCGATGAGGTGAAGCAGGTCGGGGGGCTCTATCGCACCTGGAAGGAGGCCGAGCGCGCCTTCAAGGCGCATCGTGCCAAGGTCGAGGCGGCGGCGCGGGAGGCGGACTATATCCGTGCATCCGTCGAGGAGCTCGAAGTCCTAAGTCCCCGGGATGGCGAGGAAGAGGAGCTTGCGGAGCAGCGCTCGCAGATGCAGAAGGCCGAGCGAATCGCCGGCGACATCTCGGAAGCCTCCGAGTTCCTCAACGGAAATGCCTCGCCCGTGCCCTTGATCGCTTCCATGGTGCGGCGGCTGGAGCGCAAGAGCCACGAAGCGCCGGGCCTGCTGGAGGAAACAGTCGAACTGCTGGATGCTGCCCTGAACAGCCTCTCCAACGCCCAGATGGAGGTCGAGGCGGCGCTCAGGAAGACGGAGTTCGATCCCCGGGAACTGGAGCGCGTCGAGGATCGACTGTTTGCGCTGAGGGCTGCGGGGCGAAAGTATTCCGTTGCCGTCGCGGACCTGCCAGCACTTGCAGAGAAGATGGTTGCCGATCTTGCCGATCTCGATGCCGGCGAAGAGAAGCTCGGTCAGCTGGAAAAGCAGGTCGCCGCCGCGAAGGCTGCCTTCGATGCCGCGGCGCTGACGCTGTCGGAGAAGCGCCGGCAGGGCGCCCAGACGCTGGCGAAAGCGGTGATGGAAGAACTTCCCGCCCTCAAGTTGGAACGGGCCCGTTTCATGGTCGAGATGACGGCCGATCCGCAGGCAGCGACCGCGGAGGGCATCGACACCATCGAATTTCACGTCCAGACCAATCCGGGTACGCGTCCGGGTCCGATCATGAAGGTCGCCTCGGGCGGCGAACTTTCCCGCTTCCTCCTGGCGCTGAAGGTGGCGCTGGCAGATCGAGGCTCGGCCCCAACGCTGGTCTTCGACGAGATCGATACCGGAGTGGGCGGTGCAGTCGCAGATGCGATCGGCCAGCGGCTGAAGCGGCTGTCGGCGACAGTGCAGGTGCTCTCTGTCACCCATGCGCCTCAGGTGGCAGCCCGTGCGGCCACGCATCTTCTCATCTCCAAGGGCCCCGCGGGCGAGGGCTCGGAGAAGATCGCCACGCGCGTCGCTACCATGGCGCCGGAGCACCGGACCGAGGAGATCGCCCGCATGCTCGCCGGTGCTTCGGTGACCGACGAAGCGCGGGCGGCGGCCAGGAAGCTGATCGCCGGCGCGAGCTGAACGCATCTCTTCCCATCCTGCCGATTTGCACTAAAAAAGCGACTCCATCTCCGGAGTGACTTTTCATGGCTGACGCGCGACCATCCGTTGACACGCTAACCGAAGAGCAGGCGGCAGCCGAACTGGCCTTCCTCGCGTCTGAGCTCGTGCGCCACGACGAACTCTATCACAGTCATGATGCACCGGAGATCTCGGACGCGGAATATGACGCGCTGAAGCGGCGCAATGATGCGATCGAGAAGCGGTTTCCCCAGCTTCGTCGGGCCGACAGCCCGTCGCTGCGGGTCGGTGCCGCGCCGCTCCCGACCTTCGCGCCCATCACCCATTCCCGGCCCATGCTGTCGCTTGACAACACGTTTTCCGACGACGACGTGCGCGACTTCATCAACTCCGTCTACCGCTTCCTCGGCAAGCTCCCGGACGGTTCGATCGCCTTCACTGCAGAACCGAAGATTGACGGGCTGTCCATGTCGATCCGCTATGAGAACGGCTGGCTCGCCAATGCCGCCACCCGTGGCGACGGCACGACAGGGGAAAACGTCACCGCCAACATCTTGACGATCAAGGAAATCCCGAACCAGCTCCCGGACAGCGTGCCGTCCGTCGTGGAAGTGCGCGGCGAAGTGTATATGACGAAGAGCGACTTCCTAGCGCTCAACGAGAGGATGGCGGCTGAGGGCAAACAGACATACGTCAATCCACGGAACACCGCTGCCGGGTCGCTGCGCCAGCTCGATGCGAAAGTGACCGCGAGCCGCAACCTTCGCTTCTTCGCCTATGCCTGGGGCGAGATTTCCGACATGCCGGCCGACACCCAAATGGGAATGGTGGAGAAGTTCCGGGAATGGGGGTTCCCCGTCAATCCGCTGATGAAGCGGCTGAATTCGGTCGAGGAGATCATCGCCCACTACACGGAAATCGGGCTGAAGCGGCCCGACCTCGATTACGAGATCGACGGCGTCGTCTACAAGGTAGACCGGCTCGACCTGCAGCAGCGGCTCGGCTTCCGCTCGCGTAGCCCACGCTGGGCGACCGCGCACAAATTCCCGGCTGAGCAGTCGTTCACCCGGGTGGAACGGATCGACATCCAGGTCGGACGTACCGGAGCGCTGACGCCGGTCGCGCGCCTGACCCCCGTGACCGTCGGCGGCGTCGTCGTCACAAATGCCACGCTGCACAACGAGGACTACATCAAGGGCATCGGCAATTCCGGTGAGCGCATCCGCGAGGACGAGCATGACATCCGCATCGGCGATACCGTGATCGTGCAGCGGGCAGGGGACGTCATCCCACAGGTCCTCGACGTCGTGATGGAAAAGCGGCCGGCGGATGCCGTTCCTTACGAGTTTCCTAAGAAATGCCCGGTCTGCGGCAGCCACGCGGTGCGGGAGAAGAACGAAAAGACCGGCAAGCTGGATTCCGTAACGCGTTGCACCGGTGGCTTCGTCTGCCGCGCACAGGCCACCGAGCATCTGAAGCACTTCGTGTCACGCAATGCCTTCGACATCGAGGGGTTGGGCTCCAAGCAGATCGACTTCTTCTTCGAGGCGGACGATCCGGCGCTTTCGATCAAGACCGCTCCGGATATTTTCACATTGAGGAGGCGACAGGAGGCGTCGCCACTCACGAAGCTCGAGAACATCGAGGGCTTCGGAAGGGTGAGCGTCCGCAAGCTCTTCGACGCCATCGATGAGCGGCGATCCATTGCGGTCCACCGCTTCATTTACGCACTCGGTATCCGCCATGTGGGGGAGACGACCGCAAAGCTGCTGGCGCGCTCCTACGGGACCTATGACGCTTTTTCCGAAGCGATGCAGGAGGCGGCCGATCTGACGGGGGAGGCCTGGGAGAACCTGAACAATATCGAGGGCATTGGCGAAGTGGTGGCGCGGGCGATGGTCGAGTTCTTCAAGGAGCCGCGTAATCGCGACGTGATCGGACGGCTGCTGCAGGAGGTTACGCCTCAGGCTGCCGAACAGGTTTCCGCCGCGGACAGTCCCGTCGCCGGCAAGACGGTGGTCTTCACCGGCAGTCTAGAGAAGTTCACGCGAGACGAAGCCAAGGCGCGCGCTGAAAGCCTCGGTGCCAAGGTGGCCGGCTCGGTTTCCAAGAAGACCGATTACGTCGTCGCAGGGCCGGGCGCCGGTTCCAAGCTCGACAAGGCGAGGGAGCTCGGTGTGGAGGTCATGGACGAGGATGAGTGGCTCGCGCTGATCGGCGGGTGATGTCGCTTTTTGCCGAATCAGGGTCGCTTGCGCTAAGGCTTGGGCAGCAGGATTAGGGCTGACCTTGAAAACCATCGCGATCGACTTTGAAACCGCCAACGAAACGCGCGGCAGTGCCTGCTCCGTCGGGCTCGCCTGGATCGAGGATGGCGAGGTCGTTCGCGTCGAGGAGCGGCTGATCCGCCCGCAGGATATGCGCTTTTCCTCTTTCAACATCGCCATCCACGGCATCCGCCCGGAGCATGTCGAAGACGCGCCGGAGTTTCCGGAGGTGATGGAAGAGTTCGAGGAGGATTTCCGCGGCGCGACGATGATTGCGCACAATGCGGCCTTCGATTTCAGTGTCTGGCGCGCCTGCCTCGATCTCTATCGCCGCGGCTATCCGGAACTCTCCTATGTCTGTAGCGTGAAGATGTCCCAGAAGGTCTGGCCGCATCTCGGCTCCCACCGGCTCAACGTGCTGGCGGCTCATCTCGGGTTGAAGTTCGCGCACCACAATGCCGCCGAGGATGCACATGTCTGCGCACGTGCGGCGATCGCAATCGGAAACTCGCTGGGTGTGTCCCACATCCGCGATATTCCGGCATTGATCGGCATGAAGGTCGGCCGCCTCTTTGACGGTGGTTATGCGCCCTGCACCTGCCGGCTGAAGTAGATCGGCCGCTTCCGCTTGTAACCTGCGCCGTTACGCTTATCTGTGATCACGAATGGTTTACCGGAGTGCCAGATGATGAAACGAACTGCCTTGCTTGTCTCTGCTGCGGCACTCGCCGCTGGTATGTTTGCGGCAGCCGCCTCTGCCGAAGTGGTCGGCAAGGTCGGTGTCGACTGGATCGGCAACGACATCATCGTCGAGGCAGTCGCTGATCCGGAAGTGAAGGGCGTTACCTGCCATGTCACCTATTTCGACCGCTCGATCATCGACCGGCTAAAGCAGGGCAACTGGTTCGAGGATCCCTCCAACAGCTCGATCGCCTGCCGCCAGACCGGGCCGATCGAGATCGGCGATATCGACCTTTCGCGCGGAGGAGAAGAGGTCTTCCGCCAGGGCCGTTCGCTGATCTGGAAGGACCTGCTGGTCAAGCGCATCTACGACAAGACGAACGATACCCTGGTCTACCTCGCGCATTCGCGGCAGGTTATCGAAGGCTCGGCCAAGATGGCGATCTCCACCGTGCCGCTTTACGGACAGGAAGTGAACTGGACCCAGGGAAAACCCTAGTCGCTCACGCGATTGCTGCGGCCGCGGCGCGTCCTGCGACGCGGCCTGAAAACAGACAGCCGCCGAGGAAGGTGCCTTCGAGCGCGCGGTAGCCATGCATGCCTCCGCCGCCGAAGCCCGCCGCTTCGCCCACCGCATAGAGGCCTGGCACCGGCTGTCCGTCATTGCCGAGAACGCGTGCCGAAAGGTCCGTTTCGAGCCCGCCCAGCGTCTTGCGGGTCAGGATGTTGAGCTTCACGGCGATGAGCGGGCCATGAGCGGGATCGAGGATTCGATGCGGCCGTGCCGTGCGTATCAGCTTGTCGCCTATTGACCGCCGGGCGTTGTGGATGCCGATCACCTGCAAGTCCTTCCCGTAGGGATTGGTCACCTGAAGGTCGCGCGCCACGATCTGCCGCTCTATCCCATCCAGCTTGAGCAGATCATTGCCGGCGACGCGGTTCATGCCGTGCACCAGTTCGCCGAGACTGTTCGCAACGACGAAATCCTCGCCTTTCTCCTTGAACGCCTCGACCGGCCCCGTCGCACGACGGCCGACGGCGCGGCGGGCTGTCAGCCCCCAGTCGCGGCCAGTCAGATCGGGATTCTGTTCTGAACCTGAGAGGGCAAACTCTTTGCGGATGATCGACTGGTTCAGGATGAACCAGGAGTAGTCGTAGCCCGTGGAGAGAATGTGCTGCAGTGTCCCCAGCGTATCGTAGCCGGGGAAAAAGGGTGCCGGCAGCCGCTCGCCTGTGGCGTCAAGCCATATGGAGGAGGGGCCGGGCAGGATGCGGATACCGTGGTTCTGCCAGACAGGGTTCCAGTTGCGCAGGCCTTCTGTGTAGTGCCACATGCGGTCGCGGTTGATGATGCGCCCGCCGGCCGACTCCGTTATCGCCAGCATGCGCCCGTCGACATGCTTCGGCACGCCGGATACCATGAATTTCGGCGCCGGACCGAGGCGGGCAGGCCAGTTCCTGCGCACGAGGTCTTGGTCGCCGCCGATCCCGCCGGACGCGACGATCACGGCCTGTGCGGGAAGGTCGAAATCGCCCACAGCTGTTCGAGAACTTTCTGCTCCACGCGGTGCCTTGCTGGGTTCGAGGATCGTCCCGGCGATGCCCGTCACTGCGCCGTCGGTCAGGATCAGTCGGTCGACCCGATGCCGCCATAGGAAGCGTATCCTGCCATTCTTCTCTGCCTCGCGAACACGCTTCTCGAAGGGTTCGACGACGCCGGGCCCTGTTCCCCAGGTGATGTGAAAGCGCGGCACGGAATTGCCGTGGGAGGTAGCCGACCAACCCCCGCGCTCCGCCCAGCCGACGACGGGAAAGAGGCGGTGGCCCAAGGCCCGCAACCACTCCCGCTTCTCGCCTGCGGCAAAGGCGAGATAGGCTTCGGCCCAAGCACGGGGCCAGTAGTCTTCGGGACGGTCGAAAGCGGCGGATCCGAACCAGTCCTCCCGCGCGAGCTCGTAACTGTCACGAATGCCCATGCGTCGCTGTTCGGGAGAATCGACGAGAAAGAGACCGCCCAGCGACCAGAAGGCCTGGCCTCCGAGACTCTGCTCAGGCTCCTGGTCGACAATTGTGACGGAGCGGCCGGCATCCGCCAGTTCTGTCGCCGCCACCAGCCCCGCCAGGCCGGCGCCCACGACGATCACATTCGATTGGGCCTGGCTCATCGATCCTCCTGGCAGGATGCTATCGCATACTGGTGCATCCATGCCCCGACCATAGAGGCATCGCAATATCCGCAAAGTCAACCTCAGGCCAGAACGTGGAAAGAGCCCGCGTCGGCGGGCTCTTTCGTGCTTCGTCTTTATACGAGGCGGCTTACTTCACGTAGACGATCTTGCCGCCGTTGGCTGCGGTGTCGATCGCCAGCACATTGTCCAGGTCGATGCTGTTTTCCTGCAGTTCCGCCATGATCTCAGCGTCTGCCTGAACCTGAGCCTTGGCATCTGCCGTCATGTCTGCTGTCGGGTTGCGGAACATCTCAGGAATGGGATTATTGGCGTCGTCGCTGTCGGAGTTCTCGTCGATGCGGACGATGCGAACGTCATCGCTCATGGTCGTTGCGCTTGTGGAGCCGGTGGTGGTCTGAGCAAATGCGATTCCGCCGAGCGACGCGGTGGAAAGGGCTGCGGCGAGAGCGAGTGTTACGGCGTTTTTCATGGTGTATTCTCCCTATTGGATTTCCGATCGACCAGCCTTGGCTTAGCCGAACAATTCGCTGTCCGTTGGGACACTAGGGCAACACTGGGAGGCCGAGATCGTTCCAGGAGTAATCTGGCAAGCACGTCACGTGCGGATAACGAAATCGTCATCTCCGGGTCTTTATGACGCGGAGATGACGCCGCTGGTTCAGGCAGCTTCGCGAGTCAGTTCGTCGGCGATCACTGTGTCGAGGTTGAGGAAGCAGACCATCGTCTTCTCCAGGGCAACGATGCCGCGGCAGAAGGCGCGCTGGGCTTCCGGAATGATTTCCGGTGCCGGCTGCAGGTCTTCGGAGCGGATGGTCATCATGTCCGAGACCTGCTCGACGAGAAGACCTACCAGCTTGCCCGCGATATCGGTCACGATGATGGCGGAACGTTCGGACGGCTCGGTCATCTTCATGCCGAGGCGGCAGGCCATGTCGATCACGGGAATGACGGCGCCGCGCAGGTTGATGAGGCCCAGCACATAAGGGGGCGTATGAGGCATCGGCGTAACCGGCGCCCAGCCGCGGATTTCGCGGATCGCCATGATGTCGATGCAGAATTCCTGATCTCCAAGATGGAAGGAGACGATTTCGAGATAGGCTCCCGATTGTTTGATGGCGTTGCTCATTCTTTTCTCCCACCTGCCAATGGGCTCGCGACTTATGCCGCGGACGCTGCCATTCAGGCTGCCATGGATTATCTGGATATCGATGCGGAGCTCGAGAATGACCTCGATGACATCATGTCGGCATGGCTCACCTGCGTCCGGTTCGAGTAGCCGCGGGACGCTGTTGGAATCCACCTTCGCGCCGCAAGCATGCCCGTCAATTGTTAAGCTTCTGCTAAAACCGTGCGGCCTTCAGGCCCTTCCAGCGCAGATAGATTTTGAGTAAGATCGCCGTATGGACATGGTTTTGCCCGCATCGCATCGTCTGCCTCTCGTCGCGCTCATCATACTGGTTGGTGTCGCGGTCAGTGGCGGGGCGTTTTACGGCTGGATGCGTTACGGGTCGGATATGTTGATAACCCTCAGCGAGAACGGCCTTTCCGGTTGTCTCTGAACCTCTCCCTGTTTGAGACAAATCAGCGCGCACGGTGACGCGATCCGCTATTGATTTGCGAGCGCGAGGCCTTTCGCCTATCGAGGGTGGGCTTTGCCGCAGATGGCATGAAGAGAGAAAGACATGAAAACGCTGCGCATCATCCTCTGGGCCGCCGTGATCTTGCTTGGCGGCGTCCTCGCATGGCTGACATTCGAGGTGACACGAAGCAAGGAGCAGATTGCCGAAGGTCCCTTTGGCGTGCCGTTCCAGCTCGTGTCCCAGGATGGACAGCCAATCACCGAAGAAGCCTTCCGTAAGAAGCCGACCGCTCTCTTCTTCGGCTTCACCCACTGCCCGGAGGTATGCCCGACCACGCTCTATGAACTCAACGGCTGGATGCACCAGGTCGACCCCGACGGTACCAAGCTCGCCGGCTATTTCGTGACGGTCGACCCGGAGCGCGACCCGCCCGAAATGCTCGGGCAGTACATATCGAATGTGACCGACCGCATCATCGGGATCTCCGGCCCGCCGGAAAAGGTCATCGAAATGGCGAAGGGCTTCAAGGTCTACTTCAAGAAGGTGCCTCTCAACGAGAAGGATCCGACCGGCGACTACACGATGGACCATACGGCCTCGGTCTTCCTTCTCGATGAGGAAGGCCGCTTCGTCGGGACCATCTCCTACGGCGAAAACGCCGATACTGCCGTGAAGAAACTCGAAAACCTGATCAGCGGCTGATCGAGCGCATTGCAGTTGAAGGGGCGGTGCCTTTGTGGCATCCGTCCCGCATCCGCAACCATCCGAAAGCGCAATCTTGAGCGAGATCCGCCTCTACGTCAGCACCACCGAAAAGGATGCCGAACGCATCCTCGACATTTTAACGGATATCTTCGGCGAGGAGGACTACGCGCTCGGGACCACCGAGGTCGACGAGAAGCGGGATCTCTGGGAAGCCTCGGTCTACCTGATGGCGGACGAGGAGGAAGAGGTCCGGCAGCGAATGTCGGATGGTCTCGCGCCAGCCTTCCCCCAAGCCCTCATCGAGAGGGAGGTAATCCCCGATGTCGACTGGATCGCGAAATCGCTCGAGGGGCTGAAGCCGGTTCGGGCAAGGCGCTTTCTGGTTCACGGCTCGCATGATCGCGACAAGGTTCGGCCTAATGATGTATCGATCGAGATCGATGCCGGCCAGGCCTTTGGAACCGGGCATCATGGGACGACCGCCGGCTGCCTGGAGATGATCGATGCGGTCGCCCGGGCCCGCCCGATTCGCAACGCGCTCGATCTAGGTACCGGCAGCGGCGTGCTCGCGATCGGCCTCAGGAAGATCCGTAACATCCCCATTCTTGCCACTGATATCGACCCGGTCGCGGTTCGGGTGGCTCAGGAGAATGTCCGGCGCAACGGCATCGTGTCCGGACTGCGGCTTGTGACGGCGCCGGGCTTTCATTCGCCCGCCTTCAGGCAACAGGGACCTTTCGACCTCATCATCGCCAATATTCTCGCCCGGCCGCTGATGCGGATGGCCCCGCAACTTGCAGCCAACCTCGCATCCGGTGGATCGGTGATCCTGTCAGGGATTCTGGCCGAGCAGCGCTGGAAGGTTCTTGCCGCCTATAACGCCGTTCATCTTCGGCATGTGCATACGCTCTGGCGCAACGGCTGGGTAACGATCCACCTGCGACAGGGACAATAGTTGTTGCGACGCAGCATTGCGCTTGATGCAGGACTGACTGACGGTGAAACGCCATAAGGAAAAGGCGGCGCCATAGGGCACCGCCTTCGCGATCAGGTTATTCCTGATCTAGCCCGCGAGCCGGGGAGGAGCGGCTCTAGCGGGCTGGTCCGTATTCCGAAGGCCTGGCGGGGGAGGGAGGAGGAAAGACCGCCAGGGTTTTAAATCAGAATACGAAACCGGATCCGCCCTTGCGGCGGAGTTCTTCGCGGCTGGTTCCCATGCCCTTCAGGGTCTGGTCGTCCAGGTTCATGAGAACGTTGTTGACGTAGCGGCTGGCCTGACGCTCGCGCGCTGCGACCACGCGTTCGAAGGCAGTGCGGAAGATTGAGTTGGCCATTTTATAGATCCTTTCATCGCGGGCGCTGTTCATTGCCCGTTCGATGAGTGGAATATAGTCCAGATTGTGCGGTGCAGTGAGGGGCTTCCCATCAACGGTGTTATGCGCTGAGCGCATGGCCTGTGCAATCGGCGTCCAAATGCAGTTAGCAGATGCACAATAGATCGGCGGACGTTCTCCCGCTCTGGCGGTGCAGGCTGCGCCCCGCTAGTATCGCGTACTGTTTGAATCACTCCTCCCGGAAAGCTTTCATGTTCCAGTCCTTCGACAGCAGGTCCACCCCCCAGTTCGGCCGCGAGCGCGTGAGCGCCTTGCGCAGCCATTTCGACGGCCTCGGGATTGACGGGTTTCTGGTGCCTCGCGCCGACGAATACCAGGGTGAGTACGTGCCGGCGTCGGCCGAGCGGCTTTCCTGGCTCACCGGCTTTACCGGCTCGGCCGGTGTCGCACTCGTGACGCAGTCGCAGGCGCTGATCTTCGTCGACGGTCGCTATACGACGCAGCTCAAGGAGCAGGTCGACGGCAGCGTCTTTTCCGGCGGCGACCTCGTCAACGAGCCGCCGCATGCCTGGCTGAAGGCCAACGCCGCCAAGGGGTTCCGTCTCGGTGTGGACCCATGGCTGCACACGGCTGCGGAAGTCCGCAAGCTGCGCAAGGCGCTTGAGGAGATCGCCGGGTCGCTGGTCTTCGTTCCGTCCAACCCGCTCGACGCGATCTGGACGGACCGTCCCGCCGAACCCCTGGGTGCATTGATGATCCAGAGGCATGAACATGCCGGCACGCTTGCAGCCGAAAAGATCCCCATGATTGCCGCGCAGGTGAAGGAGAAGGGGGCCGCTGCCGTCATCATCACGGATCCTTCTTCGGTCGCGTGGCTCTTCAACATCCGCGGAAGCGACGTGCCACATACCCCTCATCCCCTGGCGCGGGCCATCGTGCCGGTAGAGGGCAAGCCGCTGCTCTTCCTCGACGAGCGCAAGACCGGTATCGAGGCCCGCGCCTACCTTGCCCAACTCGCCGAACAACTGCCGCCCGCGGACTTTCCTGCCCGGCTCGAGGATTGGGCGCGGCGCGGACCGATCATGCTCGATGCCGATCTCGCTCCGCTCGCCCTCAGCATCGCGATCGAGAAGGCGGGCGGAAGCGTCGTCGAGGCAACCGATCCTGCGCGCTTGCCGCGTGCCTGCAAGAACGCTGCCGAACTGGAAGGCTCGGCGAAGGCGCATCTCCAGGACGGGGCCGCCGTCGTCGAGTTCCTCTGCTGGCTCGACGGGCAGGAAGCGGGCAGCGTGACCGAGATCGAAACGGTCCGGGCGCTGGAGGTGGCCCGCGTGAAGGTGGGCGAGCAGATGCAGAACCCGCTCAAGGACATTTCCTTCGATACCATCTCCGGGGCGGGGCCAGACGCCGCGGTCATTCATTACCGGGTGACGACGGAGACGGACAGGCCGTTGAACGAAGGCGAGCTCTTCCTGATCGACTCCGGCGCCCAATATATCAACGGCACCACCGACATCACCCGGACTGTGGCAATCGGCGATGTTCCGGAGGACCGTAAGCGCTTCTTCACCCTTGTACTGAAGGGAATGATCGCGATCAGCATCGCGCGCTTCCCCAAAGGCACGCGCGGCTGCGATCTCGATCCGCTTGCGCGGATCGCCTTGTGGAAGGCCGGCGGCGATTATGCCCACGGGACCGGCCACGGCGTTGGCTCCTATCTCTCCGTGCACGAGGGGCCGCAGCGGATCGCCCGGCTGTCGACGCAGGAGCTCCTGCCCGGGATGATCCTCTCGAACGAGCCCGGCTACTATCGTCCCGGCCATTACGGCATCCGCATAGAGAACCTGATCTATGTGAAGGAAGCGACGGAGATCGAGGGCGGCGACATCCCGATGCTGTCGTTCGAGACGCTCACATGGTGCCCGATCGATCGCCGCCTTGTTCTGCCGGAGCTTCTGACGGCGGAGGAGCGTGACTGGCTGAACGGCTATCACGCCGCGACGCGCGAGAAGCTCATGCCGCTGATCGAGGATGACAAGGTGCAGCAATGGCTGGTGCAGGCGACCGAGCCGGTGTGATTACCGGCTCCGTCGGCTTCTAGAGGCCGAGGATCTGGCGGCAGACCATGACTGCCGCCCAACCAACGCCGAGCATCAGCAGTCCGGGGCGGACTAGCGCGACGAGCAGTGCTGCGACCATGGCGATCTTCACGTCCCAGCCGCCGGAGAAGAAGGCGGGGGCGACGAGCGTCGTCAGCACGGCGGCAGGGACCGCATTCAAGGCGGCTTCCATACGTGGTGGGATCGTCTTCATCCGCGTGATCAGGACGTAGCCGCCGATGCGGGTGAGATAAGTCGCCACGGCTGCGCTAAGGATCAGCAGCACTGTGCCGGTGTCGAGCGTTCCTTCCATCGTCAGGCCTCTCCACCTTCTGGCGACGCCGCTTCTGCAACCGGTGCGGGGAGCGGCAGCAGCGTCGCGACGATGATGCCGGCGGCGGCGCCAAGGCTGACATGCCAGGGAGAGCCGACGACATGGTAGGCCGCAACCGATCCGAGCGCGCTTGCCAACACGATGGGGGCAAAGCCGGGGCGGCGCCGGAAGGCCAGCACCATGCCAAGGAAATAGACCGGCAGCAGGATGTCGATGCCGATGGAAGCCGGGTCGCCGATCATGCGTCCGAAGAAGGCACCAAGCATGGTGGCAACGCTCCAGCTGACATAGACCACAACACCAAAGCCGATGTACCACGAGAAGCTTACGCCCTGGCCGCTTTCGCCACGCCGCACACCTTCGGCGAAGGCCGGATCGATCAGCATGAAGAAGGCGAGCGCCTTCTGGGGCAGGGAGTAGTGGCCGATGTATTTCGCCATCGCCGCGGAATACAGGATATGGCGAAAGTTGACGGCAAAGACCGAGAGTACCACCAGCCACGGCTCGACGCGCTGGCCGAAAAGCTCAATCCCCACCAACTGGCTGGCTCCGGCATAGACGGTGGCACTCATCAGCAGGGTCTCGAGGAAGCTCAGGCCGTTGTCGACCGCGACAGCGCCGAAGAGGGCACCGAAGGGCGCCGAGGACAGGGCAACGATAACGCCGCCCCGCAGGCCTTCTCTGAAATCACTGCGGTTCATGGGGATTCCTTCTTCCCACTCCCTTAGGCGAGAGGGAATGCCCGGCGCAATTCAATAGCGCTGATGCATCGATCGATTCTGGTGAAGTCCCGGCGAAGAGTTGGTGCTCGCCGTGGTCGTCAGTCCTTCAGAATCTGGCGGCTCTTGACGACGCCGACGCCCTTCTGGCGCATCTCCTCGATCGCAGCTTTCACACCCTTTGGATCGATTCCGCGGCTGGCATCCTCGATGAAGCAAATCTGGACGCCGGGCAGCATCTCGATTGCATCGAGTGCCGAGAACTTCACGCAGTAATCCGTGGCAAGGCCGCAGATGTCGAGCTCGTTGATCTGCTGGGCCCGAAGATAGCCCGCAAGGCCGGTGACGGCCGCCTTGTCGTTGTCGCGGAAGGCGGAATAGCTGTCGATCGCCGGATTTTCACCCTTCTGCTGGATATAGTCGACCTCGTCGATCTTGAGGTCGGGATGGAACTCCGCGTCGCTGGTGCCCTGGACGCAGTGGTCGGGCCACAGCATCTGCGGCCGGCCGCAGAGTTCGCCCATCTCGAAGGGTTTTTTACCGGGATGTTGCGAAGCGAAGCTGCCGTGGCCTTCGGGATGCCAGTCCTGCGAGGCGACGATGACGTCGTAGCCGCCTTCCTCGATCAGGCGGTTGGCCACCGGGACGATCTTCTCGCCATCGGGAACAGGCAGGTTTCCGCCAGGGCAGAAGCCGTTCTGGATATCGACCAGCAGCAGGGCCTTCATTATGGTTCCTCCTTCTCTGTCTATGGCGATTAAATACCGAGGAGTGGCAGTCGAACAACCCTCGAAGGCGTCAGGGCGAGCGAAAGTCGGGATGGGCCGTCGGGTGTATGCATGAAAACTAGCAATCTAAAAGCGCCTTCAACCCAGTCGTGCGAAACCCAGAACTCGCTTTGCGCGTCGGATGCCCGCCGCGGAAACATTATCCGCTGCCGGCGCGCCCGCCAGAAGCGGGTTTCTCGTTCGGAATGGCAGGCTGGGCTAAGACTCTGGTAAATTCCGGAGTGTTGCCATGTCCATTGCCAGTTCATCTCTATCGCCCCATGTCGATACCGCTTCGCCGATCGGCGTCCCGGGACTTGCCGCCCTTGTCGCGCTTGTCGCCGGCACGGTCGCGCTGGGCTATACCTACGGTGCCGCCCACGGAGCGCTCTTCCTGATCGGCGGTGCGCTGGGGATCACGCTCTATCATGCAGCTTTCGGCTTTACCTCCGCCTGGCGCGTCTTCATTGCTGAAGGCCGGGGCCGGGGTCTTCGCGTGCAGATGATCCTGCTTGCGCTCACCGTCGTCCTCTTCTTCCCCTTCCTTGCGTCCGGCACGCTGTTCGGCAACGAGGTTCGCGGCTTCGTATCGCCTGCGGGAACCGGTGTCATCATCGGCGCCTTCATGTTCGGCATCGGCATGCAACTCGGTGGCGGTTGCGCGTCGGGTACGCTTTTCACCGCAGGTGGTGGCAATGCACGGATGCTTGTCACGCTGTTCTTCTTCATCGTCGGTTCGCTCTTGGCGACCATCCACTTCGAGTGGTGGACGAGCCTGCCGTCGTTACCGCCGACGACGCTGGTGAGCCTCGGTCCGGTGCTGGGCATCCTCCTCTCGCTGGCGATCTTTGGCGCCATCGCTGCCTTGACGGTCGCGGTCGAGAAGAAGCGCCACGGCTCGCTGGAAAAGCCTGAAGCAGCGCCGCGCGAAGGTCTCGCCCGCTACCTGCGCGGACCTTGGCCGCTGGTTGCCGGTGCCATTGCGCTTGCCGTTCTGAACTTCGCGACCCTGGCGCTCGCCGGTCGTCCCTGGGGCATCACCTCGGCCTTTGCGCTCTGGGGTGCCAAGGGCGCACAGCTGATCGGCATCGAGCCGGCTTTCTGGGGATACTGGCAGGCACCGGCCAATGCCAAGGCTCTCTCCGAGAGTGTCTTTGCCGACGTAACCTCGGTCATGGACTTCGGCCTGATCGCCGGCGCCATGCTCGCGGCAGCACTTGCCGGTCGTTTCGCGCCGAACTTCAGGATACCGCTGCGCTCGGTTCTGGCGGCGGTCGTCGGCGGGCTTCTGCTCGGCTACGGCGCCCGCATTGCCTATGGCTGCAATATCGGCGCCTACTTCTCCGGCATCGCGTCCGGCAGTCTGCACGGCTACCTCTGGGCGGTCGCGGCATTCGCCGGCAATGTGCTGGGCGTCAAGTTGCGCCCCTGGTTCTTCATGGAACGTGCTACCGTCCGCCGCATCGACGGCTGACCCAAAGCATCGGTGCGCACCGCTGATGTGGTGCGGGCCATGTGGTGCGTAAATGCCGCTTTCCAAGCGCCTGCCACCGCATCGCCGCATTCCTGCTAAATTTCCGGCAGGTTTGCCCCTTAGTGCCGAAAGCATCAAATCAGGGGCGGGGCGTAAAGACATTGGTTACCATATATCGTCATTCTCTAATCCAGTCGCCGGACGGCATGACGGCTTCGGGCCGCCGTTCAACGCAGATGGACATGGTCGCAGTTGCGGCTTTGGCAGAATGATCGGGTAACGAGTATCATGGCGCTAGAGATCGAGGCATTCGGCACCGCAACTCCCTCCACACCGGTTTCAAGACGCCCTCGGCGCCTCTCGCGCATCGCCTTTGCAGGCCGGATGGCTCTTGCCACCGCGGCGCTGGGCGGCGTCTGGATGTTCGCCGCGACCACTACCGTCAGCAGCTTCGCACCCTCTTTCTCCGCGCCCGCCAAGCCTGAGTTCTCGCTCGGCCTGTCGCTCAAGCCCGTCGTTGACGCGGTCGCCGGCGAGGTGGAGCAGGTGGAGCGCGCCGCGCTGAGGATCAGCAAGTTCGAGCGCCTCTACCGGCAACCTGCGGCGCCCAAGGCCTCGCGGCTTGAGGGCGCGCAGCTTGCTGCCGTCCTTTCGCAGCGGCCTGGGAGCGACGCGGTTGCCGGGACGCTCGGCGCCGCCTTCGCATTGGCCGCAGAGGATGCCAAGTTCCAGGAGCTTGCGGCGATCCGGCCGGGGAGCGACATCGTCAAGCAGATGCTGGACGAGGCGATGAACCAGATGGTTGCGCTCGCGCCGCGTGTCGAGATGTCCGATGCGGCAATCGTCACCGCGTCCATTCCCTCCGACATAGCGGAAGATGAGAGTTTCTCCGACGAAAGCGCCGTCGAAACCGCGGCGATCGAGGCGGAAGAGGCGGGGCGCACCACCGAACTGGCCGCCCTCATGGATGACACGCTGCCGATGCAGGGGCCGCTGCCGACCTCGCGTCCCGAGACGGCCGCCAAGGCACTCGAAGCGCTGGCTGCGGCGAAGCTCGCGAAGCCGGGCCGGGCTCCCGCCGAGGACGCAGGCGAGCCTGCTTCCACCGTGCTTGCCTATGCAAAGCCCGAGAACCCGATGAAGTCGCTGCCCAAGGTGACGCCGATCCCCGATCCGGGCACGAAGAAGGTGGCGATCTACGACATCACCAATGGCGTGGTGCACATGCCGAACGGCACCAAGCTGGAAGCGCATTCCGGCATCGGCAAGATGCGCGACAACCCGAAATACACCCATGTGAAGATGAAGGGCCCGACGCCGCCCGGCACCTACAAGCTCTCCATGCGCGAGAAGCCCTTCCATGGCGTCGCGGCGATCCGCCTGACTTCCGTGGATGGCAAGCACCCGCAGAACCGTACCGGGCTCCTGGCGCACACCTACCTGCTGCGCTCCGCTCCAGGGGATTCGCATGGCTGCGTCGCCTTCAAGCACTACGACAAGTTCCTGGCGGCCTTCCGTCGCGGCGAGATCACCCACATGGTTATTGTGCCGGAATATAACGGCCGCCTGCCCGGCAAGAACCAGAACCTGCTGGTCAAGCTGTTCGGTGGTAACGACGCCTAACCGAGCAAGTCTCTGGCCGTGCGCATGAAGATACGGGCGCCGAGCGGGATCAGATCATCGGGATAGTCATAGTCCGGATTGTGCAGGGCAGGGTGCTCCTCGCCGGCCCCAAGATAGAACATCGCCGATTTCGAGACAGTGCCGAACAGGCCGAAGTCCTCCGAGGCCCGCAGCGCCTCGCCCGCCTCATGGGTGACACCTTCCGCATCGAGAGACGCCCTCAGGATCGTCACGGCCTCCGGCTGGTTGTCGCAGTGGCTGAAGATCTCGTGGTAGCTTGTCTCGAGCGCCAACCCGTCTCTCTCCGCCGCCTCCCGCGCCAGTCCTTCTGCCGCATCCACCAGCGCTTGCATCTGGTCGTTCGTGGTCGTCCGCAGCGTCACCCAGAGTTCCGCGTAGGCAGGTGCGATGCCAAAGGCGGGCTCGCCGAGGTGCACATGCCCCACCGTGGCGAGAACGAAATCGCCGTCGGCGACCGAGCCGCCGCTGAGATCCGTCAAGGCCGGCATCAGCGATGCGATCGCTCGCATCGGCGACCTACCCGTTTCTGGTGCCGAGGCATGCGCCGTCTTGCCCGTCAGCATGATCTTCAACCCGCGCGAGGCGCAGTTGGCGATACCTTCCTTCAGCCAGACATGCCCGAGCGGCAGCCCCGGCAGGTTGTGCAGCGAGAAGGAGTAGTCGGGCCGGATTTCCGCGAATCGCTCGTCAGCGATCACCGCCGCGGCACCGGCGCCGGTTTCTTCGGCCGGCTGGAACATCAGCACGACGCGGCCGCGCCTGGGGCGCTGCTTTGCAAATCCCCGCGCCAATGCCGCAACCGTCGCGGTGTGCCCGTCATGGCCGCACATATGGCCCTTGCCGGGCAGGCGCGAGCGGTGCGGCAGGTCGGAGATCTCCTCGATCGGCAGGGCGTCGAGTTCGCAGCGAAAGAGCACGGTCGGGCCGGCTTCGTCGCCCTCGAAGACCGCCGCGACGCCCGTGCCGCCCAGTCCCGAAATCACCTTGTCCGGGGCCGTCTCGGCGAGGAAGGCCTGTACCTCCGCCGCCGTCGCCACTTCGTCGCCGGAGACTTCCGGCATGGCATGCAGCTTTCGCCGCCAGGCGGTGAGTTCGACGACGTCGTGATTGGTGAGAAACATGCCAGGCCTCCTCCTATGCTCCACGAGACCTATCTGCCGTTCCGATGCAGCGCAACGGGTCGCCGAGCAGAGCGGTGTGGATCACCCTGGCCGGTCGCTGCGCAGCGGCTGCCAGATGGAGATCTTCCGCTCGGCTGCCAAGAGGTCCGGCAGCGCTGCATGCCAATCCTCGCGATAGGGGCGGGCAAGTTGCACCGTCAGGACATCCTCATGGCTCTGCCATGTCTCGTGCAGGAGAAAACGGGTGTCGTTCTCAGGATCGGCATGAAGGGTGGCACCGACGAACATCGCCTCATGGCGCATGGCGTCCAGCACGCCGTTCAGCAGCCTCAGGAAGCGCTCGCGCTCGGTGGGCTTGACGTCGAACTCGATCAGGTAGGTGACGCTCATGACGCGCTCCTTTCTTGGCCTTGCATCAGGGTTACCCGGGTCTCGGCGTCGGCTGGGTAGAAGCATTCCAGCGCCAGTTCGGAGAGGGTGACGCTGGTTGCGGTGCTGAAGACGGTGGTGGTCGAGATGAAGCGAAGCATCCGGTCGCTTCCCGGCATGCGCAGTTCGAGCGGCACGGCGAGCAGCGGGTAGGTGCGGTTTTCACCCGGCGCCGGCGGTGCCGGATAGGCGCAAAGCTCCGCATATAGTTCCGCGAGGAAGGGATCGCCCGAGCCCTCCATCTGCACCCGCAATCGCTCCAGCACGTGGTGCCTCCATTCGCCGAGGTTTGCGATCCGGGGCGCCAGTCCCTGCGGATGGAGGCTGAGCCGCAGCACGTTGAGCGGCGGTGCCAGCACCATGGGATCAATGCCTTCGAACAGTGCCGTCGCGGCTGCGTTCGCCTGCAGCAGCGTCCACCGCCCGTCGACGGCAATGGCGGGGAAGGGCATGTGACCCGTCAGGATGGTCTCCACCGTCTGCCGTATCTCCGTAAGTTCCGGCGCATCGAACGCCGCTTCCGGATGAACGGGTGCATAGCCGGCCGAAAGCAGCAGGCGGTTTCGGGCACGCAGCGGCATGGACAGCCGCTCGGCGAGCTTCAGCAGCAGGTCGCGGCTTGGCGAGGATCGGCCGCTTTCGACGAAGCTCAGGTGCCGCGCTGATATTTCGGCGTCGAGCGCAAGGTCGAGCTGGCTCATGCGCCGGCGGCCGCGCCATTCGCGCAGCACGGTGCCGACGCCGGCCGGGGGCGAGGGTGACTGGGTGAGGGTGTCTGCCTGGGTCATGGGCAAACCCTATCAGAGGAGCGGCGGAATACGATTACCTCGGAGGTAATTGTCCGGCGTCCTCAGCCCGGTCAAGTTCGGGCCGTGATCAACGAAAGGAGCGCGACCATGACCGATCATCTCACCATCGCCAACGCCTATCTCGCCCTCTGGAACGAGGCGGACGATAACGCCCGGAGTGCCGCGCTCACCAGGGACTGGGCCGCTGACGCCCGCTATGCCGACCCGCTGATGCAGGGCGAGGGTCCTGCCGGAATTTCCGCCATGATCGCCGCTGCCCGCAGCCACTTCCCCGGCCACCGCTTCGAGCTTTCCGGCACCCCCGACGGCCACGGCCCCTTCACCCGCTTCTCCTGGACCCTCGTCTCACCCAACGGCGAGGCCGTCGCGCGCGGCATGGACGTAGCGCGGTTGGACGCGGCGGGAAGGGTGACGGAGGTGGTGGGGTTTCTGGAGAAGTAGGCAGCAACGAATGGAGGTGCCGGCACCCCGGAGGCCGGTATCTCCGCCATTCCGAGTCGCCGTGCCCTGCAGTGTATGACAAAGTTTGTAATACTCATGGGCAGACGAGGTGTTCTGCCATGGCAACGATGAACGTATCTCTGCCGGACAAAATGAAGGATTGGGTTGAGGAGCAGGCCCGATCCAGCTGCTATTCAAACGTAAGCGATTACGTTCGGGACCTCATCCGGCGCGATCAGGAGCGGTCCGACAAGATCGCTGCCATGCAACGGTTGGCCGATGAAGGTCTGGCAAGCGGCATCGGGGAGCGATCTGCGGTGGATTTATTTAAGCAGGTAATATGACGTAGCTGCAAGTACATGTAAACGATCGAGAGCTTCGTTGCCAAATCGAACGGGGTTAACAACAGAGTTATTCACCCACCGCGACGGTGAGCTTTTAGGTCGGGTTGCGGTGGCCGAAGGATCTGCTTGAAACATAATGCCGTTCGTTGTTTTGAGAATAAAATGTCCTGCGCAGTTTTCGGACCCATTGAGCGAAGTCAGAGAAGATGTCGAACTGTTTCGTTTCCCCGTCTAGTGAACGGACTACAATCGAGCCGACTTCATACTTCGAGCGTGCGGAGATTTCTCTTAATTGCAGGTCATAGCACGATAACGCCTTATCCACGTCGGACTGCAGGCCTGATCTTATTCTACGCGTAAACTGACCGATGCAGCCCATTGTTTCCCTTAGGATGAGACTGATGTCTGCGCGTTCACCAAACGCTTCGCGGTAGCTCTGGCGCTCAGCAGCATCAACCTTTTGGCTGCGACACACCTCCTCAACAGAAGCATACAGTGAGACACGGTGCTCGAGGAACTCGCGCTCTTTGCTCCAGGCGCCGCCACTTGTTGTAAAGGACACTGGCTGGAAATGATGCTGCGAAAAATTCCTTAGTCGCTCACAGAAATTGAAAGCAGCGGATTTGGTCTGTGTCTCTCGCCACGAGTTAATGAAGTCCCGGCGGACTGCTGCGAGCGAGGATTTTCGGAATTTAGGTAACTGATCTCGGAAGCTTGTGATCGAGTTTAGCAAACTTAGGACCTTTATGTTGGCCCTAATCCGGTGTTCTTGTTCGAACTCGTGAGGAGACAATGGAAAGAGTGAATGTTCTAACGCGGAGCCAAGAACAAACTTTTCATACTCCTGGAAGGCATACAGCACTTGAAGCCCGAGCTCTTCAAAGCGAACGTATTCGATTAAGAGCGAGCGAGAGGCCGCCAACTCAGCGAAGCAATCCGGAGAAACTTCAAACTCCCAGCGTTCGTTGATAAACGGACTAACGACCAGATGTCTGCTCTCCATTCAAGCTCCTCGTTGCGTCTGAAGATAGTCACACCCGCTCCACAAACCCTTCCAGCACCCGCTTCTGGCCGGCCTTGTCGAAGTCGATGGTCAGCTTGTTGCCTTCGATCGAAGCGATGTTGCCGTTGCCGAACTTGATGTGGAAGACGCGGTCGCCGACGGTGAATTGCGAGGGCGTGTCGGCGACGGATTTCGCCACCAGTTCGCCCTCAATGGTGCGGGTGCGCGGGCCGCTCTCGCCGTAGCCGATGCGCTCCACCGCGTGGCCGGAGCGGGTGCCCCAGTTGTCGCGGGTGGCGTTCGTCTGGTTGGCCTGGGCACGCTTCCAGCCGGGGGTGGAATAGGTGTTGGCGAAGGGGTCGGCCTTGTCGAAGCGCGACTGGCCATAGCCGCCGCGCCCGCCATAGCCGCCATAGTTGCTGTCCGACGCCGCGACATCGACGTGATGCGCCGGCAGTTCGTCGAGGAAGCGCGAGGGCATGGTGGACTGCCACAGCCCGTGGATGCGCCGGTTGGAGACGAACCAGATGTGGCAGCGCCGCTTGGCGCGAGTGATGCCGACATAGGCGAGGCGGCGTTCCTCCTCCAGCCCAGAGCGGCCGCCCTCGTCGAGCGCCCGCTGGTGCGGAAAGAGACCTTCCTCCCAGCCGGGCAGGAAGACGGTGTCGAATTCCAGCCCCTTGGCGGAGTGCAGCGTCATGATCGAGACGGCGTCGAGATCCTCGTTCTGCTCGGCATCCATGACCAGCGAGACATGCTCGAGGAAGCCCCGCATGGACTCGAACTGCTCCATGGAGCGGATCAGTTCCTTGAGGTTTTCCAGCCGTCCAGGCGCTTCAGCCGACTTGTCGTTCTTCCACATGTCGGTATAGCCGGACTCTTCGAGGATCTGCTCGGCAAGCTCGATATGCGGAATCTTCTCAAGCCGTTCCTGCCAATTCCTGAAGCTTTGAATCACGTCGAACAGCGCCTTGCGCGCCTTCGGTTTCAGCTCGTCCGTTTCGATGATCTCGCTTGCGGCAGCCAGCATCGGAATATCGCGGGCGCGGGCATAGTCGTGCAACGTGCGCACCGTCGTGTCGCCCAGCCCGCGCTTCGGCGTGTTGACGATCCGCTCGAAGGCGAGGTCGTCGGCCGGCTGGCAGGTAAGGCGGAAATAGGCCATGGCGTCGCGGATCTCGAGCCGCTCGTAGAAGCGCGGGCCGCCGATGACGCGGTAGTTGAGACCGAGCGTCACGAAGCGGTCTTCGAACTCGCGCATCTGGAAGGAGGCCCGCACCAGGATCGCCATGTCGTTCAGCGCGTGCTTCCTGCCGTCAGCATCGCCCCGCTGCAGCCGCTCGATCTCCTCGCCGACGGCGCGGGCTTCCTCTTCCGAATCCCAGGCTGCATGGACCTGCACCTTCTCGTCGTCGGGGTCCACGCGGTCGGTGAACAGCGTCTTGCCGAGCCGCCCCTCGTTATGGGCGATCAGGTGGCCGGCGGCGCCGAGAATGTGCTCGGTGGAGCGGTAGTTACGCTCCAGCTTGATCACCCTGGCGCCCAGAAAATCCTTCTCGAAGCGCAGGATGTTGTCGACCTCCGCGCCGCGCCAGCCATAGATCGACTGGTCGTCGTCGCCGACGCAGCAGACATTCTGCGGCACGCCTTTCGGCCGCTGGGCGAGCAGCCGCAGCCACATGTACTGGGCCGTATTGGTGTCCTGGTACTCGTCCACCAGGATGTAGCGGAACTTGCCGTGATAGTCCTTCAGGATGTCCGGATGTTCGCGGAAGATCGCGATCGGATGCAGCAGCAGGTCGCCGAAGTCGCAGGCGTTCAGCGTCTTCAGCCGGTCCTGGTAGGCCCGGTAGAGTTCGCGGCCCTTGCCATTGGCGAAGGCGCGGGCATCGCCCTCAGGGATGTCCTTCGGCGTAAGACCCTTGTTCTTCCAGTTGTCGATCATGCCGGCGAACTGCCGGGCCGGCCAGCGCTTGTCGTCCAGCCCCTCCGCCTGGATCAGCTGCTTGATCAGCCGGATCACGTCGTCGGTATCGAGAATGGTGAAGTCGGAACGCAGCCCCGCGAGCTCTGCGTGGCGGCGCAAGAGCTTCACGCCGATCGAGTGGAACGTGCCGAGCCATGGCATGCCTTCAACCGCGCCGCCGACGAGCACGCCGATGCGCTCCTTCATCTCGCGCGCAGCCTTGTTGGTGAAGGTGACCGCGAGGATCTGCGAGGGGAAAGCCTTGCCCGTTGCAAGGATGTGGGCGATGCGGGTCGTCAGCACGCGCGTCTTGCCCGTGCCAGCCCCGGCCAGCACCAGCACCGGGCCGTCCAGCGTCTCAACGGCTTCCCGCTGCTCGGGATTGAGGCCGGAGAGATAGTCGGGCATTGCACGGTTCTGGTCGCGCGCGGCCATGGCGCGGGCGGCAATGCCGAGCCCTGATCCCTGTCCCGCGGCGGCCGGTGGTGGCGCCGGTTGCGAAGGACGGCGGGGTTCCGGTTCCTCGTCGAAGAACGGAATGTCGTCGAAAACGTTACTCATGCCGGTCAATGTAGTGATTCGGACCTGAAAGGCCAGAAAAGATGTTCTGGTTTCATTCCTGTCCTTTCACCAGCCGATGGCAAAATCAAGGTATGGCCGGCGAAATGCGGGAGAGGGGCAAGGATGTACAGCGCATGCATCAGACGCGCGATCTGACATCTGCGTGAAATCCCACGATGTTACAAATCCGTAAGGATGCCGATCGCGAATTGCATGTATAGTCGCCGGCATAGATATTGCCGCCATTCATCCGTACTACTCCCGCCGGAGATATTAATGCGCATCTGGAAGCAACTGCTCCTCAGTCTCGTTGTCGTCGTCGTCGCCCTCTGTCTCTGGGTCTTCATGGTGCCCGGCGCGGGCGACACGCTGGCGAGGATGGGCATGCCCGAGCCGATCGTTGCTGCCATCCGGCCGCTGGCGGCTCAGGACGCGGATGCTCCCGGCGCGGGCAGGAATGGCGGGCCGGGCAGGGGCCCTGGCGGACGCGCGACCGTGGTCGTGACGGAGGCCGTGGCAACCGGCACGGTCAACGACCGGCTGGCGGCGATCGGCAGCGGAGAGGCGATCCAGTCCGTTGTCGTCGTGCCTCAGGCGTCAGGCACCATCGAGGAAATCCTGGTGTCGGCAGGCGACAATGTCACGAAGGGCCAGGTGCTGGCTCGCCTCGACGACGACGAGCAGGTGATTGCGCGTGACCGGGCGCAGGTTGCGCTTCGTAGCGCGACCGAGCGCTCCCAGTCGCTCAGCAACCTGCGTTCCATGTCGCGGCTCGACGTGCTCGATGCGCAGATCGCCGAGGAGACGGCGAAGCTCGAAGTCTCGACTGCCGAACTCAACCTGAAACGCCGCGAAATCGTCTCGCCGATCGATGGCGTGGCAGGGATCGTGCCGGCCAATGTCGGCGACAATGTCACCACCCAGACCGCCATTGTCACGATCGATGACCGGTCGTCGCTTCTGGTGGACTTCTGGGCGCCGGAACGCTTCGCGACCGCCATCTCCGTCGGTCATCCGGTCGAGGCGACATCCATTGCCCGTCCTGGCGACGCCTTCACCGGCGTCGTCCACGCTATCGACAACCGCGTGGATCCGGCAAGCCGGACGCTGCGCATCCGCGCCCGCATCGACAATCCGGACGACAAGCTGCGCGCCGGCATGGCCTTCAGCGTCGGCATGCGCTTTGCCGGCGATACCTTCCCGGCCGTAGATCCGCTGGCGGTACAGTGGGATGCGGAAGGCTCCTATGTCTGGCAGGTCGTCGACGGCAAGTCGGTGAAGACGCGCGTGCGGATTATCCAGCGCAACCCCGATGTCGTGCTGGTGGATGCCGAGCTGAAAGCCGACGATGCCGTGGTGGTCGAAGGCCTGCAGCGCGTCCGTGAAGGTGCCGACGTCCGTATTGCCGGGGCGCCGGAGAGCGCGGAGGTGGCGAGCCAATGACATCCCACGACAGCCAGACGCCCTCGCAGCAGGATCCCGGCCAGAGCTTCACGGCGCTCTTTGTCCGCCGGCCGATCCTCGCCGCCGTTCTCAACACGCTTCTCGTCGTTGCCGGCCTTGCGGCCCTGTTCGGGGTCGAGGTTCGCGAACTTCCCGATGTCGACCAACCGGTCATCACCGTGCGCACCTCCTACGACGGGGCCTCGCCCCAGACGATCGACCAGGAATTGACGCAGGTCATCGAGGGGGCGGTGGCGCGCGTCAGCGGGCTCAAGTCCATCTCATCGGAATCACAGTTCGGCTCCAGCCGGGTCACGATGGAGTTCTCCGATACTGCCGACCTTGCCGTGGCAGCGAACGACGTACGCGACGCACTTGGACGCATCACCAACCAATTGCCGGACGATGCCGACGAACCGCGCATCATCAAGGCGGATTCGGACTCTCAGGCGATCATGCGGATCGCCGTCACCTCCAGCACCCTGTCCATGGAAGACCTGACGCTGCTCGTCGATAACGAGGTCACCGACAGGCTGGCTTCCGTCGATGGCGTTGCCGACGTCGAACTCTATGGCGATCAGGAGAAGATCTTCCGCGTCGACATCAATCAGGCGGCCCTTGCCGGTCGTGGTCTGACGGTCGGCGACATCTCGACGGCACTTTCGACCGCTGCCCTCGACGTCCCGGCAGGCTCGCTGGAGAGCAACCGGCAGAACATCGTCGTGCGAGCCACGGCAAACCTGACGACGCCCGAGGATTTCGAGAGCGTCCTCATCAAGGACAATATCCGGCTGCGTGACGTCGCGACGGTGACGCTTGGTCCCGATGACGGCTCTACCGTGCTGCGCGCCAATGGTGTCCAGGGGGTCGGCCTCGGGATCATCCGCCAGGCGCAGTCGAACACGCTGAGTATTTCCGACGGCGTCAAGGCCGCGGTGACGGAACTGCAGGAGAATTTGCCTGAAGGTACGCGCATCGCCATCACCAGCGACGACGCTGTCTTCATCGAAGGTGCGCTGCACGAGGTGGAAATTGCGCTCGGGCTTTCCGCCACGGTGGTGCTGATCGTCATCTTCCTCTTCCTGCGGGACTGGCGCGCCACCCTCATCCCCGCCGTCACCATGCCCGTTGCACTGATCGGGACGCTGGTCGCCATCTATCTCGTCGGCTTCTCGATCAACATCCTGACGCTGCTCGCCATTGTACTTGCCACCGGCCTCGTCGTCGACGATGCCATCGTGGTTCTCGAGAATATCGTGCGCCGGCGTGCGGAAGGCATGGGACCTCGGGCGGCTGCCGTCCTCGGCACACAGCAGGTCTTCTTCGCCGTCATGGCGACGACGGCGACGCTGGCTGCGGTGTTCATCCCGCTCTCGTTCCTGCCCGGTCAGATGGGCGGCCTGTTCCGCGAATTCGGCTTCGTGCTGGCCTTTGCGGTTGCGCTATCTTCGGTCACGGCGCTGACGCTCTGTCCGATGCTGGCCTCGCGCATGCTGTCGAAACCGATCAGGGAAAGCGAGAGCGGCCCGCTGTACTGGATCGGCGAAAAGTTCGCGGGCCTCTATGCCGGCATCCTGCGCCGCTGCCTCGATGCGCCGCTGGTCGTCATTGCCGTCTCCGTCCTGATTTCAGTTGCGGCCTATGGGGCCTTCGGTTCTGTTCGCAGCGAGCTGACGCCGCGTGAAGACCGGTCGATGGTGATGATGCGGCTTTCCGCCCCGGAAGGCGTGAGCCTAGACTATACGCGCGACCAGATGCAGCGCGTGGAGGAAAACCTTCAGCCGCTTCGCGAGTCCGGCGAGATTGCGAACATTTTCTCCATCTCGGGCTTCGGCAGCAACACGAACAGCGGCTTCATGGTGTTGACGCTTGCTCCCTGGGGTGAGCGTGAGCGAACGCAGGATGAGATCGTCCAGGATATCAACGCGGCGGCGCAGACAGTGCCGGCACTTCGCGGCTTTGCCATTCAGTCGAACAGCCTGCGCATCCGCGGGGCCGGTAATGGCCTGCAGATGGCCATGGTCGGTAGCGACCATGCCAGCCTGACCCAGGCTGCCATCCAGCTCGTCTACAAGATGGAAGACAGCGGTCTGTTCGAGACGCCGCGGCTGTCGAACGAACCAACCCAGGCCCAGCTCTCGGTGGCAATCGACCGCGAGCGCGCCTCCGATCTCGGCATCGACATCACCGGGCTTTCGGCTGCCATGCAGGCATTGCTTGAAGGCCGGTCCATCGTGGATGTCTTCGTCGACGGCGAAGCTCTGCCGGTCAAGCTCACCTCCAACACGCAGCCGATCGACGACCCGACAGACCTTGAGAACATCTTCCTCAAGGCGGCCGACGGAAAGATCGTGCCGATGTCGACGATCGCGACCCTGCAGGAAGGCGCTGTGGCCCCCGAGCTCAACCGGGAACAGCAGCTGGCGGCCGTATCCTTTTCCGGCAACCTGCGCGACGGCGTGACGCTCGGCGATGCGGTACAGGCAGTCGAAGAGATGGCCGAGCCGCTGCTGCCGGCCGGTGCACGCCTGATGCCGCTGGCCGAGGCTGCGACGCTGGAGGAAAACTCTTCCGGCATGCTGATGACCTTCGGCTTTGCCATCGCGATCATCTTCCTGGTGCTCGCAGCCCAGTTTGAAAGCGTCCTGTCCTCCCTCATCATCCTGTCGACGGTCCCGCTCGGGCTCGCCTGCGCCGTGTTCGCGCTGATCCTGACGGGCACCAGCCTGAACGTCTACAGCCAGATCGGCCTTGTTCTACTCGTCGGCGTCATGGCCAAGAACGGCATCCTGATCGTCGAATTTGCCAACCAGCTGCGCGATCAGGGCGCAGGCGTGCGCGAGGCGATCGAGCGGGCGTGCAGCATCCGTCTTCGTCCCGTGATGATGACGATGATTGCCACCATCATCGGCGGCGTTCCGTTGATCCTCGCCCAGGGGGCGGGTGCAGAGGCGCGCATCGCACTCGGCTGGGTGATTGTCGGCGGGCTCGCGCTTGCGACGTCCGTCACGCTGCTGATCACGCCCGTGGCCTATCTGTTGATCGCACGCTTCTCCAAGCCCCACGTCCATGAGGAGCGGCGGCTGCATCAGGAACTGGTGAATGCCACCCAACGGCAAGCCAACGAGGATGGTGATCGTCCATTGCTTGCAGCGGAATGACCGCCGGACGGATGCGGCTGGATTGCCACGCCGCATCGAACCGTCTGCCGCCTCGCCGTTCTGGACAAACCCGCATCTGTTCCCTAACCGGTACTGGACATATTTGCGGGAGAAATCGCCATGGGGCTGAAGGACGTGAGACCGGGCATCCGGAACGAGGAGGGGGTTGGCAAGGTCCTTGGCATCCTCAAGCAGTCCTTCGGAGAGCGCTTCCAGACGGGCCAGGCGTTCCGCGACCAGCATGCCCACACCACCAGTTACCTTCCCGCGCAGCTGCCCGACGGCGTCGTCTTCGTTGAAAGCGCAGATGACGTGAAGAGTGTCGTCAGGGTCTGCGCCGCCCATCGGGTGCCAATGATCCCGTTCGGCACCGGCTCTTCCCTGGAGGGGCATATCAATGCGCCGAACGGAGGGATCTCCATCGATTTCTCGCGCATGAACAGGGTTCTGGAGGTCAATGCCGAGGATCTCGACGTGGTGGTCGAGCCGGGTGTAACCCGTGAGCAGTTGAATACCGAACTGCGCGCTACCGGCCTGTTCTTCCCGATCGATCCCGGCGCCAATGCGTCCATCGGCGGGATGACGGCAACGCGTGCCTCCGGCACCAATGCCGTCCGCTACGGCACGATGAAGGACAATGTCCTGTCGCTGACCGTGGTCACGGCGAACGGCGAGGAAATCCGCACCGCCCAGCGCGCTCGAAAGTCGTCTGCCGGTTATGATCTGACCCGCCTCTTCGTCGGCTCCGAGGGGACGCTCGGCGTCACCACGTCCATCACGCTCCGCCTGCAGGGTATTCCCGAAAAGATCGGTGGTGGCGTCTGCGCGTTTCCGTCGGTCAAGGCGGCCTGCGATGCGGTGATCATGACGATCCAGATGGGAATACCAGTCGCTCGCATCGAACTGCTCGACGAGATGCAGATGCGCGCCTGCAACAGCTATTCCGGCCTCTCCTACGCGGAGAAGCCGACACTGTTCCTGGAGTTTCACGGGACAGAGGAAACCGTGGCGCTGCAGTCGGCGCAGTTTTCGGAGATCGCGGCCGAGTTCGGCGGGGACAGCTTCAGCTATACCCAGGATGCCGAGGAACGCAATCGGCTCTGGAAGGCACGGCACAATGCCTACTGGGCGTCGCGGGCACTGGCTCCGCATCTCAACGGCCTCTCGACGGATGTCTGCGTCCCGATATCGCGGCTTGCCGATTGCGTCGTCGAGACCCAGGCGGATATCGCCGAACACGGGTTCCTCGCGCCGATCGTCGGGCATGCCGGGGACGGCAATTTCCATGTGCTCATCCTGTTCGACGACAAGGACCCCGATGACGTCGCTCGGGCCGAGGCCTTTGTCGCGCGTCTGAACGCGCGGGCGCTCGCCATGGGCGGCACATGCACCGGCGAGCACGGGATCGGACAGGGAAAGATGAGCTTCCTGGAGCAGGAGCTTGGCGATGCCGTTGATCTGATGCGTTCGATTAAGAAGAGCCTTGACCCGGACAATATCTTCAATCCCGGCAAGATCTTCGCGCTGAACGTGCAGGGCTGAGCGGGCTCGCAATGCCTTGACTTGCCCCGCCGCCGGGTGGGACTAGTCTGTTAATCAACGCAGGGAGAGACGCACGGTGCTCGGACGCATCCTACTGACGGCTGGTGGTCTTCTCGTGGTAGCGCTTTTTGCGGCTCTGCTTGCGCCATTCTTCGTCGACTGGACCGACTTCCGGGTAGAGTTCGAGCAGCGCGCAAGCCGCATCCTCGGCAAAAAGGTCGTGGTGCATGGAGACGTGGACGCCCGGATCCTGCCGTTTCCGTCGGTGACACTGCACGATGTGCGCGTTGGACAGGACCGGGACGGTTTCCCGCAACTGCACGCCGCGCGGTTCTCCATGGACATGGAATTGGCGCCCTTCCTTTCCGGCGAGGCGCGGATATTCGACATGCGGCTCGAGGAGCCGAAGGCGCGGGTCCGGATATTGCCCGACGGAACGCTCGACTGGATGCGGGGGAGCCGCGCCGACATCCCGCTCCGGACAGTAGTGATAGAAGGCGTTAACATCACTGACGGTTCGATCGACATCATTGATGAACAGAGCGGTCAGACTCGTCAGCTTGCCGGCCTCAACGCCGATCTCTCGGCGGCATCTCTTGCCGGTCCATGGCGCGGCGAGGGCTATGGTTCTCTCGATGGCGAGGAGGCGGCATTCACACTGGCAACGGGGGAGGGCGATGCGGCCAACCGGACCATGCCGCTGCGCCTTCGCATCCTTCCCGATGCGGTACCAGCAGCCATTGAGCTCGACGGCGATCTCGTTCTTGCCGAGGATCGCCCGGCCTATAACGGGCGCTTTGCGATTAACGCCCTGGAGGAGGAGGATGAGAGCGAGCCGGTGCAGGCGCCGCCGCCCGGCCCACGGCTGAAGGGTAGCTTCGAGCTCACAAACGAGCGCATCAGGATACCCGACTACCGACTTGAAGTGGGACCACTCAACGATCCCTACGTGGTGACCGGCGAGGCGACGCTCGACACGGGCGAGGCACCGGAATTCCTGCTGACGGCCGACGGCCAGCAGATCGACGTCAATCGGCTGGGTGAGGGCGAGCGTGCGAAGACGGGACGGGATGCGGCGGCTTCCGCGCAGCGGCGGATCCAAGCCGTGATCGATGTCGCCGCGCAGATCCCGATCCCGCAGGTGCCTGGGCGAGCAAGCTTCAGCCTGCCCGCCGTCGTTGCCAATGATACCACCGTACGCGACATCCGCATCGACGTGCGCCCCGCAGGGACGGGCTGGACGGTCGACAGTTTCGCCGCAACCTTCCCAGGTCGGACTCAGGTGGAGGCCAAGGGTGCGCTCAGGTTGGTGGACAGTGTTTCCTTCGTCGGAGACATGCTCGTCGCGTCCAACCAGCCGTCCGGCTTGGCGGCTTGGCTATCCGGCTCGGTGGATCCTGCGATCCGGCAACTGAAGACAGCCGGCTTTTCGGCGACAGTCAACCTGACACAGGAGTTGCAGCGGTTCACCGATCTGGAACTGGCCGTCGGGCCGGCAAGCCTTCGCGGAAGCATAGAGCGGCATGCGCCAGCGGATACGGTCCCCTCGCTGACCGTCGACCTCGCCGGCAACGAGATCGACCTCGATGCCATGCGCGCACTCGGCTCGCTGATCACCGGTAATGATGCCGGGGAGGATGTTCTGGATCACTCCATCGGAGCCAACCTGAAGGCCGAGCGGTTCACCGCCTTCGGCGTCGGCGCCCGGGATGTCGAGACGATCTTCACGCTCTCGGAAGGCGAACTGGCGCTGGAACGACTGACGGTGGGTGATCTGGCAGGTGCGTCGATGGAGGCGCAGGGGCAGCTTCAAGGCTCGTTGCTGGATTACAGCGGAAGCGGATCGATGACGATGCGGGTCGGTGAGGCTGCCGGGTTCATCGCGATGCTGCACAATCGCCTTCCAAGGCACCCGATGCTCGACCAGCTTGCGGAAAACAGCAGATGGTTCGACGACGCGGAGCTTGCTGCCGACATTCGCGTCGGCGGGGAAACGGCAGGGCTTTCCGCGAAGATCACTGGAACCAGCAATGGAAGCGCCGTGAACGCCGAACTGGCGCTGCCGACAGTGTTCAACCTGACCGGCAGCCGTGAGGGTTCGCTTTCCGTTCAGCTGGAGAACGACCAGACAGCGGTACTCCTCGGGCAACTGGGACTTGACCCTCTGCCGCTCGGCGACGACGGGCCGGCGCGAGTGTCGCTGGATCTTCGCCAGGAAGGCGACCAGCCCTCAGTGGCAAAGCTGTCCTTCTCGACGGACCGGACGCAGTTCGATGGGGAAGGCGAGGTGGAACTGAGTTCTTCGGCATTCGGCACAGGCCAAGGTCGCCTTACCCTGCGCTCGGAAGATGTGGAGCCGTATCTGCTGATGACCGGCATCGGGATTCCGCAGTTCGGCACGGGCTTACCTACCACGATGTCGACCGAGATCAGCATCTCTCCCGAGAGCATTCGTCTGGACAAGCTCGCCGGTGAGATCGGCGGAAACCGGGTAGCGAGCGACAATCTCACCCTTGATCGCTCCTCCGCCGTCACGACGCTGAGCGGGGACCTGACCGTCGACAGCCTCGACCTCGCCTGGCTCGCCGAGGCAGTCTATGGGCCGGTTCAGGAGCCTCAGACGGGGGAGCTTTCGGAAAAGCCTTTCTCCATGCCGATCTTCGGCATGAGCGAAGCCCACCTGAAGGTCCGCGCCGCGACGTTCCGTCCAGGGATGATGGGCGATATCCGCGACTTCTCGGCCACGATTGAACATCGCAATGGCGGGATCGCGATCGAGGATGCTGCGGGCAGGTGGCAGGGGGGAAAGATCGGCGGGCGTCTTGCGATCAACAATGGTGAAGGCACGGGGATCTTCCAGACAAGGTTCACGGTGGAGGATGCAGACCTTGCAGCACTCGTCTGGGACGGCCAGGACGGCCCGATTGCAACCGGCCGGTTCAGTGCGCTGGTGGCAGCCGAGTCCACCGGAAAAACGCCCGCTGACTTGTTGGATGCGCTCAACGGTTCCGGCGAGATCACCATCGCACCCCTCACCATCAACCGCCTTGATCCTGAAGCGCTGCCGCCACTCCTTGAAGAGGTCGACAAGCTGGAGGGAGAGGTGACGGAGGACAGGATACGTCCGCTGGCGGACCCGTTTGTTCGCCGAGGCCAAGCGACGTTCCGCGAAGTAGTGATCCCCTTCACCATCACGGATGGGGAGGCGAGGGCGCAGAACGTCACGGCCGACGCCGGCAACGGCAGGGTCAGCGGCGAGGTGCGGGTTGATCTCCTCGAGCAGGCCCTGCGTGGCGAGCTTGCGATCGCCTATGAGCCGGGCGACGAGGGATTGGCCGGAGGGGAGCCAATGGTCCGCTGGCTCTATTCGGGCGACCTTGAGGATCCGTCGGTCGAATTCGACGTGGCGCCGCTGACGAACTTCCTGTCGCTACGGGCATTCGAGCGCGAGCGTCGTCGCGTGGAGATGCTGCAGGCGAGCGTGCTTGAGAAACAGCGGCTCCGGCGCGAGGTGGCACTTTATCGCTTCCTGGAGGCGGAGCGCCAGGCAGCGCGGGAAAGGGCCGAGGCGGAAGAGCGGGCGCGACGCGAGGAAGAGGAACTGCAACGCGCGGAGGCGGCCGCAAGGGCGGAGCGGGAGCGAGCCGAAGCGGCGGCCAGGGAGGCGGAGGCGGCGGCGCGAAGGGCGGAGGAGGCGCCACCGGCTCTGACCGTACCTCCCGTCCAGGAACTGATCGCTCCCGGCGGCGCACCCCTAGAGCCGCCCGTGTTCCAGAGCCTGCCCGGCGTCGAGCAGTAGCCCTCAGCGAAGGTCGGACGCGTTTTTTTCCTGGTGCCATCGAAGGACATGCAGCCGCAGCGCAGACGAAAGATTGCTGTCCGGCGCTCTGGCATCGTCGATCGAGGCGATGAGGCCGGCGATGCTGAGACCACGTTCCGCGGCGATGCGTTTCAGCTCCTCCCAGAATTCGTCCTCGAGGGAGAAACTGGTACGGTGGCCATGCAGTGTTGCGGAATGTTTGCGGATCACCGGCGCCTCCTGTCGAAAGCAAAGGTCATACCCTGCTTGGCGTCTGTGCGACCTCGACTCTTCGGAGTGCGCCGTTCAGTCGCGATTGTCCTGCTTTTCCAGTCGTCCCTGGTCAAGGGAGCGCTCGGCCTTGCGGTTCAGCGCCTTCGTCAGTGTCTTTTCCGTCTTGCTGCGACCAAAGGTGAGGCGGTTCTGATCGGCCTGCCTCTCCTTCTCCAGGCGCTGCTTCGCCTTCCGGGCCTGGCGCAGATTGACAACGTCACCGCTCATGGCCCGGCAACCCTATTGCTTCTTTCGGAAGGAATCGAGCGACACGACTGATGCCGGCTTCTTTTCCTCCCCTTCCGCCTGTTCGACGGCGTCATGCCTTGCGGCACTCTCAACGGGAATGGCAGTGATCTCGGCCGAGGCGTTCTCGTCCTCTTCCGCCAGCGGAACCTCGAACTCGAGCTCGAAATTCACCGACGGATCATAGAATCCGCGAATCGCGTTGAACGGGACTACCAGCCGCTCCGGCGTGTCGGAGAAGGACAGGCCGATCTCGAACTGGGTGTCGGATACCTTCAGGTCCCAGAACTGGTGCTGGATGACGATGGTCATCTGCTCGGGATACTTCGTCTTGAGATGCTGAGAGATGCGAACGCCCGGCGCGCCAGTCAGGAAGGTGATGAAGAAGTGGTGGTCGCCTGGCAGCCGACCCGTGGCAGCGACTTCGCTCAACACCTTGCGGATAACACCGCGCAATGCGTCCTGCGCCAAGATATCGTAGCGGATATGATCCTGCCCCATGCGGTTCTGTCTCTCAGTTCTGAATGCTTTCTCGAAGCATCCTTATGCCATGCCAGCCATACGCGGAAAAGCGCCCGCTTGGTGGCCAGTGTATATAATTTCGCAAAAAAGGGAGAAGGTGAAGGCTTCTGTTGCCAGGTGCCTTCGGACCCCGCCTAAGAGTGCGACCCCTTAGGACTTGATTTGAAGTGTCACACCGCCATTAGGCAGCGAGACGAGCTTCCGCATAGTTGTCGTTTGCAACTACTATTGTGACCCGATAACGGCGGTATCATGCCGAGCAAAAGTTCGATCTTTACACCCTTGTCGATCCTATTTCGCCCCCATCAGAAGCCGGTCGTCTCGGTAGACCGGTTTTTGGTGGAGGCGCCGGGTACCGCCCCCGGGTCCAATAGGCTTATTTCATCGACCGTTTATCGCCATAGCCGGACCGAGGCCCGGCAAGGCAGATATAGGGATTTCCTTACGCCGTGAAAAGGGGTGCGACCTCGAATAGATCGCATCCTCGATCCATCCGGATGCCGGCACTAACTTCCGGGGATAGACGCCACGGATGTCCTGTCTGCGCTTGGTTCCGGATGCTGCGGCCTGTAGGATGCCGGCCGAACAGAGTGGCAATGAAATCATGCGGCAATATCTCGACCTTCTCCGACATGTGATGGACCACGGCACCGACCGTGGAGACCGAACCGGGACGGGCACTCGCTCCGTCTTCGGTTACCAGATGCGCTTCGACCTCGAGGACGGCTTTCCCGTCCTGACGACGAAGAAGCTGCACCTGCGGTCGATCATCCACGAATTGCTCTGGTTCCTGCGCGGCGATACCAACATCGCCTATCTGAGGGAAAACGGCGTTACCATCTGGGACGAATGGGCCGACGAGAATGGGGATCTCGGGCCGGTCTACGGGGCCCAGTGGCGGTCTTGGCCGGCGCCCGACGGTAGCCATATCGACCAGATCGCCAATGTGATCGAATCACTGAAGACCAACCCGAACTCCCGCCGCCACATCGTTTCGGCGTGGAACCCGGCGCTGGTTGACGAGATGGCGCTTCCGCCCTGCCACTGCCTGTTCCAGTTCTACGTGGCGGACGGCCGGCTCTCCTGCCAACTCTACCAGCGGTCCGCCGACATATTCCTCGGCGTTCCCTTCAATATCCCGTCCTATGCGCTCCTGACCATGATGATGGCGCAGGTGACAGGGCTCAAGCCCGGCGATTTTGTCCATACTCTCGGCGATGCGCATCTCTACAGGAACCATTTCGAGCAGGCAGAGCTGCAACTGATGCGAACTCCGAAGCCCTTGCCGACCATGCGCATCAATCCGGCAGTGAAGGATCTCTTTGCCTTCCGCTACGAGGATTTTACGCTGGAGAACTACGTGGCCGATCCCAGCATCAAGGCACCGATCGCGGTATGACTGTTCCCGTCTCCATCGTCGTCGCGGTCGCTCAGAATGGCGTCATCGGCCGCGATGGCGGCATGCCCTGGAATCTCTCGACAGACCTGAGGCGCTTCAAGGAGCTGACCATCGGCAAGCCCATCGTGCTCGGTCGAAAGACGCTGGAATCCTTCGGCGGCAAGCCGTTGCCTGGACGCCGCCATGTCATCATTACCCGGAGCCGCGATTTCAGCGTGCAGGGTGCTGTAACAGTTGACGGCGTGGAGAAAGCCTTGACCGAGGCCCAGGCAATTGCTGCCGAAACCGGTGCTGCAGAAGTCTGCGTGATCGGTGGGGGCGAGATCTACCGGCAGGTGATGGACCTCGTCGACATGCTCTATGTCACGCATGTCGAGATTGCCGTTCCGGACGGAGACACGTTCTTTCCGCCTATCGATCCCGCTGTATTCGAGAAGGTCGAGGAGACGCTCGTTCCAGCGGGTGAGCGGGACGACTATCCGACCCGTTTTGCGATCTATCGCCGTCGCCCCGCGACAAACTGAAACATTTCGTTATCAAACACCCCGAAGTTATTGACGCATCGTTGAAAGCACCGGCCGGCCTCCCTATAACGGGGGCAGGACGAGGGAGCTGCGCTTCCACGTATTTGGGAGTGGCAAACAAAGAGGTTTTGATGCCCTGGAGCAATCAGAATGGCGGCGGCGGCCCGTGGGGCGGCGGCGGCGGCAATAATCAGGGCCCATGGGGTGGCGGTGGTTCGAACCGTCCTCGGGGCGGTGGCGGAAGCGGAAGTGGTGGTCCTCCGGATCTGGAAGACCTGATCCGCCGCAGCCAGGACCGTCTTCGCGGGATCGTCCCTGGTGGCTTCAACGGCGGGGCTGCGGTCTTCGTCGTCCTCGCGATCGTTGCGTTCCTAGCGATCCAGTCCGTCTATACCGTTCAGCCGGATGAGCGCGGCGTGGAACTTCGCTTCGGCAAGCCGAAGGAAGAAATCTCCATGCCCGGCCTGCATTTCCATTTCTGGCCCTTCGAGACCGTCGAGATCGTCAAGGTCACCGAGCAGCAGCAGAATATCGGTGCTGCAGGCAGCGCCCAATCCTCCGCTGGCCTCATGCTGTCTGGGGACCAGAACATCGTCAACGTGCAGTTCTCGGTGCTCTATACCGTCAGCGACCCGAAGGCCTATCTCTTCAACCTGGAAAGCCCCTCAGCCACGTTGCAGCAGGTCGCCGAGAGCGCCATGCGCGAGGTGGTCGGTCGCCGCCCGGCGCAGGATATCTTCCGCGACAATCGTGAGGACATCTCGACCGAGGTCCGCGCGATCATTCAGGGGACGATGGACACCTACGGTTCCGGCATCTCCATCAATGCCGTACCGATCGAGGATGCGGCTCCGCCGCGCGAAGTCGCCGATGCCTTCGAAGAAGTGCAGCGCGCCGAGCAGGATGAGGACCGTTTCGTCGAAGAGGCCAACCAGTACGCCAACCAGCAACTGGGTCAGGCTCGCGGTCAAGCCGCGCAGATCCGCGAAGAGGCGGCAGCCTACAAGGATCGCGTCGTGAACGAGGCACAGGGTGAGGCGCAGCGCTTCATCTCCATCTATGACGAATATGCCACCGCCCCAGAGGTCACGCGCCAGCGTATCTTCCTCGAGACCATGGAGACGGTCCTGAAGAATTCCAACAAGATCATCATGGATGAGCGGCAGGGCGTCGTTCCGTACCTGCCCCTCAACGAACTGAACCGTGGCAGCAGCCAGCAGGGGGATAACCGATGAGTTCCAATCGCCTCCCAGCTATTTTGATCGGTCTCGCGATCCTGCTCTTCCTCATTTACTCGTCCGTCTTCGTGGTGAACGAGCGGGAGCAGGCTATCGTTGTCCGCTTCGGTGAGATTCAGGACGTAAAGGCGGAGCCTGGCCTGTACTTCAAACTGCCCTTCGCCTTCATGGACGCTGACCGGGTGCAGTATGTTGAGGACCGGGCGCTACGCTTCGATCTCGACGACATCCGCGTCCAGGTCCGCGGCGGTGCCTTCTACGAGGTCGACGCGTTCGTGGTCTACCAGATCAGCGATCCCCGGCGGTTCCGCGAAACGGTTTCCGGCGACCGGGAGGCTGCCGAGGCCCGTCTTCGCACCCGTCTCGACGCCGCTCTTCGCCGTGTCTATGGTCTGCGCAACTTCGATGCAGCCCTGTCGGACGAACGGTCGCAGATGATGCAGGAAGTCAATGCACAGCTGCGCGATGCGGCCGAGTCGCTGGGCCTTGCAGTCCGCGACGTCCGTATCCGTCGCACGGACCTTACCCAGGAAGTCTCGCAGCAGACCTTCGAGCGGATGAAGGCCGAGCGTCTCGCCGAAGCCGAACTGATCCGTGCCCGCGGTAACGAACTGGGCCAGACGCGGCGCGCGATCGCCGACCGTCAGGTGGTGGAGATCGTCTCCGCTGCCCAGCGAGACTCCGAAATCATCCGAGGCGAAGGCGATGCTGAACGCACGAAGATTTTCGGCGAGGCATTCGGTCGCGATCCTGGCTTTTTCGAATTCTACCGGTCGATGCGGGCCTATGTCGCCTCCATCGCCGATCAGGGCACGACCATGGTCCTGTCGCCGGATTCGGAGTTCTTCAAGTACCTGAACAATTCGCAAGGGGGCTCTGCTGGTGTCTCCAGCCAGACACCGACGGCTCCGCCCGCTGCGGCGGGGGCTTCGCCAGGTGTTCCTGCGGCACCTGCAAATGGCGGTTGATGCAAGAGGCGGCTCCGGCCGCCTCTTTTCATTCGAGCATCGTTCCTGCTGCCTGCATGTCTCACGAAAAAGGCAATTTCTTCGGTCTTCAATCCGCCCTATCTTGCGGGGAAAGTCAGCAGGATGTGCTGTGGCGGCATAGCCTCAGTCAGGATATTCATACAAGGGGGGCCCGATGGCTCAATCGGTTCTATCGTCGTTGAAGCGTTCCGTCGCAGCGGTCGCCATCGTTGCCATTGCCGCGGGGGCGCAGGCGCAGAAAAGTAGCCCGCCAGCCGATGCACCCCAGGCGCCACAGAATGGCACCCCGAAGCAGGAGGTCGCTCCCCCATCTGCACAGGAAACGCCTCAACGAGAAGCTCAGGATCTGGCACCGGACGCCATGCTGCCTGCGCCCCCGACTGCGGTGCCAACGGTCACGGCCGCGCCTACGACTGGGCCGGCTATAGGCACGGGTCCGGCCTCCGTCGCCGATCTCGCCGAGGGTCTCTTGGATGCCGTGGTGAACATATCGACCTCGCAGAGCGTCGGGGGCGCGGGAGCAGGACCCCAGGCACCGCAGACGCCGGATGGTTCGCCATTTGAAGAGTTCTTCGATGAGTTCTTTGACGGCGATGGGAGCCAGGGGGGAAATCAGAAGGTCAATTCGCTCGGTTCCGGTTTCGTCATCGACCCGTCCGGATTCGTCGTCACCAACAACCACGTTATCGAAGATGCAGACGACATCGAGGTCGTCTTCCCGGACGGCAGCAAGTTGAAGGCGACACTGGTCGGGACCGACCCCAAGACCGATCTCTCGGTCCTGAAGGTGGAGCCGCCGGCGCCGCTCAAGGCGGTCCGTTTCGGCGATTCGCGCCAGATGCGGATCGGCGACTGGGTGATGGCGATCGGCAACCCCTTCGGGCTTGGCGGATCGGTGACCGTGGGCATCATCTCGGCGCGAGGCCGTAACATCAACGCCGGGCCCTATGACAACTTTATCCAGACTGATGCCGCCATCAACAAGGGCAATTCCGGTGGCCCGCTCTTCAACATGAAGGGTGAGGTGATCGGTATCAACACCGCGATCATCTCGCCGTCGGGCGGGTCGATCGGCATCGGCTTCGCCGTGCCCACGGAGCTTGCGCAGAACATCGTCAACCAGTTGATCGAGTTTGGCGAAACGCGGCGTGGCTGGCTCGGCGTGCGGATTCAGCCGGTGACCGATGAGGTGGCGGAAAGCCTGGGGCTGGACAGCGTGCGCGGCGCGCTGGTCTCCGGCGTGGTCAAGGGCGGCCCGGTCGATGACGGCTCGATCAAGGCGGGCGACGTGATCCTGACCTTCGACGGCGTGCCGGTGCGGGAGATGCGCGACCTGCCGCGCGTGGTGGCTGAAAGCCCCGTCGGTAAGGCCGTCGACGTGACGGTTCTGCGTGACGGCAAGGAAGAGACGGTCAAGGTCACGCTTGGACGGCTGGAGGACAGTCCTTCGGACGAGGACGCCGAGGAAGGCGTCAATCCCGAGGGTGAGGAGCCGATGCCCGATGGTGGCGAGCAGGGTGAGGATCAGAATGGAGAGGCGGAGCAAGATCCTGCAGTCGCCCTCGGCATGACGATTGCGCCGCTCGACGACGAGAGGCGCGCCGAGTTTGGCATCGACGATAGCGTCGAGGGTGTCGTGATCACGGATGTCGAGGATGGATCGGCAGCGGCGGACAAGGGCCTGAAGCGGGGTGATGTGATCGTTGAGGTCGCACAGGACTTCGTCGACAGCCCGACGGCGGTGACGGATCGGATCGATGCCCTGAAGGCGGAAGGGCGTCGCAACGTCCACCTGATGATCGCCGATCCGACTGGCGCACTGCGCTTCGTGGCAGTGCCGCTCGAGTAGTCAACGTCCGAGAAAGTCTGCTGTGGCGGCATAGACGACATGCCGCTTGAGATGGGGATGCGTATCGGGCACGCGCGGATGGTCGAAATCCATCTGCGGCCACGGGCGCATGCCGATGCGCTTCATCACCGCCGTCGACCGATGGTTCGCTTCGACGGCGAAGGCAAGCAGGGCGGGGATAGCCTTCTCGTTGAACGCGAAGTCCAACAGTGCCCGGGCGGCTTCCGTCACATAGCCGTTGCCCCAAAAGCGCGTGGCCAGGCGCCAGCCGATCTCGACCGTCTCGGCCGGAAAGATTTCCGGCATATTGGGGTGGGAGAGGCCGCAGAAGCCGATCGGCTCATCGGAGTGCTTCAGTTCCAGGGCATAGAAGCCGAGGCCGGTATCCCGGATCGAGCCGTTGAGCTTGTCGAGGAGCGCATCCGATTCCTGATGGCTGCGGCGGAAGGGAAAGAATTCCATGACCTTGGGATCGGAGTTGATCTCCCGGAAAAGGTCACGGTCGCTCTCTACCCAGTTGCGAACGCGGAGGCGCGGTGTGTCGAGGATGATCAGCGGCGGCTCGTTCAGGGTCATGGGCTCGCAAAATCCGACTTGCGATAGCCCTGGATGTAGAGGAGCGCCGTCAGGTCGCCATGGTCAACCCGCATCCTCGCCTGGGCCGCGACGGTTGGCTTGGCGTGGAGCGCGACGCCCGAGCCGGCAAGGTTCAGCATGCCGAGGTCGTTGGCGCCGTCGCCCACGGCAATGACGTCATCGGTGGAAATGCCGAGCCGGGCGGAGATGTCGATCACGGCGTCGATCTTCGCCTGCTTGCCGAGGATGGGCTCGGCGACCTTGCCGGTCAGAATGCCATCTTCGGCGAGCAGAAGGTTAGCGCGGTTCTCGTGGAAGCCGAGGCGGGCGGCAATCGGATTGGTGAAGACGGTGAACCCGCCGGATACCAGCGCGGTATGGAAGCCGTTCTTCCTCATCGTCGCGATGAGTTCCGGTCCGCCGGATGTCAGCGTGATGCGCTTGGCGATGACCTCGTCGACAACCGAGATAGGCAGGCCCTTCAGGAGTGCGACCCGCTCGCGCAGGGCGGGCTCGAAGGCAATCTCGCCATTCATCGCGCGCGCCGTGATTTCCGCCACCCTGTCCTTGAGGCCAACGACATCGGCGAGTTCGTCGATGCACTCCTGGCCGATCATGGTGGAGTCCATGTCGGCAATCAGGAACTTCTTGCGGCGCGTCTCGGCCTCCTGGATCACGAGATCGACCGGCATTCCCGCCACGGCATCCCGAAGCTTCTGTTCTGCGGCCTCCACGTCGGTGCCGTCGCGCAGCGCAATATCGCAGGCAATCCCGTCCGCCAGCCAGTACAGTCCGGCAGCGTTCACCGCCTCGGCCGCTGTCTCGCCCACGATTGCGGACAGAACGGCATTTGACGGATGGGCGATGAGCGTGGCAACGGAAGCCATATGAAGGACCTTGCAAGAAATTACGACGCGATCCTGATAACGGGGCCGACCGCCAGCGGCAAGTCGGCGCTTGCGCTCCGGTGTGCGGCCGAAACCGGAGGCGTGGTCGTCAATGCCGACAGCATGCAAGTTTATGACACCTTGCGTGTCCTGACCGCGCGTCCATCCGAGGAGGAGATGGCCGGCATCCCGCATCATCTTTACGGTTATGTCAGGGCGACCGATGCCCATTCGACGGGCGAATGGCTGCGCAATGTGGCGGAGCTTCTGCCGCGGCTGCGCGACGAGGGGAGGATGCCGATCTTCGTGGGCGGCACCGGCCTCTACTTCAATGCCCTGACCGGCGGCCTGTCCGACATGCCCGAGATCGCACATGATGTTCGTTCGGGTTTGCGTCAGCGACTGAAGGAGGAAGGGGCGGACCGGCTTCATGCGGAGCTTACGGCGCTCGATCCCGCTGCTGCCGCAACACTCAGGCGGGCGGACGGGCAGCGGATCGTGCGGGCGCTCGAGGTTCTGCACGCGACCGGCCGTTCCATCCTCGACTATCAGGGAAAGCCTGGGCCCGTTGTCGTCAAGGGCGAGCGGGCATTGAAGGTGGTTGCGCTTCCCGACCGGGCGGTCCTGCACGAGCGGATCAACAGGCGCTTCGAGCAGATGTTCGATTGCGGTGCCGTGGAGGAGGTAGAGGCGCTCCTCGCACTTCATCCCGATCCCGATGTTCCCGCCATGAAGGCGATCGGAGTGGCCCAGATCACGGCCATGCTCAAGGGGCAGATGACGGCCGGGGAGGTCATCGAGCGCACATCGGCGCTCACGCGCCAGTACGCGAAACGGCAGATGACCTGGTTCCGCAACCAGATGGACGAGAGCTGGAGGAGGATCGATCCCTCCGAGCCTCAGTCCCTGTTGTCGTAGAGGCTGCTCAGCGGCTTCTTCAGCAAGGTGTCGCGAAGGGACCCCTCCCGACGAAGCGGCTGGGAGGAGCGCAAGCCGCCGTCGGCACGCAGGGAGCGATGGGCCGCTGGCGCGCCGTCATCGGTGACAGGTTGGCGATGGGCCGGTGACGGTTCATACGAGGTTGAAGGCGGCGCGGTGGGCGATCGTGTGGCGCCCGGCAGCATATCCGGACGGTAGCGCTCGGGTCTTGCTGTATCGCCCGGTCTGTATGGGGTCGGTGGAGGGGATGGTGTGACACTTCGAGCCCAGCGGTCCAGTTCCATTTCGCCCATGCCCGAATCCTGTTCCAGGTCGTCGGCATCGCTTCGCCGGAAGGCATTGTCGGCATGATCGGTTCCCTGGCGGCAGGGGCCCAGTTCGGGTGCGCTGACGGAGCGCATCCTTGCAACGACGCTACGAAGGTCAACTGTATCGGGCGTTTCCTCGCTACCCTTGTCGAGGACACCGTTCGCCTTCGGCAGATATCTCTTCTCCACACGGGCGAACTGCAGGCGCATCGGTACGGCTATCGCTTCGCCGAACGCAATCGCTTCGCCATTTCCGAGCGACGAAAGGAAGCTCAGCGTCGAGATGGAGGAGTTCGGGATTGCCGAGCGGATGATTTCCTGGTCGCGGTCGTTCGAAAGGCGCATTGCGAACAATGTCGAGCATTGGGACAGAATCGTCTGGTCCAGTTCCCCCGGTCGCTGGGTGATGACGCCGAGCGACACGCCGTACTTGCGGCCTTCCTTGGCAATGCGGGCAATCGCCTGGCGGGTCGGGAAGAAGCCTCGCTCGGGGTCCGCCGGGACATATCGGTGGGCCTCCTCGCACACGACCAGCATGTGGATGGCGCCGTTGCTCCAGAGGGCGAGCTCGAAAGCCATCCGACAGAGTATCGATGCGATCGAGTTGACCACTTCTGACGGAATGCCCGCCAGCTGAAACGTGCAGATCGGCTTGTCACCGCCCGGAATGCGGAAGATGTGGGCGATGGTCTCCATGATCGTGTCTTGGATCGTGTTGTTGGAGAACATGAAATGATAGCGGGGATCGTTGATCGCCGACATGACTCGCATCTTCAGGTGCCGCAGGACCGGTTTTTCGCCTCGGCCTTCCAGGCGACCGATGCGCTCGTCGATCAGCGCCAGCAGATCCGCCATTCTGTAGGGAACCGGGGTGTCCGCCGTAATGGAGCTTTTCTCGGTCGTGCGGCGCATCAAGCCGGTCTCGCCACCGCGGAACGCCCGCTTCGCTTCCGGGATGAGATCGCGCAGGATGTCGAGTTCCTCGGCGACAGGAGGACGCCCTCGGTAAAGCACTTCCGCAAACTCCTCGAGCTTCATCAGCCAGAAGGGCAGGTCGAGAGTCTCGGGATCGATCACCACCGCATGACCGGGGAAGGCGGCGGCGAACTCGTTGTGCGGATCAAGGATCAGCACCCTGAGCTTCGGGTCGGATTCGATGGCCTTGTGAAGCAGGAGTGATACTGCCGTCGATTTTCCGACCCCGGTGGAGCCGACGATGGCGAAATGCTTGGACAGCATTGACGGTATGTGAATGGCCGCATCGATGGTCTCGTCCTGAGTCAGCTTGCCGATGACGCAGCTGTCGTTCTTGCCCGCGTCGTAGATGCGCAGGAGGTCGGAGGCGCGGATGCGATGGGCAATGGCGCCAAGATAGGGATAGCGGGATATGCCGCCGGAAAATTCTTCTCGGCCATCCGGCCCGACCCGGACTTCGCCCAGCAATTCGGCTTCGATCTGGAAGCTATTGTCGTTCTGCTCGCCCCAGCTTTTTTCATCGGTACTCATCGAGTAGGCGAGGGCCACGACCCGGTTGCTGCCGACACCGATCGAGATCAGGCGTCCGACCGACCAGAGTTCGGTGAGCGCGGTCTCGCCGCTTTCCGCCACGGCCGCAATCGTTGCTTTCGAGCCATTGCAGGCGACCACGCGCCCAAGCATGCGATTGCCTGCGAGATGCGCGTCGCGGCGATCCTGTTCGCCAGCCGAGATGGAACGGTGCAAGTCGTTGTTTCGCAAAACGAAGCCCTGTCGTCGAGCGGGAGGCGGAACGGATGCTCCCAAAGCTGCAGACCAATGCCCAGTGTAGCCCAGCCGATTTAACAAGTGGTGTAAGGGCTTGTGCGGACAGATGGCTGCAGGAGCGGGTAATTTTTCGCCAGATCGCGTTGACGCAGGGCATTAATCTGTCTAACACTTCCGCGCATGACGATTTTGAACGCACTTATCGTGGTGGGAACGCGCATGGGCAGGATGGTGTAACCATCCGGCGTTAGCCACCCATGCGCGGAAAGACAGGCTCCTCAAGGGGCCTTTTTTTATGCCTCGATCACGGAACAGCAGACCAGCAGCGGATGGACCAGACAATGACGGATAGCAACAATCGGATGACGGGAGCGGAGATCGTTCTGAGGGCGCTGAAGGATAACGGGGTGGAGCACATCTTTGGCTATCCCGGTGGTGCGGTCTTGCCGATCTATGACGAGATCTTCCAGCAGGAGGAGATCCAGCACATCCTCGTTCGCCACGAGCAGGGCGCCGGCCACGCCGCGGAAGGCTATGCTCGTTCGACCGGCAAGGTCGGCGTCATGCTGGTCACGTCCGGCCCGGGTGCCACCAATGCCGTAACGCCGCTGCAGGATGCGCTGATGGATTCGGTGCCGCTGGTCTGCATCTCGGGACAAGTCCCGACGACCCTGATCGGCTCGGATGCCTTCCAGGAATGCGACACCGTCGGCATCACGCGGCCCTGCACGAAGCACAACTGGCTGGTCAAGGACGTCAACGAACTGGCGGGCATCATCCACGAGGCCTTCCGTATTGCGCAGACCGGTCGTCCCGGCCCGGTTGTCGTCGACGTTCCGAAGGATATACAATTCGCTACAGGCACCTACACGCCTCCCGGCGAAGCGCCGGTAAACAAGAGCTATACACCGAAGCTGCAGGGCGACCTGAAGGCAATCCAGGCGGCTGTCGAGCTCATGGCGACGGCTAAGCGGCCCGTTCTCTATACGGGCGGCGGAGTAGTCAATTCCGGCCCGGAAGCGTCGCGCCTGCTGCGCGAGCTCGTCGAATTGACGGACTTCCCGATCACCTCGACCCTGATGGGGCTCGGCACCTATCCGGCTTCGGGCAAGAACTGGCTCGGCATGCTCGGCATGCATGGCTCCTACGAAGCGAACATGGCGATGCATGACTGCGACGTCATGGTCTGCATCGGCGCTCGCTTCGATGATCGCATCACCGGTCGGATCAATGCCTTCTCGCCGAACTCGCGGAAGATCCACATCGACATCGACCCGTCGTCGATCAACAAGAATGTCCGCGTCGATATTCCGATCCTCGGCGACGTCGGAACGGTGCTGGAGGATATGGTCCGCCTGTGGCGTGCCCTGCCGACGAAGCCCGAGAAGAGCCAGACGCAGGAGTGGCGTGACAGCATCGACCGCTGGAGAGCGCGCAAGTCCTTCGCCTACAAGCCGTCCAACGACGTCATCATGCCGCAATATGCGATCGAACGGCTCTACGAACTGTCGAAGGGCAGGGAGACCTTCGTGACGACCGAGGTCGGCCAGCACCAGATGTGGGCAGCGCAGTTCTTCGGCTTCGAGGAGCCCAACCGGTGGATGACGTCCGGGGGTCTCGGAACGATGGGCTATGGCCTGCCGGCCGCCATCGGCGTCCAGGTGGCGCATCCGGATGCGCTGGTCATCGACATCGCCGGCGACGCGTCGATCCAGATGTGCATCCAGGAAATGTCCTGTGCCATCCAGTACAATCTGCCGATCAAGATCTTCATCCTCAACAACCAATACATGGGCATGGTGCGCCAGTGGCAGCAGCTTCTGCACGGCAACCGCCTGTCCAACTCCTACACGGAAGCTATGCCGGACTTCGTCAAGCTGGCGGAGGCTTATGGCGCCGTCGGCATGTATTGCGACGACCCAAAGGAGCTCGATGGCAAGATCGAGGAGATGATCGCGGTCAAGAAGCCGGTGATCTTTGACTGCCGCGTGGCCAACCTCGCCAACTGCTTCCCGATGATCCCGTCCGGCAAGGCGCATAACGAGATGCTGCTGCCCGACGAGGCGACCGACGAGGCCGTTGCGACGGCGATCGACGCCAAGGGCCGACAGCTCGTGTAAGCACCGCTTGTTAAAGTCATTCCTGAAGTAGTGGACGCAAACCAATGAATGCCCATCATCTACCCACCGGCTCGGCCTATTTCATCGCTCCCGAGACGGCAAAGGCTGAAAGCCACACGCTCTCGGTGCTCGTCAGCAACGAGCCGGGCGTGCTGGCCCGTGTCATCGGCCTGTTCTCCGGCCGCGGCTACAACATCGAGAGCCTCACCGTCTCGGAGACGGAGCACGAGGCGCATCTGTCGCGAATCACCATCGTGACGCGCGGCACCCCGAGCGTTCTTGAGCAGATCAAGGCGCAGCTCGAGCGCATCGTGCCGGTGCACCGCGTGGTCGACCTGACGGTCAGGGCCCAGAGCCTTGGTCAGGAGCGGCCAATCGAGCGCGAGGTAGCGCTGATCAAGGTCGTGGGCTCCGGCGAGCACCGCGCCGAGACACTGCGGCTTGCCGACGCCTTCCAGGCCAAGGTGGTGGACGCGACGGTCGAGCACTTCATCCTGGAGATTACCGGCAAGTCCTCAAAGATCGACCAGTTCGTAGCGATCCTGAAGCCGCTCGGTCTGATCGAGATCTGCCGCACCGGGATCGCGGCGATGAACCGCGGACCGCAAGGAATGTGATCAGATCATCTCCAGTCGTGTGGGCCGGCTCGGCGGCGGGAAGGCGGCATCCAGTGCGTCCAGATCCTCGTCGGTAAGGTCCAGCGCCGCTGCCTCCCGGTTTTCGGCGACGCGCGCCGCATGGGAGGATTTTGGGATGGCGATCACGCCGTCCCGTTCCAGCAGAAAGGCAAGCGCCACCTGCGCCGGGGTCGCCTGGTAGGCTTTGGCGATGTGGATGAGGGCCTCGTTGCGGGCGAGGCTTCCCTGTTCGATGGGCGAATAGGCCATGAGGGTGATCCCGCGCTCCTGGCACCAGGGCAGGAGATCGTATTCCACGCCCCGGCGCGATAGGTTGTAGAGTACCTGGTTGGCAACACAGTTACGTCCATCGGGGAGCGCAAGTAGTTCCTGCATGTCGCCGAGATCGAAGTTCGAGACACCCCATGCACCGATCTTGCCCTGGCGTCGAAGCGTCTCGAAGGCGTCGACGGTTTCCGCCAGCGGATGCTCTCCGCGCCAGTGGAGGAGATAGAGGTCGATGCGATCGCTCTTCATGCGCTTGAGGCTCCGCTCGCAGGCGGCGATCGTGCCCTCGCGGCTGGCGTTCCAGGGATAGACCTTGCTGACCAGGAAGACGTCGTCCCGCCTTCCGCTGATCGCCTCTCCGACGATCTCCTCGGCACCACCTTCGCCATACATTTCTGCTGTGTCGATCAGTGTCAGGCCGAGGTCGATCCCGTGTCGCAGGGCCTCGACCTCCCGCTGGGCTGCGCGCGCGTCCTCTCCCATCTGCCATGTCCCGAGACCGAGTGCCGGCACGGTGACGCCGTTCGAGAGAGTGACTGTGGGAAGGGTGTCGTCCATCATCGCTTGCTCCTGCACAATGGAGGCAAGATAAGGCGTAACGGTTGTCTGCCAAGCCCGCTTGAAGCTGTGGGGGATTGAGCATAAAGCTTTGACAGGCCGCCCGTCGAACGAGGCGACCATTTGGTCAAATCAACGCATTGGCGCCTGGAGAAGACATGCCGCTGGAGACGTTTCTGGCCTTGGTCCTGTTTGCCTTTACGACCTCGATCACGCCCGGCCCCAACAACATGATGCTGTTTGCTTCCGGCGTGAACTTCGGGTTCCGCCGCACGATCCCGCACATGCTGGGGATAGGCGCAGGCTTCCTGTCGCTGCTGATCGGGGTGGGGCTGGGGCTCGGTGCGCTGATGCAGAGCGTCCCGCTTGTCTACACGCTGCTGAAGTTCGCCGGTGGCGCCTACCTCGTTTGGATTGCGTGGAAGATCGGCACGTCACGCAGTCTTTCTGAGGGTGAGGCGGGGGCGCAGCCGATGAGCTTCCTCGGGGCCGCCGCGTTCCAGTGGGTCAACCCGAAAGCCTGGGTGATGGCGGTGACGGCCATGGCCACCTATACCGACCCGGCCGCCTACGTGCCGACGGTTTTGCTGGTCGGAGTAGCCTTTGCGCTGGTCAACTTGCCAAGCGTCTCGACCTGGGCCGGATTCGGCTCGGCGCTGCGTGACTGGCTGTCGGTGCCGGTGCGGCTCAAGTGGTTCAACATTACCATGGCTGTGCTGCTCGTCATCAGTCTCTGGCCGATGCTCAGGTAGAGGAGGGGACGATGGATCACCACGACCATCACCATCACGACGATGACGATCATCACCACCACGACAACCGCTATTCGGACATGCAGGCTCGTGTGAAGGCTCTCGAGACGGTGCTTACGGAAAAGGGTCTGATCGATCCCGCGGCCATCGATGCGATCGTCGAGACCTACGAGACGAAGGTGGGCCCGCGCAACGGCGCGCGCGTGGTTGCGAAGGCGTGGAGCGATCCGGACTTCGCCGACTGGCTCCGACGCGATGCCACGGCCGCGATCGCCAGTCTCGGATTTACCGGCCGCCAGGGGGAACACATGCGGGCGGTCTTCAACACGCCCGAGACTCACAACCTTGTCGTCTGCACGCTCTGCTCCTGCTACCCGTGGGCCGTGCTCGGCCTGCCCCCCGTCTGGTACAAGGCGCCAGCCTACCGCTCGCGGGCGGTGATCGATCCGCGCGGCGTGCTGGCCGAATTCGGCGTGACGCTGCCTGACGACACGAAGATCCGCGTCTGGGATTCGACGGCCGAGCTCCGCTATCTCGTGGTGCCGATGCGTCCGGATGGCACGCAGGATCTGGATGAGGAGGCGCTGGCGGATCTCGTGACGCGCAACGCAATGATCGGCACCGGCCTGGCGCTTGCGCCGGAGCAGCTGCGATGAACGGGCCTCACGACCTCGGCGGCCAGATGGGGTTTGGCCCGGTTGCTCCGGAGCAGAACGAGCCGGTCTTCCACGCGGAGTGGGAGAAGCTGGCGCTGGGAATCACGCTCTCCTGCGGCGCATTCGGCGCCTGGACGCTGGATGAGAGCCGACATGCCCGGGAAAACATTCCGCCGGCCCAGTACCTGGGCGCGAGCTACTATGAAATCTGGATTCGGGCGCTGGAGACACTGCTGGAGCGGCACGGGTTTGCCAGCGACGAGGAGATCAGCGCCGGGCACAAGCTGCAGGAGCCGGCAAAGCCGAAGCGGGTGCTGACGGCGGACATGGTGCCGGGCGTTCTCGCGCGGGGGGGTCCGTGTGATCGACCCGTGGACACCGAGCCACGATTTGCGGTTGGCGACCGGGTGCGCACGCGTAACTTCAATCCCGTGACGCACACGCGCTTGCCCCGCTATGCACGGGAGAAGACCGGCGTGGTGGAGGCGGTGCAGGGCTCCTTCGTCTTTGCCGACGACAATGCGCACGGGCACGGCGAAAACCCGCAATGGGTCTACACCGTCGTGTTCGATGGCGGCGAAATCTGGGGCGAGGGCGCCGATCCGACGCTGACGGTTTCGATCGACGCATGGGAGAGCTATCTTGAGCGCGTGTGAAGCAAGATCGCGACTTGCCCAGACGGAGGGCCTACCGCGGTCTGAAGAGGGCGATCCGGTGTTTCCGGAGCCTTGGGCAGCCGAGGCCTTCGCGATCACCGTGCACCTTCACGAGAGGGGGCTTTTCTCTTGGGGTGAATGGGCGGATTCGCTGTCGGCGGAGGTTCACAAGCCCGGACGAGCCGCAGACGGCAGCGATTATTTCGATTGCTGGGTGGAGGCGCTGACGGGCCTGCTGGTGGGCAAGGGCATCGCGGATGCCGAAGCTATACTCGGGCTTCAGAAAAGCTGGCAGCGCGCGGCGGAGGCGACACCTCACGGCGAACCGATCGCGCTCGCCAACGATCCGTTATCTAGTTAGTCTTGATCTGCTTTCGTTCTTTTCGGTTGCGGTAGCGTCCAGAATCCTGCCATGTCGCAGCCATGCAATTCGCCCCGCAACAGGACGAGGCCCTGAAGGCCGTTTCGCGCTGGCTCAAGGATGGCCGCCAGGAGGTTTTCCGGCTATTCGGCTATGCCGGTACCGGCAAGACAACGCTGGCCAAGCATTTCGCCGAGCATGTCGACGGCGAGGTCCTTTTCGCCGCCTTCACCGGCAAGGCAGCGCAGGTGCTGCGTTCACGCGGCGCCAAGAACGCCAAGACGATCCATTCGCTGATCTACCGGCCGCGCGGCGAGGAGGAGGTCTCCGACGAGGAGACCGGCAAGACCTCGATCTCGCCAATGTTTTCCATCAACCGCCAGAGTCCGGTCGCGAAGGCAGCGCTGATCGTCATCGATGAGTGCTCCATGGTGGACGAGCAGCTTGGCCGGGATCTCCTGAGCTTCGGGACACCGATCCTGGTCCTCGGCGACCCCGGACAACTGCCGCCCGTTTCCGGAGGCGGTTTCTTCACCGAGCAGGAACCGGATTACCTGCTGACCGAGATCCACCGCCAGGCCCGCGACAACCCGATCATCCAGCTCGCCATGAACGTGCGCGAGGGCAAGGAGATCATGTATGGCGACTACGGCACCGCCCAGGTGATTTCGCGAAACGAGGTGAACCAGGCTCTGGTGCTGGAGGCGGACCAGGTGCTGGTCGGCACGAACAAGACACGCAAGCGCTACAACCAGCGGCTCCGCGAGTTGAAGGGGTTCAGCACCGGCTACCCGCAGTCGGGCGACAAGCTCGTCTGCCTGCGCAACGACCAGGTGAAGGGGCTCTTGAACGGCTCGCTCTGGCAGGTAATGAGCTCATCCCGCGAGACCGTCAAGCCCGGCATCAACCTGATGATCCGCCCCGAAGACGACGACATGGATCGCGGTGCTGCGAAGATAAAGCTCCTGAAGGCTGCCTTCGAGAGCGAAGAGGAAATTCCCTGGTCGACGCGCAAGCGCTACGACGAGTTCGATTACGGCTATGCATTAACCGTCCACAAGGCGCAGGGCTCGCAGTGGAACAACGTCGTGTTGTTCGACGAGAGCTGGGCCTTTCGCGACACGCGCGAGCGCTGGCTCTACACTGCCATCACCCGCGCGGCGGAGACGATCACCATCGTCAAATGAGAGGCGAGCGCTCCGCTCTACCGATCACTTCCGCATCGAGGCAAGGAGTGCAACGACGTCGCGGTCCGTCTTGCCCGACTCGGCTGCGATCTCGCGCAGCGTCTTGCGCGCATCCGAAACGGGGAAACCTCCCTCACTCAGCAGTGCCAGGAATGCCTCTTCCGTCTGGTCGAACAGAGGTGCGACCTCGGCAGCAGGGCTTCCGGTGATGACGCCCGCCATGGCAACGGCAGGGTTGCCGGTGGAGGGGCCGGTCGAGGTCAATGCGGGCCAGGCGAAAGGGATGGATGCGGCGATGGACACGCCGATGGCGAGCGCCATTGGCAGGCGTTTGAAGTAGTTCTGGAACGGGCGCCAATTTTTCCAGATATGCAGGATGAAGGGGAGGATGAGCACCATGCTCAGCCACTCGTGCATCGAATGGAAGGCGCCGCTCTGGAAATGGAAGAAGAGGGCAATGCCCGAGACGAGCGAGACGACGAAGAGCCCGGTGACGAGGGGCGTAGCGTAGCGGGAGAGGAGCGAGTGCATGATGATACTCATTCATTGGTTGGAAGGACCAGTGTCTGGCTACTGCTGCGCCACCGACCTGTCAGGTTAAATCCCTGTTAGAATTGACGTTTGGTATTCAGCAAGGGTGTCATACCCAGCTTCGCGATGTTCTGTCGCAGCTGCTGCCGGGAAGAGGCAAGGCGGCATCATCAAAATCGAAGATGGGTGCATGCGCTAAACTCGTTGGCATTCGTGCCGCGGCTGGCATAAACCACGGGAACATCGTCCCAATCGGAAGCAGAGCCATGCCGACCACGCTCTCGGTCAACATCAATGCCATCGCCATGCTGCGCAACCGGCGCGACCTGCCATGGCCGAGCCTGGAGCATCTAGGACGCATTGCGCTGCAGGCCGGCGCAAGCGGGTTGACGGTGCATCCTCGGCCGGACCAGCGGCATATCCGCTTCTCCGACCTGCCGGTCATCCGGGCGCTGATCGACGACGAGTTCCCTGAGGCCGAGTTCAACATCGAGGGATATCCGAGCGAGGAATTCCTGACGCTCTGCGAGCGGACGGAACCGGAGCAGGTGACGCTGGTGCCGGACGATCCGAGCCAGGCGACGTCCGACCACGGCTTTGACTTCCGCCGCGACGGCGAGATGCTGAAGCCGATCGTGGCGCGGCTGAAGGCGAAGGGAATTCGCGTGTCGCTGTTTGCCGATGGCGACGGTGACGTGGAAGCGGTGCGGCTCGCGAAGGCGACGGGGGCGGATCGAATCGAGCTCTACACCGGGCCCTATGGTGGCTGCTACGACGCTCCGGAACGTGCAGCGGCGATCATCGAGAAGCTCGGGCAGACGGCCGATACCGCGAAGGCCGAAGGGCTCAGCGTCAATGCCGGCCACGACCTCACGGTCGCGAACCTGCCACCGCTGGTCCGGCGCATTCCCCATCTGGCAGAGGTTTCCATCGGCCATGGCCTGACGGCCGATGCACTGGAATTCGGGATGGCGGAAACGGTGCGCCGATTCCGCCGCGCCTGCGGCCAGACCGTCTGACCTATTCCGCCGCGTCGGCAGCCATCTCGGGGGAGAACGCGAAGTCCACGGCGGCGCGGGCATGAACGGTCGTCGAATCGATGCAGGGCAGAGGCAGGGTCTCCGGATCCAGCAGAAGGCAGATTTCCGTACAGCCGAGGATGACGCTGTCGGCACCGGCGGCCTTCGCTTTCCCGATCATGGCCAAGGCACGGTCGCGCGAGTCGTCCCTCACTGATCCGGCGCACAGTTCGCTGAAGATGATGTCGTGCATGGCAGTCCGGTCTTCGGAGTCCGGGACCATCACGTCGATGCCCAGCGTCTTCATCCGGTCGGTATAGAAACCGTGCTCCATCGTGTATCGGGTTGCGAGCAGGAGGGGGCGCCTCAGCCCCTGGGCGCGCAGCGCCGCCGCGGTCTCATCGATGATGTGGATGAGCGGGATGCGGACGGCACCCGCGACCTCATCCGCGATGAGGTGCATGGTGTTGGTGCAGATCAGCACGCAGGATGCACCCGCCGCCTCAAGCCGCCTGGCACTATCCGCCAGCACCTTGGTCGCAAGATTCCAGCGACCGGCCTTCTGCATCTCGACGATCTCCGCGAAGTTCACGGAGTGGAGCAGGATATCGGCGGACGCCAGCCCGCCACGGCGGGCGCGCACCGTCTCGTTGATCAGGCGATAATAGACTGCCGTGCTCTCGAAGCTCATACCGCCGATCAAACCGATGCTTTTCATTGCTGTTCCCCTTCTGGACGTTGTCGAGAAGTTAGAGCGCATCTGTGTCCCGAGGCGTGCAATCTTCAGCATGCTTATGTTTGCCAGCGCACGTTCGTTGCGCAAATGTCCGATACGATGCATGTTGGGTGCATATGAAGGAGAGTTACCGATGCTGGATCAGCGCGACCGGAAGATTCTGGATCTTCTGCAAGAGAATGCCGGGATGCCGGTGGCGGAGGTGGCGGAGCAGGTGGCGCTTTCGCCGTCGGCGTGTTCGCGGCGCATCCAAAAGCTCGAGGAGGCGGGATATATCCGAGGCAGGATTGCGGTGCTTGATCGGGAGCGCATCGGCGTGCCGACGACTGTCTTCGCACTGATCAAGACCGCGCACCATTCCGACGACTGGATCGAGACTTTCCGCAAGGCGATCAGCGACATCGGCGAGATTGTCGAGGCGCATCGGCTGACGGGCAGCTACGACTACATCCTCAAGGTCGTGTTGCCCCGGGTGGAGCATTACGACGTAGTCTACCGGCGGCTGGTCAAGCGGATCGAACTGTTCGACGTCTCCGCCTTCATCTCTATGGAGGTGCTGAAGAGCGGCGAGGCCTTACCCGTGGACTACGCCCGCTAGCCATAGAAGCTGATGGTTTGCCGCAACGGTTCGCGCTTGCCGTCAGTTTCTGGATGCGAGCGCCTTGTCGTTGTTGCACTGGGCAATTTGGAGTTGCCTGACAGACAGGATCTTCGTGATCCGTTCGTCGCCATCGGTCTCTACGGACATGCAGACGCAGGCATAGCCGTAGGACGGGCCATTGACCTCTACAAACTCTCCTTCTGTCAGGTCCGGAACCAGTTCCATCCCCTCCGGCCCATCCGGGCGGTCGGGGTCCTGCGTCATGAGGGTCCAGGTCTTCTCGCTATCTTCCAGCCACCAGTTGCGCGGCGTCGGGTTGTCGAGCCAGCCGCACCGCATCTCCGCGGCCAGCGCCAGGGACGGGAGGAGCAGGCAGGCAGCAACCGCGAGGAGGGCTGTTCTGTTGAATGTCGGCTTCATCGTTCCGGTCTCCGCCGCAGCTCATATGGTCAGCCATTGATGCAATGAATCCCCTTGACGAGCAATGCAGACTTCCGCATAAGGCTAACAAGAACCGTACCGTACGGTACCAGTTTGTTGGAGCAGATGTTGTGATCGCCGATGCCGGCCGGATGCCTGAATTTACACCCCGCCAGAACGAGGTTCTGGAACAGGCGTTGCGCCTGCTTGTGGAGGGTGGCGACAGGGCGTTGACGACGTCCGGTCTGGCAAGGGCCGCGAACTGCTCGAAGGAAAGCCTCTACAAGTGGTTTGGAGACCGCGACGGCCTGCTTGCTGCGATGATCGCTCACCAGGCGAGCAAGGTGCGGACCTTCGAGCGCGGCAAGGAGAAGCTGACGCCCGAGAATCTCCGGGAGCATCTGGAAACCTTCGCGCGCGACCTGCTGGAGGTTCTGTCGGGGGACATCTCGCTGGCGCTGAACCGCCTGGCAGTCGGCCAGTCGGGTCGGGACGGCTCGAAGCTCGGCAAGCTTCTTCTGGAGCACGGGCGTCGGCAGATCGACCGTCGCGCCATCGCCCTCATGGATGCGGGAAAGCGCGCCGGCCTTCTGCGCTTCGACGAGGCGGACGCCGCCTATCATACGCTTTACGGCCTCGTCGTCTCCGACCTGCATGTTCGCATGCTGCTCGGCGAGCCGGGGCTCAAGGACAATGCGCGCCAGGCGCGGAGGGCGGTGGATGCCTTCCTGACGCTTCACGGCGCGCGCCAGGAATCGGGGGAGGCGGTGCGCTTCTCCTCGGGACGATAAGCACCATCAACAACGAACACGCATAGGGAAGGACATATACGATGCGCGTCTATTACGATCGCGATGCCGATCTCAACCTCATCAAGTCGAAGAAGGTCGCCATTATCGGCTACGGTTCCCAGGGTCGCGCACATGCGCTGAACCTAAAGGACTCGGGTGCCCAGAACGTGGCGATTGCCCTGAAGGCAGGTTCCCCCACGGCCAAGAAGGCCGAGGCCGACGGCTTCAAGGTGATGACGGTTGCCGAAGCAGCTGGCTGGGCTGACCTGATGATGATGGCAACGCCGGACGAACTTCAGGCGGACATCTACAAGAACGACATCGCTGGCAATATTCGTGACGGCGCCGCGATCGCCTTCGCCCACGGGCTCAACGTCCATTTCGGCCTGATCGAGCCGAAGGCATCGGTCGACGTCGTGATGATTGCCCCGAAGGGCCCGGGCCACACCGTTCGCGGCGAATACCAGAAGGGCGGCGGCGTGCCGTGCCTCGTTGCTGTTCACCAGAACGCCTCCGGCAACGCACTTGAACTCGCGCTCTCCTACGCCTGCGGCGTCGGCGGCGGCCGCTCGGGCATCATCGAGACCAACTTCAAGGAAGAATGCGAAACCGATCTGTTCGGCGAGCAGGTCGTCCTTTGCGGCGGTCTGGTCGAGCTCATCCGCGCCGGCTTCGAAACGCTGGTGGAAGCTGGCTACGCTCCGGAGATGGCCTATTTCGAATGCCTCCACGAAGTGAAGCTCATCGTCGATCTGATCTACGAAGGCGGCATCGCCAACATGAACTACTCGATCTCCAACACGGCCGAGTGGGGCGAGTACGTCACCGGTCCGCGCATCATCACGGAAGAAACGAAGGCCGAGATGAAGCGCGTCCTGAAGGACATTCAGACGGGCAAGTTCACCTCCGAGTGGATGCAGGAGTACCGTTCTGGCATGGCACGCTTCAAGGGCATCCGCCGCATGAACGACGGCCACCAGATCGAAGAAGTCGGCGAAAAGCTGCGCGGCATGATGCCGTGGATCGGCAAGAACAAGCTGGTCGACAAGTCGGTCAACTAATAATCACCTCGATCAAGCTGACGCCGCGTTTTCATGCTGAAGACGCGGCGTACGCTTTTGCCTCGTCCGGGTTGCATGCGCGTTCCATGCCTTGCTCGATCGAGACAAAGTTACATAAGTTACGATAGGTCAGTATTGCTTACCTATCGTAACTTATGTAAAGCTGGCGCAAACAAAATTGAAACATGAGGAAACATCCGGTGCTTGATTGGGAACATATCTTCGCCACGCGTTCTTCCAGGATGCGCGCATCCGAAATCCGTGAGCTGCTGAAGCTCCTGGAGCAGCCGGACATCATTTCGTTCGCAGGTGGCATTCCGGACCCGGCGCTGTTCCCGGACGAAGCGTTCAAGCAGGCCTATGCCGACATCTTCTCCGGTCCTCAGGTAAACGCTGCGCTGCAGTACTCGGTCAGCGAAGGTTACAAGCCGCTGCGCGAATGGCTGGTCAAGGAGATGGCGAAGATCGGCATCCCGTGCAGCGTCGACAATGTCTTCATCACCTCCGGCTCGCAGCAGGCGCTGGACTACCTCGGCAAGCTCTTCCTGTCGCCGAAGGATACGGCGCTCGTCACCTGGCCGACCTATCTGGGCGCGCTGCAGGCCTTCAACGCCTATGAGCCGACCTACGACCAGCTGTCGCTGAACGGCAACCGCACGCCGGACGGCTATCGCGAGGCTGCTGCGAAGGCAGGCGGCGCGGTCAAGTTCGCATACCTCTCGTCCGACTTCTCCAATCCGACGGGGGAGACGGTGGATCGCGCAGGTCGCGAGAAGCTGCTGGAACTGGCGGACGAACTGGATGTCGCGATCATCGAGGATGCCGCCTACCAGAACCTGCGCTACGATGGCGAGCCCGTGCCGCCGATCATGGCGCTCGACATCGCCCGCAATGGCGGAATCGAGAACACGCGGACGATCTACAGCGGCAGCTTCTCCAAGACGCTCGCCCCGGGGCTTCGGGTGGGATTCGTCGTCGCTGCGATGCCGGTCATCCGCAAGCTGGTGCTGATGAAGCAGGCCGCCGACCTGCACTCCTCGACGATCAACCAGATCGCCATCGCCCATGTCGCGGAACGCATATTCCCGGAGCAGGTGGCCAAGATCAAGAAGGCCTACAGCGCCCGCCGTGACGTGATGCTTGCTGCGCTCGACAAGTACATGCCCGCCGGTGCCACCTGGACGAAACCCGAGGGCGGCATGTTCGTCTGGGTGCGACTTCCGGAAGGCATGGACGGCGCTGAGCTTCTGGCTCGGTCGATCCAGACGGAGAAGGTTGCTTTCGTTCCGGGCAAGGCTTTCTACGCGGATGGTTCGAACAACAATACCCTGCGGCTCTCCTTCTCCTGCGCAAGCGAAGCGATGATCGAGGAGGGCATCCAGCGCCTCGGTCGCCTGATCAGCATGGCAGTCGCCGAAGCGGCGTGATGTGTCCGACATTGGAAGGCGCCCGGGTTCGCGGGCGCCTTCCGCCGTCCACAGCAGGACGGCGCGCTGTCACATGACTGTTAGACGGCTGTGATCTAGCGGGGCATCCCACCAGGAAGGATACCCCATGAACAAGATCGTCTCAGCAATCTCCACTCTTGCAGTCACAGCCCTGCTTGCGGGCGCTGTCGAGGCCGCGGATCTCGTGATCTATACGAGCCAGCCGAACGAGGACGCGCAGGCCACTGTCGACGGTTTCAAGGCCGCCAATCCCGGTCTCGAGGTCGAATGGGTTCGCGACGGCACACCGAAGATCATGGCGAAGCTCATGGCCGAGATCGAGGCCGGAAATCCGATCGCCGACGTCCTGCTGATCGCCGATACCGTGACGCTCGAGCGGATGAAGCAGGCAGGGCAGTTGCTTGCCTACAAGTCGCCGGAGGCAAAGAACCTGGATGCGTCCCTCTACGACGCCGACGGTCACTACTACTCCACGAAGCTGATCACCACCGGCATCATGTACAATACCCAGGCGGGCATGCAGCCGGCAAGCTGGAAGGACCTTGCCAAGCCGGAAGCCAAGGGCCTCGTTGCCATGCCAAGCCCGCTGACGTCGGGTGCGGCCCTCATCCACGCCCAGACGCTGACGGGCGTCAACGGCCTGGGCTGGGACTACTACCGGCAGCTCAAGGACAATGGTGCCATCGCCGCCGGCGGCAACGGCGCCGTGCTGAAGTCGGTCGCCTCGGGCGAAAAGGCCTATGGCATGGTCGTCGACTACCTGCCGATCCGCGAGAAGGCGAAGGGTGCGCCGGTCGAATTCGTGTTCCCGGAAGAGGGCGTTTCGGCCGTGACCGAGCCGGTCGCAATCCTGTCCTCCACGATACATGAGGAAGCTGCCAGGAAGTTCATCGACTACATCCTCTCGGACGAGGGCCAGAAGGTGCAGCTTGACCTCGGCTATATCCCTGCCCACAGCGGTCTGGGCGTTCCGGCCGGCTTCCCGCCGCGCGAGGAGATCAAGGTTCTGCCGCTCAATGCCGCAGATGCCCTGAAGAACTCTGAACAGGATCTCAAGTCCTTCTCCGATATCTTCGACACCGCCGGCTGATTGCGTCACCTGCAATGCCATCCTCGGCTTATTCCAGAAACAGCCAGCCGCGCTGGCTGTTTCCTTTTGTCGCCATAGTCATCGTTGTCCTCAGCGTTCTGCCGCTTGCCCGGCTTGCCGTGACCGGCATCGCCTCCACACTGAAGGGCGATGCGGGGCGGTTGCTTGCCGACCCGGCGCTTTGGGATGCCACGCTCAACACGTTGACCACATCCTTCCTCGGGATGGTGGCGGCGGCCATCCTCGGCGGAAGCTTTGCCGTCCTGCTGACGCTGTTCGACGTCCGGGGCAGGAATGCCCTAGGCTTCCTGTTCATGCTGCCGATGATGATCCCGCCGCAGGTGACGGCGCTCTCCTGGATCGGGCTGACGGGGCCATCGAGCACGCTACTCAAGGCGGTCGGAATGGCGCCGCCGCTCGGCAGCCCGCAACCGCTCTATTCGATCGGCGGGATCGCGCTCCTGTACGGTGTCCAGCACGCGCCGCTCGTCTACCTGGCCATGCGGGCCGGCCTGCTCGCGTTGCCCAAGGAGGGCGTCGAGGCGGCACGGCTTTCGGGGGCCTCCTCCTGGCGCGTGCTGATCGACATCGTCCTGCCGCTCGCTACGCCCGGGCTCGTCGCCGGTGCGGCAATCGCATTCGTCTCCGGCATCGGCAATTTCGGAATCCCGGCAATCCTCGGCATTCCTGCCTCGATCTATACGCTGCCGACGCTGATCTATTCGAAGTTTGCGAGCTTCGGGCCGACGACCTTTTCCGATATCTCCATCATCTCCGCTCTGATCACGCTCCTTGCACTCGCTGGGCTGTCGGTGGAGGCCCGCGTCTTGCGGGGACGCGATTTTCGCACCATCGGGCACTCCGGGCAAGCTGCACTCTTCACTCTCGGCCGCCATCGCCTGGCGGTGGAAGTGCTTCTCTGGGCTCTGACCTATGTCATCCTCGTCCTGCCGTTCCTGGCACTCCTGGCAAGCTCGCTCGCGCCGGCCTACGGCGTGCCGCTGACGGTGGAAACGGCGACGCTGCACGCTTACGAGGAGGTGCTGCTGCGGCAGTCGGTGACGCAGGCTGCCTTTGCGAATTCCCTGACGCTGGCACTCGCGAGCGCACTTGGGCTGCTGCTGATCTCCGTACTGCTCGGCTACTATATCGTTCAGACAAGGAGCCGGCTGGCGGGCCTGGTTGGCGCGCTCGCCGAGATACCCTATGCCCTGCCGGGCATCGTGCTGGCGGTTGCCTTCATCCTGCTCTTCGCTGCTCCGTTGCCTGTTCTTGGCCTCTCAATCTACGGAACTGTCTGGATCATCCTCATCGCCTATCTTTCCAGCTTCCTCGCGGTCAGCCTCAAGCCGGTCGTCAGCGCCTACCTGCAGCTCGACCCGTCGCTGGAAGAGGCAGCTCGCCTTGCCGGCGCCGGCTTTTCCAGGCGAATGCGTGATGTGATAGTGCCTATGATCGCGCCGGCGGCAGGTTCATCGGTGATCCTGGTCTTCCTGATCGCCTGCAACGAACTGACCATATCGGCGCTGCTGTGGTCGGCGGGGACGCAAACCCTCGGCGTCGCTATCTACAATCTCGACGACAGCGGCAGCTTCAATCTTGCTGCAGCGCTCTCGGTGCTGGTCGTCCTTCTGGTGGTTGTCCTCATGCTCTTTCTTGAACTGATGGCGCGCCGTCTGCCCGTTGGAGCCCTGCCATGGCGCCGCTGATCCTCAACAGCCTCGAGAAGCGCTTCGCAAATGCTGCCCCGGCGGTGCGGGATCTTTCGCTGACCGTCCAGCAGGGCCGCTTCCTGGCATTGCTGGGTCCTTCCGGTTGCGGCAAGACGACGGTGCTGCGGATGATTGCCGGATTCGAGCAGCCGACCGATGGTTCCATCCTGCTTGGCGAGCGTCTGCTTGCCGACGCCGCAACCATGCTGCCGCCCGAGCGACGCAACATGGCCATGGTGTTCCAATCCTATGCTCTCTGGCCGCACATGACGGTGGCGGAGAATGTCGGCTATCCGCTGAAGGTGAGGCGCGTGGCGAAGGAAAGGGCGCGGCAGAAGGTGCGTGAGGCGCTGTCGGCAGTGCGGCTGGAGGCCTTTGCGGATCGGCGGCCGGCGGCCCTTTCAGGTGGGCAAAGGCAACGCGTGGCTCTGGCCCGCTGCCTCGTCACCGAACCGGATGTGGTTCTGCTCGACGAGCCGCTCGCCAATCTTGACCGGCACCTGCGACAGGAGATGGAGGAAACCTTCCGGGAGTTTCACGCGCGGTCCGGCGCGACGATGATCTACGTCACCCACGACCAGAGCGAGGCCATGGCACTGGCGACCGACGTCGCGGTCATGTCCGAGGGGCGGCTGTTGCAGGTCGCGCCGCCGGAGGAGATCTATGCACGTCCGGAAGGCCGTGTGGTTGGCGGACTGGTGGGGCAGGGGTCGATCCTGTCGGTCCGCTTCAATCCGGAGTCAAGCCGGAGACTGGAATGGCTGCATCTGCGGGAAGCGATCCTCGGCTGTGACGGGAACAATCCCCAGTTCGATGTTCTGGTGCGGCCGCAGGACGTGGTGCTTGATGCGGCGGGGATCGAAGCAGAGGTCACCTCTGCCTTCTTCGAGGGCGAGCGCTACGCGCTGCGGCTGAAGATCGCAGGCGGGCAGTCACTGCGCGCATTCTCGAGACACCCGTTGCGACAGGGGGAAACCGTCCGGGTGGTGCTTCAGTCCGGGTGGCGGTTGTAACTCCGGGTGCCGGCGGGCATAACAGCTTTCCATCCAGGAATTGGAAATGACCGTTCGCCTCGCCACCTTCAACATCGAGAACCTCATCACCCGCTTCGATTTCTCGGGATTCCGCAACCAGTTGCGGCGTGATCGCGTCATGCGCCTCTATGACGTCGGAAGCAAGGATGCCTATGAGCAGATGGAGCAGGCGCGGGTCGTGGCATCGACCGATGATACGCGACAGCTCTCGGCGCTTGCGATCGCCGATGCCGATGCCGACATCCTCTGCCTGCAGGAGGTGGACAACATGCCCGCCCTGCATGCCTTCGAATACGGCTACCTCTTTCGGATGGTCGGCCATGGTTACATGCAGAAGTACCTAGTCGAGGGCAATGATTCCCGTGGCATCGACGTGGCGGTGCTGATGCGCGAGAAGACGCGCCACGGGCAGCCGATCGAACTCGTGGACATCCGCAGCAATGCCATGCTGACCTATGCGGACCTCGATCTCTTCAACGAGGCGCTGGCGGAAACCGTCAAACCGCACGACAAGGTCTTCAAGCGCGATTGTCTGGAGCTCGACCTGAAGATCGGGGGGCGTCCGCTGACGCTCTATGTCGTGCATTTCAAGTCGATGGGCAATGCGCGGGAGCCCGGCGACGGGCGGATCAGCACCATGGCGGTGCGTTCGGCCGAGGCGGCCGCGGTGCGCAGGATCATCGAGGATCGTTTCGGCGCCACCCATGCGGCAAAGAAGAATTTCGCGATCTGCGGCGACATGAACGATTATCAGGAGAAGGTGATCGTCACCGGCAGCCGTCGCCTGGGCTACAGGTTCGACCATGTTCGCGAGGACATGAGCGCGCTGGACGTGTTTTCGGCAGATGGCTTTGCGGTCAACCCGGTTGAGCGGCGCGCCGAACTTGATCGCTGGACCCTCTATCATGCCCGCGGCCCCGAGGAGCAGCACCTCTGCCAACTCGACTACATCTGGTTGTCGCCAACACTCGCGGCACGCAACGCGACGGCGGTGCCTGAAATCGTTCGCGGCGGTCAGCCCTATCGGACGCCGTTTCCGCCGGGACAAGAGGTCGAGCGGTTTCCGAGGATCGGCTGGGACCGTCCCAAGGCGTCCGATCATTGCCCGGTGGTGATGGAACTGAGCCTTTAGGTTTCTCCACAACCTCAACCATGTCGTTCGTGGCGGGTTGCGTCCATGGGCCGGGTCGGGCAGGTTGCAATCCGGAGATTGCAGTGCAGGGAGTGACGATGGCGCGCCGCTACGGGATTTACGACGTGTTCACGGATCAGGTTCTTGCGGGTAACCCGTTGGCCATCATTTTCGACGGTGACGATCTCGACGACGAGACGATGCAGGCGGTGGCCCGCGAAATGAACCTGTCGGAGACTGTCTTCGTCCAGAGGGCGTCCAATGCCGCCCATGCTGCGAGCCTGAGGATCTTCACGCCGGCGCGAGAGCTTCCTTTCGCAGGCCACCCGACCGTCGGCACTGCCGTGGCGCTGGCGGAGTTGCAGCGAGGGCATGAAGGCGACATCGACATGGTCTGCGTGCTGGAGGAGAAGGTCGGGCCCGTGCGCTGCGCTGTGCGGCTTCGCGAGCACGCCGCGAGCTTCGCAGAATTCGACCTGCCGAGAACGCCCACCAAGGTCGATCTTCCGCTGGATATGCAGGGGCTCGCCGATGCGCTCAGCCTGCAGGTCGGTGCGATCGGTTTCGAAAACCACCGTGCCTCGATCTGGAGTGCGGGGGTGCCGTTCATCATGATACCGGTTCACGGCCGAACAGAGGTCGACAGCCTGGAATTCGATCCCGGTCTCTGGGAAAAGGTTGCCCCGTTCGCAGATGGCGGTCTCGCGGCTGCCTATGTGTACTGTCGGGGCGGGACGCATCACCAGGCGAAGTTCCACGCGCGCATGTTCTCTCCTGACATGGGAATTACGGAGGACCCGGCGACAGGCTCTGCTGTTGCCGCGCTTGCCGGTGCCGTCCATCATTTCGATGCGCTGCCCGACGGTCATCACCCGCTGCTGGTGGAGCAGGGCGTCCAGATGGGGCGTCCCTCCTACATTCACCTGCACATCGACGTGAAGGAAGGGCGCATCGCCCGCGCCCGCATCGGGGGTGAGGCCGTGCGGCTGGCCCGGGGGACACTGGAGCTCTGACCCATCCGTCGATGCACGCTCTTTCTGGCCGAATTTATTTTCGTTCGACGCTGGACAAGCAATTCGTTCCCCATTATACGCCCTCACACACCGGCGGCGCACGGCTTGCGGCGGACGGAATTCGGGTGATTAGCTCAGTTGGTAGAGCAGCTGACTCTTAATCAGCGGGTCGTAGGTTCGAGCCCTACATCACCCACCAAAACCAACTTTTAGCGGCATTTTTCCGAGTTTCTGTTTCCGGCCTGTTGGAGACCGGTTCCATTTGCGTTCCGTCTCCCCCTGTGCTTGAAGCCTCGCCGATACATGGAAACCGGCGACAGTACTTGGCGTTCAATCTGAAGCGCAGTCAGACGAAGAAGTAGATCTCCGCGAGCAGTGGTTTAATCAGCTGGTCAGGCGTGGCGTGCTGACGATCTTCTTGAACAGGGCAGTCATGGCCTGGCTGATGCCCTCTTCGGGGCTTACCTCGAAATAATAGCCCGGACTCGCGCATTCGTGCATCTTCGCTCCGATTGACGTGTCGAACGGCTTTACCCATTTGTTCCAGAAGTCATTCTTGGGGAGCGGGAGGTATGTAGTGTAGAGGACTGCAATTCGGATGTTGCGCTCCTTCAGCTTCGTGCAGTATTTCGTGTCGATGGGCTCAATGCAGCGGTTAGCATCGACTTTACCCTTTGGGCTGGTGCAACCGCTTGGCTTGCGGCTGTCGCCGACACCGTCAGCCACAAAGAATACTATCTTTTGCCGGTCTGCGGCGCTGCTTCCATTGCCAGGTACGCCTTTCACTTCTTTCTCGATTCTCGTGAGAGCATCGTCGAAGCTGGTCTGCTGATCGTTGTCGTAGTTCTGGTATGGGATGCTCATCAGCTTGATTTTGTCAGTTGCGCTGGCAACCGTAGACAAGCTTTCACTCAGTTCGGCTACCTTGTAGAGCGAAGCATCCTGCGCCGTCTTCCCGAAGGTATAAGCGGCCACGCGAAACTGCCCCTTCACCGTCTGGGTTTTCTCAGCGGTCGCCATGAGAGCCGCTGTCGCCTGCGCCACGACGTCGATGCGGATGGTGATGCCGTTGTTTTTCGCGACATTATAATAGCTGCTCTTGTCCTCGATCCCCGCTTCGCTGACGATGTGGCAGGCGAAGGCGCAGTTCTTGTCGCCTCCCGATGCGTTGCCATGACGTGTGACATATTCCATCTTTTTGACGTCACCCGGGGTCGCTGCAACGCCCATCGATGGCGTGTTGTCGAGCAGCATGTAAAAATCGATGAACGCAGGCATCTGATAGCGTGCGCTGACGGTGCCGCCTACCGTGACCGTGTTTCTGCCGAGCACCTTCATCAGGGTCGTCGGCACGGCTGCGTTGAAGGTAACGCGTGATTCTATGGTTCCATTTTCCTTTGTGACCGACACCTCTACCTCAAGCGGAAGATCCGCATCCTTCCCCGACATCTGCTGAAGGAACAATTTTCTGGCGTCTTCCGCGCCGATATCAATCGTGCCGTTGCCGGGCATCTGCATGGCCTTGGCGACCGCCATAGAGTTCGGCGTGATCGCGCCCACTGCTGCTGCGTCCGCAGCATTGTAGAGCTGGGTCCGCATGAAAAGCGCGTGCGATATATCGAGTGCCAGACCCGCTGCGCCGACGAGCGGCACCATAAGAAGTGCTGTGATGATCCCGAAATTGCCTGTGGTATCTGACAGCATCCGGCTCAGTTGGACGAGCATGCTTACTCTCTCTCGATGGACGAAAGCAGCATCATGCAGCAGAAAGGCCTTATCATTGGCCGATAGGACCTCATATCCACTAGATGTGTCGGTGGAATTAACGACCATTCCTAATGGTGTATTACCAAGCGATTGATCGAATACCTGCCGTCCATCCAACCACACTGAACGTCAGCCGAACCGGATGACCCAGTTCGTTGTTAGGCCGGTACGTGCACCAGGCGGTGCCACCTGCCTCAGCCTCGGACCGGCAGGCTTGCGGTGGGTGTGGCCAATGCCGTATCTGGGCGCATGAGAAACGAAAGCGATCCGATTGCCGACCTTGCGCGCGACCTGCGGCTGAATGCTGCGGCATTCATCGTCACGATCTATGGTGATGTGGTCGTGCCGCGCGGGGGCGTGCTCTGGACCGGCACCCTGATCGATCTCTGCGCCCGCGTCGGCATCAACGAGTCGCTGGTACGGACCGCCGTGTCGCGGCTGGTTGCCGCGCGACAGCTTCAGGGGGAGAGGATCGGCCGGCGCAGCTACTACCGGCTGGATGCCTCGGCGCGGGCGGCCTTCGATCAGGCGGCCGGCTTGCTCTATGGGCACGATGTTCCGGCCCGTGGGTGGCAGGTCATCCATGCTCCGGAGCTCTCTCCGGAGGAGGGGCGGCGGCAGCGACTGGGCCATATGGGCGGCTCCGTCTTCATCCGGCCGGATCGCGGGCAGGCCGCGCCTTCGGGCGCACTGACACTGCATGCCGTCGATCCCGACGACCCGGCGGGTCTTGCCCAATTCTGGGATCTCTCCGCCCTGCAGGCGGGTTATGAGGAGATCATCGAACGCTTCGCGCCGCTCGAGCGGTCGATATCCGCCCGCACCTTGTCGGACGCGGATGCTGTGATGGCGCGGCTGCTGCTCGTGCACGCCTATCGACATGTGCTTCTGCGCGACCCGCGCCTGCCGCAGGCGGCGCTGCCGCCCGGCTGGAGCGGTCATGATGCGCGGGACCTGTTCCGCCGGCTGTACCTGCGCCTCACACCTGCCGCGGAACGTCATATCGCCGCCCGGTGCGAAGGGGAGGAGGGAGCGCTGCCGGCACAGACTGTAGCCAGCAGGGATCGCCTCCTCGAACCAACTATCTGATCAAGTGACTCATTCTGGTTCCGTCACACCGCGCAGGGGGCTGCGTGACTCAACACATCACGCGAACATGAAAAAAACCACTTTGCATGTGATGTTTTAGAAGCTATAAGTTGACCGATCGGTCGGTGAATGGGGAGAGCCGCTCGCGACCGGAAGGCCGAATGGGAGGGATAATGCGCGACGCCTATATCTGTGATGCGGTCCGGACGCCGATCGGACGCTATGGCGGCGCTCTGGCGCAGGTTCGCGCCGACGATCTCGCCGCACTGCCCTTGAAGGCACTGATGACGCGCAATCCGGGCGTCGACTGGTCGGCTGTGGACGACCTCGTCTATGGCTGCGCCAACCAGGCAGGCGAAGACAATCGCAATGTCGGCCGCATGGCCGCTCTCCTTGCTGGGATGCCGGTCGTCGTTCCGGGCACCACCGTCAACCGGCTGTGTGGTTCGGGCATGGATGCAATCGGGATGGCAGCCCGTGCGATCAAGGCGGGCGATTGTGATTTCGTCATCGCCGGTGGTGTCGAGAGCATGAGCCGCGCACCCTTCGTCATGCCGAAGGCTGAAACTGCCTTTTCTCGGTCGAACGCCGTCTATGACACCACGATCGGCTGGCGCTTCGTCAATCCTAAGATGAAGGCGGAGTTCGGCATCGATTCCATGCCGCAGACCGCCGACAATGTGGCCGCCGATTTCGCGGTCAGCCGCGCAGACCAGGATGCTTTTGCTGCCCGCAGCCACGCGCGCTGGGCGGCTGCGCAGGCGGCCGGGCTATTCGCCGACGAGATCGTGCCCGTCACATTACCCCAGAAGAAGGGCGATCCGCTCGTCGTCGATACCGATGAGCATCCGCGTCCCGGTACGACCGTGGAGCAACTGTCGAGGCTCAAGGGCGTGAACGGGCCTGAGCTCAGCGTGACGGCCGGCAATGCGTCCGGGGTCAACGACGGTGCGGCAGCGCTTGCCGTCCTTTGCGAGCAGGCGGCGTCGGCACAGGGCCTGACGCCGAAGGCGCGGATCGTCGCTATGGCGGCCGCCGGCGTGGAGCCGCGGATCATGGGCATCGGCCCGGCGCCAGCAGCGAAGAAGGTTCTGGCGCGCGCCGGCCTCACCATCGAACAGATGGATGTGATGGAGTTGAACGAGGCTTTTGCCAGCCAGGCTCTGGCGACGCTGCGCGATCTCGGTCTGCCGGATGATGCGCCGCATGTGAACCCGAATGGAGGCGCCATTGCGCTTGGGCATCCCCTCGGGATGTCCGGCGCGCGCCTCGTGATGACCGCGATGTACCAGCTTCACCGCACCGGCGGACGCTATGCGCTCTGCACGATGTGCATCGGTGTGGGGCAGGGGATCGCCATGATAATCGAACGCGTCTGAACAGGGAGGAGCCCCCCATGTACGCACAGATGGTAAAGGCCGAAGGCGCCAAGGCGCGCGAGGAGATGACGCCGGAAGAACAGGCTTTCCAGGACCGCATTGACCGGGGTGAGAAGATCGAGCCCAAGGAGTGGATGCCGGAAGGCTATCGCAAGACGCTCATCCGCCAGATCGGCCAGCACGCCCACAGCGAGATCGTCGGCCAGCTGCCGGAGGGCAACTGGATCACCCGCGCTCCGACGCTGGAGCGCAAGCAGATCCTGCTTGCCAAGGTCCAGGACGAAGCAGGCCACGGCCTCTACCTCTATTCCGCAGCGGAGACGCTCGGTGTCAGCCGCGACGAGCTGATCGAACTCCTGCACAGCGGCAAGATGAAATACTCGTCGATCTTCAACTATCCGACCCTGAACTGGGCCGATATCGGCGCGGTCGGCTGGCTGGTCGATGGGGCTGCGATCATGAACCAGGTGCCGCTGCAGCGGACCAGCTACGGCCCCTACAGCCGCGCCATGATCCGCATCTGCAAGGAGGAATCCTTCCACCAGCGCCAGGGCTACGACATCCTGATGAAGATGTGCCTGCAGGGCACGCCGGAGCAGAAGGCGATGGCGCAGGATGCGTTGAACCGCTTCTGGTATCCGTCGCTGATGATGTTCGGCCCGTCGGACAAGGACTCGGTGCATTCGGCCCAGTCCATGCAGTGGAAGATCAAGATCAACACCAATGATGAACTGCGCCAGAAGTTCGTCGACCAGACCGTGCCGCAGGCCGAATACCTGGGCCTGACCATCCCTGATCCAAACCTGAAGTGGAACGAGGAGAAGGGCGGCTATGACTTCAGCGAGCCGGACTGGACCGAGTTCTTCGAGGTGATCGCCGGCAACGGTCCGTGCAACGCCGAGCGCATGGAAGCGCGCGTCACGGCCTGGGAAGACGGCGCCTGGTTCCGCGAGGGGCTGCTCGCCCACGCGCAGAAGGAAGAGGCGCTTCGCGCAAGCGCGAAGATCGCCGCAGAGTGAATTGCCGCGGGTCTTCAGCCCGCAGTCCAACATCCAATTTTCCGGGAGGAAACAGTAATGTCCAACGAATGGCCCCTTTGGGAAGTCTTCATCCGCGGCCAGCATGGCCTGAACCATCGCCATGTCGGCAGCCTCCACGCGCCCGACGCGGAAATGGCCATCCGCAACGCCCGCGACGTCTATACGCGCCGCAACGAAGGCGTCTCGATCTGGGTCGTGCGCTCGAACGACATCACCGCGTCGAGCCCGTCCGACAAGGGACCGCTGTTCGAGCCGTCGAACGCCAAGGTCTATCGTCACCCGACCTTCTTCGACATCCCGAGCGAAGTGGGGCACATGTGATGGCGACCGCCGTTGATCAGTTCGCATTCTCCGAGTGGCTGCAGCGCATCGGCGACAATGCACTGGTGCTGGGGCATCGCGTGTCCGAATGGTGCGGTCATTCTCCCGTCCTCGAAGAGGATATCGCGCTGGCCAACCAGGCCCTCGACCTGATCGGCCAGTGTCAGCTGTGGCTCGGCTTGGCCGGTGAAGTCGAAGGCAAGGGCCGCAGCGCCGACGATCTCGCCTATCTGCGCGATGCGGCGGATTTCCGCAACGTGCTGCTGGTCGAGCGCCCCAATGGCGATTTCGGCCAGACGCTGATGCGCCAGTTCCTGTTCGATGCCTTCCACATCAACCTCCTGCGCGCGCTGAAGACCTCCACCGACAAACGCGTTGCCGACATCGCGGCCAAGGCGGAGAAGGAAGTCGCCTACCACCTGGAACGGTCGGCCGACCTGATCATCCGGCTGGGCGACGGTACCGCGGAAAGCCACCGACGCATGGAGAAGGCCCTGAAGGCACTCTGGCCTTATACGGGCGAGATGTTCCATGATGATGCCGTCGACGCCGCCATGGCCGAGGTGGGGATAGCACCCTTGCCGTCATCGCTGCGGGCCGCGTGGGAAGGGACAGTCAAGGCCGTGCTATCCGAGGCCACTCTTTCCTACCCGGACACGGTCTGGCAGCACGGGATTACTGGTGCGGGTGGCGGCAAGAAGGGCGTTCACTCGGAACATCTGGGCTTCATCCTGGCGGAGATGCAGTTCCTGCAGCGCGCCTATCCCGGCGCTGTCTGGTAGCCGTCATGGAACAGGCGAGCAAGCCCGATACCGTGGAGGTTTGGCGCTGGCTGTCCGAAGTGCCCGACCCGGAAATTCCCGTGATCAGCGTTACGGATCTGGGGATCGTCCGGCAGGTGACGTGGGAGGATGACACCCTGGTCGTCACGGTCACGCCCACCTATTCGGGCTGTCCGGCGACGGGCCTCATCAACCTCGACATCGAGAACGCCCTGCGCAGCCACGGCATCGACAGGATCCGCATCGAGCGTCAGCTGTCGCCAGCCTGGACCTCCGACTGGATCAACGCCGATGCGCGCGAAAAGCTGCGCGCCTATGGCATCGCACCGCCCATCGACGGTACTGCCGCCGACGGGCGCCTGCTGGGACGGGTCGCGCGACTTTCGGGTCGTTCCAACATGACGGTTGCATGTCCGCGTTGCGGATCGACGAATACCGAGAAGATCAGCCAGTTCGGCTCGACGCCCTGCAAGGCGAGCTATCGCTGCAAAGACTGCCTGGAACCCTTTGACTACTTCAAGTGCATCTGACGATGCCCGCTCTTTAGGAACAACCCAATGGCACGCTTCCATCCGCTGAAAGTGACTGATGTCCGCCGCGAAACCCGCGACGCCGTGGTCGTAACGCTGGCGCCCCGGGATGAAGACCGGGCGCTCTTCGACTTTACCCAGGGCCAGTATCTCACCTTCCGCCGGGAATTCGACGGCGAGGAACTGCGCCGCTCCTACTCCATCTGCGCCGGCAAGGGGGAAGGGGTCCTGCGGGTCGGGATCAAGCGGGTCGACGGTGGAGCATTCTCGACCTGGGCAAATGAGAATCTCTTGCCCGACGACGTGATCGAGGCCATGCCTCCGATGGGCCGTTTCTTCACGGCCATCGAACCAGAAGCGGCCAAGCAATACCTCGGCTTTGCCGGCGGCTCCGGCATCACGCCGCTCCTCTCGATCATCAAGACGGTGCTCGCTAGCGAGCCGCAGTCGAAGTTCACGCTGGTCTACGCCAACCGGCAGATCAACTCGATCATGTTCCGCGAGGAACTGGAGGACCTGAAGAACCTCTATCTGGGACGGTTCTCGGTCATTCACGTCCTGGAGCAGGAAGGCCAGGAGATCGATCTCTTCACCGGTCGGGTTGACGCGGAGAAGATGAAGGGGCTGTTTACTCACTGGATCGATCCCAAGGCGGTCGATACGGCCTTCATCTGCGGACCCGAGCCGATGATGCTCGCAATTGCGGCGTCGCTTCGCGAACACGGGCTGACGGATGCCCAGATCAAGTTCGAGTTGTTCGCCAGCGGCCAGCCGGGCCGTGCAAAGCAGAAGGCGGTGTCGAAGGTTGCGGTCACACCCGGAACCGGGGTCGAGGCCACGGTCACCCTGGACGGTGCAACCCGCACCTTCATCATGCCGCGCCAGGGCCAGACCATCCTCGAGGCGGCCATCGAGGCGAACATGGACGCTCCGTATTCCTGCAAGGCCGGCGTCTGTTCCACCTGCCGCTGCAAGGTGCTGGAAGGCGAGGTGGAAATGGCGGTCAACCATGCGCTCGAAGATTACGAGGTGCGTGCAGGCTACGCCCTGTCCTGCCAGTCGACGCCGCTGTCCGACCGCGTGGTCGTGACCTATGACGAGTGAGGGTGCCGTGGCGGACATGATCCAGATCGAGGAATACCTGGCGCAGGGCGGGGTTCTGTCCGCTCCGGACAATGCCCCGGCCCGCTATCGCGGCGAGCTGATGCGGCTGATGTCGTCCTTTGTCGACAGCGAGCTGGCGGCCTCGGCCGGGTTCGCCAACGCGATCAACCATGCGCCGGGCATCAAGGAACGAATTGCTGCGAGCCGGATCACCCTGGAGAAGGCCGATCATGCCGAGCGGGTGTTGAAGGTGATGGAAACCTTCGGAACGGATATCCAGCGCTACCAGCGCCAGCATGACTGGGCCGCTCGCGTCGCACGCGACGCCGAGGTCGGCGCGGGGCGTCAGGCGGGCGACATGCGCCTGTCGGTCTTCCACTATCCGATCACGGGCTGGACCGATGCGGTCGTGATGAACGTCTTGCAGGGCCTGGCAACCGGCGTGCAGATGATGGAACTCACGGCGGTCTCTTACGGACCGCTCGCCGATGTGTTCCGCGAAATCGCGCCGCGCGAGGGTCATCATGCCGAACTCGGGTTTGAGGGGCTGGAGCGCATTGTCGTGACGCCGGAAGGAAAAGCCGAGGCGGAAGTCGCACTCTCCTACTGGCGTCCCCGCGTGGCCGCTGGCTTCGGCACCGCCAATTCCTCCCGGTTCGCGACCCTGAAGAAATTCGGGCTGCGCCACAGCCCCAATGAAGAACTGCTGGGCCGCTGGGAGGCTCAGCTTGCCGACCGATTGAACACGATCGGTCTCTGACACAATGACGCGGCCCAATTGCCCGCGCTCCATCCTGAACTAAAGGAAATGCAATGACTGCTGCCCCACGTCGTCTCGAGAGCTATGTCTGCGGAAGCTGGAACCCCGGCCGGAGCGAGGGGCAGCTTCTGTCCGACGCTGCGACCGGTGCGCCGGTGGCGCGCATCGATTCCTCCGGCATAGACTTCGCCGCCGTTCTCGACCACGGACGGCGGGTGGCTGGCCCAAAGCTGCGGGAAATGTCCTTCCATGACCGGGCGGCGATGTTGAAGGCACTCGGCCTGGCGCTCATGGAGCGGAAGGAGGAGTTCTACACGGAAAGCCTCCACACCGGGGCCACGCGCAGTGATGGCTGGATCGACATCGAGGGCGGCATCGGCACGATGCTGACCTTTGCCTCGAAGGCGCGCCGCGAGCTGCCCAATACCCGTGTCCTGACCGATGGCGAGGTGGAGCCGCTGTCGAAGGACAACAGCTTCGTTGCCCAGCACATCCTGACACCGATGCGCGGTGTCGCGATCCACATCAACGCCTTCAACTTCCCGATCTGGGGAATGCTGGAGAAGATCGCGCCGACACTGCTGGCCGGTGTCCCTTGCGTCGTCAAACCTGCGTCGCAGACGGCCTACCTCACCGAATTGTGCGTCCGCCGGATCATCGAGACCGGGATACTGCCTGAAGGCGCGTTGCAGCTGGTCTGCGGCTCCGTCGGCGATATGCTCGACCATGTGACGGGACAGGATGCTGTGACCTTCACCGGCTCCGCCTGGACCGGACGCAAGCTCAAGTCGTATGCCCCGGTGGTCGCCAACTCGGTCCGTTTCACCATGGAAGCCGACAGCCTGAATGCGTCCATCCTTGGGCCCGATGCCGGTCCCGGCACCCCCGAATTCGACCTCTTCGTCAAGGAAGTCGCCCGCGAGATGACCGCGAAGGCGGGACAGAAGTGCACGGCTATCCGCCGCGTCATTGCTCCGCGCGCTCATGTTCAGGCGCTCGTCGCTGCACTCGGCGATCGACTGGGCAAGACGACACTCGGTCTCCCGTACGAAGAGGCGACCCGCATGGGACCACTCGCCAGCCTCGATCAGCGGGAGGAGGTCCGGGCCCGCATCCGCGACCTGCAGGCCGATGCCGAGATCGTTGCCGGCAATCCGGACGAGGTGAAGACTGGTTCGGGAGATGCGACACAGGGCGCCTTCCTCAACCCGGTGCTGATGTATTGCGAGAAACCATTCGGTGCTAGCGCGGTGCATGAGGTGGAGGCGTTCGGACCGGTCTCGACGGTCATGCCTTACGACGACCTCGAAGAGGCCGTCGCGCTGTCGCACCTGGGCAAGGGGTCACTGGTCTCGTCGATCTTCACCGACGATCCGGCCGTTGCAGCCGACGTCGTGCTGGGCGCAGCACCTTTCCATGGGCGTATGCTGATCGGCAACCGCGCTTCCGCAAAGTCCTCGACTGGACACGGCTCGCCACTCGCGCCGCTCGTTCACGGTGGCCCCGGCCGCGCCGGTGGCGGCGAGGAGATGGGGGGCATGCGCGGCGTCAAGCACTACATGCAGCGCACCGCGGTGCAGGGCAGCCCGCGGCTCCTCTCGGCGGTGACAGGCCGCTGGGTGGATGGTGCGCCGGTGCAGCACGACGTCCATCCTTTCCGCAAGTCGCTCGCAGAGCTGAGGATTGGCGACCAGCTAATCACGGCGGCCCGTCAGGTCACTCAGGAGGACGTGGAACACTTCGCGCACTTCACCGGCGATACCTTCTACGCTCACATGGACACGGAGGCCGCGCGGGCCAATCCCTTCTTCGATGACCGCGTGGCGCATGGCTACCTGATTGCGAGCTTTGCTGCAGGGCTGTTTGTCGAGCCCAATCCTGGTCCGGTCCTCGCGAATTATGGCGTCGACAACCTGCGCTTCCTGACCCCGGTCTACTTCGGCGACACGCTTCAGGTGCGCCTGACCTGCAAGGAGATCAATCCGCGCGCCAGTGCGGAGCATGGGGAAGTGCGCTGGGACTGCCAAGTGACCAACCAGAACGGCGCAGTGGTGGCGCAGTACGACGTGCTGACGATGGTGGCCAAGACCTGGCCAGCCGTTGCCGCCCAGGCCGCGGAGTAACCGTTCCGTCTGTAGCTACGGCGGGCCATTGATGCAATCATCGACCCCGCCGGATTCCCCTATGGGGAGGCGGTGCCCATCGACGGGTATCCCGTGGCCGTGGTGTGTGATGCGCTGCTCGCGATAGCAGCAGGGTTCAGCGGACGGCCTTGATCCCCTCGAGGATCAGCGTTGTCGCGACATCCGCATAGTCTTCGCGGCTGATGCGACCGCCATCCCGGAACCACATGTACATCCAGTTCATCATGCCGAACAGAGACATGGTGACGGGTGTGAGCAGGGGACGCTCGCGATTGTTCAGCGCCGGGTTGAGGAGGTCGATGACAACCGAGAAGCGGCGGACGATATGACGTTCGAGGCCAAGGATCTCGGCCTTCTGCTCATCGCTCAGCGTGTTGGTTGCGTTCAACTGCACCTTGTGCTGGTTGTCTGCTCCGCGATAGTTCTCCAGCACCGCGCCGACGAGCTTGCGAAGCCGCTCGCCTGGTGGGAGAGAAGGATCGTCGGCATCAGCGACGGCGGCGTCCAGCGTTTCAAGATGCGTGATGATGATTGCGAAGATCAGCGCGTCCTTGCTGGGATAATAGTGGTAGAGCAGGGCCTTGGACACCTGAGCATGACTTGCGACCTGGGACATGGAAGCTTTCTCCATGCCTTGCGTCGCGAAGACTTCCGCGGCCTTGTCCAGAATACTGCGCTGCTTCTCTTCAAAATCCTGAGCTCGTGTCCGAGCCATGGCAATTCTTTCCAAAATATCTCGGGCCTCGCGGTCGTTGCTCGAACGAGGCGCCGCGAGACTTGTTTCGTCTAATGACTCCGGCTGTGAATGTCACCCCGCGCGGATCACTCCTTCGGCCGGTTGTCGACGACCCGCTTCGCCTTCCCTTCCGACCGGGGAACGCCGTTCGGATCACAGACGAGAACACGCGTGGTGACGCCCACCACCGACTTGATGTGATGTGCAAGTTCCTTGGCCGAGAAGGCGCGTGCGTCCTCGGCGGACCGGTCGGCCGTGCATTCGACATGGACGGTCATGTTGTCCATCCGGCCGCTGCGTGTCAGTTCGATCTGGAAATGCGGCGCCAGTCCCTTGCACTTCAGAATCTGCTCCTCGATCTGGGTCGGGAAGACATTGACGCCGCGAAGGATGATCATGTCGTCGCTGCGACCGGTGATCTTCTCCATCCGCCGCATCGAGCGAGCGGTACCGGGCAGGAGGCGGGTAAGGTCGCGGGTGCGATAGCGCACCATCGGCAGACCTTCCTTGGTCAGCGTCGTGAACACCAGTTCGCCGAGCTCGCCATCCGGCAGCACTTCACCCGTCACCGGATCGATGATCTCGGGATAGAAGTGATCCTCCCAGATATGCAGGCCGTCCTTCGTCTCCACGCATTCCTGGGCAACGCCCGGGCCCATCACTTCGGAAAGCCCGTAGATGTCGACGGCATGCATGTCGAAGGCTTCCTCGATCTCCTGTCGCATCGCATTCGTCCAAGGCTCGGCACCGAAGATGCCGACCTTCAGGGAGGACGCCCGCGGGTCCAGTCCCTGGCGCCTGAATTCGTCGAGGATCGACAGCATGTAGCTCGGCGTCACCATGATGATCTGCGGCTTGAAGTCGTGCATCAGGGTGACCTGCCGCTCGGTCATTCCACCGGAGATCGGAATGACGGTGCAGCCCAGCCGCTCGGCGCCGTAATGTGCGCCAAGGCCGCCGGTGAAGAGGCCATAGCCATAGGCGTTGTGGAGCATGTCACCGGGACGGCCGCCTGCCGCACGAATCGAGCGGGCGATGAGGTTAGCCCAATGATCGATGTCGGCTGCCGTGTAGCCGACCACGGTGGGCTTGCCGGTGGTGCCGGAGGAGCCGTGGATGCGGACCAGCTTGGACTGCGGCACGGCGAACATGCCAAAGGGGTAGGTGTCGCGCAGATCCTGCTTGGTGGTGAAGGGGAACCTGGCGATGTCCTTCAGCGACTTCAGTTCCTCGGGATGTACATCCTGTTCGATGAAGCGCTTCCGATAGAAGGGCGAATTCTCGTAGGCATGCTTCAGCGACCGTTTCATCCGATGGAACTGCAGGGCTTCGATCTCATCGCGCGATGCTGTCTCGATCGGGTCCAGGTCTTTCGGGTTCGGGGTCAGGTCTTCCATGGTTTCCTCCCTTGGAATGGTGGCGCGGTCAGGCGTCGACCGGAACGTGGGTGCCCTTGACGGTGCGCGAGTGGCCGCGGAACTCGGCAACGTGGACGCCGTCCTGATTGGTGATGCGGATGTCGTAGATGCCGGAGCGGCCGCGGCGCGAGACCTCGGCGGCCGTGGCAGTCAACCGGTCGCCGATACGCACCGGATTGATGTAGGTGATCGAGCAGTGCTGCGCGACGACCATCTCGTTATAGCTGTTGCAGGCGAAGGCGAAGGCGCTGTCAGCGAGGGTGAAGATGTAACCTCCATGGCAGTTGCCATGGCCGTTCGACATCGCCTCCGTGACAGTGACGGAGAGAGTCGCCTGGCCGGGCGCAATATGGTCGAGGCTCATGCCAAGCCGCTGGCTGGCCGCATCATCGTTCCACATCGCCCGTGCGGAGGCTTCGGCGATCTCCTGAGGGTTCATGTCTGCGACAGCTTTCATCGGCCCTTGAACTCCGGCTTGCGTTTTTCGAGGAAGGCGGTGACACCTTCGGCATAGTCTGCAGTGCGACCGGCGGTTCGCTGGCAGTCACGCTCCATGTCAAGGTGCATATCGAGGCTGTTGGTCGCTGCCGCCTGGATCAGCCGTTTCGTGAGGCCAAGGCCGACGGTCGGACCGCCGGCAAGGCTCCCCGCGAGCGCCGTGGCTTCGTTCATCAGCTGGTCGTCATCCACGGCCTTCCAGATCATGCCCCATTCGGCGGCCTTCTCCCCCGAAAGCGGTTCGGCAGTGAGGGCCAGTGCCTTGGCACGCGGTTCGCCCAATATGCGGGCAAGGCTCCAACTGCCGCCGGCGTCGGGGATCAGTCCAATCTTGGAGAATGCCTGGATGAACTTGGCCGAACGGGCCGCCAGTACAATGTCGCAGGCGAGAGCGATGTTGGCTCCAGCGCCTGCAGCCACGCCGTTCACCCCACAGATGACCGGCTTTTCCAGCGCGCGGATGAGCCTCAGGTTCGGATTGTAAAAGGTCTCGAGCGTATGGCCGAGATCGGGGGCAGGACCACCCTTGCGCGGATCCCGGTCTCCGAGATCCTGTCCGGCACAGAAGCCGCGTCCCGACCCGGTGATCAGAACGGCACGCACCTCCGAGTCGTCGCGGGCCTGCTCGAGCCCGGCGCGGAAGGCGAGGTGCATTTCCTCATTGAAGGAATTCAGCTTGTCTGGTCGGTTGAGGGTGAGCTTCAATACGCCATCGACAAGAGTCGACAGAACCGTTTCCGAACCGGTCATCTCTATCTCCCTGCCGCATCTCCCGGCGGCTCCTGAAGATTCTTGTTGCATAGTCCGACCGGTCGGTCAATTATAAAGGCGACCGGGGAGGAGCCCGGGTTGGGAGAGTGCCATGACCGATCTGTTCAGCCGCCATCGCGCGCTTCTGGAGCGTGCCGTCACGGCACTGCACGAGCGCAGCTACTGGACACCATATCCGGAAGTCCCCAGCAGCAAGAACTATGGCGAGACTGCCAAGGCAGACGGCGAGGCCGCGTTTGCAGCCCTGAAAGGTCAGCTCTTCCAACTCACCGGCCATCCCGAAACGTCTCGGCGAGGCGCGGAAGTGTCCCCCTTCGGCCCCGAGCTCGGCATTACTTATCCCGCCAGTGAGCCGGCCGCCTTGATTGCCGCGGCGAAGAATGCAGCACCGGCACTGGCTGCGGCCGGGGTCGAGGAGCGCGTCGGCGTATGCCTGGAAATCCTCCACCGCCTGAACCGGATGAGCTTCCTGATTGGTCATGCAACCCAGCATACGACTGGACAAGCCTTTGCGATGGCGTTCCAGGCCGGAGGTCCCCATGCCCAGGATCGAGGTCTCGAAGCGGTGGCAGTTGCCTGGGAGGAGATGACCCGTTTCCCGACAGAGGCCCGGTGGGAAAAGCCGCAAGGCAAAGCCGCGCCGATCCTTCTCGAAAAGCACTGGACGCTCGTTCCCGCCGGTGTCGCGCTGACCATAGGCTGCAACACCTTTCCGACCTGGAACAGTTATCCCGGCCTGTTTGCGAGCCTCGCCACAGGTAATCCCGTCATCGTCAAGCCGCATCCGGCCGCCATCCTGCCGATGGCGCTGACGGTGCGCGTTGCCCGCGAGGTGTTGGCCGAAGAAGGCCTGCCCATGGACGCTGTGCTGCTGGCCGTGGACGCGCCGGGCGCGGAGATCACCACGGAACTGGCCACCGATCCGGCCGTCAAGCTGATCGACTATACGGGCTCCAACCAGTTCGGCGGCTGGCTGCGGGAGAATGCGCGACAGGCGCAGCTCTTCACCGAAGAGGCGGGCGTCAACAGCGTCGTCATCGCCGCGACGGACGACTTCGACAGCATGTGTGCGAACCTCGCCTTCTCCCTGTCGCTCTATTCCGGGCAGATGTGTACGGCGCCGCAGAACATCTACATTTCTGTCGACGGGATCGACACCGACAAGGGGCATCTGAGCTTCGACAGCGTGGCAGATGGCATCGGCAAGGCAATCGACGCGCTACTGGACGATCCGGCGCGGGCGGCGGGCGTCTGCGGCGCTGTTGCCAATCCGGCAACGCTTGCCCGGCGCGACAGTGTCCGTGCCAGAGGCAGGGTGATCCGGGAGTCCGGCGCCTTGGGCGAGGGACGCACCGCCACACCGCTGCTGATGGCGGTCGATGCCGGTGACGCCGTCGCGGAGTCCGAGTGCTTCGGTCCGGTAGCCTTCCTCGTCGCCACGAAGGATGCCGATGACGGCATCGCGCGGGCGGCTGACCTTGCCGCGCGCAAGGGGGCTATCACGGCTGCACTCTACGATACCGACGAGGACCGTATCGGGCGCGCCATCGCAGCCTTCACGGCAGCGGGCGTCAACCTGTCAATCAACCTGACCGGCAACATCTTCGTCAACCAGTCCGCTGCCTTCAGCGACTTCCACGTCACGGGCGCCAATCCGGCAGGCAATGCCAGCCTGACGGACACCGCTTTTGTCGCAACCCGGTTCCGCCGCGTCATGTGGCGGCGGACCGTCACTTCCTGATATCATCATCGCATCATTCTCGAGGAGGAGAGTAGAATGAAAAAGGCTCTGACCACTACCGCACTCGTACTTCTGGCCGGCCTCGGCCTGTCACCGGCCGCTCAGGCCGAGGTTCGCATCGGTGCCAGCGTTTCGGCGACGGGACCTGCCGCCTTCCTGGGCGACCCGGAGGCGAAGACGCTTGAAATGCTCGTCGAGGAACTGAATGCCGCCGGCGGCATCAATGGCGAGGAAATCAAGCTGGTGCTCTACGACGACGGCGGAGATCCGAACAAGGCACGTACCTTTGCCACACGTCTCGTCGAGGATGACGAGGTCGTCGCGATCATCGGCGGCACCACGACCGGCACGTCCATGTCGATCCTTTCGGTGACCGAGGATGCCGAGATCCCGTTCATCTCGCTGGCCGGCGCGATCGACATCATCGACCCGGTGAAGCCGTTTACCTTCAAGACCCCCCATACCGACCGCATGGCCTGCCAGAAGATCTTCGAGGACATGAAGAAGCAGGGCTACACCAAGGTCGGCATGATTTCCGGCACCGACGGCTTCGGCGCCTCGATGCAGGCGCAGTGCAAGTCGGTTGTCGGAGACTACGGCATCGAGATCGTCGCCGACGAGACCTATGATCCCAAGGATGCCGACATGACGGCACAGCTCACCAAGATTAAGGGTGCCGAAGGCGTGCAGGCGGTTCTCAACCCCGGTTTTGGCCAGGGCCCGTCCATCGTGACCCGCAACTACAAGCAGCTCGCAATCGACCTGCCGCTCTACCAGTCACATGGCGTAGCATCCGACGGCTTCATCGAGCTCGCCGGTGCGGACGCGGCAGAAGGCGTGCGTCTTCCCGGCACGGCGCTTCTGGTTGCCGGGCTGCTCGCGGATGATGATGCCCAGAAGCCGGTCGTCACGACCTACAAGACCGCCTACGAGGACAAGTTCAAGGCGCCGGTCAGCACGTTCGGCGGCTATGCCCACGATGCCTTCCTCATTCTCACGGATGCCTTGAAGCGTGCAGGTTCGGCCGAGCCGGCCGCAATCCGCGACGCGATCGAGTCCACCTCCGGCCTCGCCGGCACGACCGGTACCTACACCTTCTCTCCCGAGGATCACCTGGGCCTCGACCTGTCGGCGTTCCGCATGCTGGAGATCAAGGACGGTAAGTGGGCCCTGGTGGAATGATTGCCTGACCGGAGCCGGGTCCGCCGCGACCCGGCTCTCATGCCATTGTGACGGCCGCGCCCGGCTCTGCCGGACCGGCCAAGTGCAACCCTGCGACACCTATCCGAGCCGGAGAGCCTCATGTCGGAGCTTCTGCAATTCCTTTTCTCCGGCGTGACGGTCGGCGCGGTCTACGCGCTCGTCGCGCTCGGCTTCACGCTCATCTACAACGCTTCCGATGTGGTGAACTTCGCGCAGGGCGAGTTCGTCATGCTGGGCGGCATGATCACATGGTTCGCCTATGCCGCGGGCCTGCCCCTGCCGCTTGCTGCGCTGATCGCCATAGTGGCGACGGCGGCGCTTGGCGTTGCGATCAACAAGCTGGCGATCGAGCCGGCGCGCGGCGCGCCTGTCGTCTCGCTGATCATCATCACCATCGGCGCCTCCATCTTCATTCAGGGCGGCGCGCAGCTGATCTTCGACAAGCAGATTCACACGTTCCCGGCCTTCTCCGGCGACGAACCGCTCCGGATCGGCGGCGCGACGATCCTACCCCAGAGCCTCTGGGTGATTGGCGGCGCACTCGTGATCTTCGCAGGCTTGTGGGTCTTCTTTACCCGCACGCTCCTCGGTCGCGCGGTGCTAGCTACATCCAACAACAGGCTGGCCGCCCAACTGGTGGGGATCAACACGAATTTCATTATGACCCTTTCCTTCGCGCTGTCTGCCGCGATCGGTGCCCTGGCCGGTGTGCTTGCGACCCCGATTACGCTGACTGCCTACAGTGTAGGGATCGGCTTTGCCCTGAAAGGCTTCGCCGGCGCAATGCTGGGCGGCATGGGCAACCCGAAGGGCGCGCTGGTCGGCGGTTTCCTCATCGGGCTGATCGAGGCGCTGACGGCCGGATACCTGTCATCGCAATACAAGGACGCGGCTGCGTTCATCGTGATCCTGCTGGTGCTGTTCTTTCTGCCGCATGGTCTGTTTGGACGCCAGGCGACGCAACGGGTGTAACCATGAAGCTGACACCCAAACAGGCGACCCTCCTCACGCTTGCCGTGCTGATCGCGCTGACGCCATTCTTCTTTCCCTCCGGCTATTACTACCGTGTCGGGGCACTGATCTTCGTGAACGGGCTTGCGGTCACGGGTATCGTGATCCTGACCGGATATGCGGGCCAGATCAGCCTCGGTCACGCCGGATTTGCGGGTATCGGCGCCTATGCCTGTGCGCTCGCGCCGGTTCATCTTGGGATCCACCCGGCCTTGGCGGTCGTGCTGGGCGCGCTCATCTCGGCTGTTCTCGCGTGGTTGGTCGGCCGGCCGATCCTCCGACTGAAGGGCTATTATCTGGCCGTCGCCTCGCTCGGCTTCGGCATTCTCGTGTCGATGGTGCTCAACAACGAGCGGGAACTGACCGGCGGGCCTGACGGGATCGACGTGGCCGATCTAGGTCTGCGCGGACTGCTGAAGGATTTAGGACTGGACCTCACGAACGGCGAGTTCTGGTATTTCTTCTCCGGTCTCTGCCTGCTCCTCGGCGCCTGGCTCGCGCTCAACCTCTACAACAGCCCGACAGGGCGCGCGCTGAGGGCGCTGCACGGGTCCGAGATCGCGGCGCGAACGGTTGGTGTCGACGTCGCCCGGATGAAGCTCAACGCCTTCGTTGTCTCCGCCGTCTATGCCTCGGTTTCCGGCTCGCTCCTGGCGCTGCAGAACAAGTTCATCACTCCCGACGTGGCCGGCTTTATGCATTCGATCGAGATGGTCACGATGGCAGTTCTGGGTGGTGTCGGCTCGGTCCTTGGCGCCATTTTCGGCGCCGGCATACTGACGTTGCTTCCGCAGGTCCTGACAGTCTTTGCCGAATACGAGCAACTGGTCCTGGGTCTGGTGATGATGCTGGTAATGATCTTCCTGCGCGAGGGGCTTCTGCCCTCGATTCTGCGCAAGCTGAGGGGGACGGGTGAATGAGCGACCGCGATAGCCAGACGACGCTTCTGTCCGTCGAGGGTCTCGGGATCACCTTCGGTGGCTTGAAGGCCGTCAACGACGTCAGCTTCCAGGTGAAGCCTGGAGAGATCGTTTCGGTGATCGGGCCGAACGGTGCCGGCAAGACGACGCTCTTCAACATGATCTCGGGCATCTATCAGGCCGGCAGTGGTCGCGTGGTGCTCAACGGCGAGGATGTCACGGGAATGGAGCCGCATCTGCTTGCCCGCCGCGGCATGAGCCGCACCTTCCAGAACCTGCAAATCTTCCAGTCGATGTCCGTGCTGGACAATGCCGTGACCGGCTACCACCTGCAGGAGCAGGGATCGATCCTGGCGGACATGCTGAGCCTGCCTGCCTCCCGCCGCAGGGCGGAAGCCGCCCGGGAGGGTGCGATGGCGCTGCTTGGTCGCGTCGGGCTGGAGCGGGCAGCGGAACGCGAGGCGGGAAACCTCTCCTATGGCTCCCTGAAGCGACTGGAGATTGCCCGCGCTCTGGCGTTAAACCCGAAGATACTCCTCCTGGACGAGCCTGCGGCTGGCTGCAACGCCGTGGAAACGGCGGAAATAGACCATCTGATCGCCGAGGTGGCGGCCTCGGGCGTCGCCATCCTGCTGGTCGAACACGACATGAAGATGGTCATGCGGATTTCCAATCACATCGTTGTTCTGGACCATGGCGAGAAGATTGCCGAGGGTGACCCGGCCACGGTCAGCAAGGATCCGGCTGTGATCGCCGCTTATCTGGGAGCTGAACATGCTGACCGTTGAGGGCTTGCGTTCGCGTTATGGGCGCATCGAGGTGCTGCATGGGATCGACCTCAGCGTCGACAGCGGCGAGATCGTTACGGTCGTAGGAGCCAACGGGGCGGGGAAGACCACGCTCCTGCGCTGCCTTTCGGGCGTCCAGCCGGTGACGGCGGGGCAGATCACGTTCCGCGGCGAGGCGTTGACGCCGGTGCCGGCCTACAAACGGCTGCGCCGTGGTCTCGCGCAGTCGCCCGAGGGGAGGCAGATCTTCACCAATCTCACCGTCGATGAGAACCTGAGGCTCGGAGCCTTCCTGTTCAACGACGACCGGGTAGAGAAGGACATGGAGGACGCCTTCCAGATGTTCCCGATCCTGCGGGAGAAGCGCAATCTGGCGGCAGGCGGCCTTTCGGGCGGGCAGCAGCAGATGCTCGCCATGGCGCGGGCATTGATGGGTCGGCCCTCATGCCTTCTGCTCGACGAACCGTCGATGGGGCTGGCGCCGATCATCGTCAGCCAGATCTTCGATGTGGTCAAGGGATTGAAGGCTCTCGACGTCACGGTGCTCCTGGTCGAGCAGAACGCCTTCGGCGCGCTCAAGATCGCCGATCGCGGCTATGTCATGGAAACGGGCCGCATCACCATGTCAGGCGCGGCGGAAGAGCTGATTGCCGACCCGCGTATTCGCGAAGCCTATCTGGGAATCTGAAATGTCTGTCGTCACCATCACCCGCGAAGGCGAGATCGCTGTCGTTGCCGTCAACAATCCGCCCGTCAATGCACTGGGTCAGATGCTCCGACAGGGGCTTTGGGATGCGGTCGGTGCGCTGGATGCCGATCCGTCCGTCCGGGCCGTGGTGCTGATCTGCGAAGGACGGACCTTCATCGCCGGTGCTGACGTGACCGAGTTCGGCAAGCCGCCGGTGCCGCCACACCTTCCTGATCTGGTCGACTGTATCGAAGGTGCCGCAAAGCCGTGGGTCGCAGCAATCCATGGATCGGCCCTTGGCGGCGGGTTCGAGATCGCCATGGGGTGCCGGTTCCGTATCGCACTGGACGGCGCCTCGGTCGGGCTTCCCGAGGTTGGCCTTGGCATTGTTCCCGGTGCATCCGGAACGGCCCGAACACCGCGTCTTGCCGGCGTCGAGGCTGCGGTTGAGCTGGTCACCAGCGGCAAGCCGGTGAAGGCGGCGAAGGCTGCCGCCCTTGGGCTCGTGGATGCCGTCGTCACGGGTGATCTGCGCAGTGAAGCCATCTCCTTTGCCCGTGCGGCGCTCGAACGTCCGCTGCCACCGCCTGTCTCGCAGCGGCCTGTCGAGGCGCCCGAACCAGAGTTCTGGGAGAGGCAGGAGAAGGCAATCTCGAAGCGAGCGCGCGGCGAGGCTGCGCCGCTCCGAGCGCTCGCATGTCTCCGGACGGCCGTAGAGGCTGACTTTTCCGATGCCATGGCATTTGAGCGGGCGACATTTCTGGAACTTCGGAGTTCGGAGCAGGCGGCGGCCTTGCGTCATGTATTCTTCGCAGAGCGCGCGGCCGGGCGCCCCCCTCATCTGGCTGCAGCAGAGCCTTTGCCGATCCGGCTGGCCGGCGTCGTGGGGGGAGGCACCATGGGTGCAGGCATTGCCGTCGCCCTGCGCGATGCCGGGCTTCCGGTCGTGTTGGTCGAGCGGGATGGCGAAGCGGTGGATAGAGGCCTTGCCAACATTCGCAACGTCTATGACGGTGCAGTCAAGCGGGGCCGCATGACGGCGGAAGCCGCCGCCGAGAAATCGTCCGGGGTTACCGGCACAACGGATTATGCGGCTCTGGCTGATGCCGATCTCGTCATCGAGGCGGTGTTCGAGGAAATCGGGGTGAAGCGAGCGGTCTTCGACAAGCTGGGGCAGACCTGCCGTGCCAATGCGGTGCTTGCAACCAACACGTCCTACCTCGATCCCCGACTGATCGCCGAAGGGCTGCCCAATCCGCAACGCTTCATCGGCCTGCATTTCTTCAGCCCCGCCAATGTCATGAAACTGCTCGAGATCGTGCCGGTGCCTGAGACGGCGCCGGGCGTGCTCGCCACGGGTTTTGCGCTGGGGCGGATGCTTGGCAAGATCCCGGTTCAGGCCGGCATCTGCGAAGGCTTCATCGGCAATCGCATCCTGAAGCGGTATCGCGCTTCCGCCGAGGCGCTGGTGCGGCAGGGCGTGGCGATCGACGCGATCGATGCCGCCATGCGCTCCTACGGTTTCGCCATGGGGCCCTTCGAAGCCCAGGACCTGGGTGGTCTGGATATCGCCTTCCTGCAGCGCGAAGGTGCACGGGCAGAGGGGCAGGATGTGCCAGAGACCCTGGGCGATATTCTCGTTCGCGCGGGGCGCAAGGGACAGAAGACCGGGGGTGGCTGGTACGACTATGCCGCAGGCGATCGGACACCGCAGCCATCAACTGCGGTGTCCGACCTGCTTTCGCTGCAGGTCACCGGCGGGGCTGACTTGCCGGCCGAGGAGATCGCCGCGCGGCTGGTGAGCGCGATGGCGGAGGAGGGGACCGCCATCCTCTCCGAGGGGATCGCACGGCAGGCTTCGGACATCGACCTCGTTGAGATCCACGGCTACGGCTTCCCGCGCTGGCGCGGCGGGCCGATGTTCGCCACACGCGCGAAATAGCCCGTCATCGATTGCTGCTGACACAGGCAACCAGAAAGGCCGCGCGGTATCGCCGGCGCGGCCTTTTGATTATCTGTCGTGTTGATCGCGCCTAGTGCAGTATCTGGCTCAGGAAGAGCTTGGTACGCTCGTGCTGAGGGTTGTCGAAGAACTCCGCCGGCTCGTTCTGCTCGACGATCTGACCCTGGTCCATGAAGATGACGCGATTGGCGACCTGGCGGGCAAAACCCATTTCGTGGGTCACGCAGATCATCGTCATGCCTTCTTCTGCGAGGCTCACCATCGTGTCGAGGACTTCCTTGATCATCTCCGGGTCGAGGGCCGAGGTCGGCTCGTCGAAGAGCATGATCTTCGGGCTCATGCACAGCGAGCGGGCGATTGCCACGCGTTGCTGCTGGCCGCCGGAAAGCTGGCCTGGATATTTGTTTGCCTGCTCGGGGATCTTCACCCGCTCCAGGTAGTGCATGGCGATCTCTTCGGCCTTCCTCTTTGGCATCTTGCGAACCCAGATCGGCGCGAGTGTGCAATTCTCCAGGATCGTCAGGTGCGGGAAGAGATTGAAGTGCTGGAACACCATACCGACTTCGCGACGCACTTCATCGATCTTCTTGAGGTCGTTGGTGAGTTCGATGCCATCGACGACGATCCGGCCGGACTGGTGCTCCTCCAGCCGGTTGATGCAGCGGATCATCGTCGACTTGCCGGACCCTGACGGGCCGGCGACGACAATACGTTCGCCCGCCATGACGCGCAGGTTGATGTCTCGCAGCACGTGGAAGTCTCCGTACCACTTGTTCATGCCAATGATATCGATCGCAATATCGGTGGCGGAGACGGAAGGCGTGATTGGTTGGGCGTCAGCCATTGTTTTCCCCTTGTCTTATCGTTTGTGGCCGGTGTCGAGATGGCGCTCCATGAAGGCGGAGTAGCGCGACATCCCGAAGCAGAACAACCAGAATATGAACCCGGCGAAGATCAGGCCGGTGCTTGGCGTGATCGGCGTGATCCATCGCGTATCGGTGAAGTTCAACTGCACGATCCCGAGCAAGTCGAACATCCCGATGATGGACACCAGAGACGTGTCCTTGAAGAGGCCGATGAAGGTGTTGACGATGCCGGGGATCACGAGCTTGAGCGCCTGCGGCATGATGATCAGCCGTGTCTTCTGCCAGTAGGTCAGGCCGAGGGAATCCGCGCCCTCGTACTGACCCTTCGGGATCGCCTGCAGGCCGCCGCGAACCACCTCGGCCATATAGGCCGACGCGAATAGCGCCACGCCAACGAGGGCGCGGAGGAAGTTGTCGATCGTCCAGCCCGTCGGCAGGAAGAGCGGCAGCATGACGTTGGCCATGAAGAGGACGGTAATCAGCGGCACGCCGCGGATGACCTCGATGAAGGTCACGCATATCACCCGGATGACCGGGAGATGCGATCGTCGGCCGAGGGCGAGCAGGATCCCAATCGGCAAGGACACAGCGATCCCGACGAACGACAGGATGAGCGTGACCATCAGGCCGCCCCAGAGCGGCGTCTCGACTCTTTGCAGCCCGAAGACACCGCCATGCAACAGGAAGAAAGCGACAATCGGGAAGATGACAAAGAGAACGAGCGCGTTCCATCCCTTGTAGGGCAGTCGCGGCATCAGCATAGGGGCCAGAACGGCGGCGAAGAGGACTGCGACGAGAGTGGGGCGCCAGCGCTCGTCAATCGGGTAGCGGCCAAACATGAACTGTTCGAAACGCTCGCTGACGAAAGCCCAGCATGCGCCACTCCAGCCATCGGGCTGGACGCCTCCCTGGGCAAGGGTGAGGCAGGCGGTTCGGTCAGATCCGCTCCAGACGGCGTCGAAGAAGAGCCAGTTCAGCATGTCCGGGACAGTCCAGACAAGCAGGGCGATCGCTAGGATCGTCAGAGCCGTGTCCTTTGGCGTCGCAAAGAGATTGCCGCGGATCCAGCCGATGGCGCTTCTTTCGCTGGCGGGGGCAGGGCGGGGAGCGAGGAGTTCGGTGCGGACAAAGCCGAGAGAGTTCGTGCTCATCACTTACCTTTCCACCAGCGCCATCTTGGCGTTGAACCAGTTCATGAAGATCGACGTCACTATGCTGATGCTGAGATACACAGCCAGCCAGATCGACACGACCTCGATCGCCTGCCCGGTCTGGTTCATAGTCGTTCCGCCCGTCGCCACGAGTTCGGGAAAGCCGATGGCGATGCCGAGCGAGGAGTTCTTGGTCAGGTTGAGATACTGGCTCGTAAGCGGCGGGATGATGATCCGCATTGCCTGCGGCATGACGACCAGCCTCGTCGTCGCCGATGGCTGCAGCCCGAGCGCAGACGCGGCTTCCGTCTGGCCCTTAGGCACGCCCTTGATGCCGGCGCGGAAGATCTCCGCGATAAACGACGCGGTATAGAATGCGAGTGCGAGGTAAAGCGCCACGAATTCCGGCGCGATCACGCTGCCGCCGGTGAGGTTGAAGCGGCCTGCGACCGGGTAGTCGAACGTCAGCGGCATCCCGCCGAGGAGAAAGGCAAGCAACGGCAGCCCGACGATCAATCCGATGGCGGTCCAGACGGTGTGGAATGGCTGTCCCGTCGCTGCCTGGCGCGCCTTTGCCCATCGCGCGATGACAAGAGCGGCAATGACTGCGACGACGAAGGCAATCGGGATGAGGATGGCGCTATCTCCCCATATCGGCCGGGGGAAAGCCAGGCCGCGATTGTTGAGGAACATGCTGAATGGCAGCTCCAGGGAATCGCGCACCTGCGGTAGTGCACCAAGGACCCCCTTGTAGAAAAAGAAGATGACAAGCAACACGGGGATGTTGCGGAACACCTCGACATAGATCGTGCAAAGCTTGGCGATCAGCCAGTTCCGGGAGAGGCGCCCAACGCCGATCAGAAAGCCGATGATCGTTGCGGTGACGATCCCAACCGCCGCAACGAGCAGCGTGTTCAGGAAACCAACGAAAATCGCCCTGCCGTAGGTGGAATCGCTTGAATAGGGGATCAGCGACTGGCCGATATCAAATCCGGCGCGGCCTTTCAGGAAGTCGTAGCCAGAAGCGGTGTTTGAGCGCGCTAGGTTCTCGGTCGTGTTGTCGAATATCCACCAACCCACGAAGATGGTGATGACGAGAGTGAGCGCCTGGAAGAACAGCCCGCGAAACTTCGGATCGTAGATGTACGATGTCAACGATCGTCCAGCGGGCGGCGCAGCTACAGCGTGATCGGTCATGCCGGCCTATTTCCCCTTCGACCCTTTTCGGGTCTTCTTTTCTTATGATTGAGAAGGGATGAGGCTAAGCCGCCTCATCCCGGATCGATTGCTGATCAGCGGATCGGCATTGCGTACTGAAGGCCGCCATCGGTCCACAGTGCATTGAGGCCGCGCTCGATCTTCAGCGGCGTGCTCATGCCGATGTTGCGCTCGAACACCTCGCCGTAGTTACCCACGTGCTTGATGATGTTGTATGCCCAGTCATTGCCGAGGCCGAGGTCGGTCCCGATCTTGGAATCGGCTTCAACACCGAGAAGACGACGGATTTCCGGGTTCTCGGAGTTCTTCATCTCGTCGACGTTTGCCTGCGTGATGCCGAATTCCTCGGCCTGAACGAGAGCGTAGTGGCTCCAGGAGACGATGTCGAACCACTGGTCGTCACCCTGGCGGACTGCCGGGCCGAGCGGCTCCTTGGAGATGATCTCCGGCAGGACCATGTGCTCGTCAGGATTGGAGAGCGACAGGCGGATCGAGTAGAGGCCCGACTGGTCGGTCGTATAGACGTCGCAACGACCTTCCTGGTAGGCGGCGTTCACTTCCGGCAGCTTTTCGAAGACGACCGGGTTGTACTGAAGGTTGTTGGCCTTGAAGTAGTCAGCCAGGTTCAGCTCGGTCGTGGTTCCGGACTGGACGCAGACCGCGGCGCCGGAGAGCTCAAGCGCCGACTTTACGTTGAGCGACTTCGGGACCATGAAGCCCTGGCCGTCATAGTAGTTGACGGTACGGAAATTGAGGCCGAGAGCCGTGTCGCGGTTGATCGTCCACGTCGTGTTGCGGAACATCACGTCGCCTTCACCCGACTGCAGCGCCGTAAAGCGGGTCTGTGCGGTGGTCGGGGTGAACTTGACCTTAGAGGGATCATTGAAGATGGCAGCAGCAATTGCGCGGCAGTAGTCGACGTCGAAACCGGTCCAGTTCCCCGACGCATCCGGCGCAGAGAAGCCTGCAAGCCCGGTGTTGACCACGCATTGTACGAAACCTTTCGCCTTGACGTCGTCAAGGGTGGCAGCGGACGCAGCCGAGGCGGCGCCCAGGACTGCTGCGCCAATCGTGGCAGACAGAAGCGTCTTTTTCATTTTCCCAACCTTTATCTTTTGGTTTTCTGATCTCGTCGCGATGAAGTTCGACAGCCGAACCCATGCCGCGCCCCACCAACCTCCCGGATGCGGGGAGCGCTATCACAGTCGTAAACGCCAGCATGGTCAAGCCTGCGGCGTTCAAATTGTGTCCAAAAAGAGTCAAACCTTCCTGATATGCCTAATGCAGTGACAGACTGACAAACCTTAGGCATTGGTTGCCGAATGCATTGGCGATGGCGCCATCCGCAGCTGTCGCCTCGGGCTTGACCGGCCTCACGACAGGCGGCAACATCCCGCCACCTTCCAGCAGAGAGCCTCTTCCGACATGAAAAACAGGTCTACCTTGTCCGCCGACGCCGGCGTCAACACGCGTCTTGCCCATGTGGGGCATGACCCGTTCAGCTATCACGGCTTCGTCAATCCCCCGGTAGTCCATGCATCGACGGTCCTGTTCCCCGATTGCCGCACCATGGAGACACGGGCGCAGAAATATACCTACGGAACACGAGGCACGCCGACCACGGACGCGCTGTGCGAAGCTCTTGATGAGCTCGAAGGCTCCGCCGGAACCATCGTGGTCCCCTCAGGCCTCGCAGCGATTTCGGTGCCGTTCCTGGCCTTCCTCTCTGCGGGCGACCATGCGCTCATCGTCGATTCCGTCTATGCCCCGTGCCGGCTCTTTTGCAACACGATGCTGAGGCGGCTGGGCGTGGAGATCGAGTACTATGATCCCGAGATCGGCGCCGGGATCGAGACCCTGATGCGGCCGAACACGAGGCTGGTGCATACGGAAGCTCCTGGCTCCAACACCATGGAGATGCAGGATATCCGGGCCATCTCGGAGGCGGCCCACCGTCACGGATGCGTGGTGACCATGGACAATACATGGGCCACGCCTCTCTACTTCCGCCCGCTGGATTTCGGGGCTGACATCTCCATCCATGCCACCACCAAATATCCGTCCGGACACTCGGATATCATCATGGGATCGGTGTCCGCGAACGCCAAGTACTGGCCGCAACTGCATGATGCTGCCATCACGATGGGGATATGCGGCTCGCCGGACGATTCCTATCAGATCTTGCGTGGATTGCGGACGATGGGCGTCCGACTGGAGCATCACCAGAAAAGCGCACTCGAGATCGCGCGGTGGCTGGAGAGCCGGGATGATGTCGCGCGGGTCCTGCATCCGGCCTTGCCGAGCTTTCCGGGGCATGAGATCTGGAAACGCGACTTCAAAGGAGCGAGCGGCGTCTTTTCCTTCGTGCTGAAGGTCGACGATGCCGGCCGTTTCAGCAAGAAGGCCCATGCCTTGCTCGATACGCTGTCGCTCTTCGGGCTCGGTTACTCCTGGGGTGGCTATGAAAGCCTGGCGGTGCCGGTCAACCTTTCGGACCGGACGATCCGCAAGGCGCCACTGGATGGACCGGTTATCCGGCTGCAGATCGGGCTCGAAGATGTTGCAGACCTGAAGAAGGATCTCGAGGCCGGCTTCGCGGCCGCAGCGGCTGTCTAATTCACGACGTCCGGTAGCCGTAAAGCCAGTCAAGCTCCGCAGCCAGCGACTGCGGCGGCTTTACCGCAAGAACCAGATCGCGCCCGAGGCGTATGGGGCCGCGGGCATGATAGGCGAAGCGGTTGAACGCTCCACGGGCGCGAACGCGGGCAAGTCTCTCCGTCCGCTCTGCCTCGAACATGGAAATTGCCTTCGCAATCGACGTTGCGCCGGACACTCGTGCTGCCAAAGCGAAAGCGTCTTCGATCGCCATTGCAGCACCCTGGGCCGCGAACGGCATCATCGCATGGGCCGCATCGCCGATGAGGACGATGTCGCTGCCGTTCTGCCATCGGCCTGTCGAGACGTGATGGAGCGGCCAGAAGGTCGGGTTTTCGGCAGACGAGAGAAGTTGAAGCAGCTGCCTGTCCCACCTGCCGAATTGCGCCATCAGCATGCGATGCTGGGTATCACTTGCCGTTGCATCCCAGACATTCGCCGATGAGATGCCGGACGCGATCGCGACGAGATTGATGCTGTTGGTATCCTTCAGAGGATAGGCGACGAGATGTGCAGACGGGCCGAGATAGGCGGTTACCTGTCGGAGTGACAGCCACTCGGGGACGTTCGCTTGGGGTAGGTTGAAGCGCCAGGCGACGTTGCCCGAAAAGCTCGCGACCGGAGCTCCGGGGACCTGCTCGCGGACCTCGGACCAGACACCATCGGCGCCGATGATCAGAGGATAGGATTTGTTGGCAACGGCTTTGATGCTCGCACGGATGTCGCAACGCAGCGGGGTGCCAAGGCGAAGACTGCAGAGGGGATTGGAGCGAACCGCCGCCTGCAATGCGCCTTGAAGTGTTGCCCGATGCAGGACGCCATAGGGCGCGCCCCACCGCTGCCGGGCAAACTCCCCGACCGGAACATGGGCCAGGTTGCGGCCCGAAGTTCCCGACACGAGCGCGATCCGCTCAGGTTCGACCCAGGTGGCCTCAAGCGCCGGCAGAACTCCCAATTCGCCAAGTATCCGCGAGGCATTGGGCGAGATTTGAAGCCCTGCGCCGACCTCTCGGAGCTCCGGCGCCTCCTCGAAGATGTCGCAGGCGATGCCATGGCGCGCGAAGGAGAGCGCAGCGGTGAGCCCTGCCACTCCGGCCCCAACGACTGCGACTCTCTCGACGGACATGGATCAGTGACTTCGCGTCAGGCGGCCTTGACGTGGAAGACGCATCCCGGAGGGTTCGTCTGCTCAGGCTTGAGTGTCGGGTTGTAGCGGTAGAGGGTCGAGCAATAGGAGCACACCTTTTCACTGTCGTCGCCCATGTCGATGTAGATGTGCGGATGGTCGAAGGGCACCGAGGCGCCGGTGCACATGAACTCCTTCACGCCGATCTCGATCATGCGATGTCCGCCGTCGTTCTGGAAATGGGGAATGCTGTGCCCAGCCATGGTCGTCTCCGAATGCTTGTCGTTGGTGGCGGACATTATAGTCCCCGCATGGGAATGTGTAGTGGGAAAAGGGCCGCGGGAGACTGGAAACTCGGGGGCGGCCGGAATACATGCCCCTGATGCGTCCGGCTATGACCAAGGCTATTCCATGAACCTCAATGCTCCGCCGTTTTCATCCTTCCGCCACGACCGCCTCGACCTCTACTATCTGGACGAGGGCGACCCGGCGGGGGCTCCCGTACTCCTGATCCACGGTTTTGCCTCCAGCGCTCTGGTCAACTGGGTCCATCCGGGCTGGGTGAAGACGCTGGGCGAGGCGGGATACCGGGTGATCGCGATCGACAACCGCGGTCATGGCCTCAGTGATAAGCCGCGCGACCCGGAAGCCTACCGCCCCTGGGTCATGGCCGAAGATGCCGTTGCGCTTCTCGATCACCTGCGGATACCCGAGGCGCACGTCATGGGCTATTCGATGGGCGCGCGGATATCGGTCTTCCTGGCGCTCGCTCACCCGCATCGTGTCAGGTCGCTCGTCCTGGGCGGGCTCGGCAGCGGGATGACCGACGGCGTAGGGGACTGGGATCCGATCGCCGATGCGCTTCTGGCGCCTTCGCTCGATGACGTCGATCATGATCGCGGCAGGATGTTCCGCGCGTTCGCGGAGCAGACGAGAAGCGACCGGGAGGCGCTGGCCGCCTGCATCCGCGGTTCGCGGGATTTGGTGGCAGAAGCCGATATGGGCCGGATTGAAGCCCCGACCCTGATCGGGGTCGGAACCAAGGATGATATCGCCGGTTCGCCCCACAAGCTGGCGGCGCTGATGCCGAATGCACGGGCGCTCGACATTCCGGGCCGCGACCACATGCTGGCGGTCGGTGACAAGGTGTTCAAGAAGGCTGTGCTCGATTTCTATGCGGAACACTGATCGGCGTTCGCTGTGATTGAACATAGCCGTCAACGAAATGCGATTTCGTTGCCATTGGTCTTGCTGTATCGTTCGTTCTATATGACCGACGGCTAGAGAAACGAGGAGACGGCCATGGCCGCAAGAACCGAGATCCGCCCGAAGGAGCCTGTCGCGACTGTCGATCCCATCTGGGACACGATGCGTCAGGAGGCGAGGGCCGCTGCCGACAGCGATCCGCTCCTGGCGGCCTTCCTCTACTCGACAGTCCTCAATCACACGTCGCTGGAGGACAGCGTCATCCACAGGATCTGCGAGCGCCTGGATCATCCCGACCTTCAGGCCGTGCTGCTTCGCCAGACCTTTGCGGAAATGCTGGCCGACTGGCCCGAATGGGGCAGCGTCCTGCGGGTGGATATCCAAGCCGTCTATGATCGCGATCCCGCCTGCCTGCGCTTCCTGGAGCCGGTGCTGTATTTCAAGGGCTTCCACGCGATACAGACACATCGTTTGGCGCACTGGCTGCTTGCGCGCGGGCGCCGCGACTTTGCACTCTATCTCCAGAGCCGCGCGTCAAGCGTTTTCCAGACCGACATCAATCCGGCAGCGCGGATCGGCAAGGGAATCTTCCTCGATCACGCCACGGGCCTCGTGGTGGGTGAAACGGCAGTTATCGGCGACAACGTCTCGATCCTGCATGGCGTAACGCTTGGCGGTACCGGCAAGGAAGGAGCCGATCGGCATCCGAAGATCGGCAATGGCGTGCTGATCGGGGCTGGTGCCAAGATCCTCGGCAACATCGATATCGGTTCCTGCTCGCGTGTCGCCGCGGGGTCCGTCGTGCTCAAGTCGGTACCGTCGAAGAAGACGGTGGCGGGGGTTCCCGCCAAGGTGGTCGGGGAGGCCGGATGCTCCGAACCGGCCCGGCTGATGGACCAGTTGCTGACCTCCGACGAGTGAGCGATGGAGGCAAGGTACTTGCCGCCCCCGCCGGAAAAGTGCCGGCGGGTTGGTGCCTGCCTTTACTTTGCCCTTGATGGCATGGCACAAGCGCCGCGAACCGAACCGCTTACGGAGAAGACATCGTGAAACCTGACGAAATCAAGAAGCTGGACGGCTATTTCAAGCGGATGTTCAATCCGCAGATGGTTGTCAAGGCTCGGCCGAGGAAGGACGATTCCGCAGAAGTCTATCTTGGCGAAGAGTTCCTGGGCGTCGTCTACCTCGATGATGAAGACGGCGACCGCTCGTACAATTTCTCGATGGCGATCCTTGACGTCGATCTTTGAGCCCCCGTGGGGACTGTATACTTTGTGCGCTGCACAAAACTCCTTGACTCACGGAGAAGCGCGCCATTCTATGAGCGGGTGCGAATGAACAAGGGGCACTGCTATGTTCAGTTTCGATAATGCCAGCAAAAGCATGGAGACCATGGAGGAGATGCTGAAAAGCTACTCCGATATGACCAAGGGCTTCCAACTCATTGCGGCCGAGGCGAGCGATTATTCCCGCCGGTCGTTCAACGAAATGACTGCATTCATGGAATCGCTGATGTCGGCTCGCGGCATGGAAGAAGCCTACCAGATCCAGACAGGCTACATGAAGTCGTCCTATGATGCGTTCGTTGCCGAGGCAGCCAAGCTTGGCGAACTCTATGCGCAACTTGCCAAGACCGGCTACAGGCTCCAGCCGCAACCTTCGACAGCCGTTTCGACCGAGGTTGTGGCCGCCGACGCGGCCTGACCGGAAGTAAGAGCCAGCATAACTTAAGAGGCCGGTGACGGATCCGTTGCCGGCCTCGTGATTCCGACGACTTGAGAATTTGCGGCTGGAGCGGGTCCGGGACGGAATAGTGATTGCGTGGCGGCGAGGGGGGCTTAAAATCGCAGCCCGATGAACTAAGTTAGTACGATCTGATGTCCGCCGCTCGAGCCGATCGCGTTCGTCGGACGACTGGGGAATGAATGAAGATGATCGCACGGCCGATCTTGATGCAAGATGACAAAAGCGGCGACGGAGACAACGCTAATCGCGGCACGTCCGTCATCACCCGCACGAAGCCGAAAACGAAGAAACCAAATCTGTACCGCGTACTGCTGTTGAATGATGACTACACGCCGATGGAGTTTGTCATCCACATTCTGGAGCGTTTCTTCCAGAAGGATCGCGAAGCAGCCACGCGGATCATGCTCCACGTTCATAATCATGGCGTGGGGGAATGCGGAATCTACACGTACGAGGTCGCGGAGACGAAGGTTAGCCAGGTCATGGACTTTGCCCGGCAGCACCAGCATCCGCTCCAGTGCGTGATGGAAAAGAAGTGAGGAGCCCACGTGCCAACTTTTTCGCCTAGTCTTGAAAAGGCGCTACACCAGGCACTGACATATGCGAATGAGCGGCATCATGAATATGCCACGCTCGAGCATCTGCTTCTGGCATTGATCGACGATGCCGATGCAGCAGCGGTCATGGGTGCTTGTAACGTCAACCTCGATGCCCTGCGCAAGACCGTGATGGACTACGTCGACAACGAGCTTGCCAATCTAGTCACCGGTTACGACGAGGATTCCAAGCCGACATCCGGCTTCCAGCGCGTGATCCAGCGCGCCGTCATCCATGTCCAGTCATCCGGCCGGGAAGAGGTCACCGGCGCGAATGTGCTCGTTGCGATCTTCGCGGAGCGCGAAAGCCATGCCGCCTTTTTCCTGCAGGAGCAGGAAATGACCCGGTACGACGCGGTCAACTACATCTCCCACGGGATCGGCAAGCGGCCCGGTGCCTCTACCATACGTCCGCCTCGCGGCGCAGACGAAAGCGATGCCGACGCAAAACCGGCGCGCGAGCAGGAGGATGGATCCGGCAAGAAGCCTGCAGAGGCTCTGAAAGCCTATTGTGTCAACCTCAACGAGAAGGCCAAGGGCGGCCGCATTGATCCGCTGATCGGCCGCAACTCCGAGGTCAACCGGACGATCCAGGTCCTTTGCCGCCGATCGAAGAACAATCCGCTCTATGTGGGCGATCCCGGCGTCGGCAAGACGGCAATCGCCGAAGGTCTCGCCAAGCGCATCGTCGAGGGCAAGGTGCCCGAGGCACTCGCCGACGCCACCATTTTCTCGCTGGACATGGGCACGCTGCTCGCTGGCACCCGTTATCGGGGCGACTTCGAAGAACGCCTGAAGCAGGTGGTGAAGGAACTGGAGGATTATCCCGGCGCGGTTCTGTTCATCGACGAGATCCACACCGTTATCGGGGCGGGTGCTACGTCCGGCGGTGCGATGGATGCATCGAACCTCCTGAAGCCGGCGCTCTCCTCCGGTGCGATCCGCTGCATCGGTTCGACCACCTACAAGGAATACCGCCAGTTCTTCGAGAAGGACCGGGCGCTCGTCCGCCGCTTCCAGAAGATCGACGTCAATGAACCTTCGGTCGAGGATGCGATCGAGATCATGAAGGGGCTGAAGCCCTATTTCGAGGAGTATCATAAGCTCCGCTACACGAACGAGGCGATCAAGTCCGCGGTCGAGCTCTCGGCCCGGTACATTTCCGACCGGAAGCTGCCGGACAAGGCAATCGACGTCATCGATGAGACGGGTGCTGCACAGATGCTGTTGCCTGCCTCGAAGCGGCGCAAGCTGATCACCGAGAAGGAGATCGAGGCGACGATCGCGACCATGGCCCGTATCCCGCCGAAGACGGTTTCCAAGGACGACGAGATGGTTCTCGCCAACCTGGAGAAGGAACTCCGTTCGGTCGTCTACGGCCAGGACAAGGCAATCGAAGCCCTTTCGACATCGATCAAGCTCGCCCGTGCCGGCCTTCGCGAACCGAACAAGCCGATCGGCGCCTACGTCTTCTCCGGCCCGACCGGCGTCGGCAAGACCGAAGTCGCCAAGCAATTGGCGTCGTCGCTCGGCGTGGAACTGCTGCGCTTCGACATGTCGGAATACATGGAGCGGCACACGGTCTCGCGTCTGCTCGGTGCGCCTCCCGGCTATGTCGGCTTTGACCAGGGTGGGTTGCTGACCGACAGCGTCGACCAGCACCCGCATTCCGTGGTCTTGCTGGACGAGATCGAGAAGGCGCATCCGGACATCTTCAACATCCTGTTGCAGGTCATGGACCACGGTTCGCTGACCGACCACAACGGCAAGAAGATCGACTTCCGCAACGTCATCCTGATCATGACGACCAATGCGGGCGCTTCGGAAATGGCCAAGGCCGCGATCGGCTTCGGTTCCTCCAAGCGCACGGGCGAGGATGAAGAGGCGCTCAACCGCCTGTTCACGCCGGAATTCCGCAACCGTCTCGACGCGACGATCCCATTTGCGCCGCTGCCGACGGAGGTGATCCACCAGGTCGTTCAGAAGTTCGTCATGCAACTGGAAACGCAGCTCTCCGAACGCAACGTCACGTTCGACCTGCAGCCCGATGCAATCGCCTGGCTGGCGGACAAGGGCTATGACGAGCGCATGGGCGCACGGCCACTGGCGCGTGTCATCCAGGAGCACATCAAGAAGCCGCTCGCCAACGAGATTCTGTTTGGCAAGCTGCGCAAGGGTGGCGTCGTTCACGTAACGGTCGGCAAGCAGGAAGATGGCACAGACGGCCTGATCCTGGAGTGCATCCCGGAAGCCGTGCCGGTGAAGCCGAAGCCGGAAGCCGAAGTCGAAGAGGCTTCGGAAGAGGCTGGCGCGAAGGCGAAGAAGTCGCGTCCCGCAAAGAAGTCCAAGGGCAGGGATGATGGCGAACCCGCCAGGCCGATGGCTGAAGCCGACGTGACGGCCTCTGAGGAGGCGCCGCAGACGCCACCTCGCAAGGGCAGCATTGTGCCACGCGTGCCGAAGTCGAAGTAACGATATCACCACATTGGCAATGCCGGGTATCTTGCCCGGCATTGCCTTTTCCTGCGGCCAGTCCGCCTTGCCTTCGGTTTCCTAATGTCGCCAAGCAGTGATACGCAGTCCGCCTCCTTCTGGTTCCTGACCGGGATGCGGGGCATCACTTCGCTGCCCGCCATCATCCTGATGACCTCCTTCGTCGGATTCAGCGCCTTTGCCTTCGAATCGGGAATCTCGCGAGGCGAAGCCATCTTCATGACCATCTCGATCTGGGCGCTGCCGGCGAAGATGATCCTCGTCGGCATGATGGCGAGCGGCGCTCATATCGCTGCGTGTTTCGTCGCCGTGACGCTTTCGTCCATCCGCATGATGCCGATGGTTGCGTCGCTGGTTCCGGAGATGCGGACGGAGCGCACCCCTACCTGGCTGCTCCTGCTGTTATCGCACTTCGTCGCCATCACAGCCTGGGTTTTTGCGACGCAGCGTCTCCGGGACGTGCCGCGGGAGCATAGGGCGACCTTCTTCGCCGGATTTGGGATTACGCTGACGCTGACCAACACCCTGATCGTCTCCGTCTGCTATGGAGTGGTCGAAGCGTTTCCGCCGGTTGTCTCAGGTGCATTGTTCATGCTGACGCCTGTCTATTTCCTCGCATCCATCTGGGCGACGGCCCGGCAGGCGGTGGTCCGGCTTGCGTTTGTCATCGGGGTCGCTTCCGGTCCGCTGCTGGCACTTGTTTCACCGGGATTTGACGTTCTCTATGCGGGCATTGGCGGTGGGACGCTCGCCTATGTCATCGATCGCTTCTGGATCCGGGGACGAAAGCGGGCGGTTCAGGCGGAGAAGCTGCATGGGCGATGAGTGGTGGCCCTATATCGTGATCGCCGTCGCCGGCTGGCTGGCAACCGACATCTGGCGGTGGCTCGGGGTCCTGGCTGGCAACAGGCTGGACGAGGATTCCGAGGCGCTACACTGGGTGAGGGCGGTTGCCACGGCCCTGGTGATGGCCGTGACCGCCAAGCTCATCGTCTTCCCCACTGGAACGCTTGCCGAGTCGCCGCTCTGGCTGCGACTTTTTGCTGCCGGGGTGGGGTTTGGTGCATTCCTGATCGCGGGGCAGCGGATCGGCGTTGCAGTCGTCACCTCTACCCTACTCCTGGGCCTTGGTCTTTACTGGCTTGGCTTCTAGCGCTACCCAACCTGCCAATCCACACCATGCTTCACCCATACGGAATCCCCATGACAGACAGAATACGTCGCCCAGCAGAACCCGCCGACGCGGCCGAGCGCCGCTCGAAAAAGCCCGTAGTGGTTTATCCGAACGGGACGCTGGCGGCGCCGGACCTAGCCAGGTTGGGGACGGCCCGGGAGACGCTGGAGAAGATCGACGAGGTGATCGTGCCGCCGCGTGACGGGCGCACATTTACGGTGCCGAGGGGGCATATCTTCCGCGTCGTCAGCATTGAGGGGCCGCAGGTCGGGGATCTCAACCTGTGGAACGCCCACGACCTCAATGAACGGTTCTTCAGCGGCAAGACCAGGGCGCTGCACGCGACACACGTGTCCGTCGGTGATCGGCTATGGAGCACGCTGCCGTCGCTGCGGCCCATGGCCACCATCACCCACGATACGCTCGGTTGGTATGGCTGGGACGATGATGGTGCAGGCGTGCATGATGTCATCGGCACGCGCTGCGATCCCTACACGAACCGGCTGCTGAGCGGCGGCGACTATCACAACTGCTGCCATTCCAACCTTTGCCGCGCACTGTCTTCTGCCCGGGGAATGTCGTTCAAGGAGGCGGAACCGCATGTCCACGACGTCCTGAACGTCTTCATGTGCACCGGCTTCACGAAGGACACGCACCAGTACTTCATGAAGGCGAGCCCAGTGCGGCCGGGGGACTACCTGGAGTTCTTCGCCGAGATCGACCTGCTGGGTGCTCTCTCCGCCTGCCCGGGAGGAGACTGTGGCAGCTCGCATTCAAGCGATGTGGCCGCCTGCTATCCCTTGAAGGTGGAAGTGTTCCGGCCGGACATGGACCTCCTGTCGGACTGGCCGTTTCCGGACCGGAACGGCTATGTGAGTCCGGTCTGACATCCGTGCGTTGAAAAAAGGGAGGCTGAGCCTCCCTTCTGGTTTGCGAGTATGCCTTACAGGGCGGCCCTGATCTTCTCGGCGTTGGCCTTCAGGATGTCACCGTCTTCCATCTTGCCAGAATGCGGCTTCAGCGGCTCGCCTTCGCGGCGTGGGATGACGTGGAAGTGCAGGTGATAGACCGTCTGACCGGCGGCCGGCTCGTTGAACTGGGCGATGAAGATCCCGTCGGCGTCGAAGGCTTCCTTTGCCGCCTTCGCGAGCTTCTGGACAACCGGGATGGTCTTCGATAATGCCGCCGGGTCTGCGTCGAGGAGGTTGCGAGACGGCGATTTCGGTACCACCAGCAGGTGACCGGGAGCCTGCGGCATCACATCCATGAAAGCCAGCGTATCGTCGTCCTCGTAGACCTTGTGGCACGGGATCTCGCCGCGCAGGATCTTCGCGAAGATGTTGTTGTCGTCATAGATCTGGCCGCTCATTGGCAATCCTCTCCTTCGTCTCTTGATGGTCCTTGCTGCTGTCGTTCTCCCTTTCGGAAGGGGCTATGCGCCTCGAGGTATTCGCCGACGTGCTCCACGTCACGGCGCTCCCGCTCGAGATAGTCGGCCACCGCCCGCCTCAAGCCCAGATGGGCAATGTAGTGCGCCGAGTGCGTCGTCACCGGCAGGTATCCGCGCGCCAGCTTGTGCTCGCCCTGCGCACCGGCCTCGACCCGCTTCAGCCCCCTGGCGAGAGCGAAATCGATCGCCTGATGATAGCAGACTTCGAAATGAAGGAAGGGGTGATCCTCGATGCACCCCCAGTGACGGCCATATAGGGCGTCGCCGCCGATGAAGTTGATGGCGCCGGCAATATAGCGGCCGGCGCGCTTCGCCATCACCAGCAGGATGTCGTCAGCCATGCGCTCGCCGATCAGCGAGTAGAAACTGCGGGTGAGGTAGGGACGGCCCCACTTGCGGCTGCCGGTGTCCATGTAGAAGGCGAAGAACTGGTCCCAGATGTCTTCGGTGAGATCGCTGCCGGTCAGCCAGTCGATGGTAATGCCGTCCTCCACCGCCGTCCGACGTTCCTTCTTCAGGGCTTTCCGCTTGCGCGACGCGAGCGTGTCGAGAAAGGCGTCGTGGTCGGCATAGCCGGCATTGATGAAGTGGAATTGTTGGTCCGTGCGGTGCAGGTACCCGGCTTCCTCCAAGAAGGGCAGTTCTTCCTCCGGCAGGAAGGTGACATGGGCGGAAGAGACGCCGAGCTGTCGTGTCACCTGCTGGAGACCTGCTGCCAGGGTGGCTCGAACGGACGCTTCATCCTGCCCCTCCGATACGAGCAGGCGCGGGCCGGTCGCCGGCGTGAAGGGGATGCTGCACTGGATCTTCGGATAGTACTGGCCGCCGGCGCGTTCGAAGGCGTCAGCCCAGCCATGGTCGAAGACGTATTCGCCCTGGCTGTGGCTCTTGAGGTAGCCCGGGATGGCGCCAAGCAGCGTGCCCGCGGCGTCCTCCAGCAGCGTGTGATGTCCGAGCCAGCCTGTCTTGGCGATAGCCGACCCGGATTCCTCCATGGCCGACAGGTAGGCGTGCGACAGGAACGGATTGTAGATGCCGTGGCCGGATCTCGATGTGCCGGCGAGCCGCGACCAGCGTTCCGGCGTGATCGCGGCAAAGCTCTTCTCGATGCGGATGGAGAGCGGTTCTGTCATCCTATGCGGAAGCGGTCTCCCTGGGGTCGAAGCCCTCGAAGGTCATCTGGTCCGCATGAGTATAGGTATGCGCCCGGGCATTTTCATCCCTGACGGTCCAGGTAATGACCGGAAGGCCTGCGTGTCTCTGCGCGGTGACAAAGCTGTTCGGGAGGTGACCGTGAAAATAGGAGATGAAATCCAGTCCGAGATGCATCGCGTCGTCATGCGCGAAGAGGTCTTCCGGCTTCACGCCCTCGGCGGTCAGCCCCACAGGGTGGGGTGAACCCGCCTTCTTGAGGTCCTTGAGGATATGGTGGTCGAAGCTCATCAGCGCCACCTTGCCCTCATAGCCTTCCAGTGCCTCCAGCACGGCTTCGGCGAAGCCGTCATCCTCGCCGGGACGTCCCTTGATCTCGATGACGAGCGGTACGCGTCCGGCGACCAGCTTCAGCATCTGCCTGAGGGTGGGGATCTTGTCCGAGGTGCCGCCGACGGCAAGCATGCCGAGTTCTGCTGAGGTGCGCTCGCGCACATCGCCCTTGATGCCGCAAAGGCGTTCAAGATCGTGATCGTGAAACACGACCGGCACGCTGTCTGCGGCAAGCTGCAGATCGCATTCGACGGCAAATCCCGCCTCGACGGCGCGGGAAAAGGCCGAGAGCGTGTTCTCCCAGACGGTCTTGTTCATGTCGTGATAGCCGCGGTGGGCGACTGGCACGTCCTTGATCCAGGCGGCAGTGGTCATGCTTCGATCTCGATGATTGCGTCGATTTCCACCGATGCATTGAGCGGCAGAGCCGCCATGCCGACTGCAGCCCGGGCGTGCTTGCCGGCGTTGCCCAGGATGTCGGCGATCAGGTTGGATGCCCCGTTGATGACGAGGTGCTGCTCCGTGAAGTCAGGCATGGAGGCGACGAAACCGTTGAGCTTGAGGATGCGGCGAATGCGCCCGAGATCTCCACCGAGCGCCGCCTTGGCCTGAGCGAGGATGTTGATGGCGCAGAGCTCGGCGGCGCGCTGGGCACCCGGAACATCGACGTCACGACCCACCAGCCCCGTGACCGCAACTTTGCCGTTTTCGATCGGCAACTGTCCGGAGAGATAGAGCGTATTGCCGCTGATCGTGTAGGGGACGTAGTTTGCAGCGGGCGCAGCCGCTGCCGGCAGGACGATGCCCTTCTCCTTCAGGCGGTTCTCGATGGCTTCAGACATGATCGACTCCCAGTGTTTGTTGTAAACGGCTTGAAAATCCGGCATTCAAAGAGGCATAGCCTTGCTGGATGGCGTTCATATAACACCCACGGTGAGTCCAACAGGAGATAATGAATGATCGACCATGGACGCGTAGCGATCCTCGCCTTCGGTCTGGCCGCGGGAGCGTCCGTGCCGGCACTGGCCGGTGTCGAAGGCGCCGCGGGACTCCTCCCGCATCGCGCGGTCTATGATCTGAAGCTGAAGGACGCCTCAGACCGCTCCGGTATAGAGGGACTGAGCGGACGTATGGTCTACGAGTTCACCGGATCCGCATGTACCGGCTTCACCACCAACTTCCGTTTCGTGACACGCATCAACACCGGCGAGGACACCCGACTCACCGACCAGCAGACGACGACATTCGAAGACACCGAAAAGGGTGAGTTCCGCTTCGAGACGAAGTCCTTCACGGACGAGCAACTGGACAAGGAAGTGAGCGGGGCCGCAATGGAGGCGGATTCGAAAGTGAAGGTGGCGATCGATCTCCCTGATCCGCGGGAGGTTGAGCTGACAGCGAGCGCTTTCCCGACCGAACACATGCTGGAAGTCATCCGGAATGCCCGCAACGGAAATCGCTTCTTCGAAGCCCGCATCTTCGACGGATCGGAGAACGGTGACCAGAGCATGATCACCAATACGGTGATCGGGCCCCAGCAGCAGCCGCAGAAGGAGGATGCAGGTGACGCCGCGAAGGCAGGCGAGTTCGCCGACGCGGCGTATTGGCCCGTCTCGATCGCGTATTTCAACGACGGCGGGTCGGGTGACACGACTCCGGTCTATTCCATGTCATTCAAGCTTTACGATAACGGTATTACCCGGGACCTCACCATGGATTATGGCGACTTCGTCCTCAGCGGAAGCCTTTCGAGGTTAGACCTCCTCGACAAGCCGAATTGTGACCAGACCAAACTGCGTCCGTAGAGATTAACCGGCCGCCGTCCATGAAGGGGAACGCGCATGAGCATTGAATTCCTCCTGACGTCACTCGTGATCGTTGCCTCGCCTGGCACCGGTGTCCTTTACACGCTGGCGGCAGGCCTCTCGCGTGGCGCAAGGGCCAGCATCGTCGCGGCACTGGCCTGCACGCTGGGGATCGTCCCGCATATTGCCGCAGCCGTGACCGGTCTCGCGGCCGTCCTGCATGCCAGCGCACTCGCCTTCGAGATCATCAAGTATCTCGGCGTCGCCTACCTGCTCTACATGGCCTGGCGAACGATCATGGATCGCGGGACGCTCAGTGTCGACGAGGAGCGCGCGCCGCGTTCGCTTCGCCAGACGATCGTAGACGGCATCCTTCTCAACATCCTGAACCCGAAGCTTTCGATCTTCTTCTTCGCCTTCCTGCCGCAGTTCGTCAGCCCGACGCAGGCCGGCGCGCTGCCAAAGATGCTGGTGCTGAGTGGCGTGTTCATGGCGCTCACCTTCATCGTCTTCGTCGGCTATGGCGTCTTTGCTGCGCTGATGCGGCGACACGTGATCTCACGCCCTGCGGTGGTCACCTGGATGCGTCGCACGTTCGCTGCGGCCTTCGTGGCCATGGGCGCGAAGCTGGCGCTGGCCGAGCGCTGAGCGCGGCACAGGCCTTGCCGTTCCGCCTCGCGACCGCTATTGCGGCGCCCGAAGGATCGGGTTGAAGAATGTCAGGCACAAACAGCGAGCGCGAACTCATAGCCGAAGGTCCGGCCATTATCCTGGTCGAGCCTCAACTGGGCGAAAATATCGGCATGGTGGCGCGCGCCATGGCCAATTTCGGACTGGCCGAACTGCGGCTGGTCAATCCACGTGATGGCTGGCCGAGCGAGAAGGCGCGCTCGGCGGCTTCCAAGGCCGACCATGTAATTGACCAGACCCGCGTTTTCGAGACCCTGGAGGAGGCGATCGAGGATTTGAACTTCGTCTATGCCACGACCGCAAGGGAGCGCTACGGCTTCAAACCGGTCCGGTCGCCGGTTGTCGCGGCAACCACGCTGCGCGAGAAGTTCAGGGCAGGGGAGAAGACCGGTATCCTCTTCGGCCGCGAGCGTTGGGGCCTCACTAATGAAGAGGTGGCGCTGGCAGACGAAATTGTCACTTTTCCCGTCAATCCTGCATTCGCGTCGCTGAACATAGCGCAGGCGGTTCTGCTGATGTCCTATGAGTGGATGAAGACGGGTCTGGATGACGTGGCGGCCACACCCTTCCAGCCTGTCGAGCAGCGGCCGTCAACCAAGGCGCAGGTCTTTGGCCTGTTCGAGCATCTGGAAGAGGCGCTCGATGCGCGCGGCTATTTTCATCCGCCGGCGAAGAAGCCGAAGATGGTCGACAATCTCCGCGCCGTCATTTCGCGTCGCGGCTTCAGCGAGCAGGAGATCAGCGTCTTTCGCGGGGTGATTTCGTCGCTGGACCGGTTCCCGCGGCGATGGCCGAAGAAGACCGGCAGCGCCGGGGAGGCGCCGGAGAATGACGACGTCTGATCCGAAGCCGGTGCTGATGTTCGATTCGGGCATCGGCGGTCTTACGGTCCTGCGCGAGGCGCGGGTGCTGATGCCGGAGCGCCGCTTCGTCTACGTCGCGGACGATGCCGGCTTTCCCTATGGCGGCTGGGACGAGGAGCAGTTGCGCGAGCGGATCGTCACCCTGTTCGGCGATCTCATCGAGCGGTATGATCCGGAGATCGCGGTCATCGCTTGCAATACGGCCTCGACCCTCGTGCTTGGCGACCTGAGGTCTGCCTTCCCACAGACCCCCTTCGTGGGAACCGTACCGGCAATCAAGCCGGCTGCGGAGCGGACCCGATCCGGCCTGATCTCTGTGCTGGCCACGCCGGGGACCGTTAAGCGACAGTACACCCGAGATCTCATAGGGGACTGGGCCTCAAAGGTGCATGTGCGCCTCGTAGGCAGCGAGCGTCTTGCCGGACTGGCCGAAACATATATGCGCGAAGGCTTCGTCGACGAGTCGGCCGTCCGAGACGAGATAGCCCCGTGTTTCATAGAGCATGACGGGCGCCGGACCGACATCGTGGTCCTTGCCTGCACGCACTATCCCTTCCTGGTCAACCGGATGCGCAAGACCGCGCCCTGGCCGGTCGACTGGATCGATCCTGCCGAGGCAATCGCGCGGCGGGCGCTGTCTCTACTGCCGAAGGAGCGACGGCCACACGAGCCGATGCCGACGGAACCTGATAACGCGGTCTTTACTTCCGGCAACCCGGATCCTGCCATCCGGCGGCTGATGCAGGGCTTCGGCCTGCGCTCCTGAGCCGGCTGGGTGGCAGCACCTTGCAAAGGGACAGCAACGGTGGCTTGCTGCTGCACGTCATCAAGAGGAATCGTCCATGCCGATTGAAACCTGGCTCGCCTTCGTCGCCGCCTCCTCCGTCCTGTTGGCCATTCCCGGGCCGACTATTCTCCTTGTGATCTCCTACGCTCTCGGGCACGGGCGCAAGATCGCCTCGGCCACAGTGGCCGGCGTGGCGCTGGGGGACTTCACTGCCATGACGGCCTCGATGCTGGGGCTCGGCGCCCTGTTGGCAACATCGGCAACGCTCTTTACGGCGCTGAAGTGGATCGGCGCGGCCTACCTCATCTATCTGGGGATCAAGCTGTGGCGAGCGCCGGCCTCGAGCGGGGTAGTCATGGAAGAGGGTAGTGTGCCGTCCGAGCGGCCGTCCAGGATCTTCCTGCACACCTATGTGGTGACGGCGCTGAATCCGAAGAGCATCATGTTCTTCGTCGCCTTCCTGCCGCAGTTCCTCGACCTGGCCCGGCCGCTCTTCGTCCAGATGGCGATCTTCGAGACGACGTTCCTGGTGCTTGCCACCCTCAATGCGACCCTCTACGCGCTGCTTGCGTCGCTGGCGCGCAATCAGATCCGCAAGCCTCAGGTCCAGCGGATCGTCAATCGGACCGGCGGGTCCTTGATGATCGGCGCCGGGCTCCTGACGCTCGGATGGAAGCGTGCGGTGGTCGCGTGATCCCGATTCGGCTGTGAACAAATCTCTTCCGCTCGCGCATCGCGCCCGCATCCATGATAGACCCATCGTCCTTGCGGCGAATGAGTCACCGCCGAGAGACTGAGCATACGAGGTTAGTGCATTGCAGGTCGGTATCGATATGGGGACCGTGTCCGGGGGCGCTCCGGCCAAGCTCGATATCGAGGAGCTTCTGGCGACGCGCCTTCTGGTGCAGGGCAATTCCGGTTCGGGCAAGTCCCATCTTCTGCGGCGGCTGCTGGAGCAGTCGGCGCAATGGGTACAGCAGGTCATCATCGATCCGGAAGGCGACTTCGTCACGCTGGCCGACAAGTACGGACATATCGTCGTCGATGGTGATCGGACTGAGGCTGAACTGATCGGCATCGCCACCCGTATCCGCCAGCACCGCGTCTCCTGCGTCCTCACCCTCGAGGGCCTCGACATTGAGGAACAGATGCGGGCCGCTGGAACCTTCCTGAACGGCCTGTTCGACGCCGATCGCGAGTACTGGTACCCGGTGCTGGTCGTGGTCGACGAGGCCCAGATGTTTGCGCCTTCGGTCGGCGGCGATGTCTCGGAAGAGGCGCGCAAGATGTCGCTCGGAGCGATGACCAACTTGATGTGCCGCGGTCGAAAGCGGGGATTGGCCGGCGTGATTGCGACGCAGCGCCTTGCCAAGCTGGCGAAGAATGTGGCGGCGGAAGCCTCCAACTTCCTCATGGGCCGTACCTTCCTCGATATTGACATGGCGCGTGCCGCCGATCTTCTCGGCATGGACCGCCGGCAGGCGGAGATGTTTCGCGACCTGAAGCGCGGCAATTTCGTCGCCCTTGGTCCCGCGCTGTCGCGCCGCCCGCTGCCGATCGTGATCGGCCCGGTGGAAACGTCGGCACGCTCCTCCAGCCCCAAGCTGATGCCGCTGCCGGATGCGCCGCAGGACGTCGAAGACCTGATCTTCACGCCGGATCCCGAAGAGTTTACCCGGCCGGTAGTGCGGCGTGCACCGCCGGCGCCGCGTCCGACCACGGACATCCTGGCGGAACTGTCTCGATCCGCACCGGCTGCAGGATCCGTGCCGCAGGAGCCTGGCCGTCCGACGCAGCCGGAGCTTTCGCCCGAGGAGCGGGAGGAGCGCCTCAACGCGGTTCTCTCGGAAATCATCGACGATCCGCAGGCGGCCTATCGCACAGATGCAGCGCTTTACCAGGATTTCCTGGTACGGGCGCGAATGCGCAGGCTACCCGGCCCGCCCATGGGGATGAGCGAATTTCGCCGGCGGGTCGCAGTCTCGCGGGCAGGGGTGGACAAGGAGACGGCGGAGACCGAAGGGTGGCAGACGGCGCTCGAACTGTCGGCCCGGGTTTCGGACGATCTGCAGGGCGTCTTCCTAATGCTCGCCAAGGCGGCGCTGCTCGCCGAACCCTGTCCGTCCGACATGCGCATCGCCAAGGCCTACGGTACCCATTCCGCCCGTCGCGCCCGCCGCCTGCTCGGCTATTTCGAGGAGCAGGGGCTGATCGTGGTCCATACGGATTTTGGCGGGAAGCGGATCGTCGCCTTTCCCGATCTCGACGTTCAAACCTGCCCCGGTGCGCCCGACGCGCCTGATGCTGAGCCGGTGGCGCGGCAGGACGCGGCGGAGTGACATCGTCTCAAGGCCGCCCTTAAGCTGTACGTGAGGTAAGCTCGAGAGAGAAAGCCAGGCCCGCGCCGGATGTCCTGGCGCGGGGCTGGCTGTCTTGGGACTACTCGGCAGCCGTTACCTGGGAGGGCTTGGCGCGCGTTGCCCACAACGAGCCGATGATGCCCGCGGCGAGAATGGCCAGCGTCACCCCGAGCGATACCACCGGCGGGATTTTCGCGAGGCCCAGCATGTCCGCGACGAAGATCTTGGAGCCAATGAAGATCAGGACAACCGACAGCGCGTACTTGAGATACGCGAAGCGGTGGATCAGGGCTGCGAGCGCGAAATACAGGGCGCGTAGACCGAGGATCGCGAAGATGTTCGACGTGTAGACGATGAAGGGATCCGTGGTGATGGCAAAGATCGCGGGGATCGAATCGACCGCAAAGACCAGATCCGCGAACTCGATGAGGATCAGCGCCAGCATCAGCGGCGTAAGATAGGTCTTCAGCTTGCCTGTCTTCGGATCCGGCTCACGGACGAGAAACCTTTCGCCGTGCATGCGGTCGGTGACCGGCAGGCGCTTGCGCAGCACCTTCAAGACCGGATTGCTCTCCACATCATAGGGCTCGCTACTCGAGAACAGCATCTTGATGCCGGTGATGATCAAGAAGGCGGCGAAGAGGTAGAGAACCCAGCCGTAGTTCTCGACGACAGCCGCGCCGGCCGCGATCATGATGCCGCGCAGGACGATCACGCCAAGGATGCCGTAGAGCAGGACGCGGTGCTGATATTGGCGGGGGATCGAGAAATAGCCGAAGATCATCGCGATGACGAAGATATTGTCCATCGCCAGGCTTTTCTCGATGACGAAGCCGGTAAGGTATTCCAGGCTGGCCTGTTGACCGAACTGGCTCCAGACGAAGCCGGCGAAGAGAATGCCGAGCGTCATGTAGAAGCCGGACATCAGGAGGCTCTCCCTGATGCCGATTTCCTTGCTCTTCTTGTGGAGAACGCCGAGATCGAGTGCAAGCAGAGCAATCACGGCGGTGATGAAGGCGAGCCACATCCAGACGGCGGCTCCCTGGAAGTCTACCCAGAGGAAATCCATGACATTGTCCATGCCGGATCAAGTTGGTGGGTAGAGCACCGACATCACGGTCGATCCGGCGATACACGTCAGAGGGGCCCGGTGCTGGCGGGCGAGATGGGAAGCCGCCCGTCGCCGTTCAAGAGGTGTCGGAGTGTTTTTTTGTAGAGACCGTCAGAGGAGAGCGCCGCGGCTTCCGACTGGTGCGGAACCTCCCAATCGGCTCTCACTGTTGACAATCGCGCAAGTTCCCCATAAAGACCCGCCAGCACCGGGTGGCAACGCCCGGTGTTTCATTTGACATGTCCCGTGGTTTTCTCCGGACGCTTTCGTGAGAAACCTGTCAGGACTTCTAAATCGAAGTCCAGAGGAGGGCGTGTTTCCTTGAGCCGGCTTGGTAACAAGCTGGTGCAACGTGTTGAGAAGGAAATACGATGAGCAAGCGCGCATCATCCAAGTACAAAATCGATCGCCGCATGGGCGAGAACATCTGGGGTCGTCCGAAGTCCCCGGTCAACCGCCGCGAATACGGCCCGGGCCAGCACGGCCAGCGCCGCAAGGGCAAGCTTTCCGACTTCGGCGTGCAGCTGCGCGCCAAGCAGAAGCTGAAGGGCTACTACGGCGACGTCCGTGAAAAGCAGTTCCGTGCGATCTACGACGAAGCCAACCGCCGCAAGGGCGATACCGGCGAGAACCTGATCGGCCTGCTCGAGTCGCGTCTCGACGCGATCGTCTACCGCGCCAAGTTCGTTCCGACCATCTGGGCTGCACGCCAGTTCGTCAACCACGGCCACGTGACCGTCAATGGCGTTCGCGTCAACATCGGTTCCTACCGTTGCAAGCCGGGCGACGTCGTCGAAGTGCGCCAGAAGTCGAAGCAGCTGGTTTCGGTTCTGGAAGCGGTCCAGCTCGCCGAGCGTGACGTTCCGGATTACATCGATGCCGATCACAGCAAGATGGTCGCCACCTTTGTTCGTGTTCCGAGCCTCTCGGACGTGCCGTATCCGGTCATCATGGAACCGAACCTCGTCGTCGAGTTCTACTCGCGCTAATGGAAGAGCTCGCGACGCGGGCTCGTCCTTTCTGTCTCGAAAGCCGCGTCAGTTCGACGCGGCTTTTTTCATGGCCTGCAGCGTGGAATCCAGCGACTGCGCCGTTGCGATCGGAGCTTCCCTGGGTCCCTGATCCATGCGGTTCCAGGCGTCGAGCCCGGCGATCTTGTAGGCCTCCGCCAGCGTCGGGTAATTGAAGGTGTTCTCGACGAAGTAGTCGACGGTTCCCTTCAGGTTGAGCACCGCCTGGCCGATATGAACGAGCTCGGTGGCGCCTTCGCCGATGATGTGGACGCCAAGCAGACGGCGGGTCTTGCGCGAGAAGATCATCTTCAGGAGGCCTGTTTCCAGCCCCATGATGTGGCCGCGCGACGTTTCCCGGAAATGCGCCACTCCCGTCTCATAGGGGATCTTCCGGGCGATGACCTCTTCCTCGGTGAGGCCGCAGGTCGAGATCTCCGGCACCGCATAGATACCATAGGGAAAGTATTGGGGCGGTTCGCTCGCCGGTGCGCCTACGGCATGGCGCGCGGCGATGCGGCCCTGTTCCATGGAGGTGGAGGCGAGGCTCGGAAAGCCGACGATGTCGCCGGCAGCATAGATGTGCGGCACGGACGTCTGAAAGGTTTCGGGATCCACTTTCAGCCGGCCGCGGCTGTCGGCTTCCAGTCCGCAAGCTTCCAGGTTGAGTTCGCCGACGGCGCCGACGCGCCCGGCGGCGAACAGCACCATTTCCGAATGCAGGACGCGGCCGTTGTTCAGTTCCACCCGGCACTTACCGCCGGCTTCCCGCTCGATCTTCTCAGCCGTCTGGCCGAAGATCAGCTTCATGTTGCGGTCGCGGAGCTGGTAGGTGAAGTCCTCGACGATCTCGCGGTCGATGAAATCGAGCATGGTGGAGCGTGGCTCGACGACGGATACCTGGGTGTCAAGGGCGCTGAAGATCGACGCATACTCGATGCCGATAACGCCGGCGCCGATAACCACGAGAGATCGCGGCACAGTGTCGATGTCCAGGAGTTCATCACTGTCGATGATCGCCTCGCCGTCGAACGGGATATGGGACGGACGATAGGGTTTCGTCCCAACTGCCAGCAGGATCGACGTCCCGCTTACCCGCTGCAGCTCACCGTCCTCCCGCGTCACCTCCAGCGTATGCGGATCCACAAAGCGAGCCGCGCCATGGAGTTGCTGCACGCGGTTGCGGGCGAACTGATGCTCCAGGACCTGGACTTCGTGGTCGAGCGTGATCAAGAGACGCTGGCGGAGGTCTGCCGCATCGATGTGCTGCTTGACGCGGTAGGACTGGCCGTAGAAGCCGCGCTCGCGCCAACCGGTGAGGTTGAGCGCCGTCTCGCGCAGTGTCTTCGACGGGATCGTCCCCGTATGCACTGACACGCCACCCACGCGCCGGCCCTTTTCGATGACGAGGACACTCTTTTCCAGCTTTGCTGCCTGGATCGCGGCACGGCGTCCGGCGGGTCCGCTGCCGACGACGATGAGGTCGTAGTGGTTCATCAAATGCTCCGGTTGTTGTACGCGGCGAGGAGACGCCAGCCCCTGACCATATCAGGGGTGTCTTACGGATTGATTGAAGCTGGTGGAGTTCAAACTTCCGGCACCGCGCTTTGTTCGCGCTTCCCACATTGGCCTCAGATCAGCCGCAAGCCCTTCAGGCTCGCATGGCCGTCCTTGCCGATGATGATGTGATCGTGGACGGTGATGCCAAGGGGTTTGGCCGTATCGATGATCGTCTTCGTCATGTCGATGTCGGCGCGCGACGGAGTGGGATCGCCGCTCGGATGATTGTGGACGAGGATGATCGCGGTGGCGGACAATTCCAGGGCCCGGCGCACAACCTCGCGCGGATAGACCGGTGTATGATCGACCGTCCCGCGGCCCTGCACCTCGTCAGCGATCAGCGCATTGCGCTTGTCGAGAAAGAGGATCCGGAACTGCTCCCGCGCCTCATAGGCCATTGCCGCATGGCAGTAGTCGATCACCGAGGACCAGGAGGAGAGCACCTGCTTGCCGCGCAGCTCGCTTTTCAGCATGCGATGCGCGACCGTCGAAACGAGTTTGAGATCATGAGCAACGGCTTCGCCTACGCCGCTCACCTCCTGCAGGAGCGCAGCCGGTGCCCCGAAGACTCCGGCGAGATTGCCGAAACGTTCAATCAGCGCCTTGGCGATCGGTTTGGTGTCACGCCGCGGGATGAGGCGGAAAAGCAGGAGCTCCAGGATTTCGTAGTCGGCGAGGGCAGCGTCGCCGTGTTCGCGGTATCGGGCGCGAAGACGATCGCGATGGCCGTGGTAGTGTGCCTGCTTTTCGTCCCGCGGCAGCAGGTCGCTCTTCTTCAGGGAAGCCGACTTCGGTGCCTGCTCCGCAAAGAAACCGCGCTCATCCGCCTCCTCGTCCATGGCAGGCGCATTGCCGTCATGTGGAGGGGCGGGGCGGTTCGTCATGCGCTACCTCTTGAGCGGTGGCAAACCCGGCCGGTCGAGGCCGGCCGGGGAGAGGGTGAAGATTTCGCAGCCCGTCGCGGTCACGCCAACGGCATGCTCGTACTGCGCCGACAGCGAGCGATCACGCGTCACGGCGGTCCAGCCATCCGACAGGACCTTCACATGCGGCTTCCCGAGGTTGATCATCGGCTCGATGGTGAAGATCATGCCCTCTCGCAGTTCCGGGCCCTCGTCGGCACGACCGTAATGCAGGATATTCGGCGTATCGTGGAACAGCCGTCCGACACCGTGGCCGCAGAAATCGCGCACCACCGAACACCGCTCGGCTTCCGCATAGTTTTGGATTGCCTGGCCGATTGCTCCCGTGCGCGCCCCCGGACGAACCGCTTCGATGCCCCGCATCAGGCATTCATAGGTGACTTCCAGAAGCCGTTCGGCGGCACGCTTGATCTGTCCGACCGGGTACATGCGGCTGGAATCACCGTGCCAGCCATCGAGAACATAGGTGACGTCGATGTTGACGATGTCGCCTTCCTTCAGCGGCTTGTCGTCGGGCATACCGTGACAGACAACGTGATTGATGGAGGTGCAGACGGAATACTTGTAGCCGCGATAGTTCAATGTCGCGGGCAGGGCGCCATGGTCCATGCCGAATTCGAAAACGAAGCGATCGATGGTGCTGGTTGTGACGCCAGGTTTCACGATGGCAGCCAGTTCGTCCAGACAGCGCGCCGTCAGGAGACCGGCCTTGCGCATGCCGGCGAAGTCGTCCGCGCTGTAGAGCCGGATCGCGCCCGTGTTCTTCAGGGGGGCATCGACCGCATCTATGTAGTTCACCATCCGGATGCTCTCACAATTTCCACGTTCATAATGCAGGCAGGCCAGCTTCGTCCATGGCGATCAGGTCCGTGGCTACGATTTCCTGTGGCGTCACCCGGCATCGCAGCACGTATGCCTCCACGCCGCGGGCGGCTGCACGCCGGAAGGCTGCCGCATAGCGCGGATCGAGATCGCTGCAAAGCCTCAGACGATCACAGTCCTGCCGCTGAACGACGTAGAGCATCACCGCCCGGTGACCTGCCTCGGCCATGTCGCCAAGTTCCTCCAGATGCCTTGCACCGCGGGTTGTCACGGTGTCGGGAAACTCCGCAAGGCCCAGTGCTCGCATGAAGTGGACGTTCTTCACCTCGACATAACAATTGTGACGACCGGAGCCGCTGAGAAGGAAATCGATGCGGGATCTTGCTCCATAGCGTTGTTCGCGGCGAAGGCGTCCATAGCCGCCGAGATCAGGCACCAGGCCCGCGACGAGTGCTTCTTCGGCGATCCGGTTGGCGAAGGCGGCATTGATGCCGACAAGGGTTCCGTCCGCCTCCACCATCTCCAGCATGTGCCGGTACTTGCGCGTCGGGCTGTCGTGCACTGACATCCAGATCGGTGAACCGGGGGTGGTCAATCCACGCATGGAACCTGTGTTCGGGCAGAAACCGGTGACTGGTGTGCCGTCGTCGAGCAGCGCGTCGAACAGGAAACGCTTGTAGCGCTGCACGAGGGTCGCGCGAACCAGTGGCGGATCAAAGAGCATCGATGGCGGTCAGACACGCTCCAGCACATAGGTTCCGGGCGCATCGGCGATGGCGTTGAGCGCAGACCCCCCAGGAGTGCGAGCATCGACGCGCTCCTTGCTGCGCTTTTCGATCCACGCGTGCCAGTGCGGCCACCAGGAGCCTTTGGTCTCCCTGGCCTTGGCGACCCAGTCTTCGAACTGGCCGTGTGGCTTGCCGTTCGTCCAGTACTGGTACTTCTGCTTGTCCGGAGGATTGACGACGCCTGCGATATGCCCGGACCCGCTAAGGACATATTCGACGGGTCCCCCAAACAGGGCGGAGCCCTTGAAGACGGACCGCGGCGGCGCGATGTGATCTTCCTTCGTGGCGAGGTTGTAGACGGGGACATTGACGTCCTTCAACGACAGGACCCTTCCTCCAAGCTTCATCTCACCCTTGCTGAGCGTGTTGTCGAGATAGCAGTTGCGCAGATAATAGGCGTGGTTGGCGGCTGCCATCCGGGTGGAATCGGCGTTCCAGTAGAGCAGGTCGAAGGGTAGCGGCTCCTTTCCCATCAGGTAGTTGCTGACGACATAGGGCCAGATCAGTTCCGAAGCGCGCAGCATGTTGAAGGCATTCGCCATCCGCGATCCTTCGAGATAGCCCGATTTGCTCATCTGCTTCTCGATCGCCGCCAGTTGTTCCTCGTCGACGAAGACCTTGAGGTCACCTGCAAGGGTGAAATCCACCTGCGTGGTCAGGAAGGTGGCCGAGGCGATCCGACGGTCCTTCTTCTGCGCATGGAGAGCGAGGGTCGCCGCCAGCAACGTGCCGCCAACGCAATAGCCGATGGCGTTGACCTGCCGCTCGCCGGTCGCCTTTTCGACGGTCTCGAGCGCGAATTCCACGCCCTCCTCGATATAGGCCTCCCAGTCCTTCTGCGCATGCCGCTCGTCCGGGTTGACCCAGGAGATGACGAAGACGGTATGACCCTGGTCGACGCACCACTTGATGAAGCTCTTCTGCGGCGTCAGGTCGAGGATGTAGAACTTGTTGATCCACGGTGGGACGATCAGCAACGGCCGCTTGAGGACCGTTTCGGTCGAAGGGTCGTACTGGATCACCTCGCAGACTTCGCTCTGGGCGATAACCTTTCCGGGTGTCATCGCGAGGTTTTCGCCGATCTTGAATTGCTTGTGGTCCGTATGGCGAAGGCGCAGTTCTCCACCACCGGCAGCCATATCCTCCGCCAGCATCCGCATGCCTTCAACCAGGTTCGCCCCACTGGTCGCGACCGTGTGGCGATAAACCTCCGGATTGGTGAGGGCGAAGTTGGCAGGCGACAGGGCGGCCGTCAGCTGTCGGACGTAGAAGGTTGCCTTCATGCGCGTATGGTCGTCGAGACCGTCCGCTTCCGTCACCAGCTTCTCGGCCCAGGAACTGGTGACCTGATAGGCTTGCCGAAGGAACGCGAAGAACGGGTTCTTTGTCCAATCCTCGTCCGCGAACCGCTTGTCCTTGGGCAAGGTATCAGGCTCGATTACCGGCTGACCGGTCATCTGCGCCAGGGTTCTGGTCCATATGCCCATGTAGCTTGAAAGGAGGAGGGTCTGCGCCTCCAGGGTCCGCTTCGGGTCCGAGACCCAGTATTGGGCCACCTCCGCGAGGGTCTTGACGAGATCGGTCACCGGGTCGGCAGCATGGTCCGGCACCTCGCCCCGGTCGTGTGCTGCGAGCCACTGCGCGGCAGCCTGCCCGAGATGTTCCAGGGCACGGGCAAGGTTGATGGCGAGCGTATGGGGATCCTTGACGACATAGGGCTCAACGGACTTTGGATCGAAACCCGGAAATTCACCGGGACCGCCTTCCGCTCCCTCGCTCTTCTTGACCAACTGCTCCTCCCCAAGGCCAGTTCTTGTTATTTGATTTCTTTTGTACATTGTGCCCCAAAACGAATACAAGTGCCAGCGAGACGCGCGGCAAAATGCGTCACAGTACCAAGGCCGGGTAAGGCAGAAGACATGGAAAAGAGCAGGTTTCTGGCGGCAGTCATGCCGCGTCTGACGGCAATTGGCGCGCTGACGATTCTCGTGGCGGGATGCAACAGCTTCGCACTCGACGACGGGATCCCGAATACCGCGCCTGCTGCGACCGTCGTTTCCAACGCCCCGCCGCCGCCCCAGGGGCCTCTTGCCAAGCGGGACAGTGGCACCTATCCCACATTCGACCAGACGCTGAAGGCAGCCAATGTCCAGATCGGTGACGAGGAGGCTGCTGGATCGGAAGCGACGCTTTCGGCGCTTGCCGCGGCGCGTGCCAACGGAACGGTGACCGAAGCCGAGTACCAGCGCCGTCTTGCGGAGCTGCGGCGGCTGGCAGCGGAACACGCACGCGAAGCCGAAGCGGCGATCGCCAATTAGCACTTGCCTTCGGGGCTTTTTGGCCGCAAATCACCAAATCGCCGGAAGGCAGATCCTTGCGCTCTCAATTGATTGCGCGTGCTTCACGAGGAATGTCATGGAAGAGTTCCATAAAGTTCGCAGATTGCCACCCTACGTGTTCGAACAGGTCAACCGTTTGAAGGCAAGCGCGCGAGCGGCGGGAGCCGACATCATCGACCTCGGCATGGGGAACCCGGACCTTCCGACCCCGAAGAACATCGTCGACAAGCTCTGCGAAGTCGTTCAGGACCCGCGTACGCACCGTTATTCTTCCTCCAAGGGCATTCCGGGCCTCCGTCGCGCGCAGGCCGCCTATTACGCACGCCGCTTCGGTGTAAAGCTCAATCCTGAGACGCAGGTGGTGGCGACCCTTGGCTCCAAGGAGGGGTTTGCCAATATGGCGCAGGCCATCACTGCGCCGGGCGACGTGATCCTGTGCCCCAACCCGACCTATCCCATCCACGCCTTCGGCTTCCTGATGGCTGGCGGCGTGATTCGCTCGATGACCGTCGAACCGGACGAGAGTTTCTTTCCGCCCCTCGAGCGGGCGGTTCGCCACTCCATCCCGAAGCCATTGGCGCTGATCATCAATTACCCTTCCAACCCGACCGCCCATGTGGCGTCGCTGGATTTCTACAAGGACGTGATCGATTTCGCGCGCAAGCACGACATCATCGTGCTGTCGGACCTTGCCTATTCCGAGATCTATTTCGACGAGAACAATCCGCCGCCGTCGGTGCTGGAGGTGCCCGGTGCCATGGATGCGGCCGTCGAGTTCACGTCGATGTCGAAAACGTTTTCGATGCCAGGCTGGCGGATGGGCTTTGCGGTCGGCAACGAAAGGCTGATCTCGGCTCTGACGCGGGTGAAATCCTACCTCGACTACGGTGCTTTTACCCCAATCCAGGTCGCCGCGACCCACGCCCTGAACGGCGATGGTTCCGACATCGCGGAGGTCCGGGCTGTCTATAAGCGCCGGCGTGACGTGATGGTGGAAAGCTTTGGCAAGGCCGGATTCGAGGTACCACCGCCGGCCGCGACCATGTTTGCCTGGGCGAAGATCCCGGAGAAGTTCCGGCATCTCGGATCGCTCGAGTTCTCGAAGCTCCTGGTCGAAAAGGCGGATGTGGCCGTGGCTCCCGGCGTCGGCTTCGGCGAGATGGGCGACGACTACGTCCGATTGGCTCTGGTCGAGAACGAGCACCGTATCCGCCAGGCGGCGCGGAACATCAAGAAGTTTCTCTCGAGCGCAGACGAGACCATGCACAACGTGATCTCGCTCAACGGTCGCCGCTAACGGACTGCATGTCCGGAATTCAGGCGGCTCCTGCGGGCCGCCAAATCCCTCCAGAAATCAGGAAATACAAGTCATGGCAGGTGCCCTGAAAATCGGCATTGCGGGTCTCGGTACGGTCGGTTCCTCGCTTGCAAGGATTATCACTGGGCGCGCGAACGAACTCTCGGTGACTTGCGGCCGTGCCATCGAGATAACCGCGATCAGTGCGCGGGACAGGTCGCGGGATCGGGGTATCGACCTTTCAGGTATGGCATGGTTCGAATCTGCCGAGGAGATGGCTGCGAGGGCGGACATTGACGTGCTCGTTGAACTGATCGGTGGTGCCGAAGGTCCGGCTGAACGTGTGGTGCGCGCGGCGCTGGATCGTGGCCTCCACGTGGTGACGGCGAACAAGGCGCTTCTTGCGCGCCACGGTGTCGAGCTGGCGGCGCTTGCGGAGAAGAAGGGCGTTCTTCTCAACTTCGAGGCGGCCGTAGCGGGAGGCATCCCGGTCATCAAGGCCCTGCGAGAGAGCCTCACCGGAAACCGCATTTCCCGCGTCTACGGCATCATGAACGGGACCTGCAACTACATCCTGACCCGGATGGAGAAGGAGGGCCTGTCCTTCCAGGATTGCCTGACGGAAGCGCAACGCCTCGGCTATGCGGAAGCCGACCCAACCTTCGATATCGAAGGCAATGACACGGCCCACAAGCTCGCGATCCTCACGACGCTTGCTTTCGGGACGCAGATTGCCGCAGACGAGATCTACCTAGAAGGCATCAGCAACATCTCCATCGAGGATATCGAGGCGGCTGCCGATCTCGGCTACCGCATCAAGTTGCTGGGGGTAGCCCAGCAGACGGATTCCGGAATCGAGCAGCGCGTGCATCCCACCATGGTGCCGCGCGATTCCGTCATCGCTCAGGTCGACGGGGTGACGAATGCTGTGGCTATCGAATCCGATATCCTGGGCGAACTGTTGATGGTGGGGCCAGGAGCCGGTGGCGATGCGACTGCATCCGCGGTGCTTGGCGATATCGCCGACATCGCCAAGAGCCGCCCCGGAGAACAGCGCGTGCCGGTACTGGGCACCCCTGCTGCGGCCCTCGAACCATATCGACGCGCCCGCATGCGTAGCCATGAGGGTGGCTACTTCATCCGGCTGACCGTCGCCGACCGCACCGGCGTCTTCGCCAGTGTCGCCACCCGGATGGCAGAGAACAGCATTTCGCTGGAATCGATCGTACAGCGGGCAAGCTCCACGGCCCCGGCAACGGAAGCCAAGACGATCATCCTCGTGACCCACGCGACGACGGAGGCGTCTGTGCGTAACGCTGTGGCCGCCATCAAGGCGGAGGATTATCTAGTAGGCGAGCCACAAGTCATCCGTATCGAGCGCCCGAAGGCGTTCTGAATGCTTCCCACCTCCCGATTGGAGCGGCTTGCGGGGAGCAGAGACCGCTGGCCGAGATGGCTCGAATCGCGTTAGATTCGTTGCGAAATCACCTTGCGCGGGGAGGGCGTCAGAGTGGTCTGGAGGGTGTCGGGCAGGGAGCCGTTGCGGCTTTCCTGCGAGGGTGCCAGAATCATCCTGGTAGAGGCGGCTTCGGTGACGAGTCCGGTTCATGCCAACGACCAAAGGCAGGAGGAGAGCGAAGGAAGCCGGAACTGGGCTGTTTTGCTTGTACTTCTTGTTCCTCCGGCAACAGCCCTGACTGTACTGGCGGCATTCTTGTGACGGGCCTGCAATCGTGGTGCGGACTAGTTCCTAGTTAACCGACGTAATGTGATTCCGTCTGGGCTGCCGATCGGCTATTAAGTCGACATGACAGTCAAGCATCTGCCGCTCATCACGTCCACAGACACGCCGGTCGATCCGGTGCCGAGGGCCTTCCTCGGCGTCGAGCGCTCCGCCTGCGGGCAGCGATGGGTGTCGCGGCTTGATCAGGCTGCGCAGAACCGTGCGCTTGCCATTGCTCAGGTTCACGGCCTTCCCGACCTCGTGGCGCGCGTGCTGGCGGGGCGCGGCGTCGGGCTGGACGAGGCACTGGCCTTCCTCGATCCAACCATCCGCTCGCTGATGCCCGAGCCATACACGCTGACGGATTGTGAGCAGGCCGCTAAGCGAATTGCGCTGGCTGTCGAGCGTGGGGAGAAGGTCGCCATCTTCGGTGACTATGATGTGGACGGCGCTGCCTCTTCTGCCCTGCTCTACCGATTCCTCGCACACTTCGGCTCGACGGCTGAGATCTACATTCCCGACCGTATCTTCGAGGGCTATGGCCCCAACCCCGCCGCGATCCGCCAGCTCGTCCAGAATGGTGCCGGATTGATTGTCACCGTGGACTGCGGCTCGACCAGCCACGTAGCTCTCGACGCCGCACGGGAGGCAGGTTGCGAGGTCGTGGTCATCGACCACCATCAGCTTGGCCATGAACTTCCCCATTGTCTGGCGCTGGTCAACCCGAACCGCGAGGACGATCTTTCCGGTCAGGGGCACCTGTGCGCGGCAGGGGTCGTCTTCATGGTGCTGGTGGCGACAGCGCGGCTGCTCCGCCAGCAGGGACATCCCCGATCGGCAGGGCTGGATCTTCTGGCCTGGCTGGACCTCGTGACCCTGGCCACGGTCTGTGATGTCGTTCCGCTGAAAGGCCTCAACCGTGCCTTCGTGGTCAAAGGCCTGCTGGCGGCTCGTCACATGAACAATGCCGGACTCGCCGCTCTCCTGCGCAAGGCAGGACTTGGTGGTCCCGTCACACCCTATCATCTGGGCTTCCTGGTGGGCCCGCGTATAAATGCTGGAGGGCGCATCAGCGATGCGGCACTCGGCAGCCGGCTGCTGACGCTCGACGACACGGCGGTAGCCGAGGAAATCGCCGGGCGTCTCGATGAGCTCAACCGCGAACGGCAGGCCATGGAGGCGGCAATGCTCGCCGAGGCCGAGGCGGAGGTCATGGCGGAGTATGGAGACGGTGAGTCGGCGACTGTGCTGGTGACTGCTCGGGACAACTGGCATCCGGGCATTGTCGGGCTGCTGGCGGCGCGTCTGAAGGAAAAATTCCGCAGACCTGCCTTCGCCATCGCTTTCGATCCGTCTGGGAAGGGCACCGGTTCGGGCCGCTCCATCAACGGCTTCGACATGGGACGCATGGTGCGTGCCGCGATCGACGAGGGGCTGCTGGTAAAGGGCGGCGGTCATGCCATGGCGGCAGGACTGACCGTCGAGCGCCACAACCTCGGGCGGCTGCGTGCCTTCTTTGAGGAGAAGGCCGCCGATACGGTCGCTTCGCTCGTCGCCAATCACGTGTTGAAGATCGATGGGGCGCTCTCGGCATCGGGAGCGACACTCGACATGCTGGACCAGCTCGAAAAGGCCGGCCCCTACGGTTCCGGGCACCCCCAGCCGGTGTTCGCGATACCGTCTCATCGGGTGAGGGATGCGAGGCTGGTGGGGACCGCCCATGTGAAGGTGCAACTGGAGGCGGTCGACGGGTCCCGGCTGGACGGAATTGCGTTCCGATCCGCCGACACACCGCTCGGCCAACTGCTTCTTGATTCCCGCGGCAGCCAGATCCACGTTGCAGGCTGCCTGAGCGGCGACCACTGGCAGGGCAACCGGCGAATTCAGCTTCGAATTCTGGATGCTGCGCCAGCGAGCTGATTTGGTTTCTCAGGAAGAAGTGGCACGCCCTAGGGGAGTCGAACCCCTCTTTCCAGAATGAAAATCTGGCGTCCTAACCGATAGACGAAGGGCGCGTGCGGTGAGCGACCTTATAGAGGGGTGATTTTCATCCCGCAAGCGCGAATTTTGATTGCCTGCAAAAAAATACCGAAGGGCGGGAAACGCGATTTGGTTGGGCGATAATCTAGCCCGATCAGCAGCTTAGCGGGTTCCCGTCAACGTCCGTCCCGCAGCTTTCGCTCGCGTACTGCGCCGGAGCGCTGAAGACGCTGCCGGTGCGTGCGTTGATGCCGCCGCTGGTCATTGCAGGTGCCGGGGCGTCTGTCGCGGGCGCGGCGTTGCCGGAGAAGATGCTGGCGCTACCAGCGCGAATTCCAGTGGGCTGAGTCACGACGCCTGCCGCCATTGCATCTCCCGCATGAGAATCGGGATCGGGTGCCGCCGGAACCCCATCGGACACCATTCCATCCCGGTCGTAAGCCGCGGAGGATGCTGACACCACTGCGGGGTCGGTGTAGCTGCTGGAGGCGGTCTCGCCCGCGTTGGCTGCCCGACCCTTCGATGAGGCGGTTTCCTTTATTGCCGACTCGTCAGCCGATCCGGACTTGCTGGAGGTCGTGCAGCCGGAGAGTGCGATAGCCGCAGCGCCTGCTGCGATGAGCAGCCGCAGGCGAACCGGCCGACTACCGGAATTTCCAGGCATCATGCCGTTTGCCCCCATCGTTCGAATCAGCCCGTAGAGCTTGCCCCCGTTCCGGTGCCGGGAGCAAGGCTCACGATCAGACTACCAGGAGCCGGTATTCTCCATCGACGCCCACGGCTCCGTCGCCGGCAGCGCCTCACCCTTCTGGAGAATCTCGATCGAGATGCCGTCCGGTGAACGGATGAAGGCCATGTAGCCGTCGCGGGGCGGGCGATTGATGGTGACGCCGTTCTCCATCATCTTGCGGCAGAATGCATAGATGTCGTCCACCTCGTAGGCGAGGTGGCCGAAATTGCGGCCTCCCGCATAGTCCTCCGCGTCCCAGTTATAGGTGAGCTCCAGGCAGGGGGTCTTGCGAGCACGTGCCGCCTCGGCGTCTTCAGGCGCCGCCAGGAAGATGAGCGTAAAGCGGCCTTTCTCGTTCTCGATCCGTCGTACCTCCTGGAGTCCCAGCAGATCGGTGTAGAATCGCATCGAGGCATCGAGGTCCCTGATCCGGACCATGGTGTGAAGGTAACGCATGGGCATTGTTCTCCGCTTTCTCTATGCCGGTTCTTATGCTCCCGTCCGTCAGCTACGGACAAGCCTGCAGAGATAGGAACGGGGTGGATAATTCCTAGACGGGGACTTGCGCTGGAGGGTTAACGGGATGTTAATCTCACCTCCAGAATCAGTCTACCGGGGCTGTAGCGCGTAATCGAGGGGCCGACACAGATGGCAGACCGAATGTCAGCGAAGGACATGGCCGGGATCGAGGACCTCGCCGGCGAGGCTGTCGATCTGATTGAAATCACCGGTGTCGTGAAGTGGTTCGACGTGGCGAAGGGGTTCGGCTTCATCGTGCCGGACAACGGCATGCAGGATGTGCTGCTGCATGTCACCTGCCTGCGCCGCGACGGGTACCAGACGATCCTTGAAGGGACGCGCATCGTCGCGCTCATCCACAAGCGCGAACGCGGCTACCAGGCCTTCCGCATCCTTTCCATGGACCAGTCGACGGCCGTGCATCCGCATCAGATGCCGCCGGTGCGCACCCATGTGCAGGTGACGGCGACCAGCGGTTTGGAACGGGCGCTCGTCAAGTGGTTCAACCGGACCAAGGGGTTTGGCTTCCTGACGCGCGGCGAGGGGACGGAGGACATCTTCGTTCACATGGAGACGCTCCGTCGATTCGGGTTGACTGAGCTGCGCCCAGGCCAGGTGGTCCTCGTCCGCTACGGACCGGGCGACAAGGGGTTGATGGCGGCCGAGATTCATCCCGACAATCCCAATCCAATCGGCCGGGCGCACTGATGGGCAGGTGGTCTCTCCGTTTTGCTGGAAGCGCCGTAGCGGCGCTTCTTCTGCTTTTCATGAGCCAGTCCATTGCGCAGACGAGCTTCGAGCAGGAAGACCTGCTGATCCAGACGAAGTCCGGCAAAGTGCACAATTTCACGGTGGAACTGGCGCTGACCGCGGAACAGCGCTCGCAAGGGCTGATGCACCGGGAAAGCATGCCGAAAGATCACGGCATGCTGTTCGATTTCGGCGAGACCCGGCCGGTCTCCATGTGGATGCGCAACACGCCGCTGCCGCTCGACATGCTGTTCATCCAGCGCGACGGGACCATCTCCCATATTCACCGCAAGGCCGTTCCGTTCTCTGAAGCGATCATCGATTCGCGCGGGCCGGTACATTTCGTCCTCGAGTTGAACGGGGGGCGCGCTGCCGCACTTGGGATCGAGGCAGGCGACAGGGTTATGAGCAAGCGGATCGACAGCCGAGACTGACCGGAAACCCCGCATGACTTTTCCGTTGGATTTTGCAGTTGCGGCCCGGCATCGAAGCGTGTAATCCGCTGGGCAACGTGGAAACGGAGTGTAGCGCAGTCTGGTAGCGCATCTGGTTTGGGACCAGAGGGTCGGGAGTTCGAATCTCTCCACTCCGACCACGTGCCGGACGAGCCCAGCAGTCCGGCATTCAGGGAGCGTCGTCGGAATGTCCGCCAAGATCTATCGTCCTGCGAAAACAGCCATGCAGTCGGGCAAGGCCAAGACCCATCTGTGGGTTCTGGAGTTTGACCAGGAGGCGCCGCGTCGCATCGACCCGATTCTCGGCTACACGTCATCGTCCGACATGCGCCAGCAGGTCCGGTTGACCTTCGAGAGCCAGGAGCAGGCGGAAGCCTATGCGCAGCGCGAAGGCATCCAGTACCGCGTCATCCCGCCGAAGGAAGTCGCACGTCAGGTCGTCTCCTACACGGACAATTTTCGCTATAACCGCATCCAGCCCTGGACGCACTGAGTTCGTCCGCCGGCGCATCCGGCCCCTTAGCTCAACTGGATAGAGCAACTGCCTTCTAAGCAGTAGGTCGCAGGTTCGAGTCCTGCAGGGGTCGCCAAAACTATATCTAACCTGTTGTTTCTGTTGAAGGTGCGACCGCTCAGGGTTGAGGGTGCGACTTACATTCTGTTCGACAGACGTTCTGATGCGCTCCTCGCGAGGCGCTTTTTGTCAGCTTCCTTCGTGTAGATCTCTGCCATCGAAAGCCGCGACCAGCCGAACATCGCCATGAGCTCGTGAGCCGTCGCGCCCTCGTCGGCCGCGATCGTGGCGCCGGCCTTTCGAAGGCCGTGGGCGCGGCATTCATCGGGAAGCCCCGCCGCTCTGCACTGCTTCGCAAACCAGTTTCCAAATGATGCGCCGGAGCTAAACGGCTTGCCCTTCTCGGTCGTCAGGAAGGCGAGGTCGCCTGTCAGCGTTGCGTCTATTGATTCCTGCAGGTGCTTGAAGACCGGCAGATAGACCCACTGGCCGGTCTTCTGCGTTCGCAGCGAGATCATCCCATCCTTCATGTGCTGGCGTCCTACGACAACAGCATCAGAGCGCCTGAGGCCAAGGAAGAGCAGGATGTCGATCGCCAGGCGCGGTTTCGTGCCGAGCTTGTGAAAGCTGCGATAACGCTCGACCTGGTCGACGCTCCAAGTGTGGAAACCATCCGATTTCGCATTGAGCTTGGAGACGCCGATGCAAGGATTGACCTCGACGTGTTCCGCCTCGACGGCCCACTTGAACAGATGGCTCATCGTCTTCAGGAAGTTGTTCGCGGCGTGTGGTGTCGCCGCACGCTTGTCCATCCCTCTCTTAATGGTCGCCTTCGTCACCGCGGCAAATGGTCCATCAGCGTTCTTCGGATCGGAGACGACCTGCTTCAGGATGTTGTCCCGCGCGCGGCGGGTCGCTGCGGCGAGATCGGCAAAGGCGGCGCTGCGCTTATACTGATTTATGAGCCAGTTCAGCGAACCGCTTCTGGCCTTTTCCTTTTCGATGATGCCACTGTGTCCGGACAGGGCCTTCTCATAGGCTTCGTTGAAGGCGTCACTGCCGTAGGGCTCTGGCAGCCGGATGCGCTTCCCGTTGCGCTTGAAATACCAGACAAACTTGTCGTGGCGGGTCTTCTCGCGAGAGAGGTAGGGTTTGCGCGGCATGTCGCTCATCAGAGGTCGAAGTCCTCATACTTCTGATTCGCCTTGGCTCCGGTGTCAATCGGCGGCAGTTCTGGCGACACGCCGATCCTTCGCCCGTTGATCTCGATCCAGACGGTGACGTTCTTCGCCTTGGCGACATCAGCCATGCGCTTCAGATCCGCTGCTCTCACCAGGGCGGGGCTCGTCATTGGCCGCTCCTCATCCAAGCCTGGAACTTGCTGATCAGCTTCTGCCATGCCTCGACGGCTCTGGGGTCATCGTTCAACTCCTTGAACGACTGGATGGCTAGGACCGATCTTACCTTCGTCTTAACCCTCTCGGTGTTCGATGCATCCTCCAGCCCATGGCATTCGATCAGATACCGGATGAAGGCTCGATCCGCAGCGCACTTGCCCACGGCAATGGTGGAGAGCGCCTTTGCTTCCTTCTTTTCCGCTTTCTCGGCTGGAGGGCGGGTAACGGCCAAGTAGGCTCGTGCGGCCTCATCACGCAGCAAGAGTGCGGCGCGAAGATAGACAGGCGCCTTGCGCATCAATTCGCGCTGCTCGGTTGGGATGTCCTTTGCGAGTGTCGCCAATGGATAGACTTGGCCGTCGAGACCGTCGCGCTCCGCGATTTGGGAATGACCGCTCTTGCTATCGTAGCTCTCGATCCATTCGCTTCCGACGCATTCCAGCACATGCCGCATTTCTGGAAGCAGAGCCTTGGCCTCACTAAGGTTCATATAAGCCTCCTCGCGGCCCACTTGGCGCAGTCGGAGCAGGTGTGGCGCCACTCGGCGCCCTGGCGCTCGATCTTCCAGCCTTCCGCCTTGATGTCCTCGACGAGGACCTTGAGATCCTCCTCGGCATAGGTGCGGCGATAGGTGAGGGGGCAAACATCGCAGGTGACCTGCAGCTGGCCTTCGTGGCGGATGAGGGTCATGGTGACACCTCCAGGAACGAATTCCGATGCTCACGGTTCGATATGGGTCGCGTTCCGCGACTAGGAGGCTCACTATGCCCAACACTGACAAGAACACGCAGCAGGACCAGAAGAAGGCCGGCCAGGCGGCAAGCCAGTCCTCTGGGAAGGACAAGGGTCGTCCGGGTGACGCCGGCCAGAAGTCGGCCACCCAGCCTGATCAGGTAAAAGACCTCAAGCATTGATCGAAGCGCCGGCTGGACCACGGCCCGGCCGGCATCCGCATTGAAGACCTGATGGCGTCTAAGCATCACCACCGTCTCCTATTCTCTGACGTGTCAGAAGTACTTCCACCGTTCCACTGAGATATTCGCCGAACTGGCAAGCAGCGATCCGCGCTTGGCGCTCATCAGGCGCTCCTTCTACGATCACGCCTGCGAACGCCGACACGATGCCGACAAACGCTTCGTGATAGCCGCAGCCTTCAAGTACGGCACGCACGGCGGTGGCGATTTCGATCGCGCGATGTTTCTCTGCGGCGGTCAGTTCCACCTCACTCATCGCCCGTCTCCGTTCTTAGCGGGGGTAGCGAGTTCGCTATGAGCGGCGCCCAACCCTTCGCCATTCCTTCAATGGTCATGCCGTATCTGCTTGGTGCCCACTCAAACCTCGCAGGGTTCTCGAATGACGGCTGCCAACGGACAGGTATGAAGGCGAGACATTCGAAGCCATCCGGACGTTCGCCTTCTGAGGGAGGGCTCCAGGGTTCCAAATTCTGCTGTGACGCGGGGGCGGCGCGATCCGGGTTTCTTTTCCAGACAACTCCGAAGCAGAAACGCTGCATCATTCTATGGAACCAGTTGGGTTCGCCGCCTTCATACGGCACAAACACCAGACTACCTCCACCGAGCAGATGAGCCTCCCATTCGGACAGCTTCGGGATGTGGAAGTGGACATCGGTAGGGTTCATTCTGCGGACCCTTCCAAATACTCTCAGGGTGTCGGCAAAAGCCTTGCTTAGTTGCAGCTTAAAGCGCACTGTCACTCTGTCGACGGCATTTGAAGCGGGCGCCGTCGCGTAAGGGCTAAATGCCTTCGCCCCAACAAAAGGAGGACGTTCATGTCTTCCAACCTTATCCACGAATATCTCGAGATAGCCGACCTGGACATGCTGGAGCGCGTGCTCGAGCGCGCCGGCTACTATGGCCCCACCTCTGAGGTGGAAACCAGCGAGACGAAGGAAGCGGCACTGTTCCTCATGAGGTTGTTCCAGAGTGGGATCGACTCCGAGAGCGACCTCGTCGCCGCCCTCGACGCACGAGGGAAAAGTGCCGGGGACGGAGGCGATACTCCCGCTCAGGTGCGGGTGGGAGCCGACGACAGATGGATCGATGAAGGCGGTCAGGGAGTTGCTGGGGGTACGGATTAAGTTGCTCATTCTGGCAAGCACTCCGTGGTCGCGAGGGCCGCGCGATCAAGGCGCTCGATCTCGGCAATGATGAGGGCCGCCGCCTTCACGAGGTCGCGGCGGCGGTCCGTCTTTTTCAGCCAAGCCGGCTCCCAACCCCAGACAGGAAAGTCTCCGCGCCCGCCTGACACGTCGACCTGCTCGTACCAGGGCCATGGGTTCGTCCCGCGGTCGTATTCACCTCGCCTCTTGGCGAGCTTGATCTTAAAGGGATGCGCATAGACGGCGGCAGCTTGTGCAAGCTCTCCGCCCTCGTGCGCGTCGTCATGCTCCGGCGTCCAGCCTTCTTTCTCCTGCTGGCGTAGCCGCTCGGTAATCACGTCGAATATAGCTATTGCGGAGCCGTGGGAACCGAAGTCCGGACCCATCAAATGTGACTCGGGTGGTGGGGGTGTGATCGGCTCCGGCATGCGTGGTGGGTGATCGAAGATGGGCACCGTGAAGCCGTGGCGCGTGTCCTTGTGGATAGGCTGGCAGTCGATGCCCAGCCGTAGCTGTTCCAGCGCGGCCGGCGTGATGTATCCGAGCGGCTGCGGCTTTGTCTCGGCAACGTCGGCTGCGAAGTTCTCGTGCACGCCTGGTGTCGGCTGGCCGGTGGTCATGGGTTGATCCTCCACTGTTCGGAGAGCGACCGGCGATGCGCGGTGATGGCCGGAAGGGAGACCTTGACGAGGCGAGGGGAGCCGGAGACCGGATCGATGCGCCTGGACCAGACGACGGTGCGGTCTGGCCTCGTCAGGTCGGGCGGCGGCACCTTGCCGTCTGCGGCCACGCTGATGTTGCGCCGGCGCATGAAAGCAGCCAGCACGTTCACGGACACTTCGAGCGACTGCGCGATCTCCGTCACCAGCATATGGCTGGAGAGCATGCGGCGGATCTTCGAGATGTCACTGTCGACGAGGGCGCTCATCGGTTGCTCCTTTCCAGCGTTTCTCGCTCCTGGAGCCGCGCGGCCAGCAGGCGGCGCAGTTCAAGGTCTCCGTTAAGGCAGCCCTTGAGGCTGAGCGCATGGAAGAGCGCGCCTTCCAGCGCTTCGCTGCCTGCGGCGATTCCGGCCTCGCGCCTGTCCGGATCTGCCGGCAGGGTGAGGAAGTGGCCGGCGGCGCGGTGCATATCGATCACCACCGCGAGCTGCTCGCGCTCGTAGTGAGACAAGGACGGATCGTTGCGGCGCTGCAGAAGCTGGCCGAGGGTCGGCTGCTGCGCGGCGCGGCGTGGGAAGGCGATGCATCGGCGCTCATTGCGACTGCTCCAGCTTGAACCCGCCGCAGGTGTTGACGGCGAGGGTGATCCACATGGCGATCTTCTGGACCTCGATGTCGGGGCGCTCGCGGTTGACATCGATCGTGCAGACGGGCCTGCCGGCTGCATCGAAGATCGTGTCGTTGCTCTCGTCGTAGCGCAACGGCAGGGCGACGTTCACCGCAGCGAGGTCGGCGGTGAATTTCTCGCGGGCGTTCAGGGCTGCCGTCATCACACGCGCTCCATGGCGGCGAAGCGGCTTTCGATCTCCAGCAGGCGCTGGCCGGCGAGCGCAGCAGAGAAGGCGAGACAAGCCAGAATGACGCCTGTGGCGGCGATCAGGCCGAAGCGGGTTGGGCGGCGTTCGTTGCGCGCCTTGGCCGAGCCGATGATGACGGGTGCCGAATGAACGGCGGGTCTGACGTCCGGATCGTCGACGACAATGGGACGGACATGCAGATCGCCGACGCGCGCGGCCTGGATGCGGCGGCGACGCTGCTCGCGCTCCACGGCATCCCGCGCATCGCGGGCATGGTCGATGTCGTCACCCCAGCGGCTGCGGCTGGCGATCTCGGCAGACCAGTAGGCGCGTTCGGCGTCCAGATCCGCGTCTGTCAGAGTTTCAAGCGATTTGGTGAGCATGGGATGCCTCCGATCCGTTTCGGATGCCGCATCACGAGATGCGGACACCGAAGCGGATCAAGCGGCCGCGCGGTTTGCCGGCACAGTGGCGCGGGTCTGGACCGTGCTGGCGGCAACCGCGTAGGCACGGGCGTCGTCGGCGACTGCCTCCAGTTCGGCCTGGGTGATGCCAAGGCTGTTCTTCAGATCATCGGCCGTGCAGCCTTCGCCTAGGCGGCGCATGGCCTCGCCGACACAGGCGACCTGCTCCCGGCGGTTGCGGCATAGGGGGTAAGCGTTGTGGTTCTCTAAGCGCATGTGTCTCTCCTGTTTTCACCGATCCTGGATCTGGCGCGGAGAGAATGTAAGCGGAAATTATAATCGGCTGCAAGCAAAAATTATAAGTGAAGCTTAGAACGAATCAGTCTCGACTCTTAAGCGGAATGATTCAATAAGAGAACGGAAATAGAACAGGAGGCATCTATGAGCGAGGAAATGCCCTTGGGCGCGGCCCTGCGGATTGGTGTCGAGTGCGCAGATTGTGGTAGAGACAGGTGGCTTCAACCGGCGCAACTCGTGAAGAGGGGCGTCACGCTTCACACGCCCTTGCGGACCGTTGCATCGAGGCTCTCTTGCTCCTCCTGCAGAACAGAGGGGTTGCCTGGGAAGAACGTCACAGTGCAGGCCTTCTTCAGCCGGGATGCCGACCGGCTAAGGGCGGAGGCTGAGGTACTCAGAAGCCAAGTAGCTCTTTCAGGGGTATCACGCGCCACAGGCGCTTAACGGCGTAGCGGTCGTAGCTGAAACGCTTCTGCGGGTTGTATTGTTCGACGACGATCTCTTTAGCGGTCCGTTGGATAAGCTTCTTGATGAAGGCTTTACCCATTTGCCCGTCGGCTTCCGGGAACATCTCGACCACAATGTGATCTCCCGGAAGCGGCTCTCGCCCGCCGCAATAGATGACCTCACCTGGATCATACCGCGGCACCATGCTGTCACTCAGAACGTGCAGCGCAAAGACGTTCTTTAGCGATGCTATCCCGGGCGGTCTCCGGACGTAACCTTGTACTTCGCCGTTGAATGAGAAGTCTCCGTCATCTCCTCCGTACGAAACCCCGAGCAACTCCACATCCATTGGCCCGGTTGGGATTGGCTCCAGGTTCGTGATGATCTCGGCGTCGGCCAGACCTTCATCGTCGAGATAGACTAACTCGCCTTGAGACAAGGCGCTCGGATCTACCCTTAGGAGCTCCGCCGTCCGGCGGAGGTTTTCGAAGGAAGGGGAGTTCCTGCCGCTTTCCCACATGCCGACTGCGGCGACTTCGATGTCGAGAGCCTCCGCGATATTGCGTTGTACCAAGCCTCGCCTTTTCCGCGCGGTCTTGATTGCTAGTCCGATCTTTAAGGCAGCTTCTTTCTTAGACATGCTTATAAGTCGCCCAACCGGCTCCTTCATGTGAAGCCAATTATCGCTTGCGTTCATTTCTAAGTTCTGCTTACAAATAGGCATGGACACGAACCCTACTGCACTTGAGAGAGCTATCAGCAGCGTTGGCAGCGCCAGTGAACTCGCTCGCCGGCTCCGAGTTACGCCGGCAGCCGTTCTCCAATGGCGCAAGGTTCCTGCTGAGCGCGTCCTTGAGGTAGAGCGGATATCTGGTGTTTCTCGGCATGATCTCAGGCCCGACGTATTCGGCCCGATACCGGAGGCAGCCGAATGATGCGCCTCCCTTCCTCATTCCCATCGGCTGTTCAACCTCCTCCCGGACAGCCGTGCCTTGCCAGCCACTCCTCCTCCTCCCGTTGGCTGTCAGGCTTTCGACCGGGACGGGTTCGGTCGTGCGTACCGTTCCGGTCGGCAGTTCCCCTGCGCGAGATGCCTTCATCGTCTCGCGCCGACTACCGCCGGAGCGGCGGACCTCCATGCTCCGGCGGGCTTTCTCTTCATGTCGGGGTAGAGGAGCCTGGTCGTCCTCACCGGTTTCATACGCCGGAGATCGCAGGTTCGAATCCTGCCCCCGCAACCAGTATTCCATGTCCGCGTCCGTTTCAGTCATGCGGTCCTCCGTGATCTCGTGACGCGCTGAAACTCACACTTCGAAACCTTTCCCACGATGGGAAACGCGCAGGGAATTTCCCGGCGCGGGAATGCTTTTGTCCGGAGGACCGCATGCACGACACAATGACAAATGCCTGGTTCTACCAGTTGAAGGCGGCGAACCGGCTGCTGATCAAGAAGAACGGCGGGATCGAAGCCGCCGCTGACACCTGCTCCCTTTCGAAAAGCCAGGTCGGCCGCTGCAACAATGACGGTGACACCGAACTGCTGCCGATCCCGGCTGTGCTGCGGCTTGAGGCGGAATGCGGCGACCCTTGCGTCACTCGCGTGATGGCCGGACTGCACGGTTGCAAGCTCACGGACCCGGAAAAGGAAAACCGCGATGGCACCTGCCTGTTACGCGGCAGCCTGGAGCTTGGCGCCGTTGCCAATGAATACCAGCGAAATGCATCGGTTCGGTTCTCCGACCTGAAGGTCACGCCAACCGAGGCTGGGCAGGGCATTCGCGAACTGCAGGCCCTGATCGACAAGGCCAGCGAGCAGATCCGCCGTTACTCGGAGATTCTTGCCAAGGGCGGCAGCGAAATGCCCGATCTGAAGATCGTCGGCGGGGAATAGGGCCTGTCCGATGATGAGGCTGCACGAGGAATGCCATCGCCCCTTGCTCGTCAAACAGGCCCGCTTCGCGCGGGTTCTTGAGCTTTGGCATATCGAGCAGCTTTCCACCCACAGCATTGCAGCACGGCTGGAGCTTTCCGAGGAGGAAGTCTGCCGGCTGATCGAGGAAGGCGAGAAGCCGGTTGCGGGGGAATGGCAATGAGCAGCAGTCTCGCTACCCGTCCCGAAACTTCCGATCTCGTGGCCACCATTGAACGGGCGCGGGCACTCCTGGATGCAGGCGACGTGGAGCGGGCTCTGAAGCTTTCCGCTGTCGCCTATGACCATGCGAAGGCTGCGGCCGGTTCCGCCGAGCGGGTAAAGGCTTCGCGCGACCTGATCGACAAGGCGCGGCGCATGCAGGCGGACGCCTTGAAGATCGAAAGCATGTGCTACGTGGCCATGGCGGATGCCGTGGACGAGGCGCAGGCAAAGGGCGAGCTTTCGAGAGGTCGTCCGGAAAAGGTCCAAAGTGAGGACCATTTCACATTGGAGGACGTCGGTGTCGACAAGCGGCGGCTGCACGAGGCTCGCAAGCTGCGCAACGCCGTGCGGGCCGAGCCTGAGTTTGTCGAGCGGATCGTCGAGGCGCGGCTTTCGGAAGGGCTGGAGCCAAGTCGGGCGGCGCTGAAAAAGGCCGCGGGGCATGCCGTCGGCACAAAGACCGCCACCAAGGACGAGCGCGGGGACGATCTCTACGAGACGCCGATCGAGGCGATGCGGACGCTGCTGGCGCTGGAAAGCTTCGGGCTTAACGTGCTGGAGCCGAGCGTCGGCAAGGGGGCGATCATGCGGCCTCTGGAGGATGCCGGCTACGCGGTGACGATCTCCGACCTCGTCGATCGCGGCATCACGACGAAGCACGGCGAGTGCCAGGGCGTCGGTGACTTCCTGCGCTCGATCGCAGAGGGCGGCGGCTGGGATATCGTGACGAATCCGCCCTATGGCGTGGCCAACGCCTATGCGGCGCATGCGCTTCGCGAGCACAAGCCGCGCAAGATGGCGCTGCTGCTGAACCTCAACTTCATGTGCGGTTTCGAGGACCGGGACCGCTGCTTCGTGATGGACGAGTGCCCGCCAAGTCGCGTCTACGTCTTCACCCGGCGCCTGCCGATGATGCACCGCGACGGCTGGGACGGCAACAAGGCCTCCAGCCAGATGAATATCGCCTGGTTCATCTGGGAGCAGACCGAGGACGGCAGCTACGGCAATGGCGTGACGCAGCTGATCCGCGTGGACTGGAAAGCATTCGAGAATGCTGCACCGCTGGCTCCCGGTGCGGGCGGTCATGTCAAGCCGGTCGGTTTCTTGGCCGCCCCGGACGAGTTTGCTCGCGAGACGCCGCGCAAGTCGGTGGAGGAGCGTGTCGATGAAGAGCGTGCGAGGGCGCTGGTCTGGATTGCGGAGCAGGAGGGCTTCGACGAGGCAGGTTTGAGGCGCGGAATAGGCATTCGTTCGCTTGTTGCTGATGCATTGATCTCGGCTTTTCTCGCAGACGGACTGGTTGAGCCAGTCGATGACAACACCGACCATTGCTGGCGGATTTCCGAAGCCGGAATGACCGCACTGCAGGCGGCGGCTGCTGGGCTGCTCGTCGGAAAGGCGGTGGCGGCATGATGCCAGACTTCTCACCCAAGATGCTTCGCGGCTTCGTGCATGCCCGGATCTCGATGGCTGGCTATCGCACGGTGTTTCCCGACGAGCGCAAGAGCACGAGGCGGGCGGTGATGAGCTTCGACGAAGCCTGCGCGGCGGAACGAGAGCGGATCGTCAAGCGGGCCCGCATCACGCCCGAGCAACTGGACCTGGTGCTTTCCGGCCGTGGCATCGAGACATCGGCGCGGGTGCGGCTGTGGAAGGCATTGGATGCCGACCCGGCGCGGTTCGGGATCGTGCTTGTCGGGACCGGCGGGCAGGAGGTGGCGCGGTGACAGGGCTACAGAACGGCTCCAACCCCTCCTATGCCGATTATGACCTGCGCGCCTTCGCACGGGCGCTGAGGGGCAAGCGGGCGGTTGACCCTCGCGGCATGCGCGACATTGCCGACGAGATCGGCGTGACGCTTTCGGATTTCTCCCGCGCCATGGGCGGCCAGATGGTGAGCGTCGGCAAGGTGATCGCGCTCTGCCAGTGGCTCGACGTGCCCGTGGAGCGCTTCTACCTGCCGCCGGAAAAGTCAGCGAAAACAGGCTGTTTCACCAGCACCACCGTGAAACATGAGGGGAGGGCACGGCCATGACGTCGAAGCTCCTGCCCATCACGGAAGAACTGCGCGATGCGGTTACCCGGCGCCAGCGGGCCGAATGGCTCTGCACCGTGCCGGAAGGGGTGATCCTGCGGGAGCACCTGAAGATTCGAGCTCTCCTGAAGCGGGACGGCTTCCCGGAGGCGGAAGAATACCTGTCGGCGCTCGTCGCCAAGATCAATGCACGGCGGCTCGCTGACGGGCGGCATACGCAGACTGTCAAACTAACCGAAGAAGCGGCGCGCGGGGCGATGATGGACGCCTGTCGCGGCGAGGGGGAATGATGAGCTTGTCAACCGGCGGCCGGCTTACCCACGTGTTTCCCGTAGTTGAGGATGTCCACCATGTTTGGAGGCTCGATTGTTTCGGGACCGTGCCCAGGCGCACGCCTGAACATCGCCTCCAAGAGTGCTCCTCGGTCTTCCTGAGACGCAGCGCGCTGGCTCACGAGAAAAAGGTATGTGTTGAGCATCGTAACACGCTGGTTCGCGTCATCCATCAGGAGCATAGATCGGACATTGAACCGAACCAGCAGTTTGATTGCCCAGACGAGGGAGCCCACAGGTACGGTCAGAAGAAGCAGTCGGCCGAATATGAGGGCCGCTGCCGCCGCCGGACGATCATTCCCAGAAAGCTGGATCGCACCACGTTCGATGCTTTGGAGAAAAGAGAGCAGTTCCTCCCGGTAGCAGATCACGAAAAGCGGCACAGAAATGAGCACTGCCATCAAGAATGCACCCGAAACGAAGAAGCTCCAATACGCTTTTCTCGCCTCGCGCTGCCACAGCTTTTCCGTTTCCTTCGTGCCAACACGTTCGAAGAATGCGGCCTCGGTCGCTTTTATGCGGCTGTCAATGTCGGAGAACTCGCTTTTGGTCCTTTCCACTTGCGATCCCAGCCCATTGAGTTGCTCCTCAAGCCCATCAATACCGCGTCGCATTTCAACAACGCTGGCGGAGTTGCGAGAGGCAAGGGTGTCGTAATCTGTCAGTCGAGACCTAAAACTTCCTTCCAGAACACTGATCTGGTCAATCTCGGCGTCACGAAAGTTAAGCCACGTGATCCTCGCAAGCGCTTTGTTGAACTCATTACTAAAGCTGCCGAGATTGCTCATATCCAGATCGGCATCCCGAACACGAAATGCCTCTCGGTACGTTACCATCAAGCTCGCCAGAGCCTCCTCTGCGTAAAGAGGTTCGGCCAGGAGAGGAATTGTTCCCGACGAGAGGCGCTCGTCGAGCTTGTCTATATCCGCATCATCCAGCACCGGAACGTTCCCCTTCACGACCGTGGCCTGTTCTTCCTCCTCTATCGAGTGGGACGCCATAGATGCCACCTGTTCAGTAAAGTTCTTGAAGCTCGCGGCGGCCCGGTTGGTGATCGACGGGCGGAGCGTCATGTTGGCGATGCGTGCAGCGATCTGAGCGATACGTGCATGCAATGCCCGCTGTTCATTGATAAGTTTGCCTCCTGTCCGCTGCTTATTCTCGGCATGCGCAAGATCGTAGGCGCGATTCGAGAAGACCATCTGCATCAATCGGATGTCGGAATCAGAAACAGCAAACATTCGCCACCCCCCAAGCTTTCCGCGATTTTGCCCAGAAACCCGCAGGATCTGCAAGATGTGGGCAGGGTGGCGGCATGAGCATCATGATCATGAGCCGCCTGTTCCGCATGAACCTCGGCGGCTGCAACAGAAAGCTTCTAGCGGTGCGTCTGGCGGACTTCGCCGACGACGAGGGCAGGGGCATCTATCCCGGCGTGAAACGGCTGGCGAGCGAGACCGAGCTATCCGAACGAACCATCCAGCGCATCCTCTCCGACTTCGTGTCCGAGGGCATCCTCGTCGTCGTGAAGGAGGCTACGGGGCGGCCGGGGCAAACGACGCGCTACGACTTCGACCTCGCCCGTCTATTTGCCTACGCGCCCGGCAAGACGGGTGACACCGTGTCACCCGTTGGCGAGGCTGCGACGGGTGACAATCGTGCAGAGAGGGGTGACACAGACGACGGAGAGGGGTGTCACGGTGACACCCGAACCGTAATAGAACCACCAATAGAACCATCATCCGAGAGAGAGTGCGCGAGCGCGGGATCTGATGGTTCGGAAGATGAGAAGCGATCTGCAGCTCGTGCCTTCAAGCGCTGGTATCCCACCTGGCCGACCTATGTCGACGACAGCGAGCCGAAGGCGTTCAAGGCATGGATGGAGCTTTCTGCGGAAGAACGGGCGGAAGCTGCCGATCGTACCGAGGCCTATATCGCGGCGGTGAAGGCTGCTGGGCGTAAGTATGTTTGCTCGTCGCAGGTCTATCTCACCGAGAAGCGCTGGCTGAAGCTCGACACGATAGAGGCCGCAAAGGCGCCAGGCGCGGCACCTGTCGCTCGTGATGGCAAGATCATGGTGCCGGTGTTCGGGCCGGTATGGGCTGCGGCCCGGATGTTGCCGCTGCTCGAAGGGCCTGTGTCGATCGACCTCCCGGACGATCCTCGGCAGATGGTCAGGCAAACCTACGACGCGCTGGCGCGGACAAGTCCCAGCAGGGCAGCGGCCTTCGTGCAGCGGATAGGGATCGCGGTCGGCGATGATGGCGAGTTGTTCTTTCCCGACGATTTCGAGGATGCCGACAGGCGGCGGCGCATCCTGGCTGATGGATATCCAGAGGCCAAGCGGCTGCACGATGCGGCCCGCGAGCGAAGCAATGTTTCCGTGCCGGCGCTGATGGACCGGCTGAAGGAGCTTTGCGAGCCGGTGCCACTCGGATCACCAACATGGGACGCATGGCGAGAACATCACGAACGGATGGGCTGGCCCTTCGTGCCGGCTCCGGCGGCCATGAAGGTGGTCTACTTCCCGAAGGGTGGACCGGACGGACTGGATGAATTCGAGCGCGCGGCGCGCTCACTGTTGGCAACGAGGGACCACGATGATGCAGCATAGGAAGTTGGTCGGCACGATGATCGTCGTACCGGTAAGGGAGTGCTTCGCAGATCGGATGCGCCGAATCGCTGCGCGAAACCTAAGAGAGGCATCCATGGACGTGACTGAAAAGCATCCTGATTCTGCGAACTGGTATTGCCTGCATGTAGCGAAGGGCCGGGAAACGGCTGTGGAAAACGACCTGCGCGAGGCGAATGTTGAAGTGTTTGTTCCTCGTGAACGAGAAATGCAGGTGCGTCATGGCCGCAAGATCGAAGTGGAAATTCCGTTCTTCCCCGGCTACTTGCTCGTGCGCTGCGTGCCTTCCGCCGCAGCGTTCAATGGTCTGCGCAGGCAGCGTCATGTCCTCGATATCATCGGCGGAAGCGATGGCCGCTACCATGTCATCCGTGACGAAGCGATCAATGCTTTCAAGAACATGGCAGTGACCGGCATTCCACGTGTTGCGACTGACAAGACGTTCAAGGACGGCGATGAAGCGGACATCGTCGATGGTCCGTTTATAGGGTTCTGCTGCCTCGTCCTGTCTGTGAAGTGGAGCCGTCAGGCTAAGGCTCGCGTGCTGATCAACCTGCCAGGTCGACAGTTCGAGATCGACAGCATGCCTCTTGCGTTCCTGAAGAAGCTGTGAGAGTCATTCTGCCACTGGACGAGCTGGCAAGCGCCCCCTCCGATCCCCGCCACTGGTGGGCAGAGCAGGTGATAGCCTCAGGGATAAGTGCCCCAGCCCCAGCCTTGACGGCCTCGAACTGAGGCGAGCGATTCAAGGCCAGTGCGCAAGCTATGACTAGATGAATGATGAGGCGGCCGAGAGGTCGCCTTTCGTACATTTAGGTATGACCGCAGAAATCAAGTTTGACGCTTCCGAACTGGAGGCGCTGAGCCGCGCCATCGGCGGCCTGCCTGGTCAGATCAAGACCAAGGCTATGGCAAGGGCCATGCGCCGCATGCGCGACATGGCGCGGTCGAGGATCGTCAAGCGCAGCGCGGAACATACGAGGTTGCCCCCTGGCATCGTGGGCAAGGCAACGACCGCAAGGTTCAATGCCGGCGGAAACTCGCAGGAAGTCATCGTCAAGTCGGGGTGGATACACCTCTACAAGCTAGGTGCGCGGCAGACGAGACGCGGCGTGACAGTTCGCGGTCGTGGTTCTTACGCCCGCGCCTTCATCGCGCAGATGAAGAGCGGACACCGCGGCGTCATGATGCGGGAGGGCGGCAGTCGTCTGCCGATACGGGAACTGTTCGGGCCGAACCCGGCGCATGCGATCATTAACAATCCCGAGGTCTACCTCGATGCGATCGCAGAGATCCTTCAGGACCACCTGGCGCCGCGCTTCCTGCACGAGCTGGACCGCATCCTCCCCCACTGACCGGGAGGGGCAGGGGGGTACCCCCTGGTCAAGGGACCGTACCAGCGATCTGACCGCCTGCGGGCCGGGGCGACCCCGAAATCTCGCCAGTCTGAGGGTAAAAATGAAGCCTAAAAACCTAAAGACCGGCTAAAGAGCTAAAGAAGATCGGTAAAGTCGGAATGGAAGCCGCTGTTACGAAAGGCGAGTTCGCTGCAATCATCGGCGTCTCCCCTGGTCGGGTCAGCCAATACCTGACTGAGGGCAAGATCTCCCCCGGTGCTCTTCTCGGTGCCGGTCGCAACGCAAAGATCATCGTCGAGCGCGCGAAGCAGGACCTGCGCATGTCGCTCGATATAGGTCAGCGCCTCGGCAACGGCATCGACACTCGGCTTGACCCCGTATCCGGGCCTGACGCTCAGGACGACGCTGGTCCTGTACCTACCGCGACATCTGCTCCTCCTCCGCTGCAGCAGTCCGGCATCGACTACGAGATCAAGCAGCAGAAGCTCGAGCAGATCCGGCGGGCCAACCGCAACGCCGCAATCGCCGATGCCCAGAGCAGCGGCCGGTTGATGGAAACAGATCACGGCCGTGCAGAGATGACGCGGATCGCCTCATCCATGATGCTCATTTTCGAGGGGGGATTGACCGACTTCGCAAGCGCCGTCGCCTCGGAGTTCAAGGTCCAGCAGCGAGATGTACTCCATCTTCTGCGGCGGGAATTCCGGAAGGTAAGGGAGAAGGCCGCTAAGCAGGCACAGGCTGAAGCGGTCGATATGCCGCTCTCGGTCGCAAGCTCGCTCGAGGCCGACGATATCGAAACGATCAACTGATGACTTCGATCATCGTCGAAACCGCCAATGCCGATCGCATCGGGCGCGAGGTTCTGGCAGAGATACTGACGCCGCCGCCAGAGGTGGACTATCTCGCCTGGGCAGAGAAGAACATCGTTTTCTCCGAGCGTGAAAGTCCGTTCCCGGGCCGGTACAACCGGGACCTGTTTCCGTACTTCGACGAGATACTTCGGGCGCTTTCACCGGCCGACCCGTGCAGGATCGTCACCATCATGAAGTCCGCGCAGCTCGGCGGGACTGTGGTGGCGAACATCTTCACGCTCGGTTCGATTGAGATGGACCCGGGGGACATCCTCTATGTCCACCCGACCGAGAGCAATGCCCAGCGCTGGAGCAAGATGAAGCTTGCTCCGATGCTTCGGAACACATCCTCTCTGACCCGCCTGTTCCCGATGAAGAACAGGGACGGTCTGGACAGCGTCCTATACAAGGAACGCGTCGACGGACGCGGGGCGATCCAGATCTCCGGCGCAAACTCGGCGGCATCGCTGAGCCAGGTGTCGATGAAGCGTCAGGTACAGGACGACCTGTCGAAATGGGAGAACAATTCCGGCGGCGACCCGGAAACACAAGCGGACAGCCGTTCGCGGGCCCATGAGTTTGCGAAGATCCTGAAGATCTCGACGCCTCTTGTGATGCCGGGGTGCCGGATCACCAAGAATTTCGAGGATGGAAGCCAGGAGCATCTCTATGTTCCTTGCCCCCACTGCGGGCATCTCCAAACCCTCGAATGGGAAAACATGCTGGCGAACCTCAACGAGGATCGGCCAGAGGACGCGCATTTCACCTGCATAGACTGCGGGTGCACGATAGAGGAGCATCATCGAGCCGAGATCGTGCGGCGAGGAGAGTGGCGAGCACTGAACCCGAAGGCGCGAAGGCACCACAGGTCGTTCTACCTCTGGTCCGTCGTTTCTGCGCTTCAGAGCTGGGAACGGATCGCCAGGGAATGGCTAGGCGCCAAAGGTGATCCGGCTTCCGAGCAGACGTTCCTCAACGACACCGTCGGCCGCGCCTATGTTACGGCCGGAGAGGCGCCGCCATGGGAGACGCTGAGGGACAGGGGGGCAAACTCCGATTACCCGAAGGGGCGCATCCCTACTGGTGGCCTGATCCTGACGATAGGAATCGACTGTCAGGCCGACCGCGTTGAATGGCAGGTTGTCGCCTTCGGCCGTGAATTCCGGCGTTGGACCGTCGACTGCGGAGTGATCCCCGGGCACATTTCGGATGCGACCTGCCGCGATAGGCTCGATGCGATGCTCGAACAGACGTGGACAAACAGCTACGGCCGCCGCATCGGCCTGGACAAGGCGGCGATAGACGGGAACGCATATACGGAAGAAGTTTGGGACTGGGCACGGCGGCACCCTGCATCCAAGCTGGTCATGGTCCGTGGCAGCAATACGGAGGGGGCGCCGCTTACAGCGAGGGTCAAGAAGGAACGGAACGCCAAAACCGGAAAGCTCCTGAAGTACTCCCGGCGGTTCTTCAACTTCAACGCCAGCATCCTGAAGATGGCGCTCTATCGCAACGTCGCCAAGCAGGATCCTCTTGATCGTGGCTACGTCGGTTTCCCGACCGGCCTGGATGATGAGTACTACCGGCAGCTTACCGCCGAGCGTCGTGTGCCGAAGAAGCGCAAGGACGGGTTCACCGAATACAAATGGGAGAAGGACCCGACACAGGCCAACGAGATGTTGGACACGATGAACCAGGCCGAGGTTGCCGCGATCCTCTACGGCATTCGCGGACTGCCAGACAAGATCTGGGACCGCCTGGAACAGGAGCGGGAGACGTTTCCGCCAGAAGCGCAGCTTGACCTTGAGGACGCGCTTTTTGACGCATCAGCGCACCCCGAAGGTCCAACAAGACCAGAGCAAAGCAAAGAGAAGCCTCGGCGCAGTGTCGGTTGGGCAGCGTATCGTAAATGAGCGAGATCACCTTGGAAAAGCCTCGATATCGGGTGCAGGCCGGATCGGTGCCTGTCGGGCGGATCGCAGGATCCACGCCGAAACATTCCATGCGCTATCTCAACCGCGACCGCACGGGCGTCTTGTCCATGCGTCGTGCGGTGCGCCGCGATGGAGCGGCCGAAGTCCGAGAGGCTGCGCTGCGCGCGTCCGCCCTCGCGTTCGATTTCATGCAGAACAGCGGCTGGATTGCCGGCGCCTGCGACCAGATGATCGTCGACACGATCGGCACGGAGCTCAAGCTCAACGCGCGGCCAGATCTCTCTCGCCTCGGCTATAGCGACGAGGAGCGTTCTGCCTGGTGCAAGTTGGTGGAAGCCGAATGGCGGCGCTGGTCTTGGAACCCGCGCGAGTGCGATCTGGCCGGCAAGTCGACCATTGCCGAAATGTGCGATGGCCTGATGCGGTACTACATCGGAGCCGGCGAGGGTTTCGGGATCATCTCGTTCTTCGGCGAGGCGCAGCGGCGGGCCTATGGCGTCCAGACCGGGACGAAGGTGAACCTTGTCGCGCCGCACCGCGTGCCGAACATTACCCGCGAGTTCGAGGGGCTGGACGGCGGCATCTTCCATGATGCCAACGGACGCCCCACCCATTGCCGCTTCAAGCGACGCGATGCCGGAATTGACGTCGACTATGACTTGCCCTTCCATCTTCCGAACGGCCTGGCGCAGGTCATCCACGTCCTCGATCGCGGTGACAATCCGGACAGCCCCCGCGGCATTTCCGTGATGGCGCCGATTCTGAAAGTGATCGCGCAGAGCGACCAGCTCGCCGATGCTACGCTGGCAACCGCCCTGCTGCAAACGATCTTCGCGGCCGTCATCAAGAGCCCGGAGCCGAGCGAGGAAGCCTTCCAGGCGATCCAGACGTTGGCCGATACCGGAGGCAGCATCAACGCGGATGGACTGGAGCAACTTGTTCAGGACTTCGTCGATGTGTGGGGCGCCCGCTTCGAAGCGCTGAAGTCCGGCGGCATCAACCTGTCGGATACCGCTCGCATCGGTCACCTTGGCCCCGGCGAGGAATTGGAGTTCAAGACTGCGGCCACGCCCGGCTCGCAATACCTGCCGTTCAACCAGAACCTCCAGAGGGAGATGGCACGCAGGCTCGGAGTGACGATGGAGAGCTTCTCCATGGACTTCTCGAGCGCAACCTATTCCTCGGTCCGCGTGGCAACCGCTACCGTACACCCGATCGCCCAGCGTCGCAGAGAGCGGGTCGCCGCTCCGTTCTGCCAGTCTGTCTACGAAGCATGGCTGGACGAGAAGATCGCCTTGGGCGCCATCCCGTTCAAGGGTGGATATCGCGCCTTTGCGGCCAATCGCGACAAGGTCTGCTGGACTGAGTGGCAAGGGCCCGCGAAGCCGTCCGCGGACGACTACAAGAGCGCCAATGCCGCCAAGGTCCGGCTGGAAACCGGCGTTTCATCCCTTGCGGACGAGTGCGCCGAGTACGGGCGCGACTGGGAAGAGGTAGCGGCGCAGCGCGAGCGCGAACTGAAGGTGCTGGCGGACAAGGGTCTCCCCAACCCGTTCGAGCGCATCCGCGGCGGTGGCGGGGAGAGCCAATTGGCGGATGATCCGCCGAAGAAAACGCAGGTGGCAGCATGAGCGCGGCGGATGACGGTGAGCTGATCATCAGGATTGCTGGACAGGCCGTCGACATCAATGATCCCTGTGCGCTCTACCGCGCGCTGAAGGCCTACCGGGTCAAGCTTGCCGCCGGCGAGCGGGTCGAGGAAGTCGAGATCCGCTCTCCCGTCACGACCAGGCGGACGCGCTTCTCGACCGGCTCAAAGCCCGAGGACCTCGACCGCATGCTCGCGGATGCCAGGGCGGCCTGTGAGCTGTCACTCGGCGAAAGGCCAAAGCGGACCCGCTTCGCGATCGGCGGTCGTTTCCGCCCCTACTGAGGAACCTGTCATGTCTGCGATACTAGAAGACGGGAAGCTCCGGCTTTCCGGCTATGTTGGCGACTACTATTTCGAGGATGGCTTCACGTCATCCGACGTTGTCCTGGCGCTTGCCCAGATTGACGACGACGAGGATCTCGACGTCCACATCAATTCGGGTGGCGGTGTCGCCTCCGAAGGGGCAGCGATCCACGCGCTGCTGTCGGCTCGGTCCGGCACCACGAACATAGTCATTGAGGGCATCGCTGCATCAGCGGCGTCGCTGATTGCCATGGCCGGCGAAACGGTCACCATGTCGGCCGGCTCGGTGATGATGATCCACGATCCGAGCGGTTACACCTTCGGCACCTCCGAGGACCATAGCAAGACGATAGAAGGGCTGGAGGCGCTCGCGACGGCCTATGCCCGCGTCTATGCCGCCAAGAGCGGAAAATCCGCCGAGGAATGCCGCGCCATCATGAAGGGCGAGCGGTGGCTGACGCCGCAGCAGGCGGTGGATGAAGGCTTCGCTGATGCGACCACCGAAGTCACGGCCGACGCTGTCGCCGCCTTCGACTACCGGATTTACGCCCACGCGCCGAAGCGGCTCACCGCTCTCGCGAGCAAGAAGAATTGGCGCCTCGAAGGTGCTGATAAGCAGGCGGCACCCGCCGCTCACCGTCCGACAAAGGAGCATACGATGTCTGACAAGACGAATGGCGGGGACAAGTCCGCCGACTTTGAAAAGGAAAAGGCGGAGGCCGCCAAGGCCGCCGTTGCAGCATACCAGGCGCGTCGCAAGAACGTGATGGCCCTGGAGGAAGCCAAGGGGCGTGAGGGGCTCGCTGAGACCCTCATCGAAACGGATCTCTCCGAAGAAGCGATCAAGACCGCGCTGGCCGCCGCGCCGACAGCGCAGCCCGCCAGCGATGACCAGCGGCCAGACCCGAAGGCCTATGAAGCCAGCCGGGGTGCTGGCGCCGGCCTCGGCGGCAAGACCGCATCCGCATCCACTCCCGCTGCGCCGACCCTGATGGTCGATAACATGCGCAAGCTGCTCGGCAAGAAGGAGGCCGTGTAATGGCACCACTCATCTCTGAAGGTCGCTATGCGAGCGACTGGCTGAAGCGCGAAGCCGACAGCCATTTCTCGCGCGAGGAAGTCATCGTCGCATCGGGCTCCGGCGTGGTGCAGACCGGCACGGTCCTCGGCAAGATTACGGCGTCCGGCAAGTACAAGCCGGTCACGGTGGCCGCCGTCGACGGCAGCCAGAATGCCGCCGGTATCCTGCTCCACACGGTAGATGCCACCTCGGCGGATGCTGCGGCCGTCATCATCGCCCGCGACGCGATCGTCGTTCACCAGGGCCTCAAGTACGGCGCTGACGTCGATACGTCCGGCGAGCGTGCGGCCATCACAGCAGCTCTCGGCGCACTCAATCCGCCGATCCTCGTGCGCGAAGGAGCCTGATCCATGGAAACCATTCTCGATATCTTCGGCAACGCGGCGTTTTCGTCGACGTCGCTGACGCAGGCGATCAACATCGTGCCGAACGACTATGGCCGCATCCGCGAACTCGGTTTGTTCTCCAGCGAGCCGATCACCACCACCACGGTTGCCGTCGAATACAATAACGGCACCTTGAACCTTCTGCCGACCCGCGAGCGCGGCGCGCCGCCCTCGCTCGGTACGCCCGAGAAGCGGGGTATCCGCCAGTTCGCGGCATTCCACATTCCGCATGATGACTATGTTCGTGCCGACGATGTCCAGAACATCATCTCTCGGGTCGCGTCCGATGCGGTTCTGGAGTCCGTTGCTGGACTGGTCAACCGGAAGCAGATCGTCATGCGGCGGAAGCATGCGATTACGCTTGAGCACATGCGGATGACTGCGCTGCGCGGTGAGATCCTCGATAGCGACGGCTCCTCGCTGCTGAACCTCTTCACCGAGTTCGGCGTGACCCAGAAAACCGTAGATTTCGTGCTGGGCACAGCCGGTACCGATGTCAAGGCGAAGGCGAGGGAGGTAGTTTCCTACCTGGAGGATAACCTCCTGGGCGAGACCATGACCGGCGTTCATGTGCTTGCGTCTCCCGAATGGTACGACAAGTTCATCGGGCACGCGAAGGTCGAGGAGATCTTCAAGTACTACGACGGACAGAACAATCCGCTCCGCCAGGACGTCCGCCGTGGGTTCCCCTTCCATGGCCTGACCATCGAAGAATACCGGGGTGGCGCTTCCTACATGCAGGAAAACGGTACCTACGGGACCCGTCGCTTCATCCCGGCTGGTGAGGCCATCGCATTCCCCATCGGAACGCAGGACGTCTTCAGCACTTACTTTGCCCCTGCGGACTTCATCGACACCGTCAACACCTTTGGTGAAGAGATCTACTCGCGGTCCGCGGTCGATCCGGAGTTCCAGCGCTGGGTCAAGCTACACAGCCAGTCCAACCCGCTGCCGATCGTCAAGCGTCCGGCACTGCTCGTCAAACTGACCAGCAGCAACTGAGGAGGATGATCCGATGCATGTTCGCAACAAGAAAACCGGCGAGGTCGAAGCCATGCGGCATGGCCCCGCCACTCAGGCAGTCGACGCCGGCACTCACGAGTTCGTCAATCCCAACGAGAAGGATGAACCCGTGGAAGAGAAGGCCAAGGCCGCCAAGAAAGAGACCAAGGCCTCCTGATGTCCTGGTCAGATCATCTCGCGGCGGCCGATGAAGCTGCCGCGAGCTATTTCGACGAAACCCTCTGTATCCTGAAACCGCGCGCGTCGGGGCTGGGGGTTTCGGTCAATCATAGTGAGGTCGACGATCCTGCTAGACCTGCTTTCGAGTTTCTCGGGACGATCGATCTGGAGCCGCCGGCCGACCGGTTGACACGGCATATGCCGGTCGATCCGGGGACGCGAAGCGGGGCTGTTTCCTATGACGCCGTCCTGACGGCTTTGACGACCGGGTGGCCGTACCTGCCGAAGCGTGGCGATCACGTGATTGCGGGCGGCGTGACCTGGAAGATCGCCGCCAAGGAAGATGACGGGTCCAACCGGCCCGCCTGGTATCTCAATAGGGCCTGATCCCATGCTGTCCGCAGAAGCCGTCCGCCTGGTCGCGATCGAGACCTTGTGCCCGACCGCCGCCGCTTTAGCCGGGACAGGCTTTCCGACGCTCGCCGGCCCTCGTGTCTTCGACAGTCGCGCTGCATCGCTGCAGGACCTCGATCGGGACCGGGCCTACACGCCGGTGCTCGCGCTTTATACGCATCAGTCAACGGTCGCCTTGATGGGATCAGCGACCGATGCGACCGACACTGAAGCAAACTGCGTCCTCGACGTGATCGCGGAGCTTGCGGTGGCCGCCAGGGATGAGGGCGGTGAGTTCCCCGACGCCATGGATGCCATGGCAGATAGCGATCCAAATGCCAGGCTCGTGCTTGCGGCTCTCTGCGCCCAGGTGCGCATGCTGCTGATGCATTCGCAGCATGGCGGGCTCTGGCGCAAGCTCGTCAAGCACGTGGTCGATATCGACCAGCAGACGTTCTCGGTCCCCGATTTCGGGCTGCGCTACCACCGGGTAGGAATGCGCTTCCGGCTGACCATCGCGGATGATCGTTTCGACATCGAGAATGGCGGCCTCCCTGAGCCGATCAAGTCGGTCTACGAGGCGCTGCCTGCCGCGAGCTACGCGTCCACCAAACTTGCCGAGCTCTCTGCCGCGTTCGCCGGTGAGCCGCGGACACCGCTCACATCTGCGCATGTCACCACCGGGCCGATCACCAGCGGGCCGAACGATCTGTAACGCCTGACCACCTTCGGGAGAAACATGATGACCAATCTCTACAGGCCCAAACAGGGCCTTCGCATCCCGCTGCCCGGGCGGCAGGGGGAATGGCCGAAGGACGGCCGCCCCGTCGACTTCTCCAGCGCCTATGAGGCACGCCTGGTGAAGGACGGCGATCTCGTGCTCATCGAAACCGACGCCGAACCGGAGAAGACCGGCGGCAAATCCGGAGGCCAGAGGTAAATGGTCAGCAACATCCCCGCCAATATTACGGCTCCGCTGCTCGCCTTCGACGTCCAGTCGGGTGGCCAGTTCGAGAGCGAGAACCGTCTCATCCTGCTCGGTCACGGTCTCGCTGCAGGTTCCCTCGGCAACGGCCAGATTGCGCCCTGCAACAGCATCCTCGATGCCCGTGTCCTGACGGGTGCCGGCTCGATGCTGGAAAGCATGTGGCAGATCGCCCGCCTCAACGCGCCGGCGCAGGAAATCTGGATCGGCCGCGTTGAAGACACCGGTACGGCAGAGATCCGCACGGTCACTGTCGGTGCGGTACCGGCTGCAGGAGGACTCGGCGTCATCGAGATCGGCGGTGAGCCGGTCGTGGTGGAAATCGCCGCGGGCGCCTCGGCCAACCAGGTCGCCACTGCGCTTGCTGCCGCGATCAACGCGTATTTCAACCCGATCACGAAGGTCTCTCTGCCCTTCACCGCGACGGCTGCCACCAATGTCGTCACCATCACGGCTCGCCATAAGGGCACCTATGCGACCGGCATCGACATTTATGTGCCGGTGCTGGAGAGCGCGAACGCGTTCGCCGGTCTATTCACCTTCGCCACGACCACACCTGGTGCGGGCACGCCTTCCGTCGCTGCCATCATCGCCGCGATGAACGATGATCCTTTCGAGATGATCGTCTCGGCATTCGGCGATGCAACCAACCTCGGACTGTTCAAGACCCTCCTGTCGGACGTCTCGGGGCGGTGGAGCTACGCACAGCAGCTCTATGGCCACGTCTTCTACCCGAAGACGGACACCGGCGCTAACCTGACGACGGCGGCGCTGGCACAGGACAACTGGCACCTGACGATGATCCCGCGGTTTTCCAACGGAGGCTTTGCCCAGCCGGATTACCTCTGGGTGGCCGGTTTCGCGGCGAGGATCGCGCCTTGGTCCGGGGGCGGCGCCAACGGTGATGTTTCCCGCAACCAGACCGGGCTTGTCGTCGAAGGTCTGTCGCCGCCGCGCGACCGGGCGTACTGGATGGATTATCCGACGCGCGACGCCTTCCTGAAGAGCGGGATTTCGACGTGGCAGGTCAACCGCAATGGTGACGTCCTGATCGACAAGATCATCACGCACCACCAGACGACGGCAGGCGCACCGGACACGACCTTCAGGGATGTCCAGAAGGTCTTCCAGCTGACCCATGCACTGCGGCAGTTCCGCGCGGATCTCGCCTTCGAGCATTCGAACAAGGCCATCGCCAACGACAATCCGGACAACCTGCCGGCGCTGACGACGGTGAAGGACATCAAGGCAACGCTGTTCCACAGCTACCGCCGCATGTCTGGTGTCCTCGAAAACCCGGAGACGGCACTCCAGCAGATGGTCGTGACGCGAGATGCCGGCAACCCGAACCGCGTCAACATCGAGTTGCCGCTCGACTTCGTGAACCCGCTGGACATCTTCGCCGGCCTTGCCCGCGTCTACAGCCAGTTCCGCTGAGACCTTCACCTTTCACCGACAGGAGCCTACGCACATGACCAAGGGTCAGGACTTCGGCGGACGGATGAGCATGCGCCTTTCCACGGGTGAACTCGTCTCCATCCGCGGCACCTTCAACCTCTCGCCGACGTCGCAGGAAATCGCGGCGCAGGCCAACCAGGACGACAGCGTCGACAGGATTTCCACTCCGATGCCACGCCGCATCGAGATCGTCGCGGTCGACGGCGGTTGGGACTATGAGGCGCTGATGAAGGGTCCTCGCTTCGACACGACGATCGTCGAGGACTTCACCAACGTCACCCACTACATGACCGGCGGCTTCCTTTCCGGCCGTCCCGTCATCAATCGTCTTAATGGCGAGCTCTCCGGGCTGGCGATCGAGGGCGGCAGCTACAACCGGACGAATAGCTGATGACGTCCGTCAAGCTCTCGAAGTCATACTCGGCGCCCGACGGCACTGCGTTCGACACGATCACGCTGCGCGAGCCCACCTACAAGGACGTCTTCATGGACGGCCTCGGACAACCGCGCGAGTGGCAGCCGGTGGCAGGAGGTTCTGCTCTGCTTACCTATCCTGAGCGGGTGGATGCCTATGCGCAGCGTCTGATCGTGAAGCCCGGCTATGAGTTCATCTCGGGCCTTACGGCACTGGACGCGCTGCGCATCGAGGAGGCGATCTGCGGTTTTTTTATGGAGCCGAAGGAGCAGGCGAAGTCGGAGACGAATTCGTCTTCAGACTCGGATGGCGACCAGCAGACGTAGAGCAAATGACGCTTTCGCAGATCGCCTGGTGGGCCGGGCGCTTCGTCGATCGCCGTAACAGGGTCGGATCATGAACCGCGAAATCGAAGCCCGCCTGAAGATCTCGGCGGTCGACCGGACGGGTGCAGCGCTCAAGAGCGTTTCCGGCAAGCTCGACCAGGTCAATCGCCGGGCTGCTGCCCTTACCCGGCAACAGGGCGTGATGGCGCGCACCTCGCAGGCCGCGTTTGCCACCATGGCCCGCTATGCCGCACCCGCCGTGCTTGCCTATGGTGCGAAGCAGGCCGTGACGGAGTTCGCGGCGGTTGAGCGGCAGATGACCAGGATCGGGATCACGGCCGATGCCTCCGCCAAGGACATCGAGGCCGCGTTCGCAACCGTCCAGGCCGAGACGAAGAAGCTTGCTCTGCCGATCGAGCAGGGCATCAGCGCGCTCGACACCATGGTAGCGTCCGGCATGAGCCTGCAGGAGGCAATGGCCTTCCTGCCGTCCGTGCTGGCGACGGCGCAGGCCTCGGGTGCCGCAACGGAAGACATCGCCAATACCGGCCTGAAGGCGGCATCCGCGCTGAAGATCGAGGCTAACGAGCTGCAACGCGCCTTCGACATCATGGTCACGGGCGGCAAGGCTGGTCAGTTCGAACTGAAGGACATGGCCCAGTACATTCCGGGCCTCGCCAACAGCTTTGCGTCGCTTGGCTACAATGGCGAAGACGGCCTGAAGCGGCTGGTCGCGGTCCTGCAGACGATCCGCGAGGATACCGGTGACGCTTCGGCTGCGGCAACACAGGCGCAGAACATCTTTGGCAAGATGTATTCCGAGGAGACTGCGAAGAAGTTCGGCAAGATGGGCATCGATCTCCGAAAGGAGATGGCCGCCGCCAAGCAGGCCGGCGAGGACGCGCTGAGCGCATTCGTGCGCCTGTCGAAGGAGGCGATCAAGGGAGACCTGAGCAAGCTGCCGCTACTCTTTACCGACCAGGAGTTCCGTCTCGGCATGCAGTCGCTGATCACCAGCGAGGAGAGCTTCCGCAAGTTCCTCGAGCTGATGAACTCGGCCGAGGTGAACGGGACGGTCTTCCGGGATCTTGCCAAGGTGACCGGAGACACCCAGGCAAGCATCGATCGGCTTTCCGGCAGCTGGAACAAGCTGATGAACAGCATCGGCCGTGGGATCGCCGCCTCGGGCGGTGTCGACGCCATGGACGCTGTTTCCAGTACCGTGGATTATCATACCGCAGTCAACGATGGTCTTCGCAAGAGGGGCATGAGCGGCTGGTGGGAAAGGACCCGGTGGGGCCTCACGAGCTCGCAGGCCGAGAAGGATCAGGCCGCCGTCGAGGGCGGCTACAGCGATCCGGAATTCCTCCGGGATTATCGGACCCGGAAGTACATCGACGGGACGGCGCGAGCGTCCGTCGGGCGGCAGAACCAGAAGGTGGTGTTGCCTGAGTTTCCGGGAAGCAGCGGCAAAGGCCTTCCGGTCCCGGGGCAACGTCCGTCGCCATATCCGGACATGCCGCGGCAACTGGATGGTGTTCCGCCGGCTCTTCGGAGCGGCCCGCAGGTTGCGAGCATGGGCCAACCTTCCAGCGGCTTCTTCCGCATTCCATCGCGTGAGGAGTTCCAGGAGGCGTTGAAGATCGATGCGACCGGACTGAAGCAGTCCGGAGACGAGGCCGCCCAGAAGGTCGCGGAAGGCGGACGGCAGGCCGGCAAGGAGATCGAAGACAGCGCAGCATTCCTGAAGGTCGCGGGGGTCGACGTCGGCGCTGCGATCATGTCGGCTGCGGAGAAGCTGCACCAGGCAGCCATGCGGTTGAGTGGTGCGCAGGCGGCTGTTGGCAATGCCGCGACCGGCAACAGGACCGGCGTGAACGCAGACGTAGGGCGAACAATGCCGCCATCGGCAGGACGACCCGTCGGCGGTGGACCGTAGACAGGATCTGGACATGCGAGACTGGGCAAAGACGCTGCGGCGCGGCAGCTATCGCGGCGTGCGCTTCTGGGTCGAGTATGACGACCATTCCTTCGGGAAGCGGCTGGCAATCCACGAATATGCGGGCGGCCGGGACAGCTATATCGAGGAGATGGGGCTTTCCACCTCCGGCTTCGATGTGACCGCCTATCTGGCCGGCGACACGGCCGACATGCAGGCCAAAGCCCTGGCTGCCGCATGCATCGCACCAGGTCCCGGCCTGCTGACGCTGCCGACGATTTCCGGTTCGATGGCCTACGTGGAGAGCGGCCGGCGGCTCTTCGAAAAGGACCGTCTCGGCTACATCGCCTTCGGCTTCCGTGCGGTACCTGTCTCCAACGCGGCCGGTACCGTGCCTGGCGTCGGTGACGTGCTGACGGCGATCGCGCTCAACTTCAACGTCGCCGCCTCCGGCTTTGGGAGACTGTTTTCATGAGCGCCGACCGTGCCGTCATCCTAACCTGGCTCTCCGGGTTGGTTGCTGACCTCATCGGCGACGATCTGGATCGCCGGGATGCGGAGAAGCGCCTTGCTGTGGCAGAGGGTCTTGGCGCATCTGCCTTCGCGGCAGAAGCCTTGTCGCTGATGCGTATCTCTGCGGAAAGCGTCTCTTCGCCGGTCGACTTTGACCGGCTCGCCGCTCCGTCAGTTGCCGACCAGGGCACGGCCGACGCCGTTGCCATACTCCTGGCGGCAGGGCTTGCCGTTGCCGGTGTGAAGGTGGAGTGGCCTTCCCGACCGCAGGCCAGATCCGCGCGCAGCCGCATCGCGGCGGCAGGCGAGGGGGCGCTGACGGCCGCTTCCAGGCTCGGAGCCGAAGGAGCGGATCTCTATACCTGGCTCGCGAACCTTGTTGCCGTGTCGGTTCGTGTCGTCTCCGAGATTGCCGCGAATGCCGTACCGGTGGTCCGGGTCGAGACGAAGATCTCGCTTCCGTCAACGGCGCTGGCTTACCAGCTCTATGGTGACGCCGGGCGCGCGCAGGGGCTGGTCGATATAGCAGGCAGCGCGACGCCGCTCCTGATGCCCGCCGCCTTCGACGCCCTGGCAGACTGAGATGCTGCTCGAAACAGTCACGGCGGACGGATTGCCGCCGATCAAGTCGATCGACATCAATATTTCCGCCGAAGAGGCGGTGCGGACGGCGCGTCTTGAGTGCGTGATAGTCGGCTCCGGGCTCCCGGCTGCCATCGGTCAGCGGACCGTCCTCAGGGCGTCCGGCGACCCGATGCTGACGGGCTATGTTCGCGATATCGATACGGGCTATGGTCGCGACATGCGGTCGCTCTCGATCGGGTTGGTCTCGGCCACCGTCGATTATGTAGAGTGCAGTGCCGAGCATGCGACCGGAGAGTGGCTGGACAAGTCCATAGAGGATATAGCCCGCGACCTGGATGGCCTCGGGATCGGAATCGAGAGCGATGGAACCAACTTCCCCAAGGAGCCTCGCCACAAGTTGATCCAGGGGGAAAGTCCTTTCTCCTCGATTGAGCGGCGCGCCCGTGGCCGGGGCATCCTGATCCATGACACGGAAAAGGGGCGCCTCAAGCTTGCGACGAAGCCGGAGGGGCGGCACAAGGGCACGCTGAAACGCGGCATCAACATCCTGCCCGGGGCGTCGGCCAGCTTTACCGAGCGGGGTCGGCACAGCGAGGTCAAGGTGCGCGGACAGTCGACGGAAGGTGTCGACAAAGCGCAACTGAGACCGGAGACGGTCGCGCGCGACAGTGGCATCCTGCGCCGGCGTCCGTTGATCATCTTGCACGAAGGCGAGGTGACGATCGACCGGATGAAGACCCGTGCCGAATGGCAGGCGAAGCGTGCGGCCGGGGCGTCGGTTACCGCAAGCATCCCGACCACCGGCTGGCGCGATGCAGGCGGGATGCTGTGGCAGCGGAACTGGCTGGTCGACGTGGATGACGAATGGCTCGGCATCCGTGGCACGATGATCATCAAGAGCGTCGCCTTCTCGCAGAGCAGCGACGGAGGCGAGGGCGGCGGCACGATTGCAACGCTCTCGCTCGCGGATCCGAGGGCGCTCGGCGGGGAGAACCCACGCGGAAAAACGGCGGACGGCTACGCCGCACCGGGCGAGATCGAGGCGGAGTACCAGGACGAATGAGCGGCAAGCGCTTCGAATTCGACGGATCGATCGACGAGCGTGGCGGGCAGCAGTTCGTTTCCGGGCGCGGCGTCTATGGTGACGGTTACACGCGCATCCACCGGATAGAGCCGCATGGCTTCATGTCCAACCCGATCAAGGGCGCGAAGGGCCTGCTCATTTCGCCGAACGGCAATCCGGACGAGGCCTATGTGCTGGGCGGCGAGCATCCGGAGAAGCGTCCGGCCGGGCTGCCCGGAGGATCCTCTGCGATCTATGACGCGAACGGCAACATCATCAGCCTGGTCGGCACGAAGATACGCCTCGTTGCGCCGCTGTTCGAGTTCGTCGGCGACGTGACAATCAAGGGCAATCTCAACGTTGACGGCAATATCCACGCGACCGGCACGATCATCGACGTGGCGGGGAACACGAACCACCACACGCATTGAGATCCGGCCCGGCGGGTTCCGGGATTATCAAAAGGAGAAGACGCATGAGCGTACGAGCAAAGTTCCAGTGCAGCGGCAAGGAAGGCACGACCGTCTTCTTTCACACGGTCTATTCGGAGGACATTCAGTCCGAAGACGGGCGCTTCACCAAGGCAACGCCCTGGGGCGAGCTGCGGATGACGGTAGACAATCCGAATGCTGCAATTCAGTTCGAGCCGGGTAGGTCCTACTACCTGGACTTCTCGCCGGCTGACTAATGCTGAAGATCACGCCGATCGACGGCGAGCGGGAACCATACCGCTCGCCGGACCTCATCTGGAACGGCAAGGCCGGAACGGTCGCGGTGAACCCGTTGACGCATCCGGATGCGCCCGGCGACCTGCGGGCCGAGCAGGGGCTGGCAACGCAGGTGCTGATCTGCCTGATGACCGACCGTCGCGTCGAGGTGAGCGAGCTGCGAGACGGAGACGAGAACCGCGGCTGGATCGGTGACAGTTTCGACCTCGAGACTGGAGAGACGCCCCTCGGCTCGCGGCTCTGGCTGCTGCGGCGCTCGGCGATCTTCGACGGAATCGAGGTTACGGTCGAGGACTATGTGCGAGAAGCCCTGCAGCCGATCATCGACCAGGGCGCTGCGGTCTCCCTGGACGTTGCCGTGACGGCCAATCGGCCGATGAACAGGGTAGACTACACCGTCACGCTCTATGGCCGCGATGGCGGCCGGATCTACGACAGCAAGTTCGAAATTCTCTGGAGGCAGATCGATGGCGTGGCAAATCCGCTCGCTGGCTGAGGCATCGCAGCGGGTCCGCGGCGCGTTCCGCCAATACATGCCGGGCACGGACGCCGCGCTGAAGAACAACTTCGTGACGGTGACGGGCAAGGTCCTTGCAGCGCTGTCTCACGAGTTCGAACTGCGCATGGCCTATCTGGCCAGGCAGCTCTTCGCTTCAACCGCTTCCGCCGCCTTCCTTGCACGTCATGGGTCCGATGTCGGCATCTTCAGGAAAGCCGCTTCGCCGGCGATCGGGCTGATCACGGGTTCGGGTGCGCCGAATGCCATCTATCCTGCCGGCATTCGCTTCGTCTCCGGCGATGTCGTCTACGTCTCCACCACGCCTGCATCCGCAAGCCCGGGCGGCGACGTGACCTTCTCCGTGCAGGCCCAGACGACGGGCGCGGCAACCAATCGCGACGCAGGCGGAGTGCTAGGCCTGGCCGATCCGGTTCTCTGGCCTTTTCTGGGCGCCGAATGGGCCGTGTCCACCTCAGGGCTCGGTGGAGGTGCGGACCGCGAGGGAGACGACGCGCTGCGCGAACGTATCCTGTTTCGCAAGCGCAATCCTCCCGGGGGCGGACGTCTTACCGACTACGAAAATGCGGCACTTTCCGTTCCCGGCGTCGTCAAGGCATGGGCGTTTCGTCAGCCGTTGGCGCCGGGCTTCATCTCGGTGTTCTTCCTGTTCGCCGGAAGGCCGAACCTGATCCCAACCCCTGGCGACGTCGCCGTGGTGCAGGCTGCGATCGACGCGACCCGGCTGATCCGGATCGACGACAATGTCGCGGTGGCACCGACGCCCGAGCCGCTGGACCTGACCATTTCGGGTCTCGCCAATGACAGCGCGGAGGTTCGTGTGGCAATCGAGGCCGCTGTTGCCGCCATGCTGGTGGCGCGTGCGCGCCCGGGCGTTGCCGGCGATGCCTTCACGCTGTCGAGATCATGGATCTCCGAAGCAATCTCCAGGGTGAGCGGAGAGGATCGGCACGTGCTCGACTGGCCGCTCGATGACGTGACCTATACGAACGGGCGTTATCCCGTCCTCGGCACGGTGACCTATGCCGCGTAGTCCAGCCTTCAACACCATCACGCGGGCGGCGGCGCCAGCGCTGGACACGAGCGGCGTTCCGGTACCGGAAGACGCACTGGCGGCGCCAACCAGCGAGGGCCTGATCTCTGCCGCCATGACGCTCTGGCCGCAGGGGGCGGCCTGGGGATCGCCGGACGGCGAGGCCGTGCCGTTGACCGATCCCCTGGCGCGGTTCACTCGCGTGCTGCTTGACCCGTTCGTCCGGCTCTATGCCCGGGCGTGGAGCCTGGTGCGCGAGGCGACGGTTGGTGGCGTGCAGGAACTGCTGCCGGACTGGGAGGCGGAATACGGACTTCCCGAACGCTGCTTCATCGGTGAGCAGTCGACGTCCCAGCGGATCACGGCGCTGGCTCGCAAGGTGCGTGCCGACGCAATCAACCACCCGGAAGAGTTCGTGCGCCTGGCGCTGGACTATGGCTTCGAGATCGAGATCGAGGAGCCGGCGATCTTCGAGTGCGGCTTCTCCGAATGCGGCGGCTATCACGCCGTAGGCTCGTGGACGGAGGAGACCTACTGGATCGTCCGCGTGAAGGACGCCGCGATCAGCTATTTCGAGTGCGGGGTGAGCGAGTGCGGACATGACCCACTGTTCGCTGTCGGCGAAGCCGAGCAGATCCTCTGCCTGCTTCGCCAGATGGCTCCGGCCTGGACGCTGCCTGTGCTGGAGCCGTGGGTTACCCTTGCCGTTCTGGCGACGCCGGATGGCTCCGTTCTCACCGATCCCTACGGCAACGCGCTCGCGGTGCCTGTCAACGTCTAAGCTCCAAGAGGACCAGTCATGGACTACATTGCGCCATACGGCAGCACCGACCCGAACGCGTCCTATGTCGACCGCAATACGCCGGGCGCAACTTCCGGCTCGCGGGTGCCGGCAAAGGCGATTGAAAACCCGATGCGGGAGATCAAAGCGGTCATAGCGGGGGCAGGTCTCTCGGCCTCAAACAACGACCTGACGCAGTTGCTGCAGGCGATACAGGCATTGATCAGTCAGGCGACTGGCGGCGGCGACACGGAGAACTTCGTGCTGATGGCAGCGGCCCGCGCGCGGCTGCCAATCTTCCCCCATGTCCTGACGGCCGATGGGCGCATTCCGATCGTCTCGCCGTCGGCGGGACAGGTCAGGATCCCCGCCGGCTACGAGTTCCAGCATCGGGGCATCTTCACAGTGACGACCGTGCAGGCGGATTTCGCGACCGCTGCGAACAAGACCTATCATCTGCGCTGGAGCCCCGCGAACGGCTTCCAGCTGAAGGACCTCGCCGACAGCGGCTATAATCCCGGTGCGCTGGCCGAGACCGATGCGTCCTTCGACAGCAAGTATGATGATGCCCTGTTCTCGCGCGTGGTGACGAATGGCAGCAACGTGCCGACAATCACGAACTTGGCGAACCTCGATCGGCTGAAGGTGAACACGGTGAAAACCGGGGCGGCTACGGCCCTCACTTCAGCGTTTGCAAGCTCCTTTGCTGGTTCCGAGAGCATCAATTGGGCGCGTACGCCGGTGCCAACATTTGCCGGTGCGATCCAAACAAGCGGCCTTACAGGCCCTGGTGGCCTCGAGTACGCGAACGTGATTGGTAGTCGCATCTTGTCTCGCTACGCTGTTGGAGCGACCGTTACGAGCAATTGGAACGAAAGCCAGAATGCTCCGAACGGCCTGACTGGCCAGCTTGAAATCACAGCTTTCGCCTGAGGATGATTCTCATGACGGACGACCTAATCAAGATCAGGTACGACGACCTCGGCATGTTTCCGGCAGCCGAGATCCAGGACAAGCTAGCGGTGGTTCGCGCGGGTCTTCCGGGTAATGTCTCTCTCAGTCAGATCCTAGCTCTCTTTACAGACGGAGCGCCTCAGGCGCTCGATACCTGGCTCGAGGTTGTCGCTAAGCTGGCGGACAACGATGATGCGCTTGCAGCTCTTGTGGCGACTGTGGGCACGAAGGCGAATTCGTCTGACGTTGCGTCAGCACTTGCGTTAAAACAAGATAGCTCAGGCGAGCTCTTCCGCGGTCACATTCAAGGCCTGACTCTCTCCAACAACGGGAGCGACTCCGCAAATGACATCGACGTCGCTCCGGGGGCAGCGGGCTCCGACGGGTCAACGCCGGTGCTTATGACACTGGCGGCAACAACTACAAAGCGTCTCGATGCAGCGTGGGCCCCTGGCTCTGGCAATGGTGGGTGGCTTGACGGGACGACAATGCCGAATGGGACCGGACATGCCTTTCTAATCCAGCGATCGGATACCGGGGTCGTAGACGTTGGATTTTCCGCCTCGTTGTCGCCCACGCTGCCAACTAGTTATGACAGATCCCGACGCATAGGATCTGTCATTCGCGCGGGTGGAGCTCTGCTGGGTTTCAGTCAGCAGGGTGACGACTTCCTTCTCTCCACTCCTGTTTCCGACGCCAATGCTCTAAACCCGGGCAGCAGCGCGGTTCTCAGGGCCCTGACGGTACCAACAGGCATCAAAGTCGATGCCTATTTCGTTGCTGCCGTACGACGTGGTTCGAGCGCGGGAGACTTCGCGGTCTTGCTGACCAGCCCGGATCAAGCCGACAGCCTACCGTCCGACAGCAACTTTTCCCTGATCCATACCACCAGTTCGGTGGCGAACGGAGGAGAGGTCTACACGCCAGGAACATTCCGCATAAGGACAAACACAAGCGGACAGATTCGCACTCGCCTCAATTCAACGAACGCCAACTTTCAGCTGCGGATAATCACCCATGGATGGATCGACAGGCGAGGGAGAAACTAGAATGCACGCAAACCTTCGCCATAACTGGTCCTCCACAATCTTCCGCGGTGGAACTCGACTTGCCGAGCTGACCTATGATTTTGCGATCGAGGTGCCGAGCCGCCTACGCACATCGGGTTACGTCAATTTTGCGCATCGAGGTGGGCAGGACGGCATTGTGGCAGACATGCCGGTGGCTGTTTCCGCCCGAGTAGGGATAAGGCATGCCGCTAACTCTAGTGATATGCCGACTTTCCCCACCGGCGCACGGACTGCCCCCCTGTGGAACGTCACGCACCCGAACACGACGTTTAGATGGATTCCTGGTGCGAAGGACGGAAAGAACATAATCAACCTCCGCCACCACTATGAAACCTGTCTTCTTCTGAGCTGCATCGACCTCATGGAACCCGGCGCCTATCGGGTCGAGGCTTGGGCGTTCGCGAACGTTTCCGCTGCTTACCCAAGCATGTGTACGAGAGACGATATCGTAGAGGTTAATCGCGACAGCAACCAGTCCAACGACAACACCTTCGGTTTTATGGCGGTAGATGTGGCGGAGATTAATTGAAGCGCTAAGGTAGCGGAGCTTCCGAGGCAGAGGCGTAGTCTCCCCCGATTATCGTGATAGACGAGTTTCCTCTTTGCTCTACGATGATCCCGTTCAATGGTAACGTGTGCATGCTCCGCCGAATGAACTCTTGGCGACCATTGACCGCAAGTTCGCCGAGTCGGAACAGGCCCTGTTCCGTTCGACCAAATACCGTCAGGAAGCCATTCCCTTCGAAGGAAATCCTGACGCGTAAGCCTTTAGCAGCTGGCTTTAGGTCAACGCTCAGAGTCGTAAACATAACCTTGTGAAATAGACCAAGCGGCGTGGACGTAATGGACGTCCCATCTGGTGCAAGCAATTCCTCTGCTGCGCCGAAGAGTCTGCCGATGTTGACGCCGAAGAAGGGATAGATGGTTTGCTTAGTCCATTGAACGTCAGATGGATCGAGTGAGACAGGAGATCCGTAACGAACATCGTCAGGCGTTAGGGCGTATACCTGATTTCCCCCCTGGTCGCTGTATTCAAGAGCCGTCTCGCTGGGATCGGACAAGAAGTTCTGCAGCCGAGACTTGTAGACCGGTGGGATGTAGTAGCCGGGTAATTGGACATGGGTGATGTCAAGTCGCTTCAGCGCAGTCACTGCTTCATCGTCAGTGCGCGCATCATAAAAGGGCACGAGTCGCGGATCCAGATAACTTACCATCCGCCGGTCTGCATGGAACATGTGCGACGGACGGATGGCGAGGATCTTAGCGTCCTTCGGCAGGTTTTCTGAGATCCAAAGCATGGGCCGCGAATAAAGGCTGCTACCCACCAGTGCGGTTCGGGCATCTCTATCCAGTAACTCTGGCGATGGGACTTGGTGCCGCCACAGGTTAAGAGCGGGTAATGTGGCGAGTGCTGCAGCCACTACAACCGAGATATGAACGATGGCACGCACGGGGCTGAGGGAGCGAAAGCTCCTAACGCGCAATAGGGAGTATCCGATGACGCGGCCGGCAAGGATGGCGGCGGCTGGAGTGATGATCAGCAAGTATCGCTCATTCCGCACCATCATCGTTGACCCGATCGCGAGCGTTGCAACGACGCCTGCAAAGTAGACGGTCACGAATATGAGGCTCGCGAGGATTGGGCCGTCATTCGGCTGCCTTTCGGCTAGGAGCGTTGGTGCAAAACCTCGTCTCAGTTCTCGCCAGATGATGATGACGGCTCCACCAGCGGCAAACCAGAAGATCCATCCGAGATTGTCTGGCTCTGAGAACGCCTTAAACAGGCCGTACTGGATGCGGGCCGGCCAGGTATCGACGGATCGCGAAAGATCGAAATAGCCGCTCCAGTCGAGGCTTTCGAGAGTGAACACCAACGGGCTGTCGGAGATCAGCGTCCCGAACGCAATGTAGTTGCGTCCATAGGGTATGCCCGCAATGATGGCTGCCAGCGTCAGGCTGGCTCCTACTTCGACGGCAGCTTGTCGCCAGCGCCTTGGGCCCCACCAGCAGGCGGACACCGCAACCGCCATAGGAAGCAGGAGGATCGCGATGGAGTGGCTCCAAAGCGCGAGCCCAAGGGCTGCACCCACCGCGACGCCTCGTTTGAGCTGACTGCCCGATATCCCGGCAACGATTGCAAGAACAAGCGCGGAGCCGGCGACGGGCAGAGAGTCGATCGCCGCACCGGGGATGCCGCCCACGAGGACCGGTACCGAAAGCAACGCTGCTACTGCGGCCGCAGCGGATATACGGCCAAGGGATAGTGCCGCGCAGAGCGTGCTGGCCGTTGCCGACAGCAGAAACCAGACGGGAATCAGACGACTCAGTCCCGAGGCATCGGCGCTTCCCTGAGCGAGGTTGGCCAGGTGCATGGCTGCGACGTAGAGCGGGGGGTGGGTCCAGGAGGCAAAGAAACCGCTTCTGGTCGTTTCCGGCGCCAGCGCGGGGTAATGCTCCAGAGATCGGCTCTCGAACACATCGCGCGCCACTGTCATGTACTCAAGGGCATCGTTTCCGTCCGTCGGAAGTAGCCAGGAGTTAGCCCCTAGGATCCCGAACGCAATCAGGAAGAACCCCAATAACAGGATGCCCTGTAATGTAACGGGCGGCATCGCCAACGTGCTCTTCCGCGACAGGATTAAGACACTGGCTCCAAGGAAAACAGTAGCGAAGGCAAGCTGCCAGTCGCTTCCCGGCAGGGCATACAGCGCGGCGGCCGAGGACAAGCCGAACAGAAAGGGTGCGCTGGCGATGCCCAGCAGAAATCGTAAATTCGCTTCCGACGTGAATCGGGAGAATAGCTGCCACCCCAGCGTCGTCGACAACGCCCACAGTGCTCCGAACGTCAAATAGGATAAACCGTGAACCAACCCGCGCCCCCACCACTAACTAGTCGAGGGCTATAACAGCCGCCCAGATTCGGCAACTGCAGCCTCTGCGCCGGACGGTGTTGCCAAGACCTGCCTTCCGTGCTTCTGGTGGCAGACGGTGCGGACAGGGAAGTCGGGAGAATCGTGTCAGGTTTGTTGAGCAGATATACGATCGTCCTTGCGGGATTTGTCGCGGCGGTCGTAGCGGTTGCCGCCTTTGGTGGTTGGAACTGGTACCGCCCGGGAGAGGCCTCGGTCCTTCGGGATGTCAGTCTAGATCAGGTCTATCGACGGTTGGATGCGCAGCATCCTGGAAGAGGGGTGACGGACTACCCCGGGAACACGGTCGAGGACGTTCCTAAGGCATATGCATCGGTCTTGCTGGCGGAAATAAGCCGCGCATCACGAAGGATACGGGGAGACCTCCCTAACCTGGCGGATGTAGCCGGCAAGTGGCTTCTAGCGAATTCGCGTCTTGATGAGAACGGCGTCGTAGGATGGGGCGTACCAGTTGCGTGGGACGCTTACGGAGACGGGTCGGTCAACCCTGTGAACACAAGCTATGCTATCTCCACTGGCATTGTCGTTGACGCTCTGCTGACGTGGATGGAAGCTAGTGCAACGGCCCCGGCAGGCGAGATTAGGGCTGTGACGGAGCAGGCATTGGCAGCCTACGCGGACCCGATGGTGCGGACAGCATCTGGCCTTATCCCGTACTCCCTGAGGCCGTCGGACAGAGCCTATGATACTTTCAACTCGGCCGCGTACATTGCCGGTCAGATGCAGCGTTTTGCCAGCTACGCCAGTTCACCCGAGATTGCCGATCTGCTTAAAAGTGCCGCCGACGCAACCATGGCGTCCCTTATCGCACACCACCAAGAGAGTCCGGGCGGCGCGTGGTTCTGGAAATATTCGCTACAGGAGAATGTTGCAAACGACCTTGCGCACGCCAGTTACATCGTCGAAGGAATCCAGACGTATGTGAGGGAAGGGGGCGCCCTCAACAAAGAGATCGCCACGTCCGCAGTCTCGCAACATCTTGAAGAGTTTGGTGGCAATGACGGCACGTTGCGTGGGTGGCCGACCTTCCAAGACAATATTGACGCGCCGGCAAGACTCTATGACGTCGGCATGGCACTCGTCCTTGGGTGCAATTCCGGCCCCCATGAAAAGCTTGAGGAGCAAGCGAAGAAGACAGCTCCTCTTCATAGAACAGATCAGGGTTTCTCTCGCTACCCCGTAGGGGTCGATGACCCGGACCTCATTGTGAAAGAGTATGAGACTTACCTCTGGCGTGGCATGGTCGCTTGCGCGCCGAGGCTGCCTTGGTCTGAGTGGAAGCCGTAGTATTAGCTGCCGATCAGCGTACGCGTGAGGCGATTCTTACTGTGGGTTCTTGGCCCTAACCGCCAGCATCGACCTTAACAATCTGGAGATATCGGGCTTCTCTCCATCACCATTGCAGCTGATGCAGGGCATTCTGGGGGCCCCGCAGCCACAGGCCCTCGATCCGTTCCAGGGCTTTTTGCAGTGGGCGTCGCACACCCAGCCGGTGTTGTCGCAGGTCTCGCATTCCATAGGCTGAGCATAGCCGAAGACTGATCAACCGAACATCAGGAGAATGGAAGAAGCCCGCCAGTGGTAGCTGACGGGCCTCCGGGGAATGCTCGCTGGGGGGCAGTGAGCGGCTCCCACATCGCCCGCCTGCGCCTTCCATCGGGTCAACAGGCCCTGCCAGAAATCACACATCAGGAGAAAGACATGAACCGACGCATCGGAGCGGCGGCGCTTTCGCTCGCCAATGGAGCCGCACTATGAACAACCTCGACCGCTGGAACAAAGCGCGCTTCACGCGCAGCACGAAGATCAACGCGCAGGCTGCGAAGATCGAGGCAAACCGCGCCCGCTACGAAGCCGTGTCGGCGAAGACCGGGGTTCCGTGGGACGTGATCGGCGTCATCCACTACCGGGAGTCCTCCGGCTCATTCGCTGGCGTTCTCCATAACGGTCAGAAGATCATTGGCAAGGGCAAGAAGACGACCATCGTCCCAAAGGGACGCGGTCCATTCTCCACATGGGAAGAAGCCGCCGTCGACGCGCTGATGAACTGCCATCCCTACGCGGGCAGGAACAAGGACTGGTCCATAGCCGGCACACTTGACATTCTGGAGCGATACAACGGCCTCGGCTATCGGAACAAGGGCTTGCCGTCTCCCTACCTCTGGGCCGGGACGGATCAATACGTGAAGGGCAAATATGTTGCCGATGGCAAGTATGACCCGAACCACGTCGATCAGCAGCTAGGCGTTGCGCCTATCCTGATGAAGATCCGCGAAGGCGAGGCGACGGCACCGACGCCCAAGCCTACTCCCGCGCCTCACCCTCCATCGCCCGCTCCGAAGACCGGCAAGGGCACTGCCGCCGCCACTGGTGGCATCATCGCCGCTCTCGCCGCTGCCGTCGCTTTCCTTTCTGACCTGCCGTGCCAGTGGTTCGGCTTCTTCTGTGGGTGATCCATGACCGAATTTCTGAAGACGCTGGCCCGGTGGCGCACCTGGGTCGTGAACGCGATCCTCGTGTTGATCACGCTGGCGCCCGAAATCCTCAACGCGCCGGAGATCCTCGCCGTCGTGCCGCAGGATTATCAGCGGTATTTCCTCGCGGGGCTCTTCGTCCTCAACATCTGGCTCCGGCCTCGTCCTGCTGTACTGCCGTCCGATCCGGAAGTGCAGATCAATAAGGGGGCGACCTGATGCTGTCCTTCCTCCCAAACCCGATCACCCGGGCGCTGGGTGGCCTCGCCGTGGCCGCTCTCGTCGTCGGCGGTGCGTACACCTACGGCAAGGCTATTGGCCGTCAGGGCGCCGCTGTGGACGCTCTGGAAAAGCAAGTTCAAGCCTACAAGGATAGGAACGATGAAAACGCTGCCGTGGAAGCTCTCGATCCCGTTGCTCTCTGCATTGAGCTTGGCGGGGTGCCAGACGACTGCCGCGCCGAGTTGCGCAGGTTGGGAGAAGATCAGCCTGAAGCCGTCAACGGCGGTCTACCTCGTCGGCAATGACGTAACGGCGGGGCAGGGCATCGCCAGCCATAATCGCCACGGCACCAATCAGGGGTGCTGGAAATAGCGGCCCGACGCTCCGTCCCACGGAGCGCCGAGCCCAGGCATTCGCAACTATGGGATTGCGACGGCCTGCAGGCGTAGTGCCAGCAGGAGGTTGAGGGTCTCTTACCTTGCGGATGTCTGGACACGGAACGAGCGCGCCGCGCATAGCCGCCGCGGCTGATACGAAAAGAACCCGGTTCGGCTGGCGGGCCGGACCGGGTTCTTTCTCACGTCGAGCCTGCAGACTCGATGCAGGCTTAAATTCGCAGTTCGCGCTTGCGCCTGGCTTACGGACGCCAAGGCCTTGCCATCTCAATGATCATTGCATGAAAGCGGCAGCATGGCGGGATCGAATGACGATATCCTCAGGGTGCTCGGGCGCCTCGAGGAGAAGGTGGATGGTGTGGGCAAGCGCCTGGACAGGTTCGAAAGGGAATTTACGGAAGAGCGCAGGAGCAGCTCCGAAAGCCGCCACAGACTGCACGAACGGATCGACGAGCAATCAATCCGGATCACGGAAGTTGAGAAGACGGTCGTTGCTGCTGGCGCCATCGCCGCGCAACAGAGGGATGTCATTGCCGGTCTCACCGCGACGATCGACCATGAGATCAAGCCGACGATCAACCAGGTGAAGGACATCACCCGCCTCGGAAAGACGGCGGCCCTGATCTTCGCCAGCCTTGGTTTCACTGCTGGCGGCATGTTCATCTATTTCTCGGAAACGGTCGTACCGCCACTGCGCAAGTGGCTGCGGATCGACTAGAGCCAGCCCATCAATTGCGCTGTGTGGCCCACGACAGAAGCGACGGCCAAGACGCCCGCCAGTGCAAGGATCGTGTAGACAAGCCAATCCGGCATCATGTCCTCTCCCCGGTCCAGTTGCCCGCCATGATCATCGCGTTCTTCTCCCCGCACAGGGTGCAGCGGAACCTGGGCGATAGCTCCTTCAGGCTGCTGTAGGCACCTGCCTGTTCAAGATACTCCCTCGCGATGTCCTTCACCACATTGCAGCTCTTGCATTCGATCGCGAAGTAAGCGTGGTGCGGGATCTGGTAGAGGGCGTATGTCTGGAGCAGGGGGGCTGGGATGAAGCGGCGCTCGTGCATGGCGGTTCTCTCGTCGAGACCGCCGCACCGGTCGCAGGTGTGCCCGAGCCGCCATCGGGTGAGGGATGAAATGGCTCAGTCGCACGTGAACGTCAAGAGAACATCCTGCACGGATTATGCACGCTCCTGCACGTACTTTCGTGCTTTGTTCCGCCTGATGATGCAGCCTCGCGAAAGAGCACGGCGACCGTCGCACGGCGAAAAGTGTTTATAAACAAGGCGGTTGATGGTGCTGCTAGAGAGATTTGAACTCTCGGCCTCTCCCTTACCAAGGGATAAGTTACTTACTCACAAGGGCGGGGCTATTCGGTAGCAACGTTCACGCCCATTGCCTCCTCTGCTTCAGCCGCTTTACTCTCTGATCGGTCCTCAATCAATCTCTTGCACAGCATGTCGACGATCAGTCCCGCTTGCTCATCCTCATCACCCTTTGGATCGAAAGCTAGGCCGCCATACTTCGCGTCTTCGGTAAAGAACCCCGGCACTACAGTGGTAAACCGGATCGGGATCACCTCATTCCGCCCAAACCTCTCGCGGAAGTGGTCACTCTCGAACTTTGTCCAAATGCGGGTTGGGTACTCAGGTGACTGCAGGACAACCACATAACGTGCCTCGCTACGATAGATTGGGGCGAGGTAGTCTTCGACGTTCTGTGAGATGATACGGTGTTGCTCGTTCTCGTCATAAAAGCAGGACACTTCTCGCTCACTGAGGAGGGCGAAGATTTTCTCCGCCAAGCTGCGATTGGCGCCCGCAAAGGACAAGGCAAAGTCAAACCGGCCTTCGAAGTAGTCGGCTTTGTAGCCCACCTGTCTTGTGAAGACTCTCCATATGATGTTCTTCAAATAAAAGATCAGCTTGGGATCTTCGACTGAGAGGACCGAAGTTGATGGCTCGAAGTGAAAGTATGGGCCGAGGACCTTCGTCTTTTCCGGGTCGTCAAGGAGCGCCTGTAGCCATCCTTTGTCTATGACCTGGCTAATACTCCCCTTCATGTCCGGATGCTCGGCCATGGCTTCCGCCAAGTCCAACGACCATTCATCTGCTTGAGAGAGCCATCTTAATATGTGGAGATATGGGGCGCGACCTTCTTTTCGAAGCTTGGAGCCGCGAGCAAATGTTATCGCAGCCTCTTTGAATTGTCGGCTGAGGTCGTTTATCACATCCTCAACGACCACATTGACTGACGTTTCTATCGTCCGTCGCTCCTGTAGGGTCTCCGTAACCCCATCAAGAACGCACATTTTGTGGCAGAGCAATTGCACCAACTGGAAGCTTCCCTGTGCTCGATCCGCAAGTTCCTCCCTGCCGTTAATCGAAACGTTGAGGGCTTCTTCGCCCAGATGTATTACCTTCTGGATCAATTCCTTTGGGTTCGCCTCCAGCTTGAAGACGTCAATTCGAAGGCCAAGATCGTGAGCAAACTTTACGAGCTGGGTGCCAGCCTTATTGATACCGACCAGAATGAGTTTGGACTTGTCGTCTTCGGAATCCGCCAGGACCTTCATGAAGTCTGAGAGCCCTGCCTTGATATCGTCCGGCAAACGGTGAAAGTCGTCGACGATTACTGTACCAATAGCGTCCATTTCCGGCAGCGATCGGATCAGGTCGACATCTTTAGGTCGTCGGGCGCTCAAAGACAAAACATGGGCGCTCATATCAAGATCGTCGAGCACTCTTGCAATCGTGGTTGTCTTCCCGATTCCCGAGGGGCCTTCGACGACCATGCATCTGCCGGGTGTCCGCATTGAGACTTTGATTTCGTCATATCTTTCCGGGTGCACGAAGGTATGCGTAGGGACGCCAGAAAGCCGGAACACTTCTTCGAGGTAGGCCATAACAAATCCGCTGCCTTGAAACTTCACCTGCATGTTGATTGAGTCGTAGGTGCGGCGCAACCAGTGGTGATGTCGACTCTCGTTATCCGATTAGCCAAAAGTCTGGAACGCTGCGGGTACATACATGGCTAACGGGGCTCCCAATCTCTTGAGCAATCGATGTTCTATGGGTCCCTCCGGGACCACCACGAAGTTCTAGTTGAGCGTCCTCCCTCTGGGGAAAAAGCGGCGTCCGGCTTGACTGATTGCGCCAAGGAACGTCCCCTGCTGACGGCGTTGATGGTGAGGGTGCGATGCAAGACAAATTACAATGCGAGGGCAGGGACCTCAGTTGGATCGTGCGGTTCTGGGCGCGGATTTTCGAGTTTCTGGGGAAGCTCTCGCTGGTCACTCTTCTCCGTAAGATCCCAATCGTCCGACGTCACATGGGCGGCTTCATCGAAGGGTACGTGCTCTTCAATACCGCACTCTCCATCATTGTTCTCGCGGTTGGGTCGTACCGCAGCGACCGAGACTCGAACATCGTGCTCATCGCCTTTGCGCTCTATGGCGCATATCGTATCGCCGAGATGACGATCTACCAAGTCAACGTGCTGCTGTTCGACGAGTACAGATCGAAGCGGCGGAATGCGCCGTACGCGGTAATTGGTTTCCGCCGGATGGTGATCCTGCTGGTGCACAACTATTTCGAAGTGCTCTGCTGGTTTGGCGTGATCTATGTCTGGCTATACCGAGCGGGTCGGTTGGTCCTGCTCACGCCAGCGCCGACCTTCTTCGAGATGCTGCGGGAGAGCATGTTGCTGATGTTTTCGTTCAACGCCTACCGCTATCAACCTTCCGATGACCTGGCAGTAGTGGCTTTCAGCCTGCAGGCATTGGTGGGGCTCTTCATGACCTTGATGGTCTTTGCACGTTTTCTGGCACTTCTCCCGTCGCCAAAGAGCATGGATGAGTTCGATAACTGAGCCGGACGGTAACCTGTGACAGCAAAGTAAAGAAGATTCTATAGCAACCCAATGCTAACCTCTCGGAAGGCCGCCGAGGCGCCTCGTTTCTTCACAATGCAGCCGATGAGTTCCGGACGGACTTCCAGGCGGAGCTGGCAACGCTTCCAATGATTTCATCACAACAAAGCCGCCGTACAAGATAGAGTCGTTGACGAGTAAGAGGTAAACGTGCGGAATAAGATCTCCAGGGGCAAATTCACGGCGGCTGATCTTTCTAGATGTCCATACGCTATTGGCTCACAGCGGCTGCAATTGCATTAGCGATAGCCGCTAACGCTTTAGCCCAAGATAGTTTGCAACCCTCCCTAAAAGACGATCCCGTAGCCGAGCGGAGGCAAGAGGAAGGTGCACTCACGGGCGACGAAGGCCGCGACCAGCAACCAAGCTCTGTTGATCTGGTGCCCGTGCTCAGTAGCATCGAGTCTGCCATCCGCGATCTTATGTCCGAGGAAGATCAAGCGCAGCGCCGTCAGCAGGTAGAGAGAGAAAAGCGCGATTTGGCCGCTCAGGAAGAGATGGCTACTTGGGCTATGTGGATGTTCTGGGCGACGTTCCTGACCGTATTGCTCACCTTCGCTGCGTTGGTCGCTGTCATTCGCACCTTGCACCACACCAGGCGTGCCGCTGACTACGCCAGAGACATGGTTGACGAAGCAAAGAGCACCACTGCTGCCGCCGTCTTGGCTGCCGATCACGCGCGGGAGCAGGTTGAGCTGGCGCAACTCGCCAACGAGTTCGCCAAGGCTGAAGCCGAAAGGCAGTTCGACCCGTATCTTTTCGTTGCAGAAGCGACATACGGACCCATGCCGGACACTTGGGCCGGCCCAGTCGTCGAAGGCCAGTATTGGATTGCGGTGACGATCAAGAATGACAGCAGTTGGCCTGCCTTTATTAAGCGCACATGGATTCACGAGTTTGTTTTCTGGGATGGAGCGCTTGTCGCTAGCGGTGGGAATGGCGGATATGGCGTGACCTCTGCTTTGAAGCCGGGAGACGTTAGGGTGGTTGAAATGGGTGGCGCGCGTGGTGGCGATCCGCCCGCCGTCCAGACTTTCATTGGTGTTCGCTTCGGGTATGATAGTGTCGATGGGAGGCGAAGACACAAAGACTTCTGGTTGAGGAAGGCTCACGAGTACGGACCGCCGGGTGGATGGTGGCTCGATCGTCTCGATGACGCTCCTTGCTGGTTTGCTGAACTTCCCGAAGCCAGTAAGGGGCCATGGGGCAGCGTAGGGAACAGAGTGCCGACAGAAGAGGAACGGGAAGAGAGCTCCCGTTACACGGAGCGGAATATTGCAAAGATTCGTGAGTACCTGAAGTCGCAGGATGCTAAACGTAGCAGGCCTCCGGGTAATGACAAGTCTGCATGACGTTACTTCCATGCACCTTCCGAGGGACTTAGTAACTTGGTGCGTTTGCCACATAAGACCGCGCAAACGAGGCGATGTGTGTCGCGATCCCGATGGGGTTGGTGCCGGTCTGGGCAGGACCAGCGCCTGACACTAAGGGAGTGGGTAGAGCAGGGACGTAGAATTCAGATAGCACAAAGCCCCGTCGAAGCGGGGCTGATGGGATACCAGGTCTGACGACAGTACCAGTCATCGACATCCCGGCGGGGCTGATCCTTTTCGTAGCCGTACCGCTCCTGAAGCTTGCCTTCGAGCTGGTCACGCTTGCCTTCGATCCGGTCGAGGTCATCATTAGTGAGCTTGCCCCACTGTTCCTTGGCCTTGCCCTTCATCTGCTTCCAGTTTCCTTCGACGCGGTTCCAATCCATTGATCTTCCTCCATCTGGACCGTTGCGCACATCAACGCGCAGTCCGGAGATTTCAAAATGGCGAAGAGGTCGCAGGTGATGAGGCCTTCCTCCACCTTGCGTACGCAATTCCAGGAGGGTGAAGGTTTCATTCTGCGACGGTTGGATAAGTCTCGACGGCGGTGAGTTGTCCCACAGCGCACTGGGTCACCTCGCAAGCCCCCGTGCCCTGGGTCATCGTCACGCAGATCTTTGACGAACCCCTCTTCTCAAAGTTCTCCCCATACGTGGACGGATCCGACGTTGTTCTGTTGGTAATGGCCCATGTGTTCTCGACGAAGCGTCCCCCAGGGCGTGTAGCATCAACGCATTGCTTTGCCTCGCCTGCGCTGCATCCTGGATTCGGACCGTGCGAGCACGCCTGCATCGGCGAAGGCGCTGTCACTGAAGCTTGTTGCCACAGTACTGCTGGCGGGCTCTTCACAACAATTACCGAGTTGGTCTCCCCTCCAACTGCCAAGCTCACGAAGAGATCCTCGCCCGGAGTACGCTTCACCACAATCTTCTCAGCTTTTGCCTTGGTCCAAGTTCTCGGCTGCGCTACTATTTCCCCCCCTCCAACAACTGGATCCTCGTCGTATTCAGCTGTAGCCAGGTTAACGTTCCTCCCTATCCAGAAGGCACGGAGGGTGACGTAATCTCCTTCCATCTTTTCGAACCAGAGGGCCAACCCAGGCGTCTCGCGGTTCTTGTTCAAGCACTCGGAATAGGCAGCCGTCGCCAAGGGAGATATAGCTTGCAGGAAAATGCTTGAAGCATAGGACTGCCTGTAGTCGAACCTGATAGATTGGGCGATTTGCTCCGCCTTTTGCTTGGCTTCGTCGTAGTTGGCGGAGCCAGAAATTAGGTTATATGAACCTGCCAGGCCGCCGCTTTTCTTTACAGTTTCGAATTCTTCTCGACTCGATGTAAGGACGAAGGCGAGCTCAGTTTCGCCGCTCTGTTGTATGCTAGAGATGTTCTGAATCATGAACGATCGCGGGTCGCATTCTTGGGCGTGGGCCTCGACAGTCCACATCAACATTCCCACCATCAACAACGCTACAGAGAGCCTAGCCACGACGTCCTCCCTTCAGAGAAACTTCAAAACTTGACCTGACGGTCCTAGCTATCACTTAGATCATTGAACGACACTAGTGTAGCACTGGAAAGTCGGAAGTACAGCTTCATGATCAACATCAGATTCGAAGAAGAGGACCTGGCTCCTCGGTACTTGGACCAGACCAAGCCCCACTCGTCCGGAGTTGTCTCGCCGGGTACTTAGATTTTCGCGACGCGATCGCCGTTCGGGAGGATCAGAGGCTTGGCCCTAAGGGGGTAAGGACGTCCTCGTTGTGTTTACTCAATCAAACCTCGGTTGTAGCCGAGTCCCACAGGCGCTCTCTCACGCCGGCCTCAATCTTCTTGAAAAGAAGCTCGCCTTCACTCTTGAAGGACTTGTAGCTGTCCCTCATTGGCGGCTGAATTTCATGTTGATGATTCATCTCCGCCTCAATAAGAGCGGCATGGATCAGATCGATCAGCTTATCCATGTCGCTTCGCAAGGGGTCCATCACAAAGATACCATGCTTGCGGAGGCTGCGGCTTGCGTCTCGGACCTTCTCGATAGCGTCTCGGGACCGATACATTTCTTCAATCTTGCGGTAAGCTTTTAGGGGATCGCCGGCGTCCCTGATGGTGCGTTTTTGCGCTTCTGAGAAGCGAGTGCCCTCTAGGAATTCTGCTAGATCATCATCGCTAAGTTTCCGCAGGTCGGGGTATTGACGGAAACCTGATAAGTAGGATTGTGCCCAACTCTCTGCTTCTACCAGCTTCCCCCACACGTCAGGCAGAACCTCGAATTCTCGATCGTGCAGACGCTTGGTACGATCAAATACGCCGTTGATTTTGTGTCGCAGCCTCTCCAGTTCGCGTGCTTGTTCTGACCGATAGGCTTCTAGCCTCTCTGTGAGTTTATGATTGATCCAGCGCTCACCAAGGAAACGGAATAAGCCGTAGGCCGCACCGACCACGGCAGCGATAGATAAGCCTGCTGCGCTGAGGAAGGCGAGGAGGCTCTTCCACGTTTCCCAGGATGCTAATGTTTCCATAGAAGGCTTCCGGCCAGACTATAAGTGAGACTTCTCTAGCAAAAAGCATAACGGTTTCCGAGAGACGGAATTTGTCCCACGCGCGGAGAAGCTATTGACGCCTCAGCCTTTCCAGAATTCCTCCGGGACTCCGATATCCGGTCGCTGCCAGCGGGCACGTTGTCAGTCCCCGGTGGGTCGAATGTAGATTGCACCATGGTCACGAAGCGTGGTGCTCATGGCCATCAGCTTTCTCACGAGGCCAGACATTACCTTCCTGATCAGTTCCTGGGCCTGCAGCTGCTCCATGTACCCGGAGAAGTATAGGCTATGATCGAATTGTAAGTGCGGAAACAGAACTGTTTCGCTTTCGATGTCGATGTCGATCTCATGAATGTCCAGCCGCACGTGAGCCATGCTCTCGTCGGCGTGTGCATACACCTTATTGCGGAGGTCAAGGATCACGTCGTGAAGCTTCCTCTCCTCGGTAGAAAGCTTCACATCGATACGACGGAGCGAAAGCCTGGGATACCGGCTTCCCTTATTGTCGCTAAAGGCGCGGCTGTAGCTGACGACGAAGGTCGTCTCGAAGCACTTGAGGCGCCGCAGATCCACGCGACTGTACCTCTCCTCCATGTCGTATTCTTCGAGGAAGGTGAGGGCGCTGAGCGCCATCTGCAGATCGGCGTGAGATATCACGAGACGTCTGGCGAACAAGATGTCGTCTTCTACGCCTTCCATTCCCGTTCCCATACAGCAGTTAAAGATCCGCGTCGTATTGATAACGATTCAAGCGCTCGGCGACCATCCTGCCGGCGTTCATCGGGTTGACGTATGTTCCGAGGAAGACGCCTGGGCTTTTCCATCCGCCGGCATCCATTGCGGTCTTCACATCAACCCCAAGCGCCAGCGTGTTATTGGCGAAGGCGTGGCGCCCGCATGTGTGGCTCGACTTGTATGGAATCTCCGCTCGTGCACAAACCGCCTTAATCCGCTCGTTGACAGAGTGTCGGCTCGTGTAGCGGAAAACCCTATCCTGCGGATCTGCGCCCTCCTGCATCGGATAGAGCCTCGCCACCATCTGGTCGGTCATGACGCGCCGCGAGTTGGTGCTCGTCTTCGTTTTGAGAAGGATCGCGCTGCGGTGCAGAAGGTCCACCTCAGTCCATCGTAGATCGATGGCTTCACTGACCCGAGCTGCCGTCTGGCTCATGAACATGACCAGTGCCGCCAGGTGTGGCAAGCCATCCCGCTCTGCCTGCCGGATGAAGGCATGCAGCCATGCATGGGAAGCTGCCTTCTTCCTCGCCGGTGGATCTTCCTTGAAGTTGCGGATCTTCAATGCGGGGCCCCAGCCCCGTTCGTAGGCATGGAAGAACACGGCTCGCGTCGGCGTTATAGCCTGGCGGTTTCGGGTGGCGGCGGAGTGATTCGGGTAAAGTGCGATCGACATCTGTTTGATGTCGAAGGGGAAGATCTCGAACATCTTCCGTCCGCCTAGGTGATTGATGATTGGGGTCAGGAAGCGATCGCTACCACCAAACTGCAGGTAGCTGTCTGCCGCTTCCGCGAATGTCCTGGCGATCCCTCGGGCGACCTCCGAGGTGCGACCGGGCGTTCTGAATTCCTCAATGAAAGCAATGGGGCGCGATTTGGTCCCACCTTCATCCAAGATATTGACCGCGCTTACTTTTGGTACTGCTGCAGGGGTCGCCAATTTTGTTCTGTCCGACCCGGAGACATAGGTAACGGTTTGTCCCTAATACATGGGTGACAACCTCGTGCCGAACGGGTTGTCGATGGTTTGCAATGTTCTCTGCTCCAGGTCGATATATCCGAGATCATAGTGCATGAAGCTGACGAGCCAAATGCCGTCGTCGACTTCCTTGAGCCCGAGCCTCTGTCCGGCCAGCACCGTCGAGATATTGATCTTCTTGCGATGGATGCAAAGCCGCCCGCAGTTGGTGACGATGGCGTCGCGATCGTGGAAGGGATAGTCGATGTCCGGCAGGCCCTGATAGAGTCTGGGCGACGTGGTGTAGAGCTCTGCCGGTACCTTCATAGACAGCGCCTCATGCGGCCGTTCTTCATTGAATTCGCTTACGAAAGCGTCGAAACGCATCTGCTGCTGCAGGATATTGCGGCCCGGCGGCCTCGTCGCTTCCTTCTTGAGCGTCAGGTGCATGCGCTCGTGGCGGCCGTTCTCCTGCGGGTGACCGGGACGGATGCGCTCGAGGGCGATGCCGAGCCTGAGCCACCAGACCGAGAGCTTTGACAGATTGTAGAGCCCGTTGGGACTGGCGAAGGGCAGGCCGTTGTCGGAGCGGATCGCGGCCGGCAGGCCCCGCTCGGCAAAAACCCGCCGAAAGGCCTCGAAGACACCCTGTTCGCGCGTCGATTCGAAGGCCTCGCAACACAGAAGATAGCGCGAGAGCTGGTCGGTGATCGTCAGGGGGTAACAGTATTGCCGTGCCTAGCTTGAACTCGCCCTTGAAGTCGGCGCACCAGAGATCGTTGGGACCAGGTGCCGCCGATAGCTGCGTGCCGACGGCCTTGTTCGCCCGGTTCCTCTTGCGGGCCTGGCTCACAAGGCCGTGACGATCGAGTACGGCGTGTACGGTGCTCTTTGCCGGAATGCGCACATCGCCGGCCAGCCGTTTGACGAGCAGTTCCCTGATCTTCCTGGCACCCCAGTAAGGCTTCTCTTGTCTGAGGCGAACAATCATCGCCTCAACCGGATCCGGCAACTGGTTGAGATAGCGCACCGGCCGTCGGGATCGATCGGTCAGCGCTTCTAGGCCATCATCCTTGTAGCGGTTGAAGATCTTGTAGCCGGTCTTGCGCGAGATGCCGAACGCTCGGCACACCTCGCTCATGCCTTCGCCCTCAAGCAGCCGGGCGACAAATCGTAGACGTTCCTCCATGACCGAAGTCTCTCTCCACGGCATCAACACCTCCCGACAAAGTCGAAAAGTGTTACCCATGTATCCGGTACGAAATGTCACCTATCTCTCAGGTCGGACATTCTTGTGCACCATCCAACTGGCGTCTGAACGTGTAGCGGACGGTGGCGCACGAGCCATAAGGCCATCACGGATATCTCCCGGAGAATCTACGGCGGCTGAGTGTGTCTGTTCTGCAACAGGCAGCATAGCTCGCGCCCGGCTTTTGCGACTATACTTGACTTGCGCAATCATCTTTGTGATCTGATCGCCCCGATCACAGGGGATAAATAAATGCGTTTCAGATCAATGTTCTGGCGCCGGAGGCTCATGCTTCTGGCGGGGGTTTCGCTTTGCCTTTCCACGGGTGCGATTGCACAGGATAGTGCCGGAGGCACCGAACTTGAGACCATCGTTCTCGAAGCGGAAAGCGACGACATCCTGGTCCAGGATGGCTATGTCGCCAAAAGCGACCGAATCGGAACGAAGACCGACACGCCACTCGTCCGGATACCGCAGGCGGTCTCGGTCGTAACCCAGGACCAGATCGAGGACCAGAAGCCGCGGACACTGAATGAGGCGCTGACCTATACGGCCGGGGCGAACCCGACCAATTTCGGCTACGACAGCCGCTATGATGCATTCTACCTGAGAGGCTTTCCGGCCTACTATACCGGGACCTTCCGTGATGGTCTGAAACAGTTCAACGGCCCCTCTGCATGGTTTCGCACCGAACCCTACGGCCTAGAGGGCGTGACCATTCTCAAGGGGCCGGCGTCGTCGCTCTATGGGGTCAGCGGTCCGGGTGGCATCGTCAACATGGTGACGAAGCGGCCGAAGCACGAAGAATTCCGCGAGGTTGAGCTGCTGCTGGGCCAGGACAGCCGCTATCAGGCCGCCGTTGATCTGTCGGGTCCGGTGGATGATGAGGGGAGCCTGCTCTACCGGTTCACGACGGTAGGACGGAAGAGCGACACCCATATCGACGGCTATCCGGACGACACCTTCTATCTCGCCCCTGCCTTCACCTGGAAGCCGGATGAGGACACAAAGTTCACGCTTCTGGGCGAGTATTCGAGGTCCGTCGTGGGGGCGACGGCGTACTACGTCAATCCTTCATTGGGACAGATATCGGACATCTATTCCGGAGATCCGGACTGGAACGACTTCACCACAACGCAGGGCCGGATCGGATACGAATTCGAGCATCGGCTGAACGACGTCGTGACCCTGCGCCAGAACCTTCGCTACCACGAAGTAGATGCGGACCTGAAGTACAGCTATCTCGGAACCTCCTGGTCGCAGTACAAGGAAAAGGTCTCTGCCTTCTCGGTCGACAACATCGCCGAGTTCGAATTCGATACCGGTCCGCTGTCGCATACGGCAATCCTCGGCTTCAACTACAACTGGTGGGACTATTCGGCCAAGGCACGCGGATCCACCACGTCGCCTGCCGATGTTGCCCTCCAAGCCTTCGCGTCGTCGGGCGAGCAGGAGATGGACCAGTATGGCATCTACCTGCACGACCAGATCGAGTGGGACCGCTGGACGCTCTTCCTCACCGGACGGCAGGATTGGGCGGCTTCCGACAGCGTGACATCTGCGGGAACCGCTATCGACACCACCGATCGCGCCTTCTCCTGGAGAGCCGGTCTCTCCTACCAGTTCGACTGGGGTCTGGTGCCTTACGCCAGCTACGCGACGTCGTTTTCGCCCAACCTCGGTTTCGTCTATGACGCAAGCGGAACCCGAACAGTCGCGGAACCCACCAGTGCCGATCAGATCGAGATCGGCGTCAAGTACGAAATTCCCGAGACGAACATGATGCTGGGCGCTGCCTATTTCGATATCGACCAGACCGACGGAGTGGTCTTCGACGGGACCTTCGATGCCGCCGGCAATCAGGTTCAGCGACAGCTCGACCTGCACTCCCGGGGGTTGGAGCTGGAGGCAAACGCGTCCTTCGACAACGGTTTCAGCCTCATTGCATCGTATACCTACATGCGCATGACGATCGAGGAAGGCCTGCCGGGCACAGTGGGGAACGAGCTTTCGGGCGCTCCGAACCATGTTGCATCGCTGTGGGGGCATTACCTCTTCGAGGATGGCCCGCTGGCTGGCCTGGGGCTCGGGGCAGGGGTGCGATATGTTGGCGAAAGTTATGGTGATGACGCCAACACGTTCAAGAGCAGCTCGCGCACGCTGGTCGACGCCGCCGTCTCCTACGACTTCGGCTACCGCAATCCGGATCTGCAGGGCCTCTCGCTGCAGGTGAACGCAAAGAACCTGTTCGACAGGCAGGAAGCGATCTGCACCTCGGGCAATTGCTACTGGGACGAGGGACGAACCGTCTATGGTAGCCTGCGTTACCGGTTCTGATGGCGACGACGAATCAACCATCACCGGCGGTGCTGCTTACGGGCATCGCCGCTCTCTATGTGGCGCAAAGTGTGATTGGCGGCATGACCTGGACGGGGCTCCCCGCCGTGATGCGTGAGGCGGGTGTATCGCTCGATCGCATAGGTCTCGTCTCGCTGATCGCGCTTCCATGGGTGCTGAAGTTCCTGTGGGCGCCAGCGGTGGAGCGTTACAGGCTGCCGGTAGCCGGCCGCGATCGATCTGGTTCGATCGTGCTCGTCGGAGGCCTTGTCTCCGTCCTCGGGCTGATATCGGTCGGGATGCTCGACGCGTCGAACTGGACCGGCCTCTTTACCATCCTGATCGTCGTTGCCTTTGCCGCCTCCACCGTCGATATTGCCTGCGACGGCTTTGCCGTGCAGAGCCTGGCCCAGCGTCACCACGGATGGGCCAATGCGGCGCAGGTTGGTGGCGCATATCTGGGTGCCGCGCTGGGTGGTGGCCTTTTCCTCTATCTCGTCGGCACATCCGACTGGCGGCTCGCCACTTGGTCCATGGCAGGATTGGTCGTACTGCTCGGCATGCCCTTCCTGTTCGGTGTCGTCCGCCACATGCCAATCGAGGCGCGACGCCATGTGCCATCCCTGAGTCACGCCCTTGGGCGACCGCTCCTGAGGAGAGGTCTGATTGTCGCGGCGATCTTCGTGCTCGCCCAGAAATCGGCGCTCGGGATGATCGGGCCGTTTCTCGTCGACAAGGGTGTTGAACTGACGACTGTCGGGATACTCAATGGTGTCGGCACCCTGTTGATCGGCTCGGCCGCTGCGCTGATAGGCGGAGTCTGCGTTCTGTCATGGGGGATCCGTCCAGTGCTGCTCCTGGCGCTCGCCCTCCAGGCGGCGGCACTGAGCCTGCTGGCGTTCGCCGGCTGGACGGACGCGATACCCGTGCCGGTGCTCATGGGGGTCGCAATCGGCAGTACGTCGGGCATTATGGCATTCGGCTTCGTCGGCCTCTACGCGCAGTTCATGCGATGGTCGGATCCCCGTCAGGCTGGCGTCGACTTCACACTGTTCCAGAGCATGGATGCGCTCGTCAGCCTCGCAGGCGGTGTCGCCGCCGGCTATCTTGCGGAAGCGCTCGGCTACGGGGTGCTGTTTCTCGGTGCGTCCTTGGTGGCCCTGGCCTCTGGGCCGGTCATGATGCGTTTTGCAGACCGGTGAGAACTTGTCCGTCCCAGTCAGATCTCCCGGCGCCGGAATATCAGGGCAAGGAGGATACCAAAGAGGGCTGTCGCAGCGACATAATAGGGTGCCGCGGCCCAGCCCTTGGCGGATACCACGGCGGCGAGGAGCAGCGGTCCGAGAAACTGCCCCAGGTTGGTGCCCTGCATAACAAAGCCGCTGATCGTACTGACGAGGTCCTGCCGGGCCGCATAGGCGGGGAGGGCGCTCATGATCGAGGCGGGAAGAAGCCCGCCGGTTGCCGCGTAGAGCAATGCGGCCGTGTAGCGGATCGTCAGCGGCAGCTCGGACGCAAAGACGACGAAGGCGCTCAGCGACAGTAGGAAGAAGGCGATGACGATCAATGCCCACCGCCGCGCACCGAGACGCAGAAGATAGCCGCCGGCGATGTTGCCCGGGACATTCGCGAGTACGGCGATTGCCGTCATTACGGAAGCAGTGCCCAATGCGAGCCCGCTCTCCTCGATCAGCATCGTTGGCAGAAAGCCGAAGACGGACATGAAGCTTGCCGCATAGAGAAGGAACATTCCGCCAAGCAGCCAGGTGGTCGGAAGGGCGACCGTCAGTCTTGCCCCATCGAGAAGGGAAGATGACGGCGTGGCTCCGGTGACGGAGGAGATCGGCCTGGACAGGAGGAGAGCTGCCAGGGGTATGAGCGTGAAAAGTGCAGCGGCGATCCAGGCGCCGCGCCAGCCGTAGACCGGCAGCAGGACCGGTGAGACGAGCATCATTCCACCGACACCGACCGGCAACCAGGCGGCCCAGATTGCAAAAGCGAGCCCGCGATCGCGGGCCTCGGTCGCGCTCGTAATGAGCGCAGGCGCAGCGACGACGGCCAGGATCAATCCAAAGCCCTCTACGATTCGACTGGCGAAGAGCATTGCAGCCGAGTGTGCGAACAGACCCGCCATGCTCCCGCATGTCAGGAGGACGAGGCTGAGTATCATCGCGCGCCGGTGCGTGACGCGATCGGCGAGCCGCCCCATGACGAGGCCCAGAAGACCGCCCATCAGCGCGACCAGCCCCATGAGCCAGCCGGCAGCGACAAGATCCAGTTGCAGTTCCTCGCGCAGAAGCGGCAAGGCAGGCGGAACCTTGCCGACATGCACAGCCGCAGCAACTCCTCCCAGCACCGCTATGGTGACGTGGCTCCAGCGTGTCGTCATTGCCTAATCTTCAATTTCATCCCCGGTGGGCGAGCGCGCCTGCACGCGACTCGGCGGCCGGGCAGATGTCCCGGAAGAGTTGGTATAGGGGAGAGATCGATACGCCAAGGTCTGGCAGCCGCGGATGTATGCAGCGTGGCAAATATGCTTGCGGGCATCCGGGTCCCCGGCTAGATTTTCGGGCAAGGAAACAGGGGCAGGACCATGTCGATCGAGGATACGGGGCGGACGACGCACACACTTGCGGCGCTGATGGAGCTTCGCAAGCGTATCCTGAATGGTGACTTTCCCGGCGGCACGCGCCTTTTCGAGGTCCCGCTTGCCGAGACGCTGCAGATTTCCCGAACTCCGATTCGCGAGGCGATGTCGCGCCTGGCCGAGGAGGGGTTGCTGGACCGGCTCGCTAATGGCGGTTTCGTTGTCCGCAGCTTCACGTTTGCCGATGTCGTAGACGCGATCGAATTGCGTGGCGTGCTCGAAGGGACGGCGGCGCGGCTCGCAGCCGAGCGCGGAGCGCCGGCGAGGCGGCTGCAGGAGATGGAAGAGGTGCTGATCCAGTTGGATGACTGTTTCGGTGCGGCACCCAACGACGTGGATTTCGAGGGCTATTCGGAGCTCAACGGGCAGTTCCATCGCATCCTGGTGGAGCTCTCCGGCAGTGCGGTCCTGCAGCGCGAAATCGATCGCGCAACGCGTCTGCCCTTCGCTTCACCCTCGGCGTTCCTCTCTGACCGAACGAATATCGATGTCTTCAGGCAGTCGCTCCATGTGGCGCAGGAGCAGCATCGCGCGCTGGTATCGGCGATCGGTTCACGGGAGGGCACCCGTGCAGAGTTCATTGCGCGGGAGCATGCGCGGATTGCCCGCCGAAATCTCGAATATGTGACCCTCGAGGACCCCGACCTCATACTCCGTGTCCCGGGGCTGGCGCTTCTCAACAGCTGATTTCCAGTGATCAATCAAGGCAGACTGGCTCCCCGTGCATACAGGGTTGCGATGACGCTTGAGAGAATTCGCCGTCAGCCCTCTTGATGTTTTGCCCTGAATGAGGATGATGTATACATCATCACTCATCTCAGGGAGGAGATATCGTGACGAGATCCAGTCTTTCGGACGTCATCAGTGCCAGCGGCAACGTCGTGGAGATGCTCCGCAACTCCAAAGTCGGAATGTATGTATACCCGGTGGTGGCGCCGGAGTTCACAAACTGGCGCGACGAGCAGCGTGCCTGGCGCGAATCCGCGGTCCTGTTCGATCAGTCCCACCATATGGATGAAGTGATCGTCGAAGGGCCTCAGGCAGCTGCTTTCCTTGAGTATGTCGGGATCAACAGTTTCGCCAACTTCGACCTGAACCGTGCAAAGCACTTCGTACCGGTGACGCCGGCGGGCCACGTGATCGGCGATATGATCATCTTCCGGGAGCGGGAGGACAAGTTCATCCTCGTCGGACGTGCCCCGACCGCCAACTGGGTGCAGTTCCAGCAGGCAATCGGCAAGTGGAACGTGCGTATACATCGCGATCCACGATCGCCCTCGCGACCGGACGGCAAGGCGGTCTACCGCACCCATTATCGGTTCCAGATCCAGGGTCCGGATGCACCGAAAATCTTCGAGAAGATGAATGGCGGTCCGGTTCCGGACATCAAGTTCTTCCACGTCGACTGGATCAATGTTGGCTCCAAGCGGGTGCAGGCACTGCGCCACGGGATGGCGGGCGCACCTGGCCTAGAGATCTGGGGGCCCTACGCTGATCTTGAGTATATTCGCAGCGTGATCCTGCAGTCAGCGCGTGACGCCGGTGTTGACCTTCACCAGGTCGGCAGCCGCGCATACTCCACGAACACGCTGGAATCTGGCTGGATTCCGTCGCCGCTGCCGGGAATCTACACCGGTGACGGGATGATGAAGGAGTACCGCGACTGGCTGGGCGCCGACAGCTATGAGGCGACGGGGGCGATCGGCGGCAGCTTCGTGTCCAGCAACATCGAAGACTACTACGTCAACCCCTTCGAACTCGGATACGGCTTCTACATCGGCTGGAAGTCCGACTTCATCGGCAAGCAGGCGCTCGAGAAGATGAAGGACGGCCGCAACCGCAAGAAGGTGACCTTCGAGTGGAATGCCGAGGATGTCGTCAAGGTTATCGCTTCCGCCTTCCAGCCCGGCGAGGACCACTACAAGTGGATCGATTTCCCGCAGCCGAACTATGCCTCCACCAGCGCGGACATGGTCATGCATGACGGCAAGATGGTCGGGATGTCGATGTTCAACGGCTACAGCTACAACGAACGCTGCATGCTGTCGCTCGGCGTGGTCGATGCCGATGTCCAGGAAGGCGATGTGTTGACCATGATCTGGGGCGAGCCGAACGGCGGCACCGGCAAGACATCGACCGAACGCCACAAGCAGGCGGAGATCCGTGTGCGTGTGTCGCCGACCCCCTATGCCCGGGAAGCTCGCGAGAACTATGCAGAGAGCTGGCGTACGAAGAAGGCCGGCTGATCCGGCCCGCGGCGGGCGTGCTATGCGCGCCCGTCGCTCGGTTTCTGTTGCTTTACGAGGAGCGTCCGCTCGAATGTCGGACGTCTAGGGTTGGCCATGGGAATGACAAGCGTGTTTCGCAATGACGCGACGACCGAGAACTCAGCCTCGCTGGCATCCGTGCTAACGGACTGTTCCATTGAAGTCATGCCGCGAACAGCGGCGAAGATCAGTGACTTCCGGCAGATCCTGCCGCAGGGGACGCGGGTCTACGTGGCTCATATCCGCGATACGCCGGTCGACGACATGGTGGCCACGGCGCGCCGCCTGACGGATGAGGGCTTCCAGCCGATGCCGCATCTTCCGGCGCGGATTATCCCGGATCGCCTGACGCTGGAGACCTGGGTAAGGCGCTATCGGGAGGAGGCGGGTGTCACGCAGGCGCTGCTGCTCGGCGGCGGCGTTTCGACCCCGGCTGGCGACCTCGACAGCTCGATGGCAATGCTGGAAACGGGCATATTCGACCGGCTCGGCTTTGACCGGCTGCACGTGGCCGGCCATCCCGAAGGGAATAGGGACATCGACCGTGACGGCGGTACGGCTGTTGTCGATGAGGCGCTCAGGTGGAAGCAGTCCTTCTCCGCGCGCACGAATGCCGAGATGGCCATCGTCACGCAATTCGCGTTCGAGGCGGCGCCGGTAATCGCCTGGGCTGAACGTATCGCGGCCGCCGGGATCACTCTCCCTATCCATGTCGGTGTCGCTGGTCCGACAAAGCTGCAGACACTGATCAAGTATGCCGTAGCCTGCGGCGTCGGGCCGTCGCTCAACGTCCTGCAGAAGCGGGCTCTCGACCTGCGCAAGCTGCTGGTTCCGTACGAACCGACGGACTTCCTCGTGGACATCGCCGCCCATCGCGCAGCTTACCCGACAAGTTCCATCGAGCGGGTGCATGTCTTTCCGCTGGGCGGGATACAGGCAAGCGCGGACTGGCTGGCAAGGGTGAGGGACGGCGGGTCCCACCAGGGTTAGTCCCGTCGCTTCCAGCTTGCACGCATACCGCATGAGAAATATGAAGGGTGGTCGCGCTTGGCAGCGGCATGAACAGACGCGCCGGCGGACCCATACCTTCTGATGTACCAGTTTCCCAGCACCAAGACCTATGGCGGATTCCTGTTCGACATGGATGGCACCATCCTCAATTCGATTGCTGCGGCGGAGCGGGTTTGGGGTCGATGGGCCATGCGGCAGGGCCTGGATCTTGGGACTTTCCTGCCGACCATGCACGGCAAGCGCGGCATCGATACCATTACTGCCCTGAACCTCCCGGGGATCGATCCGGTGGTGGAGGCGGCTGAAATCCTTCGTGGCGAAATCGAAGACGTTGAGGGTGTCGTTGCGATCGAAGGCGCGGCTGATTTCCTGGCGTCCCTGCCGCCGGAGCGGTGGGCCATCGTGACGTCGGCGCCTATGGACCTCGCGCGCGCAAGGCTCGCCGCCGCGGGCCTGCCGCAACCCCGTATTATGGTGACCGCAGAGGATGTTGCGGTCGGGAAACCTCACCCTCAGTGCTACCAGCTCGGCCTGGAGCGACTGGGCGTCGACGCGACCGATGCAATGGTCTTCGAGGATGTCCTGGCCGGTGTCGCGGCTGCGGAAGCCGCTGGAACCGACATCACGGTGATTACGGCAACCCACCAGCATCCCGTTGAAACCGCCTATCCGAAGCTGCCGCACTATGGGGACGTTCGGGTGGCGGTAGGCGCCGGCGGCCGGCTATCGATTCATTCGCGTTAGAACTGACGTACACCCGGCGACCACTCGCGTCGATGATCAGCGGTGGATCGGATCCTTCCACAAGACTTGCTCGGGCTTCTCCACCGGCTCTATCTCCAGATTGACGACGACGGGTTCCTGACCCGATCGGACGAGAACACATTCCAGCGTTTCATCCCGGCTGGCGTTGATCTCCTGGTGCGGCACGAAGGGCGGCACGTAAATGAAATCGCCAGGGCCTGCCTCTGCTACAAATTCCAGATTGTTGCCCCAGCGCATCCGTGCCTTGCCCTTGACGACATAGATGATGCTTTCGAGATCCCCGTGGTGGTGGGCTCCTGTCTTGGCGTTGGCGTGGATCGTGACGGTGCCAGCCCAGATCTTCTCCGCTCCGGCGCGCGCATGATTGATCGCCGTGGCGCGATTCATTCCAGGGGTCTGGGCGGTGTTCGGATCCAGCGAGTTGCCCGGTATGACCTTGACGCCGTTGTCGCGCCAGTCTGTACCGGGGACTGGATGATCATGATGGTCGTCTGACATGCAGTTCCTCGTGCGCATTGGCGGGGCTCACCAACTCTTCCGAGCAGTGGGTCCGCGAGCCCCTGACCGGTGGCTGGCCGGCTGACGGGAGCTAACGTTGCTTCGGCCCATTGTTCAACGTCCATGCGCATAAAGGCAAGGCCTTGGTGAAGGACCTGTTCACACATCGCCCAAGGCCAAGATCGACCCTGTCCCAATGCGATACTCCCCCGGGCTTTACTTATCTCCCTGGTTCGTCATGAATGCCCGGACAGAACACAGCGGATATTGGAATGAGTGAAGAAAAAGACCTGGAGAAGATACTGGAGCAGGAGCGTGCGCTTGCCTTCCCGCAGTTCGATGGAGACATGGCCTGGAGGCTTGGCTCCTTGCTGCGGGACATTGCCCGGGAGCGAGGTGCGGGCGTGGTGGTCGATATTCATCTTCATTCCATGCCTGTCTTCTACTGCGCCCTGACAGGCACGACAGCTGACAACGCCTCGTGGGTACGGCGAAAGCGGGCTGTCACCCTGCGCTTCTTCCGGTCGAGCTATGCCGTCGGGTTGGCGCTTTCCCAGCAAGGCACCACCATCGAAGCGAAATATGGACTCCCATCCGCGGACTACGCGACGCATGGCGGCAGTTTCCCGGTCACCTTGAAGGGCACGGGTTGCATCGGCGCCGTCACCGTTTCGGGATTGCCGCAGCGGGAAGATCACAATCTGGTCGTTGAAGCTTTGTGCCGCATGCTCGACCAGGACCACGACGCTCTACGACTGACCTGAAGGAGACGAGATGGAAGCGCCGCACACCGTTCTGCAGTTCTGGTTCGAGGAATTGACGCGCAAAGAGTGGTTCCAGGTGTCCGCCGAGGTCGACGCCGAAATATCGGCGCGATTTGGCCGGACGCACCTGGATCTGGCACGAGGCGAGGTGACGGAGTGGCGGGGCTCGCCTGACCAGCGGCTGGCTGGAATCATCGTTCTCGATCAGTTTTCACGCAACATCTATCGCGGCACTCCGCTGGCGTTCGCGGCAGACTGGATAGCTATGCGGGAGGCTCGGCTGGCTCTCGAGGCCGGAGCCGATATGGGAGTGTCAGAGGAAAGGCGAGCCTTCTTCTACCTTCCCTTCGAGCATTCGGAGAGCCTCGCGGAACAGGAGCTGTCGGTCGAATTATTCCGCAAACTCGGCGATCCTGAGTATCTGGATTATGCCGAGCGGCATCTTGCCGTGATCAGGGAGTTTGGACGCTTCCCCCACAGGAACGCGCTGCTGGGTCGCGAATCAAACAGCGCCGAGCTCGATTATCTGTCGAAGCCCGGCGCCGGTTTCTAGACGAGACTGGCTGCTTCTAGCGTCGGATCATCCGACCGACCCAGATCAGGATACATGCACCGATGAAGCCGGCGATGAGATAGCCGATCCAGCCGCCAAGGCTGATGCCGAGAAGGCCAAGCAAGGCGTTGGCAATGATGGCGCCGACGATGCCGAGCAGGATGTTCATCAAGATGCCCATATTGCTCTTCATGAACTGCTCGGCCAGCCAGCCGGCGATACCCCCGATGATGATGGCCGCGATCCAGCCGATACCTGCGTCTTCCATGCCTTACCCTCCTGTGGTGGTTGGCGTTGGTAACGCGAGAAAAGGTTCCAAGGTTCCCGTCGCCTTTCCTTTGTTCGCCGCGGAACCTAGATTGCCGCCAAACGAATCCATGATCCGGTGACCTCCGTTGAAGCTGCGTCGTACTTCTTCTTTCTCTTTCGGCATCGGGCTCCTCCCGCTCACATTGATCGCGGCACTGATGCTCTCTGCTGTTCCAGTGGGCAAGGCGCATGCGCAGCAGCCGGCAGCACCCGAAGTCACGGCCGATTCCATCAACGACGAGATGGCGGAGAGGCTGGAAGCCGCGCGCCAGAGGCTGATCGACATCCGCCAGCGTCTGGAGCAGACGCCGATCGATGACCTGAAGCTCGCGGAACTGCGCGTCCAGGCGGACGAGGTAGCTACGGAACTGGAAGGCGCCTCGGCGGATCTGGAGACGCGCCTTTCGCAGATACAGGCGCGGTTGGCAGACCTGGGTGAGGCGCCCGCGGCAGGACAACCCGCCGAAGCCGAGGCGGTGACCGACGAGCGCAATCGCCTGACGACCGAGCGCGCGGAACTGACGGTGATCATTGATGATGCCGCCAACCTCAAAACCAATGCCAACCAGGCGACTAGCAGCATTTCGACATTGCGGCGTGATCTCTTCACCGAGACGTTGTTCAAGCGGACGGAGCTTTCGCCGGCGCTCTTCGGCGAGGCTGGCAAGGCATTCGTGCTCGAGATGCGCGACCTCGGCAACACCGTAGGGAGTTGGTTGAGCTTCGCATGGAAGTTCAAGAAACTGCCGCTGCTGGTCGCTATCTTCCTCTCGCTTGGGGCGGCCCTCGTTTTCCTCTGGGGCGGACGGCGCCTTTTCGCGAGGCTCATTGCGCGGGATCCCTCGCTGGAGCAGCCGACCTATATCAAGCGGCTTTCGCTCGCATTCTGGACGACCGTGACGAGGACGCTTTCGTTGACGGCCTTTCTTGTTGCATCCTATCTCTTTCTGGATGGCTTCAATGTGATGCGAAGGGATGTTGCTCCCATCATCGGGGCGGCGTTCGGCTTCATTTGGTTCGTTTATTTCATCTGGCAGTTGGCCGATGCCGTGCTCTCACCGCGCTATCCCCACTGGCGGCTTGTGCGGGTCACGGATCGAGGAGCCCATCTGCTGGTTTCAGCCATCGTCGCGATGGCTGTCGTCAACGGCCTCGACTATCTGCTTGGGGTGGTCAGCGAGGTACTGAATTCACCCCTGGAACTGACAATCGCAAAGAGCGTCGTCGCCTCGCTGGTGATCGGCCTCATCCTCCTCGCCCTGTCGTTTGCACGTCCGGTTCTGCATGAGGATCCGGCTCTGCCTGGACGCGGCTGGCCACGGTGGCTGGCGGTCCTGTTGCGGGTCATGGGGGTACTGCTCATCCTGACGGTCATGGCAGGTTATGCGGGACTTGCGCGTTTCGTTGCCACGCAGATCGTGCTGACCGGGGCGGTTCTCGTCACCACCTACATTGGCATCCTGTCGGGCAAGGCGGTCGGCAAGGAGGGCGCGTTCGCGCGCACGGGGCTGGGCGAGCGACTTGCGAGGCGGTTCCAGTTGGGCGAAGTCGCGCTGGACCAGATTGGGCTTGCTGCCGGCCTTCTGGTCTACGCCATCGCTCTTCTTCTCGGCATACCCCTCATCCTGCTGACCTGGGGTTTTCAGGTCACCGACATCGAGGCCTGGATCTATCGCTTCTTCACCCGGATCACGATCGGCAATATCTCCATCTCGATTGTGGGAATCCTGGGCGGGATCCTGCTGTTCGGCTTGGGCTACCTTGCCACCAAATGGGTTCAGAAGTGGATCGACAGTCACGTTCTTGCACGCAGCCATGTCGACACGGGCGTGCGAAATTCGGTCAAGACCGGCATCGGCTATCTCGGTATCGGGATTGCGGTCATCCTCGGCGTGTCGGCCGCCGGCATCGATCTTTCCAGCCTTGCGCTTGTGGCCTCGGCGCTTTCGGTCGGCATCGGTTTCGGTCTGCAGAATGTCGTCTCGAATTTCGTCTCCGGCCTGATTCTGCTCGTCGAACGTCCGTTCAAGGTCGGAGACCATGTCGTTACCGGGACGACCGAAGGCATCGTCAAACGCATTTCAGTACGGGCGACGGAGATCGAGACCTTCCGAAAACAGTCGATCATTGTTCCGAACTCGGACCTGATCAACGCGCCCGTCGGCAATTGGACACACCGAAACCGCGTGCAGCGGTCAGAAATTCCAGTTTCCGTCGCCTATGGGACGGACCCGGAGAAGGTGATCGCGATCCTGCTGGAGATCGCCCGGGCGGTACCCGAAGTGCTTCGCAATCCCGAGCCCCATGTCGATTTCCTCGCGTTCGGTGCGTCCTCGCTCGACTTCGAACTGCGCTTTTGCCTCGCGGACTATTCCGACGGGATCCGCATCCGGGCTGAAGTGCGCATCGAAATCCTGAAGCGTTTCGAAGTGGAGGGGATCGAAATCCCGTATGCCCGCCAGGACATCATGATCCTGCCGCGCCCGGGTCGAAACAGGGAGGGGTCGGGGAAGGAGGAAGACGGAACCGTGGAGGGTGGCGCCGGCGTGTGAGCCGTCGCGGCAAGCTTTTCGTATGTCGTAATCAGGCGTTTGGTCTTGTGGCGGGAACTGCATAGTTCTTGCGGCCGAGGTCATGCATCGTCTTGTCGGGAAAGACGATCAACGCGAGGGGCGAGTGAATGAAGGCGAATGCGCGTGCCGTTGTCATCGGGGGCGGAGTTGTCGGTGTTTCGACGCTCTATCATCTGGCGAAGAAGGGGTGGAGTGACAGCGTCCTGATCGAGCGCAAGGAGCTGACATCCGGTTCTACCTGGCACGCCGCCGGTCTGCTGCCGCTTTTCAACCTGTCCTATTCGGTCGGCCAGCTTCACAAGTATTCTGTCCGGTTTTACGAGGAACTCCAGGCGGAGACCGGCATGAATGTCGGTTTTGCCAAAGTCTCGAACATCCGGCTCGCCCGCACCAGGGATCGCTGGGACGAGTATATGTACTATGCCGGCATTGCGGAGACGATCGGTGTCAGGGTCAACATCCTGACGCCCGAACAGGTGAAGGAGGTGTGGCCGCTTTGCGAGACGGACGGCCTGCTCGGCGCCATCCAGCATCCGGATGATGGTTATATCCAGCCGGCTGACCTCACCCAGGCGCTGGCGAAGGGAGCCCGCGACCGCGGCGCGACGATCTACCGGCACACCGCCGTCACTGCGATCGAGCAGCAGCAGGACGGTATGTGGAAGGTGACGACCGACAAGGGCGAGATCACCGCAGAGCACGTCATCTCCTGTACCGGAAGCTTCGCCCGCAAGACCGGCGAGATGGTCGGCATCAATATCCCTGTCATTCCCGTCGAGCACCAGTACATCGTCACGGAGCCCCATCCGGCGATCCAGGAGCGCCGGCGCCAGGGCCTGCCGGAGATGGGTGTCCTGCGTGAGTCGGACAGTGCCTGGTACATGCGCGAGGAAGCCGGCGGACTGATCCTCGGCCCTTATGAGGTCGGTGCGCCGGTCTGCTACGTCGATGGTCCCTCGGCGGAGAGCGAATACGAGCTTTTCCAGGAGGATCTGGACCGGCTGATGCCACACATCGAGGCGGCCATCGTCCGCGTGCCTGCCTTCGGGGAGGTCGGCATCAAGAAGGTCTACAACGGCGCCATCGCCTATACGCCTGACGGCAACCCGATCGTCGGCCCGGCTCCCGGTCTCAAGAACTTCTGGCTGAATGAGGGCCACTCCTTCGGCATCACCGCCGCGGGTGGGGCCGGATGGCAGCTCGCCGAATGGATCGTGGACGGCGATTCGACCGTCGACCTGATGGGCGTCGATCCCAGGCGCTTCGGACCTTATGCGACGGAAGGCTACCTCATTGCCAAGAACGAGGAGGCCTATGCCAACGTCTTCACCATGCACTATCCGGATGAGGAGCGTGCCGCGGCACGTCCGCTGAAGTCGACGCCGATCTACGACCGGCTGAAGAAGCTCGGCGGCGTATTCGGCTCCGTGTACGGCTGGGAGCGCGCGAACTGGTACGCGCCGGAAGGCTACGAGGTGCCCAAAGACCAATTGGGTGTCGGCGCAGATGTCATCACCAGCCACAATCACGCGCCGCCCTTGGACGACGGACGGATCGTGGAGAAGTGGTCCTTCCGCCGCTCGAACTACTTCGAACACGTGGGTAACGAGGTGCAGAACGTCCACGGGAATGTGGGCGTCCTGGACATGTCGCCCTTCGCCAAGATGGAAGTTTCCGGACCCGGCGCTCGGGTCTGGCTGGACTCGATCCTCGCCAACGCAATCCCGAAGAAGCGTGGCCGGATCGCGCTTTGCCACGTCCTCACCCCGGCCGGCGGGGTACGGGCGGAATTCACGGTCTATGAATGGGCGCCAAACCGCTTCTACCTTGTCTCCGCCGGGGGACTCGAAGCGCACGACCACGACCTGCTGCAGCGGCTGGCGCCGACCGATGGCTCGGTCCATCTGCAGCCCATAACGCAGAACTACGGGGTGCTCGTGCTTGCCGGCCCGAAGTCTCGGGACGTACTAAAGAAGCTCACGCGCACTAGCCTTGAGAACAAGGATTTCCCGTGGCTGACTGCAAAGCAGATCTCGGTCGGTATCGCCACGGCCCATGCACTTCGCGTCAATTTCGTCGGTGAACTCGGATGGGAGTTGCACCATCCGATCGAGATGCAGGCCTACATCTTCGACCGGCTGATGGAGGCGGGTGCGGAGTTCGGCATCAAGCCGTTCGGCATCCGCGCCATGAGCGCCATGGCCGTGGAGAAATCCTACCGCAACATGGGGCGTGAGCTGTCGATCGAATACAACGCCTATGAATCGGCGCTCGACCGGTTCATCCGCCCCGAAAAGCCCTTCATCGGTCGCGACGCGATGCTCGCCTACAAGGAAAAGGGTCTGCGGTGGAACCTCGTAACGCTGGTCGTCGAGGGCAACAGCGACGTCGACGCCCGTGGCTCGGAAGCGATATACGACGAGGCAGGGGAACTGGTCGGTCGGGCCACCAGCGGCGGATACGGCTGGCGGGTAGGCAAATCTCTGGCGCTCGCCATGGTGAAGCCGGGGCAGAGCGAGGTCGGCACGCGGCTGAAGATCAAAATCCTCGGGGACCTCTACGACGCGACCGTCGTGCCGGAAAGCCCGTATGATGCGGACAATGCTGCACTCCGGGCCTAAGCACAGTAACAGGACCTTTACCAAGGACGCGGCTTCGGCCGTCTTTTCGTTCTTCAGCAACAAGTTAGCCACAGGAATTAACGCTTCTGCAAACGAGCTTTGGTAGGTTTTGCCAAGTGGGGACAGCAACGACTGAAGGGGCAACATGACTTTCCTTGGCATTTCCGGGATGCAGTATTCCGGCCAATCTCTGGCGAACTCGCGCATCCTGCTTGCCGAGGATTCGAACGTCTTCACGTCCATGATCGGGACGCGGCTCAAAGAGTTGTTCGGGATCGAGGTCGAGATCTGCCGGAATTTCGAAGAGCTCCAGCTTGCCTACGACCGCTCGACATCTCCGGTGACGCTCGCGATCTCCAACATCAACCTGCCCGGGGCGGAGAACGGCGAGGCGCTGGAATATCTGATTGATCTCAGCGTTCCGACGATCGTCTTCACCGGCACCTTCCACGAAGGGACGCGCGATCAGCTGCTCTCGAAGGAAATTGTCGACTACATTATCAAGGACAATGTCTTTGCGGTGGACATGCTGGCGGAATCTGTCGCCCGCTTTCTCACGAACCATCGCCACCATGTGCTGATCGTCGACGACAGCCCGACGGCTCGCGCCCTGCTGACCAGCCGTCTGAAGCGGTACAATTTCCGGGTCAGCACCGCAGAAAGTGGCGCCAAGGCACTCGAGATCCTGAAGAGCAATCCGGATATCGGTCTGGTGGTCACGGACTATAATATGCCGGACATCGATGGTTTCGAGCTTACGCGCCGCATTCGTTCCGCCCGCGGCTCGCACGAATTGCGCATCATCGGTGTGTCCTCCTCATCCAATAGACTGCTGTCGGCGCGCTTCCTGAAAGCGGGCGGTAACGACTTCATGCTGAGACCGTTCATCGACGAGGAATTCTACTGCCGGATCAACCAGAACCTGGACACGCTGATCCAGATCCGTGCATTGAAGAATGAACGGCAGCCTGCCGCCGCCTAGTGCCTGCGGTAACTGCAAGTCTCGGCGGAGGCGGGTAGCGCGGCTATGCCGCCACGCTGGGCTTTTGCGATGCCAAGGTCAGCTTGCGCCCGGCGCGCTCCTGCTGCGGCGAGCGACCGTAGACCTCACGGTAGCATTTCGAAAAGTGCGACGCCGAAACGAACCCGCAGGCGACCGCTACCTCGACCACCGGCAGGGCGGACTGCACGAGGAGGTGGCGCGCCCTGTCGAGCCTGATCTCCAGATAGTAGCGGGCGGGGGAGCGGCCCATTTCCTGGCGGAACAGGCGCTCGACCTGCCGCCGGGAGAGATCTGCCTCCTCCGCAATCTCAACGAGCGACAGGGGCTCCGCGAGATGGCTCTCCATCAGCTCGATGATTGAAAGTACCTTGGCGTTCTGTACACCGAGCCTCGCGCGCAACGGCAACCGCTGACGATCGTGCGGGCTTCGGACGCGATCGGTCAATTGCTGCTCGCAAATCCGGCTGACGAGGTTCTCGCCGAAATCCTCGCCAATCAGGGTGAGCATCATGTCGAGGGATGCGGTTCCGCCCGCGCAGGTATAGATGTTTCCGTCTATCTCATAGAGGTCGGCATAGACCTCCGCCTGCGGGAAGGCTTCGGCGAAGCCGGGGAGGTTTTCCCAGTGGATGGCGCAACGGCGCCCCTCGAGAAGCCCAGCCTGTGCGAGAATGTGCGCGCCGGTACAAAGGCTGCCGAGCGCGACCCCGCGGTTATGGGTTTCCCGAAGCCAGGCATTCACGCTTCTGTTGTCATAGGCCTCGACGTCGATGCCGGAGCACACCAGCACCATGTTGGGGCGCTTCTCGTCCCCGAGATATTTCCGCTCTTGTGCGATCGAGGTGTCGACCTCCATGCCGATTCCGGCGGAACAGGTGACCTTTTCCCCATTGGCGGAACAGAGGCGCCAATCATATGCGCGGTAGCCAAGCATGCGATTGGCAATCCGCAGCGTCTCAACCGCGGCGGAGAATGGAAGCAAGGTGAACTCCGGAACGAGGAAGAAGACGAGAGTTCTTCTTGTTCCTCGAAGATCGTTGATCACGCTCATGCACGGTGTCCGTCGATTGCGAATGCCTGATTAAGGATCCGAGAGTGGCACGGAAAATCGCGGTCGGGAAGTGGGGCCCTTTGGGGCCCCAGCTTTTTGTTCTCACGGTAGATTCGGTCGGTCCTGCTGCTAGTTGAGCAGAAGCATTCGTGGAGGCCGCACCAGCGGAATCACCGTGACGGATTCTCCGGATGGCGAAGGTCCGATGCGAGAGGATCGCCGGTCGGCCAGCCAATGTCCTTGCGGATTTCTGCCGGCAGGCCATTCAGCACACGCTCCGTCCGGCGCTGCCTCCATTCATGTTGCAGTTGGGAGCTGAGGCGGGCGAGGGGGCGGGTCAGGCGGCGGATACGGCCGCCGGAGCTGCCGTTCAAGGGCGAGAGAGTTGACATGGTATCTACTCCTTTGGCGGATCGTCTTCAGGATGGCACGCGAGACGCATCAATCAATCTGATGTCGCGAATGGCATCCATGAAATGTTGTGGTCAATTACTCATGCAGTTTGTTTCTGTAGGAGAGAGCATGGGACGTGATTGACGTTCAATCAAACGAAATGATATTGTGCTTAAATTCAGTTTATTTGATGAGGATGCCATGGCTGCTCCCTTCCGCCCACCGCTTCCGTTGCTTGATAACGACGTCTTGCGCACCTTCGTCGCGATTGCTGAAACCGGGAATTTCTCGACGGCGGCCGAGGTAGTCCTCAGAACGCCTTCGGCCGTGTCCATGCAGATCAAGAAGCTCGAGGAGCAGCTGAGGACGACATTGTTCCTGCGCGACGCCCGATCCGTGTCTCTCACGCAGCACGGCGAGGTACTGCTTTCCTATGCGCGGCGAATGTTGGCCCTGTCCAACGAGGCCGTTTCCCGTTTCGTCATGCCGGAACTGGCGGGCGTGGTGCGCCTGGGGGCGCCTGACGATATTGCCGAGCGTCTGCTTCCGCGCATTCTGAAGGACTTTGCCGAACAGTTCCCCGGGATCATGGTGGACGTCACGGTCGATATGAGTTCAGCGCTTCGGAAGCGGGTCGAGGAGCAGAGGCTCGACCTTGCCTTGTTCAACTGCACTCCGCGTTCCTTTCCGGGCGTTGGCGACATCATCCACACGGAACGTCTCGTCTGGGCCGGCGCGAAATGTGGTAACGCTCACTTGCGCGATCCTTTGCCTATATCGGTATGGGAGGAGGGGTGCTGCTGGCGGCAGGAGGCGATCGGACAGCTTGAGAAGCACAAGCGGGCCTATCGGATCGCCTATGCCAGCGCTCACACCATGGCGCAGCGTGCAGCAGTCCTCTCCGATCTCGCGATCGCACCGTTCCCACGATCCTATGTCTCCGATGAGATGGTCGTGCTCGGACAGCAGGAAGGCTTGCCGGATCTTTTCAGCTTCGACGTCCGGCTGCTGACGCGCCCACAACTTTCCGTGCCCGCCCGGGCAGTCGCGGAGAGCATCAGGGACTTCTACGGCCAGATCACGCGTGCCGCTGCCTGACCCAAGCGGTCATGAACTACAGGTACGTTCGAGGAGACATTGAACTTTTTCCCGATTGAGGCGTTCGTGTGGCGGAAGGTCATTTTGCCTTGCACGACCGCAACCATCGGAGGACTTCGAGAATGACGCCCAGAAAAGCAACCGCCATCGCCATGCTCGTTTTCACAGCCGCTGCCCTGAGTTCCTGTGGCAACACGATTCGCGGCGTAGGACAGGATACCGCCAACGCCGTTGATGCGACGCAGGATGCAGGCCGCAGCGTAGATCGCGCCGCGCGCTGAGCGTCAGCCGTACACATCCCATCATGCAAGTGGAAAGCCGGCCGAGCGCCGGCTTTTTGCGTTTGCTGCGCCGGTTATCAGATCTTCGCCGCCGGATAGGCGCGCTCAAGCCCGCCTGACTCAATAAGCCCTTCGCGAAAGGCCGCATATGCCGGATGCTGGCTCGACCGTGCGGCCTCCATCAGCTTTACCTGCAGGCGAGCCGGCGCTGCGTGCCCGAGCCACTCCCCGCATTGCCTAATCTTCAGGGAATTGAGGAAGCGCGCCTCTGTCTGGTGATCGAGATAGAGGTGCAGCCCATCGAGCAGGATATCGTCCGAGGTCGGGTTCTCCATCAGCAGCCCGAGCCAGGAACGGTTCTCATCGGTCAGGCCGGAGAGGCTGTCGGCGACCATGTCGCGATTGGCGATCGGGGCGATCTTGCTCATTCTCATATCCTCAGGGCTTCTGGTATCCTTCCTCGTGCTATTATGTAATACTGATGCGAAGCTTTCCACGCGAGCCGCAGGCGAATTCAAGGGCAAGCGATGAGTGCGAGTCGGCTGTGATTTCAGTTCGTGGAGGCCCCGACCCCGCAGCTTCGGTCAGCATTCGGGTCGGTACGCGCACTGCGCCAGTGCTGGCGAAGCGCTATTGAAGTGCGGTCCTGACCCGCTCCTGCACGAGCGGGAGCACCCATTTGGACCAGACTTCCTCATGGGTCTTCAGAAAATGCTCCGCGGTCTTCCGGTTGCTGGCTCGATTCTCCTCCTGCCATGCGAGGATGCCGTTGATCGTGGCATTCGACCATTGCCGGGTCCGGATGTAGTCCATTGCGGGGGCGGCCTTCTCGGTGAATTCCTGTGTCACCAGGGTGAATGCCTGAGAGGTGGGATAGGAGTTTCTCTGTGGGCTCGCGCAGCCAGGGACGGCGGTACAGTTTTCCCACTCCACCTGGTTGTGCGTGACCCCGAAGGAAAGCCGAGCCATGGGATATTTACCGAGCGCGGCAGTCGGCGCCCAGTAGTAGCCTAGCCAGCCCGTCTTTGTTTCGAACGCGCTGGCGATGGAGGCATCCAGAGCCTCTGCAGTGGCGGGTTCGAGCAATTCAAATCCCTTGTCCGCTGCGCCGAATGCGCGGAACAGGTTGCGGGTTGTTGCCTGACAACTCCAGTCGTCGGGACAACTCTGGATTGCTGCCCTGCCGGGGGAGCGGGGAGAGGGGAAGAGGTCCGGCCGCACCAGAGCATCGTCGACGGTCCGTATCTCCGGGTGTGCTTCGATGATAAATGCCGGGACCCACCAACCTTCGACCGCTCCCTCCTGGAGTATCTCCGCTCCCAGCAGCAGCCGGTTCTCTCCAATCGCTTTGGCCAGGGGCGCGCGCACGGCATTGATCCAGAATTCCGGCGCCATATCGGGTTGCGCCTTTGTGAGCATCGACGTGAACGTCGGTATTGTATCTCCGGGTACGAGCGTGACCTCGCAGTCGTAGCCGTGTTCGAGGATGATTTCGTCGATATGCGCGGCCACGGCGGCCGAACCCCAATTCATCTCGGCGATGCTGATGTCTCCGCATGCGGCCTCTGCAGCCCCGACCCTGATCAAGATCGCCGCCAGGAGTGCGCCGAGATAGACTGGTAGCCTGTTCATCTACAAACGTCTCGATTTTCGGGCCGCACTTGCCGTCTTCGGCTGCACTGTCTCCAGGGGGAGCGGCGTTCTCTGTAACCATCCTTCAGACTAGGGTTTGCCCGGTTGAAATCAACCGCTTATTGCCTTGCGCCGGGGCACTCCTTCGTGAGGGCAGGTGCAAAAAAACCTTCCGAAGGATTGGCGGCTAACGTTCCGGTAACGATGTGACGCTAATCATCCAATCGCGGACGGTTGCTTCGCCGGAGCGCGGGTCAGGTAGTGCGTACCCGCCGCTTTGTATCCCGATGATCATGCTGTCCTGGAGCGCAGTCGGTTGACATCGATTCTGTCGCTCTCCATCTTTCTGTCGCGGCAGCGCATCGCTGATGAACCAAGGCGGACGCCTCATGGATCTACGAATCGTCCGATCTTTCAGCCCCTGTGCTGCCGCGATCCACACCGATCCCCGTTTCCCCATTGCACTGAGGTGATTTGCTGATGAGCCGCCATGCGACGCTCATTCTCGGCGGAGCGCGGTCGGGTAAGTCTTCGTTTGCCGAACGGCTTTCCCGTGAGAGCGGGCTGGAACGCCATTACGTGGCGACGGGACAGGCATTCGATGATGAGATGGCGCAGCGGATCGCCCGGCATCGCGAGGATCGGGGCACCGGCTGGACGACGCACGAAGCTCCCGTTGAACTGGTGAGATGTCTGGAGAAGGTCGGGTCGGACGGTCGGGTCGTACTTGTCGATTGCCTGACGCTCTGGGTCTCGAACCTGATGATCGCAGGCGCCGATGTCGAGCAGGCATCGGCGGAACTGGTCCAGCACATCGAGAAGCTCCGGGGTAGATACCTCTTCGTTTCCAATGAGGTTGGCTTGGGAATCGTCCCGGAGAATAGGATGGCGCGAGAGTTTCGCGACCATGCCGGCCGGTTGCACCAGCAGGTCGCTGCGGTTGCGGACGCGGTCTACCTCGTTGCGGCGGGTCTCCCGCTGAAGATGAAGGGATAGCCGAAGTCACACGGTCTGGATGTCCGGCATTTCTGTCGTGCGCCTATGTCTTCTGTGTCGCGAATCTGGCGTCGCCGGCCCAACAACGGGGAGGCATTGCGCCCTGGGCTTGTAACGCGACGAATCGCCGATATGGTGCGCGGCATTTCTCGTTTCCAACGGTAGCAGGGCATAACCATGCACAAGGTCATCTTCGACACGGATCCTGGCATTGACGACGCGATGGCGTTGCTTTTCCTCCATCGGCATCCGGAGATCGACCTTATCGGCGTAACGACTGTTTTCGGTAACGCACCGATCGAGCTGACGACGCGAAATGCGCTCTTCCTGACACAGGAATGGAACATCGCAGCGCCAGTCGCGCAGGGCGCGGGCGTGACCTATGACCCGGCGCGTCCTGAAGGCCACTGGCCCACCTTCATTCACGGAGAGAACGGACTAGGCGACATCGAGATCCCCGAGACGATGGAGGCGCAGGCGGATGGCCGGCCGGCATGGCAGTTCATCATCGATACGGTGAGGGCGCAGCCGGGAGAGGTAACGCTGATCGCTGTCGGCCGGATGACCAACCTGGCACTGGCCCTGAAGGCAGACCCGGACTTCGCAGCGCTCGTAAAAGAGGTCATCGTGATGGGTGGCGCCTTCGACCTCAACGGCAATGTCAGCCCGGCCGCCGAAGCCAATATCCACGGCGATCCGGAAGCTGCTGATCTCGTCTTCACTGCGCCCTGGCGGGTGACGGTGATCGGCCTCGACGTCACGTTGAAGACGGTAATGACCAGCGGCTATCTGGCGGAGATGGCGGCGGTCGGTGGCCCGGCAGTGCAGCTCCTCTCCGATATCTCGCAGTTCTATATCGAATTCTACAAGCATCGGGTCGGCGACGGCATGGTGATCCATGACAGTTGCGCCTGCGTCTACCTTGTCGCTCCGCATCTTTTCAGAACACGCAGCGGACCGATACGGGCCGTCTGCGGCGGGATCGCAGACGGCCAGACGATCCAAAAGCCCGACGGAAAGGTCTTCCCGCCTGGTCACTGGGACGGCCATCCGAGCCAGCTCGTCTGCACGGATGTGGACGGCGATCGCGTTCTCGAGGTGATCCGGGCTGCAATCGTCGAGGGGAAGGCGGCCTGAAATCGCCGCTACTGGTCGATGCCCGCCGCGTTGGCAAGCCGTTCAAGGTCCGGCACGGTGATGTGTCGATTATTCTCGATCTGGATCACGCCGTCCTTGCGGAGCTTTGTCATCTGACGGCTCACCGTCTCGATCGTGAGGCCGAGAAAATCCGCAATGTCCGATCGTGAGAGCGGAAGATCAAAGAAGCTCCTGTCGCCCACCTCGGGGTCGCTGTGATTGGCGATGAGCCACAGGAAGCTTGCCACCTTTTCCTGTGCCGTCTTGCGGCCGAGCGTCAGCATCCAGTCGCGGGCGTCATCAAGTTCCTGGAGAGCCTGATTGTGCAGGAGGCGCTCGAGGCTCGGGGCGTCGCGCATCAGCCGCTCGATTGCCCGGCGGGGGAAGACGCAGATCTCGGTATCTGTGGCAGCTTCGGCGCTCATCCTGCTTTCGCCCAGGAATGGACGTCCCATGAAATCGGGCGCGAACTGCAGGCCAACGATCTGCTGGCGGCCGTCCGCCATCACCTTCGACAGCTTCACCACGCCGTTTAGGATGCTGCTGTAGGACGTTATGCTCTCACCCTGGCCGATAACCTCGTTCCCGGCCTCGACCTTGCGCCGGGAGGCGTGCTTGCTCAACTCGGCAAGCTGGGCCGGGGTGAGGGCGGAACAGATCCCCCCATGCCGAGCTTCGCAGGATCGGCAAACTCCCGGAATGTCCCGGCTCTGGGTCTCCTTGATCTGGATGTCCATTTGGCTGCCCCGATTGAGTTTGCAGTTGCGAGATGATGTTGATCATCGTCAACCGCTAATGCAGCAAATTGATCTGGATCAACATTTGCGAATTCGTCGCTGCGACACTTCGCGCATTGATGGATCGAAGATCGAACGAGTTCGCCTTTGGCAACAGTGGGACGGCAAATGTTCCGGCGGGGCAAACGGGGATTGGCATTTGCCCCAGTTTTCCCTATGTGGGACGCTGAATCGTTATTTCAGAGGACATTGGCGTGACTGCTACATTCGATAAAGTTGCCGACATCATTGCGGAAACCAGCGAGATCGATCGCGAAACGATCACGCCTGAAAGCCACACGATCGACGACCTCGGCATCGACAGCCTTGACTTCCTCGACATCGTCTTCGCGATCGACAAGGAATTCGGCATCAAGATCCCGCTCGAGCAGTGGACCCAGGAAGTCAACGAAGGCAAGGTTTCAACCGAGGAATATTTCGTCCTCAAGAACCTCTGCGCGAAGATCGACGAACTGAGGGCGGCGAAGGGCTGAGAAGCCATTCCCCAGGCATGAATGCTGCTTGAATACTTCCAGATGATCGACCGGGTGGAGAGCGTGGACCTCTCCACCAACACACTGAAGGCGAGGTCGGTCGTTCCGGCGAAAAGCCCTGTCTTCGAAGGTCACTTCCCGGGAATGCCGCTTGTTCCCGGCGTTCTTCTGATCGAGACGATGGCACAGGCCTCCGGCATGCTGGTGCTGGCAGCCACTGATTTCGCGGCCATGCCGTTCCTGATGTCGGTCGATGGCGCCAAGATGCGGTCGTTCGTGGAGCCGGAGGCTGTACTCGACATCGAGGCGTTTCTGGAGCATGAGGGTTCCGGCTACGCCGTAACGAAGGCGAAGATGACGTCGAACGGCAAGAAGGTCTGCGACGCGCAACTGAAGCTGCGCACGATGCCGTTCAGCGAGGTGCCGCTTGCCGACATCGTTCGCAAGCGTGCGAGAGAAGTCGGGCTCATGGACGCGCTTCAAGCTGGCGCGTGACCGCCAGGCAATGAGGACAGGATGAGCAAGTCTGACAATGATGTCGTGATCACCGGTATCGGGATCGTCACCTGCCATGGCGTTGGCAAGGAGCCGCATATCGCGCTTCTGTCGGCCGCCGATGTGGAGCCGCCGAAGGTCGAGACTGAGCGCTTCAAGCCTTACCCCGTGCATCCGATGCCGGAGATCGACTGGTCGCAGCAGATCGCCAAGAGAGGCGACCAGCGGCAGATGGAGAACTGGCAGCGGCTCGGCGTCTTTGCCGCAGGCCTGGCTCTCGATGATGCCGGCCTGAAAGACAATACCGAAGCCTGTGCCACGATGGACATGATCGTCGCCGCCGGCGGTGGCGAGCGCGACATCAAGGTGGATTCGCTCATCGTCGACGAGGCGCTGAAGCGCAATGATCGCGAGACGCTGCTCAACGAGAAGCTGACGACCGAACTGCGCCCGACGCTTTTCCTCGCCCAGCTTTCCAACCTTCTCGCCGGCAATATCTCGATCGTCCACAAGGTTACCGGCTCCTCCCGTACCTTCATGGGTGAGGAGGCGGCCGGCATTTCGGCCGTCGAGACCGCCTATCACCGCATCAAGTCCGGTCAATCGACGCATTCGCTGGTGGGCGGTGCCTTCGTTGCGGAACGCGCCGACATCATTCTGCTTGTGGAGGGCATCCGTGCCCATGCAACCGGCTCCTGGCATCCGCTGTGGCAGCGTTCGGCTGACAACGGCGGCGGCATGATCATGGGCTCCGTCGGCGCTTTCCTGGTGCTGGAATCGCGTGCGAACGCCGAAGCGCGTGGTGCGCGTATCTACGCCACGATCGACGCTGTCGAAGGGGACCGCGGCAGCCGGGACGACGGTAAGTTCGAGCAACGCCTCGAGCGGCTATCCAAGCTTGCCTCGGATACGGATCCGGCCCAGACGCTGGTCTTTTCCGGCGCAAGCGGACTGGTTGATCCGACTGCGCGCGAACGCGACGTCATCCAGAAGACCTTCCCCGGCGCCACGCTGCGCGGCTATGGCGGGGTGACGGGCCACGGCATGGAGGCCCAGTTCCCTCTCGGTCTGGCGCTCGCGGCGCTCGTGCTCGACGGCGGCCTTCGCGTGCCTTCCTTCGATTCCAGCCTTGAACAGCCGATGCCGGCGTCGGCGAACCGCGCCGTGGTGACGACGGTCGGCTATACGCGCGGCGAGGGCCTTGCGGTCCTGTCGCCGAACGCGTGAGGAGAACGACCATGAGCGACAACCGCTTCACCGATCATCTCGGCCGCCCGATCATCGCCGTGACCGGCATGGGCGTCATCACCTCGCTGGGGCAGGGGCTGCAGGACAACTGGGCGGCACTTACCTCCGGCACGTCGGGCATCCACAAGATCACCCGCTTCCCGACCGAAGGGCTCTCGACGCGTATCAGCGGCACCGTCGACTTCATCGACGTGCCGGCGGACAACGCTGTCGAGCGTTCCTACGCCTTCGCGCGCGAGACGACGGCGGAAGCGCTCGCGCAGGCGGACCTCTCCGGAGACTTCGAAGGCCCGCTCTTCCTGGCGGCACCGCCAGTGGAACCGGAATGGTCGGCACGTTTCGCACTGGCCGATCGCGCACCACCATCGCAGGTGGAGGGCGACGCCTATGATCGCTTCCTCGCCGCGATGCGGGAGCGCCCGGATCCAGCCTTCCTCGAGGCCGTCCAGTTCGGCTCGATCTCCGAGCGGCTCGCCGACAGGTTCGGGACCCGCGGCCTGCCGGTAACGCTGTCCACCGCGTGCGCGTCCGGTGCCACCGCCATCCAGCTCGGCGTCGAGGCGATCCGTCAGGGTCGGACCGACCGCTCGCTCGTTGTCGCCACGGACGGCTCCGTCAGTGCCGAGGCGCTGATCCGCTTCTCGCTGCTTTCAGCGCTCTCGACGCAGAATGATCCACCGGAAAAGGCATCCAAGCCGTTCAGCAAGGATCGCGACGGCTTCGTTATTGCCGAAGGTGCGGCGACGCTCGTTCTCGAGTCGCTTGAATCGGCCGTCGCCCGCGGCGCGAAAGTGCTTGGTATCCTGAAGGGTTGCGGCGAGAAGGCCGATCACTTCCACCGGACCCGTTCCTCGCCGGACGGCGGCCCGGCAATCGCCACCATCCGGGCGGCGCTGGAAGATGCGGGAATGGATGAAAGCCGGATCGGCTACATCAATGCCCACGGTACGTCGACGCCCGAAAATGACAAGATGGAGTACGGCTCGATGCTCGCCGTCTTCGGCGACCGGCTGAAAGACATTCCGGTCTCGTCGAACAAATCGATGATCGGCCATACGCTGACGGCGGCCGGCGCAGTCGAGGCGGTGTTCTCGATCCAGACGATGCTGACGGGCACCCTCCCGCCGACGATCAACTACGTCAATCCGGACCCGACCATCGTCCTCGATGTGGTGCCGAACCAGAAGCGGGATCAGCAGGTTACGGCCGTGCTGTCGAACTCCTTCGGCTTCGGCGGGCAGAACGCCAGCCTTGTCATGACGCTGGAACCAGCTTAGAGACCGTCGCCAATCCCTCTGACGATCTGGAACGCCTTCGGGCGAAGGAATACCTGTTATGCGTGCTCTGCAACTGATCGACGACCGCAAGCTCGAGGCTGTGGACATTCCCGAGCCCGAAGCGCCCGGTCCCGGCGAGGTCACCCTTCGCGTCAAGGCGGTGGCGCTCAATCACATCGATGTCTGGGGCTGGCGCGGAATGGCCTTTGCCAAGCGCAAGATGCCGCTCACCATTGGCGCGGAAGCATCGGGCGTGGTCGAAGCAATCGGCCCGGGCGTCTCAAACGTTCTTCCGGGGCAGTTGGTCTCGATCTATGGGGCGCGCACCTGCGGGCTGTGCAAGCCGTGCCGGGAAAAGCGCGACAATCTTTGCGAGAACGTCTCCGGCGTCCACGGCTTCCATCTCGACGGTTTCGCCCAGGAGAAAGCCAATCTGCCCGCACGCCTGCTCGTTCCGGCGCCTCCGGGTGTCGATGCCGTCGGTGCAGCCTTGGCGCCCGTCACCTTCGGCACCGTCGAGCACATGCTGTTCGACAATGCCAAGCTCGAGCCCGGTGAAACGATCCTCGTGCATGCCGGAGGGTCCGGGATTGGCACGGCGGCGATCCAGCTTGCCAAGAAGACGGGTTGTACGGTGATCACCACCGTCGGTTCGGACGACAAGATCGAGCGCGCCAAGGCGCTCGGCGCAGATCACGTCATCAACTATCGCACCGACCGCTTCGAAGGCGTGGTCCGCAAGCTTACGAAGAAGAAGGGGGTGGACGTCGTCTTTGAACATGTCGGCGCTGATACCTGGGCCGGCTCCATGCTGTCGCTGAAGCGGGGAGGGCGGCTCGTTACCTGCGGCTCGACCTCCGGCGTCTCCACAAGCATGAACCTGATGATGCTTTTCCAGCAGCAGCTGAAGCTGCTCGGCTCCTTCGGCTGCCGCATGGAGAACATGGCGGACGCCATGCAGAAGATGGCGCGCGGCGTCGTTCATCCGGTGATTGATACGGAAGTCACCTTCGATGATATCGATCGGGCGCTCGAGCGCATGGAGACGAGGCAGGTATTCGGCAAGATCGTCCTCAGGATGGATTGATCCCTTGAAGATGTTCCTGACGAGGATCGTGCTCGGTCTCCGGCGTTTCCAGCAGTGGCTGGTGGCGCAGGCGGTCTTCGCGATTCTCAATGTGCTGAAGCTCTTGCCTGCAGATGCTGCGATCGATTTCGCGGATCGGGTAGCAAGGTGGATCGGTCCGAAGCTCGGTCGTCACAGGCTGATGCTGACCAACCTGCGTAATGCCTATCCGGAAAAAACGGATGGTGAGTTACAGGAAATCGCGCTTGCGAGCTGGGGGCACATGGGCCGTCTTGCCGCCGAATACGTTTTCCTGGATCGACTCTTCGACTTCGACCCTGAGCGTTCGACGCCTGGTCGTATTGAGGTATCGGGGATACCGCTTTTCCTGGATCTCCGCGACAATCTGCGCCCGTTCATCGTCTTTACTGCCCATACCGGCAATTTCGAGCTGCTTCCGGTTGCCGGCAACAGTTTCGGTCTGGATGTGATGGTCCTCTTCCGTCCGCCGAACAATCCCTACATCGCCGAAAAGGTCTTCGCGTTTCGTAGCGCCCGCATGGGCCAGTTGGTACCGTCGCATGCCGGGTCCTCCTTTGCTCTGGCTCGACGGCTTGAGGCTGGCGGCGGTGTGGGCGTGCTGGTGGACCAGAAGTTCGGCCGTGGCCTGACCACGTCCTTTTTCGGCAAACCTGTGCGGACCAACCCGCTGCTCGCCAAGCTCGTGCGCCAGTTCGACGCCGAGGTCTACCCGGCCCGCTGCATCCGCCTTCCCGGCAATCGTTACCGGCTGGAGATCGAACCTCGAATCGATGTGCCGAGAAATGCGAGCGGCGCGGTCGATGTGCAGGCGACGGCTCAGATGCTGAACGACAAGGTCGAATGCTGGGTGCGGGAGTATCCCGATCAGTGGCTCTGGTATCACGACCGCTGGGCGATCAAGAAGACGCTGACGGACTGAGCATGTATTGCGTGCGAGCGGGAATTGATCAATGCTCGCGCAAGTTTTGCGTCCTTATGTCGGCATGTTGCGACGGGCGAGCCGGCTAAGTTCCGGCTGCCGTGAGAAGATCTCCGCTCCGGGGGGAGGTGGTGTGTGGAAGCTTTGATCGACCTCTTCTGGTCCAAGTATGGACGGCTGCAGACAGCAATAGATCGGGAAGACAATGTCACGGTTCACGCGCTGGACCAGGAGATCGACCCGCTTCTGCAGGCGATATTCCGTCACGAAGTGACGGATGCTGCCGGAATCCAGGCGCAGTTCAGGTTCGCTCTGGAACTGCTGAAGACGGAGGCTGACGACAGAGGGTGCGTGCATCGCAATGGCCACCTTCTGCAGATGCTGGTGGAGCGCTACCTCGCTCCCCAGATCGGGCGCGCCGCAGGCGAGATCCCAGGAAAGAGATCTGATCGCACCGAATCGAGCGAAGGCGGGAACACGATCAACGGTCTGCTCGATCCGGCACTGTTCGACGGCATCGCCGAACGGATTCTGGTGGTCGTTCCGGGCTATCGAGTCTTCTATTCGAACGAGACAAATGCCCGGCAGTTGGGATTGTCGAAGGAGAAGGTGATCGGCAGGCATTTTGCCGAGTTGGTCGGCATACACCATTTCCAGTGCGATCTTCGTGAGCCGCTGGATCGCTGCCTCGCGGGTGAGAGCACGTCGCTCACCTATGCCGAGGAAAGAGACGGCGATACCGTCGTCATTTCCTGCCGAATGTCCCCTTGCTATACCGAGGCGCGGGCCCAGGTCGGCGCCATGGTGGTGATGCAGGAAATGGCAGACCGACGCCGACGCAGAAGCGTCGGCTGAGGATCAGTTGGCGAGGGTCTTGAGCAGGTGGGCCTGTTCGAACGCGATGTGCCGGCGCATCCCCTCAAAGAAACCCCGGAGCATGTAGCCGACAGCCTCGATGTTGACGGGATCACTGGAGCCAAGCTTCAGGAGCGTTTCGGTGAGCTCCTCCGCATAACCCTCGTCCTCGAGATGCTCGTATCTCAAGCGTGACAGGGTTTCGCCGCTGTCGGCGACCGCGTTCTTCTGTTGGACGCGGGGGAAGAGAACGGTTTCCTCATAGCGGTGGAGCGCCTGAATCATCGGTACAAGCGCCTTGGCGGCGTAGATACACTTCTGCTTGTTGATGTTGGACGGAAGCGAATCGGCGATCTCCTCCAGTTCGTCGCAGAGGGCCAGTTGCTCGGCATGTGCACTGCGGAGCCAGGCAACGATCTCTTCGTCGGGCAAAACTTTCCCGCGGGCCAAGAGAATATGGCTCTGTTCGTCAGGTCTCTGATTCATGGTCATTTCTCGCCCTCGATCATGGCTCAGTGCTATTGAGCTGAAGCCGAGATTCGCCGAGGGCGACTTTTCGCGCCTTGATCCAAATCAAGGCTGCCTTGACGTGTCGGTGGCAAAGCTGCCCACAATCGCCGATGCTCTGGCCGCCGAGGGATTCGGGTTGCCAGATGATCGACGCGAGATTGAAACACGCCGTTGGGGGATGTCCAACATGAACTATACCGTAGAAACACTGGCCTTGGCGGTCGGCGCTTTCCTGGCTTTGCTGGGAGTGGCCTTCGCCCATGACAGTCTTTTCGCTGCCCATATGTGGGTACTTTTCTTTGCACTGTTTGCCGGTACCGTCGTCATGGTGCGCCGGGCCAACTTCGCACCGGTCACGGCGGCGCAGAAGGCTGCCCGCCAATCGGAATATCTGGATGAGGTCGTCAAATATGGCGTCATCGCAACGATGTTCTGGGGCGTTGTCGGCTTCCTGGTCGGCGTTATCGTGGCGCTGCAACTTGCCTTCCCCGACCTCAACATCGAGCCCTGGCTGAACTTCGGACGGACGCGACCGCTCCACACCTCGGCGGTGATCTTCGCCTTCGGCGGCAATGCGCTCATCGCGACGTCATTCCATGTGGTGCAGCGCACCTCCCGCGCGCGCCTTTTTGGCGGCAACCTCGCCTGGTTCGTCTTCTGGGGCTACCAGCTTTTCATCGTCATGGCCGCGACCGGCTATCTGCTCGGCATCACCCAGTCCCGCGAATACGCGGAACCTGAGTGGTACGTGGATCTCTGGCTCACGATTGTCTGGGTCGCCTATCTCGTGGTCTTCCTGGGAACGATCCTGAAGCGCAAGGAGCCCCACATCTATGTGGCCAACTGGTTCTACCTGTCCTTCATCGTAACCATTGCGATGCTGCACGTGGTCAACAACCTGGCTATTCCCGTCTCCTTCCTCGGGTCCAAGAGCTACTCGGCCTTTTCCGGGGTTCAGGACGCCCTGACGCAGTGGTGGTACGGTCATAACGCGGTCGGCTTCTTCCTGACTGCGGGCTTCCTCGGCATGATGTACTACTTCATCCCGAAGCAGGTGAACCGTCCCGTTTATTCCTACCGTCTGTCGATCATCCACTTCTGGGCGTTGATCTTCATGTACATCTGGGCCGGTCCGCACCATCTGCACTACACGGCTCTGCCTGACTGGGCGCAGACGCTTGGCATGGTCTTTTCCGTCATGCTTTGGATGCCCTCCTGGGGCGGCATGATCAACGGCCTGATGACGCTCTCGGGCGCTTGGGACAAGATCCGTACCGACCCGATCGTTCGCATGATGGTCATCGCCGTCGCCTTCTACGGCATGGCGACCTTCGAAGGCCCGATGATGTCGGTCAAGGCGGTCAACTCGCTCAGCCACTACACGGACTGGACGATCGGCCACGTGCATTCGGGTGCTCTCGGCTGGAACGGCATGATCACCTTCGGCGCGCTGTACTACCTCGTTCCGAAGCTCTGGAACCGCAACCGGCTCTACAGCATCCAACTGGTCAACTGGCACTTCTGGCTGGCCACTCTCGGCATCGTCGTCTACGCAGCCGTGATGTGGGTTGCCGGTGTCCAGCAGGGCCTGATGTGGCGCGAATACGATGACCAAGGCTTCCTCGTCTACTCGTTCGCCGAATCAGTCGCAGCCATGTTCCCGTACTACGTGCTGCGTGCCGTCGGTGGCGCCATGTTCCTCGCTGGTGCGCTGATCATGGCCTTCAACATCACGATGACAATCCTCGGCTATGAGCGGCGCGAGAAGGTTCCGGGTGCTGCCGCACCCGCGGCCCTCCAGCCGGCCGAATAAGGAGCGGATCCATGGCTCTTCTGGACAAACACAAATTCGTTGAACGTAACGCGACCCTGCTTCTGGTCGGCTCCCTCTTCGTGGTGTCGATCGGCGGGATCGTCGAGATCGTGCCGCTCTTCTACCTGGAGAACACGATCGAAAAGGTAGAGGGCATGCGCCCCTATTCGCCGCTCGAACTGGCCGGCCGTAACATCTACATCCGTGAAGGGTGCTACACCTGTCACAGCCAGATGATCCGGCCGTTCCGCGACGAGGTGGAGCGCTACGGCCACTACAGCCTGGCTGCGGAATCCATGTACGACCATCCCTTCCAGTGGGGTTCGAAGCGGACGGGGCCAGACCTCGCCCGCGTCGGCGACCGCTATTCGAACGAATGGCACGTGCAGCACCTGATCGAGCCGCGCTCGGTCGTGCCCGAATCGGTCATGCCGAGCTACTCCTTCCTGAAGGACACGCCGCTACAGGTGACCAATGTCGCCATGGAGCTCAGTGCCAATCGGGCGGTAGGCGTGCCCTATACCGATGAGATGCTGGAAAACGCCGCGGCGGACCTCAAGGCGCAGGCGGATCCCAATGCAGACACGTCAGGTATCAGCGAGCGCTACCCTAAGGCCAAGATCGGTGATTTCGACGGAAATGCTGCCGAACTGACCGAGATGGACGCTCTGGTGGCCTATCTCCAGATGCTCGGTACGCTAGTCGACTTCTCGACCTATGACGCCACTGCTGGCTATCGCTGAGGAGGTCCAGATGGAAATCTACACTGCACTTCGCGCTTTCGCCGACAGCTGGGCCCTGCTTGCCATGACCCTGTTTTTTATCGGTGTTGTCCTTTTCACCCTGCGCCCGGGCGCCAAGGCTCTTGCCAAGGATGCCGCCCAGATCCCTCTGAAGGAGGATTGATAGATGGCGGACAAGCATATTGACGAAATCAGCGGCGTCGAAACCACCGGACACGAGTGGGACGGCATTCGCGAGTTGAACAACCCGATGCCCCGATGGTGGGTCTGGACGTTCTACGCCACCATTGTCTGGGCCCTTGGCTACACGATCCTTTATCCGGCCTGGCCGCTGGTCAACGAAGCGACCAAGGGCGTGCTGGGTTATTCCAGCCGCGCCGAACTGGCGGGTGACCTGGAAGGGGCAAAGATTACCCAGGGCGAAGTCATCGAGAAGATATCGAAGGTCTCGCTCGAGGAGATCCTCGCCGATCCGCAGCTCGCACAGTTCGCCACGGCCGGCGGCGCCTCGGCCTTCCGGGTCAACTGCGTCCAATGCCATGGCACGGGTGCTGCAGGCGGGCAGGGCTATCCAAACCTCAATGACGACGAGTGGCTGTGGGGCGGCGACATCAACGCGATCTACCAGACCATCGCACATGGGGTTCGCGATCCGGTCGACGCGGATACGCGAGTATCGGAAATGCCGGCATTCATCGATATCCTCCAGCCCGAGGAGGTCCGGCAGGTGGCGGCCTATGTCGTCAGCCTCAGCGGCACGCCGCGCGACCCTTCGATGGTGGAGCCTGGCCAGCAGCTCTATGCCGACAATTGCGCCTCCTGCCATGGCGAAAATGCCGAAGGCGTGCGCGACCTCGGCGCTCCCAATCTGGCCGACGCGATCTGGCTAAAGGTCCAGGGTGAGGCTGAGATTGCGCAGCAGATTCAGGCTCCGCGTCATGGCGTCATGCCGGCTTGGAACGCGCGCCTGAGCAACGAGACAGTCAAGCAACTGGCAGTCTACGTCCATTCGCTGGGCGGCGGAGAGTAGATCTCTCCCCATTTGAACTTGAAGGTCGCGCCGTGGCGCGGCCTTTTTTCATGCGTTCGACCAGACTCCCAGCTCGTATCCCTCGGGGTCGATGAAATGGAAGCGCCGGCCGCCAGGAAAGTCGAAGATCGGGCGGGAGACCTGGCCTCCCGCCTTCTCCACCCGCGACAGCGCCGCCTCCAGGTCCGAACAATACAGTATCACCAGCGGTCCGCCTTTCGGCGTGACCGTATGAGTTTTCGCAAAGCCGCCGGTCAGCCGGCCGTCGCCAAATTCGCAATAGTCCGGTCCATAATCCGTGAACGTCCAGGCAAAGACTGCGCCGTAGAAGTGCTTTGTGCGCTCGATATCCCGTACGTTGAACTCAATGTAATCGATCTTCCGGTCGGCACCTTCTGCAGCCATTGGGTCTCTCCTGAATGGTTTCGCTGTCAGTCGCGGGTCCAGATCGTCTTGTCGATCTTGCCTGCGAGTTCCGGATAGTCGGCCGCATGGAAGACTGGCGATTCACCAGCCTTCCTTTGAGCAAAATAGTCCTTCGTCAGCTTGGCGACGGTACCCGACAGGAGCACGATGGCGATCAGGTTGATGGTGGCCATCAGGCCCATGGAGGCGTCAGCGGCGTTGAAGACCGTGGTCACGGTCTCGTAGGCACCCCAGACAACCATCACGAGGACGGCGCTCCGCAGGGTCGTGATCGCCAGGCCGGTGCCGGCACCGAGGAAGGTCATCGCGTTCTCCGCATAGGAATAATTGCCGATGATCGACGTGAACGCGAAGAAGAAGATGGCGATCGCGACGAAGTAGGCGCCGAAGGTCCCAAGATGCTCCTCCAGTGCGGCCTGCGTCAGCTGGGTACCGGTGACGCCGCTTTCGGGAACGAGTGCGCTGGAGAGCAGGATCATCACTGCAGTCGCGGTGCAGACGAGAATGGTGTCGATGAAGACGCCGAGCGCCTGTACGAACCCCTGGGAGGAGGGATGATGCGGCACGGGCGTGGCGACGGCCGCAATGTTCGGCGCCGATCCCATGCCTGCCTCATTGGAGAACAGGCCGCGTTTCACGCCGTTCAGCATTGCTGCCATGATGCCGGCGGTGGTGCCTCCCGCAGCCTCCTGCCATCCGAAAGCGCTGGCGAAAATGGTGCTGAGGACGCCGGGGACCTCCGACCAGTTGGTGGTGAGGATATAGATTGCCGTGAGCAGGTAGGCACCAGCCATGAATGGCACGACGTACTCTGCGACACGCGCGATCTGGCGGATACCGCCGAAGATCACGACACCCGCAAGGATGGCAACGACGATACCCACCGCGAGCTTTGGGACGCCGAAGGCGCCTTCCATTGCGTCGGCAATCGAGTTCGCCTGAACTGCGTTGAACACGAGGCCGAAGGAGAGGATCAGGCAGACGGAGAATATCCCTCCGGCCCAGGGAGCACGCAGTCCTCGTGCGATATAGAAGGCCGGCCCGCCACGATACATGCCTTCAGCGTTCTTGACCTTGTAGAGCTGCGCCAGCGCACTCTCGGAATAGGCGGTCGCCATGCCGACCAGCGCCACCATCCACATCCAGAAAATTGCGCCGGGCCCGCCAAGATAAAGGGCAACGGCGACACCCGCGATGTTGCCCGTGCCGACCCGTGACGCAAGGCTGACGGTAAGAGCCTGGAAGGGACTGATGCCGGCGGCGTCTTCACTCGAGCCGCTCTTCAGCACCCGGAACATTTCGCCGAAGTGCAGGAACTGGATCAACCGAAGCCGGATCGTGAAGTAGAGCCCGACCGCCAGCAGCCCATAGACCAGGACATATTCCCAGAGGATCAGGTTCAGCAGGTCGATCAGCGCGGTCATTGAGCTCTCCCGAGAGGCAGTAGATGAAGCCTATGGTAGGGCGGGACGGCAAATAGGAAAGCCACCGCCTCTCGCGCTCAAAGCTCTTCCAGAAGAGATTTCAATGCTGCGAGATCCCGCCGTATGGCGTCGGCGTCCGCCTGGAACGCAACATCGTCCATATCCGGCTGGCGGATCAGGGTGAACATGACGACGGCACCGTCGCCATTCGGCACGACGCGCAGCGCGTTGTGCACGACCTGTCCGCCCGGCAGGGTGACGTCGTGGTCGATGACGCCGAGCGCGTTCGGCGGGACGAACCGTATGCGGATGTCGCCAAGAGGTCCGCCGTCCCCAATCCATTCATCGCGATCCTGCTTCAGCCCGGCGGCAAGACCGGCAGCCCATCTTGCCATGTTCCGGGGCTGGCTGGCGAAGTCGTACACCTCGTGCCAGTTCCTGTTGATTGTCGTGTGGATGATCTCGACCTGATACGATGCCAAGCTCTGCTCCTCCGATCTTTGGCCTGCGACAATGAGCGCGACGTCTCTGCGTCGCTACTTGATTTATATCAAGGATACTTGCCGGCCCAGATGGGAAAAGGCAGGCACAAAGGTGGAAATGTGCCATGAATCTCTACACCGCAAAGAACGTCGACGCGACCGGTGACGGCCATCAGGCAACAAACGCTGACGCTGGCAACGCCCCTCAATCGCTTTACGAGGCGAGAAAGAAGATCTTTCCGAAGCGGGCGGAAGGACGTTTCCGTCGCTTCAAGTGGCTGGTGATGCTCATCACGCTCGGCATCTACTACCTGACGCCCTGGATCCGCTGGGATCGCGGTCCCTATGCTCCGGACCAGGCGGTGCTCGTGGACCTCGCCAACCGGCGCTTCTATTTCTTCTTCATCGAGATCTGGCCGCAGGAGTTCTTTTTCGTGGCCGGGCTCCTCGTCATGGCCGGTTTCGGTCTGTTTCTCGTCACGTCCGCGGTCGGTCGCGCGTGGTGCGGCTATACCTGCCCCCAGACCGTGTGGGTTGATCTCTTTCTGGTTGTCGAGCGCTGGGTAGAGGGCGACCGCAATGCCCGCATGAAACTGGATGCCGCGCCCTGGACCTTCGAGAAGATCCGCAAGCGCGTCTTCAAGCATGCAATCTGGATCGCCATTGCGGTCGCGACCGGCGGCGCCTGGATCTTCTATTTCGCCGATGCGCCAACGCTGGCCTACGACTTCGTGACCGGCAACGCGGCTTTCATCGCCTATTCGACCGTCGGCATCCTGACCGCTACGACCTACGTCTTCGGCGGGCTGATGCGGGAACAGGTCTGCATCTACATGTGCCCGTGGCCGCGCATCCAGGCGGCCATGCTGGACGACAATTCGCTGGTCGTGACCTACAACGACTGGCGCGGAGAACCTCGGACCAAGCACGCCAAGAAGGCCGCTGCCGCCGGCCAGCCGGTCGGCGACTGCGTCGACTGCAACGCTTGCGTCGCCGTCTGTCCGATGGGCATCGACATCCGCGACGGGCAGCAACTGGCCTGCATCACCTGCGCCCTCTGCATCGATGCCTGCGATAGCGTCATGGACAAGATCGGCAAGCCGCGCGGGCTGATCGCCTACGCGACCCTGAACGAATATGATGCGAACATGGCACTTGCCACTGACAATGGCACGACGCCGATCAATCCCGATCGTGTGCGCAACGCGGACGGCAGCTTCATCGACAAGGTGCGCCACTTCAACTGGCGCATCATTTTCCGGCCTCGCACGTTGCTCTACATGGGCGTCTGGACGGCGGTTGGCATCGGGCTGCTCGTTGCGCTCCTCAGCCGTGACCGGCTGGAGGTCAACGTCATCCACGACCGCAATCCGCAATACGTGCTGGAATCGGATGGCTCGATCCGGAACGGATATACCATTCGCCTCTTGAACATGATCCCCGAACCGCGCACCATCCTGTTGTCGCTTGAAGGGATGCCGGAGGCGACGATGAAGATCAACGGTCTGACGAGTGACGACAACCGTCAGTTTGCCGTCTCGGTCGAACCGGACAAGGCGACGGCGCTGAAGGTCTTCGTGACAGTGCCGGCCAATGCCCTGCCGGATGGCAGCGACGGCTTCAGCTTCATTGCCGAAGATCGTTCGAGCCATGAACGTGACCACTACGACGCAACCTTCTATGCTCCGGAGGGCGGGAAATGAGTTCGACAGACCGCAAGGGTTTCGTCTTCACGGGCTGGCACATGCTTGCTGTCATGTGCCTTTTCTTCGGGACAATAATATCGGTGAACTTCTACATGGCGTGGCAGGCGACCCATACCTGGAGCGGTCTAGTGGTGAAGAACACCTACATCGCCAGCCAGGAATTCAACGGGAAGGTTGCCGAGGCGAAGGCGTTGGCGGCTACGGGCGTGGTCGGTGCGCTGACGATAGAAGATACTGAAGTCAGCTATCGGATATCTCACGCCCAGGATGGTGCCGTTGAAGCGGATGACGTCACTTTGCGGTTCAAGCGTCCGGTTGGCGAAGACCAGGATTTCGAGCTTGCGCTCCGGCGTGAGGGGGAGGGCGTCTTCGTTGCCCGCCATGCTGTCGCCGGCGGAACCTGGATCGTCGAGGCGGAGGCGCTTCGCGACGGCAAGCGCATTCTTCATGACACGCAGCGGATCTCTGTCGCCGGAGAAGCGAAATGACCACCTGTTGTGCTCCCGGTACCGAGGGAGCCGTGGAACTTGAGCGGCTGAGCCATGCCCTGCCTTCGACGGAAGAATTGCTCCTGTCGAGCCGGCAGATCCAGCCGGGGCTGCGCCAGACCGATCTGAGCGTGCCCGGCGTCCATTGCGGCACCTGCATCACGGCAATCGAAAAGGCGCTGCAGGCCCGCCCCGACGTGGAGCGGGCGCGGGTGAACCTTTCGACCAAGCGGGTCTCCATCGTCTGGAAGGAAGAAGTTTCCGGTGTCCGCACTGACCCGCTGGAACTGGTGCAGACAATTCGCGGTGCAACGGGCTATGACGCCCATCTGTTCTCAAGTGTCGAAGATGCCGGCGATCGGCTGCAGCGCGAACTGATACGGGCGGTTGCCGTGTCGGGCTTCGCGGCGGCAAACATCATGCTGCTTTCCGTCTCGGTATGGTCGGGAGCGGAAGCTTCCACGCGCGACCTGTTCCATTGGATTTCGGCCATGATCGCGGCCCCGGCGCTCGTCTATGCCGGCCGGTTCTTCTACCAGTCCGCGTGGAATGCGGTCCGGCACGGACGCACCAACATGGATGTGCCGATCGCGCTTGCCATCACGCTTTCCTACGCTGTCTCGCTCTGGGAGACGATGCATCACGGACAGCATGCCTGGTTTGATGCCACCGTCTCACTGCTGTTCTTCCTGCTCATCGGCCGCACGCTCGATCATGTCATGCGCGACAGGGCGCGCGCCGCGATCAGCGGCCTTGCGCGGCTGTCGCCGCGTGGTGCGATGGTGCTCGCGGAGGATGGCGCGCGGGAATACCGTCCAATCGAGGACATCCGGCCGGGAGACCGGCTGATGATCGCGGCCGGCGAACGGATACCGGTCGACGGGGTCGTCGAGAGCGGCAGAAGCGATCTCGATCTTTCCATCGTCAATGGCGAAAGCGCACCCACGGTTGCCGGGCCAGGGGACGCGGTCCAGGGGGGGATCCTCAACCTGACTGGCTCGCTGGTCATCCGCGCGACGGCCGCAGCGAAGGATTCCTTCCTGGCCGAGGTCATATCGCTGATGGAGGCCGCCGAAGGGGGCAGGGCGCGCTATCGGCGAATCGCCGACCGGGCGGCTCAGCTCTATTCTCCGGCGGTTCACCTTCTTGCCCTGGGCGCCTTCATCGCCTGGGGGGTATTCGGAGGCGACTGGAAGCAGGCCATGCTGATCTCAATCGCCGTCCTGATCATCACCTGCCCCTGCGCCCTCGGCCTTGCCGTGCCTGTGGTCCAGGTTGTGGCCGCAGGCCGGCTCTTCAGGAACGGCGTCATGGTAAAGGACGGATCGGCGATGGAACGTCTCGCCGAGGTGGACACGGTCCTGTTCGACAAGACCGGGACATTGACGCTCGGTCGCCCGCGTCTCGTCAATGGTGTGGAGGTCAAGCGGGGTTACCTCGCTCTCGCCGCTGGTCTTGCCGCTCACTCCCGTCACCCGCTGTCGCAGGCGCTCTACCAAGGCGCCCCCGGCGGCGGTGAACGGTTCGCCGAAGTCACGGAACTGCCGGGGCAGGGACTGGAGGCGGTCACGGACGAGGGTGTCTATCGCCTCGGAAACCGCCGCTTCGCCTGTGGTGGCAACGCTCATCCGGATGAACTGTCGGAAGTCGTCCTGTCGCTTGACGGCAAGGAACTCCAGAGTTTCCTCTTTGAAGATGCCGTCCGGCCGGACGGTGCTTCCGCCGTCGCGGCACTCACTGCAAGTGGCTTCTCGACCGGCATCCTCTCCGGCGACCGCGCGCCGGTCGTCAAGGCGCTCGCGCGTCGCCTCGGCATCTCCCTGTGGAGGGCGGAGCTTTCGCCGCGCGACAAGGTGGATGCGGTGGCCGAACTGGACCGTGGCGGGTCGAAGGTGCTCATGGTCGGCGACGGAATCAACGATGCGCCGGCGCTGGCGGCTGCGCATGTCTCCATCGCGCCTGCGACGGCAGCCGATGTCGGACGACAGGCCGCCGACTTCGTCTTCATGCACGAGAGCCTCAACGCGGTGCCGCTCGCCATTGAAGTGTCCCGGCGGGCGGGGCGGCTGATCCGGCAGAACTTTGCGCTCGCCATCGGCTACAACATCATCGCGGTGCCGATTGCGCTTGCGGGCTATGCGACGCCCCTGATTGCCGCCGTCGCCATGTCGACTTCGTCCATCATCGTCGTGGTGAACGCACTTCGGCTGAACAGGCTGGTTGGGGCGGAGCGGAAGCTGACCATGTCGGCTGCATCAACTCCCATGCCTGGGGAGGCGCGTCTGGCATGAACATGCTGGTCTATCTCATCCCGATCGCCCTCCTTCTCGGCGGGCTGGGGCTTGTCGCCTTTCTCTGGTCGCTGAAGAGCGGCCAGTATGACGACCTCGACGGTGCGGCTTGGCGCGCCATCGATGATGACGACGATCGTCCTGCTGTCTGACAAGCGGATAACACGCCCTATCTAATCGTTTCAGCCTTGCCGTTTGCCATCTGTGGTGCCAAAACAGCCCGCAATCGCTAATGGAGGCACATTCGTGGAACAGGCAGAAATCGGCCTTATCGGGCTCGGCGTCATGGGCTCGAACCTCGCACTCAACATCGCCGAGAAGGGCAACCGGATCGCGGTCTTCAATCGCAGCCCGGAAGCCACACGAAAGTTCTTTGCGGAAGCGGGCGACCTGCAGGGCCAGATTGTCCCTTGTGAGACCCTGGAGGAGTTCGTTGCCGCGATCCGGCCGCCGCGACCGATCATCATCATGATCAAGGCGGGCGAGCCCGTCGACCAGCAGATGGCGGCCTTGACGCCATACCTCTCCGCCGGTGACATCATGATCGACGCCGGCAATGCCAATTTCCGCGATACGATGCGCCGCTTCGACGGCCTCAAGGACAGCGACCTGACCTTCATCGGCATGGGGGTTTCGGGCGGTGAGGAAGGTGCGCGCCACGGTCCCTCCATCATGGTCGGTGGTACGGAGGAGAGCTGGAAGCGCGTCGAGAAAGTTCTGACCTCCATCTCCGCCAAGTTCAACAACGACCCCTGCGTGGCCTGGCTCGGCGAGAACGGCGCGGGACATTTCGTCAAGACCATTCACAACGGCATCGAATATGCGGACATGCAGATGATCGCCGAGATCTATGGGATCCTGCGTGATGGCCTGGGCATGAGCGCCCAGGAAATAGGAGAGGTCTTCGGCCGCTGGAACACTGGCAGGCTGAACTCCTACCTGATCGAGATTACCGAGAAGGTGCTGAAGGCTGCCGATCCGCTTTCCGGAAAACCCATGGTCGACATGATCGTCGACCGTGCCGGCCAGAAGGGCACCGGCAAGTGGTCGGTGATCGAGGCACAGAACATGGGGGTTGCTGCGACCGCCATAGAGGCCGCCGTCGCGGGACGTATCCTATCTTCGCAAAAGAGCGAGCGCGAGAGGGCGGAGACCATTCTCGGCCTTCCGTCGCTTTCCGAGGCGCCGAGGGACCGGGATGCATTCCTTGCGGACCTGGAGAATGCATTGCTTGCCGCCAAGATCGGCGCGTATGCGCAGGGTTTCGCGGTCATGTCCGCAGCCTCCGCCGAGTTCAAATGGAACCTGCCGATGCCGACGATTGCGCGTATCTGGCGCGCCGGCTGCATCATCCGCTCACAGTTCCTCGATGAAATCACCTCCGCCTTCACCAAGGATCCTGACGTCAACCTGATCGTCACGCCCGCATTCGCCGATATGGTGAAGGAGACGGACGGAGCCCTCCGCCGCGTCGTCGCCTATGCAGTGCTCTCCGGCCTGCCGGTGCCGGCGCTGTCTTCGGCGCTCGCCTATTTCGATGCCTATCGCCGCGGCCGCGGAACCGCAAACCTGATCCAGGCGCAACGCGATTTCTTCGGCGCGCACGGATTTGAGCGGGTCGACGGGCTTGATCGCCCGCACGGCCCTTGGGGCAGTGGCCTCAGCCAGGGTTGAGCCTAGGTTCGCAGTGGAAAAACCCGCCCTTGCGGCGGGTTTTGCATCTGACCTCTGAACCTGACGATCTTGCTTACGAGGGGGAACTCACTCCTTCGGGCCCATAGACGACCAGGTCGGCTTGCTGATGCTCTGAAGCAGTTCCGGCGCCACGCCGTCGATCCGGGCGATCACCGCCTTTGCGAGCTCGCGGCCGGAGTGCCGGACGTCCTCGTTCACCGTGTAGATTTCCGGGCGGATCCAGTTGAGGAACTCCGCTGACTGCTTGGAAACCAGGTCGACATCCTTGCCAAGCTTCTTGCCGGCGGCCTCGATCCCGGCGACCAGTGCAATGGTCGAGCTGCCGCTGATGGAGATGATGCCGTCCGGCGCGTTGGCGGATCGCATCAGCGTTTCGGTATAGGTGCGAATGTCGCCGAGTATTGTTTCGGTCGAGATTCGTCCCATAGAGACTTCCGTCAGGTCGAAGTCAGCGAGCCCGCGTTCGAAGCCGGTGCGGCTGTGCAGATAGAAAGAGAGGGTGGCCGGGGGCGGCAGCAGCGCGATGCGCTTGCGACCCTTTGACGCCAGCTTTGCCACCGCCTCGTAGACGAAGGCCTCGTTGTCGAAGTCATGGTAGGGGTGGACGATGCCCATGTCCGTCCGGCCGTGGGTCGCGAATGGCATGTTGCGCTCGGTCATAAGCCGGACCCTCGGGTCGTCAGGAGCGATTCTGGAGATGATCACGCCATCTGCCGATCCCGTGTCGAGGATGTAGCGGACCGGCACCATCGGGTCCTTCTGGTGGGTATGAGGCGTCAACACCAGATGATACTGCGTGCCGGCCAGCACTTCGGAGATACCGAAGACCATCTGGCTGGTGAAGCCCATCAGTTCTTCTTCAATACTGAGCACGAGCGCGATGACATTCGTCTTGCCGGTCCGCAGGCGGACGCCGGCTCGATTGGGTTGGTAGCCTAGCTGGTTGGCGACCAGACGAACTCGCTCCTTGGTCTCAGTCCCAATATCCGGCGCATCCTTCAAGGCTCGCGACACGGTCGTGATCCCGAGACCCGTCATGTAGGCAATCGTCTTCAGTGTCGGCCGCTCGCCGGCCGCTAGCGGAGATTTCGCCGCTCTCTTCGTACTGCTGTCGTCCATCACCCTGCCGTCATCCGAATCCAGCCAGGACTATAGATGCCTTTGTCATGGCTGGAAACGAATGCCTCCTCCATCCGTCGGGTCTCCATGGCTGAAATCTGAAACGATACAGGCCGCTTGTCGAGCGGAAAATTTCACGGCTAACTCGCCTCGGAGCGTTTCTCCGATCAATTCAGTGGGAAATGGATGTTGTGCGGGCGCGAAATGCGTGGTTCGAAGATATCCGAGATAACGTATTGATATCAACAATATAATGGAACCGTCATATGCGTTGTGCAGTGCGCTCAATATCAGGAGCAGCTCGAGAAATGCTCCCCAGCGGAATTTTTCTCCAGTAACTAGTTGCGCGTGCTGCAGCTTTCGCTTAACTTTTTACTGCATCGTTTCAGTGAGGGAGGAGACTCATGAATATTCGTGCTTTTGCAGCCGCGCTTGCGGCAACCGTCGTGCTGCCGCTTGGTGTTGCCCAGGCCGCAGACCTTGAAGTAACCCACTGGTGGACTTCGGGTGGCGAGGCAGCTGCCGTCGCCGAATTCGCCAAGGCATTCGACGCCACCGGCAACAAGTGGGTGGACGGTGCCATCGCCGGGGGCGGAAGCACCGCCCGTCCCATCATGATCAGCCGCATTACCGGCGGTGATCCCATGGGGGCTACCCAGTTCAACCATGGACGCCAGGCGCAGGAGCTTGTCGAAGCCGGGCTGATGCGCGACCTGACCGACGTTGCAGAGAAGGGCAACTGGAAAGAGGTGATCAAGCCTGCGAGCCTGCTCGACAGCTGCACGATCGACGGCCGGATCTATTGCGTGCCGGTCAACATCCATTCCTGGCAGTGGCTGTGGCTGAATAACGAGGCATTCGAGAAGGCTGGCGTGGCGGTTCCAAAGGATTGGAACGAGTTCGTTGCAGCCGGGCCGAAACTGAAGGAAGCCGGCATCCATCCATTGGCCCTGGGCGGTCAGCCCTGGCAGGCAAATGGCCTCTTCGACACCCTGCTGCTGGCACTCGGCGGCAAGGAATTGCACGAGAAGGTCTATGTGGAAAAGGACGCCGAAGCGGCGGCCGGCCCGGAGGTCGCCAAGATCTTCGAAGCGGCGGCGCAGGCACGCGAACTTTCCATCGGCACCAACGTGCAGGACTGGAATCAGGCCACCAACATGGTGATCACCGGCAAGGCTGCCGGCCAGGTCATGGGTGACTGGGCCCAGGGCGAGTTCCAGATCGCCGGTAAGGTCGCGGGCAAGGACTATAGCTGCCTTCCGGGCCTTGGCGTCAGCCAGTACATCACCACGGGCGGCGACGCTTTCTACTTTCCTGTTCTGAAGGACGAGGAAGGATCCAAGGCGCAGGATGCCCTGGCCGAAGTGCTCGTCTCGCCGGAAACCCAGGTCGCTTTCAACCTGAAGAAGGGGTCCTTGCCGATCCGCGGCGACGTCGATCTGGCGACGGCCAACGACTGCATGAAGAAGGGCCTGGAGATCGTTGCGCAGGGCAATGCCCTTACCAGCACCGACCAGTTGCTCTCGCCTGACTCGCAGAGCCAGAAGCAGGACCTGATGACGGAGTTCTTCTCCAGCACCTCGATGACTCCCGAGGCGGCTCAGGAGCGCTTCGCGGAGATCATCTCCTCGGCCGACTAATCCCAAGCGACCGCGGTCGGCCGGCGTTCCTCGGAGCGTCGGCCGGTTGAACCGGCGTCGCGGACGGCCGCTCGGGCTTTGTTTCCGGGACGGTCACGGATGCGTCGTCACGTTCGAGGAGGATCGAGACATGACAGGTCTGGCGCCTGCCAAACGCCCAAACCAGCTCTTTCGCAATCTGACTGCCAAGATTGCATCCATTCCGATGATCCTGATTGCGCTCGGGATTTTCCTCGGCGGCTCTCTCTGGACCGTCGTCTATTCCTTCACAAATTCCAAGCTCCTGCCGCGAGCGACTTTTGTCGGGTTCGACCAGTTCGAGCGACTTTGGGCGTCGTCGCGCTGGATCATCTCGATCCAGAACCTTGCGATCTACGGCATCCTTTCGCTGATCTTCAGCATGGTCATCGGCTTCCTGCTGGCGGCGTTGATGGACCAGAAGATCCGCTTCGAGAACACGTTCCGCACGATCTTCCTCTACCCATTCGCGCTCTCCTTCATCGTTACCGGCCTTGTCTGGCAGTGGATCCTCAACCCGGAGTTCGGCGTCCAGGGCATCGTCCGGTCGCTCGGATGGGAGAGTTTTACCTTCGATCCCCTCTACAACCCGGACATCGTCATCTACGGCATCCTGATTGCCGGCCTGTGGCAGGGCACGGGGCTCGTCATGTGCCTGATGCTCGCAGGCCTGCGCGGGATCGACGAGGATATCTGGAAAGCCGCACGCGTTGACGGTATCCCGATGTGGCGAACCTATCTTTTCATCGTCATCCCGATGATGCGGCCCGTCTTCATCACGACCCTCGTCATCATCGCAAGCGGCATCGTCAAGGTCTACGACCTTGTCGTGGCCCAGACGAGTGGCGGCCCCGGCAACGCTTCCGAGGTGCCCGCCAAATATGTCTACGATTACATGTTCCAGGCGCAGAACCTCGGCCAGGGCTTCGCCGCATCCACCATGATGCTGCTGACGGTCGCCATCATCATTATCCCGTGGGCCTATCTCGAGTTCGGAGGGAAGAAGCGTGGCTAACATCTCCACCCTCAACACCACGGCGGCAGGTTTCGATGCCGTCTCCGATCAAGTCGCGAGCGGCCCCCGAGGGCGCAAACCCCGGCGCGCGCTCTCGGCCCGCAACATCATGCTCTACGGCACGCTCCTCGTTGCGGCGCTCTACTACCTCCTGCCGCTCTACGTGATGGTGGTCACCTCGCTCAAGGGCATGCCGGAAGTGCGCATGGGCAACATCTTCGCGCCGCCCATGGAGATCACCTTTGAGCCGTGGGTGAAGGCTTGGGCGGAAGCCTGTACCGGGCTCAATTGCGATGGCCTCTCGCGCGGTTTCTGGAATTCGGTCCGGATCCTGATACCATCCGTCGTGGTTTCGATCGCAATCGCCTCCGTGAGCGGCTATTCGCTTGCCAACTGGCGCTTCAAGGGCTCCGAGCTTTTCTTCTCGATCCTGATCATCGGTGCCTTCATCCCTTACCAGGTGATGATCTATCCGGTCGTCATCGCGCTGCGCGAACTCGGCGTATACGGGACGCTGACCGGACTGGTCATCGTCCACACGATCTTCGGCATGCCGATCCTGACGCTGCTGTTCCGCAACTACTTCGCCTCGCTGCCGGTCGAGCTGTTCAAGGCGGCGCGCATCGACGGCGCGGGCTTCTGGCAGATCTATTTTCGCATCATGCTGCCAATGGCGCTGCCGATCTTCGTCGTCGCGATGATCCTGCAGGTGACCGGTATTTGGAACGACTTCCTGTTCGGCGTCGTGTTCACGCGGCCGGATGTCTATCCGATGACCGTCCAGCTCAACAACATCGTCAACTCCGTCCAGGGCGTGAAGGAGTACAACGTCAACATGGCCGCGACGCTTCTGACGGGGGCGGTACCGCTGATCGTCTACTTCCTGTCGGGCCGGCTTTTTGTCCGCGGCATCGCCGCAGGTGCAGTGAAGGGGTAAGTACTTCCATGAACAACAGCGTATCCATCCGCGACCTCTCGCTCTCCTTTGGTGCCGTCAAGGTGCTGCAGAACATGAATCTCGAGATCCGGGACGGCGAATTCCTCGTTCTTCTCGGGTCCTCGGGATGCGGCAAGTCCACGCTCCTCAACTGCATCGCCGGCCTCCTGGAGCCGACAGACGGCCAGATCTTCATCAAGGGCCGCAACGTCACCTGGGAGGAGCCCAAGGACCGCGGCATCGGCATGGTGTTTCAGTCCTACGCGCTCTATCCGCAGATGACGGTTGAGAAGAACCTTTCCTTCGGGCTGCGGGTCGCCAAAGTTCCCAAGGAGGACATCCAGCGCCGGATCGCGCGTGCCGCCGACATCCTGCAGATCCAGCCGCTCCTCAAACGCAAGCCGGCCGAGCTTTCCGGCGGTCAGCGCCAGCGCGTGGCGATCGGGCGGGCGCTGGTGCGTGACGTCGATGTCTTCCTGTTCGACGAGCCGCTGTCGAACCTCGACGCCAAGTTGCGCTCGGAGTTGCGTGTCGAGATCAAGCGCCTGCATCATTCTCTCAAGAACACGATGATCTACGTCACCCATGACCAGATCGAGGCCCTGACGCTTGCCGACCGGATCGCCATCATGAAGAGCGGCGTGATCCAGCAGCTCGACGATCCGGTGACCATCTACAACCGTCCGGTCAACCTCTTCGTTGCTGGCTTCATCGGCTCGCCGTCCATGAACTTCCTGCACGGAGAACTCGTGGAAGAGGGCGGGCGCACCGTCTTCAAGACCCACGGCGTCTCGTTCTCTCTGGTCGGATACCAGGCCGAGGGGGCGCTTACTCCTGGCCGGAAGGTAGTGCTAGGTGTCCGGCCAGAACACATCCATGTAGACAACCATCAGGCAGGTGCCGAGATGCACGACGCGGTGGTCGATATCGAGGAGCCGATGGGCGCGGACAACCTGCTGTGGCTGAAGCATGCGGGGCATACTATGTCGGTGCGCACTGGCGGCGCCAAGCGCTTCGCCCCCGGAACGAAGCTCCAGATGTCCTTCGACATGTCGGTCGCCTCGCTGTTCGACGCAGAGACCGAAGAACGGATCTGATCGCTGATGTCCATCTCCCGCCTCGACATCTCCGGGACCTGGCAACTCGCTGAGGCGGGGGGTGACCGTCGGTCAGCCATGCGGGTCCCCGGCGACGTCCACACTGCGCTGAAAGAGGCGGGCATCATCCCCGATCCGTATGTCGGCCGCAACGAGGATCAGGTCCAGTGGGTTGCCGAGCGGGAATGGGTGATCGAGCGGCAGTTCGTCATCGATGATCCGGACGGCAACTGGTATCTCGACATCACCTATCTCGACACGGTGGCGGTCGTCTTCATCAATGATGTGCCGGTACTCTCTGCCGATAACTGCTTTCGCCGCTACCGGCCGGATGTTTCCGCCGCGCTGCAGGCGGGCGAGAACACGATCCGCATCCACTTTCACTCCAGCGTTGCGGCGGGGGCGGAGCGTCAGGCGCGGCAGCCTTTCTACATTCCTTATTCGACCGGCAACTGCCCCATCCCGAACGGCAACATGCTGCGCAAGCCGCAGTGCCATTTCGGCTGGGACTGGAACATTGCGCTGGCACCGCTCGGGCTCTACGGCGAGATTTCGCTGAATCGGCTCGAAACGGCGCGGATCGAGCACGTGGTCACCAGCCAGAGACACGTCGATGGCAAGGTTGAGCTGCACGTGGCGCTGACGCTCTATGCTGTGGACCCGTGCGTCGTGCCGGTGCATTTCGATCTCGATGGCGAGCGCGTTCGGCTGGATTGCGGCATTGCCGCCGGTGAGACCACGATCCACCACGTCTTCGCAATCTCCGAGCCCCGGCTCTGGTGGCCGGCAGGGACCGGTGAGCAGAACCTCTACCGGCTGACGGTGGAGATCCCCGAGGATCAGGTGACGCGACAGATCGGCCTGCGCACTGTCGAACTGGTGACCGACCCGGACGAAGCCGGCAGCCGTTTCGCCTTCCGCATCAACGGTCGCGAGATCTTCTGCCGAGGCGCCAACTGGATCCCGGCCGACGCGCTGTTTTCCCTCTCGAGTCCGCAGAAGACGGAGGACCTGCTGCAGTCCGCGGTAGACGCCAACATGAACATGCTCCGGGTCTGGGGCGGAGGCTTCTACGAGCACGACTGGTTCTACGACCTCTGCGATCGGCTGGGCCTGATGGTCTGGCAGGACTTCCAATTCGCCTGCAACCTTTACCCTTCGACACCGGACTTCCTAGAGGATGTGACAAAGGAGGTGGACTACCAGGTTCGCCGCCTGATCTCGCACCCGTCGATCGTCGTCTGGTGCGGCGACAACGAGCTTGTTGGTGCGCTGACCTGGTTCAAGGAGTCGATCGAGAACCGCGACCGCTATCTCGTCTCCTACGATCGCCTCAACCGGACGATCGAGCAGGCGCTGCGGAAGGCGGCACCGGAAGCGATCTGGTGGCCGTCGAGCCCGGCATCCGGCTACCTCGATTACGGTGACGCCTGGCACGCCGATGGTTCAGGCGACATGCACTACTGGTCCGTCTGGCACGAGAACAAGAGCTTCGACAACTACCGCTCGGTACGCCCGCGCTTCTGCTCGGAATTCGGCTTCCAGTCCTATACCTCGCTGCCGGTCATCCAGACCTATGCCGAGCCGAAAGACATGAACATCGCATCCCCGGTGATGGAGCACCATCAGAAGAATGCCGGCGGCAACGAGCGGATCGCGGCAACGATGTTCCGCTATTTCCGCTTCCCGAAGGACTTCGCAAACTTCGTTTATCTGAGCCAGGTGCAGCAGGCACTCGCGATCCGGACCGCCGTCGATTACTGGCGGTCTCTGAAGCCCCATTGCATGGGCACGCTCTACTGGCAGCTCAACGACACCTGGCCGGTCGCCTCCTGGTCCAGCCTCGACTATGGCGGCGGCTGGAAGGTCCTCCATTATGTCGCCCGGCGCTTCTTCCAGCCGGTTGCCGTTGCTGCCATTCCATCGGAGGACGGGTCGGATATCCGCATCTCGCTGGTCAACGACACGATGGACGACGTGACCGTCGCCATCAGTCTCTCGACTGTCTCGCTCGACGGGACCCGCACGCCATTGAAAAGCGTCGAAGCTCTCTGCTCGCCGGATGCGGCGGTGACGGCGGCCACCTTGGCTACATCAGACCTTCCGCCGGATGCGATCCTTTTCTGGAGCTTTACAGCAACTAACGGGATGGGCGGCGAGGGGCACTATGTTCACGGCACCTACAAGGCGCTCGATCTTGCGCCGCCGGGGCTTGAGGTCTCTATGTCGCCGGCCGGAGACGGTGCGATCGACCTCCTGGTTCAGGCTTCCGGTCTGGCGCTGTTCGTGATGGTCGAGAGCGACACGCCCGGCCGTTATTCCGACAACGCTTTCGACCTTGTCGCCGGCGAAAGCCGCCGCATCACCTTCACGCCATCGGAGCCGAGTGCCGCCGCGCCGGTCTTCCGCATCTATGACCTCTATTCCTGCCAGTCGGCAGATTGATCCATTCAGCAGACGGGCCCACGGCCCAAGGGAGGATGACATGACGAAACTCGGTTTCCAGCTCTACAGCGCGCGCAATTTCCCGCCTCTTGCCGATACGCTGACCGCGCTCGCCAAGGCAGGCTATGCGGAGGTCGAGGGTTATGGCGGCCTCTATGCCAGCATGGACGAAAGCCAGTTGAAGGCGATGAAGGCCGATCTTGACGCCAACGGCCTGACCATGTCGACGGGTCACTTCGGGCTTGATCTTCTCGAGAAGCAGCGGGAGCAGGCCCTGCTGATCGCGAAGACGCTCGGCATGGAAGCGATCTACTGCCCACATCTCGTCGCGGATCAGCGTCCGACGGACGCCGCTGGCTGGCGCGCCTTCGGCAAGCGGCTTTCGGAAGTCGGCAAGCGCTACAAGGACGCCGGCTACACCTTCGGCTGGCACAACCACGACTTCGAGTTCAAGACGCTGGAAGACGGTACGACCGCCCAGGAGCAGATCCTTGAAGGCGGCCCGGATCTCGCCTGGGAAGCCGACATCGCCTGGGTCATCCGCGGCGGCGCCGACCCGATGGCCTGGATCGACCGCTACGGCGACCGCATCACCGCTGTCCACGTCAAGGACATCGCGCGTGCCGGTGAAAATACGGACGAGGATGGCTGGGCAGATGTGGGCCACGGGACCGTGGACTGGAAGGGCCTGATGGCGGCGCTACGCGAGAAGACGCCCGCGAAGCACTTCATCGTCGAGCACGATAACCCCAACGACCTGGAACGGCTGATCTCCCGCTCGATCGCAGCCTTCAAGACATACTGATACCCCAGCATTTTCGGAGCCCCACATGGCCAAGGAACTCGGCGTCGGCATCATCGGATGCGGCAATATCTCCATCACCTACCTGGCGCTGGCGCCGCTGTTCAAGGGCATCAAGATGCTCGCCTGCGCCGACCTCAATCCGGAGGCCGCGCAGTTGCGGGCGAAGGAATACGGAGTGAAGGCGCAGACGATCGACGAATTGCTCGCGAATGACGAGCTGGACGTCATCGTCAACCTAACGATCCCGGACGCGCATTTCCGCGTCTCCAAGGCGATCCTCGAAGCCGGCAAGCACGTCTACTCGGAAAAACCGCTGGTTCTGTCGCTGGAAGAAGGCGAGGAACTGCGGCGGATCGCCAAGGCGAAGAACCTTGCCATCGGCTGCGCACCGGACACCTTCCTCGGCGGCGCGCACCAGTTGGCCCGCAAGTATGTCGACGAGGGCGGCGTCGGGCGCATCACGTCTGGCACCTGCCATGTGATGAGCCCGGGCATGGAAATGTGGCATCCCAGTCCCGGCTTCTTTTTCCTCAAGGGGGGCGGTCCGATCCTCGACCTCGGTCCATATTATGTAGCGAACCTCATCAACCTGATCGGACCGGTGAAGCGGGTCGCAGCACTCACCTCCATGGCAAACCCGACCCGCACGATCACCAGCCAGCCGCTCGCGGGCCAGACGATCCCGGTCGAGACGCCGACGAACATCCATGCGCTGCTGGAGTTCGTGAACGGTGCGACGATCACCATGTCGGCGAGCTGGGACGTCTGGTCCCACCGTCATGCCAACATGGAACTCTACGGCACCGAGGGATCGCTTTACGTTCCGGATCCGAACTTCTTCGGCGGTCTCGTGGAAGCCTCCGGCCGCGACAAGGACATCAAGCCGCTGCCCGTTTGGGATCATCCGTTCTCCAAGGCCAACCAGGAGCACCCGAGCGGCCCTCGTGCGAACTACCGCACCGCCGGCCTTGCCGACATGGCGATGGCGCTGATCGAGAAGCGCGACCCGCGCTGCTCCCTCGACCGCTCGCTGCATGGCATCGACGTGCTTACCTCGATCCTGAAATCGGGTGAGGAGGGACGGTTCGTCGACATGACCACCACCTGCACCCAGCCGGAGCCACTCGGCATCGATGAGGCGCTGGCGCTTCTGCGCTGATCGGCTATCAATGCGGTGCGGGCCGTCCGTGCCCGCCTCGCATCAGGACAGAAGGAGGATGTCATGGCCTGGCAACCGGCAGACGATCGCTATTCGAAGATGAAGTATAACCGCTGCGGCCGCTCGGGGCTCAAGCTGCCGGCGCTGTCGCTTGGGCTGTGGCACAATTTCGGCAATGACACGCCGCATGAGCGCAAACAGGCGATCTGCCGCAAGGCCTTCGACCTCGGCATCACCCATTTCGATCTCGCCAACAACTACGGCCCACCCGGCGGTAGCGCCGAGATTGCGTTTGGGGAGATCCTTCGCAACGATTTCTCCGGTTACCGCGACCAACTGATCATCTCGTCGAAAGCAGGCTATGGCATGTGGCCGGGACCGTACGGCGAATGGGGCAGCCGCAAGTATCTGATCGCCTCCTGCGACCAGAGCCTGAAGCGCATGGGCCTCGACTATGTCGATATCTTCTATTCGCACCGCTTCGACCCTGACACACCGCTCGAGGAGACCTGCGGCGCTCTCGACCAGATCGTGCGGTCGGGCAGGGCGCTTTATGTCGGCATCTCCTCCTATAACTCGAAGCGTACGCGCGAGGCAGCAGCCATCCTGAAGGAACTCGGCACGCCGATCCTCATCCATCAGCCCAGCTATTCGATGATCAACCGCTGGATCGAGGAAGACGGCCTCCTCGACACGCTCGAGGATCTCGGCATCGGCTCCATCGTCTTCTCGCCGCTGGCGCAGGGCATGCTGACGTCGAAATACCTCTCCGGCATTCCGGAAGACAGTCGCGCCGCCCAAGGCAAGTCGCTGCGTCCGGCCTTCCTCAACGACCGTAATATAGAGAACCTGAGGGCTCTGAACGCGATCGCCCAGAAGCGCGGCCAGACGCTGGCGCAGATGGCGATCGCCTGGGTGCTGCGCGGTGGCCGGGTGACGACTGCGCTGATCGGCGCCAGCCGTCCGGAGCAGGTGGAGGATTGCGTCAAGGCGCTCGACAATCCGGAGTTCACCGCCGAGGAACTGGCGGAGATCGACCGTCACGCGAAGGAGGCGGACATCAACCTGTGGGCCGCCTCTGCGGAACGCGAAGGACCGCAGCGCTAGCGTCGGCGAAAGGCGCCCGGCGGGGAGCTGCCGGGCACGACCTATGGGAGGAGAGACATCATGATCCGCAACCCGATCCTGCCGGGCTTCAACCCCGACCCGTCGATCTGCCGCGTCGGTGAGGATTACTACATCGCCACCTCCACCTTCGAATGGTATCCCGGGGTGCAGATCCATCATTCGCGGGACCTGGTGAACTGGACGCTGGTGCGCCGGCCGCTGGAGCGGGCAAGTCAACTCGACATGCGCGGCAATCCGGACAGCTGCGGGATCTGGGCGCCCTGTCTCTCCTATGCCGATGGCTTGTTCTGGCTCGTCTATACCGACGTCAAACGCTATGACGGCAACTTCAAGGACGCCCACAACTATATCGTCACCTCGCCGACTATCGAAGGGGAGTGGTCGGACCCAGTCTATGTGAACTCCTCCGGCTTCGACCCGTCGCTCTTCCATGACGATGACGGCCGCAAGTGGTTCGTCAACATGCAGTGGAACCACCGCACGGAAAGCTATGGTGGCGCGCCGAAAAGCCCCGCCTTCGACGGTATCCTGCTGCAAGAATGGGATCCGGAGACGAAGTCGCTGAAGGGGCCGATCAAAAATATCTTCGCCGGCAGCCCGCTCGGACTGGTCGAGGGGCCGCACCTCTTCAAGCGCAATGGCTGGTACTACCTGACGACCGCCGAGGGCGGTACCGGCTACGACCACGCCGTCACCATGGCTCGGTCGCGCGCTATCGACGGTCCTTACGAGATGCATCCGAACATGCATCTCATCACGTCGAAGGATGCTCCGAATGCCGTCCTGCAACGGGCAGGGCACGGCCAGTATGTCGAGACCCCGGATGGGCAGGCCTATCATACGCATCTCTGCGGCCGTCCGATGCCGCCGAAACGGCGCTGCACACTCGGTCGCGAAACGGCTCTGCAGAAGTGCATCTGGAAGGACGACTGGCTTTATCTCGCCCACGGCGGCGTCGTGCCGGATGTCGATGTCCCGGCGCCAGTAGATGTCGAGCGGCACGAAAAGGCGTCGCGCATCGAGACCCGGTTCGCGCCGGGACCGCTGCCGATGGAGTTCCAGTGGCTGCGTACGCCACAGCCGGAGCGTCTCTTCAGCCTTTCCGAGCGGCCGGGCCACTTGCGTCTCTACGGGCGTGAAAGCATCGGCTCCTGGTTCGAGCAGGCGCTGGTCGCCCGCCGGCAGGAGCATCACTCCTTCCGCGCGGAGACAACCGTCGACTTCCTGCCGGATACCTATCAGCAGGTGGCCGGCCTGACGCACTACTACAACCGTCACAAGTTCCACGCCGTGGTGGTGACGCTCCATGAGAAGCACGGCCGCGTGGTGACGATCTTCTCCTGCCCGGGCGATTTCCCGCACGGCCGGATGATCTTCCCGGCCGACAGCGGCGTGGCGGTGCCGGACGGCCCGGTCGACCTGGCCATGGAGATCCGCGATAACGACTTGCAGTTCTCATGGCGAGCCGGCGGCAGCAACGATTGGCAGGCACTCGGGCCCGCACTCGATGCAGGCGTCATCTCCGACGAGGGCGGACGCGGCGAACACGGCTCGTTTACCGGCGCCTTTGCCGGGGTCTTCGCCTTCGACACCACGGGACGCGCGAGACCGGCAGACTTCAGCCGCTTCGTCTATGAAGCGATCGATGGCTGAACTTAAATATCAACGTCGAGAAATAAACCGCTGCAATCACTACATCACCGGATGGTGACATGAATCAAAAGGGCGGCAGGGACCGCCCTTCACCCGATTAGTCCGCCGTCTGCTTTAAGCGCCGGACAGGCAGGCCTTGAGGTTTGTCGCCATCGATCGCATCAGGTCGAAATAGAGATCCGAGCCTTCTGTCAGCGTGGCACCCTCGGGATCCAGCGTGCCCGAGCGGACGTCCGTGCCTTCGGTCACCACCTGGATCAGCTTCGGCTCGAACTGAGGCTCGGCAAAGACGCAGGCGGCGTCAAGCTCCTGCACCTTCTGACGGATCTCCTGCACCCGTTCAGCCCCTGGCACTACTTCCGGAGAGACAGTGACCGAACCGACGACGCGCACGCCGTAGTGGTCCTCAAAATATAGGTAGGCATCGTGGAAAACGATGAACGGCTTGTCCTTCACCGGCGCAATCGTTTCGGCGATCTCCTTGTCGAGCGCATCGATCCTGCCGTTTAGCGAAACCAGGTTGGCGGCATATGCCTCCGCGTTCTCGGGATCCGCTTCGGCGAGGGCCTTTTCGATCGCAGCAGCCATGGCTTTGGCATTCATCGGGTCGAGCCAGAGGTGGGTGTCGAACTCGCCGTGATCATGATGATGGTCTTCCGCCGCCTCGCCGGCGCGGTCGTGATCATCCTCTGCCGTCTCCTCATGATCGGGGCCGTGGCCCTCGTCGTCATGCTCATGTGCCTCGAAGGCGCCGCCTTCTCGGAATGGCAGCTTGGTCAGGCCTTCCGCATCGTCGAGTTCGACGACGGTCGCGTCGGACGCCAGCGCTTCCAGCGGCTTCTTCAGGAAGGCCTCCATGCCGGGTCCCATCCAGAATACCATGTCGGCGCCCTCGACTGCCCGGGCATTGGAGGGTTTCATCGTGAAGGTATGGGGCGAGGCAGCACCTTCCACGATCAGCTTCGGCTCACCGACACCCTTCATGATGGAAGCGACCAGCGAGTGGATCGGCTTAATTGACACTACGACCTCCGGGGCAGCGGCGGCTGCCGAGGCCGAGAGGAGGATGGAACTGGCTAGGAGAAGGGCGCGAGCTTTCATCGTGACTTCCTTGTCGGGCTTGCATGCAAGCGTAATGTTATTACATCAGTTGCGTTATGCTATAACGTGTGTCATAGCGGCAGGCAACCGGGCGCGAGAAAAAGATGCTGATGCAAGACAAGAGCGGGTCGCAGGGCCGCAATCAACTCGTTGACCTGCAGAGGGCGGGGATCCAGCGCAATGGACGCTGGCTGGTGCGGGGCGTCGATCTTTCGATCAGCCGCGGCGAAATCCTCACGCTAATCGGCCCGAACGGCGCCGGCAAATCGACGACGGCAAAGCTCGTGACCGGGGTGCTGCGTCCGAATGAGGGTACAGTCGCCCACGCTGGCAACCTTCGCATTGGTTACGTGCCGCAGAAGCTTTCGATCGACTGGACCATGCCGCTATCGGTCCGCCGACTGATGCGTCTGACCAACACGCTGATGGAGGCCGATGTCATTGCCGCTCTTTCGGCGACCGGCATCTCTCATCTGATCGATGCCGAGGTGCGCCATCTTTCGGGCGGAGAATTCCAGCGGGCATTACTGGCCCGCGCCATCGCTCGAAAGCCTGACCTGCTGGTTCTCGACGAGCCGGTGCAGGGGGTCGATTTTGCTGGCGAGACAGCGCTCTACGATCTTATCCGCCAGATTCGCGATGCGACCGGCTGCGGCATCCTGCTCATCTCTCACGACCTGCACATGGTCATGGCGGCGACTGACACCGTGATCTGCCTCAACGGCCATGTCTGCTGCCGCGGTACGCCCGACAGCGTCAGCCGCAGCGAGGACTATCAGCGGCTCTTCGGTGCCAATGCCCGTGGGCTTGCGCTCTACAGCCATCAGCACGACCACACCCATCTGCCGGACGGCCGCGTGCTGCACGGCGACGGTTCGATCACCGAACACTGCCATCCCGAAGACGGGCATCATCGCCACGATCACGATCACCAAGGTCATGATCACGCTCACGGGCACGTTCACCACAGCCACGACCACGGCAGCCAAGACGGGGAGGCGGCGCGCCATGCTTGACGACTTTTTTATCCGCGCGCTGCTCGCCGGTATCGGCGTAGCGGTGACTACCGGGCCTCTCGGCTGCTTCGTCGTCTGGCGGCGGATGGCCTATTTCGGCGACACCATGGCGCATTCGGCGCTTCTCGGCGTCGCGCTGTCGCTGCTCTTCTCGCTCAACCTGATGGCAAGTGTCTTCGCCGTTGCGGTGGTGGTTTCGCTCATCCTGCTCTTCCTGCAGCGTCGGCAGGCACTGTCGGCGGATGCGCTTCTCGGCATCCTGTCGCATTCGACGCTTGCCATCGGGCTCGTGCTGGTCGCCTTCATGAGCTGGGTTAGGATCGACCTGATGGCCTTCCTGTTCGGCGACATCCTTGCCGTCACCCGTGAGGACATCGCGCTGATCTGGGGCGGCGGACTGGTTGTGCTCACCGCGGTCGTCTGGCTCTGGCGCCCGCTGGTCGCCTCCACCATCAGCGAGGACGTCGCGGAGGCCGAGGGTTTGAAACCGGAGCGGGCACGGCTTCTCTTCATGCTGATGATGGCACTGGTGATCGCGATCGCGATGAAGATCGTCGGCATCCTGCTGATCACGTCGCTGCTGATTATTCCGGCCGCCACTGCCCGCCGGTTTTCAGCAAGCCCGGAACGTATGGCAGTGCTCGCGTCCGTGATCGGAGCGCTGGCGGTTGCAGGGGGGCTGTTCGGATCCCTACATTATGACACGCCGTCCGGGCCATCCATCGTGGTTGCCGCGCTGGTGCTCTTCATCGCCAGCCTGCTGCCGTTCAACCGCGTCGGAGCGGACACCACTACCGGAGGAATTCGTTCATGACCGCTCCCGCCCTGACCAAGAATCAGTCGCTGGTCTTCGACGTCTTGTCGCGGTCGGATGCGCCGCTCAGCGCCTATACCATTCTCGACAAGCTGCGCGAGCACGGCTTCCGGGCGCCCCTGCAGGTTTATCGTGCGCTGGACAAGCTCCTGGAGCGCGGCATGGTTCACCGGCTGGAAAGCCTCAACGCCTTCGTTGCCTGTGCCCACCAGGAGAAGGAGTGCTGCGTCGGCCACGGCCATGGCACCGTTGCCTTCGCGATCTGCGAGAGCTGCGGCCATGTGGTCGAGTTCCACGACCACGCCGTCGACCATCGGCTCGACGACTGGGCTCGACAGCGGAAGTTCAAGCCGGCCAAGACGACGATCGAGATCCGTGGCCTTTGCGATGCCTGCGCGGCCTGAAGCGAAGCGCAATTGCTCTGCGGCTCTCTCCGCCTTTGCGGTTGTGGTGATATAAGTTGCTTTCACGGGTCAAAGGGCGCAAAGTGACTCGTCAGCAGCCAGACTCAAGGGCGCTGCTGCTTCGGGGCTGGATACCCTGGCCCCAACGAAAGGAGGACAAGATGTCTTCCGACCTTCACCGATATACCCTGTCCCGCAATCTCGTCCGCATCAGCGGATGTGGCTATCGCGAGAACATCGCGACCGGGCGATCTGACGCCACCCCCAGCGCCGCGTCCGCCATCTCCCCACGGATAAGGATCGCGACTACAGGCAGGCGGACACTGTCCTTGCCGCTTCCCATCAGGATGCTTGTTGCGCCGGCCTCCCCGCCGGCACCAACGGCAGTCTAGTTGTCCGCCAAGACCGCACGCATATCCGTCGACAGCAGGATGTCAGGAGATTTCCATGGCCAAGGGTCAGATGAGAAGCAACAAGGAAGCGCGGAAGCCGAAGAAGGACAAGAGCGTCCAGGCGACCGTTGCCCCACAGGGTTCGCAGGTCAAGTTCGCAGCCGCTGCCGGGCAGAAGAAATAGCATCGCCGCCCTCAGGGTCGGCCAAACGGCCCCGGCGTCGTCTTGAATGGATTTCGAACGTCGCCATTTAAAGAGTGGCACACACAGCGGATCCCAAGTCTCCGACGAGGCTCGATTGCGTGTCCCGGAGTGTTGAACGCCCCGTTCCGCTCTCGCAACGCAGAAGCTTGCAGGCACGACAAAGCGTGCCGCCTACCGTTTTTAAGGAAACACGACATGATTGATATTACCCGCGATGCGGCGGAGAGCCTGTTCAGGCATCCCGCCGCCGCAGGCAGCAATGCTGCCAAACTGGAAGAATTTCGGCTGCGGCAGACGATCCGGATGCGCAAGGCGAAACAGGACGAGCGCCAGGAACGTTTGGACAAGCGCGGCCATCCCGACGCCTCGAAGGCCCTGTTCAGCCCCGCGGCAAGGAAACAATCCCATGGTTGATTACAATGCGAGCGCCGGCCTCTATCCTTGCAAGACCGTGAAGAGAACCAGCCACATCCGGTACAGGAGGTTCGATACGGTCGCGGAAGCCCTGCGCTTTGCGATCGAGGACATGCCGCCATCCATGCTTCAGGGATCCATCTTGGAGGTGGACGAGGCTCGTTTCGGGGGACAGGAAATGCAATGGCTCTATGAGGCCGAAGCCTATCCTCTTGCGCGTCGCATCGGCTAGCCGCCGACGGTCTCTTCTCCTGGTCGAGGCTTCTACCGCGGGCGAGGCGATTGCTTGAGATAGATTCACCTATTGGTTGTATTATGCGCATTCTGATAACAAGAAGTTGACGTCGTCGCCCGCCTCGCCTATATAGGGCACATCGATAGTTTGTTTGCCGATATTTGTTTTTTGCCGCGCCTCGCGCGTTTCTTGACGAACTTCCCTCTCTCAAAGATCGAAACCCCGCCGGGCGTCGCTCGGTGGTAATTCTCGTTGCTAAGAAAGGGTTCGTCATGACCACTGGCACAGTAAAATGGTTCAACTCCACCAAGGGCTTCGGCTTCATTCAGCCGGATGACGGCAGCTCGGACGTCTTCGTTCATATCTCCGCTGTAGAGCGTGCAGGCATGAACTCGATCGTCGAAGGCCAGAAGCTCGGCTTCGAGCTGGAGCGCGATAACAAGTCGGGCAAGATGTCCGCAGGCCAGCTGCGCGCTGCCTAACGCTTTTTCGCCGCGATGACCACGGATGTACTGGCATTGCGGCAAGAGGTTCAAGAAGGCCAGGCGTAATGTCTGGCCTTTTCTCGTTGCGGGCGCAGGCGTTTCTGCACATACGGGAACCGGCGGGTAGCACCCGCGACAACAACGACTACAATGAAGAGGACTAACGATTGAGACACCCGAACGACAACGGTTTCGCGGAACGGCGTAGTGCCGCTGCAGATGCAAAGCGCCAGCTCCTGGCGAAGTTCGCTTCTGCGCCGAAGCCGACCGACCCTGAAATGCAGGAAAAGCTTGCGGCCCGCCAGGCAGTAGGCGTGGCCCGGGAAGCACGCCGCGCCGAGCGTGAGGCGCTGAAGGCTGCCGAACGCGAGCGCGAGCTGGCCGAGGCGGCAGCAGTGGCGGCCGCAGCCGAAGCAGAGGAAAAGGCCGAGGCGGAAGCCCGGCAGGCCGAGATGGCCGATCGAGTCTCCCGCGTCATCGCGGACGAGGCAGCCCGCAAGGCCGAGCGCGACCGTCGCTATGCGGCCCGCAAGGCTCGTCAATCCTGATCCACTAACTAGCTGCGTCGACCATGACGCAGCTACCGCCCGCGGAGGACTGCTGGGCGAGCAACACGGACCCACACAATGAACGCACATGTCTATCCGCCCGCTCTAGATGTCGAAGACGATCCACGCGCGTGGCTGAAGACGCTGGCAAAATACCGCCAGCCCCGTATCCGCAGGAGCGCGTTCGAGTTGGTCGTTACGCTGGCGCCTTTCGCCCTGTTTTGGGCTATCGCCTGCTATTCGCTGTTGAGCGAATTTTGGCCGGGGCTGATCGCCATCCTGCCCGCCAGCGCTTTCCTGCTCAGACTGTTCATGATCCAGCACGACTGCGGTCACGGATCGTTCTTTGCCCGCCGCAAATTCGACGACTGGACCGGTCGACTGCTCGGGGTTCTGACGCTGACGCCTTACGACTACTGGAAGCGCGCCCATGCTGCCCATCATGCCTCCGCGGGCAATCTGGACGAACGGGGCGTGGGTGACATCACGACCCTGACGGTCGCGGAATATCGTGCGCTTTCCCCGTGGGGGCGGCTGGGCTACCGGCTCTATCGGCATCCGCTCGTGATGTTCGGCATCGGGCCGGCCTATCTTTTCCTGCTCAAGCAGCGGCTGCCGTTCGGGATGATGAGATCGGGTGCTGCACCGTGGATTTCCACGATGGGGACGAATGCGGCGATTCTCGCCCTTGCGGTCGCCATCATCGGCACCGTCGGTTTCGCACCGTTTCTGCTGATCCATTTGCCGATCGTTCTGCTTGCCGGTGCTGCGGGCATCTGGCTCTTCTACGTCCAGCACCAGTTTGAAGAGACGCACTGGTCGACGGGCGAAGACTGGCGGTTTCCGCGGGCTGCCCTGCACGGCGCGTCGCACTATGACCTGCCGCCGGTCCTGCAGTGGCTGACCGGCTATATCGGCATCCACCATGTGCATCATCTGGCGAGCCGCATTCCATACTACCGGCTGCCGGAAGTCCTTCGCGACCATCCGGAGTTGGCAGGCATTGGCCGCATCACGATCTTGGACAGCCTGCGGTGCGTAAAGCTGGTGCTCTGGGACGAGGAGCGCGAAAAGCTGGTCTCGTTCCGAACTGCTGCTCAATAACTCACAGCCCCAGGTCAGCCATGACCGGTGCTATTATATTCCAATACGATCTACGAAAGACGAAAAGATGATCGAACTGACGCCGACCCAGGTTCGGGGACTGAAGCTTGCCAAGGACGGTGACGTCCATCCGCAGGAAGGCAAGAAGTGGACACACCTCGATGCGCAGGTGACCTATGCCAGGAACGACCGCTTCAAGGAGCGGCCGCAGAAGATCAAGTTCTTGACAACGGCGACGCTGAAGGAACTGCGCGAGCACGGGCTGGTGAAGGCCTTGAACGATGGGGTTGCTCCAGAGGAATCGCCGCATGCCATCACCATGGCAGGCAAGATGCATCTCCTGAAGATCAAGTAGCGTTGGCGGCGTCCGTGCGCGTTACGGCGCCGGACGGGGTCAAAGCGCCCGCAGGTCGCGGGCGTAGAGCTTCCAGCGCTCGACATAGTGGGCGGCCGATTTCCGAAGCGCCGCTACCGCCGTCTCGTCGAGCGTGCGGATCGCCTTCGCGGGCGAGCCGACGATCAGCGAGTTGTCCGGGAATTCCTTGCCCTCGGTGACCAGCGCATTGGCGCCGACAAGGCAGTTGTTGCCGATCCTGGCGCCGTTGAGGATAGTGGCGCCCATGCCGACGAGCGCGTTCTCGCCGATCGTGCAGCCGTGGATGATGGCGTGATGGCCAATCGTGCAGCCGTCGCCGATGGTCACGGGGAAGCCGATATCGTTGTGGATCATCACCCCTTCCTGGATATTTGTGCCGGCACCAAGGATGATCGGCTCGTTATCGCCGCGCAGCACCGCCCCGAACCAAATGCCGACGTCTTCGCCCATATGCACGTCGCCGATGACGGTCGCCGTCGGTGCGACCCAGTAGCGGTCGGGAGCAGGGGTCTTCGGCTGGATGTCTCCTAAGGCGTAAAGCGGCATGATGGTCTCCTCCCGGACGTGACGGCGCCCTGGCTGTGTCGGGCGCGATTCCATACCATCCTAGCGGCAGACGAGGACGAGCAAAACTGGCGAAGGTGTCGCGCTTCCTGTATGAGCGGCGGCGACGAAAGGATTGCCATGTACGCCGAGGCGTTGAAGACGGGCCGCAAGATCTTCGCGGTCGCACCGATGATCGACTGGACTGACAGGCACTGCCGCTATTTCCACCGGCAGCTGACGGCGCATGCGCTGCTCTATACCGAGATGATCGTCGCGGATGCGATCATTCATGGGCCGCGGGAGCGACTTCTCTCGCATTCGCCGGAGGAGCATCCTGTGGCGCTGCAGCTCGGCGGGTCGGACCCGGCTAAGCTTGCGGAGGCGGTGAGGATCGCTGGCGACTACGGCTATGACGAGATCAACCTCAATGTCGGCTGCCCCTCGGACCGGGTCCAGTCCGGCACATTCGGCGCCTGCCTGATGAAGACACCGGAGCTGGTGGCCGACTGCGTGACCGCGATGAAACGCGTGGCAAGGGTGCCGGTGACGGTAAAGTGCCGGATCGGGGTGGACGAGCAGGAGCCGTCGGCTGTGCTGCCGGATTTCCTGGCGAGGATGATCGGCGCCGGGGTCGACGCCGTCTGGATCCATGCCCGCAAGGCTTGGCTGCAGGGGCTCTCGCCGAAGGAGAACCGCGAAATCCCGCCACTCGACTACGAGATCGTCCACAGGATGAAGCGGGAGAACCCGGATGTCTTCCTCGGCATCAATGGCGGGATCACGGACCTCGACCAGGCTGCCCGCCATCTTGCCATAATGGACGGGGTGATGCTCGGCCGAGCCGCCTACCAGAATGCGGGGCTTCTGGCCGAGGTGGACGAAACAATCTTCGCTGAACCGCACCAGGAGCCGGATTGGACGGCGCTGCGTGATGCGATGATGGCTTACGCGGACCGGGTGATGGCGGCGGGCGGGCGCCTGAACCATGTCACGCGCCACATGGTGGGGCTTTTTCAGGGCTTCGCCGGCGCTCGCCGGTACCGGCAGATACTCTCAGCAGAATCCACCCGCCCTGGCGCCGGGCCGGAGGTGATTGCTGCCGCCTTCGCGGTGGTGGATGTCGAGGGTAGAACTACGCGCCAGGTCGGCTGATGGGGCCGCTTCACATCTAGTTTATTCAACTCGATCGCGGAACCATGCCGTGGCTCTCGGGTTAGGTCTTTGTCCCCTGCAAACGACCTGACCAACCACAAGGAGCTCTCAAAATGGCTAAGCGTCTACTTCCGGTTCTTCTTCTCTCGGCTGCCTTCCCGATGGCCGCGATGGCGCAGACCGCAACCGGCGAATCCGGCACGACGATCACCAATCCTGGTGCTGCAGCCGATCAGGATGCCCAGACCACCCCGAGCGCAACCAACCCAATGCCGATGGATCAGTCTGCGGACGCCAGTGCTACGACTGAAGGCCCATTTGTTACCGTTCCGGAGACTGGCGCATGGCGCGTCAGCGATTTCCAGGGTAAGGCTGTCTATGGTTCGGACGGCGAGAGCATCGGTGAGATCAATGACGTGCTCGTCAGCCAGGATGGCTCCGTCAATGCCGTGATCATCGGTGTCGGCGGTTTCCTTGGTATCGGCGAGAAGAACGTCGCCGTCGACATGGGCGCCCTTGAGCTTGGTCCGGGCGCAACTCAGGCCGAAGCCAACCAGGCATCCCGCGCTAACCCTGACGCTGCGCCGGGCGATGTCTCGGGTGAGACAACGGCTTCGACCAACACCGACAACACCACCATGCCGCCGGCCGGCGGAGCGGGTACGGCTGCAACGGGCACCGATACGGCCGCGACCGACGGCGCCGCCGCCCCCGGTGCTGGCACGACCGGCACGGGAATGCCTGCCACCGGTGATGACCAGATGGCTGCCAATAATGCCGGCAACGACGGAGCGATCATGATCGGCCCCGACGGCCTGCCCGAACGGATCGTGTTGAACGTCACCCGTCAGCAACTGGAAGACGCGCCCGCATTTGAAGGCGTACGCAGCGAAACTCAGCCCCAGCAGTAAGAGCTGCATCCTTATCTCACCCCCGTGGCGCCTGCCGCGGGGGTTTTTCTATGTCAGCGGTCCGGCGAGTTCACCAGGCTGAGGATCAGTTGGTGGACGGCGCCGCCTTCCGTCAGTTCGACCTCATCGAACTGACGCGACTGGTGCACCCGCTCGTCGGAGAACTCCTTCAGCCGCGCCTGCAGTTTTTGACGCACCTTCTGGCATTTCGGATCGTCCGCCGCCGTCAGGCCGTGGCTGAACGCCTCGATGCCGCGAACCATATCGACGATCTGGTCACCATGTACCCGCTCATGTGTCTCCACCCCCGCAACGAACCGCTGCCATCTCTCCGCCACCACTGGCAGCAGGCCGGATGGCGCTTCGGGCAGCGTATAGGTGATGATTAGCTTCGGCTTCGCCACCGCCAGCACGCAGGAGCCGTCGGGCTGCGGGCGGTAGTCGCGCGTCCAGGTAAGCTTGAAGCTAGTATGGGCGATGGCCTGTACGCCGGCGGCGGGTCCACGTTCTCCGATAGAACGGTAAAGATCGATGCCCGTCGCGCCCCGGATCGCATAAGTCTTTACCTGCTCCACCGGCTGCCAAGGCTCGGCCGGAGGAAGGGGCGCAGCGGGGAAGGCTGACGATGATTGGGCTGGAAGAGATTGCGCAATGGCTGCGTTCGGGTTGATGCCAATGGCCAGCATGGCGGCCACGGCCGAAGCATATTTCGTGGGGAGGTTAAGACGCGACATGAGGCGAACCCTAGGCGAGAGCCGTCCCGAGGGGAAGAGAGGGGAGCGTCTAGCTCACAGCACGGCTGAGATCGGGACGAGCGGGCCGCTGTGCGACAAACGACCAAATCCTGTTCGCGGCTCGGCACTCACATCTCGTCAAGCTTGCCCACGAGCCGCTGCAGTTGCGGTGTTGCAGTCAGGCTCTCATCCAATGCCAGCTTCAATTGGCTCCGATCATCAACCTTGAACAGATACCAGTCGATCAAAGCCGCGGCGATATCGGCAGCCGAGTCGGCTGAAGAATCAACCCCGTTCTCTTGGCACCAAGCCTCGAGGAATCGTTGCAAGAGCTCTAGGTCATCAGGTGCGAGTGGTACGGGTGAAGGGGTTCCGTTCTGCTGCAGCATGCGTCGCAATCCATACCGTTAGCCCCCGGCGAGTGCCGGTGGGTATTGTCGCCAACAGGAAGACCTAAGTTGAAGGTAGGTATGGCTTAGAAAGCTTGTGCAGAGCTTGCTAATATAGCAGCGTCCGCCAGCGCTTAGGTGCGGGAGGCCGGTTACTCAGGCAGGCGGCTGATGGCGGCAGTCCGCCGGGTAGGGTCCCTGAACCGGCCATGGAACCGGTGGGTCAGCCGACAAACCAGGAGAGGGCGCCACCAATGACGACGAATGCGAGCACAAGAGCCACAAAGCGGCCCGTTCCGGACTGCGAGTCAACGTTGAAGGCCTTCTCCCAGAGCCCGTTGCTGCGATGATCTTCCGTCATGGTCTGCTCTCCTTGCGAGGTGAGCCATGAAGCTTCCCATTAGCGCTGTCAAGGCTTGGATGGGTCCGGGAGATTATTGCGTCGGTCTGTGGACGCGCGGGAGAACTCACGCAGGTGTTTTGCGACCGCGCTTCTTTGGTGCGGGTTCCGGCTGGGCCTGGGCCAGTCGCAACGCCTTCAATTTCTCTGTTTTGCTTTCTCTCGCAGCAGTTTCCGCAGCGAGAATATCGCGCACGACGGAATTGGTCTGTTCGGCTTTCGCCTGCGCCGAGAGCTTGGCGGGTTTGAAGAACTCTTCTGTGGTGGCTGTCATGGCATGCTCCTATATCTGCCGAGGGCGGACGCGGTCACCTGGACCGCGCCGTTCGGGTGCTAGCGGCCTCGACCGACGACCTTTTTCTTGGGTGCCGGAAGCAATCCCTCGCGTTGGGCTTTCTTGCGAGCGAGCTTGCGTGCCCTCCGCACTCCCTCCGCCTTCTCACGTGCCCGCTTCTCAGACGGCTTTTCATAGGCGCTACGCGCCCGCATCTCGCGGAAGAGACCTTCCCGCTGCATCTTCTTCTTCAGGACCCGAAGGGCCTGATCGACGTTGTTGTCTCTGACGAGTACCTGCAAAAATAACTCCTTTCCGGCCAATGGCCGTCATTTCCTGAGCCGAAACTTGCCCGGCTCGACCTCTATACTCGATCCATGGGGCAACAGGTCGTTCTGCTCCACGGTCGTTCAATCACATGCCCTCGAACACAAAGCATGTGACGATCCACCCAAGGGGAAAAACAAAAGGCCGGGACTGCTCCCGACCTTCCACATCATCGCCTCAAGCGTGCCAGTACATCCGTGGTCACGCGGGGCAATGAAATTCCTTAGGCGGCCTGCAGGTTGTCTGCAGAACTCTTGCCCGAACGCTTGTCCTGGACAATGTCGTAGCTGATCTTCTGACCTTCGGTCAGGCCACGCATGCCGGCGCGCTCAACGGCGGAGACATGGACGAAAACGTCCTGGCTGCCATTATCGGGCTGGATGAAGCCAAAGCCCTTGGTGCTGTTGAACCACTTGACGGTACCTGTATTCATGACGATTTCCTTCAATCGTTGGTGGGCCCGGTCGTATTTGACCGATCTAAAATCGACGTTGAGAGGAAATCTGAAACAGCCGTGGCTGAGGACAAAAGTCGCTAGCAAAGTTCGATGATGTAAACATAACGCTTTAATGAGCCCAAACAAGGGCTGGAACGAAATAAATACAGAAGCTGCTTTTCAAGAAGGGTTCCGGCCCCAGGCAGGGCCGGCGATTCTACATCAGGATGTCTTACTCTGCCGCTTCGGCGTATTCGCTCATCGGCGGGCAGGTACAGACGAGGTTGCGGTCGCCATAGACATTGTCGATCCGGTTGACAGGAGACCAGTATTTGTCGACCCGGAAGGACCCGGGCGGGAAGCAGGCCTGCTCGCGGCTATAAGGCCGGTTCCATTCGCCGACCAGGTCTTCCACGGTGTGCGGGGCGTTCTTCAGAGGGTTGTTCTCCTTGTCCGCCTTGCCGTCCTCGATGGCACGGGCTTCCTCGCGGATCGCCAGCATCGCATCGCAGAAGCGATCGATCTCTGCCTTGGTCTCCGACTCAGTCGGCTCGATCATCAGCGTGCCGGCAACCGGCCAGCTCATGGTTGGTGCATGGAAGCCGCAGTCGATCAGGCGTTTGGCAATATCGTCGACGGTGACTCCCGCCGAGGCATTCAGTGGACGCGTGTCGATGATGCACTCATGGGCAACGCGGCCGTTGGCCGACTTGTAGAGTACGTCATAGGCCCCCTTCAGCCGGGCGGCGATGTAGTTGGCGTTTAGGATCGCCACCTTGGTCGCCTGGGTCAGGCCTTCGCCGCCCATCATGAGGCAGTAGGACCAGGAGATCGGAAGAATCGAGGGTGAGCCGAATGGCGCTGCCGAAACGGCACCCTGTCCACCGTGCCACTGCGGATGACCCGGCAGGTAAGGGGCGAGATGCGCCTTGACGCCGATGGGTCCCATGCCGGGACCGCCCCCGCCATGTGGAATGCAGAAGGTCTTGTGCAGGTTAAGGTGCGAGACGTCCGAACCGATGTCGCCAGGGCGGGACAACCCGACCATGGCGTTCATGTTCGCGCCGTCGAGATAGACCTGGCCACCGTGGCGGTGAGTGATCTCGCAGATCTCCTTGACCGTCTCCTCGAATACTCCGTGCGTCGACGGATAGGTGATCATGCAGCAGGAGAGACTTGCCGCGTGCTCTTCCGCCTTGGCGCGGAAGTCCTCCAGGTCGACGTCACCGTTCTCCTTGGCCTTGACGGGCACGACCTTCATTCCAGCCATCTGCGCCGAAGCCGGGTTTGTGCCGTGAGCGGAGGTCGGGATCAGGCACACATCACGATGCGTGTCGCCGTTGGCGATATGGTAGTTGCGGATGGTGAGGAGGCCGGCATATTCGCCCTGGGCACCCGAGTTCGGCTGCATGGAGAAGGCGTCATAGCCGGTGATCTGGCAAAGCTTTGACGACAGGTCGTCGATCATCTCCTTGTAGCCCAGCGCCTGGTCTGCCGGCACGAAGGGGTGGATGTCGGAGAATTCCGGCCAGGTGATCGGCAGCATTTCCGCCGTCGCATTGAGCTTCATCGTGCAGGAGCCGAGCGGGATCATTGCCCGGTCAAGAGCGAGGTCCCGGTCCGACAGGCGGCGGATGTAGCGCGTCATCTCGCTTTCCGCGCGGTTCATGTGGAAGATCGGATGCGTCATATAGGCGGATTTGCGCAGCAGATCCTGCGGCAGGCGATACGTCGGCTCGAAGTCGGAGACCCTGAAATTGCCGCCGAAGGCGCGCCAGACGGCTTCTAGCGTTACAGGCCTTGTGCGCTCGTCGAGCGACATGCCGATCCTCGTCTCGCCGACCTTGCGCAGGTTGACCCCTTCCGCCACGGCCGCCCTCAGGATGAGGCCCTGCATGTGGCCGACTTCGACAGTAATCGTGTCGAAGAAGGTCTCGGGTTCAACCTTGTAGCCGAGCTTCTCGAGGCCCTTAGCCATCAGTACGGCCTTCCTGTGGACCTGCTGGGCGATCGCCTTCAATCCGTCCGGGCCATGGAAGACGCCGTACATGGAGGCCATGACGGCGAGCAGGACCTGCGCGGTGCAGATGTTCGAGGTCGCCTTTTCGCGACGGATATGCTGCTCGCGGGTCTGCAGCGACAGGCGGTAAGCGCGGTTGCCGCGAGCATCCACTGAGACGCCGACGAGGCGGCCGGGCATGGCGCGCTTGTGGGTATCCTTCACTGCCATGTAGGCGGCGTGCGGGCCTCCGTAGCCGACCGGAACGCCAAAGCGCTGCGACGAACCGATGGCGATGTCCGCACCCATCTCGCCGGGAGACTTCAGGAGCGTCAGGGCCAAAAGGTCGGCGGCGACGGCCGCGACCGCGCCCGTCTGGTGGAGCCGCGCAATCAGGCCGGAGAAATCACGGACATGGCCGTGGGTGCCGGGATACTGGAAGATCGCGCCGAAGACGTCGACCGGATCGAGGTCCGTCATCGGATCACCGACGATGACAGTCCAGCCGAGCGGTGCTGCACGCGTCTCGATCAGTGCGATTGTCTGCGGGTGGCATTCCCTGTCCACGAAGAAGGCGGTCGCCTTGGACTTCGCCTGGCGCTGGCAGAGCGCCATGGCTTCGGCAGCTGCCGTGGCTTCGTCAAGCAGGGAGGCGTTGGCGACGTCGAGCCCGGTGAGGTCCGAGATCATCGTCTGGAAGTTCAGGAGCGCCTCGAGCCGGCCTTGGGAGATTTCCGGCTGGTATGGCGTATAGGCCGTGTACCAGGCGGGGTTTTCAAGAATGTTGCGCTGAATGACCGGCGGCGTGATGGTGCCGTAGTAGCCCTGGCCGATCAGGGAGGTGAGGACCTGGTTCCGGTTGGCCGTCTCGCGCAGCCTGTCGAGCGCTTCCCGCTCAGTCAGCGCCGCGCCCCATGACAGTGGCTCTTTCTGGCGTATAGAGGCGGGGACGGTGGCATCGATCAGCTTGTCGAGCGTCGGGTAACCCACAACCTTCAGCATCTCGGCCATTTCCGAGGGCGAGGGCCCGATATGGCGGCGGTTCGCGAAGTCGTAGGGCTGGTAGTCGGTGAAATGGAAATCCGTGCTGTCGGTCATCCGATCAGGTCCTTGTAGGCGGATTCGTCAAGCAGAGCATCGGCATCAGACGGGTTCTTTAGCTTCAGCTTGAAGAACCAGGCTGCTCCCTGCGGATCGGAATTGACCAGCGAAGGATCATCGACGATCGCCTGGTTTACCTCGGTCACCTCGCCATCGAGCGGTGCATAGACGTCTGATGCCGCCTTGACCGATTCGACCGTGGCGGCATTGCCGTCCTTGGTCAGTTCAGCACCGACTTCTGGCAGTTCGACGAAAACGAGATCGCCCAGTTGCTCCGCAGCATGGGTGGTAATGCCGACGGTGGCGACATCGCCCTCAAGCTTCAGCCATTCATGTTCAGGGGTGAATTTCAGCATGGTTCTCTCCGGAGGTTTTTTCAGCGTTTATAGGTCGGCTTGATAAAGGGAAGCGCGGTGACGGTCAGCGGCAGGTACTTGCCACGGACCTCGGCAAAGACGGGGGTGCCGGGTTCGGAAAGCGAGGCCGGAACGTAACCCATTGCCACAGGTCCTTCGACGGAGGGACCGAATGTTCCGGAGGTAACCTCCCCGACCGGCGACTCAGGCGAATCTTCCGCATAGAGGATGGCATGGGATCGAACCGGCGCCTTGCCCTCCGGCTTCAGTCCGACCCGGCGACGAGCAGGCCCTTGCGTCAGGTCTTCCTCGATGCGCGCTGCGCCGGGGTAGCCGCCGGCGCGCTCGCCACCGGGGCGCCGGACCTTCTGGATCGCCCATTCCAGCGAAGCCTCGACCGGCGAGGTGGTGGTGTCGATGTCGTTGCCGTATAGGCAAAGCCCGGCTTCGAGCCGTAGCGAGTCGCGGGCGCCAAGACCTATCGGTTCGCAACCCGGATGCGCCAACAGCGCCTTTGCAAGCTCCTCTGCCTTGTCCGCCGGAACGGAGATCTCGTAGCCGTCCTCGCCGGAATAGCCGGAGCGGGAGATGATACAGTCGGCGCCGAGGATGGAGGCGTCCTGCACGTCCATGAATTTTATTTCGCTTGCGCCGGGCCACAGGTTGGCAAGAACCTCCTCGGCCTTCGGGCCTTGAAGGGCAAGCAGCGCCCGGTCGCCGAGCAGCGTTACGTCGCAGCCGGCAATGTTGGCCTTCATGTGGGCGACGTCCTGATCCTTGCAGGCGGCGTTGACGACGACGAAGAGGTGATCGGCGCGATTTGCGATCATCAGGTCATCCAGGATGCCGCCGTTGTCGCCCGTGAAGAAGCCATAGCGCTGGCGTCCGGGTTTCAGCCCCAGAATGTCGACCGGAACGAGTCTTTCGAGAGCCAGCGCAGCGTCCTCGAGCTTTCCGGAGGTTGCTTTGACCACGACCTGGCCCATGTGGGAGACGTCGAACAGACCTGCTGCGGCGCGGGTATGCAGGTGTTCCTTCATCACGCCGAGAGGGTATTGCACCGGCATATCGTATCCGGCGAAGGGCACCATCTTGGCGCCAAGCGACAGATGCAGTGCATGCAGCGGGGTTTGCTTGAGGACAGGGGCCTGATCCAAGAATGCCTCCAGGTGCGTCATGGACGCGTAAGCTCATTTGACGGCGCGGTCGCGCCCGGTTCATGAGCCCCCTCTGTCCTTGCGCCTGAGATTGTTATCCCTTCGGCGTGCACCGCCTTATCGGCGGCGCCTCTCTCCAGAGTCCTGCTAGGCCGTGCGCTGGTCCTTTTGCCTGAGAGTTTCCGGGGCGGTTGCTCCTTCGGCACCGCAATGAAGCGGCTTCTCCCAACGTACGTGCCGCCCATTATCCGGGAGGCAGGGCGCTTGGCAAGGGCTATCCCGAACTGTCGGGAAGAATCTTCGCTGGCGGAGCGGATGTTGATGCGGCGCAAAGAAGCAACTGCAGGGATTTGCTCTTTGTCTATCGGTAAGATAATCGGCATCAGGCCACGAATGAGCGAAGCGATGGTTTTCCGGAGCCCCAGATCGATGAACATGTTGCGCATCCTCTGCGCCATGGTGTTCATGTCGCTTGGATTCAGCCACCAGCCGGTCCAGGTTGCCTGGCCTGCCGATGCGTTCAGCGAAGCCTACCGACTGCCCGACGGCAGCTTTGCCGATATCTGCGCTGATCACGGCGAGCCAGGAACGCATGGCTCGCACCGGGAAGAGGGCACTCGCCCCTATTGCGAGGCCTGCCTTCTGGCAGCCTCCATCCTCCTGCCGCCGCCGGCCGGAGGGCTGGGCGTGCCTCTGCAGCAAGCCTTTCTCCTCAATCCGCCTAGGATCGAATCTCTTCGGGTCGGATTCACCGCGCTTGCGCGACCGAGTTCGCGTGCTCCACCCGTGATGATCTGAACCAGACGAACATCTCTTCAGATCAACACGTCCGGTCTTGCAGCCATGAGCGCAGCCGGAAGGGGATACAGACCATGACCACCATCAAGACGATGAAGCTGTCGGCTCTCGCCGTTCTCGCCGCTACGGGCACCGCCCAGGCTCATGCCACGTTCACCAGCGCCACCGTTGCCGCAGAAGGTTACGCGCTCATGCAGTTGCAGGTGCCGCACGGCTGCGAAGGCAAGGCGACAAACGAGGTTCGGATCGAATTGCCGGAAGGCTTCGTCTTTGCAAAGCCGCAGCCGAAGCCGGGCTGGGAACTAGAGGTCATCCGGGGCGAATACCAGAAGACCTACGACAACCACGGCACCAAAGTCAGCGCAGGCCCTGCCGAAATCCGTTGGAAGGGGGGCGAACTGCCGGACGAGTACTACGACACCTTCGTTATTCGAGGCAAGATTTCCGGTGTTGCTGCGGGGACGGAACTTGCCTTTCCTGCCACCCAGCTTTGCGGCAGTGACGCAAGCGTTGCCTGGACGGAGGTTGCCGCACCCGGACAAGATGCTCATGACCTCAAGAATCCTGCGCCGGTGGTGATGGTGGTCGAGAAGCAAGGCCAGGAGCATATGTCGGCTCCGGCACCGGCGATGGTAGGCCCGATTTCCGTGGAAGGAGCCTTCACCCGGGCCATGCTACCCAATCAGCCGGTCGGCGGCGGGTTCGTCACGATCCGAAATGCGGGGGGCGCTGACCGCCTCATCTCGGCTACTTCGCCAGCTTCCGAGATCGTCGAACTTCACGAGATGGCGATGGAGGGCGACGTCATGAAGATGCGCAAGCTCGAGAACGGCATAGAGGTGCCGGCTGGCGAGACAGTCGAACTCAAGCCTGGCGGCCTGCACTTGATGTTCATGCAGGTAAAGACGCCCTTCAAGGAAGGTGACAGTGTTCCGGTGACGCTGACCTTCGAGAAGGCCGGCAGCATCGACGTCATCTTCCCGGTCCGTGACGCCGCGCCGAAGGGGCACCAGCACAACTAAAAAACCCGAACGAATTCTGGGTTTGAAGTGCTTCGAAGGCCGCTGTCCTGGAGACGGCGGCTTTTTAGTCTGCTGGCTACGAGGGGAGGATAGGTCGACGTTCGCGGGGTGCCCTGGGAGGCCGAACCGCCCGTGTCACGTCCACGCAGTCCCTCCGAACCCTGCCATTGCCGCATGACGCGAAGGCGGCGTCCGCCAAACAAGAAACCCGCCGGCGGATACCGGCGGGTTGATTGGCAGTGGGAAGAGCAACCTTGGCCGCACTCATTCAAAACGTGGCAGGAGCGATTAACTGAACCGTCCGGCCGCGTGGGCGAGCATCGTGTAGACCTTGCCCGTGTCGGAAGTCAGGTAGCTCTGCGTGACCGTCTTGTCCGGATCAGTCCGGGCGACGTCGGCGAGAAGTTTTTCGAAATCGCCGATATAGCGGTCGACCGCCGTACGGAACTCCGGCTCGCGCTCATATTTGCGCTTGATCTCGTCGAAGGTCTGCTGGCCCTTCAGTGTGTAGAGGCGGCGGGTGAACACGTCGCGCTCGCCACGCTGATAGCGGCGCCAGAGATCGACGGACGCGTCGTGGTCTATGGCTCGGGCGATATCGACCGACAATGAATTCAGCGATTCGACCATGTGGCGCGGATTGCGATTGTCGCCACCGCCGCGAGGTGCCGGCTGCTCGGTCGGCCGTGCGGCGGGTCGGGCAGGGGCTTCCTCCCGCGAAGCGCCGCGCAGCAGATCGGAGATCCAGCCACCTTCCTGTCCCCTGGCAGCAGGTTCCGCGGGCCGCGTGGGCGAAGTGCGATCGAGGTTCAGGCTGCCCCGCAATCCGGCGGGCAGGGTCTCCCCACGGGCCGGAGGAGCCGGCTGTGGCGGAAGGGTTGCCGCTGCCGGCTGAGCGCGGGGCGCTGGAGCGGGCTGAGGTGCAGGGGCACGGACCGGCGCCGGCTGCGATACTTCGAGTGCCTGCGCGGAACGGCCGACCAGTTGCGACAAGTCCTGCAGCGCCTTGATCTGCTCCGACACCGCGCGCCGCATAGCGGCAGCGTTCTCCTTGGCTTCTTCCGGCAGATCAAAGGCTCCACGCCGCAGTTCGACGCGGGTGCTGTCCAGTTCCTCGCGGATCTGCTCGGCAGACCGGCGGATCTCGTCAGTTGCGCCGGAGAAGCGGCCTACAGCCTCGTCCACCGACTTGCGCAGCAGTTCGCGCAGATGGGTGGCGGCGTCGTCCGTGCGGCTGGTCGCGTCTCCCAGCATGCGCTCGACATCTGTAAGCGAGCCCTCCACGCCGCTTCGGATGCGCTCCGAGAGACCGCGGGCACGCTGCTCGGCGTTGGCCATAGTGGCGTCAACCGCCCGGTTGGCTTCTTCGCTTGCGCCAAGGAGCGAGGTTCGCATGGCTTCGGCGGTAACGTCGGCACGCTGCTGGGTCTCACCAAGCGTACGGCCGATATCGGCGAACGCGCCTTGGAGGCTTTCGCGCAGATGCGCCGCTACCTGCGAAGATCTGCCCTCGGCCCGTTCAAATGCGCCTTCCACCAGGGTGGCGAGACTGCGCATCGTCGCTTCGATTTCCTCGGAGCGCTTGACGAGACCCACGGAGAGGCTGCGAAGGGCCGTTTGACGCTCGTCGAGCGTATTGGCAAGGTTGGATTGTGCAGCTCCGAGCAATTCGGACGCCTGGGCGAGCACCTTTGAGTGGTCGTCGAACCGGCCGACAATGCCACCGACCTGGTTGAGCGTCTGGCCGGAAATGTTTGCCAGCCGGTCGATGTTGTTTTCCAGCAGGCGGCTGGAGCCGGAGACCATGTCTGCCGCGTGAGCCGCGGACTCGGAGAAGCGGCTGGCGGTAGATCCGAGCTTCTCGTCGACGCCGGAAAGACGCTCGAGCGCCTGGTCGGCTGCCGAGGTGATGTCGTGCGCAGCACGTTCGACAAGACTGGAGATCCCGGAATTGCTTTCCGCCAGACGTTCGATCAGCGCATTGACGTTGCCCGTAAGGCTTCTCTCGACCGACAGCATGGCACTTGCGGTGTTCTCGGCCCGCTGGGTGAGGGCGGACAAGGCCTCGTTTGTTCGGGCGGCGATGGCATCCACAAGCGCATCGTTCTCGCTGCGTATCCTGCTGCTGCTTTCGCTGGCGGCCGCCACGAGGCGCTCTGTGCTTTCCCGAGCTGCAGATGCAATTTCTGCGGCGGCGGAACGGCTGGCCTCGCTGTACTGTTCGACCACCGGCCTTGCCTCTTCCTCGATGAGACGGGACAGTTCGGTCGTGCGGCTTGCAAGCATCGAGTTGAGATCGCGGGTGCGGCTGTCGAGGGCGGAGCGAATGGCATCGCCGCGAGCGGCCAGTGCCTTGTCCACCGCTTCCATAGCGGACTGCAACTCGGTCGCCGTCTCGGCAAGAACTCCGCGCAATGAGCCGCCGCGTTCCTGAAGCGCCTGCTCAGCCTCCCCGAGTGCTGCCGAGATCGCCGTGACCTGCTTCTTGACCAAGGCATCAGCTTCAGAGACCTTGTTGACGATGGCATTGCCGGCTTCGGAGAAAGCCTGAGCGACTGTTGCCGCCTGGCCGGCGAGGCGGGTTTGCGTTTCCGAAATGCGGTTTACGATCTCGCTCGACTGTTCCTCGATCGAGCGGGTGAACTCGGCATTGCGCTGGGCGAGGCCTTCACTGAACTCGGAGCCGGTGCGGGTGAGCATTTCTGCCGAGCGCATCGCCTCGTCGTCCATTCCAGCTGCAGCGGCGCTGACCGCTTCGCGGAGGCTGGCTGCAAGACCTGCGGCCTTGCCTTCGATCGTGCGGGTGACCGCATCCAAGCCGACGGCCAGTGCTCGGTCCATGGTCGAAAGGCGCTCGTCGAGGCGAGCCGTCCCGCTGTCCATGGTACCTGCGATCCGATCGTGGGCGTCGGTGCTGATGCGCTCCAGCTCGGCGGTGCGTTGAGCAAGCGCGTCGCCGATGTCGCGGCCGGCGCCGTCGACTAGCTCGGTGACACTCGAAAGCTCGCTGCGGATGCGGGTCTCGAGGCCGCCGAAGGTCGCCTCCACCTTGCTGCCCGTTTCACCAAGGGCTGCCTCGACGCTACCGATGGTCTGCTCGATCCGTCCCGAAAGGTTCTCGGCCGAGAGGCTGATCTCCCGTGCTGCCTCGTTCAGGCGTTCCGCAATGACCCCGGTGGTGCTGTTCAGCCGTTGTTCGAGGTCGGTGCCGGCGCCATCGAGTGCCGCGCGAAGGGCGTCCTGCTGGCTTTCCAGGGACATTTCCAACATTCCGGCGCTGGTGGCGATGGTCGTGCCGATCGAGATCACCTGTTCCGACATCAGTTCGGAAATCTTGTCCTCGCTCTGGGTGAGGGCGGCGGAGATCATGTTGCTCCGCTCCTCCAGTGTTGCTCTCAGGCGTTCGTAGCCCGAACCCAGTGTCTGTTCCATCTGTTCGTTGGCGGCAGCAACCGTGTCGCTGAACTGCTGATGTCCGAGACCGAGCGTCGCGGCGATGCGTTCCTGACCCGTGCCAATGACGGATTCGATACGCTCCGCGCCGCCAGATACGCTCTCCTCGAACCGGCGTGCGCCGTCCCCGAGGACATCGCCCACCCTGATAGAGATCTCGCTGATCGACTGTTCGATGCGGTTCTCAGCGTCAGCCGCAAGAGTGTTGAGTGCACCCGCCTTTTCGTCGAGTACGCCGGAGAGCCGGTCTTCGCCCAGCGCAAATGCGGTGCTGAGTTCCATCGTCTTGTCGTCGAGCATCTCGGCGATCCGGTCGCCGTTCGACGCGATGGTAGAGGCGAGTTGTTCAACGCGGCGATCGAGACCTTCTCCAAGCCGTTGTTCGCCTTCCTCCATGTGACGCGCAATCAGGGCGGCCCGCTCATCGAGAATACCGGAGAGGCGTTCCGGAGTCTCGGCGAGGTTGGTCAGAACGCCAGTGATGCGGTCTTCGCCAAGTGCGAATGCCGTGCTGATCTCCATCGTTTTATCGTCAAGGAGATTCCCGAGCCGATCACCATTCTCGGCCAGTGTCTGCGAGAGGGTGGTTACCCGCTCGTCAAGGCTTTCGCCGAGGCGCTGGCTTCCTTCCTCGATATGCCGAGCGATCTGCGCAGCTCGCTCGTCCAGGACGGACGAAAGCCGCTCCGGCGTGTCGGCGACGCTGTCTAGAATGCCGGCAATTCGATCCTCGCCGAGCGCAAAGGCCGTGCTCAGCTCCATCGTCTTGTCATCGAGGAGTTCACCAATCCGCTCGCCATTCTGAGCAAGTGCCTGGGTCAGGTTGGCCACCCGCTGATCAAGGCCCTCGCCGAGGCGTTGGCTTCCATCCTCGATATTCTGCGCGATCTGGGCGGCACGCTCGTCCAGGACCGCCGCAAGCCGCTCCGGTGTATCGGTGACATTGTTGAGAAAGGTGGTAAGCCGGTCCTCGCCGAGTGCGAGAGCGGTGCTGAGCTCCATCGTCTTGTCGTCAAGAAGTTCGCCGATCCGGTCGCCATTCGCGGCAAGCGTCTGCGAGAGGGTGGCTACTCGCTGATCGAGGCCTTCGCTGAGGCGCAGGCTTCCTTCCTCGATATTCCGGGCGATCTGCGCAGCGCGCTCGTCCATGGTCGCGGCCAGACGCTCGGGAGCATCGGCGAGGCCGTCAAGGATGCCGGCAATACGGTCTTCGCCGAGCGCGAAGGCCGTGCTGATATCCATCGTCTTGTCGTCGAGGAGTTCGCCAATCCGATCGCCGCTCGCTGACAGCGTCTGCGCGAGATTGTCCATCCGCTGGTCGAAACCGGAGCCGATCTTTTCCTCGCCCTCCTGAAGATGGCGCGCGATCGTAGCGGCGCGCTCGTCCAGGAGGCTTGCAAGCCTCTGCGGTGCGTCTGCGACGACCGACTCGATTGCCGCCGTTTTTGCGTCGAGAGTCTCCGCAAAGCGGTCCTGGCCGGCCGCAAGCGCGGCAATTACTGATTCCGAACGATCACCCACAGCACGCTCGAACTTGCCTTGCGTTTCGTTCAACGCCTCGATCAGCGCGCTGCTGCGGTCGGAGAGAACTGCCTCGATCGTCTCGCGGCTCGTGCCCATCGCGCCGGTGATTTCGGTCGTGCGTGCAGCGAGAGCCTCGCTGAACTCGCGGCTGCGGTCCTCCAGCATGGAATCGAGGACGTCCTGACCGGTACCAAGCGCTGTCGCCAATGCCAGTGACTGTTCGGTCAGGGTATTGCCGATCTGCGCAATGCTGCTGCTGAGGATGCCTTCGATCGAGTCGGACCCTGTGGCCACCGTCTCGTTGATGCGGGCCAGGCTGTCCATGAGTTTGCTGTCAAGGCTGCCGGCTCGCTGGTCGAAGGCCGTCGTGAGCGCGTCGAGCCCATTGTCGAAGGTCGTGCTGAGCTGGCCGACGGTCGCCTGCAGGCGCTCCTCGAAGAGCCCAGAGCGCAGATCGAGGTCCATGACGGCGTCGTCGGCAGCAGATTTCAGGCTCTGCCTGAACGCGCTGCCCTTGTCATCCAAGGCCTTGTTCAACGACGTGAGGACCGCTTCGAGCGACCCGGTAATAGAGCGTTCGCCTTCCGAGAGCCCATCCGTGATCTCGCGGGTTCGTGCAACGAGCGTCTCATTCAGCTGCCGCGTCCGGTCGGCAAGCGCCGCATTGAGACGTTCCGTGCTGGCATCCAGTGTGGAGGCCCGTGTCTCGAATTCGCCGAGCAGTGCCTGCCCGCGCTGAGCCAGCGTCATTGACAGGTTTTCGAGCCGTTCATCGAACTCGCTGGCGAGCGCAACGCCGGATGAGCCAAGGGTTCGCACCAGTTCGTCGGCCTTCGCGGCGAGTAGCGAGCCCAGCGCTTCGCCGGCCGCATTGGTCTTTTCCGTCAGCGCGGCGGCGCGTGTGTCGATCAGTGATGCGAAAGCCTCGCCCGAAGTCGCCAACCGCACGGCGATCTCCTCGGTCGCCAGCGACAGTTCTTCCTTGAGCTGCTCGTGAGCTCCAACGATCGACGAACGGATGCGTTCGGCATGGTTGACGATGGCGTCGCGCTCCGCGCCGAGCTCGTGGACCAGACCTCGTACGCGCAATTCGTTGTCGGTGTAGCTGCGTTCGAGGGCATTGACCTCCGAATGGACGAGGGTCTCCAGTTCGGTTGCCCGCGCAATCGTTCGCTCGATTCCCTCGTTCATCGCGGACACTTCGCGGCGAACGGCCTGGCCGACTGTCATGATTCGCTCGGATGCCACTGTCTCCGGCTCGGACAGACGCAGCGCGACTTCCGCCATGGAGCGCGCGGCATTGCGCATGTCCTGCGCCCGGGCCATCATCGTGGCAAATGCGAAGAATAGCAGGATGGGAACGATGATGCCCACGAGGATCGCCACGAGGCCGGGCATTGCGACCAGGCCGCCGACGGAACCCGAACTCCAGAGCTGTGCACCGTAGAGAAGTTGCGCCAGTCCGAGACCGCCGATCGCCCAAAGAACGGAGACGATTGTGGCATTGCGCAGGGAACTGCGCATCGTCCCGCCTTCCAGTGTCTTAAGCAGGTTCACGGAACTGCGGCGGCTCGCATCATTGGCCGGCTCGAACACGGGTGCACGAGCCGCAGGCTCCGCCGCCGGCGAACGGGGAGGAGCTGCCGGGTTCTCGCCACGCGCCGGTGAGGGACGCTGCTTGGTTTCAGACACTCTGGCCTCCGAGGCAGAGGATGCAGGTTTTTGGCGTGTCGCCTCCTGATCCTCGATGAAGTCGATCTTCAACGCATCTTCCAGAGCCTGGAACGCCGTTTCATCCATCGACTCGCTGCTGGTCTTCTTCGCCATGCGGTTACGCCTCGCTACATACTCGCCCGGCCATCCCGTCCTGTCTGCCCGCCCTGCAAACGAAGAAGAGACACTGCCTGCCGGAAAGCCTCGCCTTCATGGCGTCGGCGTTTCCCGTTTCACTTTACTCTCGGATAGCCTTGTTCCAAACGGATGATAAGGAAAACTTACCACGCGGCCATCCACGGATGCAGGAGCGGACTCCCGCCTCTCCAACTGTATTGTAGTGGCACATCTGAGGGGTCTTAACAATTCGGCCCCCTGGAAGCGCCAAAAAGCCAAAACGGGTTGTTAACAGGATTTAAACCATAAGACTTTTGGAAAATCCCATAAAACAAGCATCTTAGCGGAAATTAACCATAGGGTGAGATTCAAGGGGCCGCTCGGCCTTTCTTAACGCTATGGCGCCGGTTTGGCGGCAGGATGCTCTCAAATAGCATCTTTAGGATCATCGTTCCCATGGCCGCAACAGCAATTGCATTCGAAGCCCCTGCGACCCAGCGCGCGCTCTCCCCATCCCAGTCCCGCCCGATAGACCTCGTGCATCTCGCTCGACAGACGATGGGAGACAAGACCCTTGAGGTCGAGATCCTGCAGATTTTCGCACGCCAGGCGCGGAAGGCCATGCTGGAGATGAGCAGCGGAGAAAGCTCCGCCATCATTGCTGCCGCTCATCGGCTGAAGGGTGCAGCATCCTCGGTCGGCGCGTTTACCGTCGCCGACCTGGCGATGCGGATCGAGGAAAAGGGAGCTGAGGCGACATCGATGGCAAAGATTGCCACAGCCATCGTCGAAACGGAAAACTTCATTCTCAGGCTTTGCCGATAAACCCAACCCGCCATTGCGACGCCGGGCATGCAAACCTATGTTGACGGCCCGGCGGAACTGCTCGATGAGCAGACCCGTTCATCGAGACTGTTCATACGGATTTCCTAATCATGACGAAACTGACCATCGTCGCCTTCGACGGAACGCGCTTCGATATAGATGCGAGCAACGGATCGACGGTGATGGAGAATGCCGTCCGCAACTCTGTGCCCGGCATCGAAGCCGAATGCGGTGGCGCCTGTGCCTGCGCTACTTGTCACGTCTATGTCGACGATGCATGGGCTGAAGCCGTCGGCGCGCCCTCGGCCATGGAAGAGGATATGCTCGACTTCGCCCACGATGTGCGGCCGACCTCCCGTCTTTCCTGTCAGATCAAGATGACCGATGCGCTCGAAGGGCTGGTTGTCCAGGTGCCTGAGAGGCAAGGCTGACGCGCCGGGGCTAGCTCCTTATTACCCATCGTTCTGCCCCATTCGGTACTTCAGCAGACGCATCATACGGTTGTCGAAGTTCTTTGATTCGATCCGATCGAACCGCATCTGGTCGCGATCATGGGCTTCGAGAACGCGCTTCGTTACCGCGCCGACCTTTTTCTCCAGTTCCGGGCAACTGCTGGCGGAGCGGAGGGCGTGCAGATCCCTTTCAAGGGTTCGCGCATACGTGCGGGCTATCTCCGCATGTCGCTCCTCGTGTCGCTTGATGTCTGCCGACAGCGTGTCCCAGATGAAGCGAAGGTTCTTGTCGGCGGTGCGGCGGTTCTTCCAGCGAGGCAGGATGAGGTTTGTCTTCAACGTGACCTTCACGTTGCCCACTGAACACTCCTTGCCGCGCTCGAGATAGGTGACCTCACCACCAAACTTGATCTCCGTCGCTCCCGGATGGCGATGCCCGGTGGCATTGGTTACCGGCCCACGCCTTTCGAGCTCGCGATCCAGTGCCTCGGCAGTTTTCCCGCCGATCGAGAAATAGCCGTAGGTCTTGCTGATCAGAGGCTCCGCCGAGGCAGTGGAGGAGAGCATGCACATGGCAACCAGACCGCCGGCAACACAACGGAAACAAGGAATCAGCGACATTCTGGAGCCTGCGGACATTGAACTTGAAGGGAGCTTGGGGCATAGCCCTCGGCAGCGCAACACAGAGGCAGAAAAATTTGCGTTACTCCCGCACCGATGACGCCAAGCCGAACATCCCCGTCCCGAAAATCTGGCGGGTCGGCCGTGGTCGTCATCTTGAACTGGCCAACAGCGGCCATATCATGGCCATCATCAACGTCACGCCAGATTCATTTTCGGACGGCGGATTGCACCGCAGTCTCGAGCTTGCGGTCGCCCATGGCCTTGCCTGCGTTCGCGAAGGGGCGGCGATCCTCGATGTCGGCGGCGAATCCACCCGGCCCGGCGGAGCGCCGGTCAGCGCCGCGGAAGAACAGGATCGGGTGCTTCCGGTGATCGAGCGGCTAACGAAAGAAACGGATGCACTGATATCCGTGGACACGTATCGCGCCGAGACGGCCCGCCTGGCGATGGCAGCGGGTGCCCACATCATCAATGATGTCCACGGCCTGCAGCGGGAGCCAGCGATCGCCTCCGTTGCGGCCGCGACAGGCGCCGGGCTCTGCATCATGCATACTGGTCGCGGCCGGGAAGGCGAGATCATCGACGATGTGATCGCCGACCAGCACGCCTTCTTCAAGGTTTCGCTCGCCATCGCCGAGGCGGCCGGCGTGGCGTCCGAGGCCATCGTGCTCGATCCGGGTTTCGGCTTCGCCAAGGATTCCGACCACAATCTCCAGATCGTGGCTCGGTTTGCTGAATTGACCGAGATCGGCTTCCCCTGGCTTGTCGGTGCGTCCCGCAAACGCTTCATAGGCGCGGCCACCGGTCGGGAAATCGCTGCAGACCGTGACATCGGGACGGCTGCGACGACGGCAATCCTGCGGCTCGCCGGCGCCGCGATCTTTCGCGTCCATAATGTTGCCGCCAACCGCGACGCGCTCGGTATCGCGGACGCGCTGATCCGTGTTCACGCAGAGGAGACGCTACAGTGAGTACCTACACGATCACCCTCAAGAATTGCGCCTTCTTCGCTCGTCACGGTGTCCACGCGGAAGAGAACCGTCTGGGGCAGCGGTTTTTCATCGATGCGGAACTGGAGGTGGAAGCGGGCGACGTTCTGACCACCGATCGCGTGGAGGACACTGTTGACTACGGTGTCGCCTTCACCCTCATCGAGGAGATCGTCACGGGCAGCCAGCGACGGCTGATCGAGACGCTCGCCATGGACATTGCCGTGGCGCTCTGCCAGCATTTTCCGCAGATCCGGAGGGCCGCCATAACGGTGCGCAAGCCGAGCGCGCCGATCCAGGGAGTGCTGGATCACGCGGAAGTGCGCGTCGTGCATAGGCGCTGATAAGATCATGACCACAGCGGCGCTTGGCCTTGGGGGAAATATTGGGGATCCGCAAGCTGCGATGGCGGAGGCCCTGCGGGGGCTCGATGCGCGCGACGACTGCGCAGTGTCAGCCGTATCGCGGCTTTACAAGACGCCGCCATGGGGCAAGACGGACCAGGCGCATTTCCTGAACTGTTGCGCTCTGGTGGAGACATCGCTGGGGCCAGAGGCGCTTCTGGATGTCTGCCTGTCGGTGGAACGTAGCATGAAGAGGGAGCGGGTCGAGCGTTGGGGACCGAGGACGATCGACATCGACATCCTCACCTTCGGTAACCGGGAAATGGAAACCGAAAGGCTGGCGCTTCCGCATCCTCGGATGGTGGAGCGTGCTTTCGTACTCGTGCCACTCGCAGAAATCGCGCCCGAGATGGTGGTGTCCGGCCAGAGCCTATCGGAATGGCTTCGCAGGACGGATAGTAGCGGCATCCATCCCGCGAGCGAAAACCAGAACTGGTGGCGCGAGCGCTAGTCGATCGAGCCCACTGCGATCGAATCGAGGTCGCGGTCGAGAGTCAGCCCGATGACCGGGATCATCTGATCTTCCACCTTGACCGAGATCGTGATGTTCATGGTGTTGGGGTCTCGCAGGCTCGCAACCATGGCCCCGTTCAACTGGGCGCGGTTGATTCCGACCACGACCTTGTCGCCGTTCACGGCACCCGAGACGATATCGAGGCCCTTGCCGTCGGCGCCATCCAGGAACTGGCCCTTGTAACCCTTGCCGTTCTGCGTGATCACGGCAGACATGGGCTGCTTAAAGACGCCAACCCGGCACGTGCCGTCAAGCTTGATGCCGGCTTCAGTGCTGGAAACCGATTGTCCCGTCAGGCTGCAGTTGAACTTGGTGCCTTTGTACTTGCCAGCGACGATCTCGCCCGGACCCTTCCAGGTGCCGGCGACGGACTGGAAGAATGCCTTGTCCCGCGGTGCGGCTGACGCATCGGGCGCCATGGCGGAGTCGGCGACGAAGGCGGCAGCGAGGCCGCCGATCACGGAAAAGATGCGCAGATACATGTTGCTTTCCTAGGCGGGTGCCAGCTCGTTTTCGAGTGTTCACCATAGCTTCGGATTGGTTAATGAGTGGTATCCGCGACGTTCCGGAACGACTATCGCGGTGTGTCGCGGGTATCGTCGTCTCGGCCGAATTGCGCCAGATCACCGAAGAAGTCGCCGACTCCCGGGCGCTTCAGCGCGCGAAACGGCAGCGGTCGGCAGAGGTCCATTGCGGCAATGCCGATGCGCGCGGTGAGGAGCCCGTTTATCACCCCTTCGCCTAGACGCTTTGAGAGCCTTGCGGCGACGCCGTGACCCAGCACCTGCTGTGCCAGACCATCGCCCACCGCAATCGAGCCGGTGACCGCCAGGTGCGCCACGACATCACGCAAGAGGCGAAAGAGGCCGAGCGTTCCTGGCCTGCCGCCGTACAACTCCGCCATGGCACGCACCAGCCGCGACACCTCGAAGACGACATAGGCAAGATCAACGACGGCGCGAGGGCTGACGGCGGTCACGATCGAGACCCGCTTGGACGCATTGAGGATGAGCGCCCGCGCGCGCCTGTCGAGCGGCGCGAGTAGTTCGCGTTCAGCGAGTTCGATCATCTGCGGTCCGTCGATGATCTCGTCCTTTGTCGCTTCCAGGACGGCCCGTCCCTTGGCCGTCTCCGCCCGGTGCGAAAGGAGGCGGGCGAGGGTCGCCACTACGGCCCTGGCCGCGCCGGGAAGGGGTGCAGCTGCGGCCTCCTCGGCCTCGACCTTCAGTGTCTGGACTGCCGAAAGCCGCATGAGGCCGTAGATCTCCCGGCCCACGACGACCGCAACCGCGATCAGCCCGATCGCAAGGGCTGACAGTGCCGCGTAACCAAGCCAGTCCGAACGTGCAAAGAGGTTCCGTACGACGCTGTCCGCCCAGAGGCCAAAGGCCAGCGAAAGAAATGTGCCGAACGCGGCAAGTGCGACATTGGCGAAGGAGAACCGTCTGCGTGTCCTCGGTTCTGCGACGGGAACGTCCCGATCCGCAAGTTCGGGCGGCGTCAGGAAGGGATCGTCCTCCTCCGACGTCAGGACGACGTTTTCCTCGAAGCTTCGCGGCGACCTGCGTACGGCAGGGGCGGCACCGTGCCCTTCCTCCTCCTCGATTTGAAAAGCGCCGGGGCGGCGTCCTTTGCGGTTCGATGTCGTCATGCGAGTCGATCCCCCAGGAGAAACTGCAGCGCGCGGTCGAGGCGGATATGCGGCACGGACAGCTTGAGGCCGCCGCTCGTCTCTTCCAGTGCGGGAGGGCGGAAGCGGACGAAGTTGATCTCCGGAAACTCCGGCTGGCCGCCGTCGGCTCCTCTGAAGAGAACGTCCGGGCTGGCGGGCAGATCGCCGGGGAAGACGGCAGTCTTGCGGAGACCGTCGAACACCTCGGATCCGATCGTTTCGCCCGCCATTGGCGTGCCGACGATGACCGGGAGAACGTGTCCCCCCTCGGTGACCGTCGCCTCGCGCGTGGCCCGCACCGACGCAATGGCCATAACCTCGATTCCGGCTCCCGCCATGCCGATTCGCCTAATCGCGCGATCGACCAAGCGAGCGGTAATACGCTCCAGCCGGTCATGGCTCTCGTGATGGAGGTGGTCGGACTTGGTGGCAGCGACAAGCACCTTGTCGATCCGCCGCCCGAGGAGAGACGACAGCAAGCTGTTGGTCCCCGGACGGAAGCAGGCAAGGACATCGCCAAGCGCCCGTTCGAGATCGTGGACCGCCTCCTCGCCGCGGTTGATCGCCTGCAGCGCGTCGATCAGCACGATCTGCCGGTCAAGCCGCGCAAAATGCTCTCTGAAGAAGGGCTTCACGACGACTGATTTGTAGGCCTCATAACGCCGCTCCATCATCGCCCGGAGCGAGCCCTTCGGTGCGCGCTCTTCCGGGACATAGGGCAGCGGTGAGAAGGTGAGGGCAGGTGAACCGTCGAGATCCCCGGGCATCAGGAACCGGCCTGGCGGAAGGGTCGAAAGTGATCGTTCGTCTGATTTGCAGGCCTTCAGGTAGGCAGCGAAGGCTTCGGAGAGACGGCGCGCAGCCATCTCGTCTCCGGGTGCCTCCGCGTCGACGCTTTCCGCCAGGGCGAGCCACTCTCTGGAAAGCTCCGCGCGGACGCCGCTCCGTGCAAGGCTGACCGTGTTGGCGCTGAAAGTTCGATAGTCCTGAGCGAGAAGCGGCAGGTCCAGCAGCCACTCGCCCGGATAGTCGACGATGTCGATGGACAGGCGGCCACGCGAGAACATCCGGCTCCACCCGCTGGCGCTCTGGTAATCCAGGGTGATGCGCAGTTCGGAAATAGCGCGCGTCGAATCCGGCCATACCCTCTCCCTGACAAGTGCCTGTATGTGATCCTCATACTGGAAGCGAGGGATGGCGTCGTCTGGTTGCGGCTCCAGCCGCACGCGCGAGACGCGGCCGGAACGGACGGGCTCGAACAGGGGCAACCGCCCACCATTCAAGAGATTGTGGACCAGGGAAGAGATGAAGACGGTCTTGCCCGCTCGCGAGAGGCCAGTGACGCCGAGCCGGATCGAAGGGTTCACCAGGGAAGAGGCCCTGTCTCCGAGGTTGTCCAGAGCGATTCGTGCGTCGTCAGTGAGGCTGGTCAGCGAAGGCGGCAAAGTCACATCCCCTTGTTTTCGCCTATATAGGCGCCTGATGCCGGGGATGAAAGCTGGCTCCTGTATCAGGCGGTCAGGAAGTCCGTCAGGGTCCAGTGCCGCTCATGAGAGGCCGCGGGGCGTTCGAGTACGGCAAGCCCGGCCGTTGGGTAGCCGGTCGGGATCGCGGCCGCGGTCGTATCGGCGCCGGCAAGCTTCTCGAATACCTCTTCGATCGTTGGGTTGTGGCCGATGAACATCATGGACTCGGCTTCGGTCGAAGACGCGATCATTTCGAGATAGACATCGAGCGGGGCGTTGTAGAGTTCGTCGATGAATAGCAGTTCCAGGTTCTGATCGAGGGCGCGTCGTATAGCTTCGGCGGTCTGACGGCAGCGCAGGGCGGTCGAACTGATAACCCGGGCGGGTCTGTAGCCCCGATCCAGGGCCTTCTCCGCCACAATCTCGGCTTCCGCATAGCCCTCGTCGTCCAGCGGCCTGTCGAAATCCCGTTCACCAGGTTGCGCCCAGGCAGACCTTGCATGACGCAGCAGATAAACGCGGGTGAGGGGCTGGGAGATCATGTTCATCAAGGGCCTGAGGAGCGGTTCAGTCGATGGGTAACCGGGGGGAAGAATGACGTCAACCATGACCATGGTCGGCAACGTAGCGTTGGGGGGGGAGGCAAGTGAGAGAGTAGATGGTCGAGGCTTCAAAGAATAAACTGGTTAAATTCTAGGCTCTTAGCCCAATATTGCGACAGTTCTAAAAATCGCCGTAAAGCACCCAACAGGCTTGAACCGCAGTAGCCGATTGGGATATAGAGCCCGCCTTGAGATGTTCTTCGGGAGAATCGCGTTGAGTGAGAAGATCGATCTTAGCAATTATGTGCTCTCGGAAGACGATGAGTTCATGAATGCGAACCAGAGGGCGTATTTTAGGGCGAAGCTGATCGCCTGGAAGAACGACATCCTCAGGGAGGCGCGCGAGACGCTGGACCATCTCGCGGAAGAAAGTGCCAACCATCCGGATCTCGCCGATCGGGCCTCTTCGGAGACCGACAGGGCGATCGAACTACGCGCTCGCGACCGGCAGCGAAAGCTGATCTCCAAGATCGACGCCGCCTTGCAGCGCATCGAAGACGGCACCTACGGCTTCTGCGAGGAAACCGGCGAGCCGATCGGCCTCAAGCGTCTTGATGCCCGACCGATTGCAACATTGTCGATCGAGGCCCAGGAGCGCCACGAGCGTCGCGAGAAGGTCTATCGCGACGAATAGGTAGCTTCACCCTTGCATGAGACAACTCGGCGTGGGTAACCGCGCCTTTTTTATGTCCGCTATAGATTACTGTGAAACAACAGGGGCAGCGTCCCTGCGGGCTCAGCCTCCGGTGACGCTCATATGGCGTGGCACGGCCGGGCGATTGTTGCGGTCGATGATGAAATCGTGCCCTTTAGGCTTACGCAGGATTGCCTCGTCGATAGCGGCGGAAAGATAGGCATCGTCGTCGGAGGCTCGTAACGCCGTGCGCAGGTCCGCGGCGTCGTTCTGTCCGAGGCACATGTAGAGTGTGCCCGTGCAGGTGAGGCGGACCCGATTGCAGCTTTCGCAGAAATTGTGGGTCATCGGGGTGATGAAGCCCAATCTTCCGCCAGTTTCCGCGACCTCAACGTAGCGCGCCGGCCCCCCGGTCTTGAATGGAATGTCGTTCAGCGTGAACTGCTGCTCGACATCGGCCCGCAGCTTCGAGAGCGGCAGATAGCGGTCCGTACGATCTTCCTCGATCTCGCCCATCGGCATGGTCTCGATCACCGTCAGATCCATGCCGCGTTCATGGGCCCAGCGCAGCATGCTCGGGATTTCGTGCTCGTTGAAATCCTTGAGGGCCACAGCGTTGAGCTTGATCCTTAGCCCTGCCTTCTGAGCAGCCTCGATACCGTCCAGCACCCGACCGAGATCGCCCCAGCGCGTGATGGTCCGAAACTTGTCAGCGTCAAGCGTATCGAGCGACACGTTGATGCGTCGCACGCCGCAGTCATAAAGTTCCAATGCGTGGCGGGCGAGTTGCGAACCGTTGGTCGTCAGTGTCAGTTCGTCGAGATGTCCCGCCTCGATATGGCGGCCGAGCGCGCGCACCAGGTGCATGATATTCTTGCGCACCAGCGGCTCGCCGCCGGTCAGGCGCAGCTTGCGCACGCCCTTGGCGATGAAGGCGGAACAGAGCCGGTCCAGCTCCTCCAGTGTCAGTAGGTCCTTCTTCGGCAGGAAGGTCATGTTCTCCGCCATGCAATAGGTGCAGCGGAAGTCGCATCGATCGGTCACCGACACCCGCAAATAGGTGACGGCGCGGCCGAACGGATCGATCATCGGTCCTGCCGCGGCTGCAAGCGGGCGGGCATTGCCGAGTGGTCCTGCCAGTGTATTCACAGCTTGTCCTCCTGAATAAACAAAGTGGGCGGCTATGCCAGTTGCGTCAAGAGGGCTCGCGCTGCTTGCGGAGGAGCGGATCAGCCTCTAGTTCTCGTTGGATTGTTGCAGGGAGCCTCAAGGACATGACCGAAATCTGGCCCACCGAACTGCGGGTTTCAAAGGACCGCCGGGTTCTGCATGTGACCTTCAATGATCAGGCATCCTATCCGCTCCCGGCCGAAATGCTTCGGGTGCTGTCACCCTCGGCCGAGGTTCAAGGGCATGGACCGGGGCAGAAGGTTACCGTCCCCGGCAAGCGGGATGTGACCATCGGCAGCCTTACGCCGACGGGCAATTATGCGGTGCGTATCGGGTTCGACGACGGTCACAGCAGCGGCATCTATACCTGGTCCTATCTCCGCCAGTTGGGAGAGGAAGGCGGCAGGCTTTTCGCGGAGTACGAGCGCGAGCTGGAAACGAAGGGCCTCAGCCGCGATCCGCTGCAGCCAAGGCGCTGAGCGCTAGCCGTCGCCTTGATCATCCCCCATCTCCGACTGAAGTGCGGCTACGACGCGCTCCATGTTGGAGCCTATGGCGAGGCACTCCTCAATGGGGGTTGCAGACAGGATGTTGTTGATCAGCGCGGTCTGGATTCGCATTCCTTCTTCCGTGACCCGCCGGCCCTCCTTCGTGAGAAAGAGGCGCAGGACGCGCTTGTCCCGTTTGTCTCCGCGGCGTTCGATCAGTCCACGGCGTTCCAGCTGGGGCAGGGTCATGCTTACGTTGGAGCGTCCGACGAGCAGCTTGTGAGCCAGCTCCTGCTGGGAGATACCTTCAAAGCGAAAAAGGTTGACGAGGATATCCAGATGCGGCGGCTTGATGTCGAGCGGTGACAAATCGCGTGCCAGAGCTGACTGCATCAGCTGGCAGGCGCGGGCAACCGCGATCCAGCTCTTGAACCGTGGATGGTCCCAGGGAAGGGATTGATCTTTGTTCATTCTTGTACTTTATTGTTCAGCATTGAACATAATGAAGGTTCTCCACCATGACACCGATTGCACTTAAGGTCATCCGTCCTGTTATCAGCGTCGGCAGCAGATATGCACCCCATGTGACGGCGCGCCTTGCATTCGAACTGTTTTGTCGCACGCCACCGCGCCGGCCGGCTGGGCCGAAGGCTCGCCAAGTCCACGCTCAGGGCCGCCGACGGCTTGCCGCTGCCAAGACCATGCCGTTCCGGGTGGGGAAGGCAAGAGTAATGGCATATCTTTTCGCAGGTCAGCATAGGGAGGTGAGCAAGCGGTTTCTCGTCGTCCATGGCTGGGGCTCATCGGCCGCCTATATTTCGTCGCTGGCGGGAGGCCTTGCATCGACGGGTGCGGAGGTTGTGGTTCTGGATCTTCCCGGCCATGGACACTCGAGCGGACGACGCCTCAACATCCGCATGGCCGTAGACGCGATCGTTGAAGCGGAGCGTCGATTCGGACCGTTCGACGGTGCGGTGGGACACTCCTTTGGAGGAGCCAGTCTTGTACTTGCAGCCGGCGGCATCATGCCTGACGCCGGACAATTCAACCCCGGCCGACTGGCAGTGATTGGGGCACCCAGCAGAATCGAGTGGCTTTTCGACGGATTCTCGGATGTCGTCGGCCTCAGCGAGTCGATGCGCCGAAACCTCGTGCGCCATGCCGAGACAGTGGCGGGTGCGGCCTTATCCGAATTCGACGGCGTTCCCATCGCGCAGAGGCTGTGCAAGCCGTTGCTCGTCGTCCACGCAGAAGACGACAAGGAGGTCGATGCCGAGCACGCACGGCGCTACGCCACGGTGCCGTCAGCGAGAATTCACTGGGCGAATGGTCATGGCCATCGCAGGATCATCAGCGCACCGGAGGTGATAGGAGTCGTGGCGGCGTTTCTCACCGACGTTCAAGGCGAGGATAGCCGCAACTCCGCCGCGTGACGTTGATTGCACAGATCTGCCGTCGTAACGTCCCTGCCAGATTGCACCAGACAGGAGTGGCGGCAGAATGACGATCATCCGGACGATCGAAGACCTTCGGCACATCTACGCCGACGTGACCGAAGCCTCGGTCGCCAAGGTCACGGGGATGCTGACGCCGGAATATCGTTCGATGATCGAAACTTCGCCGTTCATGGCTCTGGCGACGGTCGGCCCTGAGGGGCTGGATTGCTCGCCGCGGGGTGACACCGGAAGCTGCGTCCGCGTTCAGGACCCGAAGACGCTTCTCTTGCCGGACTGGCGCGGCAACAACCGCGTTGATTCGCTGATGAACATCATCCGGGACCCGAGGGTGGCGCTGATGTTCCTCATCCCCGGATCAAACACGGCGATGCGCGTCAACGGTTCGGCCGTTGTGTCCGTCGAGCCGTCGCTGCTGGAGAGCTTTGAGACGGACGGGCATCATCCCCGCTCGGTGATCGTGATCACGATCGGTGAAATCTACTTCCAGTGTGCGAGAGCGATCATGCGGGCACAGCTCTGGAACCCCGAGAAGTTTGTTGATCCAGCGACCTTGCCGAGCGCCGGCACAATGCTGAAAGCTGCGAAGGCAGGTTTCGACCAGGCCACCTATGACCGCGAATGGGCGGGACGCGCGGCAGCGACGATGTGGTAGCGAAGCCAGTAAGCGCGCCGCAAACGTTTAGTTGCGATAGATGAGCCAGTTCTTGGCCGCATAGTCCCTGCGCATTACTTCGTCGAAAAATATGGTCCTGTTTCGGCCGTTGTGCTTGGCGTGATAGAGCGCCGCGTCGGCATTGGCGTATAGCTGGTTGGGGTTTTCGGCCTGAGCTGCCATAGAATAGCCCAGTGATATGGTGATCGGACCATATTGTACGCCCGAACGGGAGTTGCGGAAGCTGCGGGTCTCGAGTGCGCAGCGAACCCGCTCGCAGATCAGCATGACCTCATCGGCCGTATTGCCTTCCACGATCACCGCAAACTCCTCACCGCCGGTACGGGCGACGAACAGATCCTTGCGCACATTCGCGCGAATCACTGAGGCGACGGTGGCGAGGATCTTGTCTCCCACCGGGTGGCCGAAGTTGTCATTTATGTTCTTGAAGTTGTCGATATCGGCCAGCACCAGCGCGGTGACCTTCAGGTTGCCGGTGCTGTCAAAAATCGACGCCAGCTTGTCGTCGAAGGCCCGCCGGTTCGAAAGACGCGTCAGCGAATCGGTGTTGGCGATCCGCTTGTACTCGTCCAGTTCCTTTCGGACCTGATCCATCTCAACGGAATGCTCCGCAACGGTGTCGGCAGTTCGCTCGCCGTGGGCCATCGTATCAGTGGTAGCGGAGGTGAGAAGTGCAATGGCGTTGCGGATGATGTCGTTGGAGAAGTTGGCCTTGCTGTTGATGCGGGTGGCCGTTTCACCGAGGAGCTTGGTATAGCTTTCCATCGATTGCTGCTCGCGCCGCAGCAGGCGGAGGAGGTTCTCGAGTTCGACAAGAAGCTTTCCGTGAGCCCTCTCGATTACCTCCACCTGGCCGGTTCCGAGATACTGGCTCGAAATCGCGTCCAGTTCCTCCTGGGTCGCGCTGCTGCCGAGCGCAGCAAGTTGCTGCGTCAGAGACGTATTCGAGCCGATATAGGCTTCGTAGAACAACTGATAATTGCGAGGGATAGGAGCGACGCCCATTGCCCGCAATGCGTAGATGATCTGGCCAACTACATCGTTCGCTTGCGCCTTCTGCGCAGTCGTTGTCATCAAACCCCCCACGTGTTCCCCAACACTTTAGTAGGACTGCTTTATATCAAATCTATGCGAAAACAATTAAGGAGTCGCTCAAAATTAAGCGGCTCCTTAAAAAGCAGATTCGGTGCGTCCAGCCGATCACTTCCCGGCCAGACCATTCTTTACCGATAGAGGCGTTCGTACCTCAACGCGGTCCGATCATGTTCTCAGGACGCACGTACTGATCGAATTCTTCATTGGTCAGGTATCCACCACCGACAGCTTCTTCGCGCAAAGTCGTCCCGTTCTTGTGGGCTGTCTTGGCGATCTTCGCGCAGGTGTCGTAGCCGAGGCGCGTGTTTAGGGCGGTGACGAGCATCAGCGAGTTCTCGACGCCGCGCTTGATGTTATCCTCGCGCGCCTCGATGCCAATAACGCAGTTGTCGGTGAAGGAGACCGCCGCATCGCCGAGAAGCTGTACCGACTGCAGGAAGTTATAGGCCATCATGGGGTTGTAGACGTTCAGTTCGAAGTGGCCCTGGCTGCCAGCGAAGGTGATCGCTGCGTGGTTGCCGAAGATGTGGGCGCAGACCTGCGTCATCGCCTCCGACTGCGTGGGGTTCACCTTGCCGGGCATGATGGACGAGCCGGGTTCGTTTTCGGGCAGTGCCAGTTCGCCGAGGCCCGCGCGCGGGCCGGAGCCGAGGAAACGGATGTCGTTGGCGATCTTGAAGAGGGCCGCTGCAGCCGCATTGATCGCGCCATGGGCGAAGACCATCGCATCATGGGCGGCGAGGGCCTCGAACTTGTTCGGCGCGCTGACAAAGGGCAGGCCGGTGATCCGGGCAATTTCCTCGGCAACCTTCTCGGCGAAGCCGACCGGTGCGTTCAACCCGGTCCCGACCGCGGTGCCGCCTTGGGCGAGCTCGTAGAGGCCAGGCAGCGTCAGTTCGATGCGCTTGATGGCAGAAGCGACCTGCGCGGCATAGCCGGAGAATTCCTGGCCAAGCGTCAGGGGCGTGGCATCCTGTGTATGGGTGCGGCCGATCTTGATGATGTGCGAGAAGGCCTTGACCTTGTCTTCAAGCGCGGCGTGAAGCTGCTTCAGGGCCGGGATCAGGTGGCGGACAATCTGCTCCGCGCAGGCGATATGCATGGCCGTCGGATAGGTGTCGTTGGACGACTGGCTCATGTTGACGTGGTCATTGGGATGCACAGGCTTCTTGGAGCCCATGGTGCCGCCCAGCATCTCGATCGCGCGATTGGAGATGACCTCGTTGGCGTTCATGTTGGACTGGGTGCCCGAGCCGGTCTGCCATACGACGAGCGGAAAATGATCGTTGAGCTTGCCATCGATCACTTCCTGGGCGGCTTCGACGATTGCTTTGCCCAGCCCCTGGTCGAGGCCCCCTAACTCCATGTTGGCACGGGCAGCGGCCTGCTTGACGATCCCGAGCGCGCGGATGACGGAGGCTGGCTGCTTTTCCCAGCCAATCTTGAAGTTGCCGAGCGAGCGCTGCGCCTGCGCGCCCCAATAGCGATCGCCGTCGACGTCAATCGGTCCAAAGGTATCGGTTTCGGTGCGGGTGGATGACATGGTTCTGCCTCTGCTGCGCTGGATGGTAGCGCCGGAGTTATTCGACAAAACACTGTGGCGCAAGGCCAGCCGCTGGATTGTATACCAATGTCGGACCATTCCGGATGTCCGCAAAACGATCATGGGCCGCCAAACCCGCGTGCCATTTTTGACACGACGCCGAGGTTTCAGCCGAGGGAGCGACGTGAAAGGTGGCAGGTCGATTTTGATGAAGAAAAAATTAACGAGTGGTTTCCTAGCCTTGCCGCATGGAGCGACTCATGCACGGCTGGCGAGTGCGACCAGTCACTGAGCCGGGCGTTTCCTTTTCATTTTCGATGCGATCCGCTAGACCGGTGAGCGAAACCGCCTAAGGGCCGAACCCAGCCGACGGGGACAGAATTGCAGACTTTATCCAGAAGAGCACCTATCGCCCTTGCAGTCGTTTCTGCAGTGGCTACCCTCTGCGCACCCTCATCACCGGCACAGGCGATTACCCTCCTGGACATCATCAGGGGTGGACCGGCCAATCGCGCGCCGGTCTACAACGATCGCCTGCCGGGGGGGGAAACGCGCGAGCGGCGGGTCGATCCGCAGCCACTGCCGAAGGTGACCGGCCCGAAATACCACGCCTATAAGCCGGATGCCGTTCGCGCCGTTCGAACCGCTGGCTTTGCTGTAGCAGGAAATGATGCAAGTCCTTTTGCCGATGCGAAGGTTTCGGCGTCCGAGGACGTAGCTGCCGCGATCGAATCCTTCTACGGGAAGAACGCTACGCCGCTCTGGGTCTCCAATGGTGACGTCACCAGCAAGGCACAGGCCGTCATCGAGCTGTTCGAACGCGCCGATGCCTACGGTTTGGACCCGGCGGATTACCGCCTCACGGTTCCCGAACTGCTGACAGCCAGCACCGAGCCGGTCTCCGCGACGATGTCCGACGATATGGCCGCGGTCCCCGGCGACGGCCACCGCAGAGCGCTCATGCAGTTCGAACTCGATCTCTCAGCAAGTGTCTTGCGCTTCGCTCAGGATATGGTCCGTGGCCGCCTCGACCCTAACCGCATCTCCGATTACCATGACTTCAAGCGCAAGGACGTGAAGCTCGCGTTCGTGTTGCCGTTCGTACGGGCCGAGGAGAACCCGGCCGCATATCTGGAGGGTCTTGCCCCGCAGAGCCCGCAGTTCGTGGCGTTGAAGGCGGAGCTTGCGCGGCTGAAGGCGAAGGTCTCGGATCGGGACCAGAGGATCGAGTTGCCGTATGATTTGCTGCTCAAGCCGGGCACCGACGATCCCGCCGTGGCCGGCGTTGTTGCCGCAATCCGGGAGGTTGCATCGGACGATTTGACCTCCGCGCATGCTGAGACTCTCTCCGGCTATCAGGAGGCCGGAAAATACACGCCGGAGCTTGTCGAGCTTGTGAAGGCCTTCCAGAAGGAAGCGGGGCTGAAGCCTGACGGGGTTGTTGGGCGTGCCACAGTCCGGGCGCTCGTCGGTCACAGCGACGAGGCAAAGATCGAGAAACTCGTCATTGCGATGGAGCAGGCGCGCTGGTTGCCGACCGAACTGGGTGAGCGGTACGTCTTCATCAACCAGCCTGCATACATGGCCTATTATCATGAAGATGGCGACGAGCAGTTCTCGATGCGCGTCGTGGTGGGCTCCAAGAGTAACCAGACCTACTTCTTCCAGGACGAGATCGAGACCGTCGAGTTCAACCCATACTGGGGCGTCCCGCAGTCGATTATCATCAACGAGATGCTTCCGCACCTGCGCTCCGACCCGTCCTACCTCGACCGGATGGGTTACCAGGTCGAGGTCAGTGGCCGGCCGGTGTCTTCGTCGAGCGTGAACTGGTATGGCTCGACACAGTCAATCGCGGTGCGCCAGCCGCCCTCCAGCGACAATGCGCTCGGCGAGTTGAAAATCCTGTTCCCGAACGCCCATGCGATCTACATGCATGACACCCCCTCGAAGAGCTATTTCCAGCGCGATACCCGTGCGCTCAGCCATGGCTGCATCCGTCTGGCCGAGCCGCGCAAGATGGCCGCGGCGGTTCTGGGTGTGACCGAGCAGGAGATCGGGAGCCGTATCGCCGGCGGGCGCAACAAGGGAGAGAAGGTGACCGCAAAGATCCCGGTCTACGTCTCCTATTTCACCGCCTGGCCGAACAAGGACGGGGTCGTCGAGTATTTCGACGACGTCTATGATCGCGACGCAGCGACGCTTAAGGCCATGGCCGCAACCACCAGGGCAAGGACGTCCTGAAGCATTTGAGTGTATTTGGAGAGCGGCCTAGTGCCGCCCTATTCAAGCAGGAACGGTCAATGCGGGCGCTTGCGTCTCGCGTGACAGCAGCCGCCGGACGAGTTCACCGGTAAGCTCGGAAAAGTGCCTTATGACATGGTCCGGCTGAAGCTCCTCGACCGGCACGTCGGAATAGCCGAATGTCACGGCGATCGACGGAATTCCGGCGTTGCGGGCGGCCAATATGTCGTTGATGCTGTCGCCGATCATCACAGCCGCCTCCGGTCGAGCGCCGGCCTTCTCGATCGTGCCCAGAAGGTGACCGGCATCGGGTTTGCGAACGGGAAAGGTGTCTCCGCCTGTTACCGTCGCAAAACGATCCGACAGACCGAGCTTGCCGATCAGCGGGATCGCCAGTTCCTCCAGCTTGTTGGTGCAGACGGCGAGGCGCATGCCTGCTTCCTCCAACCGCTTCATCGCCTCGATCAATCCGGGGTAGGGGCGGCTGGCACCCGGCATTTCCGCTTTGTAGTGGGCGAGAAAGCGCTGGAGGAGGGGTTCTGCCGCCTCGTCGCTGAGCGGCTGTCCACGCAGTTCGAACGCGCGGCGAATCATGACGCGCGCCCCCTGGCCGACGAGATGGGTGAGGTCCGCATAAGTGACCGGTTCGAGGTCAGCAGCTGCGATCGTATGGTTGAGGCTGGCAACGAGATCCGGTGCGGTGTCGATAAGAGTGCCATCGAGATCAAAGATCACCAGGGGAGCCGTCATGATTGCCTCTCAGCGGTTTGTCTTGCACAGAGGGCTTAGGACAGGACAATCGCTAAAGCAAATGGCAACCTTGCAATGGCCCTTTTCCTTCCGAGGGTGGCCGTGTAAACAGCAACGGCGAAACAAAGGGGAGCATCTGGCGCATGGACGCCCGGCAAATGAAGATCAAGGCGGCGGAAGCGGCATTGGCCCATGTCGAGCACGGCATGCGCCTCGGCATTGGCACCGGGTCCACCGCCGAAGAATTCGTAAGGCTTCTGGCGGAGAAGGTGGCTGAAGGCCTGGACGTCCAGGGTGTGCCTACGTCCGAACGTACGGCGCGCCTCTGCCTCGATCTCGGTGTTCCGTTGAGGTCGCTGGACGAACTGCCGGAACTGGATCTCACGATCGATGGTGCGGACGAGGTCGATGGGCGGTTGCGGCTTATCAAGGGCGGCGGCGGTGCGCTTTTGCGCGAGAAGATCGTCGCGGCTGCATCCTCACGGATGATCGTCATCGCCGATGAAACCAAGCTGGTCGACACGTTGGGCGCTTTCCCGCTGCCGATCGAAGTCAATCCATTCGGATTGGTGGCAACCCGGATCGCGATCGACAAGCTCGCAGAGCGGCTGGGCCTCACCGGGGAAATTCGCCTGCGCGGAAGCGCCGACGACACCTTCACGACGGATGGCGGGCACCATATTCTGGACGCATCTTTTGGCCGTATTCCTGATGCAGAGGCTCTCGCAAGTCAGCTGAATTCCATCCCAGGTGTAGTGGAGCACGGGCTGTTCATCAATCTAGCGTCTTTCGCCATCATCGCCGGCGAGAACGGGGCACGGACGCTCAAGGCACAATGAAAGACAGGAGCACTATTTTCATGACCAAGTTTGCGGGTTTCCGACGCGCGGCCGCTCTTGCCGTGCTTGTCGCGGGCAGCATGGCGGCGCCGCTCCAGGCGCAGGAGATTTCCGAGGAGCATCTGGCCGCAGCCCGCGAAGCCATCGCCTCGATCAACGCAACCGACCGCTACGACAACATCCTGCCGGGTCTTGCGGAAGGGTTGAAGGCGCAGTTCATCCAGGCCTCGCCGAATTTCCAGGAGCAGATTTCGGCAGCCGTCGACGAGCAGGCTCTTGAGCTCGCACCTCGCCGTGCCGACCTCGAGCGTGAAGCGGCAACGATCTACGCCAAGGCCTTCACCCTCGACGAGTTGAAGGCGATTTCTTCCTTCTACGCCACCGAGGCTGGAAAGAAGCTCCTTACCAACGGCCCGCTTGTCTCACGCGAATTGGCCAAGGCAGCCGAGATCTGGGCAAACGGCATATCCCGGGACCTCAACAACCAGAGCACGGCGGCTCTGCGCGACATCATTGATGCCGTCCCTGCGGAAATGCCGCCGGCCGCCGAGGGTGGGGCACCGGCTGCTGCCGAAGGCGCAGCAGAACAGCCGCAATTGCAGCTGCAACTTCCGCCGCAATAAGCGCACTCACCAATCCCAATCCCAAGCCCGGAGCAATCCGGGCTTTTGCTTTTCCGGCATCCCACTTATATGGGCGGCGTGCCACTTGACGAAGGAGCCTCCTATGACCGCTTTCGACTATGACCTGTTCGTCATCGGCGGTGGTTCGGGAGGTGTTCGTGCCGGGCGGCTTGCTGGTTCGCTCGGCAAGAAGGTAGCGGTCGCGGAAGAATATCGCTTCGGCGGCACCTGCGTCATCCGCGGCTGCGTGCCGAAGAAGCTCTTCGTCTACGCTTCGCAATTCCCGGAGCACTTCGAGGATTCAGCGGGCTTTGGCTGGCAGGTTGGTGAAACGAGCTTCGACTGGAAGAGGCTGGTCGCGGCCAAGGACCGCGAAATTTCGCGGTTGGAGGGGATCTATCGGCGCAACCTCGAAAATGCCGGCGTCGAGGTGCTGGGGACGCGGGCTGAGTTCGTCGACGCTCACACGATACGTCTGGTTACCACCGGCCAAACGGTGACCGCAGAGAAGATCGTCATCGCGACTGGCGGATCGGCCAATCCGCATGCGGCGCTTCCTGGGCACGAACTTTGCATCACCTCAAATGAGGCGTTCGATCTGCCGGAACTGCCACGTTCGATCCTGATCGCCGGCGGCGGTTATATCGCCGTCGAGTTCGCCAACATCTTCCACGGGCTCGGGGTGGACACGACGCTGATCTACCGTGGCAAGGAAATCCTCTCGCGCTTTGACCGCGACATGCGCCAAGGCCTGCATCGCGCGATGGAGGAAAAGGGCATCCGGATCATCTGCACCGACATCATCGAGGAAGTACGGAAGGCGCCGGCCGGCGGCTTGGTCGCACGTACACTTGAAGGGCAGGCACTTGCCGTCGATACGGTCATGCTGGCTCTTGGCCGCGACCCGAACACGCAGGGGCTTGGTCTGGAGGCGGCTGGCGTCGAGGTGAACGAAAAGGGAGCGATTATTGTCGATGAATACTCCCGCACGAACGTGCCCCACATCTATGCCCTTGGCGATGTCACCGACCGGGTACAGCTGACGCCGGTGGCGATCCACGAGGCCATGTGCTTCATCGAGACCGAGTTCAAGAACAACCCGACAAAGCCGGATCACGAGCTGATCGCGACGGCCGTCTTTTCCCAGCCTGAGATCGGCACGGTCGGGCTGTCGGAGGAAGAAGCCTGCCGGCGCTATCCGGAAGTCGAGGTCTACCGCGCCGAATTCCGCCCGATGAAGGCGACCCTGTCTGGGCGCGCAGAGAAGATGATCATGAAGCTGGTCGTCGATGCTGCCAGTCGCAAGGTCGTCGGGGCTCACGTGCTCGGCCACGATGCGGGCGAGATGGCGCAGTTGCTTGGAATTACGCTCAAGGCTGGCTGCACGAAGGATGATTTCGACCGGACGATGGCCGTCCATCCCACCGCGGCGGAGGAACTGGTGACCATGTATCAGCCCAGCTATCGCATCCGCAACGGCGAGCGCGTATGAGGTCTTCCGACTGCCATTGGCAGTCCGCCAGCGTGATGCAGTGGCGCTAAAATGCTAGGCAAGGGCAGCCGGAAGAGTTATAAGCCGCCGCAAAATCGAGAACGGAAAGCGGCGCCGGCGCCGCGGCGATGACAGGTGAGCGCAATGGCACAGAACTGGACCCCGAGCACTTGGCGGCAGAAACCGATCCAGCAGGTCCCGGACTATCCGGATGCCGCTGCATTGGCCGCGACGGAAGCGCAGCTCACCACTTTTCCGCCGCTGGTCTTCGCGGGTGAGGCCCGTCGCCTCAAGAAGCACCTTGCCAATGTCGCTGAGGGCAACGGCTTCCTGCTGCAGGGCGGCGACTGCGCCGAGAGCTTCATGGAGCACGGGGCGGACACGATCCGTGACTTCTTCCGTGCCTTCCTGCAAATGGCCGTTGTGCTGACCTTTGGGGCACAGCAGCCGGTGGTCAAGGTCGGCCGGATCGCGGGCCAGTTTGCCAAGCCGCGCTCCTCCAACATCGAGAAGCAGGGCGACGTCGAACTGCCGAGCTACCGCGGCGACATCATCAACGGTATCGAGTTCAATCCCGAAGCCCGCATTCCGAACCCTGAGCGGCAACTGATGGCGTACCGCCAGTCGGCCGCGACGCTGAACCTGCTGCGCGCCTTCGCCATGGGCGGTTATGCCAACCTGGAGAACGTCCACCAGTGGATGCTCGGTTTCGTCAAGGACAGCCCGCAGGGCGAGCGCTACAAGAAGCTCGCCGACCGCATCAGCGAGACCATGGACTTCATGAAGGCGATCGGCATCAGCGCCGACAACAATCCGAGCCTGAGGGAAACCGATTTCTTCACTAGCCACGAGGCTCTGCTCCTCGGTTACGAGGAAGCGCTCACGCGCGTCGATTCCACATCGGGCGACTGGTACGCAACGTCTGGCCACATGATCTGGATCGGCGACCGGACCCGCCAGGCGGATCACGCGCATGTGGAGTATTGCCGCGGGATCAAGAACCCGATCGGCTTGAAGTGCGGCCCTTCGCTCCAGCCCGACAACCTGCTGGAACTGATTGACGCGCTGAACCCGTCAAACGAAGCTGGTCGATTGACGCTGATTTGCCGGTTCGGTCATGAGAAGGTGGCGGACCATCTGCCGAAGCTGATCCGCGCGGTGGAACGTGAAGGCCGCAAGGTCGTCTGGTCCTGTGATCCCATGCACGGCAACACGATCACCCTCAACAACTACAAGACTCGTCCGTTCGATCGTGTCCTGTCGGAAGTCGAGAGCTTCTTCCAGATCCACCGCGCAGAAGGGACGCATCCCGGCGGCATCCATATCGAGATGACCGGCAAGGACGTCACGGAATGCACCGGCGGAGCGCGCGCGGTCACGGCCGGTGATCTGCAGGATCGATATCACACCCATTGCGATCCGCGCCTGAACGCCGACCAGGCGCTGGAGCTCGCCTTCCTGCTCGCCGAGCGGATGAAGACCGGCCGCGACGAGAAGCGGATGGTCGTCAACGGCTGACAGCCCTGGGCATAACGAGACAAAAGGCCGGTGCTCCGTCAGTGGAGGCCGGCCTTTCTCTTTGCATCAGTCCCTGGGCGGCAGGTCTATCGCCACGGCAATGAAATCGGCGATTGCGTCGGTATCGTCGAGTTCGAAGACGGGAAGGGATGTGCCCTCCACCGGGTGGTCCGCGGCAATGGCGACGATGTGCGGATCGCCTGGAGCAAGTGGCTCACGGCTCTTTGCCTCAAGCCGTCGCGCTTCGATCTTCGGCACAGGTTCCCGCTTGTACCCTTCGATCAGGACGAGGTCGCAGGGGGCGAGGCGGGCAAGGATGTCTTCGAAGGCTGGTTCGGGATCATCGCGCAGTTCATGCATAATCGCGAAGCGCGTGCCGGATACGAGCGCGACTTCGTGTGCGCCGGCCTGGCGGTGGCGATAGCTGTCTGCGCCCACCTTGTCGATATCGAAGTCGTGGTGGGCGTGCTTGATGGTCGAGATGCGGTAGCCCCGCCGGGTGAATTCCTCCACAAGCCGTACGGCAAGACCCGTCTTGCCCGAGTTCTTCCAGCCGGCGATCCCGAAGACGCGAGGACGGCTCACGGCAATATCTCCAGAAGGCGCCGGGCCTTTTCCAACTCTTCCGGTGTGTTGAGGTTCATGAACGGGTCAAGCAGGCCGGCCGTAGTAGATACGATCGCCCATTCCACCGTCACCACTTGGTGACGTCCTAGATAGTCAGACACGCGTCGGTTTTCGCTGTTCCTCAGCCAATTTTCCAGATCGTTCGCCAGTGATACCGGCCAGAGGCCAAAGACGGGATGCACTCGCCCACCAGATGCGGCGATCGCGACCGTTTCCGGACCCGGCGCTGCTGACATGAGCAGCCGGACGAGATCCTCCGGGAAGAACGGGGCGTCCGAAGGCACCGTCAGGAGGTGCGCCTCGTCCGGTCGATGCCTGGATAGATCCCGCAATCCGGCCAGAACACCCGCGAGCGGCCCCGGCTGGCCCGGCAAGGTGTCCGGGACGTGGCGGACACCCTTCGGCAGTTGCAGTGACAGTGGTCCATTGACGGCGACCGCGGATACCTGCGGTGCCAGTCGAGCACGTATGTGGGTGAGAAGCGTGTCCGCCCCGAAGGGGAGCGAGATCTTGTCGCTGCCCATGCGGCTCGACTTTCCTCCGGCGAGGATCAACCCGTTCGGCAGCAGATTCGTCATCGGCCGTCACCTCCCAGCGATCCTTCGCGGCGATCGATCCAGCGCACGTATTTGGTCGCAGCCAGAGCCAGAACAACCGTCGCTCCCATGACGGCAAGAAGAGGCATTGTTCCGGTCTCAGGTGTCAGGACAGAGCTTGCGAGGACCGAAAGGGCTGCGCCGCCGCCCAGGGTGATCGCCCCTCCGAGCCCCGATGCCGATCCCGCAAGATGTGGACGGACACTGACCATGCCTGCGTTGGCACTCGGAAGCGTCAGTCCATTGCCTATGCCGATCAGCGACAGGGGACCGAAGAAAGCGAACGGATGGCTGATGCCGACGATCGCAAAGACGAAGGCTGTACCGATACCGATGACATTGACAATGTTGCCCGATAGCATCATCGGGGCGATCCCGAAGCGACGCGCATACCGGCCGGACAGGTAATTTCCGAGCATGTAGCCCGCCGCCATGGTAAAGAAGTAAAGACCGAGGGCGGACGGCGTCAGCTTGAGGATCACGCTGCCGACGAAGGGTGCGCCGCCGAGAAAGCTGAAGAAGACACCGGAAGAGAAGGTGGCGGTCAGGGTATATCCCCAGAAGCGTCGCGACCGCAGCAGTTGCGGCCAGCTGCGAAACTGGGCGCCCAGACTTGCGGACTGGGCCGTATTGGTCTCCCCGAGATCCCGCCAGACCAGCAGCATTACCGCTACGCCAGCCAAGAGCATGGCCACAAAACTCGCCTGCCAGCCGAACAGGTCGTCCAGGACGCCTCCGAGGGTTGGAGCGATCATCGGAACCAGAGACATGCCCATGGTGACATAGCCGATCATGGAAGCGGCTTCTTCCATCGGCACCATGTCTCGCACGATGGCGCGCGACAGGACGATGCCGGCAACGACCCCTGTCTGCATCAGGCGGCCGATCATGAAGATGGTGATGTTGGGGGCGAGCGCGCAGATGAGCGTGCCGGCGAGAAGAAGGACGATTCCCCCCAGCATGACCGGTCTTCGCCCGAACAGATCCGACAGTGGACCGATGGCGATCTGGATGACCGCGGTGCCCGCCAGGTAGCCGGAGACGGCAAACTGCATGACGGCATAGCTGGTGCCGAAATAGTCTGCCATCGTTGCGAGCGACGGAAGGAAGATGTTCATGGACATCGCCGCCAGGCCGGCTGCGAGAACCAAGGTGGCGATGTGTGGCGGCGTGCTGTTGTCCAGAAACCGTGTCTTGCTCAAGTCAGCTTCCATCCTTCATCGACGTTGTCGGCCCTTGAGGGAGCGGCTGCTGGCTTCTCGCCATGGCCTCGCGGCGTCGCTTCCCCTCGCGGTAGAAGCTGTACAGCCCTGACACGATGATGATCGCCGCTCCGACATAGACGAAGGCATCCGGGCGCTCTCCGAAGAAAAGGATGCCGAGGACGAGGCCCCAGATCAGGCTCGTGTAGCGGAAAGGCGCGACGAAGGAGATTTCGCCGGTCCGCATGGCCATGATGACCGCCTGGTAGCCGGAGAACACCAGCAGCGCGGCAATCACGAGGGGCAGGAAGTTTTCCCACGTCATGGGTTGCCAGCCGCCCATCGGCACGATGAGGAACGCGCCGACGATCGTATTCGCCGCCGCCGTGAAGAGTGTGATGGTCAGCGAGGGGACGTCGGCGACGATGCGGCGGGTAACGAGGTCCCGTGACGAGGTGAAGAAGACGGCGGCGACCACCAGCAGCGAAGCGGATGCAAATCCGTCGGCGGTCGGCCGCAGGATGATGAGGACGCCAAAGAACCCAACAAGGATCGCCGCCCAGCGCCGCCAGCCGACCGGTTCCTTCAGGAAGATTGCTGCCCCCAAGGTCACGGCGAGGGGCAGGGACTGCATAATCGAGGTTACGTTGGCGAAATCGATCTGCCCAAGCGCACTGATGAAAGTCAGTGTTGCTCCGATTTCAAAGAATGTCCGCAACAGGATCAGCGGCTGAAACACGACGGCAAGCCGACGCAATGCGCCGAGGCGGCGTGCCACGAAGTACACAAGGACCGTCGTCATGACCCCGCGGACCGTGATGATCTGTGCGACGCTCAGCGAAGATGTCACCGACTTGACCAGCGCATCGTTGAACGTGAACGAAGCCATGGCGAGGGACATGTAGAGCGCGCCTCTCGTGTTTTCGGGCGATACCATGACGATTCCTTCACTTACAGGGAGGAAGTTCTAGAGCAGGCACCCCCGGTCGGCCAGACCAGTTGGTCAGAGAAAACGTCTTGGAAGGATTGAATCGAGGACCTGTCTGGCCACATCGCTTCGTGAGGAAAATTGCCGGTCGCGATTAACGCTTGTTCAAGAGATATCGCTAAGTGTGTAGCCGTCCGGCATGACGCGGGAATTTCGGCCAGCCGCCTTGCAAATGTTCCGGCAGGGTAGGGCGATATTTTCCTCGAGGTCGCATGTCATTTATCGATCGAATTCTTCAAGGCCGCAGGATCGTTACCAAGGTCCTGCTCTTCGTCGTTCCGCTCGTACTTCTCATCGCAGGGGTCGGACTGGCGGGCTACTACACGGCCAACATGCTCAACGGGCACATGACCGTCACACGCGCCACGATCGAGAACATTGCCGATTTCGACCATCTGCAGTCGGTGCTGCAGGAGTTCAGCGAGAAGCCCGACGAGGTTACGCTTGGGGCGTTGCAACAGGGCATCGACCGGCAGGAAAAGGGCGTTCAAGTCCTGGAGGGTCTGCTTGCGAGCGAGGCGGACCGGCAACGAATAGACGTTGTCGCAAAGCTGGCGCCGGCCATGCGGCAGAGGGCCGAGGAGCTATGGAGTGTCAAGCAGCAACGTGATGCTAACGGAAGCGAGATCAGCGCCCACCTAGACGCCGTCAAGGCGTTGTCGGCGACAGTCGAGCAGCGTCTGGGTAACCTGCGAAAGAAGTTCGAAGGCCAGGAACGGTTCGCCAAGGGCGCCCTGTTTGAATCCTTCGCCTACAAGTCTATCGCGGAGCGGATAGACAATCTGCGAAGCGCGGTTCGAAACGCGAGTTCCGACGAGGGAACGGCCAAGGCTGCTGAAGTGCAGGCGCAGGCGTTGTTGGCGGAATTCGAGCCGCTGAGGTCCCTTGTCAGTGACAAGATCATGCAGGGATTTGCTCCCGTTCAGGAAGGCGCCGAAAATCTCCTGCAGATCGCGAAAGGGGACATGGCGGCGGTTGAGAAGGCACAGGCCCTGCGCGTCGCAGCCAGCGGCTTCATGCGGTTCCAGAACGAGTTGCAGCAGAACGTCCTGAAAAAATCCGGAGATGCGGCCGAGCGATTTGCCAACCTGGAAGGTGAGGTTACGACGCTCAAGACGCTTCTTGCCCATGTTGAGACCTCCCTCGCGCTGGGAGATTCCCTGCAACTGCATGTGGAACGGCTGCGCTCGCAGCTGACCGAGGAAGCTCGAAAGGTGGTGCTGGACGACATCGCTGCACTTCGGGCTTCCGGTAGCCAGATATCGGCACTGGGAACCAACAACTCGGCCATGAGTTCGTTTTCTACTGATCTGGAGCAACCGCTCGTCACCCTCGAAAGTGCATCCGGCGAGATGCTGGAGATCGAATCGAAATGGAACGAGGCGCGGGTGCGGGCTTCGGGCACCCTGTCGGAGGGAATGTCGGGCCTGCAGGCTTTCATTGCGCAGGCCCAGGAAGTCGGCAAGGAAGACAGTGAACGCTCCGCAAACATCTCCGTCGCCGCAATGGTCGTCGGTACCCTGCTCGCCATCATTGGCGGCCTGATGCTGGTGGAGACACTGCGTGGACCGCTCCGCCGCGTGACGGACGTGATGAAGCGCCTGGCTGAGGGCGATCTCGCCGTGAGCATCGAGGGGCGCGAACGAGGGGATGAAATTGGCGACATGGTTCGCTCCGTCACCGTCTTCCGCGATGCCGCGCTTGAAAACGTCCGGCTTGAACAGGAAGCTGCCGCGGCACGGGAGCAGACGAGCGCTGAAGCCGCCCGTCGTGCCGAGGAGCGCGCACGGATCGCGGCCGAGCAGCATGCGGCTCTGAGGGCACTTTCCGATGCTCTTATCGAGCTTTCCGAAGGAAATCTGGAGCGAAGCATGGACGAGAACCTCGCCAGCGACTTCGTCCCTATGGCACATACCTACAACACTGCGGTGCAAGCGCTGCGCGCAACGCTTGAAGACGTGCGGGCCACGACCGGCGAGATCAATAGCGGGACAGGGAACCTGGCCGCCTCTGCTGACGATCTGGCCCGGCGTACGGAGCAGCAGGCGTCTGCTTTGGAGGAGAGTTCGCGGGCACTGCGTCATCTGAGCGATGTGGTGAAGTCCACCGCAGACAGCGCGCGGAAGACCGCCACCTCGGTAAACGAGACGGAGGAGTTCGCCGTCCGTTCGGGCGAGGTGGTCTCCCGGGCGGTCGGCGCCATGGGTGAGATCAGCCGCTCCTCTGAAAAGATCGCCACGATCATCGGTGTTATCGACGAGATCGCCTTCCAGACCAACCTTCTGGCGCTGAATGCGGGCGTGGAAGCGGCGCGGGCCGGAGAGGCGGGTCGTGGTTTTGCCGTCGTGGCCCAGGAAGTCCGCGAACTCGCTCAGCGCTGCGCTGGTGCGGCACGGGAAATCAAGGAACTCATCTCGGCCAGCTCCACGCAGGTCAGCAGCGGCGTTCATCTCGTCGAGGAGACCGGCAGCGCTCTTAACCAGATCATTGCGCATGTCACGGATGTGCGTAAGCTGGTTGCGGCCATTTCGGCCGCCACGGATGAGCAGTCAACCGGGATCGGTCAGGTCACGCAGGCCGTTCACGAGGTCGAGCTCATCACCCAGCAGAATGCTGCCATGGTCGAGGAGAACAATGCGGAGATCCATGGCCTTAGACAGAGGGTTGAAGTGCTGACCGAGAAGATCGACCGGTTCAGGACAGGCAGCCCGGTGGGCAGGAACGGGGATCGCAATCCCGTAGGCCGCGACGCTCACGCCGCCTGACGGTCACCGAACGGCAGAGACTGATAAGGGAGACCTGCCGCGCGCGGGTCTCCCTCCTGCATGTCTTACTTTACTTCTCGCGAGTGACGGACATCTCCCCGAAAATCCGTGCCATCTCGTCCTGAAGCGAAGGCTCCGGCGTGGCACCTGTCAGCGCCGGCTTGCCGACGGGACGCGGGGGAGCCGCCTCTTTCTCTCGTGAAGCCAGATTGCTCGCCATTTCCTCCTCAAGAATTCGCTCGAAGTCGCTGCCCAGTACCGCTGCCGGGGATGCGACCGAGGGAGCGGCTTGCTCCGGGGGAGGTGGCCGCACCGGGACGGTCGGACCCTGAAGGACACGGCTGCGGGCAGCGTCGAGAACATCGGCAGCCTCTTCCAGGACCGGTTCCCTGCGTGTCTGCGGCTCCGCTGCAGCGGGCGGCGGCGTGACGACCGAAGTAGCCGTTGCCACCGCTCTGGCGGGCGACGACGAATCGGTAACCGGAGGCGGGGTGGTGGCAGTCGCGCGTGGCTGTTGCGGTTCGGCCGGCGGCGAGGTTCTGGCCGCTGCCGTCAATGCTTCACGACCGGGGCTCGCTGCGGCCGCGGGAGGTGGCGTCGTTCGCTTCCGCTCCTCGGTGGGAACCCGTCGGTCCGGGACGGCGGCATCGACGATAGCGGCTTCCGGCGCCAAGGCAGGGGCGTTCGCGCGGATGCCGCTTTCGATGACGATGTCGGTCGGGCCACCGATCATGATCAGATGTTCGGTGTCGTCGCGCCGCACGAGCACGAGCCGCCGCCTGGTATCGACGGCCGCCGCGTCGAGCACCTGGAGGCGCGGCTGCCGGTTCTTGCCGCCACGGACGAAGGGCGACGGACCGGAACGGCCGCGCACAACCCATAGAACGCCGACAAGGCAGGCAAGCCCTATGGCGACGCCGACGACTGCAACGATCAGCCGGCCTCCGTAAGCTCCCAGCATTTCTTCCATAACTTGCTCCTTGGCCGTTTCGGCAGGATTAGAGGCGGAGTTTCCGCCGGAGTGCAAGCGCGCCCTTCGTCATCCAGGCACCCGTCATGCGCTATCCCGGCTTTTCTGCCCTCGTGTGCTTTTGGCTTCAATCACAACTTGCTAGAAGAGAATCGCGGCAAAATGCCGGAAGTTCCATGGGTGTGCGTCGACGGACACCGAGAGTGTGAGGGGTTGATGACGAAGTTGCAGCCCGGCGGCAACTACGAGCCACCGCTGGTCGAACGTGGCGGACGCGGCGGTACGATCATCCGAATTCTCCTGCTCGCTTTCGTGCTGATCGGCGCTTCGGCGGCGTTCGTATTCTTCCAGCAGGCGCTCGACAACGAAATCGTCCTCGGCGTGCTCGGCGTTCTTGCCATGGTCGGGATATTCTTCCTCGTCTCTTCGGTGATCGGGTTCGTGGAGGTCATGCCGCAGTCTCGCTCGGATGCGCTGGCGCGCGCCTTCATGGCCGGGCATCGCGACGGGATACTGGTGACTGATGCGAAGGGGCGCACCATCTACGCCAACGCGGCCTATGGCCGGCTAACCGGTGCTGGCAATACAGCGGCGGTGCAGCCGCTCGAACCGCTCCTGTCGCGCCATCGGGAGTCAAGCGAAGCACTTTACAGGCTCGTCAACGGTATTCGCGAGGGGCGGGAAGGCCACGAGGAGTTTCGACTTCCGCAGCCGCTCGGTCGCTCCAGCGGGCAGGGTTCAGAGGCGCATTGGTATCGGCTGAAGGCACGGATCCTGAAGGAGGACGAGGGGCGTCCCGAGCAGTTCAGTGTCTGGCAATTGACCGACATTACGTCCGAAAGAGACGATCAGGAGCGGTTCTTCCGGGAGCTTCAGAACGCCATCGACTATCTTGATCACGCGCCCGCGGGCTTCTTCTCAGCCGGGCGGAAGGGCGAGATCTTCTACGTCAACGCCACTCTTGCCGACTGGCTCGGCATAGACCTGACCAAGTTTGTTCCCCGTTCGCTGTCGATACCCGATCTGGTTGCTGGCGAGGGCATGGCGCTCATCCAGTCGGTTCAGGCGGCACCGGGCCTGCAGAGAACTGAGACGCTCGATCTCGATCTGCGTCGGACCAATGGGCAGAGCCTGCCCGTGCGGCTGCTGCATAGCGTAACGTCGATGCGGGACGGAGCACCCGGCGAGAGCCGGACCATCGTGCTCGCCCGCCAGCCAGGGGTGGAAGGCGACCAGTCGGCCTCGGCGATGCGGTTCACCCGCTTCTTCAACAATACGCCCATGGCGATTGCCTCCGTGGACGGCGACGGCAAAATCCTGCGGATCAACGCGCCCTTCCTGCGGCTGTTCTCCGGTGTGGTTTCGCGCGACGATGTGGAGGCAGGTGCCCAGCTCGAGACGATCGTGCATGAAGGGGCGCGACAGCAGTTGATGGACGCGCTCGCCGCGGCGAAAGACCGTCAGGGCGATATCGCGCCGATCGACTGTCGCCATCCCGGCGACGAGAGCCGCTATGTTCGCTTCTACGTGAACGCCGTGATCGACGAGAGCGACGAGGCACCGGAAGAAGTCGCTATCGTCTACGCCGTCGAGACCACCGAGCAGAAGGCGCTCGAGACGCAGATGGCGCAGACGCAGAAGATGAACGCAGTGGGTACCCTGGCAGGGGGCATTGCGCACGACTTCAACAACGTGCTCACCGCGATCCTCTTGTCCTCCGATCACCTCCTATTGCAGGCGCGGCCGTCCGACGCGAGCTTTGCCGACCTGATGGAGATCAAGCGCAACGCTAATCGTGCGGCCGTGCTTGTGCGCCAGTTGTTGGCTTTCTCGCGCAAGCAGACCATGCGGCCGGCGGTTCTCAACCTGACCGATGTGGTGGGCGACCTACGCATGCTCGTCGACCGGCTGATCTCGGGTACCAACGTTAAGTTGGAGGTGGATTACGGACGCGACCTGTGGCCGGTACGCACCGACCTTTCGCAGTTCGAGCAGGTTCTCATCAATCTCTGCGTCAATGCACGCGATGCGATGCCGGAAGGCGGGACGATCCTCCTGAAGACCCGCAACGTCCCCGCCGACCAGACGAGCAACTATCCGCAGGCGGACCTGCCTTCGGAAGATTTCGTCATGGTCGAGGTCTCCGATACCGGCACGGGCATTCCGCCGGAGATCATGGACAAGATCTTCGAGCCGTTCTTCACCACCAAGGAAGTGGGCAAGGGGACGGGGCTCGGCCTTTCCATGGTCTACGGGATCGTCAAGCAGTCCGGCGGTTACATCTATCCCGAATCGGACGTTGGGCGCGGTACCTCATTCCGCATTTTCCTGCCCCGGCATGTGCCGGAAGCGGTGGCTGCCGTACAACCGGCTGTCGGCGACGCTCCGGTTGTCGCGACCGAGGCCCCGGCTGCACCCGCGAGCGAGCAGGTGGACCTGACGGGCAATTCCGCCGTCGTTCTTCTGGTCGAGGACGAGGAGGCTGTGCGTCGGGGAGGGAAGCGCATGCTCGAGACCCGTGGCTATACCGTGCATGAGGCGGGTTCCGGCATCGAGGCGCTCGAGATCATGGAAGAGCTCGGTGGTCAGGTGGACATTGTGGTCTCCGACGTGGTCATGCCGGAGATGGACGGGCCGACATTGCTCGGAGAGTTGCGCAAGAAGCATCCGGACCTGAAGTTCATCTTTGTTTCCGGCTATGCTGAGGATGCCTTCGCGCGCAACCTGCCGGCCGATGCGAAGTTCGGCTTCCTGCCGAAGCCCTTTTCGCTGAAACAGCTGGCAGTCGCGGTGCGAGAAATGCTGGATAGCTGACGCCGACCGATCGCCGCCGAATCCAAGGCCTGCCTCAGCCGCGGCGGGCCACAAGAATCCCGACAAGCACGATCAGTCCGCCAACCGCCTGCAGCGGCGAGACGGTCTCCGTCAGGATCCACCATGCGAGGATTGCGGCAACGACGGGCTGCAGCAGGAGCGTCAGCGAGGAGAACGCGGCCGGAAGGTAGGCGAGTGCATAGGTGATCAGCACCTGCCCACCGGCGTGGCTGACAAAGGCCAGGCCCACAAGGATGGTCCAGCCATAGAGGCTGGAAGGCAGGATGTTTCCTTCGAAGTAGAGGGCGAACGGAAGGATCGACAGTGCGGCCGACGCCGAGCTCCAGATCATGATCCGGTTGGTCGCGAACCGGCTCCGCAGCCGGCCGATCGCCAGGATGTAGCAGGCGTAGAAGACCGCCGCGAGCGCCGCTACGGCGTCACCGGCAAGCTGGCCATCGGCCAGTGCCGCTGGGCCGCCCTTTAACGTGACGACCCCCGCGATTGCCAGCCCGAGGCCCAGCAGGAAAATTCTCGTGACGGTGGTTCTGAACAGCAGCCAGCCGATCAGCGTGACGAAGACAGGCGCGAGGTTGGCGAGGAGCGTCGCATTGGCGACCGAGGTCATGTGGAGCGCGAGGTGCCAGGCGACGAGGTCCACCGCAAGCGCCAGGCCCGGCAGGATGAGCAGGAAGTAGTCCCGCCGTTCGAGCGGCGCGGTTTCCGGCCTGCTAGGGCTGACCATGCTCCAGAGGAAAAGCGGGACGAGCGCCAGCGCCAGCCGCCAGAAACCGGTGGAGACAGGTCCGACTTCAGACAGGCGGACGAAGATGGGCGACGCGCCGATCGCGATACCGCCGAGAACGAGGCAGGCAAGCGCGGTACGTTGCGCGGGCGCAGATACGCCGGTCGAAATGGCGGACACGTTAGCTCTCCGATCGGCCTGAGATCAGGCCTTTATGGCCAGTGCGATCTCCGCGGCAAGACGTGCATTGTTTTCGACCAGAGCAATATTGGTCTTCAGGCTGCGGCCAGACGTCTGGTGGAAGATGTGGTCAAGCAGGAAAGGTGTGACAGCCTTTGCCGAGACGGCCTGTTCGTCGGCAGCCGTAAGCGCGGCCTGGATAAACGTCTCCATCTCCTCGCGCGGGATCTCATCGGCATAGGGCACCGGGTTTGCGACCAGCATGCCGCCCTCGATGCCCAGGGCCGTGCGCGCTGCCTGGAAGGCCGCGACCTGCTGGGGCGCGTCCAGACGAAGTGGGCTCGGATGACCGGAGGCTCGGGACCAGAAGGCGGGGAAATCGTCCGAGCCGTAGGTCACGACGGGTACGCCCCGGGTCTCCAGAACCTCGAGCGTCTTGGGAATGTCGAGGATCGCCTTGGCGCCGGCGCAGACGACGATAACGGGTGTCTTCGCCAATTCCTCGAGATCTGCCGAAATGTCGAAGCTCTCCTCCGCGCCACGATGAACGCCGCCGATCCCGCCGGTTGCGAAGACATCGATGCCGGCGAGGGAAGCCGCAATCATGGTGGCGGCGACCGTGGTGGCTCCGGTGCGGCCCAGCGCCACTGCAAATGCCAAATCGGCACGTGAGAGCTTCAGCACGTCCCTTGCCTGGGCAAGATCCTGCAGTTCGCTGTCCTCCAGCCCGACATGCAGGATGCCGTGGATTACCGCTATCGTGGCCGGTACGGCGCCAGCCTGCCGGATGATCGCCTCGACACTACGTGCCATGTCCAGGTTGCCGGGGTAGGGCATTCCATGGGTTATGATCGTGGATTCCAGCGCGACGAGCGGGCGGCCAGCCCGCCTGGCAGCAGCGACCTCCTCGGAATAGACGATAGGAAGAGTGGGATCGGTGGACGCGTTCATGTCTTTCTCCGGCAAGATCTCAGGAGTATGCGGTTGATGCTGCTATCTCTGCGGCCTTGCGCTCCAGAAGGTTGCGATCGAGTTCCGGAGGGGCGGCATAGGGTGAGGCCAAGGCAATCTGCGAGGCAGCGATCCCACGAACAAGGGCTCGTGGCAAGCTCTCGCCGGCAAGAAGCGCATCGAGCATACCTGCGGCGAGCGCATCCCCAGCGCCGGTAACATCCACGATCTGGCTTGCAGGGGGTGGCTTGATCATCAAAGTCGATTGGCTGTCGAAGGCGGCAACATCCTCGCCACCCTTCGTGACCACCCCACCGGAAAGCCCGAGTGGACGGAGAAGGTCTGCCCATTGATCCGGAGAGGCTGCCGCGCCGGCAAGCGCCGCAGCCTCCGCCGAATTCATGAACAGCCACGCGATGTCGGGAAGAACATCTCGGAAGCGGATCACCTTCGCTGGTGAGATCGCGATGCCCGCCAAAGCTATTCCCCTTGCGCTCGCTTCCGCACCGAGGGCGGACAGCGTCTCAGCGGGCAGATTGGCGTCGCAGACGATCAGATCGGCGCGTGCCATGGCCTCCCGGACCGACCTTGCACGAAGCCGCCGCGGCGTGAAGAGCCGATAGAGCTCCATGTCCGCAAGCGCGATGACGAGATTGCCGTCCTGCTCGAGGATCGCGGTATAGCTGGGGGTGGCGCGATCGAGGAAGACGAAGGGCCGGTCGTCGATACCCGCCAACGATGCCTCCTCGGCAACCCGCTGACCCGCTGCATCGCCACCGCGCGGGGCGATGAGTTCCACGGCGTGCCCGAGCCGTGCAAGATTGCGCGCGACGTTGAACGCGCCGCCTCCCACGTCCTCCCGCCACGTCCCCGGGTTGCTGGCACCAGCCACTGTGACGGCGGCGATGCGGCCGCGACGATCTAGGTGTGCTCCTCCCAGAGCCAGGATCCGTTTCGTCATGGCCAAAGGCCCCGAAGAATGCTGCAAACGATTCGATGGATGCAGGTCTCGGCCCGTCCGGCCACCCGGGAATACATCCCGTCTGCAGCAGGCAGAACAGGAGGCGAACGATTTTCGAAAAACGCCCAAATGCCAATCACATGGCAGGCTCTTGCGCTATGAGAACAAAACGTGTACATGATCGACATCAGCTGCTTCGTTGCCTGCGCGGCGTCAATAACCTAAAGGTGGATCAGATGGCACAAAATTCTTTGCGGCTTGTAGAGGACAAAACAGTGGATAAGAGCAAGGCGCTGGACGCGGCACTGTCGCAGATCGAACGATCCTTCGGCAAGGGATCGATCATGAAGCTTGGCGCGAAGGAGAATGTGGTGGAGACCGAGACGGTTTCCACTGGCTCCCTCAGCCTCGACATCGCGCTCGGCATCGGTGGACTGCCCAAGGGCCGCATCGTCGAAATCTATGGACCGGAAAGCTCGGGCAAGACGACGCTTGCCTTGCAGACGATAGCCGAGGCTCAGAAGAAAGGTGGCATCTGCGCATTCGTGGATGCCGAGCACGCTCTTGATCCGATCTACGCGCGCAAGCTCGGCGTAGACCTTGAGAACCTGCTGATCTCCCAGCCTGATACCGGTGAGCAGGCACTTGAAATCACCGATACTCTGGTTCGGTCCGGTGCGATCGACGTGCTGGTGGTGGACTCGGTTGCCGCATTGACGCCAAGGGCCGAAATCGAAGGCGAGATGGGCGACAGTCTGCCCGGCCTGCAGGCTCGATTGATGAGCCAGGCGCTGCGCAAGCTGACCGCCTCGATCTCGCGCTCCAACTGCATGGTCATCTTCATCAACCAGATCCGCATGAAGATCGGCGTCATGTTCGGTTCGCCGGAAACCACTACGGGCGGCAATGCGCTGAAGTTCTATGCCTCCGTCCGCCTCGACATCCGCCGGATCGGTTCCGTCAAGGAGCGTGAGGAAGTGGTCGGCAACCAGACGCGCGTGAAGGTCGTCAAGAACAAGATGGCGCCTCCCTTCAAGCAGGTCGAGTTCGACATCATGTACGGCGAGGGTGTTTCCAAGACCGGCGAGTTGGTGGATCTTGGAGTCAAGGCTGGCATCGTCGAGAAATCGGGTGCCTGGTTCTCGTACAACAGCCAGCGACTGGGGCAGGGGCGTGAGAACGCCAAGACCTTCCTCAAGGACAATCCGGAGCTTGCCCGTGAGATCGAGTTGGCACTTCGCCAGAACGCCGGGCTGATCGCCGACCGCTTCCTGGAGAATGGCGGCCCGGACGCCCAGGAGGGCGACGGAGAGGACCTGTAGCCCCTTCAGCCCGACCTCTTCATTTCACCGGCTGCGTGTCTGCAAAGATGCGCGGCCGGTTCTGCGTTTGGCTGGACAGTCTCCGGTGCGGGCGATAAAAGCCACTGGTTTTCAAATGACGGATCCGCATCCGGCGGAACAAAGGGCGTAGCATGAGCGGCGTGAATGACATCCGGTCGACCTTCCTCGACTATTTCAAGAAGAACGGCCACGAGATCGTGTCGTCGAGCCCGCTGGTGCCGCGCAATGACCCTACGCTGATGTTCACCAATGCCGGCATGGTGCAGTTCAAGAACGTCTTCACCGGCCTGGAAAGCCGTCCATACTCGACGGCCACGACCTCGCAGAAATGCGTCCGCGCCGGCGGCAAGCACAACGATCTGGACAATGTCGGCTATACCGCCCGCCACCTGACCTTCTTCGAGATGCTTGGCAACTTCTCCTTCGGCGACTACTTCAAGGAGCGCGCGATCGAGCTAGCCTGGAAGCTGGTTACGGAAGGCTTCGACCTCCCGAAGCACCGCTTGCTGGTCACGGTCTACTCGGAGGATGAAGAGGCTGCGACCCTCTGGAAGAAGATCGCTGGCTTCTCCGACGACAAGATCATTCGCATCCCGACTTCGGACAACTTCTGGCAGATGGGCGATACCGGTCCCTGCGGTCCCTGTTCCGAGATCTTCATCGATCAGGGCGAGCATGTCTGGGGCGGACCTCCCGGTTCGCCGGAAGAGGATGGCGATCGTTTCCTCGAGTTCTGGAACCTCGTCTTCATGCAGTTCGACCAGACTGCGCCGGGCGAACGGACGCCGCTGCCCAAGCCGTCGATCGATACCGGCATGGGGCTGGAGCGCATGGCCTGCGTGCTGCAAGGCGTCGGAAGCGTGTTCGAGACGGACCTCTTCCGGAACTTGATTTCCGCCACGGAGGATGTCGTCGGCGCCAAGGCCGAGGGTGACCAGGCGGCTAGCTTCCGGGTCATCGCAGACCATCTTCGGTCGTCGGCCTTCCTGATCGCCGACGGGGTACTGCCGTCGAACGAGGGCCGTGGCTACGTACTGCGTCGTATCATGCGCCGCGCCATGCGCCACATGCAGTTGCTCGGTGCGCGGGAGCCCCTGATGTACCGGCTGCTGCCGACGCTGGTTCAGGAGATGGGCCGCGCCTATCCGGAGCTCGTTCGCGCCGAGGCGCTGACATCCGAGACTTTGAAGCTTGAGGAGACCCGTTTCCGGAAGACGCTCGACCGCGGCCTAACACTGCTTTCGGATGCCACGCAGGATCTTTCCAAGGGGGACAGCCTCGATGGCGAGACGGCATTCAAGCTCTACGACACCTATGGCTTCCCGCTCGACCTGACCCAGGATGCGCTCCGGGCGCGGGGGATCGGCGTCGACATCATGGGCTTCAATGACGCCATGCAGCGTCAGAAGGCCGAGGCCCGCGCCAGCTGGGCAGGTTCGGGCGACAAGGCCACCGAAACGATCTGGTTCGAGCTCAAGGAGAAGCACGGCGCGACCGAGTTCCTCGGCTATGACACCGAGACTGCCGAAGGCGTGGTGCAGGCGCTGGTGCGCGACGGAGCGAGCGTCGAAGCCGTCACGGCTGGAGAGAGCGTGCAGGTTGTGGTGAACCAGACGCCCTTCTATGGGGAATCCGGCGGCCAGATGGGCGACACCGGCGTGATCACCGCCGACCACGCCCGTCTGGAGGTGACTGATACCCAGAAAAAGGGCGAGGGGCTCTTCGTTCACAGCGCCCAGGTCGTCTCCGGCACCCTGAAGGCCGGCGAAGCAGTGATGCTCGTTGTCGACCATGGGCGGCGGTCGCAACTGCGCTCCAATCACTCCGCCACCCATCTGCTTCACGAGGCGCTTCGGGAAGTGCTTGGTTCGCATGTGGCACAGAAGGGATCGCTCGTGGCACCGGAGCGGCTGCGCTTCGACATCTCGCATCCGAAGCCGATGTCGGGTGAGGAACTCCGAAGGGTCGAGGAGATGGCCAATGCGATCGTCATCCAGAACGCTCCGGTCTCGACACGGCTGATGAGTGTCGACGATGCCATTGCAGAGGGCGCCATGGCGCTGTTCGGAGAAAAATACGGTGACGAGGTTCGCGTCGTTTCGATGGGGACGGCGATCGCCGGAGAGAAGTCGGGCAAGCCCTATTCGATCGAGCTCTGCGGCGGCACGCATGTTAATGCGACCGGCGATATCGGCCTGGTGCGGATCTTGGGGGAGAGTGCCGTCGGGGCCGGCGTTCGCCGCGTCGAGGCCGTCACCGGTGCGGCGGCCCTTACCTATCTGGCGGAACAGGACGAGCGGGTGAAGACGCTTGCCTCGGCGCTGAAGGTGCAGCCGGGCGAGGTCGTCTCGCGCGTGGAAGCGCTGGTGGAAGAGCGGCGGAAGCTCGAGCGGGAACTCGCCGAGACGAAGCGGCGCCTTGCCATGGGCGGAAGCCAGGGTGGCGGTGCCAGCGAGGTTCGCGAGGTGGCCGGAACGAAATATCTCGGCAAGGTTCTTGAGGGGATCGATGCCCGGGATCTGAAGGGATTGGCGGATGAGGGCAAGGCAAGCCTCGGTTCGGGCGTGGTTACGCTCGTGGGCGTATCGGCGGATGGCAAGGCAAGTGCCGTGGTCGCCGTGACGGAGGATCTGACTGACCGCTTCAGCGCAGTCGAGCTGGTCCGCATCGCGTCGGCGGCGCTCGGCGGCAAGGGCGGCGGTGGACGTCCGGACATGGCACAGGCAGGCGGTCCCGACGGCTCAAAGGCCAAGGACGCAGTCGAGGCCGTAGCCGGCGCGCTCGGAGCCTGACGCCACACCTCGCTAAAGGGCCTGGAGACGACATGGGACTGAACAGTCCAGCGGCAGTCGATGTAATCGACCTGGAAGGCGAGGGGCAGGCCCCCTCGCTGTTTTCCGGAGCGCCGCAGTCTGTCGGCTTCAACAAGCTCAGAAAGCGCCTGCTGCGGCATGTGCGCCAGGCGCTTCAAGATTTCCAGATGCTGAAAGGCCAGAAGCGCTGGCTGATTGGCCTGTCGGGTGGCAAGGATTCGTATTCGCTCCTGGCCATTCTCATGGACCTGAAGTGGCGAGGCCTGTTGCCGGTAGAACTCATCGCCTGCAATCTTGATCAAGGACAGCCGAACTTTCCCAAGCACGTGCTGCCGGACTACCTGGGTTCAATCGGGGTGCCTCATCGGATCGAGTACCGCGACACCTATTCCGTGGTGAAGGAGAAGGTGCCCGAGGGGGCAACCTACTGCTCGCTCTGTTCCCGGCTTCGCCGCGGTAACCTCTACCGCATTGCCCGCGAAGAGGGTTGCGACGCGCTGGTGCTCGGTCATCATCGCGAAGACATCCTCGAAACCTTCTTCATGAATTTCTTCCATGGCGGTCGGCTTGCCGGGATGCCGGCAAAGCTGCTCAACGACGAGGGCGATTTGCTGGTGCTGCGCCCGCTTGCCTATTGCGCCGAAGACGATCTGGCACGCTTCGCCCAGGCAATGGAGTTTCCCATCATCCCCTGCGACCTCTGCGGCTCTCAGGATGGCCTGCAGCGCAATGCGATGAAGGCGATGCTTGCCGATATCGAAGCTCGAATGCCTGGTCGCAAGGATGCGATGCTGCGGGCACTAGCCCATGTCAATCCGTCCCATCTCCTCGATACCAAGCTGTTCGATTTTGCCGGGCTGGATGCCGGCCGATCAGACTGAGGCCGAACAGACGTCTGCCGGTCCACCCCGTCGGCTTTAGACACAGGAAATCGCGCTCTAGAGTAGGCTGCTTGCGCCCTAATGCTGGACTGGTTGGGCACCATCCTGCAAACTGCAGCCAAAGGCGCTGCTGGCCAGTTCGCTGGTTCTGATTTGCGCGAATGGGGAAGTTCGAATGCATGAGCCCGGTCGCCCGGCGGTAGCGCGACGTGCAGTGTTCCTGATCGGCGGCTACGAGCGGAACGACTGTGAGGGCTTTTTCCGCCGAATCGCGCGGGAGATTGAACGTTTTTCGCGGTGCTGGGCGGTCACGGCATCGATGACGTTCCTCGGTCATGATGAGTGTCACTCATCGGCGACGGCGCAGGTCCTCTATGAGGGCCCAGACGGCTCCTGCAGATCCGACATCACCTTCCTCAGCTATGACGACATTGTCCGACGCGATGGGGCGAGGCCCTTTCACTTGCGCCTTCTAGCCTATCTTGCGGCCTTTTTCGACTATGTCATGAGCGGCACCATGGTCCGCTTCTTCCAGACGAATTGGCGGTTCGCGCTCTACTTTCTCTATCCGTTCGCGGCCTTGTTGGCCTTCCTGTGGATCGGGTCCTTGGGCTTTCGGCTTGTTTCGCTCGTAGATCCTCCCGGCGGCCTTATCCTGCCGCTTGTTGCAGGGATCGGGCTGACGGTCGTCGTCGGCCGTTACCTGGGGCGGCGGTACTTCGTCTTCCACCTCATGGACCTTTGGTCATTCAGCCGGGAACATCTCCACTGTCGGCGGGCCGACATGGATGCACGGCTTTCCATTTGGGGGGATCTGATAAAGGATCGCATTGCCCACGCGGATTTTGATGAGGTGCTGCTGGTGGGGCATTCCACAGGCGGTGCCATGATCCTCGATCTTGCGGAACTGGTCGGGGAGCGGCTGGAAACTGAGGGCCGCGCGGTAAACTTCAAAGTCCTTACGGTCGGTTCGACATCGCTGAAGGTTGCGCTTCACCCCGCGGCCCACCGTGCCCGGGCGCGTATGGCGGCACTCGCAGCGCGCATGCAGATCCGCTGGATCGAATTCCAGGCGCTTACCGACATCATCAACTTCTACAAGTGCGATCCCTACGCATCGGCAAGGCTGACCCACGATCGAGGCGAGCCTTTTCCGCAGCAGTATCAGGTGCGGTTTCGCGAGATGCTGGAGCCTGCGGTTTACAGGCGGATCAAGCGCAACTTCTTTCGGGTGCACTACCAGTTCATTTCCGCCAACAGCCGGCAATATTTCTACGATTTCTTCATGATCTGTTGCGGCGCGAGAAACCTCGAAAATGCGCGGCCGGGGTCAATGCCGCTCATCAGTGATGATCAACCGCGGGCCGAACACAACCGGACAAAGGTTCACCATGAGTAGATTTTCCTTCATCCTCTGGGCGCTGATGCTGCTGGCCTGGTGCGCCATGCGCTATCCGGCAATGCGTCGCGCCAGGCGGCAGAGGACGGCGGTGGACAAACGGACCGCGCTCGATATCACGCTGCTGCTGGCTTGTGGGGTCGGACTCGCGCTCTTGCCGATTCTCTGGCGTCTGGGTGTGCTCTCAGGTGTTGCTGACCGCCCGCAAGGCCTGGTGCCGATTGTCTTGGGCGTGGCCTCCGGGGCGGCATTTCTCTGGCTCTTCAGACGCAGCCACAAGGATCTCGGCAGGAACTGGTCGGTGACACTCGAAGTGAGGGAGGGGCACCAGTTGGTGACCCACGGGGTCTACGCCCATGTGCGCCACCCGATGTATGCATCATTTCTGCTGTGGGGAACTGCCCAGGCTTTCCTCATTCCGAACTGGATCGCCGGCCTCGCAGGCCTAGCCGCAGTACTGGCTCTCTATGCCGTGCGCCAGTCACGTGAGGAGGCCATGATGCGAGAGACTTTCGGCCTAGAATACGACGCCTATTGCGCACGCACCAAGAGACTGGTCCCGGGCGTTTTCTAGGCCTCAGCGCCGCCGCAGAGCCGCCTTGACCTCCTTGATGGCGCGCGCATGCAATTCCGGGCTCTTCTCGATGTTAAAGTGGCCGATGCCCTTCACAGCCGCTTCTCCCTGCCGGACATTGATGTTGGCGAGGTCGCCCCTGAACCCCGGTGCAGGAATGACCGGCGCCCACATATTTCCGCCTCCGGTGTAGAAGTTGATCGTCTTGCGGACGTTGGCTGGTACGGGGCCTTTTCCCGTAGGATCGAAGCTGATGATCAATACAACCGGGATCTTCAGCGGCTGCAATGCGGTCGCGATCGAGAACGTTACATCGGCGCCAAGGGAATGACCGATCAGGATGATCGGCCGGGCCCGCTTCGACTTGCGGTAGCGCTCGGCAATTTCCTTTGCGAAGCTCGCGGCATTGGGGAGCGATAGAACCTGTGCATCAATTCCCTCCGCAGCCAGCTGCTTTCCCAGCGTGTTCAGGCCTGTGGAGAAGATATCAGCCAGTCCACGGAAGAGATACACCTGACCCGCAAGAGGTTGGGGCCGCTTCTTCGCGGTCGCCTCAGGGGGCAGGATAGTGGAGGCCAGCAAGACGGATGCCGTGGAAATCAGCGATCGCCTGGATAACATCAGCTGGCGCACTCCCAATTGTGTTCTTTTCGCGATGATGCCTGATTCAGGCCGCAAACAACAGTGTCGTGAACGGGATCTCGCTGTACTTCTGCGGCGGGATGATAGTACTGGCCTCGCAGACCGAGATTCCCATCAGATCCACTGCGGAGATTCAGTTGACGAGCATTATCGATGTTGGCGCACTCGCCGCTCTATTGCAGGACGCGGCGATCCAGGAAATACGTCCTCGCTTTCGCAAGCTGGGAGCGGGCGACATCCGGGCAAAGAGCGAACCCACCGATCTCGTGACGGAGGCGGATGAGGCGGCGGAAAGGCATCTCCGCCGAGCCATAGCTTCACTCGCTCCGGATGCCCTGTTTGTGGGAGAGGAATCGGTCGCTGCCGATCCCACCATTCTTCACAAACTGGCCGACGCCGACTTGGCGGTTGTCGTCGATCCGATCGATGGTACGTTCAACTTTGCCTCCGGCATTCCGGCCTTCGGCGTGATGGCATCGGTGGTCTGGAAGGGTGAGACAGTGGCGGGAATCATCTACGACCCCATGGGCGACGACTGGGCGATTGCCGAGAAGGGTTCGGGTGCCTACCTGCGGCGTCCTGATGGAGAAGCAACGCGTCTTGCGGCGGCCGATCCTGCGCCTATCGAGGCCATGGTGGGGATGGCATCCGCCGGCTATTTCTACGGCGAGGTGCGCGAACGCGTGCTCGGGAACCTGGCGAAGGTGCGCTTCGTGGCGAGCTACCGTTGCGCTGCCCACGAGTATCGCACCTTCAGCGGCGGACACGTGCATTTTGCCATGTATAACAGGTTGATGCCCTGGGATCATCTCGCAGGAACCCTGATCGCACAGGAAGCCGGCGGACATGTCGCTCGGTTCGACGGTTCCGCTTATCTCCCGCATCATGTCGACGGCGGTCTATTGGTGGCGACCGACGAAGACAGCTGGCAGATGCTGCGCCGGGAGATCCTTGGAGTATAACGGAGGGGTTACGCGCCACTCCGCCACGAATGCCCGCGCGATCAGACGCGCGGGTTCTGGGCCCGGAACAGGCGCCCTTTTTCTGCGATCAGTACGAAGACAAGGCCTACTATGGAGACGGCGAAAAATCCGGCGACCATGGGCAGGGCCGTACCGTCAAATGCCTGACCGATCATTGCCCCGATCACCCCGCCGCCGATCGTGCCCATGAAGCCCAGAACGGACGATGCCGTTCCCGCCACATGTCCCAGCGGCTCCATGGCAAGCGAATTGAAGTTCGAGCCGATCCAGCCGAACTGGAACATTGCCAGAGCGAAGAACGCGAGAAAGAGCGGGAAGGGCATGGGCTGCGGCCCGAAGACCTGGACCAGCAGCCAGAGGCAGGTGATGCCGATAAAGCCGAGCAGCGAGGCATGGGAGAGGCCCCGCATGCCGAACCGACCGACCAGCCGGGCGTTGACGAAGGATGAAAAGGCCATGAAGACGGCGACGGCTGCGAAGGCCGCGGAGAACCACACGCCAAGTCCGTATATGCCGACATAGACCTGCTGGGCCGAGTTGATGAAGCCGAAGAGTGCGCCGAAGATGAACATGCTCGCAATCGTGTAGCAGAGGGCGACCCGATTGGTGAGAACGATGCGGAAACCGTCGAGAACCGACGTGACGGTGAAGGGTCGGACATCCTCCTCATGCAGTGTTTCGGGCAGACGAATATACATCCAGCCCGCCACCGCCAGGGCCACCAACGCCATGAAGACGAAGATCAGGTGCCAGTCGCCAAACAGAAGGATGATCTGCCCCGTGCCGGGCGCGATGACCGGAACGACCATGAAGACCATCATGATCAGCGACATGACCTCGGCCATCGCCCGTCCGCCATAGATATCACGCACGATCGAGATCGTGATCACGCGCATCGCGGCTGAGCCGATGCCCTGGATGAAGCGAAGGGCGAGCAGGCCAGCGAAGGATGGCACCGCGACCACGGCCAGGGACGAGATGACATATACCGCGAGGCCGAACAGCATCGGCTTGCGTCGTCCGAAACGATCCGAAACCGGTCCGTAGGCAAGCTGCGCGAGGCCGAAGCCGAACAGATAGGCGGAAACAACGTATTGGCGGTGGTTCTCGTTCTCGACCCCGAGGGCGGCGCCGATCTGCTGCAAGCCGGGCAGCATGATGTCGATCGCCAGCGCGTTGAGCGCCATGAGCATGGCCATCAGGCCGATGAATTCGACCCGGCCCATGCCGCCAAGGCGGTCGGTCGGTGAAATGGGTTTAATCGTCACAATGAAAATTCCATAGAAAGAGAAAGCGCCGCATGCACGGCGCCTTTGCAATAGATCCAGTATGGGAAATGAGGATGACGCTATGCGGCGCCGCGCGTGGTGATGCCGTTTTCCTGGAGATGGCTCTGCAGTTCACCAGACTGGAACATCTCGCGAACGATGTCACAGCCGCCGACGAACTCGCCCTTGACGTAAAGCTGCGGAATGGTCGGCCAGTTCGAATACTGCTTGATGCCTTCGCGGATTTCCTGGTCCGCCAGCACGTTGACGCCCTTGTAGTCGAGACCCAGGTAATCGAGGATCTGCACGACCTGCCCGGAGAAACCGCATTGCGGGAACTGCGGTGTGCCCTTCATGAAGAGAACGACGTCGTTCGTCTTCACCTCGTTGTCGATGAATTCGTTAATGCCACTCATGTCGATATCCTTAGCTTGCCGGGTTCAAGGCCCGGATCGTCTAGTGCTTAAATAGCATGCATCGGTGCAATTACCAGCACCGGGAACCGATGGATACAATCAAAACGGTTGATGGATGAGGCGCGCCGATAAGGCCGGCGCTGACGCATTCCTAATCCGGCGCCGAGGTCTGGAGCGCTAGCGCATGTAGCGTTCCGCCCATGTGTCCCTTGAGCGCATCGTAGACCATCTGGTGCTGCTGGACGCGGGTCTTGCCGCGGAAAGCTTCGGCAACGACTTCGGCCGCGTAGTGGTCACCATCGCCCGCCAGATCCCGGATCGTGACCTTGGCTCCGGGAATCCCGGCCTTGATCATGTCTTCGATGTCTCCCGGGTTCATGGGCATGATGTGGTCCTTCTCATTATCTCATTCCGCTGAGTCGCAGCTTGTAAGGGAGAGTGCCAAAAACGGCAGCGGCGGTCAAAGGATGCGAGTCCTGAGGGTTCAGTTCATGAAGCCGGGGAACCAGCTTTCGTTGGCATTGACCAGGTCAGGAACGCTGACATCCACGAGGTCGTCGACAACCAATCGGTCGCCTCCTGCCGTGCCGAGCTTTCGGAACGGAACGCCGGCGCTTTCAGCGCTGGCCTCGACGAAATTGGCGAGGTCCGCAGGGACCGCCAGGACATAGCGGGCCTGGTCTTCTCCGAACAGAAGCGCATGCGCGGGTCCGCGCTGATCCGTCAAGCTGATGTTCATGCCCTTCGTCGCCGCCATCGCCATCTCCGCGAGCGCGAGGAGCAGGCCGCCGTCGGAGATGTCGTGGCAGGCTGATACCTGACCGTTGCGTATGAGGCCACGTACGAGATCGCCGTTGCGACGTTCAGCGTCGAGATCTACCGAAGGAGCGGGACCTTCCGTTGAACCCAGCACGTCACGCAGGTAGATCGACTGCCCGAGATGGCTGCCGTCCGTTCCGATCATGATCAACACGTCGCCGTCTCTCATGTCGCCGATGCGTGCCATCTTCGACCAGTCGGGTAGCAGTCCGACGCCGGCAATAGTGGGGGTCGGGAGGATGGCGATGCCGTTTGTCTCATTGTAGAGCGAAACATTGCCAGACACGATCGGGAAGTCGAGGGCCCGACATGCTTCGCCGATGCCCTGGATCGCGCCCACGAGTTGTCCCATGATCTCCGGCTTCTCTGGGTTGCCGAAGTTCAGGTTATCGGTTGCGGCAAGCGGTTCTGCACCCGTGGCCGAAATATTGCGCCAGCACTCGGCAACGGCCTGCTTTCCACCTTCCACAGGGTCAGCTTCGACGTAGCGCGGCGTCACGTCTGACGAGAAAGCCAGCGCCTTGGTGGGATGTCCGTCAACCCTCACGACACCTGCATCGCCACCCGGGCGTTGCAAAGAGTTACCCTGAATAAAGGTATCATACTGCTCCCAGACCCAGCGGCGACTTGCCTGGTTGGGTGAACCGACCAGCTTGAGCAGTGCGACGTTGTAATCCTGCGGCTCGGCGACTTCGCTGGCGGGCAGGGGAGACTTCCCATTGCCAGCAATCCATGGGCGGTCATATTCCGGTGCCTCGTCGCCCAGTTCCTTGATCGGCAGGTTCGCGACTTCCTCGCCCTGATGGAGGATGCGGAAGCGCAGGTCGTCGGTCGTCTTGCCGACGATCGCAAAATCCAGGCCCCACTTGACGAAGATGGCCTTGGCCTCATCCTCCTTCTCGGGCCGGAGAACCATGAGCATGCGCTCCTGGCTTTCCGAGAGCATCATTTCATAGGCGCTCATGCGCTCCTCGCGCACCGGCACCTTATCTAGATCGAGTTCAATTCCCAGGTCACCCTTTGCGCCCATCTCGACAGCCGAACAGGTCAATCCCGCCGCACCCATGTCCTGGATGGCGATGACGGCACCGGTCTTCATCAACTCGAGGCATGCCTCCAGCAGGCATTTTTCGGTAAAGGGATCACCGACCTGGACGGTTGGCCGCTTTTCCTCGATCGACTCGTCGAATTCGGCAGAGGCCATGGTGGCACCACCCACGCCGTCGCGACCGGTCTTTGCACCGAGATAGACGACGGGCAAGCCGACGCCTTCTGCCTTGGAGTAGAAAATCGCATCGGATTTCGCCAGGCCGGCAGCGAACGCGTTGACCAGGATGTTCCCGTTGTAGCGTTCATCGAACTCCACTTCCCCTCCGACCGTCGGGACGCCGAAGGAGTTGCCGTATCCGCCCACTCCGGCGACGACGCCCGAAACGAGGTGTTTCGTCTTCGGGTGATCCGGGGCACCGAAGCGCAGCGCGTTCATCGCGGCGATTGGTCGTGCTCCCATGGTGAACACGTCGCGGAGAATGCCGCCAACACCGGTCGCGGCTCCCTGGTAGGGCTCGATGTAGGAGGGGTGGTTGTGGCTCTCCATCTTGAAGACGACGCAATCGCCGTCATCGATGTCGACGACGCCCGCATTCTCGCCTGGACCCTGAATGACACGTGGACCCTTTGTAGGCAGGGTGCGTAGCCATTTCTTGGATGATTTGTAGGAACAATGCTCGTTCCACATGGCTGAAAAGATGCCGAGCTCGGTAAAGGTCGGTTCGCGCCCGATCAGATCGAGAATCCGCTGATACTCATCCGGCTTCAACCCATGCGAGGCGACGAGTTCAGGCGTGATCTCAATGCTGTTACGGATGTTCATGGTCTTCTCGGGCTAGGGGCGGCATCTGCCGGTCTCTTTAGCCTAAGCAGTCAAAAGGCGCGACAGGAAATTTCCCGTCGCGCCCTGCTTTTGCTGGCATCGAAATGGGCTGGATCTAGAACGTGTAGCCGACCATGACGCCACCTCGGGAGAGGCCATTGTTGGGGCCATCACAGAGATTCGCATGGGACGAATGCTCGAGATGGGCGATGACGCTCCATCTGTCGGTCACATTGAAACCGGCAGCCACATACTCGTGGAACAAGGCGCGGCATCCAAGCTTGGGACCGTCTCCACCCTCGCCAATGTCGAGATCACCGTCATGCAGTGTTCCGCCGAAGCCGAGCTCCAGGAAAAAACGGTCGGTAACATTCGCCGTCCAGGAAAAACCTGCATAGACCTGGTTAGCTTCTCCCTCTGTGGCGATCGAACCGCCGACGTGAATGCGTGGCCGTAGAAGCCGGTCCCATCCAGCCGCTTCCATGTGGCCCCATGGATCGAAGAAAAGCATGCCGGTCACGAAGGCGCCATCCTCCTCGTTGACGTCGGAATTGTCGACGCCTGTCAGGATCCCGAAGCGCGCCTCGTCGAAAATTCCGCCGGTCTCATTTACCGGAGCCGCCATGGCAATGGGAGCTTCCGGCGCCGAAAGGTCTGCTGCAAACGCACCGGTCGGCAAAAGTACGGCAATCACCGCTAAGGCATAAAGTTTGTGCATCACTGTCTAAAGGCTCCCGATCCGATCCGCGGTCACGATGACGCCACACTTCGACCACAGATTCGGCGAGACCATAAGCTGGCAACATGACCTCGTGCAACAGCTATCAGTTTTTATCGCACAATCTCGGGTCGGCGACGGCGGCACGTGACATTTTGGCTACGGCGAAGCTCAGCAGCCGGACGTCCCGCTTGCCCATTTGAGAACGTCTCGTCTGATCCGATCTCCCGACGCGCCGTCCATCAGCGGCCCAAACGCATCGAGGCGGGCGGGGCTGCCTTCGGCCTGGACTACGAGCACGGGCCTTGATTCGGGACTCTTGCTAGGAACGGCAAGAATTCGAGGTCGGCCGGAGAAGGAGTTCAGCTCTGGTGCGAGCCGATAGGGCTGAAACGTGGAATCACCAGACTTGAACCAGCAGCGATTTGCATTGACGGCGACACGTTCCATGGTCGGTAGCGCTGCACGGTCCGGAGAAGATGGCGGCGAACGATCCGACTGGCAGGAGGTGAGGGCGAGTGCGACGGTTGCCGACAGCGATGCGACGCGGATCGCAGGATGAAGATGCATCGGATTTCCTTGTTGACGGGGAGAGTGTCCATCGCTGGCCTGTGTTGTATCAGGCTGCAATCACATCCAGGGCGGATGCGAAGATGCCCCGCCCATCAAGCCCGCCATGAGCCGCTTCGATCAGGTTCTCCGGATGCGGCATCATGCCGAGAACATTGCCTGCCGTGTTGATGACACCGGCGATATCGCTGAGCGAGCCGTTTGGGTTGGTGCCGGCGGCGTATCTGAACACGATCTGCCGGTTGTCCTGCATGGACGCCAGCGTCTGTTCATCGACGAAGTAGTTGCCGTCGTGGTGGGCTACCGGGCAGCGAATGACCTGGCCCTCTTCATAGGCACGTGTGAAGGCAGTGTCGGCATTCACGACCTCGAGAAGGACTTCCTTGCAGACGAAGCGCAGCGATGTGTTGCGCATCAGCGCGCCTGGAAGGAGGCCCGCCTCGACGAGAATCTGGAAACCGTTGCAGACTCCCAGGACCTTGACGCCCTTGTCTGCTTTCTCCCGAATGGCCTGCATGACGGGCATGCGGGCAGCGATCGCTCCGCAACGGAGGTAATCGCCGTAGGAGAAACCACCTGGGATCACGATAAGGTCGACATCCGGAATGCTGGTCTCCGTTTGCCATACGGTGACAGGTGCCTGACCGGAGATCTTGGTCAGAGCATCGATCATATCGCGATCACGGTTGAGACCGGGGAGTTGGACGACAGCTGATTTCATGGGTGCGGCTCGAACCTCGATTGGGTTTCCTGGAGTTCACGCCACTCCAGACTGTTTGACCCCGTCTTGTAGCGGTCGGGAATGCCCAGCTCAATCGCGATCATTGTACCGCGTCTGCCAAGCACTGCCAAATGTATCACGAACCGACGCCTCAGCCGTCAGTCGAGAGCGATAGTATAATTCTCGATCACCGTGTTCGCCAGCAGCCTGTCGCACATATCCTTGAGGTTCGCCTCAGCCGCGGCGCGATCGGTGCCTTCGAGCTCGATGTCAAACACCTTGCCTTGACGGACATGACCGACATCCTGAAAGCCGAGGCTGGAAAGCGCGCCCTCGATGGCCTTGCCCTGCGGATCGAGTACACCGTTCTTCAACGTAACCGTAACCCGTGCCTTGATCACTGTCGTCCCCCGTCCGTTACTTCACGAGAACCGGGCCGGTGCCGCGGATCGGTTCGTTTTCGTTGATGATGCCAAGGCGGCGCGCGACTTCGGAATAGGCTTCAACCAGCCCGCCCATGTCGCGGCGGAAGCGATCCTTGTCCATCTTCTCCTTGGTCTCGATGTCCCACAGACGGCAGCTGTCGGGAGAGATTTCGTCGGCCAGGATGATGCGCATCATGTCGCCTTCGTAGAGGCGGCCGCATTCGATCTTGAAGTCGACCAGCTGGATTCCAACGCCGAGGAAAAGGCCGCTGAGGAAGTCGTTCACGCGAATGGCCAGAGCCATGATATCGTCGAGTTCAGCCGGATTTGCCCAGCCGAACGCGGTGATGTGCTCTTCCGAGACCATGGGATCGTTGAGCGCGTCGGACTTGTAGTAGAATTCGATGATCGAACGCGGAAGGACGGTGCCCTCTTCGATTCCTAGGCGCGTGGAAAGGGAGCCGGCGGCGACATTGCGCACCACCACCTCGAGCGGGATCATCTCCACTTCCTTGATGAGTTGCTCGCGCATGTTGAGGCGGCGGATGAAGTGCGTCGGAATGCCGATCTTGTTGAGATGGGTGAAGACGTATTCCGAGATGCGGTTGTTCAGCACGCCCTTGCCGTCGATGACGTCGTGCTTCTTCTTGTTGAAGGCAGTGGCGTCGTCCTTGAAGAACTGGATCAGCGTGCCGGGCTCGGGACCCTCGTACAGAATCTTGGCCTTGCCTTCGTATATACGGCGGCGACGGTTCATTTCTTATTGTCTCATTGTTGGCGCCTCGTGGCGCAGTGAAAGGTGGTTGAGCGGTCCCATAACGGAAAAGATCGAGAATCACAATGATGCGATTTCTTCGTGGTCCTTGAGCCCGGACATGTTGCCAAGCTAGCTTCCTCAGCAGTATTGCGCGGTGTATCGGGGCCGAGAAGACCATCCCTGTGGCGCTCTGCCGAACGAACTAGGCATGAGCAATTGCTAGAGGCGGAGTCCGACATTATTTCGGCACTCGACAGGGCAGGATGTGCTTTGACAAACCGCATTGCACTTTGGGAACGCTTTTGATTTATGGACCTACGAGAACCGATTACGGGGAGTTAAGTCATGACCAGCATGAAAGACCGCGAACGCGCATTCGAGAACAAGTTTGCGCTCGACGAAGAGCAGAAGTTCAAGGCCGTCGTGCGGCGAAACAAGCTCGTCGGCCGCTGGGCGGCCGAACTTCTGGGGCGCGATGCCGGCGTCTATGCACAGGAGGTCGTCGAGGCGGATTTCCAGGAGGCTGGAGAAGAGGACGTCTTCCGTAAGCTGCGCGCCGATTTCGATGCCGCCGGCGTGTCGATCTCCGACGAAGACATCCGCCAGAAGATGTTCGCTTATCTTCAGGACGCCGTTGCCGAGGTGAAGCAGTAAACTTAGCCCGAGTCTATCTGCACGAGCCGCGTCGGTCGCCGACGCGGCTTTTTCGTGCGGGTCAGGCCTTCAGGCGAGACAGGAACTGGGCGAAGACCATGGTGCCTTCGGGCCATGGGCCATGTCCGCTCTCCGCGTTGATATGTCCCGATTCTCCGGCGTCGATCAGCAACGATCCCCAAGCGGCAGCGATGTCGTCAGCGTGTTCGTAAGAGCCGAACGGGTCGTTGCGGCTGGCGATGGTCACCGTCGGGAAGGGTAAGGGATCGCGCGGATATGGGCCAAAGCTCATCAGGTGCCGGGGACGCACGGCAGGATTGTCTACCTCGGGCGGCGCTACGAAGAAGGCGCCGACAACCTGCTTCCTGAACAGTGGGATCGCGTGGACCGCCGAGGGGATGCCGAGAGAATGGGCGACGAGGACCACTGGCAGCGTGGCCGCGTTGACCTCTTCGGCAACCTTCGCCACCCAGTCCTCGCGTACCGGCTTTGACCATTCCGCCTGGTCAACCCGGCGCGCGGTGGAAAGCTTGGTCTCCCAACGGCTCTGCCAGTGATCAGGCCCGGAATTGGTGTAACCAGGGATGATGAGAATTTCGGCTTCTGATGCTTTCATGATGGCGCCGATTTGAGAAACCGAAGCGCTGAAGTCAAGGGCCAGAGCCTGACGGGGCGCAATACGGCCGCTCCAGGCGCCAATGCCGGACGCTGACACGGATACGCAGGCAGTCTCTCATAGCCCGTAGTGGCCGGCGATTACGCCTCTCCGAACACACGGCGGAAAATGGTGTCGACATGCTTGGTGTGATAGCCGAGATCGAACTTCTCGCGGATATCTTCCTCTGAGAGTGCCGCCCGGACTTCTTCGTCGGCCAGCAGTTCCTCCAGGAAGTCCTTGCCCTGTTCCCAGACCTTCATGGCGTTGCGCTGTACCAGGCGATAGGCGTCTTCACGCGACACACCGGCCTGCGTCAGCGCCAGAAGCACACGCTGTGAATGAACTAGTCCGCGGAACTTGTTCATATTGTTGATCATGTTGTCCGGGTAGACCAACAGCTTGTCGATGACGCTGGTCAGGCGTGCCAGCGCGAAGTCCAAGGTTACCGTGGCATCGGGGCCGATCATTCGCTCGACCGACGAGTGCGAAATATCGCGCTCGTGCCAGAGTGCGACGTTCTCCATGGCTGGCATGGCATAGGAACGGACCATTCGCGCCAATCCCGTCAGATTCTCCGTCAGCACCGGGTTCCGCTTGTGCGGCATGGCGGAGGAACCCTTCTGGCCAGGCGAGAAATACTCCTCGACCTCCAGGACCTCAGTTCGCTGCAGGTGGCGGATCTCGATGGAGAGACGCTCGATCGACGAGGCGATCACTGCAAGCGTCGAAAAATACATGGCATGGCGGTCGCGCGGGATAACTTGGGTGGAAACCGGCTCCGCCTTCAGTCCCATCGCCGCTGCTACGTGTTCCTCAACTCGCGGGTCGATATTGGCGAAAGTGCCGACGGCGCCGGAGATCGCACAGGTTGCGATTTCCTCCCGCGCGGCCATCAGCCGGGTCTTGTTGCGGTCGAACTCGGCATATGCCTGGGCCAGCTTCACGCCGAAGGTGGTGGGCTCGGCGTGAATTCCGTGGCTTCGTCCTATGGTCACCGTGTCCTTGTGTTCAAAGGCGCGCCGCTTCAGCGCTTCGAGCAACTTGTCCATACCCGCCAGCAGCAGGTCGGTGGCGCGGACGAGCTGGATGTTGAAGCAGGTGTCGAGCACGTCGGAAGATGTCATTCCCTGGTGGATGAAGCGGCTGTCCGGCCCCACGAATTCCGCCAGATGGGTCAGGAACGCGATAACATCATGCTTCGTCACCGCCTCGATTTCGTCGATCCGATCAACGTCGAAGGTTGCGGCGCCACCCTTCTCCCAGATGGTTTCCGCAGCAGACTTGGGGATGACCCCGATCGCCGCCAGGGCATCGCAGGCATGCGCCTCGATCTCGAACCAGATGCGGAACTTCGTCTCGGGCGACCAGATCGCGACCATGTCGGGGCGGGAATAGCGGGGGATCATGGGCAGAGGCCTTCCATCGACAGTAGGGGGTGGGGCCGCTTTAGCAAGAACCGGCCTGAAGCTCAATCTCGGGTGCGTCAGACCGTGCGGGCGGCGGTCCGCAGAGCCTCGATGCGTTCCCGGTAGCTCTCGACGCTGTTGCCCTGGAAGACTGCAGAACCCGCGACGAAGACATTGGCACCGGCTACCGCCACTGCGCCGATCGTGTCCGGCGTGATGCCACCATCCAGCTGCAACTCGATCGGCCGGTGGCCGATCATGGCCTTGGCAGCCCGGGTCTTCTGGACCATGGCGGGAATGAACTTCTGTCCGCCAAAGCCTGGATTGACGCTCATAATCAGGATGAGGTCGATATCGTCGAGGACGTTTTCCAGCACGGATAGCGGCGTGGCCGGGTTGAGTGTAACTCCGACCTTCTTCCCGAGGGACCGTATCGTCTGCAGCGACCGGTGCAAATGCGGACCGGATTCGGCGTGGACGGTAATGCCGTCGCAGCCGGCCTTGGCGAAGGATTCGAGGAAGGGATCGGCCGGCGTGATCATCAGGTGACAGTCGAAGAACGCCTTGGTATGCGGACGAAGAGCCTTGATCACATCGGGACCATAGGAAATGTTCGGCACGAAGTGACCGTCCATGACGTCCAGGTGGATCCAGTCCGCGCCTGCCTCCACGACGTCACGCACCTCCTGTCCAAGCTTTGCGAAATCTGCGGCGAGGATGGACGGGGCGATACGGATGGGCAGGGTGGTCATGGGTGTCTCCAGCTGTTCCGAGGCCCTGTATCACCGCCGCCGCTTAGGAACAATCATTCCGTCAGCGGGGAGACCGTGACGAAACGGCCGCTTTGCCACTGCTGCAGCCGAAATGGATTCTGGACAAGTTGCTGACCGGCATCGAATTCGACGGGTCCGAGCACCGTGCCGAATTCTCTGTCGACAAGCCGTGCGGCGAGACTCTGGGACTGCTCCCCAGACAGCGCTGCTGCCACGATTTGCACAGCCGCATAGGCAGGAAGCGTATAGCCGTCCGGCTCCAGGTTCGCCGACTGCAGCGAGGCCGTGACGTCTGAGGCGGAGGGAAGTTGGGAGTAGTCGGGCAGGGCGGCGGTCAGGACGCCTTCCCGCATCGGAACCGGACGGTTCGCCGCGCGCATGGTATCGCCGGCAAGGATCGTCAGCGGAATGCCTTCGACCTCTGCGTCGCGGGCTATCACCGATACGTCGTTCCTGTCTCCGCCAACAATAAGATGGGTTGCTCCGGCCTTTGAAAGCCTGCGAACAAGGGCAACCTGCTGCTCCTGGCCCGGCCGGTAGGTGTCGACGAAAACCGGTGAGATGCCACCCTGCTCAATTGTTTCGCGGATGGCACTGGCCAATTCCCGGCCGTAGATCGTGCCATCGTCTATGATGGCAACCGGCTCCGCCTTCCATCGCTCCAGTACCGCTTGCGAAATCGCCTGGGCCTCGTCATCCTCGCCTGGCGCCATTCGAAAGAGCGGCCATTGTTCCCTAAGTGCATCTTCCATAAGGATGTCGGATCGCACAGCGACAGTCAGCGCGGGGATCCCGGCCTCGGCAAGTGCGGGCATGAGCGTGGATAAGGTTTCGGTGCAGAGGAAGCCGACCGCTGCCACCGCGTTCGCTTCGCGCATCTGGGCCACGAGATCGGTATGCGTGTCTGCCTCGCAGGGCTCGTCCAGCGCGAGCGCCGTATGCCCGGTTGCTTCAGCGGCTGCGCGCGCACCTTGAAGGATCTGGCCGCCGAGCATCGCATATGCCCCCGTTTGGGGCGCGACGATCGCGATCGTCTCCGCTTCGGCCAGAAACGGCACAAGAAATGCCGCGGCGGCAATCATGCTGGTGGGGCGGATGCGCATGCTATTCCCATTCCTTCTTTCCAAGACATTTAGCTGCCCGAGGCTGAGGATCAAAGCAATTTGCGGGATGCAGGCGCAACGCGGGGTGCGGATAGCCGTAGACAAGGCGGGAAGAGAACGCCATATCGGGCGGACGCTGAACGCTCGCAGTCTTCGGAGAAGCATTTGACACGACAGCAGCAGCTTGATCCCGCGACCTATCGGAACGGGATGGCACTCTACGCTGGACACGTCCAGGTGGTCACGACCGAACATCAGGGTGTCAGGCGAGGGGTGACGGTCACGGCAGCCTGCTCTGTCTCGGACAATCCGCCGACTCTCCTCGTCTGCCTCAACGCAAGCAACCCTGGCAACGAGATCTTTGCGGAAAGCGGCGTATTCACTCTCAATTCGCTGGCTGCGCACCACGAGCAACTGGCAACCGGATTCGCCGGGCTTGCCGGAGGCTCCGTCGCGGATCGTTTCGCCTTGGGGGAATGGGAAACCCTTGAGACGGGGGCGCCGGTGCTCTCGGACGCGATTGTTGCCTTCGACTGCCGTGTCACCGAAATCCGTCCCGCCTCGACGCATTTCGTCATGTTCGGCGAGGTCCTAGCCATGCATTTCGGCCCGCGCAGTCCGGCGCTGATCTATCTGGACCGGGGCTTCCGCACGCTCTAGACTGTGTCTTCAGGAGGAGACATGACGCAAGACGGCAGAGCGCCCCTACCAGCCTCGATCGACGAAACCATCGCCCTGCTCGAGGCTCATGACTACCTTGCTGAGCGGAGGCTTGCGACGGTCGTTTTCCTCGCCTTGCGGATGAAGCGACCCCTTTTCCTGGAAGGCGAAGCCGGCGTCGGAAAGACGGAGGTTGCCAAGACCCTTGCCGCGGCACTGGACCGGCCGTTGATCCGCCTGCAATGCTACGAGGGTCTCGACGTTGCATCAGCCGTCTACGAGTGGAACTATCCCGCCCAGATGCTGGAGATACGCCTGTCGGAGGCGGCAGGTGCCCGCGATCGCGAGCGGCTCGAAATGGATATCTTTGCCGAAAAGCACCTGATTCGGCGCCCTGTACTGCAGGCGCTCGGACAGCCGGGCATGGCCGCACCGGTCTTCCTTATCGACGAACTCGACCGGACCGACGAGGCGTTCGAGGCGTTCCTGCTGGAGGTTCTGTCGGACTTCCAGGTGACGATTCCCGAGCTCGGCACGATCAAGGCCGCCGAACCGCCGATCGTGATCATCACCACCAATCGGACACGCGAGATTCACGATGCTCTCAAGCGCCGCTGCCTCTATCACTGGGTGGACTATCCCGACGCAGCACAGGAGCTGGAAATCGTTCGGCGCAAGGTTGCGGGGTGCGCGGATGCACTGTCGCGGCAGCTAGTCGGCTACGTCCAGCGGCTGCGCAGCCTGGATCTCTTCAAGAACCCGGGTGTCGCGGAGACCATCGACTGGGCAACGGCACTGACGGAACTGGACAAGCTTGCGCTGGATCCCGAGACGATCTCCGATACCCTCGGCACATTGTTGAAGTACCAGGACGATATCGCCCGCATCCAGGGAGACGAGGGCAAGCGGTTGCTTTCGGATGTGAAGGCAGAGCTTCTCGCGGCGGGATGAAGCATGCAGGCGTCGGTAGAACAACATCAGGGTAAAACTGCAAGCCGGCACTCCGGCAGCGGAAAGTTGGCGGACAACGTCGTCCATTTCTCGCGGGTGCTGAGGCGGGCGGGGCTCAAGACCGGGCCGGGTGATGCCGCAGATGCGATCAATGCCATCGAGGCTATCGGCTTGGGTTCTCGGGATGAATTCCACGCTGCATTATCTGCAGTATTCGTCCGACGGCGCGAAGACCAGCCGGTCTTCGACGAGGCTTTCGAACTCTTCTGGCGCTCGCGCGATCTGGTCGGGAAGATGATCGCGCTCATGTCGCCGAAGGCTGACGACAATCGTGAGAAGGGCAGGCCGAAGGCCGGTCACAGCCGGGTTGCCGATGCACTGACCCCGTCTCCAACCAACTCAAAGGCAAGTAAGGAAATCCCCGAGGTCGATGTCGATGCGCGGCTCACCTCGTCAAGTCGCGAGATGCTGAAGCGGATGGACTTCGCGCAGATGTCGGCTGCCGAGCTTGCCATGGCGCGACGCGAAATCGCCCGGCTCGTGACGCCGTTCAGCGAATACCCGACACGGCGGTTCGAGCCCGCGGCCTCGGCCAGCCGCATCGATCCGCGCGCCACCATGCGGTACGCGATGCGCAGCGGCGGAGGACTCATCCTGCCACGCTACCGCCGACGCAGGAAGTTGCCTCCACCCCTGGTCGTGTTAGCCGACATATCGGGCTCCATGAGCCAGTACACGCGGGTCTTCCTGCACTTTCTCCATGCTCTCTCGGAGCGGCGACAGCGGGTACACATCTTCCTCTTCGGCACCAGGCTGACGAACGTGACGCGGTATCTGCGCAGGCGCGATCCGGACGAGGCCGTCAACGCGTGCGCCGATGCGGTTCCCGACTGGTCGGGAGGCACACGCATCGGGGCGACGCTGGGGGAATTCAATCGGCTCTGGTCGCGGCGCGTGCTCGGCCAGGGAGCCGTGGTCCTGCTCATTACCGACGGTCTGGAGCGGGAAGGCATAGAGGAACTGGAACGGGAGGCGGATCGCCTGCATCGGTCATGTCGTCGGCTGGTGTGGCTCAACCCGCTGCTCCGCTTCGACGGGTTCGAGGCACGGGCGCGAGGGGTGAGGGCGATCCTGCCTCATGTCGACGAGTTGCGCCCTGTCCATAACCTCCAATCGGTCGCCGATCTTGCGCAGGCGCTGAGTGGGGATATTTCCAGAAGCGGCGATCCGCGCCGTTTCCTGTCTTCAGGAGCTACAGCATGAGCGACCTTCAACCGCTTGATCCACTCGTCACGGCCGAACGATGGCATGCGGAAGGTCGTTCGGTTGCCGTCGCCACGGTCATCCAGACCTGGGGCTCCGCACCACGTCCCGCCGGAAGCCATCTGACCGTCGACGGTGAAGGCAACTTCGAAGGCTCCGTTTCCGGCGGATGCGTGGAGGGCGCAGTCATCGGCGAGGCGCAGGAGGTCATCGCGACCGGCCATCCGAAGATGCTGGAATTCGGTGTCGCCGACGAGACGGCCTGGCGCGTTGGTCTGTCCTGCGGAGGAACGATCCGGATCCATGTCGAAAGGCTCGGTTGATGCGAATCGAATCGCTTCATGCTCTGAATGTCGCACGACGGGGCCGGGAGGCAGCCATCCTCGTGACCGACCTCGATGGCCAGGGTGAGCAGGTCATCCTAGAGGGGCAGCCGGTAGCCGGGTCATTGGGAGAGGCGGTCTCGGCTGCCTTTCGCAGTGGCCGAAGCAGCATTGTGGATGTTGCGGGGCGAGAACTTTTCCTAAATGTCTACCTGCCACCGCCGCGGATAGTCGTCATCGGGGCGGTGCATATCAGCCAAGCCCTGTGCCTTATCGCGCCCGTGGCCGGTTACGATGTGACGATCATCGATCCACGTACGGCATTCGCGACGGATGAGCGTTTCGCCGGCGTGGACCTCGTGGCGGAGTGGCCGGAGGACGTTCTGGCGACGCGACCGCTCGATGCCTATACCGCCCTTGCGGCGGTGACGCATGATCCCAAGATCGACGATTTTCCGCTCGCGGAGGCGTTGAAGCACAAGTGTTTCTACGTGGGCGCGCTCGGGAGCCGCAAGACCCACGCCCAGCGGGTAGATCGCCTGCGGCGACAGGGGCTGACCGAGGAACAGATTGGAAGGATTGCTGCGCCGATCGGAATCGATATCGGCGCGGCAAACCCCTCCGAGATAGCCGTGGCCATCCTGGCGCAGATCGTCCAGGCCTTCCGCCAGCGCAACCTCGTCCCCGGAGCCTAGCGTGCAGTTCGGACCGGTTCCCACAGAAAGTGCCGAAGGATGCATCCTCGCCCACAGCCTCCGGCTGGCGGGTGGGCGGATACCCAAGGGAACGATCCTGACGCCCGATCATATCGAGGCCATAGAAAAGGGCGGCATCGAGAACGTCACGGTGTGTCGCCTCGAGCCGGGCGACATGCTCGAAGACGATGCCGCTAGGGCAGTCGCGCAAGCGCTCGACACCCCCCATACACGTCGGTCCGAAGCAACGACCGGCCGCGTGAACATCTATGCGACGGAGAACGGCCTCTTCATTGCCGATCGCACCACCGTCGACTCGCTCAACCGGATTGATCCTGGCATCACGCTTGCCACGATCGCTGACCACTCTCCGGTCACGGCGGGCGCCATGGTGGCGACGGTTAAGATCATCCCGCTCGCCGTCGCGTCTTCCAAGGTCGAGGCCGCCGCTCAGTTGGTCCGGGGATCGACCGCCTTCTCGTTCAGGCCTTACCGTCCGCATCGGGTGGCGTTGATTGCCACGGCTCTCCCGACGTTGAAACCGTCCGTCATGGATCGTACGGCCCGTCTTCTGGCGCAACGACTGGAACCCTCGCGAAGCAGTGTTTACCGGGAGGAACGCGTCGCCCATGATACCGGGGAAGTCGCTGCCGCGCTTGTGGATGTGGCGGCGTCGGGCGGAGAACAGCCCGACCTTATCGTGATCTTCGGCGCCTCCGCCGTGGCGGATCCGGACGATGTCATTCCCGCCGCGATTCGTGCATCAGGTGGGAGGGTAGAGCAGGTGGGAATGCCGGTGGATCCCGGCAACCTCCTGGTCCTCGGAGCGATCGGGGACATCCCGGTCATAGGAGCTCCCGGTTGCGCCCGGTCGCCGAAGGAAAACGGGTTCGATTGGATACTGAACCGGATCCTGGCCGGAGAAAGACCAACTTCCTTCGACATTACCGGTATGGGGGTAGGTGGGCTGCTGATGGAGATACCCGAACGGCCGAGGCCGCGCGATGCGGTGCAGTCGACGGAAGGCGAGGCGGTGACCGTTGGGGCATTGCTACTGGCGGCTGGACAGGCGCGGCGCATGGGCGAGGGTGGGCCGCACAAGCTGCTGGCGTCCTTCGGGGGTGTGCCGCTGGTGCGACGAAGTGCCGAAACGCTGCTCGCAGCCGGGCTGAGGCCGGTCGTCGCGGTGACCGGTCACCGGCACGAGAAAATCGAGGCGACGCTTGCAGGCGTGGACGTGAAGACCGTCTTCAATCCGTACTATGCATCTGGCATGGCGAGTTCGCTGGTGACGGGCTTGTCGTCCCACGGTGTCAGCAGTTGCGATGGCGTCCTTGTGATGCTGGCCGACATGCCGGCGGTGACGGTGACGCATATTTCACGGATGGTGGAAGCCTTTCGAAACGCCGGAGGACAGGCTGTCGTCCGCGCTGTCCATGACGGTAAGCGAGGCAATCCGATCATACTTCCGCACGCGACCTTCGAGGCCGTGCGGAAGCTCCAGGGGGATGTCGGCGCCCGTTCGATCGTGGAAAACTGCGGCCTTCCCATCATCGACATCGACATCGGCCGCGCTGCGCATATCGACGTCGATACTCCGGAAGCCGTCGTCGCAGCAGGAGGCATCCTCGGGGACTGAACGATGAATAATGATGCCATCGAGGAAATGTTCGAGCCATTGGGACCCGTCACGATCAAGCGCATGTTCGGCGGCAAGGGCATCTATCACCAGGGGCTGATCATCGCCCTCGAATTGTCCGATAGCGAACTCCTCCTGAAGGCGGATGCCACGAGTGCCGCGGAATTCCGTGCCGCCGGCGCTCGGCAGTGGACATACGAAGGCAAGAAGGGGAAACCGGCAGCCATGCCCTACTGGACCATTCCCGACGAAGCTCTCGATGATCCGGATATTCTACAAAAGTGGCTGCGTCTGGCTTACGAGGCGGCGTTGCGGGCCCAAAGCCCGACCTAGTTCAGGCGCGCGACCTGAGCGCCGCAAAGGCTTCCGAGGCGAAGACAGAGAGGGGGGATGGTGGCTCGGCGGGATCGAACCATCCAATCTCGGAGAGCTTGTCCGGCTCCGTCAGGCGCTCTTCGCCCGAGAAGTCCCGCGTCACGTAGATCAGCGAGACCCAGTGCTGGCGATCCGCCTCGATGATCTGCTCGGTGATGCAAAGCGGTTCGACGCTGCCGATCTGCAGGCCCGTTTCTTCTTCGGCCTCCCGGCGTGCGGCCACCGCAGCAGGCTCCATCGGATCCACCTTGCCGCCAACGATGTTCCAGTGGCCCGCTTCAGGCGCACGCAGCCTGCGGCAAAGCAAAACCTTGCCTTCACCATTGAGGATCACGAGGCCAGTACCAACCCCCGGGAAATCAATGCCGGGTCTTGCGGATGCCACGATGGTTCAGGCCTTGCCGGCGTTGGCGACGATCAGCATGAAGGCGGGGATATCGTCACCGAAGCCGATAGGTGTCGGACCGTCGTCATGGTCGCGGCGATGGCGAGAGCGGCGATCACGGCTGTCGTCATTGGCAGGGTTGGGACGGCTTGCCCGAGCTGTCGGCTGCGACCTTCTCTCGTTCCGGCGCTCTGGTCCGTTCTGCTCCTGGCTCGCTTCCACTGCAACCTCTTCAACTGTTTCTATCTCTGCGGTCGGCTCCGACTTCGCCGCCGATTCGCTGCGCTTGCCACGTCCGCGATCCTTGTCGCGACTGCGATCCTTTGCCTGGCCGCGGCCCTTGCGACCACGGTCGCTGTCATGGCTTTCCATCGGCGCGGGCAGTTCCGAAAGGTCGCCACTCAACCATTCGATCTTCTTGTCTATCAGTTTCTCGATCGCATCGAGATACTTGGCATCCGATCGTGTCACCAGCGTGAAGGCTTTGCCGGATCGGCCCGCCCGGCCGGTGCGACCGATGCGATGCACATAATCTTCGGCATGGATCGGCACATCGAAGTTGAACACGTGGCCAACATCCGGAAGGTCAAGTCCTCGCGCTGCGACGTCAGAGGCAACCAGCAACTGTATTTCGCCGTCGCGGAAGCTCTGCAGCATGGTTGTGCGCGAACGCTGATCCATATCGCCGTGCAGGGCGCCGACAGAGAAGCCGTGACGCTCTAGCGAGCGGAACAGGTCAGCCACGTCCTTCTTGCGATTGCAGAAGATGATGGCGTTCTTCAGGTCTTCCTGTTCCTTGATGAGATCGCGCAAGGTAGCGCGCTTCTCGTAGTCCTTGTTGTGGGCGGCGACGAGGCGCTGAGTTACGGTAGTTGCTGTCGAAGAGGGCAGCGAGACTTCGACACGTTCCGGATTCTGCAGGAAACGGTCGGCAAGCTTCTGGATCTCCGGCGGCATGGTAGCTGAGAAGAACAGGGTCTGGCGCGTGAACGGGATCATCTTAGCGATCCGCTCAATATCCGGAATAAAGCCCATGTCGAGCATACGGTCAGCTTCGTCGATGACGAGAATTTCCACTCCGGTCATGAGCAGCTTGCCGCGCTCGCAGTGGTCGAGCAGCCGGCCAGGTGTGCAAATCAGCACGTCCGCACCCCGTTCGAGCTTGCGGTTCTGCTCCTCAAAGGAGACGCCGCCGATCAGCAGGGCTACGTTGAGCTTGTGGTTCTTGCCGTACTTCTCGAAGTTCTCCGCGACCTGGGCCGCGAGTTCGCGGGTCGGCTCCAGGATGAGCGTGCGCGGCATCCGGGCGCGGGCGCGGCCCTTCTCCAGAAGGGTCAGCATGGGCAGGACGAACGACGCCGTCTTTCCCGTTCCTGTTTGAGCGATGCCGCAGATATCACGGCGCTGCAGCGCGTGCGGAATCGCACCCAGCTGAATTGGCGTCGGTGTGGTATAGCCGGCGTCGGTGACGGCAGAGAGGACTTTCTGGCTCAGGCCAAGATCAGCAAATGTAGTCAAAGGGAAATCTGTTTCCGTTCCGGTTCTTCATAGAACACACTGGTCGGCGCACAGCGCGTGCCCAACATCTGGCGGCGAAATAAGGGTAAAAGACCGGAAAGTCAAGGAAACACGGGAGGTTTGCTGCAAGCGTGGTGAATGCGCGTGCTTAAGATGCAGCCAAGGGCGAAACTGAAATCCTGTCAGTTAAGATAGCTGGTCAACTTCATGCCCGCATTGAGAAAGTGCACGGGGTCTACGGCCTGACCGTTTCGCCGAACCTCGTAATGAACGTGGGGTCCGGTGGATCGGCCGGTGGTTCCGGCACGGCCGATCACGTCTCCCGCGGAAACCCGGTCGCCCTTCTTGACGAGCAGCTTGGAAAGATGGCCGAAGCGCGTGGTGATACCGTGGCCGTGGTCGATCTCGACCAGATTTCCGTAACCGCCCGAATATTCGGCTGCGATCACTGTGCCGGCACCGGTGCTGACGACCTTTGCGCCGGTCGACGCCTGGAAATCGATTCCTGCATGAAAGGCGAGTTGCCCGAGGAACGGGTCTATGCGATTGCCGTAGCGACTGGTGATCGACTTTCCGGGGGCCGGATTGCCGTAGGGCAGGGCGAGGGCTGTGCCGCGAAGGGTCTCCAGCCGGTTCAGGGCGGCGTCGAGTTCCTCGATCGAAGTCTCGAATGGATCGCTAAGGGGCTCCGGTTCGACGAAGGGCCCGCCCAATCCCGTGTCGCCATCGTTCATAAGGGCATCCACGTCGATGCCGGTCCGCTTCATGATTCTGGCGATTTGGGATGCAGTTTCGGATGCGTCGACGGTCAGCGCCTCTATGCTGTCCAACTGGTTCTGTTCGAGGAGCTGCAGCGACTGCGACATGTCGGCGAACATCCGATCCGCCTGTTCCGAACGCCCTTCGCGCAAGGGTGCATAGGCAAGCGTGGGAACATTGTCGAGGAGAGTAGTCTCGTCTTTGCCGAGAAGCGCGAGGATCGCGTCACTTGCTTCCGTGAGAGATGCTTCGCGCTCATCTTCGGCACGTTTGACGGAGACCGGCGGCGTCGTAAGTCCGACCTCCGCTGCCCGATCGAAAAGATCGCCGAGCTTTCCGTGCCGGGAGAATAGCGCGTTCTGCTGCTCCAGGAGCTTCTCCACCTTCTGATCGATCAGCTGCTGGTCCATCATTTGCCGGGAGGTGACCCGGTCGAGCTGTGCCCTGAGGACGGATATGCGATCCTCGTAATCGCGCTGCATGCGATTCTGCCGTGCCAGCGTCGCGTCGATGAGGTCGTCCCGGAGGACGAGGTATCCGGTCGCCGCCAGGTAGCCGAGCGTAAAGACGGCAAGGAAGACTGCGCCGAATGCAGTCATCCAAGGCCGAATGGTCACGTGGCGGACCTTTTCGCCACTGGCAAGGATCAAGACGTGCTCGACCTTCTTGCGACCAAATGCTTTTCTGTTTCCGGAAACTACCAAGACGCTGCCCCACCATCCGACCCAAGGTCATCCGATGGCGCGATTACACCCGGTTAAGGTTAATGGACCGTTGATTGTGCGCCGGAGGAGAGCCTCCGGCTCAGTTTCCCTCGAGCGCATTGAGCACCTCCTCCGCATGACCCGCGACCTTTACCTTGGGCCAGACGGCGCGGATGCGGCCATCCTCGCCTATGAGGAACGTGGCGCGCTCGACGCCCATATAGTTGCGCCCATACATGCTTTTCTGCACCCAGACGCCATAGGCCTCTGACGTCCTGTTGTCCTCGTCGGAAGCGAGGATGACCCGCAGGCCATGCTTGGCCACGAACTTGTCATGCCTCGTGGCCGAATCGGGCGAAACGCCAATTATCGCCGCATTGGCCGCCTCGAATTCAGGGAGAAGGGCGGTGAAGGCAACCGCCTCCGCCGTGCAGCCGGCAGTGTCATCCTTCGGGTAGAAGTAGAGGACGACGTTCCGACCCCGAAAGTCGCGAAGGGAGATCGTGCCGCCGCCGTCACGCGGCAAGGTGAAATCTGGGGCATGGTCGCCGATACTCGGCTTCGTCATGATCGTCCTTTCTTTTGCCAGCATTATGAATCATCAGGCGCTCGTTCGTGTATACTAGTTTGACCGGAAAACAGATCAGTCACCGGCAAGAAGGTAGGCATACTCTCTGATGTCGGAAATCCGGGGCGAAAAGGTCAGCTTCAACAAGAAGGACATAACGCCGCTCGATCGCCTTCCATCCGCCCAGGCGGAGGATGCCATCATCGTCCACTGTCCGCCGCCCCGATCGCGAGTGCGCCGGATCGGCCGGACGCTGGTTCTCTTGGCAATGCTCGTTCTCACGGCAATCGGCAGTTCCATTTTCGCCATCGAGGGTGGGATCGTCGACGGCACGCTCTCTGCCCGAGCTACGAACGCTCTGAACGATGCGATAGGCCCTCGCTATGCGGCCTCGGTCGGGTCAGCCGCGATCCGATTCGATTCCGACTTCCGCCTGGCGATCGAGGCGCGGGACGTGGATATCATCGAGCAGGCGACCGGCGCGCGCCTCACCAGAACTGCGGCGATGCGCATGGCCATCGATCCGCTGGCACTGCTGGCCGGTCGTGTTTCGATCAGGCACATGGAGGCCGATGGAATCCATGTGGATACGGGGGTATTGCCCTCCGGTGATCCCATGGCGCTGTCGCAGGTGCGGGTTGACAAGCTGCCTGACCTTCTGGAGCAGGCATTCCAGAGACTGGACGAGGCCAGAGGTCTGATGGCGCGGACCGGAACCCGATCCATCAGGATATCTGGTGTCGAGGTTCTGCTGCCTGCGGGCCCGGGGCGCAGTCCGCTGACCTTGCAGGTCGATGAGCTGGATCTCGCATATTCCGAGCCCGGTGAGATCGCGGTGACGGGAGAGGTGCGTCTTGATGGGCAGCCCGCCGAACTGGTTGCGCGCGCTTCGGTGGTGGAGGGAGTTACCTCCGCGCTCTCCGCGACATTGAGTCGGCTCGAGGTCACGCCCTTCCTGCTGAGACGAGCGGATGACGGCGCCGCACGTGACGGCGTGCAAGGCACGGTCGACGTCGATCTCTCGGCAGTCCGGGCACGTGAATCCACACCTCCGGCGATCACTGCCACGGTGCGAAACTCGCCCGGGCTCTTCTACTTCGACGGAATAGAGCAGGAATTGTCCGGCGGCGCGATCAATGCTGCCTACGACTTCTCGAAGCATTCACTCGAACTGCTCCAATCGGAAATCCGGTTCGGGCCGACAGTCGTCCCGTTCGTCGGTGCCGTCATCGACCTCAATCGACTTGTGCCGGGGGAAACCCGCCCCGGCTTCGGTATCAATCTGCTGGTCAGCGGTGGGCGGGCAGTTGCCGAAGGGTCCGCCGAAGAACCGACGACCTTCGATCTGCGCGCCGGGGGGCACTACCTTGCCGTGGAGCGGGAACTGCAGTTCGACGACATGATGGTATCGAGTCCCCAGGGAACCATGGCGGGGTCACTCAAGGTCCGCTTTGGCGATGAGTCGCCGGAGATCAGCTTCGGCGCGAGGTTGCCGAGCATGCAGGTCACGGGGGTGAAGCAGCTATGGCCCTTCTGGATGGCCCGCAAGGCGCGCGAATGGGCGACCCAGAACATGTTCGGCGGTACGGTCACGAACGGGTCGCTGGCGGTGTTTATCCCTGCTGGAAGGATGAAAGGACCGGGTCATCCGCTGGAACTGGACGATGATGAATTGCAGATCAGCTTCGCCATTGACGACGCCCGAATGAACCTGCCAGGCCAGATCCCGCCGCTCCGGGATGTTGAAGGTCGTTTCGACCTGCGTGGCGAGGTCATGAACGTCGACATCGCTTCCGCCGCCTCCTACTTTCCCTCAGGCAGGTCAGTCGCCGTCCGCGACTCGCGCTTTGTGCTGCCTTCGACCTATGCAAAGCCTTTGATGGGCGACTTGTCGCTTCAGGTTTCGGGGGCCGCCGATGCGATCGCCGAGCTTGCAAATTTCCAGCCGTTGAATGCGCTGAAGGACACCGACTTCGCTCCGGAGGACTTCTCAGGATCTGCAAGTGCAAAAGTGACGGCTCGGTTCGGGCTGATCTCTGAGCACCAGCCACCCGAGCCGACATGGAATACAGCAATTCAATTGAAAGACGTGAACGTTGCGCAGGAGTTCTCCGGGCGATCAATCAGCGACGTATCCGGCGTCCTTAAGGTCGATCCCCAGGCGGCCCGCCTCGAGGCGAAGGCTGCCATCGACGATGTGCCGGCGGAGATCGCACTGGTTGAGCCTGTCGGGACGCGATCGACGGTGGCCAGGGAGCGGGTGGTCACGGCAACGCTCAACAGCGCTCAGCGCGACGTGTTGACGCCGGGCCTCGACGACATCGTCGATGGGTCGATGAAGGCCGAAGTGCGCCTGCTCGACAATGATCGACAGAGCCTCAAGCTTGACCTGACGAACGCCACGCTGTCTGTCCCTGGAATAGGCTGGAGCAAGGGAAGTGGCATTCCGGCGCGGGCGACATTCGATGTCGTGAAGGACGGAGAAACGGACCGGATCGAGAACTTCGAACTGAGCGGGGAAGGGTTTGGCGCGCAAGGAAGCCTGACCCTGGAGGATGGCGCGCTACAGACGGCTCAGTTTTCCAGGATGCGACTGTCGCCGAGTGACGACTTCGCGGCCAGCGTGAAGCGACAACGTGGGGGTCTGCATGTGACGGTGACCGGTTCATCAGCCGACATGCGGCCCGTGCTTCGCCAGCTGCGCTCATCGGGCGAATCAGATGATGGCGCGGACATGGACGTCACGGTGGAGCTGAAGCTCGACCAGGCGATAGGCTTCAACGACGAGAGGCTCCGAAACGTATCGATGCTGTTTTCCGCCGCTGGCGGGACCGTCTCGGCGGCTGATCTCTCGGCGGTCACGAGCACTGGCGAAGCGGTCGTCAGCCGCATGCAGCAAGGGAACACGATCTCTCTGACCAGTGGTGATGCGGGCGCCGTCGCGCGTTTCGCGGACCTCTATAACAGGATGCGCGGTGGCCTGTTGAACCTCACGCTGAGGGCGCAGGAAGGACGGATCTGGAGCGGCTCGATCGACATTCGCAACTTTGGCCTGGTGAACGAAGCGAAGCTTCAGTCCCTCGTCTCGACACCGGTCGGCAAGGACGGGCGCAGCCTCAATGCCGCAGTGAAGCGTGATATCGACATCAGTTCCGCCCGCTTCCAGCGTGGTTTCGCGAGGATCGTCTACCGCGACAGCGTGCTGGCGGTGGAAAACGGGATCGTCCGTGGCGAGCAGATCGGTGCCAGCTTCCAGGGCGTGGTACGTGACGCCGCAGGCAACACTGATCTGACCGGCACGTTCATGCCCGCCTACGGCCTGAACCGGCTTTTCGGTGAGCTGCCGATCATCGGCGCCATCCTCGGGAACGGGCGCGACCGCGGCCTGATCGGGATCACGTTCAAGCTGGAGGGGCCATTCGCGGAGCCGCGACTGACGATCAATCCGCTGTCGATCATCGCACCGGGCATTTTCCGGCAGATCTTCGAATTCCAGTAGAGCTGAAGAAGACCCGGCGCGAGGGCCGGGTCCCTATCCAATGCTCCGCCTCCTGCGGATCAGGCCGGGCGGACGAGGATGTGCTTCTTCTTGCCAAGCGAGAGCTTGATGACGCCCGCTTCCGTGACATCGGAGCTGCCGATCATCGTGCGTTCGTCAGCAACCGGCCGGTCGTTGATCTTCACCGCGCCGCCCTGCACATGCCGGCGCGCTTCGCCGTTCGAAGCCGCCAGGCCAGCCCGTACCATCAGCGCAAGGAGGCCTGTGCTCGCTTCGATTTCGGCGGTGGGTATCTCCACAGTTGGCAGATTTTCGGCCAATGCGCCTTCCTCGAAGGTCTTGCGGGCGGTCTCGGCTGCCTCCTCGGCTGCCTGCCGACCATGCAGCATGGCGGTGATTTCAGTTGCGAGGATCTTCTTGACCTCGTTGATTTCCGTCCCGCCAAGCGCCGAAAGTCTGGCGATTTCGTCCATCGGCAGCGTCGTGTACAGCTTGAGGAACCGAGCGACATCGGCGTCCTCCGTATTGCGCCAGTACTGCCAGAAGTCGTAGGCGGACAGCATGTCGGGGTTCAGCCAGACCGCGCCGTTAATGGACTTGCCCATCTTCGCGCCCGAGGAGGTGGTCAGCAACGGCGAGGTCAGCGCGTAGAGCTGCGGCGTCCCCATCCGGTGACCGAGGTCGATGCCGTTGATGATGTTGCCCCACTGGTCCGATCCGCCCATCTGCAGCCGGCATTCGTAGCGTTGGTTAAGTTCGACGAAATCGTAAGCCTGGAGGATCATGTAGTTGAACTCTAGGAATGACAGCGACTGCTCTCGGTCGAGGCGCGTTTTCACGCTGTCGAAGGACAACATGCGGTTGACGGAGAAATGGCGTCCGACATCGCGCAGGAACTCGAGGTAGTTCAGCTCGCGAAGCCATTCGGCATTGTTCACCATGAGGGCACCGCCCTTGGGGCCCTGGTCATAGTCAAGGTAGTTGGAAAACACGCGCTTGATCGACGCGATATTGCTCTCGATCGTGTCGATGGTCATCAGCTGGCGTGCTTCCTCCTTGAAGGAAGGATCGCCGACCATGCCGGTGCCGCCACCCATAAGCGAGATGGGCTGGTGACCTGTTGCCTGTAGCCAGTGCAGCATCATGATCTGGATGAGCCCGCCGGCATGCAGACTTGGAGCGGTCGGGTCGAAGCCGATGTAGGCCGTCACGCTCTCCTTCGCGAGCAGGTCGTCTAGGCCGCTTTCATCGGAAACCTGATGGATGAAGCCGCGCTCATGCATGGTGCGGAGGAAATCGGACTTGAAGCTGGACATGACGTTCTCTGAAAGGAATTCCGGATACGCGCGGGCCTCTACCACTGTTTTCGCGCATAATCACTCCAAAATTGATTCTGGATGCCATCAATGGACGGGATGAAAACAGCAATCGGCCTCATGAGCGGGACATCGATGGATGGCATCGATATTGCCCTCTTGCATACAGATGGCGGACGTCGCGTGGAGCGTGGAGCCTTCCTTGGCATTCCCTACGAGAACGCATTCCGCCAGAGGCTCAAGCAGGCGCTGGAGGACGCGAGGGTGGCCCGTTTCCGCGACGACCGCCCCGGGTGTCTCTTGAGCGTTGAAGATGAGTTGACTCGTCGGCATGCTGAAGCAGTTGAAAAGTTCCTGCAGCTCAATGGACTCTCGGCTTCCGAGATCGATGTCATCGGCTTCCATGGGCAGACCGTGCTGCATCGGCCCGAGCAGAGGCTGACGATCCAGTTGGGTGACGGTCAATGCCTGGCCGACCTGACCCGCATACCCGTTGTCTTCGACATGCGCGCAAACGACATGGCCCATGGCGGGCAGGGGGCCCCCCTGGTGCCCGCCTATCACGCCGCCCTTGCGGAAGGGCTTCAGCTTCCGGAGTGGCCCGTCTGCTTTGTGAACATTGGCGGCATCTCCAATCTCACCTTCATCGGCACCGACGGCGAAATCGTCGCCTACGACAGCGGACCTGGAAACAGTCTGATCGACCAGTGGGTGGACGCGAATGCGGGCGTCCCCTACGATCAGGGTGGGCTGATTGCCTCCGAGGGCCAGATCGACCATGACCTGGCGGGGACTTATCTCTCGCAGCCATTCTTCACGGACAAGCGGCGCCGTTCCCTGGACCGAAACGACTTCCTCCCGCCGGCCGGCCATCAGGTGGAACTGGCTGATGGGGCCAGGACGCTCGCCTATGTGGCTGCGGCATCAATCATCCAGTCGTCCAAGCACCTGCCTGAGCCGCCCGGCTTGTATGTCGTCTGTGGGGGCGGACGCCTTAACGAGGTGCTCATGGCGGATCTTCGCGAACTCGCTGGCGAACGCGACGCCCGCGTTGCCACCGCGGAGGAAGCAGGGCTGGACGGTGACGCGATGGAAGCGGAAGCCTGGGCCTATCTGGCTGTCCGGAGCATGAAGGGCTTGCCCTTGACCTTTCCTGGGACAACCGGGGTGCCAAGTCCCATGAAGGGCGGGTTGGTGGCATCGCCCTCAACGTGATGATGTTAATCTTTTGTCGTTACTAACAGTTGTGTTTGCGATGCAAAAGCGCGCCCACTGCGCGACTGTTCAACAAGCTGGTCCACTATGTCTGCTGCCGCGTTATTTCTTTGGGTCAATTTCCTCATCGGTGTGTGTTTCAGTGCGGTTTTCGCAGTGGTCTCCATTTACAGCCGCTGGCGCTCGTCCGCTCTTCTATTCTCCGGCGGCCTGTTCATCGCGTCGTTGACGATGATCTCCGAACTCGGCGTGGCCTATGCCAGTAATCCCGCACCCTGGTCCTTTGCTGTCTATGGAACCGTGCTGGCCGGGCTCGTGCTGCTACATTGGGGCGTCTCCCTCCTCTACGATCGGCCTTTCTCGGTACGGGCCGCTCTGGCAATCTTTCTCTTGGGCATGGCCGGGTATCTTATGGTGCGAGAAGTCCCGCGGACGTGGTGGGGGTACGGTTTCGTCTATCAGGGTCCCTATGCGGTGGTCACGTTCTCGGCCGCAATCACTGTCTTCCTCTCAGATCGTAAGACGGCGATGGACAAGGCGCTCGGTTTCGTCCTGGCATTCAGCGGGGCGCATTTCCTGGTCAAGGCGACCCTTGCGGCCCTGATGGGCCCGGGCGCGACCCCAAGTGCTTATATATCCACGTCCTATGCCGTGATGTCGCAGAGCATAACGGCAGTCCTGATCGTTGCCGTGGGGCTGATGCTGCTCGCTGTTCTGACGCTGGACATCATGGCAGTGGAGCGGGGCCATGCAGAACATGACAGCCTGTCCGGGCTCGCCAACCGCAGAGGCCTTGATAAAGCGGCGAAGAGGATGGTCGACAGTTCCGGCGATCGTCAGCATGCCGTCATCCTGTGCGACATCGATCATTTCAAGTCGATCAACGACAGCTATGGCCACCACGCCGGCGATATGGTCATCAGTGCCTTCGCGAGGATGATCACGACGCTTGCCGGAACCGGTGCGATCGTCGCGCGCATTGGCGGAGAAGAATTCGCGGTCCTGCTACCCGGGACGTCTCCGGCCATCGCCGTTGCCGTTGCAGATACATTGAGGATCGGTACCCGCAAGATGACGGTACCCGGTCTGCCCGGCGGTTCTGTCGTAACCGCCAGCTTCGGTGTCGCGGCTCTGCCTGCGAACGGTGACCTGGAGACTGCATTGCGCCAGGCGGATGCCGCGCTGTACGATGCCAAGCGAGGCGGCCGGGATCGTGTCCATCAGGCGCGCAGTCTGGCCGCTTGAACGCCTGGCAGCAGGTACCACCCCGCAATGGCTCTGAACGCGAACGGCCGCCCGTTACGGCGGCCGCTAAAGCTCGCAGTGCTGTTCGGCTTACCTTATCCGTTTGGCAGCAGGTTCAGGCACCAGATCGCCTTCGAGGCGGCGGTCGAGATAATCCTCGCACTCCGCCAGCAAATGGTCGACCTGACCATTGAAGAAGTGGTTCGCACCTTCCACCGTCTTGTGCGTGATCAGGATGCCCTTCTGGGTCTTCAGTTTGTCGACCAGACCCAGGACGTCCTTTTCGGGCGCCACCTTGTCGGCATTGCCATGAATGATCAGGCCGGACGAGGGGCAGGGCGCCAGGAAGGAAAAATCGTAGATATTCGGCTGTGGCGCGATCGACATGAAACCTTCGATTTCGGGGCGGCGCATGAGAAGCTGCATTCCGATCCACGCGCCGAAGGAATAACCGGCGACCCAGCAGCTCTTGGAGTCCGGATGAAGGCTCTGGACCCAATCGAGAGCGGATGCCGCGTCCGAAAGCTCGCCTGCGCCGTGATCGAACTCGCCCTGGCTGCGTCCGATGCCACGGAAGTTGAACCGCAGCGTCGTGAAGCCGCGCTTCTGAAACATGTAGAAGAGCTGGTAGACGATCTGGTTGTTCATCGTGCCGCCGAACTGCGGATGCGGATGCAGGATGATGGCAATCGGCGCGCTTTTTTCCTTTGAAGGCTGGTAGCGGCCTTCCAGTCGACCTGCTGGGCCGTTGAAGATGACTTCGGGCATTGGTACTCCGGTCACGTGTTCTGGTCGGGCACTGAGCGTCAACTAAGACTTGACGAAGCCGGTCAGCTTTTCTAGAACTCAGTTTAGAACCATTCGAAACTTGGGCCGCCTCATGGCCGGCTGACGTCTCTTACGGCAAGGCTGTTTTGAATTTCAAGAAAAATGCGGCTGCTCCGGCGCTGCACTGGGTTGATCGGGTATCTAGGAAGGAAAACGGGTCGGGCAATGGCTTTGGCACGCGTCTACATGGACTGGAACGCGACGGCTCCGCTTATGGCTGAAGCGCGGCATGCTATGGTCGACGCGTTTGCACTTCCCGGCAACGCTTCCTCCGTTCATGCCGAGGGCCGTGCGGCTCGTGCGGCTGTCGAGAAGGCCCGGCGTCATGTTGCCGCTCTTGTCGGGGCGGAGCCCGCTCATGTGATCTTCACGAGCGGCGCGACTGAAGCCATCAACCATGTGCTGACACCGGATTTCCGGATGGGGCGCTCACCGCTCAAGGTAAGTCGTCTCTATGCTTCGGCGATTGAGCACTCAGCCGTCCGCGAAGGCGGACGGTTTGCCCCCGAACAGATAAGCCGGTTCGCCGCCACGCGCTCCGGTGTCGTGGATCTCGAGGCCCTGGAACAGGCACTGGCGGGACACGACCGTTCAGCCGGTCTGCCCATGGTGGCGTTAATGCTGGTCAACAACGAGACGGGCGTCATCCAGCCGGTTTCCGACGCGGCGCAGATCGTCCGCCGGTATGGCGGGCTTCTCATTGTGGACGCGGTCCAGGCCGTCGGACGCATACCAGTGGATATCGCAGCTCTCGATGCGGATTTCCTCATCCTCACATCCCATAAGATTGGCGGCCCGAAGGGCGTGGGCGCCCTGGCGGCGCGGGGTGAGGCCCTGATGCCGGCTCCTCTCATCCGTGGCGGCGGCCAGGAAAAGGGTCACCGGTCGGGGACAGAGAATTTCCATGCCATCATCGGCTTCGCGGCTGCGGCTGAAGCAGCACTTGAAGGATTGATTGAGCGGAATGCTGCGATCGCCCGCTTGCGGGATGCGCTTGAGGCTGGGATGCTTGCCGCAGCACCGGACGTCATCATCCATGGGCGCGATGTCGACCGGGTCGCCAATACCTGCTTTTTCAGCCTCCCGGGCCTGAAGTCGGAAACCGGGCAGATTGCATTCGATCTGGAAGGTATTGCGATCTCTGCAGGTTCGGCCTGCTCCTCCGGCAAAGTGGGGCAGAGCCAGGTGCTGACGGCCATGGGTTTTGATCAGGAGATCGGCGGGCTGCGGATTTCCCTCGGTCCCGCGACCACCCGAGACGACATCGCAGCGACGCTCGCTGCATTCAAGAAGATTTCCGACCGGCGGCGTCCGGCAGGAGAGGCTGCCTAGCAGCAAGAAACTTGCGGAAAGGCAACTTTCCGCTTGCCGCGAGGTGTGAAACGCGCCTTTTGGCAACTACATAAAGGCGGAACTTCCCGTCCGAACAAAGAGGTGCCGGCTCGACTGCCGGCTGACAGTTGGAGAACGCGCATGCCTGCCGTCCAGGAGACAATCGATCAGGTCCGTGGGATCGACATCGATCAGTACAAATACGGCTTCGAGACCGTCATCGAAGTGGACAAGGCCCCGAAGGGTCTTTCGGAAGACATCATCCGCTTCATCTCGGCCAAGAAGCAGGAGCCGGAATGGATGCTGGAATGGCGCCTCGACGCCTATCGCCGCTGGCTGACCATGGAAGAGCCGACCTGGGCACGCGTCGACTATCCGAAGATCGACTTCAACGATATCTACTATTATGCGGCGCCGAAGAACCTGACGGGGCCGACGTCGCTGGATGAAGTCGATCCGGAACTCCTGCGCACCTATGAAAAGCTCGGTATCCCGCTCCGCGAGCAGGAAATCCTGGCCGGCGTGAAGACCTCCAAGGTCGCCGTCGATGCTGTCTTCGACTCCGTCTCGGTCGTGACCACCTTCCGGAAGGAACTTGAGAAAGCCGGCGTGATCTTCATGTCGATCTCCGAGGCCATCCGCGAGCATCCAGAGCTCATCAAGAAGTATCTGGGCTCGGTGGTTCCGACCACTGACAACTACTATGCGACGTTGAACGCCGCCGTATTCACCGATGGATCCTTCGTCTTCGTCCCGAAGGGTGTCCGTTGCCCGATGGAGCTGTCGACCTATTTCCGCATCAACGAGAAGAACACCGGCCAGTTTGAGCGCACGCTGATCATCGTCGAAGAAGGCGGCTACGTTTCTTATCTCGAGGGCTGCACGGCGCCGCAGCGTGACGAGAACCAGTTGCACGCGGCTGTCGTAGAACTCGTTGCGCTGGATGATGCAGAGATCAAGTATTCCACCGTCCAGAACTGGTTCCCTGGAGACGCCCAGGGCAAGGGCGGCATCTACAACTTCGTCACCAAGCGCGGCGATTGCCGTGGCGCACGCTCCAAGATCTCCTGGACACAGGTCGAGACCGGTTCGGCGATCACGTGGAAGTATCCGAGCTGCATCCTGCGTGGCGACGACAGCCGCGGCGAGTTCTATTCGATTGCCGTGTCCAACGGCCACCAGCAGATCGACTCCGGTACGAAGATGATCCACCTCGGCAAGAACACGTCGAGCCGCATCATCTCGAAGGGCATTTCTGCCGGCAAGTCGCAGAACACCTATCGTGGCCAGGTGTCGATCCATCGTCGCGCCGAAAATGCCCGCAACTTCACCAATTGCGATTCGTTGCTGATCGGCGACAAGTGCGGCGCGCACACGGTGCCCTACATCGAGGTGAAGAACGCGTCCGGGCAGGTGGAGCACGAGGCGACGACCTCGAAGATTTCCGAGGACCAGAAGTTCTACGTCATGCAGCGCGGCATCCCGGAAGAGGAGGCGATCGCGCTCATCGTCAACGGCTTCGTCAAGGACGTTATCCAGGAGTTGCCGATGGAGTTTGCCGTCGAGGCGCAGAAGCTGATCGGCATTTCGCTCGAAGGTTCTGTGGGCTGACGCCACCAATTCGCAATCTACGTGCGCTGCACGCAACGATGTTTGTCCGAGAGGATTTGTAAATGCTTGAGATCAAGAACCTGCACGCCCGCATCGCCGAAGACGGCACCGAGATCATCCGCGGCCTGAACCTGACCGTAAAGCCAGGCGAAATCGCAGCCATCATGGGGCCGAACGGCTCGGGTAAGTCGACCTTGTCCTATATCCTGTCCGGCCGCGATGACTACGAAGTCACCGAGGGTGACATCCTCTACAACGGCGAGAGCATTCTCGAACTCGACCCGGCGGAGCGCGCCTCCAAGGGCATCTTCCTCGCTTTCCAGTACCCGGTCGAGATCCCGGGCGTTGCCACCATGCAGTTCCTCAAGATCGCGATGAACGAGCAGCGCAAGGCGCGTGGCGAAGAAGAACTCACGACCCCGGAATTCATGCGTCGTGTCAAGGAAGCGGCTGGCGAGCTGAAGATCGATCCTGCCATGTTGCGCCGGCCGCTGAACGTCGGCTTCTCGGGCGGCGAGAAGAAGCGCGCAGAAATCCTGCAGATGGCGCTACTCGAGCCGAAGCTCTGCATCCTGGACGAGACCGATTCCGGCCTCGACATCGATGCGCTGAAGATTGTCGCCGATGGCGTCAATGCACTGAAATCTCCGGATCGCGCCGTGATCGTCATCACGCACTACCAGCGCCTGCTCGAATACATCGTCCCGGACACGGTCCACGTGCTCTACAAGGGCCAGGTCATCCGCTCCGGGGACAAGAACCTGGCGCTCGAACTCGAAGCCAATGGCTATGCAGACATCATCGGGGAAGCTGCCTGAACCCCCGGGAGGGATGTAGACATGAACATTCAGATGACCAATCGCCTGACGGCAGCCGAAACGGCGCTGATCGAGGCCTATAACGAACAGATGGGGAGCCTGCCGGGCAACGGTGCTGTTGCCGGTACCCGCGACCGTCTGCTGGACGACTTGAAGACGTCCGGGCTCCCGACGCGCCGGGTCGAATCCTGGCACTATACGGACCTGCGCACGCTGCTGCGCGCTGTGCCGGCCGCGAACGTGGTGGCGCCGACGATTGAACCCGTTGCTTCGCTCATTGAAGGCGCACAAGTATTGCCGGTCCTTCAGGGTGCTGCCGCGCCGTTCGTTTCCGTCGATGGCGCCGAGGTGTCCAGTTTCGCCGACACCCTCGTCAGCGGTGCGGCCGCGCAATCGCTCACGGCCCGCGACAAGGACGATGCGATCGGCAAGATCAACGGCAGCTTTGTCCGCGACGGTTACCAGATCAACGTGCCGGCCGGTGCAACGGTAGACGCGCCGATCGAGCTGCAGGCGCTGCACGGGGCAGGGCAGGTTCATACCCGCTTCCCGGTAACGTTCGGCGCGGGTTCCCGGTCAACGATCATCGAACGTCACCGTTCGGTGACTGGTGACGCCGCCTTCGTATCCTCCATCAGCGACCTGACACTGGAAGAGGGTGCCGACGTGGTTTGGGTGATCCTGCAGGAGCAGGGCGCCGATGACACGCATCTCGGCCAGATCCGCGTGCGCTTTGCAGCCGAAGCGAAGCTGAAGCTCTTCGTCGTCAATGTCGGCGGCAAGCTGGTGCGACAGGAACTGCGGATCGACGTCGAGGGCGAGGGCAGCGAACTGACCCTCCGCGGCGTCAATCTCCTCGGCCAGGAAACCCATACGGACGTCACGCTGGTGCTCGGCCACAACGTGCCGCACACCAGTTCGACCGAGATCATCCGCAACGTGGTCTTTGATCGCGCCAAGGGCGTCTTCCAGGGCATGATTCGCGTCGCGCCTGACGCCCAGAAGACCGACGCCAAGATGGCGTGCAATACGCTCCTGCTGACGGACGACGGCGAGTTCTCCGTGAAGCCGGAACTGGAGATTTTCGCCGACGATGTGGTCTGCGGTCACGGTGCGACCGTCACGGACATCGACAAGAACCACCTCTACTATCTGCGCTCGCGCGGGATCCCGGAGAACGTGGCACGGGCCATGCTGGTCAATGCCTTCGTCGCCGAGATCGTTGAGGAACTCGAGGACGAAAAGCTGGTCGAAGCGCTGGAAAGCGTCATTTCGACCTGGCTGGAAAAGCACGCTTGACCATGGACCAGATTACGCCAGCGACAGAATACGATGTCGAAGCCATTCGCCGGGATTTTCCAATCCTGTCGCGGGAAGTCTACGGCAAGCCGCTGGTGTATCTGGACAATGGCGCTTCGGCCCAGAAGCCGCAGGTCGTGATCGACGCGATATCGCATGCCTATGCGAACGAGTACGCGAACGTTCATCGTGGCCTGCACTTCCTCTCGAATGCCGCGACGGACGCCTACGAGGGCGCTCGGGAAAAGGTTCGGCGCTTCCTGAACGCGCCGTCGGTGGATGAAATCGTCTTCACGAAGTCTTCCACTGAGGCCATCAATACGGTGGCGTATGGCTGGGGGATGCCGAAGATCGGCGAGGACGACGAGATCGTCATCACCATCATGGAGCACCACTCCAACATCGTGCCGTGGCATTTCATCCGGGAGCGACAGGGCGCGAAGTTGGTCTGGGTGCCGGTCGATGAGGACGGCGCCTTCCACATCGAGGACTTCGAGAAGTCGCTGACGGACAAGACCAAGCTGGTCGCTGTCACCCATATGTCGAACGCCCTGGGCACGGTGGTGCCCGTCAAGGAAGTCTGCCGTATCGCGCATGAGCGCGGCATTCCGGTCTTGATCGACGGTAGCCAGGGCGCGGTTCACATGCCGGTGGACGTCCAGGACATCGACTGCGACTGGTACGTGATGACGGGCCACAAGCTCTACGGGCCCTCCGGCATCGGCGTCCTCTACGGCAAGAAGGAACGGCTGCAGGAGATGCGGCCTTTCCAGGGCGGCGGTGAGATGATCGTCGACGTAAGCGAAGACGAGATCACCTACAACGATCCGCCGCATCGGTTTGAGGCGGGAACGCCCCCGATCGTCCAGGCGATCGGCCTTGGCTACGCGCTCGACTATATCGACATAATCGGCCGCGAAGCGATCGCGAAGCATGAAGCCGATCTGGCGGCTTACGCTGCCGAACGGCTGCGGGCGATCAATTCGCTGCGGATCATCGGTAATGCACCGGGGAAGGGCGCGATCTTCTCGTTCGAACTGGCCGGGATTCATGCCCATGACGTCTCGATGGTCATCGATCGCCGAGGTGTCGCCGTTCGTGCCGGTACCCATTGCGCCATGCCGCTCTTGAAGCGGTTCGGCGTTACCTCCACATGCCGCGCATCGTTCGGCATGTACAATACACGTGCCGAGGTCGACGCTCTCGCAGATGCGCTCGACTACGCCCGTACATTTTTTGCCTGAGGACCTTGCCATGGCCGTGGAAGACAGCGAACTGAAGTGGGATGCCCGCGAAGGCATCGTCCAGTCGGCGATCCCGCAGGAAGAACTGGCGCGGCTGAGCGATGACATCATCGCTGCGCTGAAGACTGTTTATGATCCGGAAATTCCGGCGGACATCTTCGAGCTTGGACTGATCTACAAGATCGACATTGAGGATGATCGCATGGTCAAGATCGTCATGACCTTGACGGCCCCCGGCTGCCCCGTCGCCGGGGAGATGCCTGGCTGGGTGGAGAATGCGGTCGGAGCCGTGGAGGGTGTCTCCGGCGTCGAGGTCGAGATGACCTTCGATCCGCCGTGGACGCCGGAGCGGATGTCCGAAGAGGCCCAGGTCGCCGTCGGCTGGTATTGATCGCCTCACGGGCGGAACCTACATTGATCCAACAGCACCGGCCCTTGACGCCGGGGGTGGAAGGAGCATTGGCCCATGGGCTTTGCAGTAATGAGCATGACTGACGCCGCGGCCGACCGCGTTAAGGCGATCGTCGGGAACTCCGGTCCTGATGCCAAAGGCGTGCGCGTCGGCATCAAGAAGGGCGGTTGTGCCGGAATGGAGTACACGATCGATCTGGTCACGGAGCCTAATCCCAAGGACGACCTGATCGAGCACGCGGGTGCGCGAGTCTGGGTCGAGCCCTCTGCCGTCCTTTACCTCCTCGGTACCCAGATGGATTTCGAATCGACGAAGATGAGATCGGGCTTCACCTTCGTGAATCCGAACCAGACGTCGGCATGCGGTTGCGGTGAGTCAGTCGAATTGAAACCGGCTGATCTGGCCGCATTGGCACGCGAGCGCGCCGAGCAGTCACCCGCAGGCTGAGCCGTCCGACCGCTTCCTGCTGCGACTTTCTTTCAGCTTATTCATGGCGCAACGCGTCTATCGGGTTCATCTGCGCGGCGCGGCGGGCAGGGAAATAGCCGAATACAACACCGATCACGGCTGAAAAGGCAAAAGCGACGAGGATGATCGTCGGGCTGGTCACGAATGGGACGTTCAGGAGGCCGACCACGCCATAGGCAAGGCCAAGTCCGGTCAGAATTCCCGCAACGCCCCCGAAGACCGAGAGCATGACCGCCTCGACCAGGAACTGCGTCAGCACCTGGCTTTCCAGCGCACCGATCGCCAGACGAATGCCGATCTCCCGGGTTCGCTCGGTCACCGAGACGAGCATGATGTTCATGATGCCAATACCCCCGACAAGCAGGCTGACGGCAGCCACCGCGCCGAGAAGCCCCGTCAGCAATGTCGTTGTACCGGTCATTGCCGCTGCCATCTGCGACATGTCGGCGACGGAAAAGTCATCATCGCGGCCGATTCCGATCCTGCGGCGCTCGCGCAGGAGGCTTTCGACGTCGGCCTGCACCATGGCGGTGGAGACGCCATCCTGGGCCGAGAGGGTGATGCTGGAAATGGTGGTGGTGCCGCCGATGCGCCGCTGGTGCAGCTTCAGCGGCATGATGACCGTGTCATCCTGATCGTCCCCCAGGCCCGACTGGCCCTTGGACGCAAGCAGCCCGACCACCGGGCATGCAATATTGCTGACACGGATTGTCTGCCCTACCGGATCAGCCGTGCCAAAAAGCTCGCGCCTGACCGTTTCTCCAATGAGGCAGGCCGCCTGGCCTCGCTCCTCGCCGGGGAGGAAAACCCGCCCGGAGGCGAGATCCCAATCCTGTGCAATCAGGTAGTCGTTGGTGGTGCCGATGACGCTGGAGGAGCGGTTCTCTCCCCCTGCGATGATGGTGGCACTACCACGGTTGACGGGGGCGACAGCGCGCAACCCGCTTATCTGATTGCGGATCGCTTCGACGTCACCGTTGTCAAACCGCTTTGCTTCCGTGCTCGCCCGGCCAGGACCCCACTGTCCTGGGCGGACGAAGAGGGTATTGGTTCCGAGCCGCGTCAGTTCTGCCTGCACCTGAGCCGTCGTGCCGTTGCCGATGGTGACCATCGCAATCACGGCCGCCACGCCGATGACCACGCCAAGGACGGTCAGGAAGGACCGCAGGAAGTTGCGCTTGATTGCTCTCAGGGCGAGCTTCGCCGTTTCAAGGAACATGCCGGGCCTCCCGGACATGACTCTCATCGCTGGCAAGGCGACCGTCGACGAAGCGGAGGAGGCGCCGGCCGTAGGCAGCGATGTCCTCTTCATGCGTGACCATGATGACCGTGATGTTCCGCTCGTGGTTTAGCCGAGAGATCAGATCCATGATCTCCCGGCTGGTCTTGGTGTCGAGATTGCCCGTAGGCTCGTCGGCAAGCAGCACGGCGGGATCGGTGACGATCGCCCTGGCGATTGCCACCCGCTGCTGCTGGCCGCCGGAAAGTTCCTGCGTGGTGTGGCCTTCGCGGCCCTGAAGGCCCACCTGCTCGAGCGCTTGCTGTGCGAGCTTGCGCCGCTCCCGCGCGGGCAGGCCGCGATAGACCAGCGGCAGTTCGACATTCTCAATCGCCGAAGTGCGCGCCAGGAGATTGAAACCCTGGAACACGAAGCCAAGCATGTGGCGACGCAGGAGAGTCAGTTGAGTCCGGGTAAAGTTGGCAGTCGGGATGCCCTGAAACAGGTATTCGCCGGAGGAGGGCACGTCCAGGCCTCCGACAATGTTCATGGCCGTGGACTTGCCGGAACCCGAGGGACCCATGATCGACACAAACTCGCCTTTGCTGATGGCCAGGTCGACATGATCAAGTGCGCGGATCGTTGCCTCGCCGCGCCCGTAGAATTTGGAGACCTGCCGGAACTCGATGAAGGGTTGGTTGTCCATCACTCGTCAACCGTTGCGGGCAGTCGCGTTGGTGATCACCAGATCGCCTTCCTCAAGTTCGCCGGATCGCACGACCGTCGATTGCCCGTCGGAGGGTCCGGTTTCCAAAGTCACGCGCTGCGGCGTGCCGCCACGGAGAACCCATACGCTTCGTCCGGCCTCGTCACCCCCTGACTGGCGTCCGCCTCCCATGCGTGGCGGGCGGAAAAGACGGGTCAAGATACTTCCGCTGCTACCGGTGCGGACGGCCGGCGGACTATAGCGAAGGGCCGCATTCGGCACGAGCAGCGCGTCTTCCACCGACTCGACCACGATATCAGCTGTCGCCGTCATCCCCGGCCGCAGCAGAAGGTCGTCATTCTCGACGGACAGGATCGCCTTGTAGGTGACGACATTGGAAACCGTTTCCGGCGCGAAGCGAACGGTCTGGATCCGGGCAGGGAAGTGCTGGTCCGGATAGGCATCCACGGCAAAGGTCGCCTCCTGTCCCTCGTCCACTTGCCCGACATCCGCCTCGTCGACCGCCACCTGCAACTCCATCTGCCGAAGGTCTCCGGCAATGGTGAAGAGGATTGGCGCATTGAGGGAGGAGGCGACGGTCTGGCCCGGTTCCACATCCCGCGTCAGGATCACGCCATCGATCGGTGAGATGATCTTGGACTTGCCGAGGTTCACCTCAGCCAGGCGCAGGCTTGCTTCGGCGGACTGGACCGATGCCTCGCTGACTGCCTTGGCGGCAATCGCGGCGTCATGGGCGAAGCGGGCCGAGTCAAGGTCCTGCCGGCTGCTGATGTTGCGATCGGCAAGCGCTGTCAGTCTATCAAGGGTTGTCTTCGCGGACGCGACCTCGGTCTCTGCCTTCAGGAGGTTGGCGCGGGCGGAGGCGACCTGCGCACGGGCATTTTCCAGATCGGCCTGCAATTTGTTGGTATCGAGTTCGGCCAGAACCGCGCCTGCCTTGACCGACGAGTTGTAGGTCACATTCACTGCCCGAATTGTACCGGAGAGTTCGCTGGAGATGTCCACCTGGTCGGTCGGCTGCACAGAACCGGTCGCGGTGACAATGACCTGCAGATCGCCTCGCTCAAGGGGGGCTGTCGTATAATTGTACGCCTCTACGTCGCCTTGAAAATATAGATATCCGCCGATGGCGCCGGAGACGAGTGCAAGGAGGATCACGCTCCACCACAGCCGAGAGCGTCGCGGCTTGCGGCCTTGAGCGGCCAGGATCGCGGCAAGATCCGGGACAGCGTTGGCCTTCTGTCTCTCGATGTCGGTCTCGACTTTCAATGTTCGTGTTCCTCGTTCTCCGTCCCGACAAGCCTAGACGCAATCAGTCCGGACGGGCCCTGCGCCAGATCAATTGGTTGCGGCTGTAATCTGCAGATGCCACGCGGGCCAGGGAAGACCAACTTAAACTTCGGTAACCTTGATTCTGGCCGTACCGGAAGTCCCACCACCGCGATTGCCGCCTGGAACATACCTGCTAAGAGATGCATGCCCAATCATGGGCAGGAGATTTCAAATCGTGATCAAGACAAGCATGGCCGCCGTCGCTACCCTGACGGCTGTTTTCGTATCTGCAGGCGTGGCGCAGGCGGAAGATCTCGTCTTCACCCTGAAGAACTCGACCAATTCCACGCTCGAGCGCTTCTACACCTCGCCGGTCGGCGTCGACGCATGGGAAGAAGACGTCTTCGGAAATGATGTGCTTGAGCCGGGTGAGAGCATCCGCATCACGATCGCGGATGGGCGCAGCGTCTGCGAATACGACATGCGCTTCGAGTTTTCCGCGGATTCGGATCTGGATACGACCGAGGACAGCCAGAACCTCTGCGAAATGGGTTCCTACGAAATCCACGAGTAGCACAACCGCGCCGCGCGAATGACCAAGCGGCGACGATGGTTCCCACCGATCGTCGGGAAGGAGGTGCCGTGTTCGCGGTGCCTCCTACTGTATCCGGGTCTCCGTCTGCTCCGGCGACGGAACGCCGAAGCGTTCCTGGCGGAAGTCGTCTTCGCTGGACAAGCCTGCCAGTCGAGCTCCTTTTTCGGAGCCAGGCTGAGATGAGGGGGTAATGTTCGACGGCCACAGGAAAACCGCCAGAACGTAAATGGTCATTGCTGTAAGGAAGGTGAGGATGATCTGCTTCCGGGACATGGCTTCGTCTTCCGTCAGTAGGATGGTTGCTAGACCTCGTCTCCGGCCAAGCACTAGTTCTCGGCTGACATCTCCATCGGCGAGGCCATGATATCCGACTCGCCGATCGACCGATCGACGTACTTGAATGCGAGGATGCTCAGGACCGACGCGAGCATCACGACAAAAATAATACGCATGGAGAACTCCTTGAGCCTCACAACCCCCAGATGGCAAAGAGGTTCCGCGCCGGCCGAGTGGCGAGATGAATCAAGTCGTAGGTCTTACCGGCGCACGGACAGACGGATCAGCTTCAAGCAGAAGAGTAGATCTGGTCGATAACTGCCGCCGCTGCGGCGTATTCGCTGCAGGTGGGATCGAATCTGTCTCCCGACTGAAGCCTGCGGGCCCAGTCTACTGCGGCCCTTCCGCCCCAGGCTTCCGGAGGCTCGGACAACGGGCTTCGAGATGTCGCCTGGAATCGCTCCGCCACGAAGTCGTAGAACGAGCCGCTGACGTTCCGCATTTCTGCGCCTCCACCAGTGCCGTAGAAGCTGGCTCCGATGATCGCATTGGTACCTGCCTGGAGGCGCCACGAGCAGGTCAGCCTTAGAACAGTGCCCGTTGAAAGCTCGATCGTGGCCGTGGCAAAATCCTCTACCTCGTCGGCTTGCCCAGATATTCGCCGGCCCTGGTGGAAGAGTTGCGACGATACCTTCTCCACCTGCGGGAAATCGAGAGCCCACAGCGCGAGGTCTGCCAGATGGATGCCGAGATCCATCACACAGCCTCCACCCGAAAGCTGCTTGTCATAAAACCAGGCCTTGTCTGGTCCGTAGGCATTGTGGAAGACAAGATCGACCGCGTAAACTGACCCGAGCTCGCCATTCTGCAGGAGGGTACGGATGTGCTCCATGCCCTGCGTGTGACGGTAGGACAGATCGACGCCGAGCAGGCGATCGGCTTTGCGGGCGGCATCGACGACCGCTTCCACTTCGCGTGCATTGCGACCCAGCGGCTTCTGGCAGAAGACAGCAAAGCCAGCCTCGAGCGCCTGGATCGACTGGGCGGCATGCTGCGCGCTGGGGGTGGCGATGACGATGCCGTCCAGTTCGTGCCGAAGGAGTTCATCGAACCCGTCAACGACCTTGGCGACCGGCGCGATCCGGCGAGCTTCCTCGACCATCTCCGGAGACGCATCCGCGATTACAACTGCTTCTCCTGCCCCGGAAGAAAGGATTGCCTCCATGCGATGACGCCCGATCCAGCCGACGCCGAGAAAGCCGAGCCGCGCCGGGCGGGAGCCAGCCGGCATTGTGCTGCTGCGCAATACCTCGTTCATCGGAAGGTCACCAGCGCCTTGAGAAAACCATCCGGGCGATCTCTGGTCATGTCCAGCGCCTGGTCGAGTTGATCAAGTCGGAAGCGGTGGGTGTAGAGCGAGGAGGGGTCGAGGCGTCCTTCGGCAACGGCATCGATGGCTTCACGGATGCCCCGGATATACTCAGCGGGGTCCCGCTCATGCGCATTGATGACGTCGAGCCCGCGCCAGTTCCACAACTGCATATTGACCTGCCGCGGACCATCCTGATGATAACCGGCAATCACCAGCCTGCCGCGCTCCCTGGTCAGTTCGGCGGCCAAGTCGAGCGGCCACTGCTGGCCGACCGCTTCGACAACCCGGTCGCACATCCTATTGTCGGTCAGGCGTTTTACCTCTTCTATGATCTGCCAGTGGTCCTTCATGGGGATACACTCGGCCGCCCCCATCCGGCGCGCTACCTCAAGGGAATAGGCGCGGCGCGAGATGGCGATCACCCGCGCGCCGTCTGCCGTCGCAAGTTGCGTCAGCAGCGCGCCGAGAAACCCGATGCCGATGATCGCCACTGTCTGGTCTGCGCGGATTTCGCTGCGGCGGAAGATGTTCATTGCGCAACCCAGGGGTTCGCCGGGGAAGGGCATGTCTTTGAGTGCGTCTGGAAGAGGCACGACGTTTTGGGCTTCAGCGAGGTCGTGGCTGGCGTAGGCATGGTATGACAGTGCTGCGACGCGGTCTCCGATCTTCAGACCGTCGACGCCTTCGCCGACGTCGTCGATATAGCCCCAGCCCTCATGCCCAAGGTCACCGGGTTCTGTCGGGAACTTCATCCAATCGGGTCCTGCCCAGGGGGTAAGGTTGGATGCGCACACGCCGCAGCCTTCCAGCCTGATCCTGACCTGGCCCGGACCCGGCTGCGGCAATGGTCGCTGTTCCACGACGATTGTCCCGGGGGCAGTGATGATGGCGGCGCTCGTCAACCCCGTCCTGGAACTGGTCATGATATTCATTCGCGTCGTCTCCCTCGCATTTCGTCAGGCGCCCTTCTTCAGCAGGAGCGGCTGTCGGATCAACTCGTGAGGGAGGCGGGAGTTCCTGAAGATGAAGATGATGAAGAAGATGCGCCCTTTTCGTTCTGCCGCTCGATTTCCTCAAGGACGACATCGGGCGGTAGATTGCGCTGCATCTCCTCAAGTTCTTCGGGGGCTACCTGTGGATCGACCCCCAGTTTGCCGGCGATTGCAGAGACCATTGTTACCAGCCGCGTGGTCTCGTGCTCGTTGAGCAGGGCGATCTGCAGGCTGAGGTCCGCGCGCTTGTCGTCTTCGGCCGCCATGCGATTTTGGCTGATGAGGACGAAGGTAGAGATGAAGATCGCCTCCACCGACGCGGCCATGGCAAGCACCACAAGTGACGGGTCCCATGCGGGCACCACCGGAAGCCAGCCGATGTTGATAAGGATCCAGAGTCCGAAGAGAGCAGCGTGGATATAGACGAAGACCATACTGCCGACGAAGGCAGTGATACCGTTGGCTACCCTCTGCTGCCGGGAGAGCGTCCTCTCGTCCTGCGCCCGCCGGTATATCAAGGCGTTGATATTACGATCAAGAACCCGGGAAATCGGCGGCACTGCACTATCCTCTTTGGGGGAAGTGTTATCTCGGATCGGTGCAGCCTGCATCGGCGAAGCCTCTCGTGGCGTTTTCGACGCTCCCGAACGCCGATTTCCTGGAAGTGTTCCGCGATAGGCATCTACACCGGTTGAAGATGTCATTGATGACAAAGATGTCTCTGAAGAAGGAACTTTTGCATCTGCCTCTGGTTCGGCTCGCGAAATCGCCAATTTGTTCCAGCGAAGAGAGTGCAGATGTCGACAATTCTCGTGACAGGTGGATGTGGTTTTATCGGGCGCCACGTCGTCGAAGAACTTCTTGCGGCAGGCTATCAGGTCCGCGTCCTTGATGCGCTGATCGACCAGGTCCACGCCGATGCGGAGGCGGAAGTTCCGGACCTGGTCGAGGTGATCCGTGCCGATGTGCGCGACAAGGCTGCGGTGACGGAGGCACTTCAGGGGGTCGACGGGGTGATCCACCTGGCGGCCGAGGTCGGGGTCGGACAGTCGATGTACGAGATCGCTCGTTATGTGGGCGGCAATGATCTTGGAACCGCCGTCCTCCTCGAAGCCATGATCGGACTGCCGATCCGTCGTATCGTCGTCGCATCGTCGATGAGCGTCTATGGCGAGGGGCTCTACGCCACCGATGACGGACGTACGATGGGCTTTATCCGCCGCAAGGCGCAGCAGATCCGTCAGGGGCACTGGGAGCCCGCCGGGCCGGACGGCGAAAGGCTGACACCCGTCGCCACCGACGAAAGCAAGCCAGTGGACCTCGCCTCCATCTATGCGCTGACGAAGTATGCGCAGGAGAAACAGGTCCTGATCTTCGGGGAAGCCTATAGTGTCGAGGCTGTAGCTCTTCGTCTCTTCAATGTCTTCGGTGCAGGGCAGGCACTGTCTAATCCCTATACGGGGGTCCTTGCCAATTTTGCGTCGCGGCTTGCTAACGGCCAACCGCCGACGATCTTCGAAGACGGCCAGCAACGCCGCGACTTCGTCCATGTCCGCGATGTCGCCCGGGCGTTCCGCCTGGCGTACGAGCAGCCGAGCGCCAGTGGCCATGTGATCAATGTGGGTAGCGGTCAGGCCTACACCGTGGAGGAGGTTGCGACCCTTCTCGCGGATGCCATGGGCGTACCGGAGATCAAACCCGAGATCATGCATAAGGCGCGCTCCGGCGATATCCGCAACTGCTTCGCCGACATCTCGAAGGCCCGTGAGCTCCTCGGCTTCAAGCCGCAATACAAGCTGGAGGACTCGCTTGCGCCGTTCGTTGAGTGGGTTCGCAGCACCGAAGCAGTTGACCGCGGTAGCGAGATGCGGCGTCAGCTCGAGGAGCGGGGTCTGGTATCATGAAGCACACCGGATCCAGCCGTGGAAAGGCAGCAGTAAAAGAGTTCGGCTTCGTCGAGTGGTTTCGGCCGGGAGAATATGACCGGACAGAGGAGGTGCTGCCGCGCCTCATCGCATCAGGGGCATCCTATCTGAGGACGCATCTTTCATGGGCTGAATATCTCGCTCCTGGAGGAGAGGCCTGGTTCGACTGGCTCATTCCGCAGATCGGATCGCAAATCGACCTTCTGCCCTGCGTTCACTATACGCCGCCGTCGATGTCGCGAACGGGACGCTCTTCAGGAGCCCCGCACAATCTGAAATCCTATGCCGACTTCATCGATCACGTCCTGACCCGGTACGGCAAGCATTTCCGCCACATCGAACTCTGGAACGAGCCGAACAACCTGCTGGATTGGGACTGGCGCGAAGATACCGACTTTCAGCTTTTCTGCGAAATGGTCGGCGGTGCCGCCTACTGGGCGCAGCAGAGGGGGTTCAAACCGGTGCTGGGCGGCCCATGCCCCTTCGATCCCTACTGGCTAAACCTCATGGGTGAACGGGGCGTTCTCGGCGTCGTCGACGCAGTGGGCTTTCACGGGTTCCCGGGGACCTGGGACAGCGAGGAGGGCAGTTGGGGCGGCTGGGACATGCATCTCGGCGAGATGCGGCTTATCCTTGATAAGTACAATCCGAATTCGGAGATCTGGGTCACTGAGACAGGATACTCGACCTGGCGAAATGACGAGATGGAGCAGGTTCGTCGCTTCTCCAATGCTCTGGATATACCGGCCGACAGGCTCTACTGGTACTCTTGGGCCGACGTGCCGCCGAATGTCGCGGTGCAGGAAGGTCTTTGGTTCGATCCCCGCCACTACCATCTCGGCGCCGTCACGCATGACGGGCAGCCGAAGCTTCTCGCTCGGCTCCTGACGGAAGGCGGGGTCGAGCGCCTGCGCGAGGTCACCGAGTTCCCGGCGCCACGTCTCGGCGAGGGAGCCGCGCCCATCGTCATTACCGGCGGGAGTGGCTTCATCGGCTCCAACCTCGCGGACAGCTTTCTGAGCGAGGGAGCGGACGTCGTCATTCTGGACAACCTCGGGCGGCCGGGTGTCGACCAGAACCTCTCCTGGCTGAGGGAACGCCATGGGGACCGGGTCCACCCCTACTTGGCGGACATCCGGGACATGCATGGGATCGAAGCAGCGTTCACCGATGCCAAGGCGGTTTTCCATCTTGCAGCCCAGACGGCGGTTACCACGAGCCTGGTACATCCCCTCGAGGACTTCGAAACCAACGCGCGGGGCACCATCAACGTGCTCGAGGCGGTACGCAAGGCCGGCAACCGGGCGCCGGTGATCTTCGCAAGTACCAACAAGGTCTACGGCGCGCTCGAAGACATCACCATGCTCGAACTGGACGACCGCTACATCCCGTCGGACGAGGCGATCAGGGCTCATGGCATCGACGAGCAGCGTCCGCTTTCTTTCTGCACACCCTATGGCTGCTCTAAGGGCGTCGCCGACCAGTATGTCCTCGACTATGCCAAGTCGTTCGGGATCCCGAGCGCGGTACTCCGCATGAGCTGCATATATGGCCCGCGGCAGTTCGGGACGGAGGACCAGGGCTGGGTGGCTCACTTCCTGATCCGTGCCCTGGCTGGCGAACCGATCTCCATCTACGGAAACGGCAAGCAGGTCCGTGACATTCTTCATGTCGACGATGCCGTTGCTGCTTATCGCGCCGCACTGGCCTCCGTCGACAAGATTAGCGGGAGCGTCTTCAACCTCGGCGGCGGGCCCCATAACTCCGTCAGCATTCTCGGAGTGCTCCGCGAGATCGAACGTCTCACCGGGCGACCGCTGAAAACCTCCTTCGGGCCATGGCGTGCAGGCGACCAGTACTTCTTCATCGCCGACACGAGGAAGCTTGAGCAGGAGCTCGGCTGGCAGGCCAGGACCCGCTGGCGTGGTGGTATCCGCCATCTCGCGGAGTGGCTGGTCGAGCATCGTTTTGGCGGCCGGCCAATCCTCAGCGAAGCAAAAAGGATTCCGGCGTGACGCAGCAGTGGTCGTCGGTGCGTGACATGAGATTGCTGATGACTGTCGATGCGATCGGCGGCGTCTGGCGCTACGCGATGGATCTTGCCGCCGAGTTGCGCGATCATGGAGTGGAAACCGTCTTCGCCTGTCTGGGCCCCGCGCCGTCAGCCCAGAAGGTGGAAGAGGCAGAGCAGGTAGGGCAGCTTGTCCATCTGGACGCGCCACTCGACTGGCTCGTCTCCGCCGAGAGCGACCTTTCAGACGTTCCGCGGTTGATTGCCGAGCTCGGTCGAGAGGTGGGTGCGGATGTCCTGCACCTGAACCTTCCTTCGCAGGCCGCGGAAATCCCGACCGATCTGCCAGTCGTCGCAGTATCCCACTCCTGCGTTGTCACCTGGTTTGCCGGGGTGCGCCGACAGCCCGTTCCTCCGGACTGGCTTTGGCAGCAGGACCTCAATCGCCGAGGATTTGAGCGTGCGGACGTCGTGGTTTCACCCAGTCATAGCCACGCAAGGATGGTGGCCCAAGCCTACGGATCCATCCCGGCCATGCGCGTCATTCACAACGGCAGCCGGCTTGAGAACCTGCTTGCCGAAAAGACCGATATGGTCTTTGCCGCCGGACGCTGGTGGGATGACGGGAAGAACGGCAGGGTGCTCGATGCAGCGGCTGCCGCAACCCGATGGCCGGTCATCATGGCCGGCGCCAATGAGGGGCCCGGTGGGCAATACGCGCCGATCGCGCACGCGCAGCACAGGGGAGAACTGCCCTATGCCGATACGATCTCGTTGATGCGACGGGCGAGGATCGTCGTCTCCCCCTCCGTCTACGAACCGTTCGGGCTGGCAGCGCTTGAAGCTGCGCGTGCGGGCGCCGCGCTCGTTCTGTCCGATATCGAGACCTATCGGGAGCTGTGGGACGGCTGTGCCTGCTTTGCCGATCCTGACGACCCGGAGGCGTTCATCGAGGCGATCAACCGGTTGGCAGATGATGCAGATCTGCGGGCCATGCTTGCAGTGAAGGCCTATGATCGATCGCTGGACTTCACGATCGGAGCGCAGGCCCGGGCCATGGCTGAAATCTATGCCGAACTGCGAACAAGTAATAACACACTGACCGCTGCGGAGTAGTGATGCGTTTCATCTTTTACACCCATTCCCTGATGTCGGACTGGAATCATGGCAATGCGCATTTCCTGCGTGGCGTCATGCGTGACTTGATACGTCGGGGACATGATGCCGTTGCACTGGAACCGGAAGGTGCCTGGAGTCGCGAAAATCTGGTCCGGGACCAGGGGGCGGGGCCCCTGGAGCGCTTCAGGTCGACATTCCCGGACCTCGAAACGCGGATCTACGGGCCCGATTTCGATCACGAGGCAGCTCTGGCCGATGCCGACGTCGTGGTGGTCCACGAGTGGTCGGAACCTTCCCTGGTGGAGAAGATCGGCCGGGTGCGTAGGCATGGAGGGCGGTTTGCTCTCCTTTTTCACGACACGCACCACCGGGCGGTTTCGGCCGAGAAGGATATCGGCGGTCTCGACCTCCAGGACTACGACGGCGTGCTCGCCTTTGGTGAAACGCTGCGCCAGCGCTACCTGCAATCGGGCTGGGGCCGCAACGTTCTCACGTGGCATGAAGCGGCGGACACGAGCATCTTCAAGCCGATGCCGGACGTGGAAAAGACTGGCGACCTGGTATGGATTGGCAACTGGGGCGATGACGAGCGCACAGCCGAGATTGCAGAATTCCTGGTGGCTCCCGCACGGGATCTTCATCTGACGGCGACCGTCCATGGCGTCCGCTACCCGCAATCGGCACTGGCGTCTCTCGCCGAAGCGGGCATCGCTTACAAGGGCTGGATCGCCAATGCCGATGTGCCCGAGGCTTTCGCCCGACATCGCGTGACGATGCATATCCCGCGGCGCCCCTACGTCGAAAATCTGCCGGGGATTCCAACAATCCGGGTGTTTGAGGCGCTGGCCTGCGGCATTCCCCTCATCTCGGCGCCGTGGGAGGACTGTGAAGGCCTATTTCGCCCCGGCACCGACTTCCTTGTTGCGCGCAATGGCGAGGAGATGAGGCAGCATCTTCGCCGCGTGCTCACCGATCAGGACCTCGCACGCGAACTCGCTGTCACCGGCCGAGAGAGAATCCTCGCACGGCACACCTGCCGCCACCGCGTCGACGAACTCCTTTCCTTCCTGGATGATCTCGGAACCCGCCCCGAAGCTGCCCATGCAACAACCACGGAGGCCGCAGAATGAAGATCGCCTTTTACGGATCAAGCCTTGTCTCCGCCTATTGGAACGGGGCCGCCACCTATTACCGCGGCCTTCTGCGCGCGCTGGCCGAGAAGGGGTACGACATCACCTTCTACGAGCCGGATGTCTATGATCGGCAAAAGAACCGCGACATCGACCCGCCGGAGTGGTGCAAGGTCGTCGTCTACGAAGGCACTGTGGGCGCTCTGAAAAAGGCCACCGAGGAAGCCGCCGGAGCGGATGTTGTCGTCAAGGCAAGCGGTGTCGGCTTCGAGGATGATTTCCTGCTGGAGAAACTGCTGCGCAAGGCGCGGCCGGAATCACTCAAGATCTTCTGGGACGTGGACGCACCCGCGACTTTGGCGGAGGTCCGGGGCGCGCCGGACCATCCATTGCGCCGCGCGCTCGGCGATATCGACATGGTCCTCACCTATGGCGGCGGCGATCCCGTCGTCGACGCCTATCGCTCCATCGGCGCGCAGGAGTGCATCCCGATCTACAACGCACTCGATCCCAAGACGCATCATCCCGTTTCCGCTGAACCGCGCTTCACTGCTGATCTCGGTTTTCTCGGCAATCGGCTTCCGGATCGCGAGGCGCGGGTGGAGGAGTTCTTCCTCAATCCGGCTTCGCGACTCTCCGATCAGACCTTCCTGCTTGGCGGGTCGGGCTGGCAGGACAAGCCGATGTCCCAGAACGTCACCTACATCGGTCACGTGTCGACGCGCGACCACAATGCCTTCAATGTCACACCCAAGGCGGTTCTGAACATTTCCCGGGCCAGCATGGCGGAGAACGGATTTTCGCCCGCGACCCGCGTCTTCGAGGCTGCCGGGGCAGGGGCCTGCCTGATCACGGACTATTGGGAAGGTATCGAGCTGTTCCTGAAGCCGGACGAGGAAGTCCTTGTGGCGCGCGATGGCCCGGACGTAGCGGATATTCTAGCCGGTCTTTCGCAGGAGCGGGCGAAGGAGATCGGACAGCGGGCACTGCAGCGTGTCCTTGCCGAACACACCTATGCCCACCGCGCCGAAACGGTGGATCTCCTCTTCCGCCGCCATGCCGAGAAACTGGAGGCTGCCGAATGAGACAATCACTCGACATCGTTATCCTTGGGCTTTCCCTATCATCCTCCTGGGGCAATGGGCACGCCACCACCTATCGGGCGCTCCTGAGGGGCCTGAAGGAGGAGGGCCATCATGTGCTGTTCCTGGAACGCGACGTTCCCTGGTACGCGAGCCAGCGCGATCTGCCAGCGCCGGACTTCTGCGAGCTGCAGTATTATACGCAGCTAGACGATCTGATGGCGAAATACGCGGACCGGATCAGATCCGCAGATGCCGTGATCATCGGCTCCTACGTACCAGAGGGCGTCAGGGTGATCGACGAAGTGGCGGCCATGTCTCCACAACGCCTCTGCTTCTATGACATCGATACGCCAGTGACACTGGCGAAGCTCGATCGGAATGACGAGGAATACCTGGCGCGGCGGCAGCTATCCCTTTTCGACGCCTATTTCTCGTTCTCGGGTGGTGACGTGTTGAACAGGCTCGAAGACGTCTATGGCTCGCGAAATGCTGTCGCGCTCTACTGCTCCGTCGATCCCGATCACTACGTCAATACCGGGGAGGCGTTCGAATGGGATCTCGGCTACCTCGGCACCTACAGCCCCGATCGCCAGCCGACCGTCGAGAGGCTGCTGCTGGACGTCGCGCGCCGCTTGCCGGACAGACGCTTCGTCGTCGCTGGTCCGCAATATCCTGCGGAGATCGATTGGCCGGAGAATGTCGACCGAATCGAGCACCTGCCGCCCGCCGAGCATGCCTCCTTCTACAGCCGCCAGCGCTTTACACTAAATGTGACGCGGGCCGACATGATCGAGGCCGGCTGGTCGCCCAGCGTGCGCCTTTTCGAGGCGGCTGCCTGCGGGACGCCGATCATCAGCGACTACTGGCGCGGGCTGGACGAGCTTCTGCCGCACCAGGACGCGATCATCATCGCACGCGACACTGCCGACGTCGTCGCGGCGTTATCCACCACGGACGACGCGAAACGGGACGAAATTGCTGCATCCGCGCAGGCAAGGGTGCTTGCAGACCATACGGGCCTCGCCCGATCGCGGGAACTGGTGGAGGCGCTTCTAGCGAGCCCGCCGGCAAGGGAGACGGAACGACACCCGCGACAACGCATTTCCGCTTGAAGGGAACGCCAAGCCCAAAGCTACTCATGCTCTGGGCCGTTTCCCGCCGCCAACGTTCAACCAGACATGGGATAGCAGGAATGGATGCACGTAGCGATCCGGGACGCCACCTGAAGGAACAGATCGATAGCCTTGGTCCGTGGTTCCAGAACATGCGGATCGGCGGTGTCGAGACGGCGCCCGAGCACTTTCTCGGCGACTACCCCAACTTCAAATGGCAGGGCTTCAGGCATGTCATTCCAGATGATCTGGAAGGCCGCAGCGTCCTCGATATCGGCTGCAATGCCGGCTTCTACGCGATGGAAATGAAGAGGCGGAACGCTGGGAGGGTCGTTGGCCTCGAGCCGGATCCCCGCTACCTGGAGCAGGCGCGGTTCGCAGCCAAGCACGAGGGCCTCGATATCGAGTACCTCCAGATGTCCGTCTACGACGTCCCGAAGCTCAAGGAGCGGTTCGACCTGGTGATCTTCATGGGCGTTCTGTACCACCTGCGGCACCCACTGCTTGCCCTCGACCTGATCTACGAGCACGTCGCCGCCGACCTGATGCTCTTCCAGTGCCTGCAGCGTGGCGATGAGCGTCTACCTGAACTCAAGGAAAACTACGACTTTTCCGAATGGGCGGTATTTGACCGGCCGGACTATCCGAAACTGTTCTTCGTCGAGGAACGCTATGCGAGCGACCCGACGAACTGGTTTCTGCCCAATTTGGCTGCGATGGAGGCGATGCTGCGCAGTGCCGGCTTCGTCATTCGCGATCATCCGGAGCGCGAGGTCTACCTTCTTGGGCGCGGCCAGCGCCACTATGCGGTCGAGCCTCCGACTTTCGTCTGCGGCTGACGCCAGGAAAGGGCGGGCGCCGAGAATCCGCCCGCCATTCTGATCAACCTGCAGCCTGGTCGGATGCCCCTCAGCCCGGCACTGCGGCCGGTTCAGCAATCGGCTTGGCCCGGGTGAAGATAACCCCGGCAAACAACAGGACGCCGGCAAACGTTACGACCGACGAGATCGCGACGAGCGGCTCCATGGCGGCATTGCCGCCGAGCAGCAGGTAGAGGCTGGGGATCATCACGGTGACGCCTGCCGTGTAGACCCAGTATTGCAGCTGGGCGAGCCGCGTTTCGGCCTTGGCAGGGTTCAGTGCGTAGTACCCACCGAAGATCGCCATGGTCACCCAGCCGAGCAGGTTGCTGTGGGCATGGGCGCCGCTTGTAGCATAGTGGTGCGATATCGACATCTGCAGACCCATGATGATGCCGAGGATGAGAAAACAGATCGCAGTCTTGAAATACAGATTTGCTAGGCGTGGCATGACAATCCCCTCCTGTCAGAGCCAACATTGACAACGGTCAAGATTATCAGAGGACAACGGAAATGTAATCAGGCAGTGCGACCGAGTGAAGCACGTGGACCAATCGAGCGGGAACTCGAGCGGCTCTTGCTGGATCTCGCTCCAAGGGGAATTCGCGATCCTCTTTCAGCGGTCCTCGTGCAGCGTGTTCGCGGTGCCACCACATCGCGCTCCAGCGGTCGGGCCCATTCGTGTAACTGCTCATCAAACTTGTCATGATGAATCGTACACAGGTGCGGCCGCGCAATCGTCACATGGGGACAAGATCGCCCCCAGGTTACCGTTTGATGCTCGGCGGGAGCGCGAGGTCTAATCGTGCACCATCTGTTAGGTGCGACGGCCGTTGATTACGGGGAACTTGACGACTCGCTTTCGGAGGCCAATCCTAAGAGCCTACGTCATCAACGGTGCGAAGTCGCTTGGGACCAGTAATTTGGGCCGATAACTGATCACCCTCTACGCTAGGTTTGCCGAAGATCCTTCTAAGTTCGGCGGCTTCGCCGCGAAAAGGACCGCATCCAACGGAAAAGCTGTTCTGATTGAAGGTATGGAGGACAAACGGGGATGGCCAATGGAAGTACTCAATCGAATCAAATGGGATGAAGTCGCTTCCCACTATCAAGAGCGGGTCTCCATCTCCCGGCGATTAAGTTCACTCTTGATGGGAGGAAATGTGCGAGACTATGCCAGACTGGCTGTCTCAGAGTCTAACGATGACTTCCTGGCTAACTACAGTGCCCAAGAGCATCATCTTGGTCCAAAAATTCTGAATCAGAATCCAGATGCACATCGGCGAGTTTTTGAATTGGCTCGCAACTTCAACCTCGTGGCGGGAGCGCATGAAGTACCGCTGCTGATTAAAAGGGCCGGCCTGAAGTACCTCGCGATTTCAGTCGGATCTGAGATTTCGTGCATGATAAAGCCGCGACTCTGTTGGATTGCGAACACTAGGACAATCTGGGCGCATCTGCTTATTAAACACAGCTTTAATATCGCCCGTGCTAATGAAGAATTGCGTCTCTACCGAGACGGCGAGGATACTTCGGAGATGGCCTATCAGAAGTGGCGAGCGATCCACGCTGCCATGAATGACGACCTGCAGAAGTTGAATGACCTGACGGCGCCAGTGGCAGAAAAGGCTGGGTTCCGGCCGGGCCTCGAGAAATACCTTTGGATAGACTCAATCGCGAACCATATCTATGCGGCGGAACACGGGTGATGCTACCATCAGGAAGCGATCCGAACGTTAGGGGCCCCTAAGGGCCGCGTATCGGTGATAGGTCAACCGCGGCGGAGATGGAAGACTAATAGCGAATCTAGGATCATTAGCGGCTGTCGTCTCTCCGCTGATGTCAAAAAAGACCCCATGACAGCATGCGCTTGCTCCGTTTGGGTGCATCATGCTCCGCTCAACTTGGGTTTCAACTCCCTGAGAGCTCTTCTCGGCCCCAAAAGTCCCGCAACACCCGCTAATTAATGGAAAGATGGTGAGAGCGCAGGGGTTCGAACCCTGGACCTACTGATTAAAAGTCAGTTGCTCTACCGGCTGAGCTACGCTCTCCCACACAAGGGGAAGCCCCTTTCGGAAGTGCGCGGAACATATGCAGACGGACTTTCCGGGTCAACCGCAAAAACAGCAAAAATGCGGCTTCTTGTCCCAAGACCAGCAGCATTCAAAAACGTGATTGGCATTGCAGTCTTGGCGTGCTTTAGGCAGGCAGACCCTCGACAGGGCTGATTGCAGGAGTTGCTGTTGTCGATTGCGGACATATCGCTGTGGAGTGCATTGCTGGCGGGAGCCCTGTCGTTCCTGTCGCCGTGCGTGCTGCCGCTGGTACCGCCCTATCTCTGCTACATGGCTGGCATTTCCGTGGACCAGTTTCGCGGGGAGGGGCCGAGCGAGGCCGCAGTGGAAACGCGGCGGGCGGTGCTGACAGCCGCCGTTTTCTTTACGCTCGGCTTTGCCACGGTCTTCGTGGCACTCGGCGCTGGTGCATCGACCATCGGCGTATTGCTGCGCCAGCATCTCGACCTCCTGTCCAAGATCGGCGGGCTGATCATCATCGCCATGGGCCTTAATTTCCTCGGCGTTTTCCGGATTGGCCTGCTTTCCCGCGAGGCGCGCTTCCAGGGGAGCGGGAAGCCTGCGACCCTTTCCGGTGCCTATATCATGGGCCTCGCCTTCGCATTCGGTTGGACCCCCTGCATCGGTCCGGTCCTCGGGGCCATACTCGGTGTTGCAGCCTCACGGGAGACGGTGGGTGACGGGGCGACGCTGCTTGCCGTATATTCGCTCGGGCTTGCCGTCCCCTTCTGGATCGCGGCCGGCTTCTCGGGCTCGTTCATGCGTTTCCTGTCGCGCTTCCGCCGGCACCTCGGTGCGGTCGAGAAGGTCATGGGCGTGCTGCTCGTCCTCACCGGACTGGCGTTCATGTTCGGGTTCATCAGTACGGTCGCGATCTGGTTCCAGCAGACCTTTCCAATCCTGATGCAAATCGGCTAAGCCGGGCCCGGCGCCGGATCGGCGCGGGTGAAGGATAGACGATGGCCGACATCACAGCATTGCTGTTGCCCTTTTTCGGACTGATCCTGATCGGCTATGTCGCCGCCCGCGTGACCCGCCAGCCGGCCGAAGCGCTCGGCTGGATGAACACATTCATCATCTATGCCGCCCTGCCGGCGCTTTTCTTCAAGCTCGTTTCGCGAACGCCGATCGAGGATCTGGCGCGGATCGACTTCATCGCTGCCGACATTGCCGCGACCTATGCAATCTTCATCCTGCTCTTCCTGATCGCGCGATTCCTCCGGCGTGCATCGGTGGCCGATTCAACGATCCAGGCGTTTGGCGGCTCCTACGGCAATATCGGCTATATGGGTCCGGGTCTCGCGCTCCTCGCCTTCGGCGATGCGGCTGCGGTGCCCGTCGCGCTCATCGTCTGCCTCGAGAACGCCACGCACTTCATCGTGGCGCCGGCCATGATGGCGGTGGCGGGCGGCGACAAACGACCGCCGCTTCAACTGGCTGCCGAAGTCGTGCGAAAGGTGGCGCTGCATCCGTTTATCATATCCACCGCGCTGGGTTTCCTAGTGGCGGCAAACGGGCTTGCGGTGCCGACGGCGGCGCAGCGTCTGGTAGACTACCTGGCCCAGGCGGCCGCTCCCTGCGCGCTCTTTGCAATGGGAGTCACCCTGGCGCTACGGCCGCTCAAACGGGTCCCGGTAGAGATCGGCTATCTGTCGGCCGCAAAGCTGATCATTCACCCGGCAGCAGTCTACATGGTCCTGTCTCTTGCGGGTGACTTCGATCCTGTCTGGGTCTATTCGGCCGTCCTGCTCGCGGCACTTCCCACCGCGACCAATGTCTTCGTCATCAGCCAGCAGTACGGGGTCTGGCAGGAAAGGGCATCCGCAACCGTGCTGATCACCACGGCATTTTCCGTCCTGACGCTACCGGTGCTTCTCTACCTGATCACCGCCGGGCTGCTTCCGCCGGACCTCTTCCCGTAGCTGGTCGACAAACGCCCGCAGCCCGCGGCCAGGCTCCACGCCCTCGCGCATCACGAGATTGCGCAGCGGTGGGACCGCGTTCAGAAGGTGCATGCCTGTAGCGCGCAGCATCTGGATGGGCAGGAAGTCTGACAACAGCGACCGGTTCAGGAGATCGACGCCGAAGGTCCGGGTCATGATGTCGGGACGACGGCGGCGGTTGAAGCGGTCACCCGCATCGGCGGCAATGGGCCTGCCTACCGTGTCTGCCAGGAGTTCCGTGAGCGTGATGATGTCCCTCAGCGAGAGGTTCAGCCCCTGCGCACCGATGGGCGGGAACGCGTGGGCGGCCTCTCCGACAAGAGCCATGCGGCCCTTGCCGAAACGATCGGCCATCAGGCTCGACAGCGGCCAGCATTGAGGGCCGGGCTCGACCGTCACCTTTCCGAGCATCGACTGCATCCGGTTCTCGACCTGCAGGGAGAGCTGTTCAAGCGGGAGCGCCAGCAACCGCTCTGCCTCGTCCGGTCTGACGACCCAGACCAGGCTGGAGCGATTGCCGGGCAGGGGGACCTGGGTAAAGGGGCCGGTGGGGGTATGGAATTCGGTGGAGATGTTTCCGTGTGGCAGAGCGTGCCCGAAATTCAGCACGATGGCCGACTGCGGATAAGACCAGCGCCGGGTGCCGATGCCGGCACTTTCGCGAACGCGCGAAGAGCGGCCGTCCGCACCGATCACGAAATCCGCGGTTACCGTCGTCCCGTCACCCAGTGTGAGGTGTGCCTTGTCCTGCGCTAACGCGCAGGCCTCCATGGTGACCGGATGACGGGTGACATTTGGCTCTACCGAAATTGCGCTCTCCAGGCATTCGAGGAGACGGCGGTTGGGAATGTTATACCCGAATGCAGTCAATCCGACGTCGGCGGATCGGAACTGCGCCGTCGGCGCCCGCAGGAGCCGGTCGGTTCCGTCGATGATCTGCATCACGCTGAGAGGGGCGGCAGTCGGGGCGATCCGGTCCCAGAGCCCGAGGCGCTCCATGAAGCGGATGGAGTGGTCCATCAGCGCCGTCGTCCGCTCGTCGTGCGCCGGTGCCTCCGGTGCGATCAGGGCAACCCGACGCCCGCCACGCGCCATCGCAAGCGCTGCAACCGTGCCGGCCAATCCGCCACCTACCACCGCAACTTCATAGTCCAGCATGATGCATCCTCGTCGGCAAACCAATCCGCGCTATGTAGAGCCTTCCCGCCTCCTTATCCATGGGACGTGGCAGCGCAGATCGCAAATCCTGCGCGCAAGGGATGCCGGTCGGGAGTGGCCGGTTGCAAAGCCGCAGTTTTCGCAGCATAGGTCGTCAAACAGAACGGGAATGGCGCGTGATCAGACGAATTTTCAACTACCGAAAAGTCCCCTATGCCGAAATCCGCGCGTTCTCCGTCCACCTCCTGACCGCATCGGGATCATTTCTCGCCTTTCTCGGGGTGGTGGCAGCGGCCGAGAGCCGCTTTGTCGACATGTTCTGGTGGCTAGGGCTTGCGCTGTTCGTGGACGGGATCGACGGTCCCATTGCACGCAAGGTGCGGGTGCGCGAGGTCCTGCCGAACTGGTCGGGCGACACGCTCGACAACATCATCGACTACGTCACCTATGTCCTGCTTCCGGCTTTCGCGCTCTACAAGAGCGGCATGATCGGAGAGCCATGGTCCTTTGTCGCCGCAGGACTGATCGTGGTCTCGAGCGCGATCTATTATGCCGATACGGGCATGAAGACGGATGAATATTTCTTCTCCGGCTTTCCCGTCGTATGGAACATGGTGATCTTCACTCTCTTCGTCATCCAGGCGAGCGAGACCACTGCCTTCATTGTCGTGATCGTCTCGGTGATACTCACGTTCCTGCCCATCAACTTCCTCCACCCGGTGCGCGTCAAACGTCTAAGGCCGGTCAATCTGGCCATTCTCATGATCTGGTGCGTGCTCAGCGGCTATTCCCTGCTGTTGCACTTCGCATCTCCCGACTGGCTCGTCTATGGGGTCGTGGCGTCTGGCGTTTACCTCTATTTCATCGGAGCAATCCTGCAATTGTTTCCGTCTCTTGGCAGGGACGCCTAACCTGTTGGCGATGCATGTTTTCGGTTGTGCGCAGCAACAAATCCGATAACAGTAGACGCCTGCGGTCCCATCGTGGCCGTGTGTAAACAGGACGCGCGGTGTTTCTCGCAAGCCTCGAAGAAGGTGAAGCCGCGTGAACAAGGGGGTGCAGTGACTGTGATGGAGGGATCGGCCGTCAATCCGCTATTGTCGGTCCGCAAGCTTACCAAGTATTTCGGCAGCTTCCCCGCCTGCTCCGGAATTGACCTCGATATCGGCGCCGGCGAGATCCATGCGCTACTGGGAGAGAACGGCGCCGGAAAATCGACCTTCGTCAAGATGCTCTTCGGCATTCTCGATCCGACAGAAGGTGAGATTCGCTGGGAGGGGCAGCCTGTCAGCATACGCTCGCCTGGGGAGGCCCGCTCAGTCGGAATCGGAATGGTCTTCCAGCACTTTTCGCTGTTCGAGGCCCTGACAGTAGCCGAGAATATTGCCCTCTCTCTCGATCCCAAGATTTCGCTTGCAAGGATTTCCGACGAGGCTGCGAGCCTGTCCAAGGCCTACGGATTGCCGCTCGATCCCAAGGCCCATGTCGCGGATCTCTCGGTCGGCGAACGTCAGCGCATCGAGATCGTCCGCGCGCTCCTGCAGAACCCGAAACTGATTATCCTCGACGAACCGACCTCGGTTCTCACGCCCCAGGAGGCGGATCGCCTGTTCGAGACGCTGTTCAAGCTGAGGGCAGAGGGGCGGTCGGTGCTTTATATCAGCCATCGGCTGGAAGAGGTGCAGCGCATATGCGATCGCGCCACCGTCCTGCGCCATGGAAAGGTAACGGGCGACTGCGATCCGAAGCAGGAGACGGCAGCCTCCTTGGCGCGAATGATGGTCGGCTCCGACGTTGCCGGAGTTCAGCGGGAGGATCGTAAGGTCCCAGGCGATGTCCGGGTCGAGGTCAAAGACCTTTCTGTTGCGGCCCGTACTCCGTTCGCGGTCGCCCTGAAGGACATCAACCTGACGGTGCGCGCGGGCGAGGTGCTGGCCGTAGCCGGCGTTGCCGGGAACGGACAGGGCGAGTTGTTCGACGCGCTTTCAGGTGAATACCCTGTGTCGGACAACGAGACGATCCGCTTGTGCGGGAAGCTGGTCGGCCGCCTCGGGATCAATGACCGGCGCCTGTTGGGGGCCGGCTTTGTACCGGAGGAGCGCCATGGACATGCAGCAGTGTCGGAGATGAGCCTTTCCGACAATCTCCTCCTTGCACGGAGCCGGTCCGACCGCCGGGCGTTCCTCGGCGGCGGGGTCATGAACGTCATCCGGCACGGCGCGATTCAGCGGGCAACCCAGCGGATCTGTGAAGAGATGGATGTCCGCAAGAGTGGAGAGGATCCGCGCGCTGGCTCACTTTCCGGCGGCAATCTTCAGAAGTTCATCGTCGGACGCGAACTTGATCGTCAGCCGGCAGTCCTGGTCGTCAACCAGCCGACATGGGGCGTCGACGCAGGCGCGTCGAGCCGCATCCGTCAGGCACTCGTCGACCTTGCCAACGCAGGTTCTGCGGTCATCGTCATCAGTCAGGACCTGGACGAGATATTCGAGGTGGCCACCAGCATCGCGGTGATTTCCGAGGGGAGGCTTTCGCCATCATACCCCGCGCGCGAACTAAGTCGTGAAAGGATCGGCCTGCTGATGGGCGGTGTCCATGATTCGACGCATGCGGAGGCGTCCCATGCGCATTGAACTGCAGAAACGGGACCGGGGAGGGCGCCTGTTCTCCTTCATATCGCCTCTCCTTGCGCTGGCGCTGACGCTGTTCTTCGGCGGCCTGATGTTCTGGTTCCTCGGCAAGGACCCAGTCGATGCGCTCTACAGCTTCTTCGTGGAGCCGTTGCTGGAGGTTTGGTCCCTGCATGAACTGGCCATCAAGGCTGCGCCGTTAATCCTTATCGCGGTCGGTCTTGCGGTCTGTTACCGCTCCAACAACTGGAATATCGGCGCGGAGGGACAGTTCACCATCGGCGCGATAACAGGTGCTATCCTCCCGGTCCTCTATCCGGATTGGCACTCGCCAGCGATCCTGCCGCTGATGCTCGTCATGGGTGCGATCGGTGGAGCAATCTATGCCGGCATTCCGGCGCTCCTGAAGACACGCTTCAACACGAATGAGATCCTGACGAGCCTGATGCTCGTCTATATCGCCCAACTGTTCCTCGACTGGCTGGTAAGGGGTCCCTGGCGCGATCCGCAGGGCTACAACTTCCCGCAGACTAAGGCCTTCGTGCCGGAAGCCGTCCTGCCGGAGATCCTGGATTCCGGGCGCGCCCATCTCGCCATCGTCTTTGCGCTCGTCGCGGCGGTGGCCATCTGGTTCATGATGCGGTTCATGCTGAAGGGTTTTCAGGTGTCCGTGATCGGGCAATCGGAACGTGCGGGCCGTTTTGCCGGCTTCTCATCCCGGCGGATGGTCTGGTTTGCGTTCTTGCTCTCCGGAGCGCTGGCGGGTCTTGCCGGCATTTCCGAGGTCTCAGGCTCCATCGGGCACGTGCAGCCCGCAATATCTCCGGGCTACGGCTTCACGGCCATCATCGTTGCTTTCCTGGGCAGGCTGAATCCGCTCGGCATCATCGCTTCCGGATTTGTTCTCGCCCTTACCTATCTCGGAGGCGAGGCGGCTCAGCTCTCGATCGGCATTTCGGACAAGGTGAGCCGCGTCTTCCAGGGGCTTCTGCTGTTCTTCGTGCTGTCCTGCGATACCCTGATCCACTACCGCATCCGCCTCGTCTGGCGTCAGGCGACAGGAGCCGCCCATGCTTGAGGCGATCCTCTTGACGGTAATCACCGCTGCGACGCCACTTGTCATCGCGTCGCTCGGCGAACTGGTGACGGAGCGGGCAGGCGTGCTCAATCTCGGCGTCGAAGGCATGATGATCATGGGGGCGGTCGCCGCCTTCGCCGTGACACAGGCGACCGGCTCCCCCTATATTGGCGTCGCTGCGGGCATCATCGCAGGCGGGTTATTCTCGCTCCTGTTCGGTGTCCTGACCCTCACGCTGGTCGCCAATCAGGTTGCGACGGGGCTTGCGTTGACGATCTTGGGACTGGGGCTTTCCGGGCAGATCGGGGAGAGCTTCGTCGGGCAGCCAGGGATCAAGCTGCAGCCAATCGCCATCCCACTGCTTTCCGAAATTCCTCTTCTCGGGCCATTGCTGTTCCGGCAGGATATCATCTTCTATCTGTCTGTCCTGCTCGTAGGCGGCATCCACTGGTTCCTGTTCAGGAGCCGCACGGGCCTGAAGTTGCGGGCGATCGGCGACAATCATGGCTCCGCCCACGCGCTGGGGATCAACGTGATCCGGACCCGTTATCTCGCCGTCATGTTCGGCGGCGCCTGCGCCGGGCTCGCCGGCGCACACCTGTCGCTTGTCTACACCCCGCAATGGGTGGAGAACATGACGGCCGGACGCGGCTGGATCGCGTTGGCACTCGTCGTCTTCGCGTCCTGGAGGCCGCTTCGTGTGCTTGCCGGCGGATATTTGTTCGGGGCGGTCACCATCGGCCAATTGCATGCGCAGGCGCTGGGGATCGGCATACCTTCGCAGCTTCTGTCCGCCATGCCCTATGTCGCGACTATTGTCGTCCTGATCATCATCTCGCATAATCGGCGCACGACGCTGATCAATACTCCCGCCTCGCTCGGAAAACCCTTCGTTCCCGAACGTTGAGGCCTGTCCCGCATCCAAGTCTTCAAGCCAACAGAGGTCGAAAAATGAAGAAACTGATCATTGCACTTGCCGCCTCGGCCGCCCTTCTCGGCGGCTTCGTCAGCGGCGCCCAAGCCCAGGACAAGACGAAAGTCTGCTTCATCTATGTCGGCTCCAAGACGGATGGCGGCTGGACGCAGGCGCACGATATCGGCCGTCAGGAACTGCAGGCGCACTTCGGTGACAAGATAGAGACACCGTTCCTCGAAAACGTTCCGGAAGGCCCGGATGCCGAGCGCGCCATCGAGCGCATGGCCCGCTCAGGTTGCGCGATGGTCTTCACGACCTCCTTCGGCTTCATGGACGCGACCATCAAGGTGGCCGAGAAGTTCCCGGACGTGAAGTTCGAGCACGCTACCGGCTTCAAGGCCGCTGAAAATGTCGCCACCTACAATTCGCGCTTCTATGAAGGCCGCTACATCCAGGGCCAGATCGCCGCGAAGATTTCGGAAAAGGGTGTGGCCGGTTACATCGCCTCGTTCCCGATCCCCGAGGTGGTGATGGGCATCAATGCCTTCATTCTCGGTGCGCAGTCGGTCAATCCTGACTTCAAGCTCAAGGTCGTCTGGGCCAACACCTGGTTCGATCCGGGCAAGGAAGCCGATGCGGCCAAGGCGTTGATCGACCAGGGCGTCGACGTGCTGACGCAGCATACCGATACCACCGCGCCCATGCAGGTTGCGGCAGAGCGCGGCATCAAGGCGTTTGGCCAGGCATCCGACATGATCAAGGCCGGACCGGAGACCCAGTTGACCGCGATCGTCGACACCTGGGGTGCCTATTACATCAAGCGTACGCAGGCGCTGCTGGACGGCAACTGGAAGTCCGAGCAGATCTGGGACGGCCTGAAGGACGGCATTCTGACCATGGCGCCCTATACGAACATGCCGGATGACGTGAAGGCGATGGCAGAAGAAACCGAAGCAAAGATCAAGTCGGGCGAGCTGCATCCATTCACCGGACCGGTCAAGAAGCAGGACGGTTCTGACTGGCTCGCGGAAGGCGAGAAGGCCGAAGACGGCGCTCTCCTCGGCATGAACTTCTACGTTGCCGGCGTGGACGACAAGCTGCCGCAGTAAGGCAATGGCATCATGCAGGAAGGGCGCCTTCAAGGGCGCCCTTTTTGTTGCAGCGAGAAACAAGCCGTTTATCGCCTGTCAATCGAGTTGCTGCTAAGTGCCGCTCGACTGAATCGAGGAAATCCATCATGACCCGCACCTGCCTGGCCGTCATTCTTGCCGCTGGCGACAGCACCCGCATGAAGTCGTCAATGTCGAAGGTTCTTCACCCCGTGGCTGGACTGCCGATGATCGGGCACGTGATGCGAGCTGTCGCCTCGGCCGGGATATCGGACGTCGCCCTCGTGCTCGGACGCGATGCAGATGCGGTGGCCAAGGCGGCTGAGATCGATGGGGTGGCAGTCCGTACCTTCCTGCAGACGGAACGGCTTGGAACGGGCCATGCGGTCTTAACTGCGCGTGACGCGCTCTCTGCAGGCTTCGATGACGTTCTGGTCACCTATGGAGATGCGCCGCTTGTCACCGCGGAGCCGCTGGCAGCAGCGCGGGCGGAAATCGCGAAGGGGGCAGATGTTGCAGTCATCGGATTTCACACGGAGCGCCCCACAGGCTACGGGCGGCTGCTCGTCAAGAACGGCGAACTCGTCGCCATCCGCGAGGAGAAGGACGCGACCGAGGAAGAGCGACAGGTCACCTGGTGCAACAGCGGCATCATGGCGATCAATGGTCACAAGGCGCTCGAGCTTCTGGATCGCATCGGCAACGACAACGCCAAGGGGGAATACTACCTGACCGATCTTGTCGAGATCGTCCGCGCTGCCGGCGGCAAGGCTGTGGCGGTCGATGCGCCCGAAGCCGAAATGGCCGGCTGCAACAATCGCGCCGAACTTGCGGTGCTGGAGAGGCTTTGGCAGGAGCGGCGCCGGCATGAGATCATGCTGGCGGGTGTGACCATGATCGCGCCCGAAACAGTTTTTCTTGCACATGACACGACCATTGGCCAGGACGCGGTGATCGAGCCGAACGTCGTTTTCGGACCCGGGGTCACGGTGGATGCCGGCGCCGTCATTCACGCCTTCTCCCACCTCGAGGGAGCACATGTCAGTGCTGGCGCAACGGTCGGTCCGTTCGCGCGGCTGCGTCCGGGCGCGAACCTCGCGGCAAAGGCGAAGGTCGGGAACTTCTGCGAGGTCAAGAAGGCCGAAATTGGCGAAGGGGCGAAGGTCAACCACCTGACCTATATCGGCGACGCTGTCGTAGGCGCGCATGCGAACATCGGCGCGGGCACGATCACCTGCAACTATGACGGCGTCAACAAGCACCTGACCCAGATCGGCGCCGGCGCCTTCATCGGCTCAAACTCGGCGCTGGTCGCGCCGGTCGCGATCGGGGAGGGCGCCTATGTAGGCTCCGGAAGCGTCGTGACGGAGGACGTGCCGGCGAATGCCCTTGCGTTGGCGCGCGCGCGCCAGGAAATAAAGCCTGAGCGAGCCAAGGCGATCCGCGAGCGCGCGTTGGCCCTCAAGGCCGCCACCAAGGCGAACAAGTGAAGCGCTCCACGGTAACCTTCCGACACGCAAAGTGACCGGCAAGGGAATTGCAGCAGTCCGTTTATCGATTAGAACTCCCGCGACATCACGGGAACAATGAGGTTTTGAATGTGCGGGATCGTTGGCATTGTCGGTAAGGAGCCAGTGGCGGATCGATTGGTGGATGCGCTGAAGCGGCTCGAATATCGAGGCTACGACTCGGCCGGTGTTGCGACGATCCACGAGGGACACCTGGCCCGCCGACGGGCGGAGGGCAAGCTGGTCAATCTGGCGAGGAAACTCGCGGCTGATCCTTTGCCAGGAAATGTCGGCATCGCCCATACCCGCTGGGCCACCCATGGCGCTCCCAACGAGACCAATGCCCATCCGCATATCGTGGACGGCGTGGCGGTCGTTCACAACGGCATCATCGAAAACTTCTCCGAGCTGAAGGAGCGGTTGCTGGCTGAGGGGGTCACTTTCGAGACGCAGACGGACACGGAAGTGGTCGGCCAGCTGATCGCGCGCAACCTGCGGGCCGGAATGGGGCGGCGCGAGGCCATGCAGGCCATGCTGAAGGAGATCACCGGCGCCTATGCGCTGGCCGTCATCTTCGCGGATGATCCGTCGACCATCATGGCAGCCCGCTCCGGCCCGCCGCTGGCAATCGGGTTCGGTGATGGCGAGACCTACCTCGGTTCAGATGCGATTGCGCTTGCGCCGCTCACGAACGAGATCACCTACCTCGTAGATGGCGATTGGGCCGTTATTGGTCGCGAAGGAGCCTTCATCTTCGACCATGAGGGCAACCGGATGGAGCGGCCACGCCAGATCACGCAGGCCGCCGCCTATTTCGTCGACAAGGGCAACCATCGGCACTTCATGGAGAAGGAGATCCACGAGCAGCCGGAAGTGGTCTCCCATGCGCTCGCGCATTATGTCGATCTCGGCAATCACACCGTCGATCCGGCGGCCACCGGGCTCATCGATTTTTCCTCCCTGCGCGGCCTTGCGATCTCTGCCTGCGGCACGGCCTATCTTTCCGGGCTGATCGGCAAGTACTGGTTCGAGCGCTATGCGCGCCTGCCGGTCGAGATCGATGTCGCTTCGGAATTCCGTTATCGCGAAATTCCGCTTTCCGCTGACCAGGCGGCCCTCTTCATTTCCCAGTCCGGCGAGACCGCCGATACTCTTGCGTCGCTTCGCTACTGCCGCGAGGCCGGGCTGAAGATCGGCGCGGTCGTCAACGTCAAGGAATCGACCATCGCACGGGAATCGGATGCCATCTTCCCGATCCTCGCGGGGCCGGAGATCGGTGTTGCTTCAACGAAGGCGTTCACATGCCAGCTTACCGTCCTGGCATCGCTCGCGATTGCCGCCGGCAGGGCACGCGGGACGATATCGGAGGCCGAGGAGAAACAACTGATCAAGAGCCTGGCGGAGATGCCGCGGCTCATGAACGCCGTGCTCAACACTATCGAACCCCAGATCGAAGCGCTGGCGCGCGAACTCTCGCGCTACAAGGACGTGCTGTACCTCGGTCGCGGCACCAGCTACCCGCTTGCGATGGAAGGGGCGCTTAAGCTCAAGGAAATTTCCTACATCCACGCAGAGGGATATGCGGCCGGGGAACTGAAACACGGCCCCATCGCGCTGATTGACGAAAACATGCCGGTGATCGTGATCGCTCCCCACGACCGGTTCTTCGAGAAGACCGTTTCGAACATGCAGGAGGTCGCGGCGCGCGGCGGCAAGATCATCTTCGTCACGGACGAAAAAGGCGCCGCTGCCTCGAAGTTGCCGACCATGGCGACAATTACGCTCCCGAACGTGGCTGAGATCGTTTCGCCGATGATCTACTCTCTGCCAATTCAGCTTCTCGCCTACCACACCGCCGTCTTCATGGGCACGGATGTGGATCAACCGCGCAACCTTGCGAAGTCCGTGACTGTGGAGTGAGCCACTCGCCGAGCGGGCGAGACCATCCCATCGGGGCGCCCCTGGTGCGCGCAGTGGGGTGCCTAAATCTGGATATCCCGCCCTTGCATGGCGGGGTCCCCTCGGGCATGGTCGCTTCGACCTGACCACTTTTATGCGATGCAGCATGACGGCGAGACGATGAACGATAGCCCAGAGCGCATTTCGCTGGCGACGCGCATCCGCAACAACTTCCTGACCGGATTGATCATCTGTGCGCCGCTGGCCATTACCATATGGCTGACCTTCAGCTTCATCCGCTGGGCGGACAGCTGGGTGAAACCCTATATTCCGGCTCGCTACAACCCGGAGAACTATCTGGACGTGGCCATGCCCGGGTTGGGGATGGTGATCGCGATCACCCTGATCACTCTGATCGGTTTCCTGGGAAAGAACCTGATCGGCCGCTCGATCGTCAGCTTTGGCGAGTCGGTGCTGCACCGTATGCCCCTCGTCCGAACGATCTACAAGAGCCTGAAACAGATCTTCGAGACGGTGCTGAAGGAACAGTCCACTTCCTTCAAGAAGTGTGGGCTGATCGAGTTTCCGAGCCCCGGCAGTTGGGCACTCGTGTTCATTTCCGGCGACGCCCAGGGCGAGATTGCGGCCCGTCTGAACGAGCACGGCGAGGAGATGGTCTGCGTTTTCCTGGCGCCGACGCCGGTGCCGACTGCAGGCTTTCTCATGTTCGTGCCGCGCAGCAAGATCGTCATGCTGGACATGACGCCGGAGGAGGGGGCCAAGCTTCTGATCTCGGGAGGGCTGCTTGCGCCAGAGTATCGGCCGAAAGCCGGTCCGACGGTGATTTCATCGAATGTCAGCCCGCTCCAAGGAACCTGACGGCTTCATCGCGGCGGAACAGATAGAGCAGGGTGCGGACGTTCTTCCCGCGTTCGCTAGTCAGGTCCGGATCCTTCTCGATGAGATAGCCGGCATCCTTGCGGGCGATCTCCAGCAGGTCCGCATGGGCCTCAAGGCTCGCGATACGGAAGCCGGGCGTCCCGGATTGACGCGTGCCTAGGAGTTCGCCTTCACCACGCAGCTTCAGGTCCTCTTCCGCGATCAGGAAACCGTCTTCGCTGTCGCGCAGGATCGACAGGCGAGCATGTCCCGTCTCGCTCAGCGGCCCCTTGTAGAGAAGGATGCAGGTGGAGGCGTCTGCTCCTCGGCCCACGCGACCACGCAACTGGTGTAGCTGGGCGAGTCCAAATCGCTCGGCATGCTCGATGACCATGATCGTCGCATCCGGCACATCAACGCCGACTTCGACTACCGTTGTTGCGACGAGCAATCGCACAGTGCCGGCTTTGAAGGCAGCCATCACGGCATCCTTGTCCGCTCCGGACATGCGGCCGTGGACCAAGCCGACGTCGCGGCCAAACTCCTTGGCCAGCACGGCGAACCGCTCTTCTGCCGACATCAGGTCCGAAGCCTCCGACTCCTCCACCAGCGGGCAGATCCAATAGGCCTTCTTGCCCTCTGACAACGCGGTCCTCAGCCGAGCGACAATCTCACCGGTGCGCTCCGTCGGGATCGTTACGGTCTGGATGGGCTTGCGCCCTGCCGGCTTCTCAGTGAGCTTGGAGACGTCCATGTCACCGAAGGCGGCGAGCACAAGCGTGCGCGGTATGGGTGTCGCCGTCATCACCAGCATATGCGGCGTGACGCCCTTCGCCGTCAGCCGAAGCCGCTGGTGGACACCGAAGCGGTGCTGCTCGTCGACCACGGCCAGAACCAGATCGTGATAATTGACCGCATCCTGGAAGAGAGCGTGGGTGCCTATGATGATCTGGGCCTCACCCGAAGCAATCCTCTCGACGATCGCGTCTCTCTCGCGACCTTTCGTCCGTCCCGTCAGGACGTCCACTGAAAGGCCGACGGCCGCCGCCAGCTTTGATATGGTCGCATAATGCTGTCGGGCGAGGATTTCCGTCGGCGCCATCAGCACCGCCTGACCTCCGGCCTCGACCGCGGCAGCCATCGCCATCAAGGCGACGAGCGTCTTTCCCGCCCCGACATCGCCCTGCAGCAGGCGCAGCATGCGATCTTCGCCCGCCATATCATTCAAGATATCGGCGACGGCACGTTCCTGGCTGTCGGTGAGGGCGAAGGGGAGGGTGGAGCGTATCCGGTTCGCCAACTGGCCCGTCGAACGCACGGGTCGGCCAGGCACCCGGCGAAGGCGCTGGCGCACCAGCGCGAGAGACATCTGTCCGGCCAGGAACTCATCATAAGCGAGTCGCCGCCGAGCAGCGGACCGCGGGTCGGTGTCGGTTTCGTCACGCGGATCGTGCAGCCGGCGAAAGCTCTCGGAAAGGCAGGGAAACCCTTGACGCTCCACCAGGGTGGCATCGAGCCAGTCCGGGAGTTCGGGCATGCGGACCAGGGCGGCATCCACCGCTCTCCTCAGGACTTTCGGTGAAAGGCCGGCGGTGAGGGGATAGACCGGCTCCACCAGCGGCAGGTTGTCGGCCTCCGACATCTTCACCATGAAGTCCGGATGGACCATCGAAGCGCGCCCGTTGAACCAGTCGACCTTGCCGCTCACCATGACCTCTTCGTCGAGCGGCAGCGCTTTCTCCAACCAATTGCCCTTGACGCGGAAGAAGGTCAGGGCAAGTTCGCCCGTCTCGTCGTGAAGGAAGACACGGTAGGGCAGGTTCGCTTTTCCCGGAGGCGGCGGCTGGTGGCGGTCGACCCGGCCCTGGATGGTGACGATGGCGCCCTGCGGAGCCAGCGCTATCCCCGGCCTGTTGCGGCGGTCGATGATTGAAACGGGCGCATGGAAAAGAAGATCGATGATGCGGCAATCCTCCGCATCCTCTCGTCCCGTCACGCGCGCGATGAGTTCCGCGAGCTTGGGACCGACGCCCGGAAGGGATGCAACGGGCGAAAACAGCGGATCGAGGAGGGCGGGGCGCATGGGCGGCAAAATGCGATGGATTTCGACCGCTTTGCAAGGTGACGAAGCGGAAATTCCGACCTATATGGTCCGGGCTACACAAGGACTTTTCCATGACAGGACTGACACGCAGCAGCGCGGACCTCAGCCCCCGCCGTCGCCGCATCCTCTACCGCTGCTGGCACCGCGGCATTCGCGAAATGGATCTCGTCTTCGGCCAGTTCGCCGAAGAGGAGATCGCGGCGCTTTCCGACGCTGAGCTCGACGAGTTCGAAGCAATCATGGGCGAGGACGATCACGATCTGCATGCCTGGATCACGGGCGCAAAGCCGCTGCCCGAGCATTTGCAGACGCCGCTTTTCGCGCGAGTTGCTTCTTTCAGGCCAGACTTCGATCCGGTGACGACGGCGAGCCTGCAGGCGAAGTCAGAGCGATAGAAAATGATCCCAGGTTTCGATGCCAAGAAAATTGCCGCGGCCGGCAGCTCGCTGACTATCGGCAACGTTCCGCCCGGCATGGAGGCGCTGCTTCTGGCCGAGATGGCCAGGGCAGGTCAGCCGGTAGCCTTCATCATGTCGGATGGCCAGCGGATGGCCGATATCGAGCAGATGCTCGGCTTTATCGCGCCTGAAATCCCCGTCCTGACGCTGCCGGCCTGGGACTGTCTTCCCTATGACCGCGTCTCGCCCGGTGCTGATGTCTCCGCGCGTCGCTTGGCGGCGCTCTCCGGACTTATCGCCCATGCGCGCAAGCCGCATCCGGCGATCGTCCTCGTTACCGTCAATGCCATGCTGCAGAAGATTGCCCCCGCCGAGGTGATCGAAAGCCTGGCATTCTCGGCACGGCCGGGTAACAGCGTCCGCATGGACGATATCGCCGCGCGATTGGAGCGCAACGGTTTCGATCGCGTGCCGTCGGTGCGTGAGGTGGGCGAATTCGCCGTACGCGGCGGCATTCTCGATGTGTTCGTTCCAGGGAACGAAGAGCCCGTCCGCCTCGATTTCTTCGGCGACACGCTGGAGACCATCCGGACATTTGACCCCGCCAGCCAGCGCACGACGGGGCAGGCGCGCTCACTCGACCTCAACCCGATGAGCGAGGTGTCGCTGACACCGGATACCATCAGCCGGTTCCGGACCAACTACCTGTCGCTCTTCGGCGCCGCCACACGAGATGATGCTCTCTACCAGGCAGTCTCGGAAGGACGACGCTATGCGGGGATGGAGCATTGGCTGCCGCTCTTCTACGAGCGTCTCGATACCGCGTTCGACTACCTGAAGGATTTCCGTCTCGTTACGGATCATACGGCCCGCGAGGCTGCCAACGAGCGTTCCAAGCTGATCGTCGACTACTACGAGGCCCGCCGCGACAGTGGCACGCAAGGCAAGGGAGCCGCTGCTCAGGCGGCGCCCTACAAGCCGATACCACCGGGGCAACTCTATCTGGATGCAAAGGCATTCTCCACCGCACTGGATGAGGTGAATTCAGTTCGGCTGACGCCATTCAACGAACATGACACCCAAGGCCGCCGCGTCATCGAGCTTGACGCACGGGTCGGTCCGCGCTGGGCGAAATCGCAGGCCGAAAAGGATGATCGAGACGAGCGCGTCAACGTCTTCGACCTGGCGGTCAAACACATCTCCGAAAGGCGATCTGCCGGCCGTAAGGTGCTAATCACGGGTTGGTCGGCGGGATCTCTCGACCGGTTGTTGCAGGTCCTCGAAGAACACGGGCTCCAGCGCGTCAAGCCGATCGAAGCGTTCGCTGATCTGGAGAAGCTCGAAAAGGGTGAAGCCGCATCGGCCGTTCTCAATCTGGAAGCAGGCTTCGAAACCGACAGCTTCGCCGTCATCGGCGAACAGGACATCCTCGGTGACAGGATGGTCCGCCGCGGCAGGAGACGAAAGCGCGGCAGCGACTTCATCTCGGAAGTCTCCGGTCTCGACGAAGGGTCGCTCGTGGTTCATGCGGAACACGGGATCGGGCGCTTTGTCGGGCTCGTGACGATCGAGGCGGCCGGCGCGCCCCGCGCCTGTCTTGAACTCCACTATGCCGACCAGGCCAAGCTGTTCCTGCCGGTCGAGAATATCGACCTCCTGTCCCGCTACGGATCGGATGCCGCCGAAGCGGCGCTGGACAAGCTCGGCGGTGGAGCCTGGCAGGCCCGCAAGGCGAAGCTCAAGAAGCGCCTGCTGGACATGGCCGAAGGGCTGATCAGGGTCGCAGCCAGCCGGATCACGCGTCGCGCGCCTGTTCTAGCGGCCCCTGACGGCCTCTACGACGAGTTTGCGGCCCGTTTCCCCTATGACGAAACCGAGGATCAGGACAGCGCCATCGAGGCCGTCCGGGACGACCTGGCGGCCGGCAAGCCGATGGACCGGCTTGTGTGCGGCGACGTCGGCTTCGGCAAGACGGAGGTCGCCCTTCGCGCGGCCTTCCTCGCCGCAATGAACGGGGGCCAGGTGGCTGTCGTCGTCCCAACCACACTTCTGGCGCGGCAACACTACAAGACATTTCGGGAGCGCTTCCGCGGCCTTCCGATCAAGGTGGCCCAAGCCTCCCGTCTGGTCCCGACCAAGGAACTCAACCAGGTCAAGAAAGATCTGGCAGAGGGGAAGGTCGACATCGTGGTCGGCACCCACGCGCTTCTAGGAAGCGGCATCAGCTTCGCCAACCTCGCCCTCCTGATCATCGACGAGGAGCAGCATTTTGGCGTCAAGCACAAGGAGAGGCTGAAGGAGCTCAAGAGCGACGTGCATGTGCTGACGCTTTCGGCCACCCCGATCCCCAGAACGCTGCAACTGGCGATGACGGGTGTCCGCGAACTCTCGCTCATCACCACGCCGCCGGTGGACCGCATGGCGGTGCGCACCTTCATCTCGCCCTTCGATCCGCTGGTGATCCGCGAGACTCTGATGCGCGAGCACTATCGAGGCGGCCAGAGCTTCTATGTCTGTCCGCGCCTTGCCGACCTGCCCGACATCCAGGCCTTCCTGCAATCGGATGTGCCGGAGTTGAAGGTGGCGGTCGCGCACGGACAAATGGCGTCCGGTGAACTGGAAGACATCATGAATGCCTTCTACGACGGAAAGTACGACGTCCTTCTGTCAACGACGATCGTGGAGTCGGGGCTCGACGTACCGACCGCCAATACCCTGATCGTCCACCGCGCCGACATGTTCGGGCTAGCCCAGCTCTATCAGTTGCGCGGCCGTGTCGGGCGCTCGAAGGTACGTGCGTTCGCGCTGTTCACACTGCCGGTCAACAAGCAACTTACGGCAACGGCGGAGCGACGCCTGAAGGTGCTCCAGTCGCTCGACACGCTGGGCGCGGGCTTCCAGCTCGCCAGCCACGACCTCGACATCCGTGGCGCAGGGAACCTGCTTGGAGAGGAACAGTCGGGTCACCTCAAAGAAGTCGGATTCGAGCTCTACCAGCAGATGCTGGAGGAGGCCGTGGCCGAGGTCCGAGGCGATGACGAGATCGTCGACACCGGCTGGTCGCCGCAGATATCGGTCGGGATCACCGTGATGATCCGCGAGGATTACGTTCCTGACCTGCATCTGCGCATGAGCCTCTACCGTCGGCTCGGTGAACTGACCGACCTCAAGGAGATCGACGGCTTCGGCGCGGAAATGATTGACCGTTTCGGCCCGCTGCCGTCCGAGGTGCAGAACCTGCTCAAGGTCGTCTACGTGAAATCGCTCTGCCGTACCGCAAACGTCGAGAAGCTCGATGCTGGACCGAAAGGCCTCGTCGTCACCTTCCGAGACAAGCAGTTTCCGAATCCCGCCGGACTTGTGCAGTACATCGCCAAGCAGGGGACGATGGCGAAGATCCGTCCGGACCAGAGCGTCTTCCTGACCCGCGACCTCCCGACCCCAGACAAGCGGCTGGCGGTTGCGGCTCAGGTGATGAAGCAATTCGCCGCGATCGCGAAAGAAACGGAGTAGTGCCGGAAGCCGTCAGGTCGCGGCGATATCGTCAGTGGCCGCCAGGGCAGTTGCCGGCGGGTCGCTGACAACGGAGGCCGGTAGCGGCACGTTTCGCACGCGCTCGCGCGCCAGCGTCAGCAGTCCGGATCCGATGATCAGCAGGATGCCGAGCAGCATCGGCAGATCGACCGCATCGCCGAATACGAGGTAGCCGAAGAGGACCGCCCAGAGCATCTGGCTGTACTGCGTAGGGCCAACGACTGCTGCGGGTGCGTGAGCCGTGGCATGCATCAACAGGATGGTCGCAAGCGCGGCGAAGAGGCCATAACCGGCGAGCATCAGCCATTGCAGCGCGGAGGGCCAGGCGAAGCCGGGCAGCATCAGGACGCCGCAGACCAGCAGAGATCCCAGTACACCGGCGCCATAGAGCGATATGCCTTTTTCCCGATGGCCAATGGCGCGATAGACTACAATGGAGATCGCGCCGCTCAATCCCGCAAAGACCGCTGCGAGGTGACCGATGGAAAGCTCGCGAAATCCGGGGCGCAGTACCACCAGAACGCCGATGAGGCCGATGATGACTGCGCTCCAGCGGCGGATGCCGACCTGCTCCTTCAGGAAAACCACGGACATGATCGTGACAAAGGAGGGCAGCAGGAAGATGAGGGCGAAGGCCTCCGCCATGGAAAGATAGGTGAAGGCGGTGACGCTGGCGATGGTTCCGACTGCTGCCGCCAGCGCCCGCAATAGCCACAGCGGTCGGCTCGTGGTCCGCAGCATGTCCGAAAGTCGGTCCTCGCGCTTCATCAGGAACGGCAGGCCCACCAGACCGAACACCGCCCCCAGGAAGGCCATTTCGAAGGCGCTCAGCGCCCCCTCGATAAGTTTCACGCTCGCATCGCTCCAGGAGAAGGCCGCAAACGCGGCGACGGCGAGGAGCACTCCCTTCAAGGTCGGTTCGGCGGACATGGAGGCGGCCCGTCAAATCATGCCCTTGCGGGCTTCCGCCTTCATGCGCGCAATGTCGCGCAAGGCTTCAGCAAGCACCTCGGGCAGTTGCGCTCCACTGACGGCATACTGGCCGTCGAAGATCAGGAACGGGACACCGTTGACGCCCATCTGCCGGGCGGCCTCTATTTCGTCGAGTATCTTGGCCTTGTCTGCATCCGACGCGAGCAGATTGGTGATCACGGCGGGGTTAAGCCCACATTGTTCGGCAATACCGATCAGCACATCACGGTCCGCGACGTTCGCACCATCCTCGAAATGGGCCTTGAACAAGGCAGTCGCCACACGGTCCTGGATCTCTCGACCCTCTATGGCCGCCCAGTGGAGAAGCCGATGCGCGTCGAGCGTGTTTGCGCGCACCTTGATGTTCTCGAAACGGAACGTGATGCCGATCTCGCGGCCGTGTTGCCTGAGGGTATCCTGCATCTCGTCGAGGCGCTCGGCGCCTCCCAGCTTGTTGATCAGGTGCGTGCGGTAGTCCGTGCCCGTGCTGCTCGCATCCGGATCTAACTGGTAGGGCCTCCAATTGACATCGACGCCGACCTCACCCTGCACCTCGGCGATTGCGAGCTCCAGCCGCGCCTTGCCCAGATAGCACCATGGGCAAACCACATCGGATACGACATCGATGGTAACGCGCTCCATGGCCGCATCCCTTCCTGAAATGGTAATGGCAGTCGGCTGTGGTCAGTCCTGTACGCGTTTGTCGAACCAGACGGGAAGCTGATAGCCGTAGAGAGGTGTCTTGTCTGGATAACCGATATAGCTACGCCGCGCCACCCATTGTTCCGGTACGTGGTAAAGCGGGACCAGATAGTGGCCGGCGATCAGCAGCCGGTCGTAGGCCCGGACTGCCGCCTCGAACTCCTCGCGGCTGCGAGCGCTCAGCATGGCCTCGATCGCGCGGTCGATGGTCGGATCGGCCACGCCGGCGAAATTGTTGCTTCCCTCGCGATCCCGCGAGACCGATCCCCAGCGGCCAACCTGTTCTATCCCCGGAGAGAGCGAGGAGGGGTAGGACTTCACGATCACATCATAATCGAAGGTGCCGGAGCGTGCCTGGTACTGCGCATCGTCCACCGTACGAATGGTTGCCTCGACGCCGATCATCCTAAGCGTCCGCTGGTAAGCGATTGCCAGCTTCTCCTGATCCTGTGTCTGGGTCATGATCTCGAAGCGAAGGGGGTTGCCGGATCCGTCGGACATCCTGCCGCCCTTGATCGTGTAACCGCCTTCCTTCAGAAGCTCGACGACACGACGCAGTATCTTTCGGTCCCCGCCCGAGGCATCGGTCTTGGGAATGCGGTAGCTGCCGTCGAGCACGGTGGGATCAAGGGCATCCTTCGCGTCTCCGAGAATTGCCAGTTCGCGCGGGTCAGCCGGCTTGCCGAGCGAAGAGAGAGAAGAGTTCTGCCAGAAGCTTTCCGTCCGCGTGTAGGCGCCCTCGAAAAGGTTCCTGTTGGCCCATTCGAAATCAAAGGCGAGCGCGAGCGCCTCGCGGACGTTTGGATCGGTGAAGACGGGGCGGCGCGTATTGAAGACGAAACCCAGCATGCCGGTCGGCACTTGCGGCCGGAAGGTGTCCTTGATCACGGCCCCGTTTTGGACATCAGGGAAGTCATAAGCCCGCGCCCAATGGGTCGGGCTCCCATCCGGATAGATGTCGACGACCCCCTTCTTGAAGGCCTCGAACAGGGTGTTCTCCTGCAGGAAGTACTCCACCGAGATCTGGTCATAGTTGTCGAACCCGACCTTGGCCGGAATGTCCTTGCCCCAATAGTCAGGGTTGCGCTCAAACACGATCCGTTGTCCCGGGGTCAGTGACTTCATCCTGTAGGGCCCGGAACCGACCGGGATCGCCAGCGAGGACTGCTCGAAAGCAGCGACGTCCGTGGCATGCTTCGGAAGGATCGGAGTCGCTGTTGCCAGGATCAGCGGGAATTCACGGTCCGATTTCTCGTTGAAGACAAACTTCACGGAATGCGTGCCGACCTTCTCCATCCGGGCCACCGGTGTCAGCCTGTTACTGAACGGCGTACGCCCCTTGTCTCGTAGGAGTTCCATCGTGAAGATCACGTCGTCCGGCGTCACCGGCTGACCGTCCGACCACTTGGCATTGGGATTGAGATTGAACTGGATGAAGCTGCGCTCCTCGTCCATCTCGACGCTTTTCGCCAACAGACCATAGAGAGTGAACGGCTCGTCCGCGGAGCGCTGCATCAGCGGTTCGAAGACGAGGTGTCCGAACTGCGGATCCCACATGCCGCGCGCAGTCGTGCGCATACTCTTCAGGATGAAGGGGTTGAGGCTGTCAAAGGTGCCGACCACGCCATAGCGAACACTGCCGCCTTTCTTCACGTCCGGCTTGGCATAGGGGAAATGCGTGTAGTTGGCGGGCAGCGCCGGCTCGCCATGCATGGCAATCGCGTGCAGAGGTTCGGCGGCGGCGGGCCAGGACATGCCGGCAAGCACCAGGAGCGGGATGAGGCGGCGCATGGTGTATCCTTCGGGAAGTCGAATCGGTCTTGGCCAAAATAGACCAACCATTGAACGGGACCAACCTCCTGCTCCCCGGGGGTGGGATCTTCCATGGTAACCGTCCTGCAAAAAACCCCCTCGGAAGGACTGGATATCACTCTGCCGCCGATGTAACAGGATGTCGAAGCCGGGAGTCATTCAATTGCCTCATTTCGCCGACAGGTGGAGTGCAGTAGGACACCCGATGGAGGGCGGCGAAAGCCGTACCCGGACCGATTTCAGGAGACGGATCTTTCGTTATGAAACTCAAGGTAAATACGGCTCTGCGGACGGCGATGTCCGCGCTCGCTCTTTCGTTCGCGGCATCCACCGTGCCCACCGCCGCGCTGGCGCAGGGTGCACCGGCAGCCGCAGGAGCAGGGGCGCCACCGCTTGGCTGGTTCAAGACCTGTACCAAGCAGGATGACAGCGACCTCTGCGTCGTTCAGAACATCATGCTCGCCCAGAACGGGCAGTTGGTGACCGCCGTCGGCCTGATCACCGTTGAAGGCAAGGTCAACCGCAAGATCCTTCAGGTCTCGGTGCCGACCGCACGACTGATACCGCCCGGCATCACCATGCAGATCGATGGCGGCAAGGGCCAGAAGCTCGATTATGCTGTCTGCCTTCCGGACAAGTGCACGGCAGAAGTGCCGCTGACGGATGCGATGATCGCCAGCCTCAAGAAGGGCGGTGAGGTCGTGTTCACGTCGATCAATTTCCGCCGCGCGCCCAATCCGATCAAGATTTCCCTGAACGGCTTCACCGGGGCCTTTGACGGAGAGCCGATCACGCAGTCGCAACTCGCTGAAAGCCAGCGTACTCTGCAGGAAGGCATGCAGAAGAAGGCCGAAGAAGCCCGCAAGAAGCTTGAAGACGCTCAGAACGCCGCCAAGCAGGGTCAATAATCCGGGCCTTCAGCCAACAATAAAAACGCCGGCCCTAGGCTGGCGTTTTTCGTTTGTGAGTGCTGTTGGACTTAGTGCGCGAACCCCATCTTCGGAGTCAGCCGCCCGCGGGGGCCTTCCTCGAAGATCTGGTAGACCTGCGGGTTGCGAAGCGGCATGTCGCTCTCGTCATGCTCGAGGTTCTGCTCCGACACATAGGCCACATATTCCGTCTCATCGTTTTCGGCCAGCAGGTGATAGAACGGCTGGTCCCGGTTCGGGCGGATCTCGGCGGGAATGGCATTCCACCATTCCTCGGAATTGGCAAACTCCGGATCCACGTCGAACACCACGCCACGGAACGGGAAAACCTTGTGGCGGACCACTTCACCGATAGTGAACTTAGCGCTGCGTTGTTTCATGGTGCGATATCCTTTCGCATCCTGATGTGGGAATAAAATCTCACCGCATCAAGGGGGTAATGCGAAGGCTCGGGGGATGTTCCGCCCCTACATATAGCCATGGAAAAGGCGGCGGGCATGGCCCGCCGCCTTCTTGTCTCGGCGTTGCCTGGATCAGGCCGAGTAGTACATGTCGAATTCGACGGGATGCGGCGTCATCTCGAAGCGCATGACTTCCGTCATCTTCAGCTCGATATAGGCGTCGATCTGGTCGTCGTCGAAAACGCCGCCGGCGGTCAGGAACTTGCGATCCTTGTCGAGGCTCTCGAGAGCTTCGCGCAGCGAACCGCAGACAGTCGGGATCTTCTTCAGTTCCTTCGGTGGGAGATCGTAAAGATCCTTGTCCATGGCCTTGCCGGGATGGATCTTGTTCTTGATGCCGTCGAGGCCCGCCATCAGCATGGCAGCGAAGCCGAGATAGGGGTTCGCCGTCGGATCGGGGAAGCGGACTTCGACGCGCTTTGCCTTCGGGCCGGTTCCGAAAGGAATGCGGCAGGACGCGGAACGGTTGCGGGCGGAATAGGCAAGCAATACCGGTGCTTCATACCCTGGAACGAGACGCTTGTAGGAATTCGTCGACGGGTTGGTGAAGGCGTTGATCGCCTTGGCATGCTTGATGATGCCCCCGATGTAGTAGAGGCAGGACTCCGAAAGGCCTGCATACTCATCGCCTGCGAAGGTCGGCTTGCCGTCTTTCCAGATCGACTGGTGAACGTGCATACCGGAGCCATTGTCGCCGAAGATCGGCTTCGGCATGAAGGTTGCCGTCTTGCCATAGGCGTTGGCGACCTGATGGACCACATACTTGTAGATCTGCATCTTGTCGGCATTGCGGACCAGGGTGTCGAACTTCACACCGAGTTCATGCTGTGCGGATGCCACCTCGTGGTGATGCTTCTCGACGACCACGCCCATCTCGGCCAGAACGGTCAGCATTTCCGAGCGCATGTCTTGGAGGCTGTCGACCGGGGGAACCGGGAAATAGCCGCCCTTCACGCGCGGACGGTGGCCGAGGTTGCCGGTTTCATAATCGGTATCGTCGTTGGACGGCAGTTCCGAGGAGTCGAGCTTGAACCCGGTGTTGAAGGGGTCCGCCTTGTACTTGACGTCGTCGAAGACGAAGAATTCGGGCTCGGGCCCGACATAGACGGTATCGCCGATTCCCGATGCCTTCAGGTAGGCTTCGGCCTTCTTGGCGGTACCGCGCGGGTCGCGGTTATAGGCTTCGCCGGACACTGGGTCGAGAATGTCGCAGACGACCACCATCGTCGACTGGGCGAAGAAGGGGTCCATGTGCACGGTGGCAGGGTCGGGCATGAGCACCATGTCGGACTCATTGATCGCCTTCCAGCCGCCGATTGAGGACCCGTCGAACATGACGCCGTCGGCGAACATGTCTTCATCGACGGCGGCGACGTCCATGGTGACGTGGTGAAGCTTGCCCCGGGGGTCCGTGAAACGCAGGTCGACGAACTTAACCTCGTTTTCCTTGATCTGCTTCATGATTTCGCTTGCGGTCGTCATTTGCTGCTTCCTTGAAATGTGATGACGAATTGTGCCGAGGCTGGGAGGCCTCGCGAACTAGATGGCGTCGACGCCCGTTTCGCCCGTTCGGATCCGGACGACTTCCTCGACATTAGAGACGAATATCTTTCCATCGCCGATGCGGCCGGTCTGGGCCGCGTTGCGAATGGCTTCTATGACGGCGTCGACGCTCTCGTCGGCGAGTACGACTTCGACCTTCACCTTGGGCAGAAAATCCACCACGTATTCGGCGCCGCGATAGAGCTCCGTATGGCCCTTCTGCCGCCCGAAGCCCTTCGCCTCCGTCACAGTTATGCCCTGCAGGCCGACCTCCTGAAGGGCTTCCTTCACTTCGTCCAGCTTGAACGGCTTGATGATGGCTTCGATCTTTTTCATGAGAAACTATCTCTCCCTGACGTGGCCGTTACCGGCGTCCCTACTAATGCAGGTATCATGCCAGTCTGCAAAGACGCTGGGGCAAAAAATTCCATGGCGGAAGCCAAAAGCAGGCGAGTGGTACGCCTCGGGGGATTTTCTCGATGGCTTCCACCGGCCTTCAATTTAGGCGGATGATGCTTTCATCGCCGCCGCGGTACCTTCGCGCTTTCCTGGGATGCATGCAGAGGCTCATCTATTAGGCACTTGCATAGCTTTTGGGCACGTCGACGGTCGATGAGGCGAGCTTGCGTGCTGGCAGACTTTGGTTTCAATTGGCGGGATGATCACGGACCTTGCCACACTGCTCACCCCGAAGGAAATGGCCGATGCGGACGCTGCCGCGGCTGCCTCAGGTATCGACTCCTACGGACTGATGGAGCAAGCAGGGCGGGCGGTTGCGGCGGCGGCGCTGCGGCTTTATCCGCAGACGTGCCGCTTCGTCGTGCTTTGTGGGCCGGGAAACAATGGCGGAGACGGCTATGTTGCCGCCCGTGCGCTTGCCGAGGGCGGCGCCAGAGTGCAGATCTTCGTGCTGGATGTCGCCTTCGAGCCTGCCGGGGACGCGGGGATTGCCAGGCGGGCTTGTCCGCTCCCGGCCTTGCCGCTGTCGGATCTGAGCTTGCAGGCGGGTGACACAATCATCGACGCCGTCTTCGGTGCGGGCTTGGCGCGTGACGTTCCAACCGACCTTCGGGAGGTGATCGCGGCCGTGGAAGCGTCCGGCCTTCCCGTCATCGCCGTCGACCTCCCGTCCGGCCTGTGCGGCCGCAGGGGCATACCGCTCGGCGGTGCGTTTCCCGCGAGCCATACGGTGACCTTTATGGCACGCAAGCCGGGCCACCTGCTGATGCCCGGCAGGTCACTGTGCGGTGACGTCGAGGTCGTCGACATCGGCATCCCGTGGCGCATCGTTCGAAATGCCGGGGGTGCGCTGCGGGTGAACCAGCCGTCGCTGTGGCGCCACCTGCTGCCGAAACCTGATTCAGGATCGCATAAGTACCGGCGGGGACATCTCATCGTCTTCTCCGGCGGCGCATCACACACGGGCGCCGCGCGCCTCTCGGCGGAGGCCGGGCTGGCCAGCGGTGCCGGACTCGTCACGGTCGCTTCGCCTCCCGATGCAATGGGGACGAACGCCGGACACCTAACGGCTGTCATGCTGCGCGAAGTGAAGAATCCAGATGAGATCGGGGAGTGGCTGGCAAGCGGGAAACTCTCGGCCTTCGTTTTGGGACCGGGATTTGGCGTTGGTGCAAAGGCGAGGGATTTCGTCCTGGCGCTCGATGGCCACCCGCTCGTGCTGGACGCTGACGGGATCACATCCTTCCGGGACTGTCCGGACCTGCTCTTCGATGCCTACCGCGGCGAAACCCGCCTTGTCCTGACGCCTCACGAGGGGGAGTTCGCCCGTCTTTTCCCGGATATCGGTGACGCCTTCGAGCTGAGCAAGGTCGAAAAGGCGGTGGCTGCCGCACAACGGTCGAATGCCGTCGTCGTCTACAAGGGGGCCGATACCGTCATTGCTGCGCCCGACGGCCGGGCCGCTGTCAACGAGAACGCTCCGCCTTGGCTCGCGACGGCGGGCTCGGGCGATGTACTCGCTGGAATGATCGGCGCACTGCTGGCCAACGGCATGCCGGCATTCGAGGCGGCCGCCGCGGGCGTCTATCTCCACGGGGAAGCCGCTCTTCGCGCAGGGGAGGGCATGACGGCCGAAGCGCTGGTCCACGCCATTAGGCCGCTCGACGCTGACTGATCAGCCGTCGACCAAACCCTGGAGGGCTATCGCCCCCTGCGGGGCATTCACCTTGCCTTCGTGAATGAAGAAGGCAAAGACGTCACGTGGTTCCTGCTTCGGTTTACGAGCCCCGTCGACGAGCGGCAGGTCACCCGGCACACCACCCGACGCCCATGTCTCCAGGCGATCCGCCCACGCCTTCAGATCGGCTTCCGCATAACAATTCGGGATGTCGTCGGATCCCGTCTGCAGCCGCGCGTAGACGAAATCAGCGGTTACGTCAGCAATCATCGGGTATTCATGATGATCGGCGCAGACGGGCGCTACATTGTATCGGGCGAGGAGTTGCACGAATTCCGGAACCTTGAAACTGTCGTGGCGTACTTCCACGACATGCCGCAGACGCAGTCCGTCGACATTGTCCGGCAGAAGCTTCAGGAATGCTTCGAAATCCTCGGGCTCGAACTTCTTGGTGGGCGCGAACTGCCACAGGATCGGTCCGAGATGCGGGCCGAGTTCCGTCAGCCCCTGGGCAAAGAACCTGTCGATCGATTCGCCGGCCTCCGCCAAGACCTTGCGGTTGGTCGTGAAGCGGCTGGCCTTGAGCGTGAAGATGAAGCCTTCCGGCACTTCGGAGGCCCATTTCGCAAAAGTCTCAGGTTTCTGCGATCCGTAATAGGTGCCGTTGACCTCGATGACCTTCAGCTTGCCGGACGCATATTCAAGCTGCCGCTTCTTCGGCAGCTTCTCGGGATAGAAACTGCCTTCCCACGGCTCGAAGGTCCAGCCTCCGATTCCGGTGCGAATCGTGCCTTTCGCTGGCATCATGCCTCCCCGGCGACTACTCCGCCGCCTCAACCCTCTTCGCCGGTCGTCGATCGAGCAGTTCCTTGAGGAACTGACCCGTATAGGACCGCTTTTCGTTGACAATCGCCTCCGGCGGTCCGGCTGCCACCACTTCGCCGCCGCCGGTTCCACCTTCCGGCCCGATGTCGATGATCCAGTCCGCCGTCTTGATGACCTCGAGATTATGCTCGATGACCACCACCGAATTCCCCTGGTTCACCAGTTCGTGCAACATGTCGAGGAGCTTTGCCACGTCGTGGAAATGCAGACCCGTCGTCGGCTCGTCGAGGATGTACAGCGTGCGTCCGGTCGAGCGCTTCGACAATTCCTTGGCTAGCTTGACGCGCTGCGCCTCGCCCCCCGAAAGCGTGTTGGCCTGCTGCCCCACCTTGATATAGCCCAGGCCGACATTGAAGAGCGCCTGCAACTTGTCACGCACGGAGGGAACGGCCGAGAAGAACTCGACACCTTCCTCGACCGTCATGTCCAGCACATCGGCGATTGACTTGCCCTTGAAATGCACGTCGAGCGTCTCACGGTTGTAGCGCTTGCCGTGGCAGACGTCGCAGGTGACGTAGACGTCGGGAAGGAAGTGCATCTCGATCTTGATGACGCCGTCGCCCTGGCAGGCCTCGCAGCGGCCGCCCTTGACGTTGAAGGAAAAGCGGCCGGGCGCATAGCCCCGCGCCTTCGCCTCGGGGAGGCCTGCAAACCAGTCACGGATCGGGGTGAAGGCGCCGGTATAGGTGGCCGGGTTGGAGCGCGGCGTGCGTCCGATCGGCGACTGGTCAATATCGATCACCTTGTCAATGTGTTCGAAACCGTCGATCCTGTCGTGCTCGGCAGGGATCTCTCGCGCACCCATGACCCGCCGTGCGGCGGCCTTGTAGAGCGTTTCGATCAGGAAGGTGGACTTACCGCCGCCCGAAACGCCGGTTACCGCCGTGAAAACGCCGAGCGGCACAGATGCGGTGACATTCCTCAGATTGTTGCCGCGGGCGCCGACGACCTTGATCTCCTTTCCCTTCTTCGGCTTGCGACGTTCGGCGGGCACCGCGACACCGAGTTCGCCGGAAAGATACTTGCCGGTGATCGATTTAGGGTTTGCCATGACCTGCGCGGGCGTGCCTTCCGCGACCACTTCACCGCCGTGAATGCCTGCGGCAGGACCGATATCGACGACATAATCAGCGGTGAGGATCGCGTCCTCGTCATGCTCGACGACAATCACGGTATTGCCGATGTCCCGCAGGTGCTTCAGCGTATCGAGCAGCCGCGCATTGTCGCGCTGGTGAAGACCGATCGACGGTTCGTCCAGGACATAGAGCACCCCCGTGAGCCCTGAGCCGATCTGCGAGGCAAGCCGGATGCGCTGGCTTTCGCCGCCGGACAGCGTGCCTGAATTCCGGGAAAGGCTGAGATAGTCGAGGCCGACATCGTTGAGGAAGCGCAGCCGTTCGCGGATCTCCTTGAGGATGCGCACCGCAATCTCGTTCTGCTTGGTGTTCAGGTGCTGCGGCAGTTCCTCGAACCAGTCCCGCGCCACCTTGATGGACATGTCGGTCACCTGACCGATATGCAGCGCGTTGACCTTGACGGCCAGTGCCTCCGGTTTCAGACGGAAGCCGTTGCAGGCGGGGCAGGGCGCCGCCGACATGTAGCGCTCTATCTCCTCGCGCGCCCACGCACTGTCGGTTTCCTTCCAGCGGCGTTCGAGGTTGGGAACGATCCCTTCGAATGTCTTCGTTGTCTTGTAGGACCGGGCGCCGTCCGCGTAATGGAACTCGACCTTCTCTTCGGTCCCCTGGAGGATGGCGGACTGCGCCTGCTCGGAGAGTTCCGACCAGCGGGTGGACAGCTTGAAGCCATAGACCTTCCCAAGCCCCTCCAGGGTCTGGTTGTAATAAGGTGAAGTCGACTTGGCCCATGGGGCTATAGCGCCGTCGCGCAGCGTGCGGCTCGGCTCCGGCACGATCAACGCCGCGTCGATCTTCTGCTGGAAGCCGAGCCCGTCACAAGTGGGGCAGGCACCAAAAGGATTGTTGAAGGAGAACAGTCGCGGTTCGATCTCTGGGATCGTAAAGCCCGAAACGGGGCAGGCGAATTTCTCAGAAAAGAGCACGCGTTCGTGCGTTTCGTTCAGCGACTTGTTCGCCGAGCCGCCCGCGGCCGTTTCCTGCGGCGGGAGCGGCTTGTCGGCAAACTCCGCGACTGCCAGACCGTCGGCAAGCTTCAGCGAGGTCTCGAGGCTGTCGGCCAGTCGCGCACCGATGGCCGAACGCACAACGAGGCGATCCACCACCACGTCGATGTCATGCTTGTATTTCTTGTCGAGCGCCGGCACATCGGCGATCTCGTAGAACTGGCCATCCACCTTCACCCGCTGGAAGCCCTTTTTCATCAGGTCGGCGAGTTCCTTCTTGTACTCGCCCTTTCGACCGCGGATCATCGGCGCCAGGATGTAGAGACGGGTTCCCTCCTCGAAGGCGAGGACCCTGTCCACCATCTGGCTGACCGTCTGGCTCTCGATCGGCAGGCCGGTTGCCGGCGAATAGGGAACGCCGACGCGCGCAAACAGCAGGCGCATGTAGTCGTAGATTTCGGTGACCGTGCCGACAGTGGAGCGCGGATTGCGGGACGTCGTCTTCTGCTCGATCGAAATGGCAGGAGAAAGCCCGTCGATCTGGTCCACGTCCGGCTTCTGCATCATCTCCAGGAACTGGCGCGCATAGGCCGAAAGGCTTTCGACATAGCGTCGCTGTCCCTCGGCGTAGATCGTGTCGAAGGCGAGGGAGGATTTGCCTGAACCGGAAAGCCCGGTCATGACGATCAACGAGTTGCGCGGCAAGTCGAGATCGATACCCTTCAGGTTATGCTCACGCGCACCACGGATGGAGATCGTCTTAAGTTCGCTCATTAGTCTGCTCGGTGGGGAAGGATCGATGCCCTTATGTAGTGAATGAAGTGGCGGTGTGAAGGCAGAAACTCCAACAGACCGCGTCAAATGCGAGTCGCTTGACTCGATTATAGAGAATAAATAGAACAAAAAAAGAACAAAAATCGACTGTGGATGAGCGGCAGAGGGAGGCCAATCCCGGCGGCAGATGGTCTAAGCTACCGTCCTCTCGGAAATTGGCTGCACGACAGGCAGCGAACAAGGTGAAGAACTATGGCTGGAAGCGTCAACAAGGTAATCCTGATCGGTAATGTCGGAGCCGATCCTGAAATTCGGCGCACGCAGGACGGCCGTCCGATCGCCAACCTGCGCATTGCCACTTCGGAAAGCTGGCGTGACCGCAACAGCGGCGAACGCAAGGAGAAGACCGAATGGCACAATGTCGTCGTCTTCAACGAGGGCCTGTGCAAGGTCGTCGAGCAGTATGTGAAGAAGGGCGCCAAGCTCTATATCGAGGGCGCGCTGCAGACCCGCAAGTGGCAGGACCAGAACGGCAATGACCGCTATTCCACGGAGGTCGTTCTGCAGGGCTTCAACTCGACGCTGACCATGCTGGACGGGCGCGGCGAAGGTGGCGGGCAGGGGAGCTATGGCGGCGGCAGTGGTGGCCGCGTTAGTGGCGGCAGCGACTACGGCGGAGGCAACTTCGGCGACGACTACGACCGGCCAGCCTCCGGCGGAAGCCGTGGAGGCCAAGGTAGTGGCCAGGGTGGCGGAGGCGGCTTCTCCCGCGATCTGGACGACGACATCCCGTTCTGATCTACGTTCGGTCGCTTTGTGAGCGACCGAACTGACGAGCCTCAGACGGTGTTGAACGCCGACTTCACGCCGTCCACCACGAACTGGACGGAGAGTGCCGCCAGAATAACTCCAAGGAGGCGGGTCAGGATGGCCCGCCCCGTCACTCCGAGGAATCGGTCTAGCCGTTCGGCAATCAGCAGGGCCGCCAATACCACACCCATTGTGAGTGCCAGGACGCCGATCAGCAGAAGGCGGTCCCATGGGCCTGCCAGGGTGCCGGCGAGAAGTACCGTCGCGGAAATGGCTCCGGGTCCGGCGATCAGCGGAAGCGCCAGCGGAAACACCGCAATGTTATGAAGGTGGTCGACCGTGATTGCCGCCTGCGACGTCTTTTCCTTGCGCTCTTGCCGACGCTCGAAGACCATCTCGAAAGAGATCCAGAACAGCAGAAGTCCGCCGGCGATGCGGAAGGCGCCCATGGATATCCCAAGGGAGCCCAGCAGGCTCGCACCGAAGAGGGCGAAGACGGCAAGTATGCCGAAAGCTATCAGCGAGCCGCGCACAGCGACGTGACGGCGCTGTTCACGGCTCATGCCGACCGTCAGCCCCAGGAAAACCGGCGCCAGCCCGGGCGGGTCGAGTGTGACGAGCAGGGTGGTGAAGGCATTGACCAATATGTCTGCAGTCGCCATCTCTCCTCCAGCGCGTTTGCCGATCCTTGCGGACCCCCTCCGACCTTGTTAGGACAGCGTCACCTTCAAGGGAAGGGCGGCCTCGCCATTGTCTGGCGCGCCGCGCCACGGCGGGCTTTCTCGCCAGGGTTCGAAACCTGTTCACAACCGGTGTCGAACTTGGCGCATGAAGCCGCTTTCCGCTATAGAAACACAACTGATTCCGAACAAAGATCGTGATCCGATTTGACTGAGCAAAGCACCCCCGGCGGCGGAAAGCTGCCACCCGGCATCGAACCCATTTCCATCATGGAAGAGATGCAGCGGTCCTATCTCGATTACGCCATGAGCGTCATCGTCAGCCGCGCGCTCCCGGATGTTCGTGACGGATTGAAGCCGGTCCATCGCCGCATCCTTTTCTCCATGAGCGAGATGGGCATCGACTGGAACAAGAAGTATGTGAAGTCGGCGCGCGTCACCGGTGACGTGATGGGTAAATACCATCCTCATGGCGATTCTGCGATCTACGACGCCCTGGCACGTATGGCGCAGGACTGGTCGCTCCGCCTGCCGCTGATCGACGGCCAAGGCAACTTCGGCTCGATCGACGGCGATCCGCCGGCAGCTCAGCGCTACACTGAGTGCCGCCTGGCGAAGGCTGCACATTCGCTTCTTGACGACCTCGACAAGGAGACGGTCAACTTTCGCGACAACTATGATGGGACGATGTCCGAACCGGTCGTGGTACCGGCACGCTTCCCGAACCTCCTCGTCAATGGCGCAGGTGGCATCGCAGTCGGCATGGCGACGAACATCCCGCCGCACAATCTTGCCGAGGTGATCGATGCCTGCATCGCCTTGATCGACAATCCGGCTATCGAACTGCCGGAACTAATGCAGATCATCCCGGGACCCGATTTCCCGACCGGCGCACTGATCCTGGGAAGGGCAGGGATTAAGTCCGCCTATGAGACCGGGCGCGGCTCAGTCATCATGCGCGGCCGGGCGCATATCGAGCCGATGCGGGGAGACCGCGAACAGATCATCATCACTGAGGTTCCCTACCAGGTGAACAAGGCGACGATGATCGAGAAGATGGCCGAGCTCGTGCGCGACAAGCGCATCGAAGGCATTTCCGATCTTCGCGACGAATCCGACCGCCAGGGCTACCGCGTCGTGATCGAGCTCAAGCGCGATGCCAATGCCGAAGTCATCCTCAACCAGCTCTACCGTTACACGCCGCTGCAGACGTCATTCGGCTGCAACATGGTGGCCCTGAACGGTGGCAAGCCCGAGCAGTTGACGCTGATCGACATGCTGAAGGCGTTCGTCGCCTTCCGCGAGGAAGTCGTCAGCCGGCGCACCAAGTACCTTCTGCGCAAGGCCCGGGAACGCGCACATGTCTTGGTCGGTCTGGCGATCGCCGTCGCGAATATCGACGAGGTCATCAACCTGATCCGTCGCGCGCCGGATCCGGCAACCGCGCGTGAGCAACTGATGACGCGCCGCTGGCCGGCGCATGATGTCGATGCGCTGATTCGGCTGATCGACGATCCGCGCCACCGCATCAATGACGACGACACCTACAACCTGTCGGAAGAACAGGCTCGTGCGATCCTGGAACTGCGTCTTGCCCGCCTGACGGCCCTGGGCCGTGACGAGATCGCCGACGAACTCAACAAGATCGGTGCAGAGATCAGCGACTACCTGGAAATCCTCTCCTCGCGGGTTCGCATCTACCAGATCGTCAAAGACGAGCTGACGGCCGTCCGGGACGAATTTGGGACGCCGCGACGCACCGAAATCCTGGAAGGCGGCCCCGACATGGACGATGAGGATCTCATCGCCCGCGAGGACATGGTCGTCACCGTTTCACACCTCGGCTACATCAAGCGGGTGCCGCTCACGACCTATCGCGCACAGCGGCGCGGCGGCAAGGGCCGCTCCGGCATGGCGACGCGTGACGAAGATTTCGTGACCCGGCTGTTCGTTGCCAATACGCACACGCCGGTGCTGTTCTTCTCGTCTCGCGGCATCGTCTATAAGGAGAAGGTCTGGCGCCTGCCGATCGGCACGCCCACCTCGCGCGGCAAGGCACTGATCAACATGTTGCCGCTGGAGCCGGGAGAGCGCATCACGACCATCATGCCGTTGCCGGAAGACGAGACGACGTGGGACAATCTCGACGTCATGTTCTCGACGACACGCGGCACCGTTCGCCGGAACAAGCTTTCCGACTTCATCCAGGTCAACCGCAACGGCAAGATCGCAATGAAGCTCGAGGAGGAGGGCGACGAAATCCTCTCCGTCGAGACATGCACGGATCGTGATGACGTGCTCCTGACGACCGCGCTTGGCCAGTGCATCCGCTTCCCCGTCGATAGCGTTCGCGTCTTTGCCGGCCGTAACTCGATCGGCGTGCGCGGGATCAGCCTCCAACCAGCCGATCGCATCATCTCGATGACAATCGTCGGGCATGTCGATGCCGAGCCCTGGGAGCGCGCTGCCTACCTCAAGCGGTCTGCCGGGGAACGTCGCGCGATGGGCGTTGACGAAGAGGATATCTCCCTGGTCGGCGAAGAGGTCGGCGCCGAAGGTGAACTCACCGAGGAGCGGTACCAGGAACTCAAGGCGCGGGAGCAGTTCGTGCTGACGGTTTCTGAGCGAGGCTTCGGCAAGCGTTCGTCCTCCTACGACTTCCGTACCTCTGGCCGCGGCGGCAAGGGGATCCGCGCCACCGATACCTCGCGCACGAATGAGATCGGGCAACTGGTGGCCGCTTTCCCGGTCGAAGATACCGACCAGATCATGCTCGTGTCGAATGGCGGGGTACTGATCCGCGTACCGGTCAACGGCATTCGCATCGCAAGCCGCGCCACGAAGGGCGTCACCATCTTCTCCACCGCGAAGGATGAACGCGTCGTTTCAGTAGAACGCGTCAGCGAGCCGGAAGGCAGCGATGAGAACGGTGGCCTGGTCCCCGACGAGATCGTTTCGGAAACGGGCGATTTCGGACCATCTCCCAAGGCAGAGGCTCCGCCTCCGGATACGGACGCTGAGTGATGCTCAGAACGAAAATAAGCCGGGCGTCATGCCCGGCTTATTTTTTGGCTGCACGGTCGACATCTCGTGCGACGGTGCAGTCCGCTACCGTGAAATCAGTTAAACTCGATCTCAATGACTAGAAGGTGACCCGGCGGGCCGCAAAGACCTTCATTTCCTCGCGTTCACGGCGCAGTTCGGAAATCGTCGACGCGATCGACGCTACGAACATGACGCTGATCAGACTTGCCAATACCGAAAGGGTCACGAACATAACCTGCCTCTTGCTTCGGGCCGTCAGTAGAACGAGATATCGTGATAACGTCCCGTCATCTGCGGATAGTTTAGGTCGCTCCATTCCGAACGATCCTGGTAAAGGCTCACCGTGGCCGTGAGCATTGCCGCAATCATTGCTGTCCATACCATGTTGATCATGGAAATCTTGTCCAGCATGATCGGCTTCCTTCTCTCGATCATCTCAGTTGTCCTTCTTGTTGGCCAGAACGCTCTTCCGGCGAACTGGTTCCAATTGCATGGAGAAGCATGGGGTCGCTTCTCGGTTCGGTCTCCCGCCCACTGCTGGCAAGAATGCATACCGTCAATGAAACGGGCTTGAATGGCGCATTCATCTGGCGTTCATCTTCGCGGCTTGCAGCGCCGGACCTTCCGTGACAAAAGGCGATAAAACCCGTGAGAGGCTTGATGGCGACCGCATTTTATCCCGGATCATTCGATCCGATGACGAACGGACACCTCGATGTGCTGCTCCAGGCGTTGAACGTCGCCGAAAAGGTGGTCGTTGCGATCGGTATCCATCCAGGGAAGACTCCGCTTTTCACTTTCGAGGAGCGAGCCCAGCTAATCCGAGCATCACTTGCCGAGGCATTGCCATCGGCAGCTGGCGAGATCGATGTCATTTCGTTCGACAACCTCGTGGTGGATGCCGCGCGTGCCCATGGCGCAAGCCTGCTTATTCGCGGACTGAGGGACGGGACCGATCTGGACTATGAAATGCAGATGGCTGGCATGAACCGGCAGATGGCGCCCGACGTGCAAACGGTATTTCTGCCCGCTGGCGTTGCCTCGCGGCCCATTACGGCCACATTGGTACGTCAGATCGCCGCGATGGGCGGTGACGTCGGTGCCTTCGTTCCGGCTCCGGTGCTTGCTGCCATGAAAAACAAGCTGAACCGCTGACTCTCGTTCTTGGAGAAGACATGAAACTGCTTCGTCTCGCCTTTGCCGGTGCTCTCGCATTTACCTCGGTTGTCTTGCCGGCATTCGCCGCAGAGGACGATTATCTGACGATCGAACTCAAGGACGGCCCGGTGGTCGTCGAACTGATGCCGGACGCGGCACCCAACCACGTCGAGCGCCTGAAGGAGCTCGCGGCGAAGGGCGAGTACGACAATGTCGCTTTTCATCGCGTGATTGAGGGTTTCATGGCCCAGACCGGTGATGTCGAGTTCGGCGACATGGAGGATGGTTTCAATCCTGCGCGGGCCGGCACTGGTGGATCGCAGCTGCCCGATCTTCCCGCCGAGTTCTCGCAGCTTCCATTCGAACGCGGTACCGTCGGCATGGCACGGTCGCAGGATCCCGATTCTGCCAATTCGCAGTTCTTCATCATGTTCGACGAGGGATCGTTCCTCAACGGCCAGTATACGGTCGTGGGCAAGGTCGTCTCGGGCATGGAGAATGTCGACAAGATCAAGCGGGGCGAGGGCGGTAACGGCGAGGTTTCCGACCCCGACCGGATGGTGAAGGTCACCGTCGGACGATAAACGAAGGGCGCTCACCGGCGTCGAAACGAAGAATGAAGGAGAAGGACATGGCCGAGATCAAGGATCCGGAAAACACGCTCATCATGGAAACCACGAAGGGCAGGGTCGTGATCTCGCTGATGCCTGATCTTGCACCCGGCCACGTCGCCCGGATCAAGGAGCTCGCCCGTGAGAACGCCTATGACGGTGTCGTCTTCCACCGCGTGATCGCCGACTTCATGGCGCAGACAGGCGACGTGCAGTACGGCAAGAAGGGCGGCGCGAGCTTCAACCCGTCGCGGGCCGGCATGGGCGGTTCCGACAAGCCGGACCTGAAGGCCGAGTTCTCGGCCGTTCCGCATGTCCGGGGCACCTGCTCAATGGCCCGTTCGCAGAATCCGAACTCCGCCAACTCGCAGTTCTTCATCTGCTTCACGGAGGCTCCCTGGCTCAACAAGCAGTACACCGTATGGGGTCAGGTCATCGAAGGCATGGAGCATATCGACCAGATCAAGAAGGGTGAGCCGGTCCAGGATCCCGACTCGATCGTCACGCTGCGGGTTGCTGCCGACGCGGCCGCCTGATCATCCAGGCACGGATGATCCCTGCGCCCCGGGAAGACCGGGGCGTTTTCCGTTTGTGACAATGGCTCAGCGAGGCGATGAAGGTATTTCGATGACTGGCTTTCTTTGGAGCATCCTCGGCGTCGTTGCCGGCGCATGCATCGCGATCCAGGCTCCGATCAACACGCAACTCGGCCGCGCGCTCGGGATGCCGGTGGCGGCCGCCATGATATCCTTCGCCGCCGGTGCGATTGCGCTTGCGGTAGTGGTCGTCGTCTTCTCCCGCCTTCAGGGCGTTGCGCCGGATTGGCGCGCGCCAGCTCCCTGGCTGTACTTCGCGGGTGGCTGCCTCGGAAGCGTTTATGTCACGGCTGCCATCCTGCTGACGCCCCGGATCGGCGCAGCCGCCGTCATGGCGTTTTCCGTCGCAGGCCAACTCACGGCCGGTCTTCTCATTGACCGCATCGGCTTCATGGGTGTAGCCGTGCGCGAACTGACGGCCGGACGGGTAGTGGGGGCTCTGCTGCTCTGCGCCGGCGTCGTGATGATCCGGATGTTCTGACCTCTCATGCGCGTAGACCTCTTCGACTTCGACCTGCCTGACGAAAACATCGCCTTGCGCCCAGCTAGCCCGCGCGACGCCGCTCGCATGCTCGTTGTCCGCCCCGGGGGTACATCTTTCCTCTCCGACCGGGCGGTTCGTGATCTCCCATCCCTCCTGCGAGAAGGCGATGCGCTGGTCTTCAACGACACCCGCGTCATTCCCGCGCAACTGGAAGGGCAGCGTGTACGCGAAGGCGGAAGTGAATTGCCGGTGTCCGCGACACTGCATATGCGGGCAGGTCCTGAACGTTGGAAGGCTTTTGCAAGACCCGGCAAGCGCATCAAGGTCGGTGACCGGATCCTCTTCGGACATAGCGGCGATGCCTGCCTTCTCGGCACGCTGAATGCTACCGTCGAGGCAAAGGGAGAGGGGGGTGAGATCACGCTTCTCTTCGACCTTTCGGGCCCTGCGCTCGACGAGGCGATCATGACGGTGGGACACATTCCTCTGCCGCCTTACATCGCGGACAAGCGGCCCGAGGATGAACGCGACAGAGAAGACTATCAGACCATCTATGCGCGCGAGCAGGGTGCGGTTGCCGCCCCGACGGCCGGTCTGCATTTCACACCAGAGCTATTCGCGGCGCTCGACGAGGCGGGGATCGAGCGGCATTTCGTGACGCTGCACGTCGGTGCGGGAACTTTCCTTCCGGTGAAGGCAGATGACACGAGCGAGCACCGAATGCATGCCGAGATTGGACATGTCAGCTCCGACACCGCCGAGCGACTGAACGCGGTCAGGAAGCGGGGCGGGAGGATCGTTTCCGTTGGAACCACATCCCTGCGCCTGCTGGAGAGTGCGACTGCAGAGGATGGAACCATCAATCCCTGGAGCGGCTCGACCGACATCTTCATCACACCGGGTTACAGGTTCAGGGCCGTCGATATCCTGATGACGAATTTCCATCTGCCGAAATCGACGCTCTTCATGCTCGTCTCGGCCTTCAGCGGCCTCGAAACAATGCGAGGCGCCTACGAGCACGCCATCCGTACCGGCTATCGCTTCTATTCCTATGGCGATGCCACCCTCCTGTTCCGGGACCCAGAATGACAGAAACATTTCAGTTCACCCTCAAGGCTACTGACGGCGGTGCGCGGCTTGGCGAAGTCAGCATGCCACGGGGCGCGATCCGCACGCCGGCCTTTATGCCCGTCGGCACGGTCGGCACAGTCAAGGCGATGTATCTTGACCAGGTACGGGAGACGGGTGCGGACATCATCCTCGGCAATACCTATCATCTGATGCTGCGGCCGGGAGCTGAACGCGTCGGGCGGCTCGGAGGACTGCACAAGCTTATCCGCTGGGAGCACCCGATCCTCACCGACAGCGGCGGCTTCCAGGTCATGTCACTGTCCGGCCTGCGGAAGCTGGACGAGCAGGGCGTCACCTTCAAGAGCCACGTGGACGGCTCGTTGCACCACATGTCGCCAGAGCGGTCGATCGAGATACAGGGGCTCCTCGGTTCCGACATCCAGATGCAACTGGACGAATGCGTCGCGCTCCCCGCAGAGTCGAGAGAGATCGAGCGGGCGATGGAGCTTTCCCTTCGCTGGGCGGAACGATGCCGCGTCGCCTTCGGCGAGCAAGCCGGCAAGGCTATGTTCGGCATCGTCCAGGGTGGTGACCAGCCGGATCTGCGAATACGGTCAGCCGAGGGGCTGAAGCAGCTCGATCTGAAGGGCTATGCGATCGGCGGCCTTGCCGTCGGAGAGCCGCAGGACGTGATGCTGAAGATGCTGGAAGAGACACTGCCGGTCCTTCCGACGACCAAGCCACGCTACCTCATGGGGGTAGGCACACCCGACGACATCCTGAAATCCGTCGCCCGCGGCATCGACATGTTCGATTGCGTGATGCCGACTCGCTCCGGACGCCATGGCCTTGCCTTCACGCGACGCGGCCGCATAAACATCCGCAACGCCCGACATGCTGAAGACATGCGTCCGCTCGACGAGGAGTCGAGCTGCCCTGCAGCGCGCGACTATTCCCGCGCCTACCTGCATCACCTGGTTCGTTCGGACGAAGCGCTCGGAGGAATGCTCCTGTCCTGGAATAACCTTTCCTACTACCAGGACCTGATGAAGGGGATTCGCCTCGCAATTGCTGAAGGACGTTTCGCCGAGTTCTACGCGGAGACGCAGGCGATGTGGGCGAGGGGTGATCTGGACCCCATTTGAGCGTCCACGACTGCGTCAGATGCCTCGGTTGGCGCGATTGGGGCGAAGGCGGATGCCGTTGACCTTGTAGACGCCGCTGTCCAGCAGCCTGATCTCGAAGATCGCCGTCCAGTCACTGCCGTCCCGGTCGGCCAGCATCACCTCCTGCAGTATGAACTCACCTCCGCCGACCAGCTTCGAGCGCCCGAACGCGTAGTTGCGGACGGCCTCAAGCGGCGGGTAGCGTTGGAGGATCATGGCAAGGAAACGGCTCTCGTCCGATATGCTGTTGCGCATGTTCGGACCGGCCTCCGCAAAAGCTCCCGTCGCGTCACGCGCGAGAATGCGATGATCTGGCGAGAGACGACCTCCTGTGCGTCGACCACGGGATCTTCGGCACGCAATGGCCCGCCGGAGAGAATTGCCAGTGCCAGGGCGATCGATACGAAGCGCAAGAGCATCGGCTATCCCTTCGACAAATGCTCATCGACAGCTTACATCAAACGGCATGTCTGAAAAGGTCACAACACCGTCAAACCCGGAGAAGCGCCCATCGCTCGAAGACAGCGAGACAGATGCTGACGTGCCGACGGCACGAATGCTCGCCTGGGCACGAAACTCCGCGCTCTATCGGCTGTCCCGCCGCATGATGACGGAGCAGGAACTGGGTTCTGCCGTTCGCAGAAAGGCGAAGCAGAAGTTCGAGGGCATCACCGAGCTCCAGCTACAGGCATTGGCGGCAAGGGCAATTGACTGCGGGCGGCAGGTGGGCGGACTGGATGACCAGGCCTATTCGGCCTCCAGGGTTCGCGCCGGGGTCCGGGGCGGAAAATCCAGACGACAGATAGCCGATACGCTTCGACGCAAGGGTGTGAGCAACGACACCGTGACCGAAGTCTTGCTGGACGCGGATGATCTCCGTGCCGCGACTGCATACGCCCGCAAGCGCGGGTTCGGTCCATTCCGGACCGCGCCCGCGGACGAGAAACGTCTCGCACGGGAACTGGCGTCGCTGGCGCGAAGAGGCTTCAGCCTGGACATCGTCCGGCGGATCACCAGCATGGAGAGGGAGGAAGCAGAAGAGGTGATGGCGGATTCACACTGGTGAGGCGTGCCAAGCCGTGCGGGCTTTCATAAAATCCAAAAATCACATAAGATGGATTATGGAACTTATAGATCAGGCTGCGATTCCAGAGACTTATACAAACTCCGTGAGCCTTTCTATCAGATTCCAACACGGTCGCGCGTGCACCACCGCTAACTGACCTCGAACTCGTACTCGAAGCTCAGTCCGTCGTGCGCCGGCTGCACATGGTCCGGCGTTGCGTTGTTAACAGCATCGTAGTCCATGGGCGTGTGCATGTGCGTCAGGTAAACCTGGCGCGGCATCAACCGAGCGATCCACTCCAGCGCCTGATCGAGCGAAAGATGGCTCGGATGATGATGATACTGCAGAGCATCGAGTATGAGGACATCGAGCCCCTCCAGACGGCCGACGCTCTCCGGCGGAAAATCACTGACGTCGCTGCAATATCCGACATTGTCGAACCGGAAGCCGAGCGAATGTATCTCGCCATGCACCTGACGGTGCGCCAGAATCTCGATCGGACCACCCGCACCGTCAATGACCAGCGGATCGGCGAGCGACTGGATCAGTCTGGGCTCGACGATCGGCGGATAGTTTCCACCAGCCGGTGTTTCGAGGCAATAACCGAAGCCCATGCGAATCCGCTCCATCGTTGAGCTATCCGCGTAGATGGGAATGCGCTTCCTCTGGGTATGGAAGTAGCCCCGCAGGTCATCGATCCCGTGGAGATGATCCGCATGGGCGTGGGTATAGAGAACTGCATCGATATGCTGGACCCGGGCGGCGATCATCTGTTCGCGAAAATCTGGCCCCGTATCGACGACGATGGTGGTTGCGCCGCCGTCCGGTGAGAACTGCTCTACGAGGAAAGCGGCACGCGTTCGTCGATTGCGCGGATTGTTCGGGTCGCAGGCGCCCCAATCGCCGTTGATGCGCGGCACTCCGGGAGAGGACGCACATCCGAGGATGGTATATCTGCGCCTGTACCGCATGCTCCTCAGAGCCTCGGCATCTTGGCAAAGATCCGGAACGCGTTGTCGGTTGTCATCCGCGCCACTTCGTCGAACGAAAGGCCGAGCGTCTCCGCCAGAACCTCCGCCGTATTGACCACATAGGCAGGCTCGTTGCGTTTCCCGCGCCACCGCTTCGGTGCAAGATATGGAGCATCCGTCTCGACCAGCAGCCGCTCGTGCGGAACCTTTTTCGCTATTTCACGGAGTTCTTCCGACTTCGGAAAAGTCAGGATTCCGGAGAAGGAAATGTAGCCGCCCAACTCGACACCGGTGCGGGCAAGATCCGCTCCGGACGAGAAACAATGGAGGATGAAGGGGAAGGCCCCCTTCCCGCTTTCCTCCCGCAGGATCGCCGCCATGTCATCGTCTGCGCTGCGGCTATGGATGACCAGCGGCAACTGCGTCCTGCGGGACGCCTCGATGTGGCGGCGAAACCCGGTCTGCTGGTCTTCCGGCTTCTGCGTGTCGTAGAAATAATCGAGGCCGGCCTCGCCGATCGCGACGATCTTCTCGTGACTCTCTGCCAACCGAACAAGGTCGTCCGCCGTGATGTCCAGTTCGTCGCCGGCATTATTCGGATGGGTGCCGACCGAGCAGAAGACGGAGGGATACCGGGCGGTCAACGCCAGCAGGCGATCCAGTTTCCGCACATGCGTCGAGATCGTCACCATCTGTCCCACGCCGACGCCGTGGGCGCGCGCAACCAGTTCGTCGCGCTCCTCATCAAAATCGGCAAAGTCGAGATGGCAGTGTGTATCGATGAGCATTTCTTGCCTCGAACTCAGGCACCTGTCTCCGGTGCGACGTAACGCGGGAAGACCGGCGTCGGCGCCTCGAGCACGGTGCCCGGAACAAGCCGTCCCGCCTCGCCGAGCGAGCTGAAATCACGTTTGTCGGCAGGCGCGGCTACAAGGTCCAGAAGCTTCGCGCTGGCATCCGGCATGTAGGGCTGAAGCAGGATGGCGATCTGCCGAACTGTCTCGGCCGTGACGTAAAGCACCGTCGCCATGCGTTCGGGATCCGTCTTCTTCAGCGCCCATGGTGCCTGTCCGGCGAAATAGCGATCAGTCTCGGAAACGAGACCTATCACGGCAGCAACCGCCCGGTGGATCAGTTGCTTGTCCATCTCCTCTCGGCACGTTCCCAGAAGTGAATCGGCCGACGCCAGGATGGCCCGATCCTCCTCGGTGAATTCGCCAGGCTGTGGGATCTTGCCGTCGCAGTTCTTGACGATCATCGAGAGCGACCGGCTGGCGAGATTGCCGATACCGTTGGCAAGATCGGCATTGATCCGGGTCCCAATGGCTTCCTCGCTGTAGCTGCCGTCCTGACCGAAGGAGACTTCGCGCAGGAAGAAGTAGCGCACCTGATCGAGCCCGAAGTGGTTCACGAGATTGACCGGATCGACGACGTTGCCGAGGGACTTCGACATCTTCTCGCCCTTGTTGAGCAGGAACCCATGCGCGAAGACCCGCTTGGGCAATGGCAGACCCGCCGACATCAGGAAAGCCGGCCAGTAGACAGCATGGAAGCGGATGATGTCCTTGCCGATGATATGGGCGTCCGCCGGCCAGTATTTGGCGCGCGGGCCATTCTTATCCGTCAGGAAGCCGGTTGCGGTCACATAGTTCGTCAGCGCATCGACCCAGACATACATCACATGCGCCGGATCGTTCGGCACCTTGATGCCCCAGTCGAAGGTGGTGCGCGAGATCGAGAGGTCCTTCAGGCCGGACTTGACGAATGAGATGACTTCATTCCGCCGCTCCGCAGGACCGATGAAATCAGAATTGTCGGAGTAGTGCTTCAGCAGCTTCTCTTCGTAAGCCGAGAGCTTGAAGAAGTAGCTCTCCTCCTCCACCCATTCGACCGGTGTGCCCTGCGGGCCGTAGCGTACACCATCGTCCCGCACCTCGGTCTCGCCCTCCTGGTAGAAGGCTTCGTCGCGGACGGAATACCAGCCGGCGTAGCTGTCCTTGTAGATGTCGCCATTATCGGCCATCCGGTTCCAGATCTCGCGGCAGGCCTCGTGATGGCGAGGCTCAGTCGTCCGGATAAAATCATCATTCGACGCGTTAAGAAGCCGCCCCATCTCACGGAATTCGTTGGAATTCCTCTCCGCAAGTTCGGACGGATCGATCCCTTCGGCGCGCGCAGTCTGCTGCATCTTCTGGCCGTGTTCGTCCGTGCCGGTCAGGAAGAAGACGTCCCTGCCGTCGAGGCGCTGGAAGCGCGCCATGGCATCCGTCGCGATCAGTTCATAGGCATGGCCGATATGAGGCTTGCCATTGGGGTAAGAAATCGCGGTGGTGATGTAATAGGGAAGCTTGTCCGGCATTATCGCACTCGAGCATGGGAGGGTGGGTTTGGCTATTAGCCTATGTTTCGCAGCAGCGAAACCCATACTTCGCCGTGCCTGCCTATGGATTAGCGATGGGCGGCTTCGAGGATCGATAGAAGCGTCTGCTTCCGGTCGAGGTTGTAGGCCTGCGAGACGGTGACCTTCTCCCCCACCTCGCTGGCCAGATCCGCCATGCGTGCCGCAGCGGCGAGATCTCCCGCGAAGGCGGCCTGGCGCGCCCGGTCGGAAAGATGGTCGCCAAGATGCTCCAGAAAGAAGCCGAGCGCGACGTCCGCATCCTTCGCCGAGAGCACGTCGGACAAACGATGCATCGCTCGTCTTGCGGCCGGCCCCTCCTCCGCCAGCATCTGATTGAATGCGCTGACGATGTCGGCGCCGCCGTAGTTCAGAAGCTTGAGCACCTGCGAGACGCTCCCTTTCGACATGGCGAGCACGGTCTCCCTTGTCCGGCCATCGATCGAAACGCCCAGCGCTTCGAGCGCGCGCAGAAGATCCTGTTCGCCGAGCGGTGAGAGGCGTAGCGGCAAGCAACGGGAGCGTATGGTCGGCAGCAGCTTACCCGGGGCATGCGACAGGACGAGGAACATCGCCCGCTTCGGTGGCTCCTCCAGGATCTTCAGGATGGCATTGGCAGCGTTGCGATTAAGATCGTCGGCGGGATCGATGATGACGATACGCCAATTTCCTGTCCCGGATGTCTGGGAGAAGAAATGCCCCGCCCGCCGGACTTCGTCGATCGTGATCGCGGTCTTCTGCTTTCCCGACTTCTCATCAACCGGCCGGGTCAGATGCAGGAGATTGTGAGAAGCGCCGGAGGCAATCTGACGGCCGATCGCGGACTCTGGATCGGGGATTGCAAGCTGGTCCGGTGCCGTCTCCGGGTCGGGGTGAGCAAGAACGTGGGCCGCAAAACGGAAGGCAAGCGTCGCCTTGCCAATCCCCTCCGGGCCCTCGATGAGGATCGCATGGTGGGCTTTGCCCGTGCGGTAGCTGCGTGCCAGGAATTCTTCTGCAGCCTGATGACCGAACAGGTTCGGATTTCGTGCTGGCGGGATCGCGCCGTCAAGGATGTGAGCGTCCTCACCCATCAGACGTTTTCCGCGCTGGCCGTTACCTTATCCTGCCGCGCCGCCAGCGGTTCGACAATGGACAGAACTTCGGCTGCGATGGCATCCTCGGGCTGGTCCGCGTTTACGACGTGACACCTCCCCGGATCGGCGGAAGCGATCTCGAGAAAAGCCTCGCGACGCTTCTCATGGGTCTGGAGTTCCTCTCTTTCGAAACGATCGGGCGCAGTAGCCCCTCCCCTTGCGCGCGCCCTTGCAAGTCCCTTTTCAGCAGGCAGGTCTAGAATCACGGTGCAGTCGGGGTAGACGCCGTTGACAGCGATCCTCTGCAGGGCTTCCAGGTATTCCGTTTCAAGGTTCCCGGTGACCCCTTGGTAAACTCTGGATGAGTCCATGAACCGGTCGCACAGGACGACGGCACCGCTTTCCAGTGCCGGACGAATGACCTCCTCGACATGGTCGCTGCGGGCCGCGGCGAAGAGGATCGCCTCCATGCGGACGCCGAACTCCTCTGCGGCTCCCGAAAGCAGTACGTGCCGTACCGCCTCCGCGCCGGGAGACCCTCCCGGCTCCCTCGTCACCAGGACGTCGAGGCCTTGCCGCCGGAGCGATTCCGCAAGCCGGCGAATCTGGGTGGACTTCCCTGCCCCTTCGCCGCCTTCGAACGTTACAAACAGTCCTGGTCTTTTTGCCAACCGCAACAACTCTTCACGCTTCCGGGCCACGGCGGCCCTCGGCCACGCTCCAGGCCATCAGCCATGCCTATCGCATCTGTTGCTAAGATAAAACCTCTCTGGCGCTACAACCAGAAGAACATGAGTTCGAGCAGTGCATCGGTCGCCTTGGAGAGCAGCGTTCCGGAGCCGACCGGATGGGCAGCCACAAGCTCGACCTCACGAACCAGCCGCTCATCAGCGGAAATCTTCAGCATACCAACCGCCTGTCCCTCGGCGATCGGCGCCCTCAGCGGCCACTGATAGACGATCCTGCCGCTCAACCTCGGCGGCGTTTCCGTCGGCAGGTAAATATCTACCGGCTCGCGGGCCACCAGATCGAGATAGCGGGTCTCGCCTCCGTAGACGCTCACCTGGCCGACCACCTCGCCCGGAGAGAACAGCAGCTTCGTCTCGAATGAAGACAGCCCCCATTCAAGCACCCGACGAGCCTCTTCCAGCCGCTCCTTCTCGCTCGCCAATCCACCCATGGCCAGAAAAAGCCTGGTGCCGCGACGTTCGACGGATGCCACCAGAGCGTAGCCAGCATCCTTGGCGTATCCCGCGCCCAGCCCATCGACACCGATGTTGAGCGACAGCAGGGGGTTCTTGTTCCGCTGAAAGATCCCGTTCCACTCGAACTCCGGCTGCGAATAGAGCGCATATTGATCTGGATATTCCCGGTGAAGATGACGTGCCAGTTCCACAAGGTCTCGCACCGTCGTGAAACTCTCCGCTGGAGGGAGCCCTGTCGGGTTTGCGAATGTCGAACGACTGAGACCCAGGTCCTTGGCCCGCGCGGTCATACGGGCCGCAAACTCTGCCTCGGAGCCACTGATCCCCTCGGCCAGGACGATGCAGGCGTCGTTCGCATTCTGGATCACGACGCCCCTGATCAGGTCGGCCACAGGAACCGTCGAGTTCAACGCGGCAAACATCGTCGTTGTACCGGACGGTGCACCACCATTTCTCCATGCGTATTCCGTAACGGGAAAGCTGGTGGCTGCGGAAATTTCCCCCCGCTTCAAAGCGCTGAAGACAACCTCCATTGTCATCAACTTGGCGAGCGAAGCAGGCGGGAAGGCCTGGTTCTCGTTGACCGCCAGCAGGACCGTGCCTGTCTTAGCCTCGACGAGATAGGCTTGCCTGGCCTTGGTGACGAAGCCGGCATCCGCCTGCTGTGCAACAGCCGCATCCATGCCGATCATTGCCTGCACCAGGGCAAGCAGCACCAATACCAGAAATCTCATGACTGCTCCGCGTATGATCGGCATACGCGTATCAACATGGCACGGTCGGGGCAATTGCGCTCGTCTTACTGCGACGCTTTTTTGCCTTGTCGCCGAGCGGCGTACGAAAGGATGGAGCTTTCGGTAAGGCCGTCATTGCGGACCATTATCGCATCGAAGACGAGCTCCACCTCGCTCACCGGTTCTACGACATAGGCCGATCGCAGGCCGCTTGAGAGCCCCGCGACCCCATAACCGGGACGCTCGGCAGGCAGCGGCCCCATCTCGGGCAGAGTTGCGAACGTATCCTGCGTGGCGAGGGTGTCGAACGCCTGGGCAGACGGCGCCCGTGGTCCGCTCGGCGTGGGTCCGCCGAAGGCGACCGGCACAGGCACCGCGCCGCCATAGCTCTGCAGTTCCTGGCCAAACGGGGCATTGGAAGCAACCATGACGCCACTGGCGATCTGGCCTTCCGGCTGGACCGCAGGCAGACGGTCTCCCTTGCCGATATAGGAGGCCATCAGATACGGCATGTCGTGTCCGTCCATTCGTGCACGCCCGACATACTGGACGTTCACCTTCGCGGTTCCCGCCCGTTTCATGTCGAGGAGTTCCGCGGTCTTGGCGGAGACATCGATGATGCGTCCGGGATGGAACGGGCCGCGATCATTGACGCGAACGATGACGGACGCACCGGTTTCAGTGTTCGTCACCCGCGCATAGCTAGGCAGAGGAAACGTGGGGTGAGCCGCCGACAGATGTTCCTTGTCGTAGACCTCGCCGTTGGCCGTAAGCCGGCCGTGGAAGGCCGAGCCGTACCATGAAGCCAAACCGGTCTTGTTGTAGGAGTGATCCTCCTTGGGGACGTAGGTCTTGCCCTTGACCTCGTAGGGCTTGCCGACCATGAAGCGTCCTCCCCCCTTGGGGACGGGCTTGCCTTCGGTAACCACGCGCGGGCTCGCCTTTACGCCATATTCCTGCTCGGAAAAATATTCCTTGCTCCGCGGCTTCTGGCCTTTGGGTTGCGTCGTGGAACACGATGCCACGCCGAAACACATCAATGCCACCCCGAGCCATTTCGCCGAATGGGAAAGTCTGCCGCCGCCAGATTTCAACTCTCAATGCCCCTGCCGTCACCGGGCGCCCCTGCACCCGTCATTGGTCAGTGCCCCAAGAAGGAGCCGTTCCGACCGAACAATGGTGACAACCAATGTTTTTAAAGTGGCGAAAATGCGAATGATTTCTGTGGGCAAATCGACGTTTCGCCGCGCATGGTTAGCGAGAGGTTAAATCGCAACGACTAAGTATTCCAGCGCGTCTGGAAATCCAGCGAACCGACGAGAATCGTTTCACCCCTCTCGTCACGCACAGAAACGCGAATGCCGCCACTGGAGACGCCGGGCAGTTCCTCGCGAGCAACGTCCGTCAGGATGCGGCTCACCTCCTTCAATAGGAGATCCTGCCGCATTGGGAGGGTCACTCCCATATCATCACGGGTCAGGCCATCGCCATTGGCAAGGTCGAAGAAGTATCGGGGCATGTGCTGTCTCTTCTGGCGTATGTCCGCCGAAAACTTCTTAGGCAACTTTGTTCCAACCATCGGTGTTCTCCTCCACAACGAAACCCAACGTGTCGCCACCAAGAAGACAGGCTAGATGATCGAAGCGCTATTCCAGAACCTCGAACACCGGGACGTTCTTTCGGGAGCGGAGCGAGTTCTTCTCCGCGCCACACTCTCGAAGGAGCGGAGCTTTGGAAAGGGCGACGACATCGTCGCCGAGGGTGCGCGGCCGGCGGTCAGTACATTGCTCTGCGAGGGATTTGCCGCCCGCTACAAGATCACCGAAGGAGGGAGCCGCCAGATCACGGCGCTCCACGTCGCCGGCGATTTCGTCGATCTTCACGCCTTCCTGATGAAGACGATGGACCATGGGATTGTCGCGCTTTCACCATGCCGCGTTCTTCTGGCCGAGCACGGTGAACTCAAGTCGCTTACGGAAAATTCGCCTCACCTGACGCGGCTGATGTGGCTCGATACCCTGATCCACGGGGCAATCCATCGATCCTGGATCGTCGCCATGGGCCGGCGTTCGAAGGCCTCCCATCTGGCCCACATCATGTGCGAACTCTATGTGCGCCTACAGGTAACCGGTCGCGTCGAAGGGCTAAGCTTCCACTTGCCCCTCAGCCAGGCCGAAATGGCGGACGTGATGGGCCTGTCTCTCGTCCACATGAACCGGGTGATCCAGGCCATGCGACGCGAAAATCTGGTCACATGGATCAACCAGACGATCACCATTCTCGACTGGGACCGTCTACGCAGCCTGGCCGAATTCGACCCCACCTACCTCAACCTGTGGATCGAACCGCGTTAGATGGCAAGCGGAGCGAGCACATCGCCTGCCCGGGCCCCGCAGTCGCCAGACTCGCATGTTGACGCTACCGAAGCCAGGAGCTAAAGCCCTTGCACCACATGGATCAGCATCGGCTCAGGAAGAGTGTCCGAGTGGTTTAAGGAACCGGTCTTGAAAACCGGCGTGCGGGAAACCGTACCGTGGGTTCGAATCCCACCTCTTCCGCCACTAGCACGCCGAATGACCGCAAATGGCTTGCGATCCCGCTATTTTTTGTCAGTGCTCACTTAGTCCCTTCTCTTCCGTGAATATGCTCCAGGCGGAGATAAAGAGAGCGGCAACGAGCGGACCGATGATGAAGCCGTTGACCCCGAACAGCGACAGGCCGCCGATGGTCGAGATCAGCACAACGTAGTCGGGAAGCCGCGTTTCCTTCCCGACCAGCGGCGGGCGCAGCAGATTGTCGACCAGCCCGATAACCAGGACGCCGACGAAGACGAGGATGGCGGCCTTCAACCACGCACCCGTCAGGGCAAGGTAGATGGCCGTGGGCACCCAGACGACCGCCGCACCAACGGCCGGAAGGAGCGATAGAAAGGCCATCAGCACGCCCCACAGGAGCGCCGCGTAGATGCCGAGCGCCCAGAAAGTCAGGCCTCCGATCGCACCCTGTATGAGCGCGATGATCAGGTTGCCGCGAACGGTGGCTCGAACCACAGAGGCAAACTTGGCTGCAAATCGCTGAGTGTGGCTCTCACTGAGCGGTGATGACCGCCGAAGCACTCCGATCAGCCACCGCCCATCACGAAACAGGAAGAAGAGCAGATAGAGCATCACGCCGAAGACAATGAAGAACTGCAGGGTATTCTGACCTATGCTCAGGGCTCTGCCGGCGAAGAATCGGCCACCCTCCATGAAGACCGACGTAATTCGGTCTCTGATCTCATCAAAACCCGTCAGTTCAAGGCTTTCGATCGGCTGTCGCACGAACTCCGGAAGGGAGTTCTGTAGCTGCTGAAGCATGCGCCGGATATCGATCTGGCCCGTGTCTATCTGCTGATAGAGGTTGTTTCCTTCCCGCACCAGCGAACTCAGGATCACCATCCCCGGTACAATGACGAGGCAGACGCAGATGGTGACGGACAGCACTGCCGCCAGGTTCCGGCGCTCACCCACCCGGGCCTCCAGCCTGGCATGCACGGGAAAGAAGATGATCGCCAGCACGACCGCCCAGAAGATGGCAGAATAGAACGGCAGCATAACCGCGACGAATGCGATCGTCACCAGGACCAGCAGGACGTAGAAACTAAAGCGCTGGACGGACATCACGGTACCTTTCTTCGATGAGAAGCCACGGACGCTGGCGGCTCGCTAAAGCCGTACCGCCGCTCGGCGCTCCAGTGCGGCCAATGCGTCATATATCAGCACCGCCAATGCCCCGACGAGCAACCCACCCTGCACCACGAAGGCGAGGTTGTTGGACTGAAGCCCGGCGATAATCACTTCCCCCAGGGTCTTGGCCGCCACGGTCGATCCTATCGTGGCCGTCGCAAGGCTGATGACGACGGACAAGCGGATACCGGCGAGAATGATCGGCAAGGCGAGCGGCAGTTCGACCCTCAGCAGACGCTGCCAATCGGTCATTCCCGTACCGCGGGCCGCTTCCATGACCGGCTGAGGCAGTGTCGTCAGCCCGGTCAGAGTATTCTCGAAGATCGGCAGCAGGCCATAGAGGAAGAGCGCGATCAAGGTCGGCTTCTCGCCGAACCCGAAGATCGGTACGGCGAGAGCGAGGACGGCGACGGGGGGAAATGTCTGGCCGATGTTGACCAGGCTTCGCGACAATGGAAGGAATTCGCGTCCCACTGGCCGACTCACCAGGATCGCCAGACCGATCGCGACAATCGCAGCCGCAGTGATCGCGATCGCAACCGTCAGAAGGTGTTGGGTGGTTAGCAGCAACAGGCTGCCCTGATTGTAGATGGCCGGCGCGTTTCGCTGCACGAGCGGCTTGAGAAGAGGTTCGAAGCTCTGCGGCGCCAAAAGAAACGCAACCAGCAATCCGAACAGGACAAGACGGAGAGTGCGTGGCAGCCATTTCTTCATCCTGTACCGCCCGCTCGCCTCAGGAGCGCTTCCAGGGTGACTCGACCCGCCGGGCTGCCGTCACCCGCCACCACCGGCAGGGCCTCCCGGCGCGACCATAGAAGTTCTGCGAGTGCATCCTTCTGGCTTGTCCGTATCGGCATGGCAGGGCCGTCGGCCTCTCCCGCCTCAACCGCCTCCTCGAGCGTGCCGAGCGCCAGCAGGCGATAGGGACGCTCTGCCGTACCAATCAGCGCCTCGACAAATGGCGTGGCCGGCCGCCGCACAAGTTCGTTCGGGCGTCCGTACTGAAGAAGCCGGCCACCATCCATCACCGCAATCTTGTCAGCGAGCCGAAAGGCTTCCTCCATGTCGTGGGTGACCAGGATGATGGTGGTGGAGAAATGCTGTTGGATGGTCAGCAGATCGTCCTGAGCCTTCGCCCGGATAATCGGGTCGAGCGCACCGAAGGGCTCGTCCATGAGCAATATGTTTGGCTCGGCGGCAAGTGCCCGCGCAACGCCGACGCGCTGCTGCTCGCCGCCTGAAAGCTGGTGCGGGTAGCGAGGCCCGAAGATCTCGGGGTCAAGCTGAAAGAGCGACAGGAGTTCCCTCGCCTTTGCGTCGATCCGTGCGGTCTCCCACCCAAGCAACCTAGGCACCGTCGCGATGTTCTCGAAGACGGTCCGGTGCGGGAAGAGCCCATGCCCCTGGATGGCATAGCCGATGCGGCGGCGGAGTTCGTGGCCGGGGATCGACCGGTTGTCCTCGCCGTCGATCCGGATCGAACCTGCATCCCGCTCCACCAGCCGGTTGATCATCCGCAACAGTGTGGTCTTTCCCGACCCGGACGTGCCGACGATCACCGATATGGTATGCGGCGCCACCACCATGGAGACGTCGTCCACCACCGGCCTTCCGTCATAGAGCTTTGTGACGGACTCTATTTCGATCATCAGGCCCTTCCTCCCTGTGTGCGTGACGCGGTCATCTCGCTCAGCGCATCAAATACCACCGCCGAGGCAAAGGCGAGCAACACGGTCGGCAGGGCTCCCAGCAGAACGAGATCCGTAGCCGTCTGCCCCAGCCCCTGGAAGACGAAGGTTCCGAGACCTCCTCCTCCGATCAAGGCAGCCACTGTCGCAAGTCCGATATTCTGGACGAGGACGATCCTGACAGCAGTCAGGATCACCGGCAGAGCCAGCGGGAATTCTATCCGGAAGAGCCGCTGGGCCGACGTCATCCCGAGGCCCCTCGCCGCCTCCCGCGTAGCCCTCGGTACTCCATCCAGTCCCGCTACCGTATTGGCCACCACCGGAAGGAGCGAATAAAGGAAGAGTGCTACGAATGCCGGAGCCGCACCGATGCCGCGAATGCCGACCGCCGACGCTCCAGGAACATTGGCTGCAATCCAGCCCAGTGGACCGATGAGAATGCCGAAAAGCGCAATGGAAGGGATGGTCTGGATCAAGTTCAGCGTGTTGAGCATGGCGGACCTGACGGCAGGCGTTCTCTCGCAGAAAACACCCACCGGAAGCCCCACGACGGTCGCGGCAGCAAGGGAGCCCAGCGCCAGCAGAAGATGCCGCGTCATTTCGGTCCAGAAGACGTCGGCACGAGCGGCGTATTCCTTCATGATCGAGAGATCATTCCAGACACCGGACAACAGGACGAGCATCAGCGTTGCCGCGGTCGCGACGAGGTAGAGAAGCCGCACCACTGGACGCGGCCTTGAGCGCGCTATGGCATCGATCGCCAGGAGAGCGAGCGCGAGAAACAGGATCCAGAACCCCGAGGCAGGGGAAATGCGGGCATAGCTGTTGCCGTCCGGCGCCAGGAACTGCCCCGCAAGGCCGATGCCGAGGACGACTGCGGCAATTCCCATGACGGCCATAAGCAGGCGCATCGACGTCCGGGTGACCAGGAGGCCGGATAGCGCGGCGAGAGTGGCCAGGGCGAGAATCGCCCCGGCTGCCCATGCGGGCAAAGCAGAGAAAAGGCCGACCGCCTCGCCCTGCACGATCCTGTTCGCCCTGACTGTCGCGAATGGGGAAGCGACGCCCAGGGCGACGAGTAACGCGATCGCGATCCCGAGCTTGTCGATCCGTGTGGTCACTCGCCAGTCCTGTCGGCTCGCCCGGTCATGGCCGCATGTTGGCATCGCTGCGACGGGCAGACAACTATTTCAGCAAGCCGTTGCTCATCAGGAAGTCCTCGGCGACAGCCTTGGCCGGCTCACCGCCCACCTGCACCCGTCCGTTCAGATCCTGAAGCGTGACGAGGTCGAGCTTCTCGAAGACCGGCTGAAGTAGGGCCTCGATCTCCGGATGTTCCTTCAGCACCGACTCACGCACAATCGGAGCGGGCTGATAGACGGGCTGCACACCCTTGTCGTCATCCAGAACCACGAGACCGGATGGCGCGATACCCCCGTCGGTCCCGTAGACCATCGCCGCATTGGCGCCATTGGTCTGGTTGGCCGCTGCGGCGATCGTCGCTGCGGTGTCACCGCCCGAGAGCGTGATCAGTTGCTCCGGCTGCAATGTGAATCCGTAGGTGGACTGGAAAGCCGGCAAGGCTGCGGCGGAGTTCACGAATTCCGACGAAGCGGCGAGCTTGACCTCTCCCCCACCGGCGACATAGGCACCGAAGTCGGACAAGGTCTTGAGGTTGTTTTCTTCCGCGAGATCCTTGCGTACGGCGATTGCCCAGGTGTTGTTCGCGGGCGACGGCGTCAACCAGACAATCTTGTTGGCATCGTAATCAAGCTGCTTTGCGAGGGTATAAGCCTGTTCCGCATTCTTCCAGGCCGGATCTTCCGCCTTTTCGAAGAAGAATGCGGCGTTGCCGGTATATTCCGGGTAGATGTCTATCTCCCCAGCAGTTATCGCGGAGCGCACGACAGGTGTCGCCCCCAACTGAATCCGATCGGTGGTTGGGATACCATTGGTGTCCAGCACCTTAAGGATGATGTTTCCGAGAACGCCTCCTTCGGTGTCGATCTTGGATGACACGACGACCTGCGCAAAGGCGCTTCCAGTTCCCAAGGCCAGCGCAAGTGCGAGTCCGGCCGTCCTGATAATCGAATGCATCAAATAACCCTCCGTCCTGAAATCATCATGACGGGTTCTCAAGTACCCCGTCATGCCTCGCCGAAAAATAGATATGGGGCCCTCGCGCGCCGTGGCGAGTATCTCGTCATCAATTTTGCAGTGAAGGCGGAAAGTCCTCTTGAAGGCCGCATTGATTTCGCGCTTCTTACGAAGCAGCCGTCTCCTCCACCCTTACGTTGACATATTTCGCGCGGCCTGCGAGCCAGCCGTTCACTGCGGCGCCCAGGCCGAGCGCGACAAAGAGCACGGACGTCGCCGCGAAGCTGCCTGTCCAACCGCGAATGAAGCCGACGATAAGTGGACCGATTGATGCGAGCAGATATCCGACACATTGGGCCATGCCCGAGAGATGGGACGCAATCAGCGGATCGGGAGAGCGCAGTACAATATTGGTCATGGCGGCGGCAATCAGTCCACCCTGCCCTATACCCTGCAGCACGGCCCAGAGCCAGACCGTCGACAAGGGCGCGAACAGCAGGCCGAGTAGCGCGCCAACCGAAATGACGCAGAGCGCGGCGTTGACGACCCGCTGGTCTTTTCCCCGCACCGCGATGTGGGGCACGACCAAGCATGCTGCGGCCTGCACCATGACCGAGACCGAAACAATGCCACCGGCCGCGATCCCGTCCAGTCCCCTTTCGCGCAAGATCGGGACCAGCCACCCGAAGACGCAATAGGCCAGTGCGGACTGGAGCCCCATGTAGAGCGTTACCTGCCAGGCAAGCCGATCCCGCCAAAGACCGACGACCCGCTTGCTGACACGCCTGTCGTGACGTCCAGCCCGCACGACCTGCGGCAACCAGACGAGCGCGGCGATCGCCGCAGGCAGCGCCCAGATGGCCAGGGCACCGCCCAGCCAGTTGCCGAGCGCGTGCTCGACCGGGAGCGTCAGCCCCGCGGCCGCGGCCGCACCACCGCAAAGTGCCATTGTGTAGAGACCGGTCAGAAGCGCCATGCGGTCCGGAAAGTCGCGTTTGACCAGCCCCGGCAGCAGAACGTTGGCGACAGCGATGGACGCGCCCGCAACGGCAGTTCCGATGAACAGTAGCGGGAGGGAGGGAATGCCACGGATCGCCGTGCCGACAGTCAGCAGGATCACGACGAGGAGCAGGGTTCGCTCGGACCCGATCCTCTGCGCCAGGCGCGGTGCCAATGGCGAGAAGGCGCCGAGGCAGACGACAGGCAAGGTCGTGAGGAAACCGGCTCCCATGTCTCCCATCCCGAGCCCCGAGCGGATCTCCGGAAGGAGTGCGGAAACGCTCGAAAACACCGGCCTCAGGTTGAAGGCGATCAGGACGAGGCTTGCACCGAGAAGAAAGCGGGTGGCCGGTGACGGCTTGCGGCTGGCAACGGCCTGCCCAGGCCCTTGCTTTGAACGATTAGGCAATTGCTGGTCCTTCAGTTCAGTCTGGATTGTGATTTCGATCGGTCGGCGGAGTATTCGCAAGCGGCCGGATACATCATCCGGCTGGTACCAGTTGGCGCCTTGGCCGGCAATGCCGCTTGTCTGCCGCGCGGTACGCAGCGGATGGAGAACGCAAGCCTCTTGTTTTTGCCTCGTCGGCATGCTTGCGGTAGCGGGCATCTCACCGGACACTCACCATGCCAAACTACGCAATTCCCGCCGCCACCATCGGCCTCCTTCTCCTGTCCAACCTTTTCATGACCTTCGCCTGGTATGGCCACCTCAAGTTCAAGACGTCACCGCTTTATGTCGTCATCCTAGCGAGCTGGGGAATTGCGTTGCTTGAGTACTGCTTCCAGGTTCCGGCAAACCGGATCGGGCATGGCTATTTCAACGCGGCGCAGCTGAAGACGATCCAGGAAATCATCACCCTGTCTGTCTTCGTACTCTTCTCGATCTTCTACCTCGGGGAGTCCTTCCACTGGAAGCAGGGCCTCGGCTTTGCGTTTATTGCGCTCGGCGCCTTCTTCATCTTCGCCAAGTGAGCGGAACCGGAATACGGGGCAGCAGTTTCACCTGCCGGGTCGCGTGTGGCGGCCAGCAAGGCAGGAGGCACCGCAGCCCATGGCGGCGCGTGGCGCGATAAGGATCGGTATATCAGGCTGGACCTACAAGCCGTGGCGCGGCGTCTTTTATCCGGAGGACCTGCCGCAGAAGCGTGAACTGAGCTATGCGGCCGGGAAATTCCCAACGATCGAGATCAACGGGACCTTCTACGGATTGCAGCGGCCTGAGTCCTTCGCCAAGTGGTACGACGCGACACCGGAGGATTTCGTCTTTGCCGTCAAGGGCTCTCGCTACATCACCCACATGAAGCGGCTGCGCGGCATCGAGCTTCCGCTGGCAAACTTCTTCGCGTCCGGCCTGCTGAAGCTTCGTCACAAGCTGGGTCCCCTGCTGTGGCAATTTCCGCCGCGCATGTCCTTCGACAAGTCGCGTTTCGAGGAATTCCTGGCGATGCTCCCAAAGAACACCGAAGACGCCGCCCGGCTCGCGCGGCGCCACGACGGACGACTGGAAGGCAGGGCTTTCGCTGAGGCCGACCTGAACCGGCCCCTGCGGCACGCCTTCGAGATCCGCCACGAGAGTTTCCGCTGCGAGGAGTTCATTGCGCTCTTGCGACGTCATGGAGCAGGTCTTGTGGTCGCCGACACCGTCGAATGGCCCCTTCTCATGGACTTGACCGCCGACTTTGTCTACTGCCGTCTCCACGGATCCGAGGAGCTCTATGTCAGCGGCTATGATGCGCCGGCGCTCGACCGATGGGCCGCGCTGATCCGTGCCTGGGCATCGGGGCGAGATCCCGAGGAGGCGGAGCGCGTCCTCCCTGCCGCGGCGGACCTTCCCCGCGGGCGTGATGTCTATGTCTATTTCGACAATGACGCAAAAGTGCGCGCGCCGGCAGATGCAACCGATCTGATCAGGCGGCTTGAGAGGCAGCGTTAGCCCGTCCGAGGGTGGCCGGTTCCTCCTGCGCCACCCTTGCCGCAAATGCCTTCATTTCCTTCGCGGATTGTTCTAGAGACAATCGACATGCCGCGCTTCGCGCGGCCTCGACAAATTCGCAAGGTACCGTAGGCAATGCTCAATTCCCTCAGAAACGCGTCCCGATCCTGGGTTGCCAAGGCGCTCCTCCTGCTCCTGGTCGCATCCTTCGCTGTCTGGGGCGTTTCAACGTCACTCGTCACCACGGACGCAAACACAGTGCTCACCGTGGGCGAACAGGAAGTGTCGGCGCAGGAATTCGCTCTCGCCTACCAGCGACAGGTATCCGCACTCGGGCGCCAGTTCGGCATGCAGTTGACGGCAGATCAGGCGCGTGCCTTCGGCATCGACCAGCAGGTCTATTCGCAACTGGCGGCAGGCGCAGCCCTAGACCAGCTCGCGGACGACATGAACCTTGGCCTGTCGCAGGACCGGCTGGCGATGTTGATTGCCGAGGACCCTGCCTTTCAGGGAGCGAACGGCCAGTTCGACCGCAATCTGTTCACCTCGCGGCTGCGTAATGCAGGTCTTCGTGAAGACGACTACATAACGGAGCGCAGCAAAGTTGCGGTCCGCAGCCAGATCGTCGAGGCGGTTTCCGACGGATTTAAGCCTCCTCAGGTCATGCTGGACGCACTGCGGCAGTATCGCGACGAGGTCCGGACCGTGGAGTACGTCCTCCTGTCGAACGCGAATATCGAGCCCATCAAGGCGCCGGCGGATGATGTGCTCGCTGCGTGGTTCGAAGGAGTAAAGGCTCGTTATCGGGCTCCCGAATACCGCCGCTTTACCTATGTGACGCTTCGGCCGGAAGACATCGCCGATCCCGCATCCGTTACCGACGAGGAGGCTCGCGCCGAGTACGAGCGGAAGAAGGAAAGCTTCACCACCCGCGGCACCCGCACCATCGAACAGCTGACCTATGCGGACAAGGAAATGGCGGATGCGGCCGCGGCACAGCTCGCTGATGGAAGCGCCACCTTCGACCAACTCGTGGCTGATCAAGGCAAGACGGCGTCGGACGTGCTGCTCGGGCAGTTCAGCCGCGAGACCATGCCCGACCAGAGGCTCGCGGACGCCGCCTTTGCCGTGTCCCAGGAAGGCGGCACCACGCCCGTTGTCGAAGGCGCCTTCGGACCGGTGATCCTCCGCGTGACCGACATCACGCCGGAAGCGACGAAGTCGTTCGACGAGGTGAAGGAAGAGGTCCGGAAACAGCTGGCGCTTTCCGCCGCCTCTCAGGAAATCCTCAACACCCACGATCGTTTTGAGGATGTCCGGGCGTCGGGCGCGACCCTGCCTGAAGCGGCGAAGGAGCTGAAGCTCGAGGCCGTAACCGTGACCGCCGACGCGTCCGGCAACAACCAGGAGGACGAGAAGATCGCCACCCTGCCGGCAGCCGAAACGCTTCTGGCCGACGTCTTCCGGACCGAGCCGGGTAGCCAGCCTCTCCCGGTGTCGCTGGGCAATGACGGCTATGTCTGGTTCGAGGTCGAGGAAGTTCTGCCCGAACGGGATCGTACGCTAGACGAGGTACGTGAGAAGGTTGTCGCGGATTGGACCGCCGAACAGCAGCGGGAAGCTCTCGGCGCTCGCGCGACCGAACTGAAGGAGCGGATCGAGAACGACGAGACCCTTGCTGCGATCGCCGAGGACCTTGGGGTCGCGGTGGAGACCAAGCAGGGCCTGCGCCGGAATGGCGACGATGCGATCTTCGGGCCTGAAGCGACCAGCGCCGTCTTCGCCGGCCCAGTCGATCTGGTGACAACGGCAACGGCTGCAGACGGAGAAAGCCGCCTTCTGATCCGGGTCACCTCGACGGATCAGGTTCCGGCGGATGCCCTTGCGCAGGATGAGCCGCTTCGACAGATCGCCGACGCTGCCGGTGACGACATGCTGGACCAGATGGTCAACCGCCTGCAGAATGAATACGGCGTCTCGATCAATCAGGCTGTTGCCGATCAGGTAACCGGCATGATCCGCTGACGGAGGGGGTAACGTATGCCTGAACTGAAGCCCCTGCTGGCGAAGGTCGCTAATGGCGAAAGCTTGACCCGGGCGGAAGCCCGCGAGGCTTTCGAGGTCCTCATGTCCGGCGAAGCCACGCCTTCCCAGATCGGTGGCTTCCTCATGGCATTGCGGGTCCGTGGTGAGACCGTCGACGAGATCGCGGGCGCCGTGGCAACGATGCGCTCAAAGATGCTACCCGTCACTGCGCCGGCCGATGCGGTGGATATCGTCGGGACCGGTGGTGACGGTACAGGCACCTACAACATCTCTACGCTTGCTTCGCTCATCGTCGCCGGCTGCGACGTGCCGGTGGCCAAGCATGGCAACCGCGCCTTGAGCTCGAAATCGGGAGCAGCCGACGCCCTGTCCGCGCTTGGCGTCAACCTCGAGATCGGGCCGGACCGGATCGGCAGGTGCATTGCGGAAGCGGGCATCGGCTTCATGTTCGCCTCCATGCATCACTCGGCCATGCGCCATGTCGGTCCAAGCCGGGTCGAGCTCGGCACCCGGACGATCTTCAACATCCTCGGGCCCTTGTCGAACCCGGCCGGAGCCCGTCGGCAGTTGCTCGGCGTCTTCTCTCCCCGCTGGCTGATGCCCATTGCCGAGGTTCTGCGCGATCTGGGTTCCGAGCGCGTCTGGGTCGTCTATGGCGATGGCATGGACGAGATCACGACCACCGGAACCACCAATGTGGTTGCCCTGGAGGCCGGAGAGATCCGAACGTTCGATCTAACGCCGGAGGATTTCGGTGTCCGGCGCACCAGCCTCGATGAGTTGAAGGGCGGCGATGGCCACGCCAACGCGGCTGCACTTCGCGCCGTGCTTGGCGGAACGAAGAACGCCTATCGCGACATTTCGCTCTGCAATGCAGCCGCCGCGCTTGTCGTTGCAGGCAAGGCCGCAGACATCCCAGAAGGCATGCAACTGGCTACCCGCGCCCTGGACAGCGGAGAAGCCGCTGCCGCGCTCGACCGGCTCGTGGCCGTGTCAAATGATGAAGATTGAGACCTAGCCGATGACCGATATCCTGAGGAAGATCGAGGCCTATAAGCGCCAGGAGATCGAAGCCGCCAAGACCCGCACGCCTCTGGCGGAGCTGAAGGCCCAGGCCGCGGAACAGGAGGCCCCGCGGGGTTTCTACCGCGCACTGAAGGCAAGGCAGGAGAATGCTGCGTTCGGCCTGATCGCCGAGATCAAGAAGGCCAGCCCGTCCAAGGGGCTCATCCGCCCGGACTTCGATCCCCCAGCACTGGCAAAGGCCTACCAGCAGGGCGGCGCTACCTGCCTTTCGGTCCTAACGGACACGCCCAGCTTCCAGGGCGCCCCGGAATATCTCGTCGCGGCGCGTAACGCCTGTTCCTTGCCTGCGCTCCGCAAGGACTTCATGTTCGATACCTATCAGGTACACGAGGCCCGCGCCTGGGGCGCTGACTGCATCCTCCTGATCATGGCTTCGCTGACGGACGATGAGGCGCGTCGCCTCGATGACGAAGCGATGGCGCTCGGCATGGACGTTCTGGTCGAGGTCCACGATGCCGAGGAGACTGAGCGCGCACTGAAACTCTCCTCTCACCTTATCGGGATCAACAACCGGAGCCTGCGTACTTTCGAGGTGAGTCTGGAGACCTCTGAGCGCCTTGCTCCGTTGGTCCCGGAGGACCGGCTGCTGGTTGGGGAGAGCGGCATCTTCAGTCGCGGGGACTGCCTGCGTTTGGAGAAGTCGGGGATCACCACATTTCTGGTCGGAGAAAGTCTGATGCGCCAGGATGACGTCGCGAAGGCGACGCAAGCGCTGCTCAGTGGCGACAGCGCGTCGACAGCGGCGGCTGAATGATGTCGGGCGGCGGCTCCCTCACCCACATCGGCGCATCCGGTGAAGCCAAAATGGTGGATGTCGGCGACAAGGCCGATACCGAGCGATCCGCCACGGCGGAGGGCTTTGTATGCATGTTGCCGGAAACGCTGGCGCTGATCCGCGAAGGCAATGCGAAGAAGGGTGACGTGATCGGAACGGCGCGACTCGCAGGGATCATGGCCGCGAAGAAGGCGGCGGACCTCATTCCGCTCTGCCACCCGCTGATGCTCACCAAGGTCGCGGTTGATATCACCGAGGACGCATCACTGCCGGGACTTCGTGTCGCCGCAACCGCTAAGCTTACTGGCAAGACCGGCGTCGAGATGGAGGCGTTGACCGCGGTTTCCGTCGCCTGTCTCACGATCTATGATATGGCCAAGGCCGCCGACAAGGGCATGGAGATTGGTGGCATCCGCCTCATCGAGAAGACGGGTGGCAAGTCGGGCGCCTATCGGCGAAGCGGAGGCTGAGCATGAGTCTTCTGCCAGTGCCCGAGGCAAAGACGAGGCTGCTTTCGCGGGCGCGCCCGATCGAGAGGACCGAGACGGTTCCGCTCGCCAAGGCCAATGGGCGGGTTCTTGCCAAGCCGCTGACCGCGCGACTAACCCAACCGCCCTTCGATGCGTCTGCCATGGACGGCTATGCGCTCCGCGCCGAAGATGCACCGACCGTCGGCGCAACGCTTGTGGTCACAGGCATGGCGGCCGCCGGTCATCCGTTCGAGGGTGCGGTTGCCAAGGGCGAGGCGGTGCGCATCTTCACCGGCGCCCCCGTACCCCCTGGAGCAGATACTGTCCTCCTCCAGGAAGACGCCGAACTGCTTGGGGGCGACCAGGTTCGCACGACGTTCGAGGTTCTCCCGGGGCGACACATCCGCCCGCGCGGCCAGGATTTCGTCGAAGGCGAAGCGGTGCTGCCGAAGGACACGCTCCTCGACTATTCACGCCTGACCGTCGCTGCGGCCATGAACCACCCCACGGTGGAGGTCTATCGCCGTCCGCGGGTCGCCCTCCTGGCCACGGGTGATGAACTCCTGCCGCCGGGGCAGACACCTCAAGCCGGCCAGATCATCGCGTCCAACATGTTCGGGATTTCGGCGCTCATCGAAGACAATGGCGGCGAAGTCGTCGATCTGGGGATCGTGCCCGACAACCAAGACGCGATAAGGAGTGCAGTGGACGCGGCAAAGGCTGCGGGCGTGGATGTGCTGGTCACTTCGGGCGGCGCCTCGGTGGGGGACCATGACCTCGTACAATCCACGCTGAAAGCGGCCGGGATGGAGCTGGATTTCTGGCGCATCGCCATGCGGCCGGGCAAGCCGCTGATGGTTGGATCGCTTGGGGACATGCAGGTCTTGGGCCTGCCGGGGAACCCCGTCGCCAGCCTGGTCTGCGGCCTGCTGTTCCTTGAACCTTTGCTCAGAGAGCTCGGCCGCCTCCCCGAGAGGAACCGGGAGGGGCATGCCGTCGTGGCGCGTGATCTTGCCGCCAACGACCGTCGGCAGGACTACCTGCGATCACGACTGAGCAGGGATAGCGAAGGAAATCTGGTCGCCGACGCCTTCGAAAAGCAGGATTCGTCGATGATGAAGATCCTCGCCCATTCAGATGCGCTGATCGTCCGGCCCCCGCACGCACCTGCACTGACTGTCGGCACCCCCTGCCCCATCCTCCTCCTGAGACCATGATCCGGGCCCGCTGATCAAGCGTAGAGCACTGTAGATCAATCTCCGGAGTTCGCCTTGCCTGCCGAGATCCCGCCTGTCATCGTCTGGTTCCGCCGGGACTTGCGCCTTGCAGACAACGCCGCACTGTCAGCCGCCGTCGAGACTGGCGCGCCGGTTATCGCCCTGTTCATCCGCGAAGGCAGTGCCGGCGGGGGTATGCCATTCGGACCAGCCCAGGCATGGTGGCTGCATCATTCGCTCTTGGCTCTGCGACAGGCGCTGCATGATCGTGGCGGTGATCTGCTCTTTTTCACCGGGGAGGCAGCGACCGTCCTAGTCCAGGTTGCCCAGCAGACAGGCGCCAGCCAGATCTATCTCAATCGCAGCTATGAGCGCGATGATCAGGATCGGGACATCGCCCGCCGACTGAAGTCCGCGGGCGTTGCGGTCAATGCGTTCCATGGCCAGCTTCTTCACGATCCCTCCCACATCCGTACCGGAGCCGGAAAACCCTTCCGGGTCTTCACGCCGTTCTGGAAGGCACTGCAGTCACTGGGAGAACCGCCCGAACCGCTCGCCGCACCCGATGCGATTAGAGGAGCCTCGTCCACGCCGCCATGGGAACAACTGGAAGATTGGGGACTGCTTCCGACCAATCCTGACTGGGCCGCTGGATTCGGTGACATCTGGACTCCGGGCGAAGCCGGTGCCCGGTTCCGCCTTGAGGATTTCGTCGGGAATGGCTTGCGCGATTACAAGTCAGGGCGCGATTTTCCCGCTCGCGATCTCACCTCGCGCCTTTCCCCGCACCTCGCCCATGGGGAGCTCACTCCGGCCCAGGCGTGGCATGCTGCAAGCGCGCTCGATGCCGGTGACCCAGCCCAGATCACGCATTTTCGCCGGGAGCTCGCCTGGCGGGATTTCAACTATTCGCTTCTGATCGAATTTCCCCGCCTCGCCACCGACAACTGGAACGCCGATTTCAATGGCTTTGCCTGGTCATTCGACGGTGCGCTCTACCGTGCCTGGAGTAAGGGCCTCACCGGCTATCCGATCGTCGATGCCGGCATGCGCCAGCTCTGGCGGGAGGGCTACATGCACAACCGCGTACGGATGATCACCGCGTCCTTCCTGATCAAGGACCTGATGATCGATTGGCGGAAGGGCGAGGAATGGTTCCGTGAGACGCTGCTCGACGCCGATCCGGCCAACAACGCCGCAGGCTGGCAATGGGTCGCCGGCTCCGGGGCCGATGCCTCTCCCTTCTTTCGTATCTTCAATCCGACGCTACAGGGCGAGAAGTTCGACCCGGACGGGGACTATGTCCGGCGCTACGTGCCGGAACTGAGTCACCTAAACAAGAAATACATCCACCGACCCTTCGAGGCGCCGGATCACATCCTGCAGAAGGCCGGCATCAGGCTCGGGGAGAGCTATCCGCGTCCCATCGTTGATCACGGGAGTGCCCGCGCACGCGCCCTCGCCGCCTACAAGGCGACGAGATAGTGAAGGAAAGGATAGCCGGCGGTTTCACCAGCCGGCATCGCCATCAGACCAGGCGGCTCTGCTCCAGCGCAGCTTCGATGAAGCTCGCAAACAGCGGGTGCGGGTCGAGGGGGCGGCTCTTCAGTTCCGGATGGTACTGGACTCCGATGAACCAGGGATGATCCGGGTACTCGATCGTCTCGGGCAATAGGCCGTCCGGCGACATGCCGGAGAAGACGAGGCCGCAGCTTTCCAGCTTGTCCTTGTACTCGACGTTCACCTCATAGCGATGGCGGTGTCGTTCCGAGATTGCGGTCGAGCCATAGATCTCCGCGATCTTTGTTTCCTTCTTCAGCGACGCATCATAGGCACCAAGGCGCATGGTGCCGCCGAGATCGCCGGAGGCTGCGCGCTTCTCCAGCGCATTGCCCTTGACCCATTCCGTCATCAGGCCGACGACCGGCTCTTTAGCCGGACCGAACTCGGTCGAGGAGGCATCCTCGATACCTGCGAGATTGCGCGCTGCTTCCAGAACCGCCATCTGCATGCCGAAGCAGATCCCGAAGTACGGGACCTTCCGCTCTCGGGCGAAGCGGGCTGCATTGATCTTGCCCTGCGCGCCGCGCTCGCCGAAGCCGCCAGGCACGAGGATGCCGTGCACCTTTTCCAGATAGGGCGCCGGATCCTCCTTCTCGAAGACCTCCGACTCGATCCATTCCAGCTTGACCTTGACGTGGTTGGCAATTCCGCCGTGATGGAGCGCCTCGATCAGCGACTTGTAGGCATCCTTGAGGCCCGTGTACTTGCCGACGATGGCGATCGTGACCTCGCCTTCTGGCGTATGGATTCGGTTGCACACCTCTTCCCAGGCCTGAAGCCGCGGCTTCGGAGCCGGCTCTATGCCGAATGCGGCGAGCACTTCAGAATCCAGGCCTTCCTTATGATAGGCCATGGGGACGTCGTAGATATTCGCGACATCGAGCGCCTGGATGACTGCGGACGGGCGCACATTGCAGAAAAGCGACAGCTTGCGACGCTCCGCCTCCGGGATCTCGCGGTCTGCCCGGACCAGCAGGATATCCGGCGCGATGCCGAGCGCCTGCAGTTCCTTGACCGAGTGCTGCGTCGGCTTGGTCTTCAACTCGCCCGCAGCCGGGATGTAGGGCATCAGGGTCAGATGAAGGTAGACGGCCGAGCCGCGCGGCAATTCGTTGCCAAGCTGGCGGATCGCCTCGACGAAAGGCATGGCTTCGATATCGCCGACCGTACCGCCGATCTCGCAGATGACGAAGTCGTAGTCGTCATTGCCCTCGACCACGAAATCTTTGATCTCATTGGTGACGTGGGGGATCACCTGGACCGTGGCGCCGAGGTAGTCGCCACGTCGCTCCTTGTCGATGATGTTCTTGTAGATGCGGCCGGTGGTTATGTTGTCGGTCTTGGTGGCAGAGCGCCCGGTGAAACGTTCGTAGTGGCCGAGATCAAGATCGGTTTCCGCGCCGTCGTCGGTGACGAAGACCTCACCGTGCTGCGTCGGGCTCATGGTGCCCGGATCGACGTTCAGGTAGGGATCAAGCTTGCGAAGGCGTACCCGATAACCACGGGCCTGCAACAACGCTCCGAGTGCCGCGGCAGCAATTCCTTTTCCGAGGGAAGAAACCACGCCGCCTGTGATGAATACATATCGCGCCATGGGAGTCACCGGATACCTGTTCATGAGCGATTCCGCCAGCCCTATAATTCACCTTGGTGACGCTGGCCCACGGAATCTGGACAAAAGAAAACCGGCAGGCTTTTGGCCTGCCGGAGATTGTTGCAGCGAGGGCGTTTATTGGCCCGTCGGCACGCCCGTCGAATTGGCGGGAGCAGCCGGCGTCGGGGCCTGGCCTGCAGACGGCGCTGCAGCCCCACCCTGTGCAGGTGCCTCACCACCGGTCGGGACGCCATCCTGTGCGGGAGCATCAGCCGGGGCTTCGGACGTCGGTGCCGGACCGAGTGCGTCGAGAATGCCGCTACCGGTACCCTGCGTTGCCGGAATGCGATCGAGGATGTCGGTCGGCCGCGACTCGTAGCGTGCCAGGATGCCGAGGGTCATGGACGTCACGAAGAAAAGCGTCGCGAGAATGGCCGTGGTGCGGGTCAGAGCATTGGCCGTTCCGCGCGCCGACATGAAACCGGAGCCGCCGCCAACGCCCAGTCCGCCGCCTTCCGAACGCTGAATCAGCACGACGCCGACGAGCGCGAGCACGATCATGAGGTGGATGACGATCAGAACGGTTTGCATGGCAAAATCCCTGCCCTTCGCAAAGGGCAATAACATAAGGTTGGCGGCTCTTTACATGAGGCTGTTGCGCATTCCAAGCCCTTGCGGACAGGTTTACGCCATCAGTTTTTCATAGACCCGGTAGATGGCGAGGAAATCCTCCGCTTTCAAGCTGGCGCCGCCGATCAGTGCACCATCGACGTTCGGGACGGCCATCAGCTCTTTCGCATTCGATGGCTTCACCGACCCGCCATAAAGGATGCGCATGGTGCTTCCTTGCTCCCCGAACCGCTCCGACAATTCTCTGCGCATGAAGGCGTGCGCCTCCTCCACGTCGGCAGAGGTGGGGGTCAGGCCGGTGCCGATGGCCCATACCGGTTCATAGGCGATGACGGTCCGCGCCGCGTTGGCTCCATCCGGGATCGAGCCGGCCAGCTGGCGCTTCAGCACGTCGAGCGTCTCGCCCTTCCTGCGCTGCTCCTCGGTTTCGCCGATGCAGATGATGGCGGTCAGATCGGCCGCATGGGCGGCCCCGGCCTTGGCGCGAACCAGCGCGTCGTCCTCGTCGTGGTCGGTGCGGCGCTCGGAGTGCCCGACGATGACGTAGGTTCCGAAACAGTCGGCGATCATCTCTGCCGAGATGTCACCGGTATGGGCGCCGCTTGCATTCTGATGGCAATCCTGGGCACCGATCGACAATGGGCTGTCGGTGCAGAGGGCCGTGGCCACGTAGAGCAGCGTCGCGGGCGGGCAGATCAGCGCATCGACCTTGCTGGACAGCCCTCCCCTCACGCCTTCGCTGATCGCCTTGATCTGGTCCAGGGAACCCCGGGTCCCGTTCATCTTCCAGTTTCCCGCCACCAGCGGCCGTACGTCAGGCGTCATGTGTCTGCTCCTTGCCCGCGGGCCGCAGCCCGCTGTTTCCCCAAAGCGTTTTAGTTCCTCAGACGGGAAAATCCACGAAAAAGGGGATGTTCGATCAGTTGCCGTTCAACAGGAAAGTGAGGAGCTTGCGCCAGTCCGTCATGCGGATCGGCGTCCCGTGTCCACCGGTGTTGAAAACCGTAAGTCGCACCGGGTAGCCGGACTGTTGCAGCTTGCGATACACGGCCGCCTGCCCCTCCAGGGAGTAGACGCTGTCGGAACTCCCGTGGGACAGGTAGAGCGGCAGCCGACGCTTCGCCGCAGGCGTGGTGGCGTAGCCCGGGTCGGGCGGACCGCCCAGAACCGCAAGCCCGCTCAGGTAATGTACAGCTTCCCGGTCCCGGGCAATATGCGAGCAGACCGTCCCGCCCATGGAGGCACAGGCAAGCAGCACCGGCCGCCCGCGTGACTGTTCGAAAGCGTGACGGATCAGGAGCGCGATCTCCTGTGCACCGCTCCCGTCAAAGGAGGTGACGCTCGGGGCATAATAGGTGCCGCCATTCATCACGGCGAGGTTCTTCAGGCGATTGAAGTTGCCGCCGAAGCTGTAGTCGTTTGCGCCAAGGCGTCTATCGCCGCCGCGGCCGTGGACGAAGATCACCGTAAAGGCGGCGTTTTTCTGCTTCCCGACGCGGGTGACGTCGATGAGACGACCGCCGAGCTGTAGCGTCTCGTTTTGCTGGTAACGCTTGACGCCCATCGACACGTAACTCGACTTCACACGTCGTTCCGGCACCTGGTCGCGCTCGTTGATGTCGCGCAGTTCCTGGTAGTCGATCACTTCGTAAGCACCGCCGTCGGCGGTTTCCAAGACGGGGAAGCGGGAGAACAGGGCATCTTTGTACGGCTTGATCGATCCTTCCTGTGGCAAGGCCGGTGCTGCGGAGAAGGCGGTCATGACGAGGGCAAAAGCTGTGGCCAATGCGAAATGAACTGTGGACATGCACCTCTCCGGCTGCCTGATCACGCCTCGGCGCCTTGCCATTCGCGGGCGGGCGCCGCATTGCTGCCTGAGCACCGTTTCCCTGCCGCATCGCGAAAAAGCCAGCTTTCTGGCAGAATTGCCGGTGATTCGAAACAGCATGAGATGGCGATGGCCTCACCTTCAGCCCCTCGACAGGTAGTACCGACTGACCCGATGGATGACAACAACGACCTTTTCGCCGACCTGCCCCTCACCAGACCGGCGGCTCCAGAGCAGGACGCGCCAAAGGACGCAGTGCCGGCTCCAGTGCCAGTAAAACGGTCGATACCGTCTACGGATGACTATGGCGCATCCTCGATCCGGGTCCTGGAAGGACTGGAGCCCGTGCGTATGCGTCCGGGCATGTACATCGGCGGTACGGACGAGAAGGCCCTCCACCACCTGTTCGCCGAGGTCATCGACAACTCGATGGACGAAGCCGTGGCCGGCCATGCCAATTTCATCGAGGTGCATCTGGACCGCGAAGGCTTCCTGACCGTCACGGACAACGGCCGCGGCATCCCTGTCGAGAACCACCCGCAGGTACCGGGCAAGTCCACCCTCGAAGTCATCATGACCAAGCTCCATGCGGGCGGCAAGTTCGACGGCAAGGCGTACGAGACCTCCGGCGGCTTGCACGGCGTCGGCGTCTCGGTGGTCAACGCGCTTTCGGATCTGCTCGAGGTCGAAGTCGCCCGGGACCGCAAGCTCTATCGCCAACGCTTCTCACGCGGCGTGCCCCAGGGCGGGCTGGAGGAACTCGGTCCGGTGCACAACCGGCGCGGAACCCGCGTTCGCTTTCATCCGGATCCGCAGATCTTCGGAGAGCACGCGAAATTCGACCCGGGCCGCATCTTTAGAATGGCGCGCTCGAAAGCCTATCTGTTCGGTGGCGTAGAAATTCGCTGGTCTTGCGATGACGGCATGGTGCCGCCAGGCGGTGACATTCCCGAAAAGGCGGTCTTCCATTTCCCCGGCGGCCTCAAGGACTATCTCTCGGCCACGCTCGGCAAGGATTTCACCGTTACCCGCGAGATCTTCGCCGGACGGACCGAGAAGACCGGGGGGCACGGCGCCCTCGAATGGGCCATTACGTGGTATGGCGGCGATCCGCAGGTCCACTCCTACTGCAACACCATCCCAACTCCTGAAGGTGGAACGCACGAGGCAGGCTTGCGAATCGCCCTGACCAAGGGGCTGAAAAACTACGCCGACCTGACGCAGAACAAGCGCGCGGCGCAGATCACGACCGACGACGTGATGATCTCTGCCGTCGGCATGCTGTCGGTCTTCATCCGCGAGCCGGAATTCGTCGGCCAGACGAAGGACAAGCTGGCGACTGTCGAAGCACAGCGTATCGTCGAGAATGCACTCCGCGACCCGTTCGACCACTACCTGGCTGGCAATCCGGGCGAGGCGGCAAAGCTGCTGGACTGGGTGATCGAACGCGCCGAGGAACGCCTTCGCCGGCGCAAGGAAAAGGAAGTCAACCGCAAGACGGCGGTGCGCAAGTTGCGCCTGCCCGGCAAGCTCGCGGACTGCTCGCAAAGCACGGCCGAAGGCGCGGAATTGTTCATCGTCGAAGGTGACTCGGCGGGAGGCTCGGCGAAGCAGGGCAGAAACCGCTCAAACCAGGCGATCCTGCCGTTGCGCGGCAAGATTCTCAACGTCGGTAGCGCGAGCCGGGACAAGCTCTCCGCCAACCAGCAGATTGCCGATCTGATCCAGGCCCTCGGCTGCGGAACGCGGACGAAATACCGCGAGGAAGACCTTCGCTACGAGCGCGTCATCATCATGACCGACGCCGACGTCGATGGCGCACACATTGCTTCCCTGCTGATCACTTTCTTCTACCAGGAGATGCCGGAACTCATTCGCGGCAATCACCTCTATCTCGCTGTCCCGCCCCTTTATGTCCTGCGGCAGGGTGCAAAGACCGTCTATGCGCGCGATGACGCCCACCGAGCCGAGCTGATGGAGACTGTCTTCAAGGGCAAGAAGGTGGAGATCGGCCGGTTCAAGGGCCTCGGGGAGATGATGCCGGCGCAGCTCAAGGAAACAACCATGGACCCCGCCAAGCGCACGCTCTTGCGTGTCGGGATCGACGAGGTGGATTTCGAGGGTACTCGTGAGGCGGTCGACAACCTGATGGGGACAAGAGCGGACGCCCGTTTCCGCTTCATCCAGGAACGCGCCGCCTTCGCTGACAATCTGGATATCTGAACAATCGTGACGGCGGGCCGGTGCGGCACCCTAGGCGTTGCCCTGCCGGCCCGCTAGAACGCGGCCGATCGCTCGTATGAGGACGGAACTCTCATACGGCTTGCGCAGGACCGGAACGTCAAGATGTTCGGGAATCGTGGAGCGGTCACTGTAGCCAGTGGCAAACATGAACGGGATGTTGCGACGTAGCAGTTCCTGCGCCACCGGTAACGACGTGCCACTGCCGAGGTTGACATCAAGGATCGCGAGGTGCGGCGTCAGCTTTTCGAGCCGCCGAAGCGCTTCCGCCGCGGACGGTGCCGTCGTCACCTTCTGCAGGCCATGCTCGGCGAGGATCATCTCGACATCCGCCGCGATCAGCATCTGGTCCTCCACCAGCAGCAACTCGACGTCCGAGAAATCGGGCTGTCCCTGATCGTGGCGATCTGCGGCAGCCTCGACCGACTGCGCCTCCTCGTTCTCGCTCTCGGCCTGTACATGTTTCGACGGGATGCAGAAGTATCCCTGAAGCCCAGTCGGCGCATAGTCGATCCGGCTGTTCCCACCAAGTTCGTAGGAGATGCTGCGGCCGATCAAAACGCTTCCGAAGCCAGTCCGCACGGGCGCCGTCACGGCAGGCCCGCCGTTTTCGCTCCACCAGATCTCGCATTCGCCCGCTTCGTCCTTCTGCCAGCGGACAGAGAGGTTACCGCCAGACATGGAAAGACCACCGTATTTCGCGGCGTTCGTTGCCATCTCGTGAAGCACCAGCGCCATGACCGAGAAGGCCCGGGCATCAAGCCAGACAGACGGTCCCTGCAGCAGGATCTGGCGGTCGCCAGCCTGGTAAGGCTGCAGTTCCGCCTGCAAAAGGTCGCGAAGAAAGCCTCCGTCGCCGCTACGGACGATCTGGTCATGGGCCAGAGAGAGCGCCTGCACCCTGCCCTTCAACGAGGCGATGTACGTATCCAGCCCCTGCTGCGTGTCGACGGGCCTGCCAATCAGGGACTTGATTACGGACAGGATGTTCTTGACGCGATGGTTGAGCTCTTCGTTGAGCATCCTCTGCCGGACATCAGCCTTGCCACGCTCATCCGCCATGAGCTCGTTGTGGTGAAGGACGATCTCGACCAGCACGCCGCGGATGACCTCGGCAACCTCCCGATCCGCTTCCGACCACGGCTGTGCCCGGTTGTGGACTGCCTCTTTCCAGATGGCAAAGCTCTTACGCGGCGTCAGCCGGTCACCCAGCGGTCCGCTCTCGTATGATTTCTCCGGGTTTCCTGCCCAGTTCAGGGTCTGAACCAATTCCCGTCGGAAGAAATAGAGATAGTCCCGGGACCGTTGTGAGAGCGGGATGGCGAGGACCCCGCAAATATCGGCGGGGGAGATGGTCGATCCCGGCAGATCCGCCGAAATCTGATCCGTCCACCATGTCCGACCGGCGGAGGCTTCGCCGCGAAGTTCAACAAGCTCCACCGCTTGTTCCGCCGAGGGCGCGGCCCCGGTGCTTGTCCAGGCGCCACCCAGCCATAGGCCCATGCCGTCGCACGCAAGCATCTCGCCGAATTCGCCCAGCGAGGTCCGGAGCAGGTCTCGAATGTCGGCGTGGTGAGAGGCGACCTGCAGAAAACGATCCAGAGCGACCCTCACCTCACGGTTCTTCTCGACCACCTGCTTCTGCAGCAAAGCCGCAAGGTGAAGGGAAAAGAACTCGCCAAAAGTCTCTGCCGCGATACGCTGAGGCATCGAAAGCGTCTTCGGCGAATAGTGGTGGCAGGCGATCAATCCCCAAAGATCACCGTCAACGACGATCGAGATCGACATCGATGCCGCCACGCCCATGTTGCGCAGATATTCGCAGTGAACGGAGGACACGCTTCGCAGATGGGCGAATGACAGGTCGAGCGGATGATCCCTTTCCTCCAGCTCGGGAAGGATCGCGACCCTCACGTCTCTCGCGTCGGAAATAACGCGGATCGTGTTCTTCAGATAAAGGACACGCGCCTGCTTGGGGATGTCGCTTGCGGGGAAATACTGCCCCTTGAAACTCTCGAGGTCACGCCGCTTGTGCTCGCTGATGACCTGGCCCGAGCCATCTTCCTCGAAGCGATAGATCATCACCCGGTCATAGCCCAGCAGGGCGTGGATCAGGCGGCTGGAACGCTCAAGCAATTGCTCCACATTGCTGATGTTCCGTATCCGGCTGATGAGCATTCGTGCGACTTCGAGCGGCTGGTCATTCGTTGCAGTGACCGGCTCGAACTCCATGACGGCGCCCGCATCATGGACATGCACAGCGACATCGAACCTCTTGCCGCTGGGCAGCTCCATCCCATGGCGAAGCGCCGGACGCGCAGGGTCACCTGCAGTCGCGATGGCGTTTCGCAGTGTGTGCGCAAGCTCACGCCCGAATATTTCCTCCAGCCGTGCTCCAGCAGTGAGGCCAGGAATCGATAGCATCTCAGGGGCATTGGCTGAAAACCGCCTCACCTCGGCACCCGCGTGGTCGCAGGCGATCAGGCAGCCATGGGCCTGGATGCTACCGGGGATCTGGATTGGTTCACGGTCGCAATTCGTGAGGTCGACAGTCTGAAACTCACGCATCCTGCAGTCTTTCGAAGGCTCCACCGACGGCGGCAAAGACTGTTTCGGACGCTGCCACCAACCTGTCCAGATCGAGTTCCGGAGCTTCGTCAAGCAGTTTGACGAGTTGCCGCCAACGAGTGAGGCTTTCGGACTGAGCGAAAAGGTGGCGGGCTCCAAATTCGCCGGTCAATCCCAAGCCCTGCGCCCGCCGATAGAGAATACGCGCACCGAGGGAGGATCCCTCGGTGACATAAAGCGCACCGAGAAGTGTCTCCCGATCCGATACCTGCAGCGGTGATTCATGCATTGCCGGAGGCTGCAATCCCAGATCGCCCAGATCCTGGCGCAGAAGGGGCAAAAGCTGAGGAGCGTGGTCGAGCGGCGGCAGGTCGGCAGGCCAGTCAAAGCCAGCCATAGCGTCCTCGTAAGCGGAACGAAATGCGTAGGTCCCCCTCAAGTAGCGATGATAGTCTGCTATCGTGGAGAAAGATCCGACAATTGCTTCGACCCGAGCATGGGACAGCGAAGTGCGATCCCTGACGAGGAACCGACGTGAAGATAAATTCATCAGAACAGTTCTATGAGTTGAATGTCCGTCATATTTAGCTCCTACCTCATCTGCGACAAGTGCGAGTTAGTGATTTTGTGATCGTCCTGCGTGTAACCTGTGCAATAGTCATCAGATACCGCAATGCCGCGATCGGACAGAACTAGGAGCACCGGTGAGCAGACCCCCCCACCTACCAGATGGACCTCGTTGGCTGGGACCCGTGGCCCACAGCCGCTCGGCCCTGATCCCGCCGATTTCGGCCGCTCGCTGGCTTCTGGTCCTGATCGTGATCGCGGGCATCTATTTCTTCCACGGCTTCCTTGTACCGGTCCTCGCGGCGCTGGTCATCGGGTTTGCCAGCTGGCCGCTTTACCGCAAGTTGCTGCAGAACATCGGCGGCAACACGACCATCGGCGCCACACTGGCCATCATCTTCATCATTGCCTTCCTCGTCGTACCGATCGGCATCGCGATCTCCTATACGATCGGGGAAGTGCGGGACTGGGTGGGCTGGGTTCTTCAGGTCAACAATCAGGGCGCAGAGGTGCCCGCCTGGATAGCAGCTCTTCCGGGTGTGGGTGACTGGCTGACGCAGCAGTGGGACCGGCATGTCGGTTCGCCGGGAGCGATCGGAGAACTGATCCAGATCGTCAGTGGTGCAAATATCGGCAACATCTACCGGGCGGTCATCGCGGCTGGTGACGGTGCCTTCCACCTGCTCCTGACACTGCTGTTCATGTTGATCGCTCTCTTCTTCGTCTACCGTGACGGCGCATCCTTCAGCAGGCAGATCGACCTTCTCGGGGAGCGCATCCTGCCGACGCGCTGGGAGCGGATTTCTCGTGTCGTGCCGGCAACGATCAGTTCGACCGTGACAGGCATGACACTCATCGCCATCGGCGAGGGCATCGTCCTCGGCATTGCCTACTGGATCGCTGGCGTCCCCTCGCCGGTTACCCTCGGCGTTCTGACGGGAATCATGGCCCTCATCCCCGGCGGCGCGCCCCTGTCCTTCACGCTTGTCTCCGTCTACCTCGTAGCAAGCGGCTCGTATTTCGCGGGGATCGGGCTCTTCGTTTGGGGCTCGGTTGAACTCTTCATCGTCGACAAGACGATCCGTCCTCGGCTGGTCGGCGGGCCGATCAAGCTTCCCTTTCTCCCGACATTTTTTGGCCTCGTCGGCGGAGTGAAGACGATGGGCTTCCTCGGGCTGTTCATCGGACCGGTGCTCATGGCCCTGATCGTATCGATCTGGCGGGAATGGATCCGCGAAGTGAAGCTTGTGGATCCCGTGGAGGGCGAAGAGGACTTGGTGACGGACAGCAGCGGTCCCTTCGACCCGGACGTGGCTCCGATCAGAACCGTCTCGTCACCATGAGACGCCACAGCGTCGTTGACAGGAAATCAACATGAATGCCGCCATCATCGTGCTCACCATCCTCGGCTGTGACGACACCGCGACAGAGTGCCACTATGTCTCCACCTCGGAGAGACGATGGCCGACCATCGAGCTGTGCACCGCGGATTCGGAGGCGGAACTGGCAAGCCACGCCAATGCTCCCTATCCGATGGTGATCGCGGTTTGTCAGAGACCGGGTGAGAGCGAGGCCGCGGCAACGCCTCCAGACCCGACCATTACCCAAAATCCGGAAACCGATCTGACGCAGGAAGCCAAGTCCGACCTCGCATCAAGGGCTATCGAGCGCGTGCGTGCCGTGTTGCCAACCACGGAGGGAGTGCGCACCTTGATGCGGCAGCCCATCCGCCTCGTCGAGGAGAGCTATTCCTGGGTCGCAAAGAAGCTACGGGACTGAGTGCGTCAGGCCGCCAGCGCGGTCTGCTGTGCGTAGGAACGAGCCGCGGCGCGCAGTTCTGAGCGCTGAAGCCTGTCGACGATCTCCAACAGCTCAGCGACCACCGGCGACCTCGCCCCCAGCTGGCGGCATTCCGAAAGCAGTGCCTCGCATATGTCAGCGCTGGTTTCCACGATACTCGCCTGACGCCAGAGGAGCGTTCCGGCGACGAAGACAGCCGCCACGTCCCGGTGAAGACCCGCCGCCTGGAACATGGCGCGGACAGCCGGAGCCCGACCGCTCGCCAGCAGAGCTCTCACACGCGGCTCGTCGAGCCCCGAAAGCGCTGCCATGGCTTCCGACAGGAAGTCTGCCTTTCCGGTGCAGAGCGCATTGATGAGAAGCGCAGGCGTAAGCGCTCCCGATGACCGCATGTGCTCGACCAGCGCCGGCAGTTCGAATCGAGAGGCGGATCCGGCGATCGCCAATGTCGCCGTCTCGGTTGCCTCCAGCGTCAGGCGCTCCAGTCGGGAACCGGCTAGCAGGTTGGAGACTAGGCTCGACTCGGCAAGTGCCTCGCCAACTTTCGACACCAGCCGTTGGCGAACCTCGGGAGCGAGGTCGGCGCGATCGAGCAAAAGCTTTCTCACCTCACCGTCGTGACCGAATCGATCCGCGATCCGTGCCAGGCATCCGCGAGACAGTGCAGCGTCTGCATTCTCGAGGAGAAGTACAATCTCGCCCACGTCCCCGACCTCCGCAAGGGCAGCCGAGACAACCCGGGAGAGGCCGGACCGGGTTGCAATGAGCCCCCGGGTCAGGCCGTCCCCCCGCCCCACCAGATCCACCAGATCGGCATCCTTGAAAACGGGGGACTTGGCGATCACCGTGCAGGCGATCTCTGGCTGGTCCTCGGCAAGGGCAAGGATGATAGGCCGAGGTGCGCCGGGATTTGTGGCCAACGCCCGGGCGAGACCGAGGCGCACCTGCGGCGCCGGATCATCGAGGAGATGAGACATGGCAAGCAACGCCGCATGCTGCTGATCCGACTGAAGGCGCGACGCTAGATAGGCTCGCGCCAACGCATTGGCGGCCCTGGCCCTGTCACACGCGGCCGCTGTTTCGAGCCATCGAAGAAATGCCTGAATAATCACTACCAACCCCGGCTGACGGGAAGCGCCTGCCGCGCATCACCGAATGACCGAACGGTAGCCGGTAAATATTTATGATTGGTTCACCATACGGATTAACGCCTGCGCGATCCTAGGAGGCACTAGGGCGGGTCATCTGGAATACGTCCGCGCTGCCGTCGCAATAGTCGTGGTAGCCCATTCGGGCGATCGGCCGCATGATGCTCAAGTCGATGCGACCGTCGCGGATGATCTCTTCACGGATGTGGATACCAACGACCTGACCGAACACCATGTAAGCGTCTGCATGACCGCCCTCTATGGTTCGAGGCTGGATGATCTCCGTGACCCTGCACTCGAGTGCCGTGTAGGCTTCCGCGACGTATGGAGCATCGATCAGGCAGCCCATTTTCGGCGACAGCCCAGCGATCTCGAATTCGTCCCTTCCGTAAGGGACCGAGACCGACGATGCATTCACCTGCTCCGCGAGATGACGGCTCGCAAGGCTTGCAGTAAACACCCCTGTCTCCTCGGCATTGCGAAGGCTGTCCTTCCTCCCACTCGACGAGAACATTACGATCTTCGGCGTGTCGGAAACGATGTTGAAGAAGGAGTAGGGCGAAAGGTTGAGCGAACCAGCTCTCCCTTTCGTACCGATCCAACCAATCGGCCTTGGTGCGACGATCGCCTTGAATGGGTCATGCCGCAGGCCGTGGGCGTTGGTGTCGGTCGCATAGAACATCAGGATTCGCCTTCGCCCGCATAGGTGACGATGCTATCGAGGTCCGGCCGTGGACGGTCCGGAACAGGAAAATCACTCGAACCAATATGGATGAAGCCCGCCACGCGTTCTCCCTGCTTCACCCCGAGCGCGGCAAGGGCAAGATCGTCATAGGCGATCCACTCCGTGCGCCAGTTGGCTACATATCCGTGGGCATTGGCGGCCATTAGCATGTTCAGGCAAACGGCACCGGCGGACAGCACCTGCTCCCATTCCGGGATTTTCGCATGGGGTGCGGCTGTGCTGACTACCCCGACCACGACTGGAGCCCGCAGGAAGCGGTTTCGCTCGGCGTCACGTGCCGCTTCCTCCAACTCGCCGGCCTGCTGCTGGAGGGAAAGAAAGACTTCTCCAAGCCTAGCCCTCTCGTCACCGCGGTAGACGATGAAGCGCCAAGGCGCCAGTTTTCCATGATCCGGGACGCGTGATGCGAAAGCGAGAATCGATTCCAGTTCAGAGTTGGACGGACCCGGTTCGCCGATCTGCGCGACCGGGGTTGAGTGGCGGTTGCGCAGGTAGTCCACAAGCTTGATGTCAGTTTGCATACTTGAGTCGTCCTTGGGGAACAGTCATGGTAGGAAGGTCTTGAAATTGCCTCAGGATTGGTCTTGAAGTGAGGCTTAGCACCAGAAGAGTCAACCGGTTCACGATCAATGACAGGCATTTCCATCGCGGCCCGTTGTGCCATGGCCGGCGCCATGTTCCTCATGCCGGTCACGGGCGCCTCCGCGGAGGAAGCCTTCCAGACGTTCAAGCAGCTCAGCAGCACTTCGAAAATGCCAAAGCTCAGCGCGTTCTCCGCCACGGGCGGCGGACTGGCAACGGCTGCGGCGAAAGACGTCGCCTTCCGTGCCAAGCTGGTCAACAGCGAAGAGATGCTGAAGGAAGGCCTGACCTGGCGCGTCTTCAGCCCGATCTCCGGCGAGGACGGAAAGCTGCCTCTCGTCGCGAGTGCGGAGGGGGGAGACGCCTCATTCCAGCTCCTGCCCGGAGACTATTTCGTCAACGTCGCGTTCGGCCGTGCCGGGGTGACCAAGAAGCTCACCGTTCCGGCGGACGGCGAAGTTGAGCCACAGGTTCTCGTGCTGGACGCCGGCGGTGTCGTTCTTGACGCGGTCTCGGGTTCCGATGCCCCTGTGCCCGCCAGTCGTCTCAGGTTCTCGATCTACTCTTCAGAGGTTCGCGAAGACGGCGAGCGCGGACTGGTCATGGCCGATGTCCGCCCCGATACGATCGTCCGCCTCAATGCCGGCACCTATCACGTCGTTTCCGAGTACGGCGACGTCAATGCGGTTGTCCGGGCCGATATTCAGGTCGAAGCCGGCAAGCTGCTCGAGGCCACCTTGCAGCACCGCGCCGCGGAGATCACCCTTAAGCTCGTGTCCCAGCCGGGTGGCGAGGCGATTGCCGACACTGCCTGGTCGGTGCTCACGGCGGCCGGTGACATCGTCAACGAAAGCGTCAGCGCCTTCTCCACGATGGTACTCGCGGAGGGCGATTACCTGGCAATCGCCCGTAACAAGGACAGGATCTATCAGCGAGCCTTCAGCGTGAAGGCCGCCGAGAACGTAGATGTCGAGGTCCTGATGAAGGAGCAGCCCGCTGAAATGGGCCTGCTCAACGATACCGAACTGCGGAACTGACCACGGCACAACGCCCGCCTCTTTCGAGGCGGGCGCATATCTGTTCAGGCAGCAGACTTGCGGGCCTTCGCCTTGCGAAGAAGGTCTGGTGGCGTGGCTTCCAGAGCGAGCGCGCCCACCGCCTCACCGAGCGACATGGACGTCTGCGCTTGAGAGCCCAGCCGGCGGATATTGACCGAGCGTTCTTCCGCCTCCTTCTTGCCGCAGACGATGATCACCGGCACCTTGGTGACCGAGTGCTCGCGGATCTTGTAGTTGATCTTCTCGTTGCGGAAATCGGTCTCGACCACCATGCCCGCCTCGCGAAGGGCGTCAGCCACTTCGCGACCGTAATCGTCTGCATCGGAGGTGATCGTCGCGACAACGACCTGCACCGGCGCGAACCAGAGCGGCATGTGACCGGCAAAGTTCTCGATCAGGATGCCGAGGAAGCGCTCCATGGAGCCGCAGATCGCCCGGTGGATCATCACCGGCTGACGCTTCTCGGAGTTCTGGTCGATATAGAAGGCCCCAAAGCGCTCGGGCAGATTGAAGTCGACCTGAGTGGTGCCGCACTGCCACTCGCGGCCGATCGCATCCTTCAGCGTGTACTCAAACTTCGGCCCGTAGAAAGCGCCCTCGCCCGGCAGGATACCAGTCTTGATGCGACCGCCGGATTGCGCTTCGATCGTCTTCAGCACCTCCATCATCACCGATTCCGCGCGATCCCACAGTTCGTCCGAGCCGACTCGCTTCTCCGGTCGCGTGGAGAGCTTGACGACGATCTCCTTAAAGCCGAAATCCTCGTAGACGGACAGGATGAGGTCGTTGATGCGCAGGCACTCGGCCGCCATCTGCTCATCGGTGCAGAAGACATGGGCATCGTCCTGGGTAAAGGCGCGCACGCGCATCAAACCATGTAGCGCCCCGGAGGGCTCGTAGCGGTGCACAAGACCGAATTCGGCAAGGCGAATCGGCAGTTCCCGGTAAGACTTCAGACCATGCTTGAAGATCTGGACGTGCCCCGGGCAGTTCATCGGCTTCAGCGCAAACACCCGATCGTCCGCCTCCGGGTCGTCCGGGTTGGTCAGCGAATGGGCGGATTTCACCGCGAACATGTTTTCCTGGTACCAGCCCCAGTGGCCGGAGGTCTCCCAAAGGGACGTGTCCAGCACCTGCGGCGCATTGACTTCCTCATAGGCGCCGGCAAGCCGGCGGCGCATGTAGGCCACCAGCGTCTGGAACATCCGCCAGCCCTTGCCATGCCAGAAGACGACGCCCGGACCTTCTTCCTGGAAATGGAAAAGATCCATCTCCCGGCCCAGCTTGCGATGGTCGCGCTTTTCCGCCTCGGCCAGGACATGAAGGTACTGATCGAGTTCCTCCTGCGTCGCCCAGGCAGTGCCATAGATGCGGGTCAGCATCGGATTGTTGGAATCGCCCCGCCAATAGGCGCCGGCCACCTTCATCAGCTTGAAGGCAGTACCGATCTGTCCGGTCGAAGCCATGTGCGGTCCACGGCAGAGGTCGAACCAGTCGCCCTGATAGTAAATCTTGACGTCCTCGTCTTCCGGAATGGCGTCTACCAGCTCGACCTTGTAGTTCTCGCCCTTGGAAGCGAAGACCTCCTTCGCCTTGTTTCGCGGCCAGGCTTCCTTTGTGAATGGCTTGTTGCGGGCGATGATCTCCTTCATCTTCGCCTCGATCCTGGGCAGGTCCTCCGGCGTGAACGGCGTATCGCGGGCGAAATCGTAGTAGAATCCGTTCTCGATGACCGGGCCGATCGTTACCTGCGTCGATGGCCAGAGTTCCTGCACGGCCTCTGCCATCACGTGCGCGGTATCGTGGCGGATCAGTTCCAGCGCACGAGGATCGGTGCGGGTGACGATCTCGATCGCACCGTCGGTGACGGGATCGGAGAGATCGCGCAGCGTACCGTCAATGGTGACCGCGACGGCCTTCTTGACCAACGACTTCGAGATGGATTCCGCGACGTCGCGACCCGTCGTACCGGCGTCAAACGCGCGGACGGAGCCATCGGGGAAGGTAAGGGAAACGGTTTGGGACATGACTGCTCCTGGATCCAGTCCCGCCAACGAATGCGGGTGGTGGTGAATGATCGGCGCTGATCTTGCGCTGCCGAGTGCGAACGGGCCGGTTGATAGTGCTTTTCCCGTACCTATTCAAGCGCGGCCATCACGGGTGAGGACGCCAATATCGCCAGGGAAGCCACCATTGCTGACGTTGCTGGAGCGTCTCCGGCGCCGGGTCCAGGCCGGACGTGCCGCCCGGCCCGCAGCGACCGACCCGGAACAGCGTCATCCACCCGCCGGCCCAGAGCCCGTGGCGCCCGATCGCCTCGTAGCCGTACTCGGAACAGGTGGGGATATGGCGGCAGGAGTTCCCGATGAAGCCAGAGAGCGTCAGCTGATAAAGACGGATGAGCCCCATTCCCGCCAGCCGGCCCGGGGTCCTGCGAAACGGACCCTGCCAGTTGCGGGACCGCCCGACTCGCGGAGAATGCGTGCAGCCGGGTCCGTCGCACATGTCACGCGGACACCGTTTGAGGCGTCTTGGCGTCGATCTGGTCAAGCGCGTCGACCACAGCATCGAATGTCAGCATGGTCGAGGCATGCCGCGCCTTGTAGTCCTTCACGGGCCTGAGGTAGCGCATGTCTTCGAACCGGCCCGATGGTCCTTCGCCATCCGCCTTCAACATGGCCAGCATGTCTTCGCGCGCCTGACGGATCTCGACAGGCGTGGCTCCAACAACGTGGCTACCCATCACCGACGAGGATGCCTGACCAAGCGCGCAGGCACGGACCTCGTGGGCAAAGTCGGTGACGACGCCATCGCGCAGCTTCAGGTAGACGCGGACGCGCGAACCACAGAGCTTCGAGTGCTTCTCCGACGTCGCATCGGCATCCTCAAGCTGGCCGGCACGCGGGATGTTGCCTGCCAGTTCGAGGATCTTGCTATTGTAGATATCGTCCATTTGCAGATCGATCCCGCTGCGTCTCCCGGAGCGCGCCCGGCTCGCGCCGCTCCACCGATGTTAGATTTATTACGTCATCATTATATGTGACGGACCCCGGCAGGTATCAAGAAAGCGATCCTTTCTCGCCAAATGCTGGAAAATGAGACCATAATATCTTGTAAATGAAGCGCCAAGGCGTCAATTACCCGGTTTGAAGCGACCATCCGCCTCTCGCAGCGGCGGATGATGACATGGGGGCTCGATGAACGCTCCCGGGAGACAGCAATGGATGCAGTTGTGAAGAACTTCCCGGCCTCCGGCCAGACCGATAGCGCCCCAACGCAGGAACAGGCCGAGGAGGCCGTTCGCGTGCTGCTCCGCTGGGTTGGCGAAAACCCGGAGCGGGAAGGCCTGCTGGATACCCCCAAACGTGTCGCCGCTGCCTATCGCGAACTCTTCTCCGGCTACTCTCTCTCCGCCGAGGAGGTTCTCGGGCGCACCTTCGAGGAAGTCTCGGGCTATGGCGATGCGGTGCTGGTGCGCGACATTCCCTTCTTCTCCCATTGCGAGCACCACATGTTGCCGATCAGCGGCAAGGCCCATGTCGCCTATCTGCCGAATGGCCGCGTCCTGGGGCTTTCGAAGATCGCCCGCGTCGTCGACATCTTCGGCCGACGCCTGCAGACCCAGGAGAACCTGACGGCACAGATTGCCGCTGCCATCGAAAAGACGCTTGGGCCGCGCGGCGTTGCAGTCATGATCGAGGCGGAGCACATGTGCATGGCTATGCGCGGCGTGCAGAAGCAGGGCTCGACGACGCTCACCACTACCTTTACGGGCGAGTACAGGGACAATGCCGCCGAACAGGCTCGCTTCCTCACGCTCGTTCGCAACCGCTGAGCCACATATGATTCGCCAATTCCCCGAACCCTCTTCCGACAAGGCGGAGCAGGAAGGCGCTGGCCCCCTGGCACCCGCCTTCGATGCCAATGGCCTTGTTACGGCGGTCGTGACCGATTCTGCGGACGGCGAGCTTCTAATGGTCGCCCACATGGACGCCGAGGCGCTGGCACTGACCATCGACACGGGTATTGCCCACTATTACAGCCGATCCCGCCGGAAGATCTGGAAGAAGGGTGAAACCTCCGGAAACCTGCAGACCGTGCATGAGATCCGCACGGACTGTGACCAGGATGCCATCTGGCTGAAGGTCTCGGTAGCCGGACATGATGCCACATGTCACACTGGTCGACGCTCCTGCTTCTATCGTATCGTGGAGAAACAGGGGGACGAGGGTGTCCTCCGGATTGTCGACGATCATCGGCACTTCGACCCCGCCCAAGTCTATAAACCGGATGGAACTAAGTAGCGGCGCGTCGCATTCTGTAACAGGCGGGCGCAACCCTACACCATTTCGCAACTAGTCTGTGCTTTCCTGGGTGTCGGGAAATCGTTCAGCCTGGAGGTGCCGATGCTGAACTGGAGTTGGAATCGCAGTGATCACGCAGCAACGCCTGCAGATCCCGCATCCGCACGTCCCTCAGAACCACCGACAGCGATCGATGTTCCGAAGAAGGCGAAACTGGCCCTTGCGCTCGGTGGCGGGGCGGCACGCGGCTGGGCACATATCGGCGTTCTACGCGCCCTTGACGAGGCGGGCATCGAAGTCGGCATGGTCGCCGGCACATCCATTGGTGCACTGGTGGGCGGTTGCTACCTCGCCGGCAAGCTGGACGAGTTGGAGAGTTTTGCACGCTCTCTGACCATGCGCCGACTTGCAGGTCTCCTTGACCTTACCATCGGCGGTAGCGGCCTGCTCGGTGGGATGCGCTTGACCAAACGCATGCAGGAGCATCTCGAAGGCCTGTCCATCGAAGAGCTCGATCGTCCGTTCGTGGCGGTCGCAACGGAATTGCACACAGGCCATGAGGTCTGGATCGGCAACGGTTCGCTGATCACGGCGCTGCGTGCCTCCTACGCACTCCCCGGCATCTTTGAACCCGTGACCTGCAACAATCGGACCCTGGTGGACGGTGCCCTGGTAAACCCAGTCCCCACCTCGGTCTGCCGAGCCTACGAGCAGCCGCTCGTCGTGGCGGTAAACCTCAACTACGACATCTTCGGGCGATCCGCCGTCGTCAAGCACAGCGCCAGCTTCCAGACGGTCGAACAGCCCCGGACCAAGCTGAAGGAACATCACCTCGGCCTTCCGGGCGTCATGGTACAGGCATTCAACATCATCCAGGAGCGCATCTCCCGCGCAAGGCTCGCCGGCGATCCGCCTGATCTTGCCCTGCACCCGCGTCTCAGCGACATCGGCCTGTCCGAATTCCATCGTGCCGGCGAGGCGATCGATCGCGGCTACATGGAAACGATGAACCAGATCGCCGCGCTGCAACGGATGCAGGAAGTGTTCGCCCGGTAAAGCAACCGCACCGCAGTCAACCGGCGATATAGGCCTTGATCTCTTCCGCCTCCAATTCCACCTCGCGGATGCGCGACTTCACGACGTCGCCGATCGAGATGATACCGTTAAGCCGGCCGCCGTCTTCTACCGGCACGTGACGGAACCGCCCGCTGCTCATCATCTCCATCAGCGCGTTGACTGTCGTTTCCTCCCGGCATGTCTGCACATTCACAGTCATCACGGAGGAGACGGGCTGATCGAGGATCGCCGCACCCTTCTCGGCCAGTGCGCGCACCATATCGCGCTCGGTGAAGATACCGGCAATGCGCCCGTCGACGCCCGTCACGACAAGCGCACCGATCTTTCTTTCGTGAAGAATTCCCGCAACCTGCAGAAGCGACTTATCCGGGCTGACTGTGACGACATCTCGCCCCTTGGCGTCCAGCATGTTCTTGACGACGATGGCCATGGCTTTCTCCTCGCATACCAGTGCACGCGGGTAGCGCCCTCCCCCATCAGAGCGATATCCGTTCGCAGATGGTGCCCTTACATGCGAGGGATTGCAATATACCGGTGCAGCATCATCAATGGCGCGCGGACGGAAGCGGGTCGAAGAGCGCGAACAACAGGTACCCGAAGAGGAAGCCGCCGATATGCGCGTCCCAGGCGATCTGGCCCGCGCCTTGCCCCACCAGCGGCAGACCAATTGCGATCAGCATGTTGCCGGCGAACCATATGCCCACGAACACGGCGACCGTCCGGTTTCGCAGGGCGCCCAGGACCGACTGCCGTGGATAGAGATGTCCATACGTGCGGTTGAAGCCGCCACGGACGGGAAAGGCGAAGCGACATGCCGTCCCCATCAGGGCGGAAACCACACCTGACGCTCCGATCAGCACCGTTTGCTCGCCCCAATGGAGGGCCGCATGGAAGAATGCGGCAGCAGCAGCGGAGAGTACCCAGAAGACTAGGTATCTCACCGGTCCGATCCGGCGGACCACAGGCGCTCCGAAGGCTGTCAGCCACAGAATGTTGAAGGCGAGGTGCTCGATGCTCCCGTGGAGCAGCGAATAGGTCACAGGCGTGGTGAACCACTCCGGCCCTTGCTCGGCCAGCGGATAGACATACCGCAATGGCGTAAAGGCCATGTAGAACATGAAGGCACCAACCGCCTCCTCGTTCAAGAGGAATGCCTCCATGAGATAGAGCGCCACGAGCAGCAGGATCGTCAGCACGAGGGTGCGCGGCAGGTTAAAAACGGGCTGGCGCTCTGGCCGGTATTCCGCGTCGCCGTTGTCGTCCACCTGGTTCTGCCGATCCATCTACCTATCCTTCCTGCGCCATCAGTCAGTCATATAGGCGAAGCCGACCCGAGAAGCGAAGCGGTAGTCGGGAACAATCGCTATTGCACGCAATGGTAACCCGCGAAAACACGCAATCTTAACCCCCCGGGTGCTATGCTTGGGCAACCTGCGCACAGGAAAACCCGCAATGTATTCACAGCAGACACCTCACAACGTGGGCCAGAGACAGCCGCCCCCAGCGCGTGCGTTTCAGCGTGTCACGGTCAATGTCGAGGGCAGACTTATGCTGGCGGACCATGAGGAATACCCCTGCACGGCGACCGAGATGTCGCCCGGAGACGTCGAATTCTCCTGCTTCGGCCGCCCAAGGATCAACGAGCGGGTGATCGCTTACCTCGACCACCTGGGGCGGATCGAAGGGGTGGTGAATGAGGTCGGGACCAACGGCTTCTCGGTGGTCATCAATGCAACCGACCGCAAGCGCGAAAAACTTGCGGCACAGTTGACGTGGATCGCCAACAAGCATGAGCTGGGTCTTCCCGAGGATCGTCGCCACGACCGTCTCACGCCCAGGAAGTCCGCAACCGAACTCTTCCTCGAGGATGGAACCCGCTACAGCTGCCGCCTCATGGACCTTTCCCTGTCCGGCGCGGCGATCGATGTCGAGATCCGCCCGCCGCTCGGGACGCCAGTGCGCCTCGGAAGCATGCGCGGACGCGTGGTGCGGCATTTCATGGAAGGTGTCGCGATCGAGTTCGCCAGTGTGCAATCACGGGAGTCTCTGCGCGAGTTCCTTTGATCTTCGTCTCAGTATGCAGGACCAGACGGCGGCCGTGGGCCGCCGTTTCTGTTTCAGCTTCACGGACTCACCTGCGCCGAAATGGAACAGGCTCGGGTTGCATAGCGCTGGATCGCGAAAAAAAATCCATGGGGATGGGTAGAAGTGGTGCCGCCTTCCGGCTCCGCTGCGAGCCAACGAGGCCGCTTCTCTCGCCGTTCGACACGCAGCACCGGTCAAGCCTCGGACACTTGCTCCATTGTCATGGCTGATCTCCGTTAACCCTCTGCTCGTCTGAGGGCCCAGTACACGGCCGCGGGGCGACCAGCAGCCTCCTCCCGGCGTTACCTGTGTCGGGACAATTTGAATCAACAGATCGACAAATTCACAGCAAGTTTTCATCGGATTTGAGTCGACTTCAGTTCGAATTTGCGCCAACATTGAATCGATTACTGTATTGATTTTACTACGCATTTTTGCGTGCACTCAACATGCCTGTGCCATCTTGATCCTCACCACGGGGAGACAAGATCATGACCGACAGAAAACTCAGTGTCGCCATCGCCACCGCTCTTTTCGCGTTGATCGCGGCACCGACTTCATTTGCCATGCCGCTTGGCATGCAGGTTGTTGGAAAGGCCAATCCTCCTATCGGCCACTACGAGTTCTGCCGCGTTTATGCCAGCGAATGCGGGCCGGCATCGCACGACACGGGCCCCATGACCCTCACGCAGGACAGGTGGCGGACGATGCTCGACATCAACTACACCGTCAACACGGCAATCCAGCCCCTGACCGACCAGGAGATCTATGGCGTCGAAGAGCGCTGGGCCTATCCCCGCAGCGGCGGCGATTGCGAGGATTTCGTCCTGCTGAAGCGAAAGATGCTGATGGCGAAGGGATTTGATCCGTCCGACCTGCTGATCACCGTCGTGTTGCAGCCGAACGGCGAAGGGCACGCCGTCCTCACAGTGCGTACCGACCGCGGCGACTTCGTGCTCGACAACATGCGCAACACCGTCCTTCTCTGGTCGGATACAGAGTACACATTCCTGAAGCGCCAGGCCGCCGATCACGCGGGTCGCTGGGTGAAGCTGCAGGACGGGCGCGCGACCGCAGTATCGAGCGTTTCCCGATAATCGAACCGATCCTTCCCTTCCGAGGCGCCACCCGTACCTGCGGGTTGGCGCCCTTCTTGTTCCACGACCTGTGCCCGCTTCAGGCTCGCCGCTCCAAATCTGGAGGATCAGGAGGAAATAGCGGTGCGGCATCATATTCATGCCGTCATTACCGGATTTTACGAATGGACGACGGGGCCGAGCCGGGCAATCACTAAAATGCCGTTCAATCCGGGGAATTGCCGTTCACCATAAACCTCTTGGTAACGCTGCCTGTCTACATTGACCCCAACGGTTCGTGGCGGGGGCGCGTCCGGAAGGTGAGTATTCTAATGCAAGCAATGAGCGCGACAGTGTTGAAAGCAGACTTTTCGATCCTCCTCCCAAATCGGCCTGCGAATATTCTCAACCTTTTGCTTGGCCTTGCCCTCGCTCTTACCTTCCTCGTGGGGATTCCCTCCCGCGAGGCGCAGGCCGCGCCGAAATATGCAGGGATCGTCGTTGACGCCAACACGGGCAAGGTTCTCTATAGCGACGACCCTGATGGTCTTCGCTACCCCGCGTCGCTCACCAAGATGATGACCCTCTACCTGACCTTCGAGGCGCTCGAATCTGGTCGCATCCGCCTCGATTCCAGGGTGCCGATGTCGAAGAATGCAGCTGCGGAGCCGCCCTCCAAGCTTGGCGTCGGCGCTGGCAACAGCCTGACGGTCGAGCAGGCCATCAAGGCCTTGGTCACTCGCTCTGCCAACGATGTCGCCACCGCGCTCGGCGAGTTCCTTGGCGGGTCGGAATCGCGCTTCGCCCAGATCATGACGAACAAGGCGCGCGCCCTTGGTATGACCAGGACCACCTATCGCAACGCCCACGGCCTGCCCAACACCGCGCAGATGACCACCGCGCGGGACCAGGCGCGATTGGGCATGGCTCTCCGTCAGCACTTCCCGCAGTATTACGGCTACTTCTCCACACGCAGCTTCAAGTTCGGCAAGCAGACGATCGGCAATCACAATCGCCTGCTCGGTTCGGTCGAAGGCGTCGATGGTATCAAGACCGGCTACATCCGGGCCTCGGGCTTCAACCTTGTCACCTCGTTGCAGAAGGACGGTCGCTCGATTGTTGCCGTCGTGATCGGCGGGCGCACAGGCGCTAGCCGCGATGCGCAGATGCGCAAGCTCGTTGGGCAGTACCTTCCTAAGGCATCTCGCGGTGGCAAGGGCGCCCTGATTGCCCAGGCCCCGTCTGCGCCGGTTGGTGATGTCATCGCCGCAGCCGATCGCCTTGCGGCTTTCGATCTCCCGAGCAGTGGGCCGGTGCCGCAGGCGCGCTACGAGGAGCAGCAGGTGGCCTCAGCCTACTCGCCTCCCTCCTCTGCCAAACGCGGCGGCGATGCCATGCGCGCCATTGCCAATGTCGCAACGCCTACGCCGGCTCCGGAATACCTTCCGCCTGAAGACGTCGCCGTTACCGAGCAAGGCGACACCTCCGGCGAGGTCGATGTCGTAACCACCGCTTCGACCAAGGCTGCAGTTCCAGCTGATACGGTTTCGGGCTGGGTCATCCAGGTCGGCGTCTCGCCTGACGCTGGCATGGCATCGGAACTCCTGCAGAAAGCGCAGGACAAGGGCGGAAAGGTATTGCGTTCCGCCAAACCCTTCACCGTTGCCGTCAATGCGAATGGGCAGAACCTTTATCGCGCTCGCTTCGCCGGCTTCGAGAACCAGACCGCGGCCGTGAACACCTGCAAGGCGCTGAAGAAGCAGGGCGTCAACTGCTGGGCCTCGCAACAGTAACTGCGAAGGCCTGGGCACCATGAGTTAACCGGCGCCGCGTGTTATCAGCGCCGGTGGGGGGTATCCCCTCCGTAAACCTCGATTTGTAACGTGTACGAGGCAGAAATGGCAGCTTACGAGAACATCGCCAACTCCCCCTTCGCTCCGGGGGAAAAGCGGATGAAGGGCCTGGCGCTGCATCCGCTTCACGAGGCTGCAATGCGGCTGGCAGGGGCCGGGCTGAGCAAGTCGAAGGACCGCACGCGTGATCTTGTGGCACTATTGCTGAGCCATGGAGCTCGTGCGCTGCGTCATTCACAGCCGGAAGTGGGTATCCATCTCCACGTAGGCCCCTATTCGGGCCGCCTGCCCGTCCGGCTTCGCCTGCGCTAAAGTAGGTTCAAAGCAGCCCGAGGTCCGCGAGCTCACGTCGCAGATCCTCCGGCATCGCCGCCATCCCTTCGCCCAGGCTGCCGAGGTCACGCGGCGCTTCATCCACCTTGAGGTAGCGCCAACCCTGGAATGGGCGTTTCGGCTGGGGCGCCGTTTCCACGACCTCCGGTCCCAGAACGAGTTCGCATCGCTGAATGCCGTCCGAACCGGTGACGCAGCGAAGGTCGAGGAGCGGCTGGCGCGCCATGACCTGCCCCTTGATGACCCAATAGAGGGAGCCGCCGTCGAGCAGTTCTTCCCTTCGCTTCGGGACCATCCGCGTCGTGTGGACCGAATGAGGTTCGAGCCCGGCCGAGATGGCCATCAGGGCTCGTTCGCTCACCCAGTCCCTCAGGTCCTGTAGCGAGTCCGCACCGACGCAGAGCTTGATCATGTGGAGTGCCATGCCGTTCTTCAAATCCTAAAGCTGGTACAGGTCAAGCACGCAGGCGGCTTTGGTCCTCTAGGAGCTCAGCATTCCACTACATTCACGGCCAGGCCGCCCGTGGAAGTCTCTTTGTACTTTTCGCTCATGTCATTGCCGGTCTGCCGCATCGTCTCGATGCAAGCGTCGAGCGGCACGAAATGCGTCCCATCGCCCTTGATCGCCAGCGAGGCGGCAGTTACCGCCTTGACGGCGCCCAGCGCATTGCGCTCGATGCACGGGACCTGCACGAGGCCTGCGATGGGATCGCAGGTCATGCCAAGGTGGTGCTCCAAGGCGATCTCGGCTGCATTCTCGATCTGCTCGGGCGACCCACCCATCACCGCCGCCAGCCCTGCCGCCGCCATGGCCGCGGCGGAGCCGACCTCTCCCTGACAGCCGACTTCAGCGCCGGAGATGGAGGCATTGTGCTTGATGATGCCGCCAATGGCCGCCGCCGTCAGCAGGAACTCATGAATGTCTTCGCGAGTCGTCCCGTCATGGAACTGAAGAAAGTACCGTATCGAGGCCGGGATAACCCCCGCCGCGCCGTTCGTCGGAGCCGTCACCACGCGTCCGCCGGCTGCATTCTCCTCGTTCACCGCCATCGCGTAGACGCTCAGCCAGTCGTTCGCCAGCAAGGGGTTGGGCCGATTGCTCCGCCATTCCTCATTGAGTCTGTCGTGAATGGCACGCGCCCTGCGACGCACGTTCAGGCCGCCCGGCATCACGCCGTCGACCTTCAGGCCCCGGTCGATGCACCCGTTCATCGCGTCCCAGATCGCATCGAGCCCCGCATCAAGCTCGTCGCGCGAGCGGGTGACCTCTTCATTGGCCCTCTTCATCTGCGCGATGCTCATGCCGGAGCCCTGGGCCATCTGCAGCATTTCCCGAGCCGTTGCGAAAGGATAGGGCACGGAGGGACCGGATTGCTCGTTCTTCGTCGCCCGCATCCTCTGCAGTTCGGTGTCCGTCACGACGAACCCGCCACCTATGGAATAATAGATGCGCCTGACGAGCAGTCGGCCATCGGCATCGAACGCGGAGAAGGTCATCCCATTGGCATGGCCGGGCAAGGTCTGCTTGCGGTCGAAGACGAGATCATCCTTCGGCTGGAAGGCATAGGTGGGATGGCCAGGCGGCGTCACCATGCCGGTGCGCTCGACCTCGGCTATGATCTCGTCCATGCGGTCCGGATCAACCCGGTGCGGCTCCTCCCCAGCCAGACCGAGGATAACCGCCCTGCCGGTGCCGTGTCCGACGCCGGTATAGGCCAGCGATCCGTGCAGGCTGACCTTGATGGCCGCAACCCGTGCTGCGGATGGGCGAGGCCAGTCGTCCGAGAGGAGAAGATCAAGAAAGCGACGGGCAGCCGACATTGGGCCCATCGTGTGAGAACTCGACGGCCCGATCCCGATCTTGAAGACGTCGAAGACCGAAAGGAACATGCTTCACCTGATGCCGGCAACGATGCTGAGCCACGAAGATGGCTGGCCCGATATAGCAGCAACCGGAGACCACTTGCCAGCCAAGTCGCATCTGGTGGATGAAAACGAAAAGAGCGCGGTACGAATACCGCGCTCTTCTCTCAAACTTACTGTTCTTGTGGGGTCGGAAACGTCAGATCGTGCCGAAGAGATAGGCGAGCGCCATAATCCCCGCAAATCCCGCAAGCGCCTTGATGGTGACGCCCCAGCAGGACTTCTGAACGGTATCTTCCATGATGACTCCGGTAAGATGGACACTTTTTAGCGCGGCGCTGCGAAAGCGCTGCGATGGTGAATGGTATATTAACTTGGGACCGGGGCCGCAACCCGAAAAAATGGCGGAAGCAAGGCAAACCCACAACCCTGCCATTCGCGACGCGCATGCCTTTCGAACATGCCGCCTCGATATAGGAGATACGTCCGCCTGCGTCAGCCTCGTTTCGGCCGCAAGGGTTAACGTCTCCCGCCTCTTGCCCGCCAGCCACTGCTGGAGCATATCGGTCCGAGGGACGCAGCAGGAAACCACATGACGACCGCTGACTATCTGGCTCTTGGCCTCTTTCTTTTTCTCTGGCTGGGCTACTCCTGGATCAGTGCGGGCTCGGGTACGCGCTATCTTCCCCGCACCAGCCTGAACCAGGCGATGGCCGAACGTCGCCGCGAGTGGATCTACAATTCCCTCCAGCGCGACTTGAAGATGATCGATACGCAGATCATGGCGGGACTCCAGAATGGCACTGCCTTCTTTGCCTCGACATCGATCTTTGCAATCGGCGGCTGCTTCGCCCTGCTCGGCGCGACAGACCAGGTGGATGCGGTGTTCCGTGAACTGCCCTTCGTGGCCTATGGTGGCCGCACCGTCTTCGAACTCAAGGTAACCGGCCTCACCGCGATGTTCGGCTTCGCCTTCTTCAAGTTCGGCTGGTCCTACCGCCTCTTCAACTACTGCACCATTCTCTTCGGAGCGCTGCCGATGATGGATGAGACCGCCAGGGATCTGCAACACGCTCGCCGGGTTGCGGATCAGGTGGTTCGCATGAACACGATCGCGGCGAGGCACTTCAATTCCGGCCTGCGGACGATTTTCCTGTCGATCGGCTATCTCGGTTGGTTCGTAGGGCCCTATATGTTCATGCTCACCACGGCGTTCGTCATCTTCGTGCTGACGCGACGCCAGTTCTTTTCAGAGGCACGGCGCGCCATCATGGACTCACAGACTCCATAGCCGCCGCGACGAGAAAGAGCCGCCTTGACCCTTGCCGAGAACACGCCGCGGTTTCGACCGCGCATCACACTGATCGATACGCTGCGTGGCGCCGCCCTCGTCGCGATGGCCTCCTATCACTTCACCTGGGACCTCGAGTTCTTCGGTTATGTCGAGCCAGGCACGGCCACGAGCGGCTGGTGGAAGCTCTATGCGCGATCCATCGCCAGCTCGTTTCTGTTCTTGGCCGGAGTCAGCCTCGTCCTGGCCCACTATCCGGCCATCCGCTGGAACTCCTTCTGGAAGCGGTTCGGCATGGTCGCCGGCGCTGCCGCCGCAATCAGTATCGCGACGTTCTTTGCCACGCCGAATGAATGGATTTTCTTCGGCATCCTGCACAGTATCGCCCTTGGAAGCCTGATCGGCCTGGCGTTCCTCAGGGCGCCTCCGCTGCTGACCGCCGGTGTAGCGGGATTGATCGTGCTCACGCTCGTCATCGACAGTCAGATGCCCGGGACGGTGCGCTCCAGCCTGTTCGACCCAAGATTCCTGGCGTGGACAGGGTTGAGCGCGGCCCCTCCCCGTTCCAATGATTTTGTGCCGCTGTTTCCGTGGCTCGCCGCCCTGCTTTCGGGCATGGCCGTGGCGCGGATTGCGATGACGTGGAACTGGCTCGAGCCGTTGAGTAGGGTGCAGACGCGGCCCAATCTTCTGTCCCTGGCGGGTCGCCACAGCCTGCTGGTCTACCTCGTCCACCAACCGGTGCTGATCGCGATCGTCTATCTGTTCTCGACCGTCAATCCGCCTTCGCCAGTCGATCCCGTCCAGGCATATCGGGCAAGCTGCGAGCGAGGCTGTCTGTCAGAAGGAAATGATCCGGGATTATGCGTCCGGTTCTGCGCCTGCACCGCGGATTCGCTGGTGGCTCAATCGCTGCTCGAGCCGGTCCAGAACGGAACCATTGTTGCTCAGGCTGACGAGCGTGTTCAGGCGATTGCGCAGGAATGCGCCATTCGCAGCCAGTAGGCTCAGGTGCTGACGCCGATCTCGGCAAGACGCGTCAGACAGGCCTCTTCGGCATTGTCCAGTTCCTCGAGGGTCTCGTCGATGTCCTTGCGCTTCTGGCGAAGTTCGTCGCGCTTCTCGTCTATGCGCTTCATCATCAGCTTCAACTGGCCAAGCTCGCCGGGCGGTTCCTTGTAGACCTTGATGATCTCGCGGATCTCATTAATCGTGAAACCGATCCTGCGGCCCCGCAGGATCTCCTGGAGGAGGCGTCGATCCGCCGCCCGGAACAGTCGTGTCCGTCCCCGTCGCTCGGGATGCAGCAGCCCCTCGTCTTCGTAAAACCGGAGCGTGCGGGTGGAGACGCCAAATTCCCGCGTCAGTTCGGTGATCGAATAATATTTGTTCACGGTCATGTCCTGTTCCTGACCGCGAGATTATTTGACTTTTACGTAACAGTCAATTTTGCCCCGTCAAACCGCCGCGAACCACCAGGTCGCAAGGCCGAGGAAGGCGAAGAAACCGATCACGTCCGTGACGGCGGTGACAAACACCGCCGAGGACACGGCCGGGTCTGCGCCGATTCGATCAAGCACCAGGGGAATCATGATGCCGGCCAGCGCGGCGGCGATCATGTTGATCAGCATGGCTGCGGCGATGATCCCGCCGATGTTGGCGTCCTGGAACCAGAGCCCCGCCACGACGCCGATCAGGAGACCAAAGAGGACACCGTTCAACAGCCCGACCCCCGCCTCGCGACGAATGATGCGCGCGGCATTGTGAATGTCGATGCTCCGGGTCGCGAGCGCCCTCACCGTCACGGTCATCGTCTGGGAACCGGCATTCCCGCCCATGCCGGCAACGATCGGCATGAGGACGGCAAGCGCGACGATCTTCTCGATAGTGGCGTCGAAGATGCCGATGACCGAGGCGGCAAGGAAGGCGGTCACCAGATTGACCGCCAACCATGGGACGCGGGAACGGGAGGTTTCGGCGAGCGAGTCGGACAGCTCTTCGTCACCGACGCCGCCGAGGCGCATGAAGTCCTCCTCCGCCTCCTCCTGGATGACGTCCACGACGTCGTCAATCGTCAACACGCCCACCAGCCGGCCATTGTCGTCGACGACGGCCGCGGAGAGAAGGTCGTATTGCTCGAAGATCTGCGCCGCCTCTTCCTGGTCCATCTCGGCCGGAATGGGGTAGTTGGTTTCCCGCATGATGCTCTCGATGCGGACCTGTCGCTTCGTGCGCAGGATGCGGTCGAGATCAACGATGCCGAGCAGCTTGAAGGTGGGATCGATGACGAAGATCTGCGTGAACGACTCGGGCAGTTCGTCCTCTTCGCGCATGTAGTCGATCGTCTGCCCGACGGTCCAGAACGGCGGCACGGCGACGAACTCGGTCTGCATCCGCCGCCCGGCCGATTGCTCCGGATAGTCGAGCGCGCGCCGCAGCCTGACCCGCTCCGTGAACGGCAGTTGCGCGAGGATTTCCTCGCGATCGTCCTTATCGAGGTCCTCGAGGATGTAGACGGCATCGTCGGAATCGAGTTCGCCAATCGCTGCTGCGATCTGTGCGTTCGGCATCTGCTCGACGATCTCGAGGCGGATGGCCTCGTCGACCTCGGTCAGCGCCGTCAGGTCGAAATCCGCACCGAGCAGCCGGACGAGGGCGCCGCGTTGCTCCGGCTGGATCGCTTCGAGGAGGTCGCCGAGTTCCGATTCGTGCAGCCGCGCCACGTGCTGGCGCAGGAAGAGGATGTCGCGGTCGGCAATTGCTGCACCGACAAGCGCAAGAAAATCGGCACGGACCGAACCGTTTTCCGCATATATGTCGTCCGCGGGCTCTTCCGAGCGGGTGCGGGTGCGGTCTTCGTCCTCGGTATCGATCATTCGCCGCCCCTGCTTGCCTGTGCCGCCAAGAGAATGGCGGGCAGGCCATGGAAGTCAATGATGTGGTGGATCAGCGGCGAGCGCCGCTTCCTCCGTGCTAGACGAATCGCATCCCATGGTCCAGCGGGGCCGCAGGCTCTGATTTCTTCAGGCCGGAGACAACGAGAGAAGAAGCATTTAGCGAGGCAAGACATGACCCTCCGTCCCATCCTCAGATATCCGGACCCGATGCTGTCTGCGGTCTGCGAACCGGTCGTGGATTTCGGTGCCGGTCTCCGGCAACTGGCTGAGGATCTCCTTGACACGATGCGGGCAGCACCCGGGGTCGGCATCACCGCCGCCCATGTCGGGATCCTGCAGCGGGTCGTCGTTCTCGAACTGCCGGACTGGCAGGCGCCGCGGACATACGTAAACCCACAAATCCTCAGTTCATCCGCAGGGACCATGCGTCACGACGAAGGCAGCGTCTCAATGCCGGGCTTCGTCGAAGAGGTGGAGCGGTCGTCGTCGATTTCGTGCCGCTACCAGGACCTCGCGGGAGACTGGCACGAGGAAGAGGCCGAGGGCTTTCAGGCGATCTGTCTCCAGCACGAGATCGACCAGCTGAAGCGGATCTTCTGGCTGAAGCGCCTCTCGCGCCTGAAGCGGGAGCGGTTAATCCGCAGATGGCAGAAGCAGGGTGGCCGCTGATCTCCACGAACCATTCTTCGCGCCGGGCGTTAGGTGCTCGATGAATGCGAAAGGAGATCCCGATGGCGATCAAGCGCAATGCCGACAACATTACCCGTGAAGAGGACTTCCGCGATTACGACACACGCAACATCGACGATGGCTGGCCCTATGCCGATGCTGCCGGTGCCGCAACCCGGCCGGTCGACAACGCCGCCTATGGCGATCCCAATGCCAACTTCGACCGGGAGCGCAATCGCGGCTATCACGTGGACAGCGTCGACGCGGACGGCCTGGAGGAACAGAGCCCGGACAACGTGCTGCCCGGCACTGACGGCTTCGAGCTTTCCGATGACATCGAGGAACGTGTGACGGAAGCCCTCGATGATCTCGGTGACGTGCCGATGGAGAGCATCGACGTCCATGCCGAAAACGGCGTCGTCACCATCGAGGGAGTTGTGGATGATCGCTCTATGGCCTCACGGGTCGGTCGGACAGCCCAAACGATCAGGGGAGTAAGCCGCGTCGTCAATAATCTTCGCCTCGCCGGCGTCGACACGCACATCCCCACGGACGACTGATCAGTTCTCCTGCACCGTGATGAACATGGCGGGGCTTTGCCTCAAGGTATTGCTCACGGTGCAGATTTCCTCCGCCCGTTTCACAATCTGCGCAAGCTGGGCGGGGTCAAAATTACCTTTTACGGTGAGTTCGCAGAAGATTTCCCCAATTCGACCGGGTCCATCCTCGGCCTTATCTCCGGCCACTTGGACCGTGACCACCTCAAGCCGATCCAGAAGCCGCAACTCGCTGGCCGCAATCCGCGCGCTGATGGCAAGACAGCTCGCCAGAGACGAATAGAGAAGATCTATCGGTGTGAAACCTGGGTCGAGACCGGCCGGGGCAACGTCAATTGTCTTGCCGCCGCCGCTCGTGACAACTGGACGACCTGTTCGGCCGAGCCTTGCGGTTGCACTGGCTGCGCGCCGCTGCGGATGGAGTTCTACCATCGCCCAACCTCTCCGGTTTAGAAAACCGACTGCCTAGACAGCAAAAAACCCGCCGGAGCGGGTTTTAATGGTGCGGTCGAGAAGACTCGAACTTCCACGGGTTGCCCCACAGCGACCTCAACGCTGCGCGTCTACCAATTCCGCCACGACCGCATCGTGGTAGGCCGACTTGCGCCGGCGGGGCAGCATGTAGCAAAACGATCTGAACGGCACAAGGGCGCCGTGACAGAATTTTGAATGATATAAATCGGCCGCGAAAATCCCTATATGCAGGGCCGCGTCATCCCGCCGGATTGCCGATGTGGCGGCGGTCTGGCAAACGGACCTAGAACGAGGACCAACCATGCTCGCGCGCACCGAACTAGACCACTCCATGCATCCTCTGCCGGGCTCGCCGCCGGTGCGCTGGCGCATCTCCGACGGCCTCGTCCCTTACGAAGAAGCAGTGGCGACGATGGAAGCGGAGGTGGCGGCGATTGCCGACGGCCGGGCCGACGAACTCGTCTGGCTGCTCGAGCACCCACCGCTCTACACGGCCGGCACCAGTGCCGATGCCTCCGACCTTATCGATCCCGATCGCTTTCCCGTCTTTGCTACCGGGCGGGGGGGAGAATATACCTATCACGGTCCGGGCCAGCGGGTCGCCTATGTGATGCTGGACCTGAAACGCCGCCGCCAGGACGTGCGGGCCTATGTGGCAGCCCTGGAGGAAACCGTTATCCGCACCCTCGAATCGATGAATGTCCGGGGCGAGCGGCGCGAGGACCGCGTTGGCGTCTGGGTTCGCCGGCCCGACAAGCCGCGCCTGCCCGACGGTTCAGTGACGGAAGACAAGATCGCGGCACTCGGAATCAGGCTTCGGCGCTGGGTGAGCTTTCATGGGCTGTCGCTGAACGTCGACCCGGATCTGACACACTTCTCCGGGATCGTGCCCTGCGGAATCAGCGCCTATGGCGTCACCAGCCTCGTTGATCTCGGTTTGCCTGTCATGATGACGGATGTCGACATGCGGCTGCGCGAGGCATTCGAGGATGTGTTCGGCCAGACCGCCTCGGCATAGCAACCGTTCCGACCCGACTGACATCAAGCGCGGACAGGGACCACCAGAGGGTCCCCTCTCCCCACCAGTGTCTCGAATTGGTACGTCGATCAAATCGTAAGGATCACTCGCATGCGGCGTTAAGAGCGTCCGTTGGCAGTCCGTCAAGACGTGAAGCTTATTCCTTCCATCCCAGTTTCATGATGAAACGGAGATGAAAGATGAGCGACCTGCGCTTTTCTTTTCCGGCATGTGTCATCGCCGGAAAGGGTGAGATAACGCCCGACGATGTCGGGCTGATGCGCCACCACATGTGGCCTGATGGAATCACCAGTCGTTATCAGGCCAGCATGGCCCTTGCGTTACACGACTGCTGCACAACCCACTGCCCGGAATGGACGGCCTATCTGGTCGAGGCGATCGCCGAATTCGTCGTCTGGCGCGATTCGGCCGACGGAGATGTGACGGGCGAGACCGCCGGCTGGCTGCTGGAGAAGGTTGCCTCCGCTGGCGCGGTTCATTCGCCCGCAGGGCTGGAAATCATCCTTCACGTCCTGGACATCGCGCGCAACGTCCCGGGTTTTCTCTCCGCCGCGGCACTGAACCAGCTGCGCCTCGCCCTGCTGCCGGAACCGCGCGGTGCATATGCCCGGCGGCGTTTGGACAGCCGCGGCGTGACCAAGGCCGACCTCGCCTATCTTTGGCGCATCCTGCGGAGCGCCGTTGATCGCGGCTCCATACGGCTTGCGCGCGCGGAGCAGTTGATCCTCGGACAGATAGACATGCTGGCCGATGAGGCGGAGAATCATTCAGGATGGCGCGATGTCATGTTGCTCACAGAGATCGCCTCCCGCTCCGACGACATCAGGGCTACGGAGTGGCTTCTGCTGGATGAAGATATTCCCGTCACGGAACACGCGGCAGCCTGAAGCCGTCCGCCCACCTATCGAGCAGATGGAACGACAGGGCTTCTCTTGAGAGATCAGCTGCCGCATGCGACAGTCCGGCGGATTCGAAAAGATGGAGAAAGACCATGGACGTTCGCGCCGCCGTTGCCGTTCAAGCCGGCAAGCCGTTGGAGATCATGACGGTTCAGCTCGAGGGGCCTCGGGCGGGCGAGGTGCTGGTGGAGGTGAAGGCGACCGGCATCTGCCATACCGACGACTTCACGCTGTCGGGCGCCGACCCCGAGGGGCTGTTTCCGGCGATCCTCGGGCACGAGGGTGCAGGCGTGGTGGTCGACGTCGGCCCGGGTGTCACCTCGGTCAAGAAGGGCGATCACGTCATCCCGCTCTACACCCCCGAATGCCGCGAATGCCCCTCCTGCCTCTCGCGCAAGACGAACCTGTGCACCGCCATCCGCTCCACCCAGGGCCAGGGCGTCATGCCGGACGGCACATCGCGCTTTTCCATCAACGGCGAGAAGCTGCACCACTACATGGGCTGCTCGACCTTCGCCAACTACACCGTCCTGCCGGAAATCGCCGTCGCCAAGGTCAATCCCGACGCTCCCTTCGACAAGATCTGCTATATCGGCTGCGGCGTGACGACCGGCATCGGCGCCGTGATCAACACCGCCAAGGTGGAGATCGGTTCGACCGCGATCGTCTTCGGGCTTGGTGGCATAGGCCTGAACGTCATCCAGGGCCTGCGCCTTGCCGGCGCCGACATGATCATCGGCGTCGACCTCAACAACGACAAGAAGGAGTGGGGCGAGCGCTTCGGCATGACCCATTTCGTCAACCCGAAGGAGGTGGGCGACGACATCGTCCCTCACCTCGTCAACATGACGAAGCGCGGCGCCGACCAGATCGGCGGTGCCGACTACACCTTCGACTGCACCGGCAATACGAAGGTCATGCGCCAGGCGCTGGAGGCCTCGCATCGCGGCTGGGGCAAGTCGGTCATCATCGGGGTGGCCGGTGCCGGCCAGGAGATCTCCACCCGACCCTTCCAGCTCGTCACCGGCCGTACCTGGATGGGCACGGCCTTCGGTGGCGCGCGCGGGCGCACCGACGTGCCGAAGATCGTCGACTGGTACATGGAGGGCAAGATCGAGATCGACCCGATGATCACCCACACCATGGGGCTGGAAGACATCAACAAGGGCTTCGAGCTCATGCATGGCGGACAGAGCATCAGGAGCGTCGTCGTCTATTGATGCCCGCGAGATGCTTGCATTCGCCCATCGCTGGAATATCATTTGATATGTTCCAACCAACGGGGGAGTGGCATGTACAGGTTCGAGGTCTACAAGGACAAGAAAGGCGAGTTCCGATTCCGGTTCAAAGCATCCAACGGCGAGACGATGTTCCTGTCGGAAGGTTACAAGGCCAAGGCTTCGGCGCTCTCCGCCATCGAATCCATCAAGAGGAACGCGCCAGGCGCAAGTACTGTCGACGAGACAGCTACGGCAACGGCCTGAACCGAAGGTACGGCATCGGCGGGAACACGGAGTGGGTTCGGTCGGTTCTTCCGGCCCGAAGCCCAAGGATTGAGCTGTGATTTACGTCGATGCCGATGCCTGCCCCGTGAAGCCGGAGATCCTCAAGGTCGCCGAACGGCACGGGCTGGAGGTGACGCTCGTGGCGAATTCCGGTATTCGCCCTTCGCGCGATCCGATGGTGACTAATGTCATCGTATCGGGCGCCTTCGACGCTGCTGACGACTGGATAGCCGAGCGGGCGGGAAGCGGCGACATCGTGGTTACGGCCGACGTGCCGCTCGCCGGACGCTGCGTCGGCAACGGCGCCCTTGTCACCGGTCCCACGGGCCGCATCTTTGACCAGACGAACATCGGCATGGCGACGGCCATGCGCGATCTCGGCCAGCATCTGAGAGAGACCGGCGAGAGCAAGGGCTACAATGCCGCCTTCAGCCCACGGGATCGATCGCAGTTCCTGGAAACCCTCGACCGGCTCTGCCGCCGTGCCAAGACCTACGCGCCACCTGGAGATCAACCATGAAAGTCATTTCCCAGAACACGGCCTTCGACGGCATGCAGGGCGTCTACGCCCATGAGTCCGACGCGTGCAAATGCGAGATGACCTTCGCGGTCTTCGTGCCGCCGCAGGCGATCAGCGAGCCTCGCCCCGTCCTTTGGTACCTGTCCGGCCTCACCTGCACCCATGCCAATGTCATGGAAAAGGGCGAATACCGCCGCCTCGCCTCGGAACTCGGCCTCATCATCGTCTGCCCGGACACCAGCCCGCGCGGCAATGACGTGCCGGACGAACTGACCAACTGGCAGATGGGAAAGGGCGCCGGTTTCTATCTCGACGCCACCGAGAAGCCTTGGGCCGAGCACTACCAGATGTACAGCTACATCACGGAGGAACTGCCCTCTCTGATCAGCCAGCACTTCCGCGCCGACATGAGCCGGCAGGGGATCTTCGGACACTCAATGGGTGGGCACGGAGCGATGACGATCGCGCTCAAGAACCCTGATCGCTTCAAGAGCTGCTCCGCCTTCGCCCCGATCGTGCAACCTTCGACGGCCGACTGGTCCGCCCCGGCGCTCGAAAAATATCTCGGAGCCGACCGGAGCGCATGGCGCCGATATGATGCCTGCGCCCTCGTGGAGGATGGTGCCCGCTTTCCCGAATTCCTGATCGACCAGGGCAAGGCGGACAGTTTCCTGGAGGACGGGCTGCGTCCCTGGCTGTTCGAAGACGCCATCAAGGGAACGGACATCGCCCTGACGCTGCGCATGCATGAACGCTATGACCACTCCTATTACTTCATTTCGACGTTCATGGATGATCACCTCACGTGGCACGCAAAGAGGCTGGGCTGTCTCTAGGCATGGCTCCCATGCCGTACGGGCGGTTGCCGCCACCCGCGAAGGTCACCATATATCGAGCAGGCAGACGACTGCCGCCGGGCTGGCCCGGTCATCTCCGCGGGGACGGCCTCGCTCCTTCAAACGGAGTAAGGCAATGGCCTGGATACTTCTGACACTTGCTGGACTTTTCGAGATCGGCTGGGCGATCGGCCTCAAATATACCGAAGGCTTCACCCGGCCACTCCCCACGCTTCTCACCCTCGCTGCCATGGTGGTGTCGGTGGTGCTCCTTGGACTTGCCATCCGCTCCCTTCCCGTCGGCACCGCCTATGCCGTCTGGACCGGCATCGGGACCGTCGGCACCGTCATTCTCGGCATCGTCCTGTTTGCGGAACCTGCCTCGGCGCTTCGCCTGGGCTGCATCGCCATGATCATTGCAGGAATCGTCGGGCTGAAGGTCGCGTCCGGCTAGGGGGCGGCAAAGAGCGCCGTCGCAAGTGTGACCGGCCCTTCACGAGTCAGGCGAAACTCGCTCGCGATGCGAGCCGCGATCTTCTCCGCCAGCAGCAGTTCAAGGGATTCACGCCGGAGGGAGAAGACGGACGTGGTGAACGTCCCCTCGGCAATCGCCTCTCCGTTCGCAACCGCGACTGCTTCGACCGTGATTGTCGCCTCGCGCCTTCCGCCAAGCAAGGCCGGGACCGCTTTGTGGTGTTCGACGCGAATCGCCAGGATGGTGCGGGGGAGAACGCGGCCGCGGATTGTTGTCAGGATCGCGTCGTTCATCAGCCTGTCCGTCTCCGTCACCAGCAGCGCCGGGACATCTTCCCTCGCCGTCACGAAGGCCGCCCGCACGTCGTAGAGCAGCGCCTCGCGCTCGGCCGCCGCCGGCTGCAGCCGGAACGACATCAGCAGCGGCAGGGTCACCAGAAGAATGCAGAGCGCAAGTGGGCGGACAGACATGGATGATCCCGGGAAAACTCCCCGGATCATCCGTGGCCGTAGTTAGCGAAGGCTTAAGCCGGCTGCCGAAGGCTCTTGAAGGCTGCTACAGACGCGCTGAATTCTTCATGGCGCCGCTCGCGACGCAGCCTGGCCTCCGCATCGACGCCCCAGTGCTCTTCCGTCCAGTCCTCGTCGAGATGGGCGAGCGACCAGGCCTCTTCTGGGGAAAGACGACCTTCTGCGAAGGCGAGGGCAATTATCGCAGAGCCGGTCAGGGTGGTCACCGTATGGAGACAGGCGAGTTCGATCGGCGAGTCGTACTTTCGCAGCGTGACCGCGAACGCACTGGTCGCTTCGCGTGGCTGCTCCTGCGGCATGACACCCTCGATCAGGATGAAGCGTGCTCCGAGCTCGCTGGCCGCCCAGTCGATCAGCGGATCCCAGCGCTCGCATTGCCGCGCCACCAACTCCTCTGGAGCATCGGCGCGGTAGCACAGAAGGTCGCTGGCCGAAAAACGCAGGATATCCTCAAAAACCGCCTGCGGATCGAGTGCCACACCGTCAATCGCGGTATTCACCAATTTCGTGACCGGCATGGTCTGCGGATCAACCGACTCGCCCTGTGCGTCCCATTCGGCCCGCATCAGTTCGGCAAGCCCTGCAGTGGGTGCGGTCAGCGGGTTCTTCGCCGGCGTCCGCACCGGCCGGCCGTCGAGCAGAATCGCATAGCCACCCTCATCCTCGCCGACGGACACCTGCTTGTAGAAGCGCTTCGGCAAGGGCCGCTTCATCTGGATCTGCGCACGCCGGGTCGGATCCGGATGGCTCGTCTCTTCAAGATCTTTAAACTCGTCTCGCATCAGAAACCTCAGCCGATATGCGCCAGCAACTCGCTCGGGTGGTCAACGACCGCATCTGCTCCGGCGTTCCAGAGATCCTCGACGGACGCGTAGCCCCAGGAGACCCCGATCGCCGTCGCACCGGCCGTTTTCGCCATCTGCATGTCGTAGACGGCATCACCGATGACAATCGTCACGCTCGGTACCATCCCCGTCTCGTCGCAGCATTCCGTCACCATTGCGGGATGCGGCTTTGAGGGGCAGTCGTCTGCCGTTCGGGATACGACGAAGTACTTGCCGAACCCGTGCGTCTCCATGATGAGATCCAGTCCGCGGCGAGACTTGCCCGTGACGGCCCCGATGAGCAGATCGTCTCGCGGCCCGATCTTATCGACCAACTCCCGGATGCCCGGGAACAACGGTTCGCGGAAATCAAGGTCCCGTCGCACCTCGGAAAACAGCGACTTGTAATAGGCCATCATCGCCACTTCCTCGTCGCCCGCATGCGGGCGCCCCAGCATGCGTGCAATGGCAATATCGAGAGTCAGGCCGATGATCGCCTTCGTCGCCTCCACCTTCGGCTCCGGCTTGTCGAAATGCAGGAAGGTTCGACGCATCGTCTCGTGGATCAGCGACACGCTGTCGACCAGAGTGCCGTCGCAGTCAAAGAGGATGAGTTTCATTCGTCGGCACTCCTGCCGCTCTCCAGGTCGAAGCCGAGCAGGTTCCAGCTCTGGACCATGTGCGGCGGCAGCGGCGCCGTCACCTTCAGGCGGCCACCAGAGGGATGCGGGATGTCGATATGACGGGCATGCAGATGCAGCCGCTTCTGGATGCCGCCGGGGAACGCCCAGTTGATGTCGTCATCGAAATATTTCGGATCGCCGATGATCGGGTGCCCGATATGCAGGGCATGGACGCGCAACTGGTGCGTTCTGCCGGTGTAGGGCTCCATCTCCAGCCAGGCCATGGTCTGTGCGGCCGTTTCCAGAACGCGGTAGAAGGAAACCGCATGGTCGGCGCCGGCCTCCCCGTGCTTGGCGATGCGCATCCGATCGCCGTCCGGCGTCTGCTCCTTGACGAGCCAGGTCGAAATCTTGTCCTCGTGCTTGCGCGGCACGCCCTTCACCAGCGACCAATAGGTCTTCTTCGTGTCGCGCTCGCGAAACGCCGCCGTCAGCTTCTGAGCGGCCCCGCGGGTGCGGGCAATCACCAGCACGCCGGACGTGTCACGATCCAGGCGATGGACGAGGCGCGGCTTCTCCCCCTTCGGACTGATCCAGGCATCCAGCATCTGATCGATGTGACGCGTGACGCCGGAACCACCCTGGACCGCCAACCCCGCCGGCTTGTTGAGGACGATCACCTTGTCATCCTCGTGCAACACCATGCGCTGCAACAGCTCGTAGTCGCTGGAATGCTTCAGATCCTTGCCGGCGATGGGCCCGGCCTTCTTCGTATCGACATCCAGCGGGGGGACCCGCACCGTCTGCCCGGGCTGGACACGGGCGTCGGATTTCACCCGCCCCCCATCGACACGCACCTGGCCCGAGCGCAGCAGTTTCTGCAGCGCGCCAAAGCCGAGACCGGGATAATGGACCTTGAACCAACGGTCCAGGCGCATGCCCGCTTCGTCCGCCTCAACGCGGATGTGCTCGATGCCTGCCATGATGTTCTTTCGTTCTTCTTCGGTTTGACCGGTCTTTAGAACATCGACCGACCAAGCGCCAGCCCGCCCATCACCGCCGCCAGCGAGATCCCGACGCTGCCGAGGATATAGGCGACGGCCGCTCCCGTCGCACCGCGCTCGAAAAGTACGAGGACATCAAGCGAGAAGGCGGAAAAGGTGGTGAAGCCGCCAAGGAAGCCCGTCACGAGCAACAGCCGCATCTCCAAGGAGGCGTCCAGCTTTCGGGCGACCAGTTCGGCCAGGAGACCGATGGCAAAAGAGCCCAACACGTTCACGATCAGGGTGCCCCACGGAAACGACGGGCCCAGCAGGCGAAGGCTCCAGTGTCCGACCAGGTAGCGGAGAACGGAGCCGGTGGCGCCGCCAGCGGCGACGAGAAGCAGATGCAGCATCAACAGGCGATCCGAAAAAGGACAGAAAAACGAGCAATGATTAAAACCCTAACGAATTCCTTAACAGGGAACCAAGCCGCCCCCCGTTAGATTCTAGGCTGGAGCAGTGGATAAACTCACATGACCCTGGTTGTTTCAGTCTCGGCGAACACGGCGGCTTACGCAGCAGATGCGTTGAAGCCTGCGCGCCGTCTGTCGGCCAAGGACGAGGCCCAGGACGCCAGGGTGATCGCTGATCGGGGAAATCTCCGTGCCAAGACGGGTGACGCAACGGTCGACCAGCTCATCCCAGCCTCCACTGTCGATTTCGATTTGCTCGCTCCCAATTATCGCATGGGTCAGCAGGCAACACTTACGCAGGTCCAGGCCGCTTATCGCAGCCTCGAGGACTGAGGCTCCGCCCGATCGCTCAATTCAGATACTGGCGCCGCCCGCAGATCGCCGAGGCGTTGACAGTTGCTGCTTACAGTTGATGCGCCTTGGGCGGTCCACCCCAAGGCTCGCCGGTCACATGACGCGCAGCGACCACTCGACGATCTCCGCGCCGACCTTGGCGAATGCCCGGTCAAGAGCGGCGATGAAGTCTCGGTTTTCTGATCCCGACACCGGCACGCTTCCCGCAAAGACCTGCTGAGCCCGTACGGTGCCGTTGCGATCGTTGAGGATCTTCACCGAGATCTCGACCTTCGCCACATCGGTGCCGCTGGTATCGACTTCGAAGGTGCGGATATCGGTGACGATCTGGTAGTCGATGGCAAGGCCCTGCCCCGGCTTGCCGACGCCGCCCAGCCGGCCGCTGTTCTCGAAGGCTTCCACCAGCTTGGACTGGACCATACGTGGCAGACGATCGCCCCATTGCGACTTCGCAAGGTACTGGATCTCTGCCTGGGAGACACGAACCACCACCTGCTCGCTGTCCAGCGATTTCAGCGCCGTCGGCTCGGGAACAAGGATCTGGCGCCCGCGCGCCGCCGGGCCCGTGCTTGCCGGGGTGATCGAAAGGTCGAAGGTGTCATTGCTGGCCTTCGATCCGCAGCCGGCGGCGAGAAGCGCCACCAGTGGCAGGACCGCCCAATGCTTCCAGGTCATGCGAACTCTGCTCCTATCGACGCGTCCTGCCGTCATATTGCTTCACCGTTTCCCCGCCGAAGATGATCCTCTGCGGGTTCTCGTCGAAATTGCTGATGGTATCGTTCAGGCTGCGGACTGTCCGTCTGGTGTCATCCACCAGGGTCTGGATATCGCGCAAACCCGAGGCGGAGAACCGCTGGAGGTTGTCGGCAATCGGCCCCACCCGCGCGTTGATGTTGTCCGCAACAGTGCGGAACGACTCGAGCGTGCGCCGCGCCTCGGCGAACAGTGATTCTGAATCGTCGCTCGTCAGGAGGCCATCCACCTTGGTGAGGATACCATCGACCCGGTTCGACGCATTGTTGAGCTTCTGGGCAAGATCGGTGAAATCGCCGATCGCCCGGTCGATATCCTCCCGGCGGGCGGCGACATCATCGACGATGCCGCGGGCGGACGAGATCGCCGTTCTAGCATCCTCGCTGGCGGCGGTGATGTTGTTGACGGCGGTGCCGATGTTCTGCGTGTCGATCGCCGCCATCAGTTGGTCCGCGCGTCTCAGAACCGACTGGGCATCCTCGGTGGCGCGCTGGAAACCGGACGCGGCTTCACGGACGCTCTGGGCGATCTCATCAAGATTGTCCGATGCGTCGGCGATATTCCGCGTGGTCCGCTCGGCGTTCGAGACGACCTGATTGACCTTCTCCGCATCGACGGCTCGCACCAGTTCCTCCGCCGCCTCAAGCGTCGAGTCCAGCCGCTCGGAAACGCGGTTGAATGTGCCCGAAAGTGTCGACATGCTGCCCAGGAACTCGTCGATCGCACCGGAATTGTTGCTGAGCGAGGCGGTGAATGTCTCCGCGTTTCGGATCGTCTGGGTGAGCGGTCCGCGAGAATCGGCGACGAAACCCTGGATGTCGCCGATCGCCTGGTTCGCCCGGTCGAGGATCTTGTCGGCGGTCGCGAGCAGATTGGTCACGCTCGACTGATCGGCGATGAGGACGGCCGGACGCTCGGTCTCCATCGCCTTCTGCAGGATGTTCTCCTCGCCCTTGTTGCCGCCTGATAGCTCGATGTAGGCAGCCCCCGTGAGGCCCTGCACTTCGAGAACCGCGCGTGTCGAGGGGTAGACCGGCGCGTCGGCGCGGACTTCCGTGAAGGCGATGGAATACTGGGGATCGTCCGGATCGATCGAAAGGTTGCGCACCGAGCCGACCGGGATGCCGTTGAAGCGGACCGGCGAGCCTACCGACAAGCCGTTCGCGGAGCCGGGAATGCGGATAGCCAACTCGGCCATCGGCCCGCCGCGCCCCGATTGCGCCATCCAGTAGACAAATCCGAAGGCGGCGGCGATCACCAGAAGGGTGAAGAACCCGACGATCGCATAGTTGGCTTTGGTTTCCATGACCTCAGATCACTTCTTTTCTGGATGCGCCGAAGGTGCGTCCGGTCTCACGACCGAGCGAGCACGCTTGCCGCGGAAGTAGGATTGAACCCACGGATCGTCGAATGCGAACATGTCCTCCAGCGTCCCTTCCACCAATACCCGCTTCTGTCCGAGGACTGCAATACGGTCGCACACGGAAAAAAGGCTGTCGAGATCATGGGTTACCATGTAGACGGTGAGGCCGAGCGTATCGCGCAGCCGGGCAATCAGCATGTCGAAATCCGCGGCCCCGATCGGATCGAGGCCTGACGTGGGCTCGTCCAGGAAAACGAGATCCGGATCAAGCGCCAGCGCCCGCGCCAATGCTGCTCTCTTGATCATGCCACCGGAGAGTTCGGACGGATATTTGTCGGCGGCGTCCGGAGCAAGCCCCACCATCTCGATCTTCAGGTAGGCGAGCTCATCCATCAGCGCCTGCGGCAGGTCGAGGTATTCGCGCATCGGCAACTGGATGTTTTCCTTGACCGTCAGCGAGGAGAACAGGGCGCCATGCTGGAAAAGCACGCCAAGCCGCGTGTCGAGGGCCATCCGCTGCTGCTCGTCGGCCTTGTCGTAGTCCGTTCCGAGGATTTCTATGCTGCCCGAGCGGCGCGGCAGAAGCCGCAGGACGGTGCGCATCAGCACGGACTTGCCCGTCCCGGAGGCTCCGACGAACCCCAGGATCTCGCCGCGATAGATGTCGAGGTTCAGGTTGTCGAGCACGATGTTGGAGCCGAAGCCGACGGTCACGTCGCGGACAGACAGTACCACCTGCCTGCCGTGTCGATCCTGTTGCTGCAAATCCGTTTCCCTCACTCCGCCGCTCCTAGAAGTCGATCGCGGAGTAGAAGATCGCGAAGAAGGCATCCATGACGATCACCGCGAAGATCGACTTCACCACCGACGCGGTGACGTGGCGGCCGAGCGACTCGGCGCTGCCCCCTACCTTCATGCCTTCGACGGCGGCGACGATCCCGATCGCCAGCGCCATGAACGGCGCCTTGATCATGCCAGACGCCACCGAGGTATGGTCGATCGCCTCGTGCAGGCGCGACAGGAAGGTGTCGAACGTGATGCCCGAGTAGGTGAACGCGACCACCGCGGCGCCGTACAACGCAGAGAAATTCGCGATGATCGTCAGCAGCGGCAGCACGATCGTCAGCGCGACCAGGCGGGGAAAGATCAGGACGCCGACGGGGTTGAGCCCGATGACCGTCAGCGCATCGATCTCCTCGCGCATCTTCATCGAGCCGATTTCGGCGGTGATCGCGCTGCCGGAGCGGCCCGCGATCATGATCGCCGTGAGAAGCACGCCGATCTCGCGCAGTTGCAGGATTCCCACAAGGTCGACGACAAAGATCTCTGCACCGAAATAACGTAGCTGGAAGGCGCCCTGCTGCGCGATGATGGCACCGATCAGGAACGACATCAGCATGATGATCGGCACCGCTCGGACGCCCATGTGGTCGATCTGGTTGACGACAGATGCAGGGGAAACGCCGCCACCGCGACCAAGCTTCATCTGAGCACCCCGGACCGCTGATCCGAGGATGTGCATGGCGGCTACCGCGTCGCCGGCCAGTTCGCTCACGAGCTTGCCAATCGGCGCAAAGATGCGTTCGAAGAGAGAGGCGCGCGGACCGGGTGATGCAGTTGGCGCCGGAGCCTTTTCAGGCAGGACTGCAATCAGTTCGTCGATGGCACCGTGCGCCCCCGACAGCGAGACCTCGCGTCCCTGCTCCTGCTTGGCACTGATGAGGCGACGGATCAGCCAGGCGCCGGCGGTATCGATCGCCTGTACGCCGGAAACGTCGATATCCACCCTTCCGCGCCCGGATGCCTTCTCGAGCCGCTCAAGCGTGCCGAGCACATCGGAGATGCTGTGGTTGCGCCAGTCACCTCGCGCCACGAATCGCTCGCCATCACCCCCGGGCATCGCTTCGGCTGCCATCTCGGCGATGCTGATTTCGAGGGACTGGGGCGGCACTGGCTTCTTTCGTCAATTGGCGCGGCAATGCCGATGACAGGTTGATCGGGTGAGACGAGCGGCAATATAACGTGGCCGTCTGGAAATACCACTTATGGGACGTTCAAAAGCATGCGCCGTAACCTTGAGGCCACAATAGAAGCCTTCCCGATTGCCGGCCTCTTCACGATCTCCCGCGGATCCAAGACCGAAGCCGAGGTCATCACCTGCTCGATCTCGGCCGACGGCTTGTCCGGCCGGGGCGAATGCGTCCCTTACCGGCGCTACGGCGAGACGGTAGAGCAGGTCCTCGCTGACATCCTTGCGGTCAGGCCCGCGATCGCTGCGGGCGCGAACCGAATCGAGATCCAGTCGCTGATGAAGCCTGGCGCGGCGCGCAACGCCGTCGATTGCGCACTTTGGGACCTGGAGGCCAAGCTGACTGGAACCCCGGTCGCCGAAAGGCTCGGCGTCGTGCCGCATCCGATCACGACGGCCTTCACGCTGTCGCTCGCCGAACCGGATGCCATGGCCGCGGCGGCTGCGCACAACGGCCAGCGGCCTCTGCTCAAGGTCAAGCTGGGGACGACTGACGACACGTCCCGGATGCGGGCGGTGCGGGAGGCGGCACCGGCATGCCGCATCATCGTCGATGCCAACGAGGGATGGACGGAGCAGAACCTCGAGGAGCATCTCCACGTCGCCCGGGAGATGCAAATCGACCTGATCGAACAACCCCTGCCTGCTGGAGAAGATGCGTTGCTGGCACGGACCCAAAGGCTGGTGCCCATCTGTGCCGACGAGAGCGTCCACGCCACCGCGGACCTTGTCGGCCTTCGCGACCGATACGATGCGGTGAACATCAAGCTCGACAAGACCGGGGGACTGACCGAGGCGCTGCACATGAAGGCGGAAGCCAGGCGGCTCGGTCTTGGGATCATGGTTGGCTGCATGGTCGGTACGTCGCTTGCAATGGCGCCGGCGGCACTGCTGGCGCAGGACGTCGACTATGCCGATCTCGACGGTCCGCTTCTGCTGGCCCGCGACCGGCAACCCGGTCTTGACTACGAAGGGTCGACGCTCTTTCCGCCGCCCTCGGCACTCTGGGGCTGAAGGCGCGCCGCCAACGCAAGCAGCAACAGGCCGAGCGCAGCGGTCAGGGACATCGCCGGGTAACTCGACACTCCATAGCTGCGGTAAAGGGCGCCGGAGAGAAATGTAGCCAGCGCGAGGAAGGCGCCATTGTAGAAGAAATAGGTTCCCTGCATCGACGATTCCTGCTCCTCGCGGACGATCTCGACCAGCTTCTGCTGAACACCGATATGCAGGAAGGTGAACGTGAAGGCGTGCGCCGACTGCAAAAGCAGATACGCCCAGAAACCGAGGGGCATTGGGAAGATCGCCCATCTGGCCACTGCGACAGCGCAGCCCAGGCGCATCATGGTCCAGGGCGACAGGTGCCTTGCAATGAAGGCGGACGCGAAGAAAACTGCGATCTCGGCAATCACTGCCGCGCTCCAGAGGATGCCGATCTCCATGCCATCGAAGCCGACCTGCTGCCAGTGGATGGCGCCGAAGGCATAGAACATGGCGTGGCTTGCCTGCGCCACGGAGGCACCGATCATCAGCATGTGCAGGTCGAGCCGTCCCATCGCTCCGAGGCGCCAATTGCGCAGGCCCGCAGAAGGGCGCCGCTTCCGGCCGATCCGGGGAGCAGCAAAGGCGGCCGCGATTGTCATCGCAAAGGCAAGGCAGGCGACGGTCGGAAGGACTCCTCCGCCCCAGATGCCGATGAGTTGCCCCATCAGCAGGCTCATGGCGACAAACCCGACCGATCCCCATACCCGCAGAGCCCCATACTGGAACCCCCAGCGCCGCACGCCGCTCACCGCAATCGAATCGACCACCGGGACATAGGCGGCGAAGAAGGCCGCCTGGAGAGCATAGACGATGAGGACGGGCCAGAACCCGGTGACGGCAAACAGGGCAAGCGCCGTCATGAAGGAGAGCATGCCTGACCACATCAGTACCTTCGACCGTTCCTGGAGGCGGTCGGCAATGGCACCAACGATCGGAGCCGTGACGATGCGGACAATCATCGGGATCGCGAGGATCATGCCGATCTCGAACTCGCTGAACCTCAGCGTGTCGAGCCACACCGGAAAATACGGGAGGATGATGCCGTTGACGCCGATCGGCGCCGCGAATGCGAGCGCGCAGCGCAGTTGGAAGTGCCGAGGCGGCGGCTCGGTCGCAGTGCCAGTGATCACGGGAGCAACAGGGAATCAGGTCCGGGATCACGACCGTAGCACGCGGCCGCGTTCGAGCCTGTGGCAGAAAGGCAATGCCCGACCAGAATGTCGCAAGCGTCAGGCGGCCTTCATGTCGTTGAGGATTTCCGCCGGTACGGGCGAAGGCGCCGGGACGGTTTCGAGCCCGTGCCACTCGATCATCTCCATGGTCCCGTCCCGGTGCTCGGCGACGGCCGTACAGCTTTCCACCCAGTCGCCGGTGTTGATGTAATGAATGCCGTCAATGTCCTCCATCACCGCATGATGGATGTGGCCGCAGATCACACCGTCGACATTGTTGCGCCGCGCCTCGTCCGCCACCACGCGCTGGAACTCGCCGATGAAGTTGACGGCCTGCTTGACCTGCAGCTTTGCCCAGGCAGAAAAGGACCAGTAGGGCATGCCGAGCCGCCGGCGGATGGCGGACAGGCCGATGTTGATCACGATCGCCGCATCATAGGCCCAGTCCCCGAGATAGGCGAGAAGCCGCGCATTGCGGACCACCACGTCGAACTCGTCGCCATGCAGCACCAGGTAGCGCTTTCCATCGCCCGCCTCGTGGATCAAACGCTCGGCCACCTCGATGCCGCCGAAATGGCTGCCGGGGAAGTCGCGCAGGAACTCGTCGTGATTGCCGGGGATGTAGACAATCCGCGTTCCCTTGCGGGCCTTGCGGAGCAGCTTCTGCACCACATCGTTGCACCCCTGCGGCCAGTGCCAACTCCGCTTCAGGCGCCAACCGTCGACGATGTCACCGACCAGGATGATCGTATCGGCCTCATGGTGGCGAAGGAAGTCGAGGAGCAGATCGGTACGTGCCGCCTTGGAGCCGAGGTGGACGTCCGAAAGAAAGATGGTGCGGAAATGCCTTGCATTCGCCATCGCGGTCGATGTCCCCTGTCGTTGCGATCCGTGGCTCGCCCCTCAAAACCAGACTCGTGTTTCAGGAACATGACACCTCCCCGCGCCATCTCGCCCTCCTCCCTGCCTGCGGAAATTACTGCTGTTCCGCCGCAACGATTGTTGTAAGGAATGCCTCACAACGCATTGGACTAAAGACGAATCCCGGAGGCGCCAGAGATGCAGGACGACGTAAAGGTGAACGGTACGAGCAAATCGGGCGACCTCGACGAGCAGGCCCTCTTCTTCCACCGTTACCCGCGCCCCGGCAAACTCGAGATCCAGCCGACCAAGCCGCTCGGCAACCAGCGCGACCTTGCGCTCGCCTATTCGCCCGGCGTCGCCGCCCCCTGTCTTGCCATCCGCGACGATCCGAACACCGCAGCCGACTATACGGCCCGATCCAACCTCGTCGCCGTCATCTCCAACGGCACGGCGGTTCTCGGCCTCGGCAATATCGGGCCGCTGGCGTCCAAGCCGGTGATGGAGGGCAAGGCCGTCCTCTTCAAGAAGTTCGCCGGCATCGACGTCTTCGACATCGAGATCGATGCCAACGAGATCGACCGCATGGTCTCGACCATCTCGGCGCTCGAGCCGACCTTTGGCGGCATCAATCTCGAGGACATCAAGTCGCCGGAGTGTTTCGAGGTAGAGCGCCAGCTTCGCGAAAAGATGAACATACCGGTCTTCCACGATGACCAGCACGGCACCGCCATCATCGTCGCCGCGGCCATCCTGAACGGCCTGGAACTTGCCGGCAAGAACATCGCCGACGTGAAGATCGTCGCCTCCGGTGCCGGTGCGGCGGCTCTTGCGTGCCTCAACCTGCTCGTCTTGCTTGGCGCCCGCAAGGAGAACATCTGGGTCCACGACATCGAAGGCCTCGTCTATCTCGGCCGCGAGACGCTGATGGACCAGTGGAAGGCGATCTATTGCCAGGAGAGCGATAAGCGCAGCCTGCACGAGAGCATCGAGGGTGCCGACGTGTTCCTCGGCCTCTCCGCCGCCGGCGTTCTGAAGCCGGAGCTCTTGGCCAAGATGGCCGAGAAGCCGCTCATCATGGCGCTCGCCAACCCGACCCCGGAGATCATGCCGCAGCTCGCACGGGAAGCGCGTCCTGATGCGATGATCTGCACCGGGCGCTCGGACTTCCCGAACCAGGTGAACAACGTCATCTGCTTCCCCTATATTTTCCGGGGTGCGCTCGACTGCGGCGCCCGCACCATCAACGAGGAGATGAAGATGGCCGCCGTGCAGGCCATTGCCGCGCTGGCCCGCGAGGAGGTCTCGGACGTCGCGGCCCGCGCCTATAGCGGCGAGACCCCTGTCTTCGGCCCCGACTATCTCATCCCCTCGCCCTTCGACCCGCGTCTCATCCTGCGCATCGCGCCGGCCGTCGCGAAGGCTGCGGCTGAAACGGGCGTGGCCTCTCGGCCGATCCAGGATTTCGACGCCTATCTCGACCAGTTGAACCGCTTCGTCTGGCGCTCCGGTTTCGTGATGAAGCCGATCTTCAGCGCCGCAAAGAGCGCCGAGAAGAACCGCGTCATCTTTGCCGAGGGCGAGGATGAGCGCGTGCTGCGCGCCGCGCAGGTTCTGCTCGAAGATCGCACGGCGCGGCCGATCCTGATCGGTCGCCCGAGCGTCATCGAGGCCCGCCTGAAACGCTTCGGCATCCGCATCCGCCCGAACGTCGATTTCGAGGTGGTCAACCCGGAAGACGATCCGCGCTACCGCGACTATGTCGACGACTACTTCTCTCTCGTGGGCCGTGCGGGGGTCAATCCGGAAGCTGCCCGTACCGTCGTCCGCACCAACACGACCGTGATCGGTGCCCTTGCCGTTCGTCGTGGCGAGGCTGACGCGCTCATCTGCGGTGTCGAAGGTCGCTTCGACAAGCATCTGCGTGACGTCAACCAGATCATCGGCAAGCGCACGGGCGTTCACGCCTTTTCCGGCATGAGCCTGCTGATCTCCCAGCGCGGCGCAATCTTCTTCACCGACACCTTCGTCACCTACAATCCGTCTGCCGCGGAGATCGCCGAAATGACGATCCTGGCGGCGCAGGAAATCCGTCGCTTCGGGATCACGCCAAAGGCGGCACTCATCAGCCATTCCAACTTCGGTTCACGCCATTCCGAAAGTGCGGCAAAGATGCGAGAGGCCCTGGCGCTTCTTCGCCGGCAGGCGCCGGAACTGGAAGTGGACGGCGAGATGCAGGGTGGATCGGCATTGTCGGAGCCGCTGCGCAAGCGCGCCATGCCGGACAGCACCCTCACCGGTGAAGCCAATCTCCTCGTCTTCCCGAATCTCGATGCGGCCAACATCTCGCTCGGGATCGTCAGGACCATGATGGATGCGCTGCATGTCGGCCCCATCCTCCTCGGCGCTGCCTTGCCCGCGCATATCCTGTCGACATCCGTCACCTCGCGCGGCGTCGTCAACATGGCTGCTCTGGCGGTGGTCGAGGCGTCGCAAGGCTGACCGGCTCCTGTTATGACAATCTCAACCGGCGATGTGGATGATCGCGGGGAGAGATTGCTTCGACAGGAGGAGGCATGTTCCTTCGCCTTACCATCACGGCCGCACTGCTGTTCGTTCCGCTGACGGCGACGGCCGAGACGCCGGACATCTGCCGGACGCTGCAGAGGCGGCTTGCGACGCTGCCGCAAGTGATCGGAAGCACGACGGAGGTTCGTCGGCACGCTGAGGCGCTGCGCTATCATGATGACGAAATCCGTCACTTGCGGACGGAAATGCGGCGCGCGCGCTGCGGTGGCAGCATCGTTACGTTCGGCCGGCAGAACGACCTCTGCGCCGACCTGGCAGTCGCCCTGCGGGAGATGGAAACGGCGCGGGACGCCATCGCCGCACAGCGCGCGGCGGCTCAACGCATCCTGCGCCCGAGCGGAGAGCGTAACGCCATCCTCGCAGCGCTGCAGGAAAACCGCTGTCAGGCTGACGCAGTCCCGGAGCCGGTCCCCGTTTCCGCCGACCCTTCCCCCTCCGTTCACGGTGAGGGATCAGTGAAACCCTACTCCAGCATCACGACCCTGGCCCCGGACGCCGGACGCAAGCCCTCGCCGGACGCCGAGGCAATCGCGGCGCCCCCGCCCCCCGAGCGGCCCTATGACGCGTCGAAGCCGGTGCGAACCGTAGGCCCGGTGTTTCTTCCCGACGACGATCGGATCGACCTCGCCAATCCCGCAAAGGACGGGGCCCAGCCGAGGCAATGACCGGGCCACTCAGCCTGACGTGTTGACGGGAAAATAGCGGACATAGGCGAAGGCACTGCCATCCGGCGACCAGTTGGGGGAGTTCATTGTCCCCTGTCCGCCAAAGAGCTCGACCAGGGTTTCGGCATTGCCGCCATCGGAATCCATGATCCGGATCCGGACCGGCTTATCCCGCGGATGGTCGAAAACCTCCGGATCGTAGGAGAGGAAAATGATCCTGTCACCGTTCGGTGACGGATGCGGGAACCAGTCGCCATAGGCGCTCTCGGTGATTCTCTCGGCCGCGCCTCCCTCAGCCGGCACCCGCCAGATCTGCATCAGGCCGCTGCGACTGGAGTTGAAGTAGATCCAGCAGCCATCCGGTGAATAGTCTGGCCCGTCATTGCGTCCTTCGCCGAAGGTCAGCCGACACTCTTCCCAACCTTCCATGTCGATCGTGTAGATGTCGAAGAGGTCGTCCCTGATCCCGCAATAGGCGAATTTCCGTCCGTCGGGCGACCAGCCATGCCAGTAGGAGGGAAGGTTTCGTGTCACCAGCCGCGGCTCGCCACCGGCAGCCGGGAGCACGTAGAGGCCGACTGGCCGTACTCGGCCTTGTCAGAGATCGCGATCAGCGAACCATCCGCGGAGATGCCGTGATCGTTGTTGCACTGTTGGGCGAAGCCCGTGTCGACCAGCTCCGGGCGCATGCTGCCGTCGATCGGCAGCCTGTAGATCAGTCCCTCGCTGTTGAGGAGCAGGTATCGCCCGCAGGGCGACCAGTTCGGCGCTTCGAGCAGCGCCTCCGTCTGCCAGACCACGCGGCTCTGGCGGGTGGCGAGATCGAACGTCTCGATGGAGCTGCGAAGCATCTACCGGTCCCGGAAACGGTTGGTGATCGGGTAGCGCCGGTCACGGCCAAAGTTCTTCTTCGTGATCTTGACGCCGGGCGCCGATTGCCGCCGCTTGTATTCCGCAAGATAAAGCAGGTGCTCCACCCGGTGCACGGTCGCCAGGTCATGGCCGCGCGCCACGATCTCCTCCACCGACATTTCCTGCTCCACCAGGCATTCCAGGATATCGTCGAGCACCGGATAGGGTGGCAGGGAATCCTGGTCGGTCTGATTGGGCCGCAATTCCGCTGACGGTGCCTTGGCGATGATGTTCTGCGGGATGACGGTACCCGTTGGTCCGAGCACGTTCGGCGGCATGTGCTTGTTGCGCCAGTCGGCGATCGCATAGACCTGCATCTTGTAGAGGTCCTTGATCGGGTTGAAGCCACCGTTCATGTCGCCGTAAAGCGTCGCATAACCGACCGACATTTCCGATTTGTTGCCGGTCGTCACCACCATGGACCCGAACTTGTTGGAGATCGCCATCAGGATCGTGCCGCGGGTCCGGCTCTGGAGGTTCTCCTCGGTGATCCCCTCGTCCGTTCCCTCGAAGAGCTCCGCGAGCGACGACAGGAAGCCCTCGACCGGGTCGGCGATCGGGACGATGTCATAGCGCGTCCCGAGCGCGCTGGCGCAGTCGGCGGCATCCTTCAGCGACTCCTCAGATGTGTAGCGATAGGGCAGCATGACGCAGCGCACCCGCTCCTCGCCCAGCGCATCGACGGCAATCGCCGCGCAGACGGCAGAATCGATGCCGCCAGAAAGGCCGAGGACCACGGACTTGAAACCGTTCTTGTTAACATAGTCCCGGAAGCCGAGGACGCAGGCGCGATAGTCCGCTTCCTCCTTTTCCGGCAGGCGTGCCATCGGACCGTTCGTACAGCGCCATCCATCCGGCCCGCCGCGCCAGTCGGTGACGGTGATTGCGGACTCAAACTGGCTCATCTGGAATGCCAGCGTCCGGTCGCCATTGAAGCCGAAGCTTGCGCCGTCGAAGACAAGCTCATCCTGGCCGCCCAACTGGTTGGCGTAGATCATCGGCAGCCCGGTCTCGATCACCTGCTTCAGCACCACCTGGTGGCGCACATCCACCTTGCCGCGATAGTAGGGCGAACCATTCGGTGACAGCAGGATCTCAGCCCCACTCTCGGCGAGCGTTTCGCAGACGCCAAGATCGCCCCAGATATCCTCGCAGATCGGAATACCGAGGCGGATGCCGCGGAAGTTTACCGGCCCCGGCATCTCGCCAGCTACGAACACCCGCTTCTCGTCAAACTCGCCATAGTTCGGCAGGTCGACCTTGTCGCGAACGGCGAGGATCCTGCCCTCGTCCAGCACCGCGATAGAATTATGTCGCCCGCGCTCTCCCTGCCGCGGGAAACCCATGACCACGCCCGGTCCGCCATCGGCCGTGTCCGCAGCCAGCGCCTCGACCGCCTGAAGGCAGGCTCTCAGGAAGGCGGGCTTCAGAACCAGGTCCTCGGGCGGATAGCCGGAGATGAAGAGCTCGGTGAAAATCACCAGGTCGGCGCCCTCGCGCGCGGCTTCGGCCCTTGCCTCGCGTGCCTTTGCAAGGTTCTGGACCACGTCTCCCACGGTCGGGTTGATCTGGGCGATGGCGATACGAAGGGCGCGAGCTTCGGGATTTTTCTGGGTCATGTGCGAGATCTACCGCAGCCTGGGAAAGCGAGCAACGGCGACGCCCGCCGATCGTTGGCAGACCCCATGCAACCTTGTCGTCTTCAACGGGTTCACCTCCCGTTCATGACAGTTATGTGACGGCTTCATGACAGGACTTAGCATGGAGTACGACTGTGGCCGAAGCCGCCGAGCATGGAGATCTGCCGAAGAAGGATATTGGCCGCGTCTCGCCCGCGCTTCATCATGGCGCGATCATTCTCCTTCTCCTGATGCTGTCTGTCGCGCTTGTGGCAGGAGTCGAATCGCTGGCCGGGCGGCCCCTTCACAGGATTCCGCAGTTCCTTTTTTCGATGCCTGGGCTGACGACAGTCGCCGGCATCTTCATGATCGCGCTGGGCCTCGACGTGCTGATGGGTCGCGCCTTCCGTTCCATGCTTCTCATTGCTCCCGCCGCACTCGCGCTCGCTTTCCTATCCGGCGAAAAGCAGCAATATCTTTCCGATCCGCTCTATCCGTCCGACCTCCTCTTTGCCCGCCAGATCAAGGAACTCCTGCCGGTCATGGCGAGTGCCCAGCCGTTGATGGCAGTTACGCTAGGCCTTGTGACAGTGCTGGTGCTGGCACTCGTTGTTTACTGCGGCTTCTTCGCCTGGAACCGCTTTCCGAAGCTCTCCTCCCGCGCGCGCCTGTTTCGCCTGGTCTTCTCTCTGCCGTTCCTCGTCGGCTTTACGCCCATGATGGAATATACCGACCATTCCTGGCTGCGCGACCGGCTGAAGATCCGGCCGATGATGTGGGACCAGGCTGCAAACTACAGGCATAACGGCTTCCTCGTCGCATTTGCCTTCAATGCGCCCATGTCGAAGGTTTCGGTTCCCAAAGGATATGACGCAGCGGCGATCGCACAGGTGGAGGTTGACCGGGACGTCACTCCCGCCTCCCCGGTGGCAGGCCGGAGCCAGCCTGCGGACGTCATTGTGGTCATGAGCGAATCGCTCTGGGATCCGACGAGGATGCCGGGGGTGGAGTTCACGGCCGATCCGATGCCGACCATTCGCCAAAATCAGGCCGGCAATGTCTTCTCCCCGGAATTCGGCGGGATGACTGCCAATGTCGAGTTCGAGGCACTGACGGGCTTCTCTAACGCCTTCCTCCCCTATGGCAGTATCCCCTACCAGCAGTATATCCGCCGCCCGCTTCCTTCGCTTGCGAGGTTCTTCCGCGACAAGGGCTACGAAGCGGTCGCCCTTCACCCCTTCGAGGGCTGGTTCTGGAATCGTGAGAATGTCTACCGACATCTCGGCTTCGATCGTTTTCTGGCACAGGACGCGCTTCCTGAGCTGGAAAAGCGCGGCCGGTTCGCATCCGACGAAGCCCTGATCGACCAGATCATGCGTATCGGTGACGAAAGTGCCGCGCCGCTCTTCCTGTTTGCTGTCACCCTGCAGGGGCATGGCCCCTATGAAGCCACGCGCTATCCTTCCGAAAACGTCGAACTTGCCAGCACCCTCTCGGCCGCTGCGACGCAGCAGGTGGGCACCTATGCCGAGGGTGTCCGGGAAGCGGACGCAAGTCTGACACGGCTGATGGAGTGGGCGAAGACGCGGCCACGCGAGACCATCATCGTCCTTTTCGGCGATCATCTTCCGCCGCTCGGGAAAGCCTTCGTCGAAAGCGGCTATATGGAGGATGCCGTCGCCGCCCGACGCGCGCCTCTGCCGGTCATGCTCAAGGAACACGAGACGCCGCTGATCGTCTGGTCGTCGAAGACGGGGCCGAGAAAAGATCTCGGGACGATCAGTCCGGCGCTTCTCCCCCACCAGATCGTAACGTCCGCCGGCCTCAGTGATCCCTTCTACACCGGCTTCCTCGGAAAGATCGCCGCGCACTACTCGGTGATCGACCGCTACATGCTGGTGGATGCCGAGGGTTCGGCGCACCCCGGCTGGCAGGATGGACGGAAGGCGGCACCGCCTCCCCTCCAGGAATACCGGCTGCTGCAACACGACATGATCTTCGGCGACCAATTCTCCCGCGAACGCTTCTTCCCCGGCCTTGAGGGCGACGAAGCGGAGGCGGGCGAGCCCGTGGCTGCCCTGCCTCAGTCGCCCCGGCTGCCGGGATAGCGCGGGCGCCCGTCATCAGGCAGGTCATAGAAGTCGGCCTTGTCATCACAGAAGATGTGGCAGCCCATCGTCAGGCTGCTCGGCTGGTCGAAAGCACCGGCGAGAACCGAGATATCGTCAGCATCATCCTCTTTCCAGAACAGGGCCGAACCGCAGGTCGCGCAGAAGCCGCGCCGGGCCTGGGCGCTTGCGCGATACCACCGCACGCCGTCTTCTCCCGCGATCCTGAGGTTGGCGACCTTCAGCCTGGTGGCCGTGTAGTAGAGGCCGGTCTGGCGTCTACATTGCGAGCAGTGACATGCGGTCAGATCCTCCAGCGGCCCTGATGTGACGAATGACACCGTCCCGCACAGGCAGCGTCCACTTTTCTTTACCATCATATTCTTCCTCCCTGCGTTGAAGGAGTAGATGACGGCCATCCCGTTCTCAAACGCATTCCGTTGACGGTAAGCATCAGCGAGACGCGAAAAAGCCGCCGGATCGCTCCGGCGGCTTTTCAATTCGAGTCAGTGTACGCTTACTGGTTGGACGCGACCGGCTTCACCAGCGGCGTGATCCGGCGGATCGTGACGCGGCGGTTCTCCTGCTCGGCAGCCTCGGTCCTGATCTTCAGGAAGCGTTCGCCATAGCCTTGGGTGGTCAGGTTCTCCGGCGGGATGCCAAATGCATCCGTGAGGACCACGGCGACCGAGTCGGCACGCTCATCGGACAGGATGAGGTTGCTTTCATCGGATCCCACCGCATCCGTGTGTCCCTCGATGAGGAAGGTCTCGGCCGGGTTGTCGTCGAGGATCTTCTTCATCGCATCGGCGACCTTGCGGAGCGACGTCGCCTGGTTCATCGGGATTTCCGCGCTGCCGGTGGCGAACTTGATCGTGTCAAGATCGATCCGTCGGGCCTTGTCGCGGATACGGGCGGAGTAGCGAACCTCGTCGATCGAGTAGACACGCTCGACGCGCTCGACCGGTGGCAGTTCCAGGAACTCGTAATAATCACGATCCGGATCACTGGAGGTGTCGATGATGTATTCGCTGACCGGCACCGTCAGGCGCATCGGCGGCAGTTCCCGGCCGGGATCGCGCCACACATACTCCTCTTCCTCATAGAGTTCGGGAGCGTAGTAGAGCACGTATTCCTCACCATCGATGATGCGCGAACGCTGGACGACGACGCCATAGCTGTTGCGGATCGTCACCACCTGTACGCCGCCGGGACGTTCTACCACTTCACGATAGCGCTCGCCGGGCAGGCGCTCGTAATAGACTTCGCCTCCGTCCCGATAGAAGCGGCGGGAGTCATCGCTGCGAACGATGGTCCGGTTGTCGATCGAGATGATCACGCGCAGATCGTCGTCGTCACGGTCGAGGCGATCACGACGGTCCCGGTCACGCCGGCCGTCTCCATCCCGATAGGTCCAGCCATCAATCCGACGATATTCCGGTGCGCTCTCGATGCGCTCACCCTCAACGGAGGTGATCGCGCGCATCTCTACCGTGCCGCGCTGCTGCAGCGGAGCCTGGGCTTCAGCATCGGACGTCGGAGCGGCGACCGGCTCGGTCGACTGCGCCTGTACCGGAGCCTGCGCATCGGCAGCCGGAGCTTCGGTCGTGGTCGTGGTGGTTGTCGTGGTGGTGGTTGTCGTTTCCTTCTGGCTGTCGAGGATGGCAGCGCCATTCTCGACCGGCAGCAGGACAGTCTCGCCCTCTTCAGCCGCGGACGGATCCTCGGCCAGTTGCTGGGCGCGCTCGACCTGTTCAGGCGTCGTTGCGACGGCGGGCTCGCTGGCCTGGGCGGCGGGGTCAGCAGTCGGAGCTGCTGCCCCATCGGCATCGGTGGTCGTACCCTCCTCGGCTGGCGCAGGCGCTTCGCCGGTGGCAGGAGTCTCAGCGCTCGGTGCGGTGGCGTCGGCTGGCTGTTCTTCGGCTGGAGCCTCTTCAGCAGACGGCGCCTCCGCTGGAGCTTCTTCCGTCGGAGCGGCGTCCGTGGCAGGCACCTCTTCCGCACTCGGAGCCGGCTCAGCAGGCGCCTCTTCCGCCGCAGGGCTTTCGCTCGTAGCCGGCGCGCTTTCTTCCGCCGGAGCTTCCTCGGCTGGCTGCTCTTCGGGCTGCGGCGCTGTCTCAGCAGCCGGTGCTTCCTCAGCAGCCGGTGCCTCCGGTTCCGGTGCAGGCGTAGCTTCGGGAGCCTCGGCTTCCGGTTCAGCAGGAGCTTCGGGCTCTGGTGCCGGTTCAGGCGCTGGCTCCGGCTCGGGTTCCGGTTCAGGGGCTACTTCGGGCTCTGGTTCTGGTTCCGGTCCTGGTTCCGGCTGCACTTCAGCCGGTGCTTCCTGTTGTGCCTCCGGCGCCGGTTCTGGTGCGGGCTCGGCAGGTGGCTCCTCGGCGGGCGGCTCTTCGGCCGGAGGCTCCTCGGCAGGCGCCTCCTCCTGAGGCTGTTCCTCTTCCGGCGCCGGGGTTCCGTCGGGCAGGATCAATCTCTGTTGAACCTTGATGACGTCGCCTTCTGCTTCAGCGCTCAGAGGTGCCTTCAGCATCACGGCACCGGCCGGCTGAATCATCAGCGGCAGCGACACGAGCGGCGCTGCGACGCTGGCGAACAGTCTGGATTTGATGGACATCGAATTCTCCTCGACTTGGGATTGTCGTCCCTTCTTCACGCGTCCTTATGCCGGACGTCGTACGCAATGGTGCGGGCGCTCAACGAGACGTCACGCTTTTTGTTCCCTGAAGCTTGCCCTCACGGGACTGAACCTCCGGTGAATGGCCATCCGGCGCGCATCGAGCTTCGCCTAACCGTCTGGGCGATGGACCTGCACGTAAAATGCCGTTGCAATTCCCGTGCAGCCGGTATCTAAAAATCTGCAGCCGGAGCGCGAGCTCCGCTTCCGGGCGCGGATAAGAGCAACCCAACAACCGCGCCGGCCGCCAACAGAGAGGATCATCATGCGTATTGCACCACATTTTCTTGCTGCCGCTTCGATTGCAGCATTCGCCCTTTTCGCCGGTTCTGTCTCGGCTCAGGAAAAGATCGTCATCGCGTCCGAGGGAGCCTATCCGCCCTTCAACAGCCTTGAGACCGACGGCACCCTGACCGGTTTCGATATCGACATCGCCAAGGCCCTGTGTGAGGAAATGAAGGCGGAGTGCGAACTCGTGACCAATGACTGGGACGGCATGATCCCCGCTCTGCAGGCCAAGAAGTTCGACGCCATCATCGCCTCGATGTCGATCACGCCGGAGAGGCTCCAGCAGGTCGACTTCTCGAAGAAGTACTACAACACCGGGCCGGCAATCGCGGTCCCAAAGGACACCGACATCACCGATCTGGAAGGCCTGAAGGGCAAGACGCTCGGCGCCCAGACCTCGACCACCCATGCGAACTACGCCGAAAAGCACATGCCGGACTCCGATCTGAAGCTCTATCCGACGGCTGACGAATACAAGCTCGACATCCAGAACGGCCGTATCGATGCGGTGATCGACGACGTGGTCGTGCTCTCGGAATGGGTGAAGTCCGAGGACGGCGCCTGCTGCAAGATCTTGACGCCGCTGACGCCTGACGTGGAGATCAACGGCGAAGGCGCCGGCATTGCGGTTCGCAAGGGCGATCCCCTGGCTGACAAGTTCACCGCCGCCATCGCCGCGATCCGTGAGAACGGCAAGTACAAGGAAATCAACGACAAGTACTTTGATTTCGACGTCTACGGCGACTGAGGCATTCTCCAACCGTAAAGATCGGCGGATGGGTTGCCCTTCCGCCGATTTTCTTTTTTAACAGAGCAACGATAACAAGCGGCCAAGCCGCAAGGGGAAAGCAGTTTATGAGCGGATGGCTCTCCGCCCTCGCCACGGCGCTGGATCCGCTCTGCGGGCCGGTCGGCATCTTCACGCTCCTGGCTGGCGACGGCCTTGTCAGTTGCGGAGCAAGTGGCTGGGGCGACGAAATCGCCTTCGGCGTCAAGGTGACCGTCACTCTCGCGATCGCCACCCTGCCCATCGGCCTCCTGCTCGGCTTCCTGATCGCGCTCGCGGCGCAGTCCGAAGACAAGTTGCTGCGCGCCGCAGTCGGCATATACACGACCATCTTCCGAGGCCTTCCCGAACTGCTGACACTCTTCATAGTCTATTACGGCTTGCAATTGCTGATCCAGTCCATCCTCGGCTGGATGGGCATCGAGCAGCGCATTGAGATCAACGCCTTCCTTGCCGGCATGATCGCGCTGGCCGTGGTGTTTTCATCATACGCGTCGGAAGTGCTTCTCTCAGCATTCCGGGCCATTCCGAGGGGCCAGTACGAGGCGGGCGACGCGCTCGGCCTGCACCGGTCGAGGACGATGATGCTGGTGATCCTTCCGCAGCTCATCCGCATCGCCCTGCCCGGCCTCGGCAATCTCTGGATGATCCTCCTGAAGGACACCGCCTATGTCTCCATCATCGGCCTGTCGGACATCGTCCGCCAGACCAGTGTTGCCGCCCGGGTCAGCAAGGAAGCCTTCTTCTTCTATTTCCTGGCCTGCCTGCTCTATCTCGCGCTGGCAATCATCTCCTCCTTTGGCCTCAGCTTCATCGAGCGCTGGTCCCGCCGCGGCGAGGTTCGCCGATGACCTACGCCCAGGAACTCATCGCCGCGCGCCCGGCGCCGCCCGCACCCGGCAAGCCGCTTACGGCAACGCGCATTCTCGCCCTCGTGATCCTCGCTCTCTGGGCCGCCCTCGCCCTCGCCATGCTGGCACTGGTGGTGACGGGTTGGGACGAGGCAAAGTTCCTCCGCTACGGCCCACGTTATCTTTCCGGTCTCTGGACGACGGTAACGCTGGTCGGCCAGGCGGTTATTCTCGGCGCCATCCTCTCTCTGCCGCTCGCCTTTGCGCGGATGTCGAACAATCGCGTCATCGGCGGCATCGCCTATTCCTATGTCTATGTCTTCCGCGGCACCCCGCTGCTGGCCCAACTCTTCCTCATCTATTACGGCCTCGGCAGCTTCCGGCCGCAACTGGAAGCCGTCGGCCTCTGGTGGTTCTTTCGCGAGGCCTGGTATTGCGGGCTCCTGTCGCTCACTCTCAACACCGCTGCCTACCAGGCGGAAATCCTGCGCGGCGCAATCGAGAGCGTACCCCGCGGTCAGCATGAGGGTGCCGCGGCACTCGGGCTTCCAAAGAGTGTGGCGCTCCGCAAGATCATCCTGCCGCAGGCGCTGATCGTCGCGCTTCGACCCTACGGGAACGAGATCATCCTGCTGATCAAGGGCTCGGCCGTCGTCGCCATCGTCACGGTCTACGACCTGATGGGAGAGACCCGCTACGCCTTCTCGCGAACGTTCGACTACCAGACCTATCTCTGGGCGGCGATCTTCTATCTCGCCATCGTCGAGACGCTCCGGCACATATGGGCCTGGCTGGAGGCCCGCCTCACCCGTCACCTGAAGCGATAGCTTCCCGGAACTTGCGGGGGCAAAGCTTCTAGCGACGCACCCCTAAAGACTTCGTTAACCGCAGCATGTTCCCCTGTGGATGACGCTACTGCGTCGTCAACCAAGAGCGGGAACGAACATGAACGCGGAAATGGAAATGATGCTGAAGGGCTACGGCCTGACGACCGCCCAGATCTTCTATCGCATGCCCGATCATCCCACCCTCCTCCAGAGCTATGTCTGGCAGAACTACGACCTCGCGCCCGACTTCCCGGAGATGAAGGGCTTTCTGAAGTTTTGGGAGGAGAAGCTGGATGGCCCGCTGCACTCAGTGCGTTACGTCCATCGGAAGATGATTTCGGCCAGCGAATGGCGCGCGCTTAAGGGAGAGTTCATCTTGCATTGAGGCTGCGCCCTCAGACATGCACTTCGCCGTGAGCGAGTTCGCCGTCGTCGGAGGCATGGTGAAGCGATGCGTAGAAGACGAAGGCATAGAAGCAGCCAACGACGGCAATGACGCTCCAGCCGGGAAACGGACCGAACGCCGCGTTCGCCACCGCATCGCGCCAGGAGAAGACGACATCGGCTTCGGTCTCGTCCGGAAGTAACTTCGGCGTCGAGATCTTCAGCAGCCAGGCCAGGAGCAGGATCAGGTACATCCAGCAGTAGTTTCGCCTGATCCGACGAAAGAGCGCGTCCCGGTAGCTGACCAGGAAGCATGGTGTCCGCAGGCTTTTTGCGATCGCCTCCGCCCAATCCGGCTTGAGGTCCGCCTGCGGAAAGAGCGCCTGGGCAAAATAGTGCCGCTCCAGCTTTCTCACCCGCGCCCGGTATACGTCGAAGAACCGGTAGCGCCGCGCCTCGATCAGCAGCAGAAGCGATACCAGCAGCATGCCGAAGAGAACGACGCCATGGTGGGCGGTCGGCGTCGACAGCGATACCGACAGCAGCGCGGCCACGACGGTGATTGCCCAGTTGGTCGTCCGGTCGATGCGGTCGCGCCAGCTCGTCATCCGCCCCATCTCGCCGCGATAGTAGTGGATGATCATGTTGGCCTTCTCGGCCGAGGTGATCGGCAACGAGGGCGCTCGCCGCTCTATGTTCTCCTCCAGGGCCGTCTGGACCGGATTGACTGACATCGTCCTTCTCCCACTCGCGTCGCCTGCGAGCCGTTCCGAAGGGATGAACGATCCTGCTGCGGTCTGCGTTCCGCAGCGATTGCCAAAGGCCCCTATCCCGCCTAAAGCGGGCGGCAACGACGGAGAAAGCCGATGAAGAAGATCGACGAGGAAGCGCTGGCCGAAGCCTATAACCGGGCCCTTGGGCTGGAAAAGGCCGGCGACGTCGAAGCGGCCGTCGCCGCCTATCAGGAGGTTCTTGCCATCGATCCGGAAGACCACGGCGGGGCCGCCGTGCGCATCGCCGCACTCGGCCGCGGCGAGGCTCCGCCGAAGGCTCCCGACGCTTATGTGGAAACGCTCTTCGACCAGCATGCCGAAAGCTTCGAGGACATTCTCGTCGAGCAGCTCGGTTATGCAGTCCCTGTCCTTGTTCGCCAACGCCTCCAGGAACTCAACCTCGGCCCCTTCAAGCGCATGCTCGATCTCGGCTGCGGCACGGGCCTGACCGGCGGAACGCTGCGCGACATGGTGGACGATATCACCGGTATCGACATCTCGGAGAACATGGTCGAGATCGCCCACGAGAAGGATCTCTACGAGACGCTCTATGTCGCCGAGGTGGAGGATTTTCTCGAAGACAATGACGACGAGCCCTTCGACCTGATCACCGCGACCGATGTCCTGCCCTATCTGGGCGCGCTCGAGCCGCTCTTCTTCGGCGCTGCCGAAAACATGCTGCCCGGCGGCATCTTCATCTTCTCGTCAGAAACGCTCCCGGCGTCTGACGGGCGAAGCTACATCGTCGGCCCGCACCAGCGCTTCCTGCATTCCGAGGCGTATATCCGGACACGTCTGACAGAAACCGGATTCGATCTCGTCGAGATCACCGAGATCAATGTCCGGATGCAGGACGGACAACCCAGCCCGGGCCATCTGGTCATCGCCAGGCTCAGAGGATAGGGTCTCCGCCAGGAGGCCCCATGACGCCACAGCGCTACCTTCTCGCCCAGGCCTACAACAATGCCTGGGCCAATCACCGGCTGTTGAACGCCTGCCGGATGCTTTCACCGGAGGAACTCGCCGCACCGCGGACGGGCTTCTTTCCCTCCATCGTCCACACGCTCAACCACATCCTCACGGTCGACTGGCTCTACATAAGTGCGCTGGAAGGCCGGTGTGTTGGGGTCGCCGCCTTCGACCCGGAGATTCCTTTCCCCCGCATCCTCGACCTCGAACGCGAGCAGCGGGCCGCCGATCGCAGGCTGATCGACCACTGCCGCCAGCTCGACCGCGATACGCTCGCAGCCGAGGTGCTTATCCCGCGGGAAAGCCATGTCCAGGTCGAGCGGGCGGACCGCATCCTGCTGCACCTCTTCCAGCACCAGATCCACCACCGCGGGCAGGTCCATGCCATGCTCTCGGAAACCTCCGTCGCCCCGCCGCAACTGGACGAGTTCTTTCCCGCCGATCCGACCGAACAGGCATTGCGCCGGCAGGATTTCGCCGAACTCGGCTTCACCGAAGACCTCATCTGGAACTGACCATGCTCTATTTCGTCCTCAAGTCACTGCACATCATCTCCGACATTGTCTGGGTAGGTGGGATGCTGGTGAATGCTTTCGTCATCGCCATGGTCCCGCCAACGATCCGCACCGGCGTCATTGCCGCCGTCCGCCCGTTCGACCGCCGGATCACGACGGTTGCCGAGGGCGGTGCATGGCTCTTCGGCATCATCCTGGCCATCTGGTACGGCTGGTACGCGACCGGCTGGTTCGGCTTCAAGTTCCTCATCGTCGTGATGCTGTCGGCACTGCACGGCATGCAGGCGGCCTGGCTGCGGCGCATGGAAGCCGATCCCCATCTTGATCCGCCTGCCTTCGTGCGGGTGGGGATGCCGATCGTGCTCATATCCGTGGTCGCGATCGTGCTTCTGGCCGTCGTCAAGCCGTTCTAGCCATTGAGGCTCTGCGGGGTTTCCGCTACGTCTCAAGGATCAATCAGTTGAGGAGGACGACATGGCAAAGGTGTCATTCATCGGTCTGGGCGTAATGGGTTTCCCGATGGCCGGGCATCTCAAGGAAAAGGGCGGCCACGACGTCACTGTCTACAACCGCACCGCTGCCAAGGCGGAGGAATGGGCGAAGAAACATGGTGGACGCTCGGCCGCCACTCCCGCCCAAGCCGCCAAGGATGCCGACTTCGTCTTTACCTGCGTCGGCAATGATGACGACCTCCGCTCCGTCACGCTCGGAGATACCGGCGCCATTGCCGGCATGAAGGCTGGCGCCATCTTGATCGACAACACCACTGCCAGCGCCGAAGTCGCCCGCGAGCTTGCCGATTCCGCCAAGGCCAAGGGCGTCGACTTCATCGACGCACCCGTCTCCGGCGGCCAGGCAGGCGCGGAGAATGGCGTCCTCACGGTCATGTGTGGCGGCGACCAGGCCGTCTTCGATCGTGCCAAGCCGGTGATCGAGGCCTATGCCCGCATGGTCGGACTGATGGGGCCGGTCGGCGCCGGTCAGCTCACCAAGATGATCAACCAGATCTGCATTGCCGGGCTCGTCCAGGGTCTTGCCGAGGGGATTCACTTCGGCAAGAAGGCCGGACTGGACATCGAGAAGGTCGTCGAGGTCATCTCCAAGGGCGCCGCCGGCTCCTGGCAGATGGAGAACCGCCACAAGACCATGAACCAGGGCAAGTACGACTTCGGCTTTGCCGTCGACTGGATGCGCAAGGACCTTGGTATTGTCCTCGCGGAAGCCCGTCGCAACGGCGCCAAGCTGCCAGTCACCGCCCTCGTGGACCAGTTCTATGGCGACGTCCAGTCCATGGGCGGAAACCGGTGGGACACGTCGTCGCTTCTCGCGCGTCTGGAAAAATGACCCTCACGCCATCCTCATCCGCCGAGGAGATCGTTGCGCATCTGAAATCGTTGCGCAACGAGGCGAACATTGCAGGGATGGCCCGCTACGGGATCGACACCTCGACAGCGCTCGGGATCACGACCCCGCAGATGCAGGCGGTAGGCCGGCAGGTGAAACGAAACCACGAACGTGCTCTCGAGCTCTGGCGGACTGGTCTGCGCGACGCCCGAATGGCTGCAATCCTCACCGCTGACCCTGCCCGGCTGACGAAGGAAGACGCGTGGGCCTGGGCAGGCGACTTCAATTCCTGGGAAATCGTCGACACTGCGGCCGACCTCTTCACCCAGACGACGTTCTGGCGGGAACTGATTCCCGAGTTCGCCGCGGGCAGTCGCGAATATGTACGTCGGACCGCCTTCGCGATGATCGCCGGCGCGACCGTACATAACAAGCAGGAGCCGGACGACAATCTCCTCGCCTATCTGCCGCTGATCGAGGCCCACGCGGCGGACCCGCGCAACTTCGTCAAGAAGGCCGTGAACTGGGCCCTGCGCAATATCGGCAAGCGCAACCGCGCCTGTCATGCTCCGGCACTCGCCGTGGCGGAAAAGCTCTCCGCCGGCGACGACAGGACTGCCCGCTGGATCGGCAAGGATGCGGTGCGGGAGCTGACGAGCGAGAAGATCCTCGCCCGCCTGAAATAGGATCAGTCGTCGCCTGACTTCTGATCGAGGATCATGTAGTCGAGCGGCAGTTCGGTCGTGTACTTGATCTGCTCCATCGCGAAGGCGGAGGACACGTCACGGATTTCGATGCGGGCGATCAGGCGCTTGTAGAAGGCGTCATAGGCGGCGATATCCGGCACGACCACGCGCAGGAGATAGTCGACGTCGCCGCTCATGCGGTAGAACTCGACGACCTCGGGAAAATCCACGACGACTTCCGAGAAGCGCTTCAGCCACTCGATCGAATGGCTCGCCGTGCGGATCGAGACGAAGACGGTGACTTTCGTGTTGACCTTGACGGGATCGAGCAGCGCCACGCGGCGGCGGATCACGCCCTCTTCCTCCATTCGCTGTATGCGACGCCAGCATGGCGTGGTGGACAGGCCGACCTTCTTGGCAAGATCCGCGACGGCGAGCGTCGAGTCTTCCTGAAGGATACGGAGGATTTTGCGGTCAAGGCGGTCCATTATACGGTCCTTCGAAATGCTTTTCTCCTGCATGGGTCCTTTTAGCACGAACAGGCGTAAATTGTTTTAACGTATCAGTCTATCCACATCCTGCTTCAACACCGGCAGGACATCGGCCTCGAACCAGGGATTACGCCTCAACCAGCCGGTATTGCGCCAGCTCGGATGCGGGAGCGGCAGGATGCGCGGTGCCTGGTTCGCGAAGTAATACTCCCGCCAATTGCGGACCGTTTCCGTCATGCCCTTTTTCCGCCTCGCTCCCAGGTGCCAGGCCTGGGCGTATTGGCCGATGGTCAGGATCAGTTCGATCTGGGGCATTGCGTCCATTACCGGCTGCCGCCACAGCGGCGCGCATTCGCGGCGTGGCGGCAGGTCGCTCCCCTTGTCATCATATCCCGGAAAGCAGAAACCCATCGGCACGATCGCGAAGCGATCCGGGTCGTAGAACTCCTCCCGGCCGACGCCGAGCCAGGACCGCAAACGGTCTCCCGACGCATCGTTGAAGGGAAGGCCGCTTTCGTGAACCCTCAGGCCGGGTGCCTGACCGGCAATCAGGATGCGTGCTGTCCGAGAGAGAACCGCGACCGGTCGAGGCTCATGCGGCAGGCAATGTTGAGGGCCTCGGGCTGGCGCATCACGGCAGAGCCGGCAGATGCGGATGGCGGCCCGCAGGCTGTCAAGGCCGTCACCCTGCCCGGAAGCGGCCAACTGCTCCGTCAGTTCAGCCCCAGCCATCCCTTCAGCCATGCGAGGATACCCTCTGCCGCGCTCGGATCATCCATCACCCCATGTCGTACCCGCCAGTCGCGCGGGCGCTCGAACTCTCCGGCCCAGACGCCCTCGCCCTTTTCCTGCGCCTGCGCTTCCTCGGAAGCGTAATTGCCGGACGCCACCGCCAGGCCCAGAGCCACCATGCGGGCGTTGATATCAAGCTCGCCGTCGCGGCAGGCCGCCAGAAGCCGATCATAGCGGTCACGCTCGGACCCGCTGCACATGACGGAGGCGGCAGAAGTAAGGCGCTCGAGGGCAGCCCTTGCCTCCTCGCCGCAGCGCCAGTCTCTGCCCCGGCGATCCGTGCAGGTCTGCCGGACCTCCGGTGCATCGAGCCCGTGCAGGCGCAAGCGCTCGGCGCCAAAGGCCAATGTATCGCCATCTATCGCGACGAATGGGCCTCCGATCGAGACGGCCGAGCTGTCTTCCAGCCGCGCGGCGACAAGTGCGCCTAGGAATACCAGCGCGAGCAGAAGCCCGGCATCCCTCAGCTTCCGGTAAATCCGCGTCACGATCCCGCCCCAATCAACAACAGACCCTTCAGGAAAATGGCAAACAAAACCTTGCCCGGCAGTATCTTCTTAAGGTTTCCCGCCTAGGGTCTCAACCATCGGGGACATCTATCCAGTGGTCATGAGTAACGGCGCAAGCGCCTCGGCGGACAAGAACATCGTCGACCTGTCTCGCAGCCACCGCAACAAGGCGGTGTCAAAGACCGTCCGCGCGACCCGTGAACGTTTGCAGTCGACGGGGCGCAATGCGTCCGCCTTCGACCGCGACGTGCTCGCCATGCACGTCAATACGGTCCTGCAAGGCGCGCTGGTCACACCCTTCTTCGTCGCCATCGTGACCGCCGTCGGGCTCTACATCAACCCGACCGCCAACCTCTTCGGCTGGGCGCTGCTGGCGCTCAGCGTCCACGCCATCAACATCCTGATTGCGCGGCGCGCGAGCCGGATCGAGATCACCGCGGCCGATACCGCAAAATGGCATCGCCGTCTGCTGATCGGCCAGATCCTCATCGGCGTCGGCTGGGCGGTGTTCGCCTTGCAGGATTGCGCGAGCTGCTCCGGCGACGGCTACTACTTCTACCAGGGGATGGCCCTTCTCGTCGCCATCTCGATCAGCGCGATGAACAGCGTCATGCTCCGCCAGGGCGTCCTGTTCGGCTTTCTGCCGCTGGTGGCAACCCTGCTGGTCACCGCGTTCCTGTCGCGCCATCCGCTGGACATCGGCATGACGGCCATGGCGGCGATCGCCGTCGTCTTCTTCCACTACATCTCCCAGCGGCAATATCGCTCGAACCTGACCCTGATGTCCTACCAGTCGGAGAAGGACGACCTGATCGCCGAGCTGGAAGTGGCCAAGTCGATGTCGGACGAAGCCCGCCGCCGCGCCGAGGACGCCAATCTGGCCAAGTCCCGCTTCCTCGCCACCATGTCACACGAGTTGCGCACGCCGCTCAACGCGATTCTCGGCTTTTCCGAGGTGATGAATTCCGAACTTCTGGGCCCCCTCTCCAATCCGACCTACCGCGAATATGCCGCCGACATCCACCGGTCGGGCGAACATCTCCTCAACCTGATCAACGAAATCCTCGACCTCTCGCGCATCGAGGCGGGTCGCTACGAACTCAACGAGGAAGCGCTCTCGCTGCTCGACATCGCCGAGGACTGCATCGGCATGGTGCAGCTGCGGGCCAGCACGAAGAGCATCGTCATCCACGAGCAGTTCGAGCCCACGCTGCCGCAGATATGGGCGGACGAGAAGGCCATCCGCCAGGTCGTCCTCAACCTTTTGTCCAATGCGGTGAAGTTCACCACGCAGGGTGGCGAGATCACAGTGAAGGTGGGCTGGACGGCGGGCGGCGGGCAGTATGTTGCGGTCAAGGACAATGGTCCCGGCATACCCGAGGAGGAAATCCCAGTCGTCCTCTCCGCCTTCGGGCAGGGCTCCATCGCCATCAAGAGCGCCGAGCAGGGAACTGGCCTCGGCCTGCCGATCGTCCAGGCGATCCTTGCCAAGCACGACGGCCAATTCGTGTTGCGCTCGAAGCTGCGCGAGGGAACGGAGGCCATCGCCATCCTCCCGGCCACCCGTATCCTGCAGAGCCTGCCGGCGGTGGAGGACACCGCTCCGGTGGAGCGACGGCGCAAGACGTTTGCCTGAGGGCGTTAGCCGACGATCTTCCTGAACCGGCGGTCGCTTGCGAAATCCTGCAGGTCATTATCCCTTGCGGTCGGCTGGGCAAGGTCGGCCAGGCGCCGCTTGAAGCTTGGATCCAGGTCGACTGCCTTCTGCACGGCCTCCAGTACAGCCTTGTGAGCCTTGGCTTGCTCCGGAGCGGGTGCGCCTGCCTCCAGGAGCTGGTGGTGGCGCTGGCCGTTAGCTGCGGCCATCAGGTACCAGAAGCGCGGCATCTCGCCGGCGACAGTATCCGCCAGATCCTCCCCGATATCGAGCACCGTGAGGTATCCCTCGTCCTCGTAGAGCAAGGCCGACAGCACATGCATCGTATGGTCGAGCGTTATCCGGTCGACATTTGCGATATATCGCAGGATTGAGGCCCCCGTCTTCTCGGCCAGCTCCCGGGCGATCTCCCGAATACGTTCCTCCTGGGTCGGGACCTCTTCCTGTCCGAGACGGCTGATCAGCTTTTCAACATGTAGGAACAGCGGCGAGAGGTAGAGACGCGTATACAGATACAGGAAGACAAAACCGCCAACGAGCCCCACGATCAGGATGAACGGACCGACCGCGGCGACAGTCTTGAAGTTGTGCCGCGTCAGAAAGTTCGTGAAGTTTGCGAAATGTTCCCCCACCGAGGTGATCTGGCTGAGCCCCACTCCAACGATCATCGTCGTGAGCCACTCAGAAATCCGCTCCAGGTTGGTGTTTGACCCGAGAAGGCGTACCGTCTGCGCCGCTTTGCTGGTCTCTGGAGCCTTGGAATTCGTCTCGCCGACCGAGAGGACGCGTGGGACGGAAAACAGAAAGCCCAGAGCACCACCGGCGGCGGCCGACGCAAAAAGGATCACGCCGCCGAGGCCCATCGCGCCAGCCATGCCGGGCGCCTGCGAGAGTAAAAGGAAGGCAAGCGTCAGCCCGGCGCAGATCAGTCCTACCATCGCCAGAAGCGCAGCATATTGATCCCGCCGCCGGGTTTCACGATCGGTAACCCAACGCCGCATGAACACCCGAAGCATGACACGCCCTCCAGTTGCAACTCATTCAAATACAACTCACAGGGGAGTGGAAGTCAAGATGCAAGTGAGCGACCGAGCCCGCTGGTCGCCAACACCGTCGCTTGAAGGACTACTTCAGGATGCGGTTCTTCATCAGCCATTTCGCTGTGCGGGGCCAGGCATGGTTGGCACCCATTCGCAGGTCCGTGAAGCCAACAGCCACCGGCTTGCCCGTGTGGACATCGAGGACCCGGATGAACATTGTGTGCTCGGTGCGGTTGACCCGCGTCACCACACCGAGAACTGCCAGCGACGCTCCATGGCTGCGGGCAATCCCAGCCTCACAGCCTCCGCAATGTCGCAGTGGTTCGGTAGCCGGAGCAGTCGCCGAGTCCGCCGGATTGGTCACAAGCGTATAGCGCCCCGTCTCCGCGAACATGTCCCGTGCGACCTTGGCAGCTTCTGCCAGATAGCGCCTGTCATAGTCGTCCGGCGGCACGATCCCTGCACCGGCGCTCTTGTCTTCCAGTTCGAAAGGGAAGACCTCAACCGGGACAGGCTCCGCCTGCTGGGCCTGCACCGGCGCGATACCGCAGCAGAAGAGCAATGCAGCGACGAACGAATGGCGTGGCATCGGACAATCCTGCTTCGTCAGATCGAAGCGGCATGGTGAAGGCTATCGGCATTTTACCGACAGCGATTCTCGCACATTTCTCGGCGTCGTGGCGATCACGAATTCGGGAAACCGCTACCCGACCAGCCTGTCATACAGGCACCACAGCACAAACAGGCCGTTCACGCACAAGAGGCAGAAGACGGCGAACGAACCCAGGTCCTTTGCGTGCCGGCCAACCGTGGAAATCTCTGGCGAAATCCGGTCGACGAGCTCCTCGATCGCCGTATTCAACGCCTCGACGCAGAAGAGAAGCAGCATCAGGACAACGAAGATCAGGTATTGATAGGGTTCTGCGCCGATGAAGACGAACAGCAGCAGCCCGAGGGCGAAGGCCACGACCTCGGTTCGAAACGCCTCTTCGCCCCACAGCCGCACCAGTCCCTGCAGCGAGTAGCGCGTTGCCGCCAGCACGCGCCGAGGCCCGCTCGCCTTGCGGATCCCACTTTCCTGCGGCGCCTTTTCCAAGGTCAGTTCCCCGCGCTCACGCCCGCCTGGGCAAAGGTCGCCATTCCGGAATGGCAGGCGGCCGCAGACTTGACGATGCCTGCGGCAAGGGCTGCCCCGGTACCCTCGCCGAGCCGCATGCCGAGGGCCAGCAGTGGTGTCTTCCCAAGCTTCTCCACCGCCTTCAGATGGCCCGGTTCAGCCGAGACATGGCCGATCAGGCAGTGATCAAGGGCGGAGGGATTGGCCGCCTTCAGGATGGACGCCGCCGCCGTCACGACATAGCCGTCGAGCAGCACCGGTATCTTCTCGATGCGCGCCGCCAGGATCGCGCCCGCGATGGCGGCGATCTCCCGCCCGCCCAGCCGCCGCAGAACCTCGAGCGGATCCTTGAGATGATCCTTGTGGAACTCCACGGCCGTCTTCACCGCCTGGATCTTCCGCTCCATCTGGACGCCGTGCGAACCGGTCCCCGGCCCCACCCAATCCTCCGCCTCTCCACCGTAGAGGGCGAGGTTGATGGCGGCCGCGATCGTCGTGTTGCCGATCCCCATTTCGCCGATGCACAGGAGGTCGGTTCCTCCCGCGATCGCTTCCATCCCGAAGGCCATGGTGGCGGCACAGTCGCGCTCCGAAAGTGCGGCCTCGCAGGTGATGTCGCCCGTGGGATAGTCGAGCGCCAGGTCGAAGATCTTCAGTCCGAGGTCATGGGTAACGCAGATCTGGTTGATCGCCGCTCCGCCCGCGGCAAAGTTTTCGACCATCTGCTGTGTCACCGAGGGCGGGAACGGCGTGATCCCATGTTTCGTGACGCCATGGTTCCCGGCGAAGATCGCCACCAGCGGACGTGTCACCGCCGGGGGACGTCCCGTCCAGGCCGCCAGCCACATAGCGATTTCTTCCAGCCGGCCGAGCGAACCCGGCGGCTTCGTCAGTTGCGCATCCCGCTCGCGTGCAGCGACCAGCGCCCGCGAATCAGGGCCGGGCAGGTTCTGCAGGAGGGTGCGGAAGTCGTCGAATGGCAGGCCGCTCACGCTCATCGGGATGCTTTCTCTCGTCCTTGGCCGGTCGCTTGTGTTTTGCCGGCAAATCACGCTTTGTTGCTCTCATAGTCGCGCAGGCACGGAGGGACAACTGCCAAAGGTGACGGAATTCCTCGACGACCTCGCGCGTTCGGTCGGCTTTCTCGGACGATTGCCGGTTCCCTCGCGCTTTTTCGTAGGGCACGACGGGTCGTTAAGCCGCGCGGTGCGTGCCTTTCCCTCTGCAGGCCTGGTGATCGCCACCCCGCCCGCGCTGCTGCTCGCCTTGCTGCTGCACCTCGACGCCGACCCGCTCCTGTCGTCGCTGGTCGCACTTGCCGTGCTGACCGTCCTCACCGGCGCGCTGCACGAGGACGGTCTCGCCGATGCAGCGGACGGTTTTGGCGGTGGCCGTGATCGCGAGCACATCCTGTCGATCATGAAGGATAGCCGCAATGGGAGCTATGGCGTCATCGCTCTGATCCTCTCCTTCGCGCTGCGTGCGGCCGCGCTCTCCGCTCTCGCCGGTCCCGCAACCACCCTCCCCGCATTTGCGCTGGTCGCCTCGGCGGCGCTCAGCCGGGCGCTGATGGTCGCGCACTGGCACGCCTTGCCGGCTGCCCGCAGCAATGGGGTCGCGGCAGGCGCCGGCAGGCCGGCTACGGGTGCGCGCAACGTCGCCCTCGGAAGTGCCGCCCTTGCCGGCCTTATGCTCCTGTGGCCGGTCGCTGGCTTCCTGCCTTTTATCTTCGCCGGCGGCCTGTCGGCGCTTGCGGCAATGGGCGTCACACGGCTAGCCGCCCGCAGGATCGGCGGTCATACGGGCGATACGATCGGCGCCACCCAGCAGGCTTGCGAGATCGTGTTCCTGGTCTCCCTTGCGTTCGTGGCGTGAACCGCAGATATGAAGAACATGATTTCACCCTGCATCCTCGTCTGCTCCATCGACGAAACCTCCGGCAACTGCATCGGCTGCGGGCGCACCCGCGACGAAATCGCTCGCTGGACAAGCTTCACCGACGCGGAACGCCGCGCTCTGATGGATGTCCTGCCCGCCCGGCTAAAGCGCGCAGGGCTGGACGGAGGCACCGGGCAAGTCCAGCGACCGGCACGGGAGCGGGCTGCCTCGTGAACGGCCTCACCTTCGTCCTCCTCGTCCTTGGCGCGGGTCTTGCCCTTCTCGTCTTCAACCACGACAGCGGCCAGACCTTCGGTATCGCCAACGAGGACTTCGGGCAGATGATCTATCTCCTGCCGATCGCCGGCCTTCTCTCGGTCGGCATCCTCGCGGGCAACCGCGGCGGCTTGACCCAGGTTCTTCGCTATATCGCGGTGTGGCTGGTGATCATCCTCGCCCTCGTCGCAGCCTATATCTACAGGTACGATCTGCAACAGGTCGGCGCCCGGCTCTCAGCCGGGCTCATCCCGGGCAGCGCCGTCGAGGTCACAACGGCACAGGGCGTCACCGAAGTCATCATCCACCGCGGCATTCGCGGGCATTTCCACACGTCCGCCAGCGTGAACGGGCAAGCGGTGTCGATGCTTGTCGATACCGGCGCCAGTGCCGTCGTCCTCTCCTTCGAGGATGCTGAGCGCATAGGCCTTGAACCGCAGCGCCTCGCCTATACCGTCACCGTCTCCACCGCAAACGGACGCGCGACGGCAGCACCGGTCCGCCTCGACGAGGTCGCCATCGGGCCGATCCTGCGTCGCGATGTCCGGGCCATGGTGGCCGAGGAGGGACGGCTGGACCAGAGTCTCCTCGGGATGACCTTCCTGTCGACGCTTGGCTCGATCCAGATGCAGACCGACGAGTTGCGGCTGCGCGACTGATCCGGCTTACGCACGCGTCATCACCGGTGGTGCCCAGGAACAGACCAGGTGCGTCAGAACGTCCTTTTGTCAATTTTGACAGGTGGATTATAAGCTCAGCATGTCCAGCAAGCTTCTCATCCCCCTCCTCGCCGTTATCGCGATCGCGCTCATCGCCTTCGGCGCCGTGACCATCGGTCTAGCCCCGGCCATCACCATGGTGGCTCTTGCCTCGATGCTGATCGTCTTCGTATTCCTGGTCCGCGTCAGCATGCTCTGAGGCGGTCACTCGGCCGCCGCCGCCATCCGTGTGGTGGTGGTCGCCCGGTAGGCGCTGGGCGGTGCGCCGATGATGCGCTTGAAGGCCCTGCTGAACGAAGCCTCGGCATCATATCCAAGACGCTGCGCCGCCACCGATACCCGCATCCCCTGGCTCAGCCACTGGCGCGCCTGATGCATCCGGACGCGAGCGACGTAACGGGCCGGCGTTTCGCCCACGACCCGAGAAAAGCGTTCCGCAAAACCCGACCGCGACGCGCCCATGAGCCTGGCGAGATCCGCCACGCTCCAGTCCCGCTCCGGCTGCAGGTGGATCGCCGCCAGCACGCGACCGATCTCCGGATTGCGCACCGCCGCAAGCCAGCCGGTCGACTCGCCGCAGCCATGCTCGACCCAGGTACGGATGAGCGTTGCCGTCAGCACGTCGGCGAGCCGCGCAAGGATGCCGCCTGCTCCCACCCGATCCATCTCCACTTCGCGGCCCATGGCATCCAGCAGATGCGGGATCGCCGGTTCGCTTCCCGCCAGATCGCTCGTCATCATCACGTCCGGCATGAGTTGCAGAAGCGGATGAAGCCGGTCGACGTTGAACCGCATGGACCCCACCAGCAGCAGCGTGCCGCCCGGAGCATTCGGGCACTGCACGTCGTAGATCCCCTGGCAGACTTCCCGGCGGATGAGCTTGTCATAGGGCGCCGGAGGAACTTCCTTGCCGCTCGCCATCACATGCGCCCCGCCCCGCGGCAGCAGAACCGCATCGCCCGCAGATAGCGTCAGCCACTCGCCAGAAGGCGTCTGTAGCAAGGCGCGCCCGGAGGCGAGGAAGTGGAAGCGCGCCTCGTCCTGTGCCGGAAAGGCAGTGGCCCAGGGCTCGCAGGGACGGCAGCGGCCGTATTCCACGCCGTCGAGGCGCAGGCCACGCAGCAGATCACTCAGCGGATCGCCGGATGTAGCCACAGCAGATTTGGACGAACGGTCAAGCATGTCGGATTTTCTAGCATAGAAACGACAGGAGGTCACTCATATCTGTTGAGCCTTCAACAACGCAGGAACCGATCATGACCGACTGCACTCTTGATCCCTCCCATGCCTCATGCGGCACCCGCGGCGATGCCGCCTGGGCTGCCGTCGTCTCCCTGTCGCTTGGCGTCTTCGGCCTTGTCACCGCCGAATTTCTCCCCGTCAGCCTGCTGACCCCGATCTCCCAGGACCTTGCCATCACGCCCGGCACGGCCGGCCAGACGATCACGGCGACGGCCGTGATCGGTGCCATTGCCGGTCCGGGCGTGGTGATCGGCACCAGAAACCTGGACCGTCGCTGGGTCCTGCTCACGCTCACTACCCTGCTGGTCGTCTCCAGCACGCTTGCAGCGCTCGCAAGCAGCCTGCCGATGCTGCTCGTCGCACGCCTCCTGCTTGGGATCGGCCTCGGTGGCTTCTGGGCCATGTCCGCCGCACTCGCCATGCGGCTCGTACCGGAGCATCTGATGCCCCGCGCCATGGCGATCGTCTTCACCGGCGTCTCCGTCGCGACCGTCTGTGCAGCACCCCTTGGCGCCTGGATCGGCGCGACGCTCGGATGGCGCGCGGCCTTCGCGCTTTCGGCGGGCGTAGGCGTCGTCGCCCTCCTCGTCCAGGCCTTCACGGTCCCGTCGCTGCCGCCGCGTGGCAGTGCAAGCCTTGCGACGATGGTGTCGCTGCTCGCCCGCCCGCGGGTCCGGGTCGGGCTGCTCGTGACGCTGATCATCGTGGCGGGGCATTTCGCCGGCTTCACCTATGTTCGTCCTTACCTGGAGCAGATCCCCCGCTTCAGCGTCGAGATGATCTCGCTGGTCCTCCTCGCCTATGGGGTTGCCGGCTTCTTCGGAAACCTCCTCGGCGGCGCGATCGCCAGCCGCAGCACGACCGGCTCCGTCGCCTTGGGTGCCGGGCTGGTGGCACTCTCGGCATTGCTGATGCTCTGGGCGGGCGCGCTGCCGCTGGTGTCATGGGCGGCAATCGTGCTGTGGGGCCTCGCTTTCGGCATCCTGCCCGTCAGCATTCAGACGCACGTCACCCGGGCGGCGTCCGATGAGGCCGAAAGCGTCGGCGCGATGCTGCTCACCACCTTCCAGGTTGCCATCTCGTCCGGAGCCGTCCTGGGTGGCCTGCTGGTCGACAGCCAGGGGCCCCTCGGCGTCGTGACCTTTGTCGGCATCGCCTGCGCCCTCGGCTCCGTCGTGATGCTGGCGCGTGGCGGACGACAGGCCGCGCTCCAGCAGAACTGACCCTGCCCCGCCGGCTGCGAGATCAGTTTCGCAGCCGGTAGCCCGTGCGGAATATCCAGGCGACCAGCGCCAGGCAGACCACCAGGAACAGGGCGATCATGCCGAGGCTGATCAACGGATTGACGTCGGCGATCTCGTAGAAGCTCCAGCGGAAACCACTGACCAGATAGAGAACCGGGTTCAAGTGGCTGACCGCCTGCCAGAACGGCGACAGCATTTCCACCGAGTAAAAGGTTCCGCCCAGGAAGGTCAGCGGCGGCACAACCAGCATAGGCATGATGTTGAGCTGCTCGAAATTCTTCGCCCAGATGCCGACGATGAAGCCCGCAAGGCTGAAGGTAACCGCCGTCAGCACCAGGAAGACCAGCATCATGACGGGATGGGCGATCGAGATGTCGACGAAGAAGGAGGCGGTCGCCAGGATGATCAGGCCGATGATAAGGCCCTTGCTCGCCGCCGCCCCCACGTAGCCCAGCAGGATCTCGGTCATCGCGATCGGCGAGGACAGGATCTCGTAGATCGTACCGGTGAACTTCGGGAAATAGATGCCGATCGAGCCATTGGAGATGCACTGGGTCAGGAGCGACAGCATGATCAGGCCCGGCGTGATGAAGGCGCCGTAGGAGACGCCGTCGATCTGCTCGATCCGGGACCCAATCGCCGCACCGAAGACCACGAAATAGAGCGACGTCGTCAGCACGGGGGAAATGACGCTCTGCATCAGCGTGCGCCGCATGCGCGCCATCTCGAAAAGGTAGATGGATTTGACCGCTTCGAAGTTCATGCTCTCTGCCCCACCAGTTCGACGAAAATGTCCTCGAGCGAACTCTGCCGCGTCGAGAGGTCCCGGAACTCAATCCCTTGTGCCGCCAGCGAGCCGAGCAGCGTACCGATGCGTCCCTGCTCCGCCTCCCCCTGATATTCGTAGATCAGCGCGCCACCGTCCTCGGCGAGCGCGAGGTTATAGGACGCGAGCACCGGCGGCAGCGCGCCAAGCGGCTCGGCGAGTTCGAGGCGCAATTCCTTGCGTCCAAGCTTCCGCATCAGGGCCGTCTTGTCCTCCACCAGCAGGAGTTCCCCGTGGTTGATGACGCCAACCCGGTCGGCGATCTCCTCAGCTTCCTCGATGTAGTGCGTGGTGAGGATGACGGTGACACCGCCTTTGCGAAGCCGCTCGACGACCTGCCACATCTCGCGCCTCAGGTTGACGTCGACGCCGGCGGTCGGTTCGTCCAGGAAGAGGATTTCCGGCTCGTGCGCCAGCGCCTTGGCGATCAGCACGCGGCGCTTCATGCCGCCGGAAAGTTCCCTCAGCATGTTGTCCTTCTTGTCCCACAGGGAAAGGTCCTTGAGGATCGTCTCGATCCGGCTCGGATCCGCCTTCTTACCGTGCAATCCCCGCGAGAACGACACGGTGTTCCAGACGGTTTCGAACATGTCCGTCGTGAGCTCCTGCGGCACGAGGCCGATCATCGCCCGGGTCTGCCGGAAATCACGCACCACGTCATGTCCGCCCACAAGCACCTGGCCGCCGCTTGGATTGACGAGGCCGCAGACGATCGAGATCAGCGTCGTCTTTCCCGCGCCGTTCGGGCCCAGAAGTGCCAGGATCTCGCCCTTCTTGATGTCGAGGTCGACGCCCTTCAGCGCCTGAAAGCCGTTGCCATAGGTCTTGGCAAGGTTACGAATAGATACAATGGGAGCCATGGGAAGGTCTTTTTGAAATCTGTTTCCGGGAAGTGGCGCCAATATAGGCGTCACGCGCGCCGAGACCATCCCAAATAGAAGAACATTGCGTTCGCGCTGCCGGACCAATCCCGCAGAAGACTGGAGGGTTCAAGCAACGATCGTTGCGAAGAACTGCAGCGACACCAGGATCAGGAAAATTCCGAAGCCGATCTCGAGCTGTCGCTTCGACATGGCATGCGCCAGTTGCGCCCCGAGCGGCGCAAGCGACAGGGTGATCGGAATCAGCAGGGCGACGGCGAGCCAGTTGATGTAGCCCGTCGAGAATGGCGGCAGGCTGTCGAGCCCCCAGCCGCCCCAGACATAACCGACCAGGCCCGGGATCGAAATGAGTACACCAAGGCCGGCCGACGTGGCCACTGCTTGGTGAATCGGCCGTCCGTAGAGCGTCATGAAGGTGTTGTTGAGAACGCCGCCGCCGATACCCATCAACCCCGAAAGAATGCCGATACCCGTACCCACGAGGAACCGGGCCGGATTTCCCGGCAGATCGCTGCCGAGCTGCCAGGTTGCCCGGTTGAAGATCATCCGGAAGGCGAGCGCCAAGGCGATCAGGGCGAAGATCACTCGCAATTCGACGCTGGATGCCTTGGCCGCGACATAGGCTGCGATGAGCGTGCCGAGCGGGACAGCGATGACCCAGCCCCTTAGCAGTTCGGTGTCGACCGCCCCGCGTTTGCGATGGGACATGAAGGAGCGCACGGAGGTGGGGACAATGATCGCAAGCGATGTCCCCAGAGCAAGCTGCATCCGGACCTCTTCCGGAACGCCCAGGAGCCCGAAGACGTGGAAGAAGATCGGCACCAGGATCGCACCGCCACCGATCCCGAACATGCCCGCAAGCAAGCCCGCCAAAGCGCCCGCGGCGGCGAGCGCGACGGCGAAGGGAAGAAGTTCGGCAACAGGATGCATGGGGTACCGGAATGACGGCTAGGCCGATAGAGGTCTGGGAGGCACTTCTGGCACCAACTTGGTTGTCAGACAAGTGCCGAGGTCGTCACTGCCTGTCCCCTGGCTCCCTCATCGCTTCCGTCGCTTCGGCAACGCATGGCGCCAGGCCGTCTCCAGCGCATCCTTCAGGTCCTCTTCCGTCATGGGCTCCAGCAGACCTTGCGTCCACCCCTGTCTTCCCCAGGCATTCGGTACCGGAGAAAAGACGGCTGGCAGCAACATGCACTTGAATGCCTGTTCTTCCGGCAGGAACCTGAAATTCGCGGATAATCCGTCTGGGGCAAGTGTCGCGTAGTTTCGAGCGACCCGGAACGCCATGCGGTCGAAATGCGGCCTCTCGGTCGTGCCATCGAGGGAGAGAGCGATCCGCCGCAGTGTCTCCCCGTTCGTCATGACGCCTCCCGTCAGTCGCAGTACTTCGATCCGGACTTGCGGGACCGAAGATCGAAGTGGAAGTGGTTCCAGTGCTCCTTGTTGCTGCCAGGCCCCAGCACCGTATGGAAGTACTTGCAGCTGTCGTCGCGGACCGTGTTGAGCAGTCCTCGCTCGCGGAAGGCGAAGATGTTCTTCTTGCGCACATCGATCTTCTTGCCGTTCTTCAGAACGAACTTGCCGAGATCGATCGCATTGCCGCGTGCGTGCTCCGACATCGGGTTGCGCTTCTGGCGGCTGTTGTTCATGCGCCGGCAGGAGTAGCCGCCCATGGACTCGATCGTCTTCACGCCGGAAAGGTAGCGATAGCGCGACGAGGGTGCCAGCTCGAACTTCACCCATTTGGCGAGCGCCAGCGTCGTCTGGCAGTTGAGCTTCGTCGCCGGCTTCAGGGCGATATTGCCCGAAAACCCGCTGAGCAGCACGGGATGCTCAATGCCGCAGCTCGGGCCGTCACTGATGCGGGGGATGTCACGGAACTGCACCCCGAGGCGGCGCAGTTCGGCGCGGCAACTGACCTCCGATTGCGGCATAACCGCCCGCGGTCGGATCGGCTCCCGCTCTGCCATCGGATTGCCGGGCGCAAGCATGGCGACCTGCTGCGGCTCTTCGGGCGGCAGCCGGGTCGGAGCGACGACAGGCGATTGATCACCCCAGACGAGCGCCTGATTCTGCGGCTGCTGGATGCCGGCGCCCTGCCGCTTCGGCGGCACGGAGATGATCTGATCATCCGGAGGGGCCAGGAAGCCTGGAGGTGCACCGAGGCTCACGGGATTGTCGGTTCCTATCCCGTCGACCACCGGCTGCGCGGTGGCACCTTCTGCAATCATCTGGTCCTGCTCCTGTGCAAGACCCACCACCTGCGGCTCGCCGGCATCGACGAAACCGAACTGGGCGTCCATGTTGACGCCTTCCTCTGGAATTGCGGCGGGGCTGCCTGATGACTGCAGACCGAGTGCCTCGTCGCTGTCGATCATCGGCAGCGAAGAGGACTGCGCCGCGGGCGCCTGCTGGATCGGATAGGACTGCGCTCCGGCATCGGTCGGGTAAGGGTCGATGTATCCGCCACTCACCTGCGACACAGGCGCGACCGGCGCCTGGTAGGGCTGACGGACACCCGTCGGCTCCGACATCGCGCCGATCGAGCTTACCCGCGTTTCGCCATCAATACTTGCCGGCGGCATCAGCCCCTCAGCCGAGCAGCTTACCAGCATCGTCGTGATCATCAGCGAGGCAAGAACCTGCCGAGAAAGGGAAGCGTACGCCATACCAATCGCTGCTCTCGGTGCCGAAATGGCACGTTCGGCAAATTTACGACGATGCGGTAAACGAAGGCTTGAGAGAAGATGACCATATCAGGGCATCATCGGGGCTACCTGGCCATTCTCCCGAGCCGTAGCATCTCGTCCAGCCAGGATCCGCCGTCAAAGCGTTTCGCGCCAACCATGCCGATCAGCGTCGACCGTATGGGTGCGATCCCGACGAACCGCAGGATACCGATCTTCATCGCCTTCAAGCTATGGCTGCCATAGTACAGCCGGTAGACAAACGCCGGCATGCCCATGGTGATGACGATCCGCGCCGACTTGCCGCGAAGCAGGCCGCTCCTCAGCGGCGACCCACCGAGATCATAGGCGAAGCCCGGGCGCGCAACCTGCTCGAAGAATGCCTTGAGGAGGGCTGGCATTTCGCCGAGCCAAAGCGGGAAGACGAAGACGATATGGTCGGCGGCCCTGATCAGATCCTGCGCCTCGCTGATTGCCGGCCCGACCACGCCCTCTTCCTGCTCCTTCTGCGACGTTAGGAAGGGTATGTCCATGCGCGCGAGCTCCAGCAGCGAAACACTGTGGCCGCCGTCTTGAGCGCCTTCGGCATAGGCATCCGCCAATGCATGGCAGAGGTGACGCTCGGCGCCATCCGGATGCCCCAGGACGATCAGGATCTTCGCCATCAACCTCTCCTTGCTTGCGGAGAGCCTAGCAGAGGCCGGACGTCCGCCATTGAGCGGCATCAAAAAAGCCCGCCGGAGTTTTCCCCGACGGGCTCAGATGTTCTCGGATCCGAGCGGTCAGGCTGCGCGCGTCGCCTGGCCGGAGCCGTAGCCGCCGTGGCCGTTCTCCAGGCGGAAGGCGGAGAGCAGGCTTTGCAGATGCAGGCTCTGTTCCGCAAGCGTCTGGCTGGCAGCGGTCGTCTCCTCGACCATTGCGGCGTTCTGCTGCGTCATCTGGTCCATGTTGTTGACCGAGGAGTTGATCTCCTGCAGCGCAGTCGCCTGCTCGCGGGACGCCGTCGCGATCGTCTCCACATGGGAATTGACCCGCTCGACCAGTTGCGCGATCTCGACCAGGGCATCGCCGGTGGAGCGAACGAGCGAGACGCCGTTTTCGACTTCGCGCGCCGAATTGCTGATCAGCGTCTTGATCTCCTTCGCCGCGTTCGCCGAACGCTGCGCCAGTTCGCGCACTTCCTGGGCGACGACGGCAAACCCACGTCCGGCTTCACCGGCGCGCGCTGCCTCGACGCCTGCGTTCAGCGCCAGCAGGTTCGTCTGGAACGCGATCTCGTCAATGACCGAGATGATCTGGTTGATGCGGCTGGACGAATCCTCGATCCGGCCCATTGCATCGACTGCGTTGCGGACGATCTCGCCGGAGCGGCCGGCGCTGTCCTTTGTTTCGGCAACCATGGTCCGAGCCTCGTTGGCACGCTCCGAAGCCGTCTTGACCGTCGCAGTGATCTCGTCGAGAGCCGCGGCGGTTTCCTCCAGGGACGCTGCCTGCTGCTCGGTCCGGCGCGACAGGTTGTTCGTCGCACCGCTGATGTCGGACGCGCTGTCGCGGACGACATGGCTCGTCTCGGTAATCGCCTGCACGGTCTGGCGCAGCGAGCTCACCGCCTGGTTGAAGTCCTCGCGGATCTTCGCATAGTCGGAACCGAGGTCGGCCACGCTGACCGAAAGATCGCCCTGCGCGAGCTCCGAAAGGGCGCGACCGAGTTCGGCCATGGCACGCGCCTGCCGCTCGGAGGCGGAGGCGAGCGCCCGCTCGTTGGTGGAGCGTTCCTCGGAAAGGGCACGTTGCTGTTCGCTCTCGCGGGCCTGGAGGGCGAGCCGCTCCTCGACCGCATCGCGCAGGACGACGAGCGCCCGGGCCATGCTGCCGATTTCGTTCTTCTGCTGGGTGTGGGGAACGGTCACGTTGGCCTCCCCGTCAGCAATGTGCTGAAGCACGCCTTGGACCTGACCCAGAGGCCTCGTTACGCTACGGATCACGAAGAAGGCGCCGCCGACGAGAACGAGTGCGCAGACACCAAAGATTGCTGCGTAGGTGATCAGGTTGTCGCGGAACATCGCGTGCAGGTCGTCGACGTAGACCCCGGTGCCGACGATCCAGCCCCATGGCTCGAAGCCGATGACGTGCGAATACTTCTCGACCGGCTCCTCGAGGCCCGGCTTTGGCCAATAGTAGTCCACGAAGCCCTCGCCGCCTGCCTTGACCGTATTGACCATCTCGACGAACAGGTGCTTGCCGTTCGGGTCCTTGTTCTGGGACAGGTCGGCGCCGTCCAGCTTCTTGTTGATCGGATGCATCACCATGTAGGGACGCATGTCGTTGATCCAGAAGTAGCCGCTGCCTCCGTCGTAACGCATCTCCCCGATAGCCTTCATCGCCTCAGACTGCGCCTGCTCCCGCGTCATCGCACCGGACGTCTCGAGAGCATGAAATTTTTGCAGGACGCTGATGGCGATGCCGTCCATGAATGCGAGCCCCGCTTTACGCTCGCGCTCGGCAGATCCGTAGCTCTGGAACAGACTGAACGTTAGCGCACCAGCCAGGATCGCGAGAGAAAGCGCGATGAGACAGTACATGCGCGCAGAAATGGTAAGACGCTGCATAGAGACCCCCTTTGTAACTTGTTGTCACAATATCTAGCCCCTAAAGGTTACTGGCACGTGAAAGCGCTAATTCACGCCTGACGCGAGTTAGATGCAACTTAAGTCTAGTCATGCACGCAGCATGTCATTCTCGTACAAGTGCTGGTATGCACCGCATTGACGACTGTTGTACGCTCGAAAAGGACCTGCCATGAACCACGGCTCCCGCCCCACCGGCGAACTCACTCTGCGGACCCTGGCCATGCCCGCCGATGCCAACGCTGCGGGCGACATCTTCGGCGGGTGGGTAATGTCGCAGATGGACCTTGCGAGTGGCATCAGGGCAGCCGAGCGCGCCCGCGGCCGCGTGGTCACCGCGGCGGTCAAGGAAATGGCATTCCAGTTGCCGGTGAAGATCGGTGACACCCTTAATGTCTACACCGAAATTACCCGCGTCGGCCGCAGCTCGATCACGCTGCAGGTCGAGGCGTGGGCGCATCGGGCCCGCCACCGCATACTGGAGAAGGTCACCGCAGGCACCTTCATCATGGTGGCGCTGGATGAGAGCGGACACCCCGTCCCGGTGCCGCCCGAGGAAGAGCAGCCAGCTGCCAACTGAGGGATCAGTTTCGCCGCATCATACCCGCCAGGTTCTCGGCGATCATCATTACCGGTGCGTTCGTGTTCCCGGCGATGAGCGTCGGCATGACCGATGCATCAGCGACGCGCAGCCCCTCCACGCCCCTGACCCGCAATTGCGGATCGACCACCGAACCGTCGTCCCTTCCCATGCGGCAGGTGCCGACCGGATGGTAGATCGTTTCCGCGCGCCCGCGGATGAACGCAAGCAATTCATCGTCCGACTGGATCTCTTCGCCCGGCAGCACCTCGGCGCGGCGGTAAGGAGCGAATGCAGGCGCCGCCAACAGTCGGCGGGCGATCTTCAGGCCTGCCAGCAGCGTCCCGGCATCGTCCGGATGAGAGAGATAGTTGGCTTCGATTGCTGCGGCCGCCGCCGGATCGGCGGAGGCAAGCCGGATGCGGCCGCGGCTCTTCGGGAGGAGGTCGCAGACATGCAGGGTGAAGCCGTAGCCGAACGAGACCTGCCGGCCATGGTCGCGCATATAGGCCGGAATGAAATGGAACTGCAGGTTCGGCCGGTCACGGGACGGATCGCTGCGCACGAAGCCGCCACCTTCGGCGACATTGCTCGTCAGTTCCCCCTCTCCCCGGCGATAAGCACGCCAGGCTTTCCAAAGCCGCGGCAGCCCGCCGAGGCTGAGACCGATCGCATCGCGGCCGTTTGCACTCGCCATTGCCGTGATGTCGAGATGGTCCTGCAGGTTCTCACCCACCGCCGGCAGGTGATGGACCACCTCTATTCCAAGTCCGGCGAGGTCTTTGCCGTTGCCGATGCCTGAGAGCATGAGCAGCTGCGGCGAGTTGATGGCACCGCCACAGAGGATCACCTCGCCGCCGGCTTTCAGTCTCAGCATTTCGTCGGCCAGCGAGACACCGATGGCGCGCCGGTGCTGGATCACGACCCTCTGCACCTGCGCCCCGGTGCGAAGTTCGAGGTTTGGCCTGTGGCTGATCGGTTCAAGGAAGGCCCGTGCGGAACTGAACCGCCGGCCGTCGCGCTGGGTCACCTGGTAGAGGCCGAAGCCCTCCTGGCTCGCTCCGTTGAAATCGGCGTTGCGGGGATATCCGAGCTGCACGCCCGCCTCGACGAAGGCGCGGCTGAGCGGATTGACGTGTCGCAAGTCGCTGACGCAGAGCTCGCCTTCGGTGCCGTGGTGGTCGTCCGTGATCGATGCGTTGCGCTCCATCTGGAGAAACAGCCGGCGCACACTCTCCCATCCCCACTCGTCGCCAGCGTGCTTCGCCCACCCCTCATAATCTTGCGGGTGGCCGCGCATGTAGATCATCGCATTGATGGAGCTCGAACCGCCGAGCGTGCGCCCGCGCGGCCAGTAGAGCCGCCGCCCTCCAAGTTCCGCTTCCGGTTCGGTCGAATAGCCCCAGTTGATCGAGCGGATGCGGGCGAGCGCCGCGAGGCCGAGAGGCATGTGGATGAACGGGCTCGTATCGGGAGGTCCTGCCTCGATGAGGCAGATGCGCCTGTCGGGATCCCGGGACAGGCGGTTGGCGAGCACGCAGCCGGCCGAGCCCGCACCCACGATGATGTAGTCGTACATTCCCTCGCCCCTCCCGGCGTCCGCACCACCGCATTGGTAGCAGCGTCTTTACCGGCCGGCCATGGCGAAGAGCGGTTTCCCACCGGCGCTGAGAGAAGCCCCGGTGACGTCAGCCACCTCAGATGCTTCGCATCGTCTCGTCTCCGTTAAGCGTAAATTATCGTCAGTGAGCTAGCGTTTTCACGCTGAAAGCTGTTGTAGCTGGGGACGGGTGAATGCTGGAATCGCAGGAAGCAGGCGGAAGCGCCACGACCATCGCGTCGGAAATCCGCATCGCGCAGGCCCGTGCCGTCCTCCACTCCCTGACGATCTCCATCTGGGCGAACAGCTTCATCGCGCTGACGACGGCCGCCATCCTGTGGCTTCACCAGCCATCCGATGCGTTGATCTACTGGCTATCGGCTGTCTGCGGACTGAACCTCGCACGTGTCTTCGCATCCGTGATCATCCATCGCAATGACGCAGCAGTTCGTCACACCGAGCTTACCCTTCGGTTCCTGAGCGGCGCAGCCTTGGTCAGCGGATGTCTATGGGCCTTCGTTCCCTTCCTTGGACTTGCAGTCGAAGGGGACCGGGCGCATGCCTACGTCATCTTCATCATTGCCGGCATCTGCGCCGGCTCGATCATCCAGAGCACCGCCTATTCCAGGGTCGCCATCCTGTTCAGCGCGCCGCAGATGCTTGCCGCAGTCGCATCGCTGCTGATGACCGGCTCGTTGATCGCCGTCGTGGTGTCGGTCGACGTTCTCTTGCTAATGGTGATGATGTTCCGCAGCAGCCTTATCAGCGAGAAGAACTTCATCGCCAGCCACGGCGATCGCCTGAAGGCAGTGTCGCTGGCGCGCTCGCTGTCGAAGGCCAATGCGGAGATTCGGTCCACGAACCAGCAACTGGAGATACTCGCGAGCCGCGACGCGCTGACCGGCCTTGGCAATCGTGCCGCCTTCAACCTCGGTCTCACCGAGGTTCTGGATCGCAGTCGGCGCGACGACAGCCCGGCGGCGCTGATGATCATCGACCTAGACGGCTTTAAGTCCATCAACGACACGATGGGACACTCCGTCGGCGACGCCGTGCTGGTGGAACTCGCGCGGCGGCTTCAGGAGACGGCCAGTGACCGAGATCTGGTGGTCCGCCTTGGCGGTGACGAGTTCGCCGTCGTACTGGAAGGACCGGACGCATTTGCGCGAGCCCGTGCGGCAGCGACAGGCTTCATGGCCCGTGTTGCCGAGACAATCTTGGTGGACGATCGCGAGGTCACGACCGGCACCAGCATCGGGCTTGCACTCTTCCCCGATCATGCCCGCCTGCCGCACGAACTCTTCGCCTGTGCCGATATCGCGCTCTATGCCGCCAAGGACCAGGGCCGTCGGCGCGTCTGCATCTTCGACCCGGAGATGAAGCGGCAGCTTGACCGCCAGCGGCAGCTGGAAATCGATGTCCAGGCGGCGCTCGCGGCTGGGGAGATCAAGGTCTTCTTCCAGCCGCAGGTCGGCCTCGCCGATGGCAGCGTCACCGGTTTCGAAGCACTTATCCGCTGGACCCATCCCTCGCTCGGCCCGGTGGCGCCACCGGAGATCGTCCGTGCCGCGCGCTCTGCCCATGCTTCCGAGGCCCTCACGCGGCATGTTGCCATGGCCTCTGCAAAGCTCGTGGGCGATCTGCCGTCGATGGGCCTTGCCGGCCTCTCAGTCGCTATCAACGTGTCGCCGGGCGAATTTTCCGCCTATTCGCTCTCCAGTACATTGCGCGAGGTCGTCGAACTCTTCGGCATCGACCCGTCATGCTTCGAGGTCGAGATCACCGAGGAGGCCATGCTCGATACGGTCGCCGCCGGCGCCGAACTCGGGCGTCTCGAGCAGATGGGTTTCCGCATCGCCGTCGACGATTTCGGCATGGGCCACTCCTCGCTCGCCTACCTTATGGACCTGAAGGTCGACCGACTGAAGATCGACCGCAATTTCGTCAGCGGCATTGCGCAGAGCCGCCCGAACCAGGCCCTTGTCTCGGCACTGGTCGGCATGGGCCATGCGCTGTCGATCGACATCGTCGTCGAAGGGGTAGAGACGGCGGAGGATGCCGAAGTCCTGCGCATGCTTGGCTGCCGCTTCGGCCAGGGCTACCTGTATGGCCGCCCCATGCCGCAGGATACGCTCCGGACCTGGATAGACAGCCATGCCGGCAACGCCCGGTCCATTGCCGCGGAAGCCTGATCAGACCGTCGCAGCGGCTATTGCTCGCTTCAGCACCGCAAAGACGCGCTCATCCGCACACTGCGCCACATTGAAGCGCATGAAGGTGGCACAGGATTGCGAGACGCTGAACACGTTGCCAGGCGCCAGTACCACATCCTCCGCCAGTGCCCGCCGCGCGAACTCTGCGCCATCTAGTCCGTCAGGCAGCTGGCACCACAGGAAAATGCCGCCCCGCGGCTCGATCCACGGGCGGATTTCGAGCGCCCGAAGCCTTGACGCCACGTCTCCCCTGGCACGCGCCAGCCGGTCGCGGAGACCATTCAGATGGCGCCGGTAGCTGCCGTCGCGCAGGATCGCGTAGACCAGATCGGCGGAAACCGGATTGCCACCGAAGGTCGTCGCAATCTTCAGATCTGAAAGACGCTCGATCCATTCCGGTCGCGCGGCAATGTAGCCGCAGCGCGCCGCTGCCGTCAGCGTCTTCGAGAAGCTGCCGATCTGGATCACCCGGTCGAGACCGTCGAGCGCGGCCAGCCGCGGCGCGGGTTCCTCGCAGAAATCGCCGAAGATGTCGTCCTCGATGATCGTCAGCCCCGCCTCCCCCGACAGCGAAAGCAGCCGGTGCGCGGTCGCCGGTGAGAGCATGGCACCGGTGGGGTTGTGAAGGCCGGAATTGGTGATGTAGAGCCGCGGACGATGCTCGCCGAGTGCCGCCGCGAATGCCGCAAGGTCAGGCCCCGACGGCGTCCATGGCACGCCGACGATCTTGACCCGATGGGCGCGCAGCAGGGCCAGGAAGTTGAAGTAGCACGGATCGTCGACCAGAACCGTGTCGCCTGGTTCGACGAGCAGCCGGCAAAGCATGTCGATTGCCTGCGTGCCGCTTTCCGTCAGCAGGATCTGGTCCGCCGGTGCCACCACGCCCTGCTCGCTCATCCTCAGAGACAGAAGCTGGCGCAGCGACGGATGCCCCAGCGGCGTGCCATAGTCCACCAGCTGGCCGGCTTCGGCACGCGCGAACTGGCGCAGCGCCTTGCGCAGCTCCGTCTCCGGCATCCAGGACGCAGGCAGCCAGCCGCAGCCGGGCTTCAGCACGTCGCCTCCCGCCTCCAGCGATTGGCGGGAGACCCAGAAGGGATCCACCGCCCGCTCCAGCCGCGGACCGATCTCGGCCAGCGCGAGCGGCTGCGGCGCCCGTGTCACATAGAATCCCGAACCCGGCCGCGACTGGATGAGTCCCTCGGCCACCAGCCGCTCATAGGCCTCCACGACCGTGGAGGTGGAAACGCCCATGGTTCGTGCGAAGCTGCGGATCGACGGCAACCTTGCGCCTGGAGACAGCGCCCGCGCCGAAATGCGCTGGCGGATCGCCGCGACCACCCGCGCCGTCTGTCCCCCGTTTGCCGTCGAGGAAACATCCATCCGTACTGCCTCTTGCACCATTACAGTTTGTGCGAACTGTAATGCACTGTCGCTTCAAAAGCCATCCACGACGTCCTAGCCTCCAACATCACGGAAACGGAAGGAACAACAGCATGGACAGGACGACGAGCGGCTGGATCAACGGGTTCCTGGGCGTCGTAGTCTTCAGCGGCTCGCTGCCGGCAACGCGGGTCGCGGTGGCGGATTTCCACCCGCTCTTCCTCACGGGTGCCCGCGCCGCAATCGCCGGTCTCCTCGCAATTCTCCTGCTTGCCGCCTTCGGCGAAAAGCGGCCGGTGCGGACCGACCTCCTGCCGCTGGCGGTCGTGGCGCTCGGCGTCGTCGTCGGCTTTCCGCTGTTGACGGCCCTGGCGCTGGAACATGTCACCGCCGCGCACTCGATCGTCTTCGTCGGCCTCCTGCCGCTGGCTACCGCCCTCTTCGGCGTTTTTCGCGCTGGCGAGCGGCCGAAGCCGGCTTTCTGGCTGTTCTCCTGCCTCGGCAGCGCGCTGGTAGCAGGCTTTGCGCTGAAGGATAGGCTGACCACGTCAACGACCGGCGACATGCTGATGCTGGCGGCCATCCTCGCCTGCGGGCTGGGCTACGCAGAAGGCGCCCGCCTCTCCCGCCGGCTCGGGGGCTGGCAGGTGATCTCCTGGGCGCTCGTCCTGTCGCTGCCGGTGATGGTGGCGCTGGCGGTTGCCACCGTGCCGCCGACGCTGGAAACGACCGGCGGCCCCGCCTGGCTCGGCCTCGCCTATGTGTCCGTCTTCAGCATGCTGGTCGGCTTCGTGTTCTGGTATCGCGGTCTCGCACTCGGTGGCATCGCCGGGGTCGGACAGTTGCAACTGCTGCAGCCCTTCCTGGGGCTGGCGCTTGCGGCCACCCTGCTCGGTGAAGCCGTGAGCCCGGCGATGCTGGCGATAACGCTCGCCGTCATCCTCTGCGTGGCCGGCGCGAAACGATTTGCCCGCTGAACAGGCCGCTATCCGAGGAAACGCTTTGCGATGCGGATCAGCCGCTCGACGCGCGGCCGATAGGGCGGAAAGAGCATCGGCACCGCCGACCAGCGCTCCTTGAGGATCGGCTTGACGTGGCTGAAGGCCTGAAAGCCGAAATACCCGTGTGCCGCGCCGATGCCGGAATTGTTGACGCCGCCGAACGGCAGACCCGCATGGCTGTAGTGCATGGTGGTAAGGTTGACGCCGACGCCGCCGGAAGAGGTGCGGGCGACGATCTCCTCTGCGAAAGCCGCATCCTTCTCGAAGATGTAGAGAGCCAGCGGCTTCGGCCGCGCGTTGATGCGGTTAATCACCTCGTCCAGCCCGTCATAGGCCATGATCGGCAGAACCGGGCCGAAGATCTCCTCGCGGTCGATGTCCATCTGCGGCGTGATCGCCTCGATCAGCGTCGGCGCAAGATAGGTGCCCTCCGCCTCGCCGCCGAAGCTGATCCGGGCACCCTTGTCCGTTGCATCCTGAAGCAGGCCGCGAAGGCGCTCGGCGTGGTGAGCGTTGACGATGCGGGCATAATCGCGGCTCGCCTGCGGATCCGCGCCATAGGCATGGCGGATCGCTGCCCGCAACGCCTCTGAAAAGCGTGCCTCGATGCTGCGATGGACGAAGACGTGGTCGGGAGCGATGCAGGTCTGGCCGGCATTGACGAATTTGCCGAAGGCGATCCACCGCGCAGCCTTGTCGAGATCGGCACCCGGCCCGACGATGGTCGGCGACTTGCCGCCAAGCTCCAGCGTCACCGAAGAGAGATGGCGAGCTGCCGCCGCCATGACGATCTTGCCGACCTCTGGACTGCCGGTGAAGAAGATATGGTCGAAGGGCTGGTCGAGAAGTTGCTGCGAAACCTCCCGGCCGCCCTGGACCACAGCGACGAGATCGGGCGGAAAGGTCTCCTCGATGATGTCGGCGATCACCTGCGAGGTGGCGGGCGTCATCTCCGACGGTTTGACCACCGCACTGTTGCCTGCCGCCAGCGCTGAGACGAGCGGCCCAAGCGCCAGGTTGAACGGATAGTTCCACGGCGCGATGATCAGGCAGAGCCCGCGCGGCTCCGGACGGATGCGGGCAGAGGTGCCGAGGGTGGCAAGTGTCGGCGCAACGCGCCGTTCCCGCATCCACCGCTTCAGGTGCCGCATCGTATGGCGGATTTCCTGCAGCACCGGCAGGATCTCGGTCAGGATGACCTCGGGCTCCGGCTTGCCGAAATCCCGACGGAGGGCCTCGACGATATCCCGCTCGCGCCGCTCGATGGTCTGGCGCAGATGGGCAAGGGCTCCCTTCCGCTCCTCCAGCCCGAAGCGCAGCCGCCGTTCCGCAACTGCCGCCTTCTGCCGCGTGACGGTCGCTTCGATCCTGTCGCCGTCCATTCGCCCTCCTTGCCGTGAACAAGGTCCACCGCCGCACCCGCTTCTTCCTGAAGGTGGTAACCGAGCTTGGGCCAGGCCTCAATCGCTGGCAAGTCATTTTGATCTGCCGGGGTTGGCCCCGGCCACGTATCCATTGACGCCAGCTCTCGCGATCGCCACATGCTGCCGCGATGGCGAAGAGCAAGAAGAACGCGGACATCCCGACGATTACCGAAACCTGGAGCCTGCCGGCGGCAGCAACCTTCGGGTCGCTCGTTCGGGCCAAGGGCATCCTTCTGGAAATCCGCGCGCGGTTGCCGACGGCGGTGCGCAAGTCGCTCGACTACACCGTCGCAAGCTTGACGCTCTCCATGCCCGAAGGCGCCGAGGCGGAATTCCGCCACACCGCCGCCAGCGTGTCGAAGGCGCTCGAGGGCATCGAGGACCTGCCGGTGATCCCGCGTGAGATCCAGGACATCCTGTCGATCTCCACCACCGAGCGCCACCGCTGGCTGGAGGACGGACGGCTCAAAAGCGCCGGCACGCGCACCGTCAAGCTTCGCGGCCGCGCTCGCCAGATCACCTTCCATGTCTTCGACCCGAAGCTCGTCAAGGACCTGCTCGACCATGGCACGGTGGACGAATGGCGCGAACACGACAAGGCAGCGGCGGCCGAAAACCGGCGGCGTGCCGCCTTCAAGGCAAAGCTCACCCGCTCGCTGAAGAAGAACAAGTCTAACCCGAAAACCGCAGGCAAGGCTGCGGACGAAGCTCCGCCGCTCGCCGGCTGGGACGATTTCGATCTCGACGGACTTCTCCGCTGAACCGCGGTCCCGGTATGGCAAAGCTGAAAATCATGATAAGCGCCCGCCACCCGACACCAACAGGAGGTTCCCCGTGAGCGAACTGACCGTGGCCGAGGCCACCGACCGCATCTACCAATCGCTGGCGGCCGACAATGCCGATCTCGACACCCATATCGCCAGCCTCAAGGCAGCCCTCGCCCGCGAAGGCCAGAAGGAAGCCGTCTTCGATCCCGCTAGGCTCGCCCAGAACAACCGTTCCGGCCGCAAGCTGATGCAGGCCTATTTCCGCCAGCGCGGCGTGACGGTGACGTTCGCCACCGCCTGATGCCGGCAGGCAGATACGGTCAGGCACTCCGCCTGACCGCCACCCTGTCACGCCCCGGTGACCCGCCAGATGACGTCGCCGACGTCGTCGGCCATCAGCACCGCGCCGTCGGCGGCAAGCGCCACGCCGACCGGCCGCCCGTAGGAATGCTTCTCGTCCGGCGACAGGAAGCCGGTGAGGATCTCGCGCGGCATGCCGACCGGCCCGCCGTTCTCGAAGGCGACGAAGGCGAGCTTGTAGCCGGAAAGCTTGGAGCGGTTCCACGAGCCGTGCTGGCCGATCGCCATGCCGGCCGGAAAGCCCGGCAGCGTTCCCTCCGGCAGCCAGCAGAGCCCGAGCGAAGCCGTATGGCCGCCGAGCGCGTAATCCGGCTGCAGCGCCGAGGCGACCTTGGCCGCATCCTGCGGCACCCGGTCGTCCACCACCCGGTCCCAGTAGCAGAAGGGCCAGCCGTAGAAGCCGCCGTCGACGACCGAGGTCAGGTAGTCCGGCGGCGTCTCGTCGCCCAGCCCGTCGCGCTCGTTGACCACCGTCCAGAGCGTGTCCCGCGACGGCTCCCAGGCCATGCCGACCGGGTTGCGCAGGCCGCCCGCAAAAATGCGCGATTGCCCCGAGGCGATGTCGTATTCGTGGATGCAGGCGCGGTTTTCCTCCACCGCCATGCCGTGCTCGGCGATGTTGCTGAGCGACCCCACCGCCACATAGAGCTTGGTCTTGTCCTTGCTGGCAATCAGGTTGCGCGTCCAGTGGCCGCCCGGAACGAGGTCCATCAGCTTGCGGCCCGGCTGGGTGATCCTCGTCGCGCCGGGCTCGTAGGGATAGGCGAGCAGCGCATCGCTCGCCCCGACATAGAGCGTGTCGCCGACCAGCGCGATGCCGAAGGGCTGGCGCACGTTTTCGAGATAGGCATGGCTCTCCTCCGCCACGCCGTCGCCGTCGGCGTCGCGCAGCAGCGTCACCCGGTTAGGACTATCGCCGGCTGCCCGCGCCCGCTTCATCGTCGCCGTCATGGCATGGTCGAAGAGGCTGCCGGGCTTGTCCGGCTCACTCATCGATTCGGCCACCAGCACGTCGCCGTTCGGCAGCACATGCATGTTGCGCGGATGCACGAGCCCGCGCGCAAAGGCATTGACCTTCAGCCCCGGTGCTGCGGTCGGTTTATGGTCGCCCTCCCAGCCCTTCGCCGTCGGCATCTTCAGGGTCGGCAGCTTGCCCTGCGGCTTGGCCTCCGGAATGGCCGGCGCGGTTCCATAGACCGGCGCGCGCTCGCCATCGCGGGAATGACGGACGGCAACGGTGACATCGCCCACAAGGGCAACAAGACGGGCTAACAGGGAAGGCTCGGCCATAGGACGCCTCAAACAAACAGGAAAAAGGGAAAGCCGGACGCTAAAGCCTTTGCGCGGGAAGCACCAGAGGCGGATAGGGATATTTCACAAGGCAGCCGCGTTGACCACACGCCCCGGGGGCTCCCTCGCCCGCCCTCAGATCTCGTCCCGCAATGCCCGCTCAACAAAGTCCTCCGGGTCGCTGGTGAAATCCTGGTAGAGCCGGAAGTGCCGTGTCTGGCGAAGCTCCGTTTCCGCTAGCCCGCCGCGGGTGATCTCCAGAAGCCGGGCGCCGGGCACCGCCATCAGGATGGGCGAATGGGTCGCCATGATGATCTGGGCGCTGGCCGTCTCCTGGATCTGGTGGAGAAGGCGCAAGAGTTCCAGCTGGCGTTTCGGCGAAAGCGCGCTTTCCGGCTCGTCGAGGAAATAGATGCCCTGCCGGCTCATGCGCTCCTCGAAGAAGCGCACGAAGCCCTCGCCATGGCTCCAGGAGAGAAAATCCGGCGGTGCCGCATGGGCGTCGCGGGCGGCCTCGTCGAGGAAGCGGGCGACCGAGAAGAAGGATTCGGCGCGGAAGAACCAGCCCGCCGTCACCTTGGGCAGCCAGGCCGCCCTGAGCGCAGAGGCCAGCAGCGCGCCGCTCCGGTCCACCGCGCGGGAGTGGTCGAGAGGCCTGTAGCCCTTGCCGCCGCCCGCCTCGTCATAGCCGCAGAGCGCGGCCACCGCCTCGATCAGCGTCGATTTGCCCGTGCCGTTCTCCCCCACGATGATCGTCACGGGGGTTACGAAATCGAGGGAAAAATCCCCGTCGAGCCAGGGAAGGTTGAACGGATAGTCGCCGCCGAGGCTTGCATCCTCGCGCACCGAAAGGCGCTTCAGATAGGGCGCCGGCAGGTTCGTCAATCTGGTCTTCCGCATCGCAGCCCGCCAATCTCCAGAACCCTTCGTGACAGGAGCAATACGGCCGATCAAGGGCCGGCGTCCCCGAAGGCGGGTCGAGGATGGCGGATCGGCAGGTCGGCGCGTCTGCCGCTTCGGACCTTGCGGCACGATCCGTTCAGGATCGGGAGATCCCCAGCCCTCGCACCGCCGGGCTCCGCGCAAGGCTCACCGGTCGCAGGAAATCGCAACGAGCTCCAGTGCCTGCTCCGCGACCGAAACGACGTCCCCCACCCGCTTGCCCATCAGCTGCCGGGCGACGGGAGACACATGGGAAATCGTGCCCGCCTTGGGATCGGCCTCGTCCTCGCCGACGATCCGGTAGCGCTGGACCCGCCCGTCCTCCCGCGAAAAGGTCACCGTGCTGCCGAAGGCCACGACCTCCGACGCCAACGGCTCGGGCACGACCTGCGCCGAACGCACACGCTCGGTGAAATAGCGCAGATCCCGCAAGGGCCCCCGCCGCCTGCCGCCGCCGCTCGTTGACGTCCTCGATGGCGCTTGCCGCCCCATAAGCCTCCCGCGCCTCCTCCAGCTGCCGCTTCAAAGCCTCCAGCCCCGCCTCCGTCACGAGGTTCGGATGCGGCGAGACAGGACGATCCGGCAACAACGTCTCCGCCGCCGTTTCCGCACTCTCTTCCTTGACGAAGGCAACGCTCATGGTGGGGGTGGTCCTTGTCCGACGATTTCGCTCTACCAGGATATAGGCCGAAGGCTGCAACTCCTCCAGCTTTGGGTGTGGCTCGCATGAAACAGCTGAGGTGGAATAACTTCACCCCGCCCGCAAGTGTTTGGGGGTGCCCATCAAATGTCGCCCGGTTCGCTTTAGCCTCTTTTCCAGATACAGATCGAGAGGTACTCCTAAGAGCGGGACAGTTCGTATGGTGAGGGAATGGCGAAGGGAATCTTCTACCACAAAGTCGACAGCACTTATGACGACGTCACGGGCATCCGCTATCACTTCCCTAAGACTTATTTTTCTCGTGTTCGGCAGACGGTTGGGGACTGGGTAATCTACTATGGTCCACTCCCTCGGATGCGCAGCAGATACTATTCCGGCCTGGCGCGGGTCTCATCAGTTAAACCGGATCCACGTAGAGATGACCACTTCTACGCTCATCTTGAAGACTATTTGGACTTCGATGCGCCTGTAGATTACGTGGCCGGCGGTGGGTTCGAGAGGAAGCTCGTCGGACCAGATCTATCCATTAATCCCGGGCGCAGCGTACAAGCCATTCGTATCATCGAAGAGGAGGAATTCGCCTCCATCGTCGCGGCAGGCCTTGGACAGGAAGACGAATGGCCCGCTCGTTTGGAAAGCCAGACAATCCTCCACTTTGAAGAGGCGCCACAGTCCTCCTATGATGTAGGTGATTTCGAGCGACCCATACTGCTGCAGACAATCAGCCGTCCCTTCCGCGACGCCAAGTTCCGACAACATATCCGTACCGTCTACGATCGCACCTGTGCGTTTACCGGTTTGCGTCTCATCAACGGCGGCGGTCGCCCTGAAGTGGAAGCCGCACATATCATCCCGGTGGAACGCGGCGGAAATGACTCGGTGCAGAATGGTATCGCCTTGTCCGGGACAGTTCACTGGATGTTCGATCGAGGCCTACTTTCTATGGGGGATGACTACAAAATCATCTGCTCACGCCATCTCAATGAGGACGTGACGCATCTATTGACGAAGGATCTCGTCGCTCGCGTACCCACCGAACTCCGATATCGACCTCATCCTCGATACCTTAGTTGGCATCGGGAGAATGTTTTCAAGCAGTAGCGGTTGAACTGGTCGGTGAAGTAGCGGGCCTCCCGCAACAAGCGACGCTTTTCCATCGGGAGTTCCTCGCCCCTCTGTCATTGCACCAGTGCAACTCTCAACCTGCTCGAGATCCATCGTAACTCCTCCCCAAGCTCCGGCAGCCTTGGGATTTCGCACCGTTTACGATAGATCTCCCCCATGCCTGACCTCGCAATCGTTCTTTTCCTGCTCGTTTTAGCCATCATCATGTTCGCGCTCGGGCGTCCCCGGATGGATGCCGTTGCGCTGATCATGGTGGTCGCCCTGCCCCTGACCGGCGTGATCGGCATTGATGATGCGCTGGCCGGCTTCGCCGACCCCAACATCGTGCTGATCGGCGCCCTGTTCGTGGTCGGCGAGGCGCTCGTCCGGACGGGGATCGCACAGCGCCTGGGCGATTGGCTGGTGCGCAAGGCAGGACGCAGCGAGGCCCGGCTGATCGTGCTTCTGATGGTCGTGGTCGCCGGCATCGGATCGTTCATGAGTTCGACGGGCGTGGTAGCGATCTTCATCCCGATCGTGCTGCGGATCGCGCGCAATGCATCAATACCTGCCGGACGATTGATGATGCCGCTCTCGGTCGCAGCACTCCTGAGCGGCATGATGACCCTCGTCGCCACAGCGCCGAACCTCGTCGTCCATGGTGAACTTGTTCGCAACGGGTTTGAAGGCTTCGGCTTCTTCGCCTTCACGCCGTTCGGTATGCCCCTGCTTGCACTGGCCATCGTCTATATGTTGATTGCCAAGCGGTTCCTCGGTCGAGACGCGGCGCCGACCGAACCGGTGAAGCGCCCGACACTTGGCCACTTAGCCAAGGCCTACCGGCTGGAAGGCAGGGAGCACAGGCTGGTCGTGCGGCCGAGTTCTCCGCTTGTCAGCGACCGCCTGAGCGCATTCGATCTTCGGGGGAGCGAAGGCATCAATATCATCGCGATCGAGCGCGCCACCCGCTTCGGGCGGCAATTGATGCGGCCAAAGGCCGAGAGCCGTATCGAAGTCGGCGACGTGATGCTGATCGACGCCCGGTCGCCGGATCTCGATATGGACGCGTTGGCCGAACGGTATGGGCTTGCCCGGCTCGCGCTCGGAAATGCCTATTTTGGTGACCGTTCACAGGAGATTGGAATGGCCGAACTGCTCGTGTCGCCAGACTCGAGCCTCGTTGGCAAGACAGTCGTGGACGGGCGTTTCCGCAGTTTGACGGATCTTGTCGCGCTCGGTATCCGCCGAGGCCGGGAGGCGATTGACACGCCTGTAACCGACGTCGTCCTCCAGACCGGCGACACGATATTGGTGATCGGTCCCTGGCGAGCGATCGCTCGCGTGCCGCAACGTGCCGAGCGGCTGATCCTGCTCAACGCACCGATAGAGATGGAGGATGTGGCGCCAGCATCCGACCGCGCTCCCCATGCCGCGGTTATTCTGCTCGCGACAGTCGCGCTCATGGCGTCCGGCATCGTCCCCAACGTCGTCGCGGCCTTGCTCGGCTGCCTGTTGTTCGGCCTGTTTGGCTGCATCAACATGAATGCCGCCTATCGCTCCGTCCACTGGCAAACGCTCATACTGATCGTCGGCATGCTGCCCTTTTCCATTGCGCTTCAACGGACGGGCGGGATCGATATCGTCGCCCAATGGCTGCTGGCCATGGTGGGCGGGGCCCCGCCGCGTGTCGTACTGGCAACGCTTTTTGTCCTGACCGCGGTGCTGGGGCTCTTCATCTCCAATACGGCAACTGCGGTGCTCATGGCCCCGGTTGCGATAGCGCTTGCCGGCGCGCTCGACGTCTCGCCCTATCCACTCGCCATGACGGTTGCCCTGGCTGCCTCTGCGGCCTTCATGACGCCGGTCTCATCACCGGTGAACACGCTGGTGGTGGGGCCGGGCAACTACCGGTTTGGTGACTTCGTCAAGATCGGCGTGCCGTTTGCGATGGTCGCGCTGGTGGTCACGGTCCTGCTCGTGCCGCTCCTGCTGCCGTTCTGATGCAGGATCCTTTCGGTTCACTTGGCCAGTATCGCTGTATCTGCCACCCCCTGTCGGAATCCCCTCTCCCCATCCGTCCTTGCCTCATATAACCTCGCCGGCGCCACCGCCGGCCTTGTACGGGAGAGGGTCATGGCAAGTGCATATCGTTGGGTAATTGTCGCCGCCGGCGGGCTGATGGGCTGCGTGGCGGCGGGGACCATGTTTTCGCTGGCGATCTTCCTGGAGCCGGTGGCGAGCGAGACCGGCTGGTCGCGCGCCGGCATTTCCACCGCCATGACGCTGAACTTCCTGGTCATGGGCCTCGGCGGCTTCCTGTGGGGCTCGCTCACCGACCGTTTTGGCGCCCGGATCGTGGTGCTGATCGGTTCGGTCCTGCTCGGCCTGGCGCTGGTGCTGGCAAGCCGCGCCGAAAGCCTTCTCGCCTTCCAGCTCGCCTATGGAACGCTGGTGGGGCTTGCCGCCAGCGCCTTCTTCGCGCCGATGATCGCCGCCGTGATGACCTGGTTCGACGAGCAGCGCGGCCTTGCCGTCTCGCTCGTTTCCGCCGGCATGGGCATGGCGCCGATGACCGTCTCGCCGCTCGCCCGCTATCTGATTTCCGCCACTGACTGGCGCACTGCCATGCTGATGATCGGCGTCTGCGCCTGGGCGATCCTCCTGCCCACCGCACTCCTGATCCGCCGTCCGCCGGCGCTCTCGGAGAGCGATCAGGCAAGCGCGGTGGAGGCGCGCCGCCAGCCGCTCTCGCGCCTGCTGCTGACGCCGCAATTCCTCGTGCTCGGCTTCACCTTCTTTGCCTGCTGTGCCGCCCATTCCGGGCCGATCTTCCACATGGTGAGCTATGCCACGCTCTGCGGCATCGCGCCCATGGCCGCCGTCAGCATCTACAGCGTCGAGGGGCTGGCGGGGCTTGGCGGCCGCGTGCTCTTCGGCGTGCTCGCCGACCGGATCGGCGTCAAGCCGGTGCTGGTCGCCGGCCTCCTCGTCCAGGCGGCGGTGATCTCGGCCTATCTCGCTGCAGACAGTCTGACGAGCTTCTACACGCTGGCGGTGATCTTTGGTGGCACCTATGGCGGCGTCATGCCGCTTTATGCGGTGCTGGCGAGGGAATATTTCGGCCCGCATGTGGTGGGCACCGTCTTCGGCGCCGCCACCATGCTGTCGTCGGTCGGCATGGCCTTCGGCCCGCTCGCGGGCGGCTGGGCCTTCGACGCCTTTGCCAGCTACCAGTGGCTGTTCATCGGGTCGGCGCTGGTGGGCCTCGGGGCGGTCGCCATCGCGCTCGCCTTCCCGCCGCTGCCGGGCAAGGAGGCAGAACCGGCCGGCGCCGTGGCCTGAGAGAACTTGCCGCCGCCGGGCCTTCGCCCTAGCCTCCCGTCACGACAGGAAGGAGCGGATCATGGACGACGTCACCGGCGGCTGCCTCTGCGGAAGCGTCCGGCTCACCGCCCGCGGCAAGCCCTACCGCACCGGCCTCTGCCACTGCCTCGACTGCCGCAAGCACCACGGCGCCCTCTTCCACGCCTCCGCGATCTTCCCGACCGACGCGGTGACGATCGAGGGCGAGACGTCGGCGTTTCGCGGCCGGCACTTCTGCCCCCGCTGCGGCTCCTCCGTCTTCGGCACCAGCGCCGACGAGGTCGAGGTGGCGCTCGGCGCGCTCGATGCCCCGGACCAGTTCACCCCCACCTACGAGCTCTGGACGATCCGCCGCGAGGCCTGGCTGCCGCCCTTGCCCCTGAAGCACCATTACGCGCACGACCGCGAGGGCACCGGCCGTACGGAGGACTGACGTCACCGGCCGGAGACAGCGTTTTCACGTTTCCCTTTTGTACTCATTTTTGCGGTCCGCCCTCTTCACTTTCCCCCGGACTCTCGCCATATTCCGGCGATGGCCAAATCCCACCGCAAGTCCGCACCCCCGAGCCCGAAAAACGACGGTTTCGAGGAAGCCCCGCAATCCGGTTTCGAAGGCGCGCCGCTCTCCGGCAGCGTCTCGGACTGGGTGAAGCAGATGGAGGCGGAGGCGGAAGCCTCGGGCATCGAGACGCAGCGCGAGATCGCCTCCAAGGCCGGCAAGCACCGCAAGAAGATCGAGATCGCCGCCCGCGAAGCCGCGATCAAGGAAGCGGCCAAGGACACGGCGAAGACGGCCCCGAAAATCGCCCAGAAAACCGCCAAGCACACGACGGCGTCAAAAACCGCCCGCGGCGTCTCCATCGGCGCCTCGTCGGACCCGGCCACCCGCGCCGCCGCCGGCCTCAACCCGGTCGCCGGCCTCGACGTCTCGCTGGAGGAGGCAAAGTCGCTCGCGCCCGGCGCGGTCACCGCGACGGTCGATGCGCTGGCCAAGCTGATCGAGAGCGGCAATCCGCTGTTCAAGGACGGCAAGCTGTGGACGCCGCACCGCCCGGCCCGGCCGGAAAAGTCCGAAGGCGGCATTTCCATCCGCATGGCGTCGGAGTACCAGCCCGCCGGCGACCAGCCGACGGCGATCGCCGATCTCGTCGAGGGCATCAACACCGGCGAGCGCTCCCAGGTGCTTCTCGGCGTCACCGGCTCGGGCAAGACCTTCACCATGGCCAAGGTGATCGAGGCGACGCAGCGCCCGGCCGTCATCCTGGCGCCCAACAAGACGCTCGCCGCCCAGCTCTATTCGGAGTTCAAGAGCTTCTTCCCGGACAATGCGGTGGAGTATTTCGTCTCCTATTACGACTACTACCAGCCGGAAGCCTATGTGCCGCGCTCCGACACCTATATCGAGAAGGAATCGTCGATCAACGAGCAGATCGACCGGATGCGCCACGCCGCCACCCGCGCCATCCTCGAGCGCGACGACTGCATCATCGTCGCCTCCGTCTCCTGCATCTACGGTATCGGCTCGGTGGAAACCTATACCGCCATGACCTTCCAGATGTCGGTCGGCGACCGGCTCGACCAGCGCCAGCTGCTCGCCGATCTCGTCGCCCAGCAGTACAAGCGCCGCGACATGGACTTTCAGCGCGGCAGTTTCAGGGTGAGAGGCGATACCATCGAGATCTTCCCCGCCCACCTGGAGGATGCCGCCTGGCGCATCTCCATGTTCGGCGATGAGATCGACGCGATCACCGAATTCGACCCGCTCACCGGCCAGAAGACCGGCGACCTGAAGTCGGTGAAGATCTACGCCAACTCCCACTATGTCACGCCGCGCCCGACGCTGAATGCCGCCATCAAGTCGATCAAGGAGGAGCTGAAGCACCGCCTCGCCGAGCTCGAGGCCGCCGGCCGCCTGCTGGAGGCCCAGCGGCTGGAGCAGCGCACCCGCTACGACATCGAGATGATGGAGGCGACCGGCTCCTGCGCCGGCATCGAGAACTATTCGCGCTATCTCACCGGCCGCCGCCCCGGCGAGCCGCCGCCGACGCTGTTCGAATACATCCCCGACAATGCGCTGATCTTCATCGACGAGAGCCATGTCACCATTCCGCAGATCGGCGGCATGTATCGCGGCGACTTCCGGCGTAAGGCTACCCTCGCGGAGTACGGATTCCGTCTGCCGTCCTGCATGGACAACCGGCCGCTGCGCTTCGAGGAGTGGGACGCCATGCGGCCGCAGACCGTCGCCGTCTCCGCCACGCCCGGCAACTGGGAGATGGAACAGGCCGGCGGCGTCTTCGCTGAACAGGTCATCCGGCCGACCGGCCTCATCGATCCGCCGGTGGAAGTCCGCCCGGCCAAGAGCCAGGTCGACGACGTGCTCGGCGAGATCCGCGAGACCGCGAGCAAGGGCTACCGCACGCTCTGCACCGTTCTCACCAAGCGCATGGCCGAAGACCTCACCGAATACCTGCACGAGCAGGGCGTGCGCGTCCGCTACATGCATTCCGACATCGACACGCTGGAGCGCATCGAGATCATCCGCGACCTGCGCCTCGGCGCCTTCGACGTGCTGGTCGGCATCAACCTGCTGCGCGAGGGCCTCGACATTCCCGAATGCGGCTTTGTCGCCATCCTCGATGCCGACAAGGAAGGTTTCCTCCGCTCCGAAACCTCGCTGATCCAGACCATCGGCCGCGCCGCGCGAAACGTGGACGGCAAGGTCATCCTCTATGCGGACAATATCACCGGCTCCATGCAGCGGGCGATGGACGAGACCGCGCGCCGCCGCGAAAAGCAGATGGCCTATAACGAGGAACACGGCATCACGCCGGAATCGGTGAAGCGCAACATCTCCGACATCCTCGATTCCGTCTACGAGCGCGACCACGTCCGCGCCGATATCTCCGGCGTCTCCGGCAAGGGTTTTGCCGATGGCGGCCACCTCGTCGGCAACAACCTCCAGGCGCATCTCAACGCGCTGGAAAAGGACATGCGCAACGCCGCCGCCGACCTCGACTTCGAAAAAGCCGCGCGCCTGCGCGACGAGATCAAGCGCCTCAAGGCTGTGGAACTGTCGGCCATGGACGATCCCATTGCGCGCGAGGAGTCGAAGGCCATGGAAGGCGCCAAGCGCAACGCCCAGGCCACCCGCCAGTCGTTGCCATCGGGCACACCCTCTCCTTCGTCATCCTCGGGCACTCCTTCTCCTTCGTCATCCTCGGGCGAGCGCAGCGAGACCCGAGGACCCAAAGCCACGGGTGAGGAACAATCCTCCTACTTCACCAAGCCCAGCTTGAACGACATGGGCCCCGGCACCGACATGCCGACCCCCCTCTTCCGCAAGAACACCTTGGACGAAATGACGGTCGGCCGCACCGAAAAACCCCTCCCCGGCAAGCTGCCGACAAAACCGGGCGCCGCCCCCTCCTCTCCCCTTGTGGGAGAGGATAGTTCGCCCCAAGAGGCGCAGCCGATTGGCGAGGCGAACTTGGTGAGGGGGTCGGGCCAGCGCTTCTCGCCGCTCTTGGAAGGCCAGCCGGAGCGCGGCGACCCGTCCCCCGTCATCCGCGGCAAGGTCGGCGTCGGCAGCTACGAAGATCCCGGCGAGCAGAAGCGCAAGGGGCGGACGAAGGGCAAGACTGGCCGTCCGGGGCGGTGAGGCATTAGCAGCCTCCTTTTTCTCTCTTGAGGAGAGAATTTGAAGGCAGCACCTTAGCGTCAGCTAATCGCTAGAACTTGCAAGTTGCGCCTACGCCTTGCCTCTTGTGCCGCTTCGATGAGGATCCTATCTTCGTAAGCGTCTTCTTCGCATCAGCGAGAGCAGAGGCCGATAGGCGCCAGCTAACTCGCGGCAGAAAGCTGAGAAACGATATCCGGCCCCAGTTGCGAAATTATGCTTGAGTCTTCGTTTTCGATATATGCCGGGCTTTTATCCTCGATCATTGGCAGTGGCTCACCGTAGTACCAATCCTTCCTGCGGCCATCCTCTTTTTTGCGGGAACGCTTTTCGAATATGTCCCGGTATCGACGCGGAGATATTCCCACGAAGGGCCGGAACAAGACCTTCTTCTCAGAAAGGTCATCTTCGAACGTGATCGAGTCGGAATTCAGTTCAACTGCGTAGCTCTTGGGGTATGGCTCGAGATCTGATGCCTGATGAGACGATATGTTTCGCGCACATGTGACACGGGAATGTGGTGCAGTACATGGTTGCGCCCCGTATGCTGACACCTGTTCTAGCAGCATCTGTTATTGCAGACATCTCCGCATGGATCATCCGGCCAAACTCAATAATGTCCATCACCTGAGAGTCTTTGATATCTTCGTGGCTCATAATCTCCCTAAGCTGCTCTACTGCGTTGCTTTTCGAGGCCAGCTCATTAGACAGGAATCCTGCCTTATTCATCCTCTCTAGTAGATCGTGAAGGATCTCAAGTTTGCGTGAATGATTGGCATCTCGACCACGTTCGAAATCGCGCTGCGCGTTCTCTCCATCCTCAGCCCAGTAGGTTCCTCCGAAAGCCCGTGGCACTTCATTGCATCCCATCGCGAGGATCTCTCCCGCTGCAGTGAATACCGACGCCCCCACTTGACGAGAGAGATCTATAGAACGCAGAGAAGCGGCAGCGGCCGTGTACATCCCGTATTCCATCTTCGTGGGAGACCGTCCATTGTGCCCGAAGAACGATTCAAAAAACCGCTTGAGCGTCTCATCGATGTTCTTTTTGTTCATTCCATAGACGAAAATGTCACCGAGGTGGAATATATTCGATATTTTCTGACCAAAACTTCCGATGCCCTCGTCAAAGTCTTTTTTTATGAGGTCTATCGCCTCTTTTTCACATTCATCTTTATCTTTTGCAGATTCATCAAATTCTTTTATCTTTCTGGCGATTTCGGCGCGACGTTCCTTCTCGGAAGCCGAAATCGAAATTTGGATAAACTTCCTTCCGTAGGTTTTCCTCATCAGCTCGATTTCGTGAGGTCGCTTGAATTGCCGGATGATGTAAGCGTAGCCCAGAGCCGGTTTTTCTGGATCTGAAGTGATTGCTTCTCTCTCCGCCCTTATGCGAGCAACCGCCAGCGCTGCCAGCGCTGCAGAGCTACCAGCGATTTCGCAAACTTTGTCAGCGTAGGCGATGAGGGAGTGATATTTCGCACTGAAGGAAGTCTCGTCAACGGCCACCCCGGTGGCAATAGCCTTCATCAGTTCAGTGATGCGTAGTGGGACTGACTTGTACTGAAGATTTGCGAGTTCTCTTATGATGACGTCTTGAACATAGTCTAGGTCCACGCCAATTGGACCGACGAGGCCGATAACGAGCTCCGGCTTTCTAGAATCATCCATACCGCCCCTCCCCGACAAGCATTGATAATTTGTGAACAAAGCTAGAAATTAATCGTTATGAGAACGCGCAGGAATCGCGTTTAATGAGATGTGTAATAGCAACCTTTGGTGGAGGCGACAATGTCAAGCGATTGCGTGGTCGTGAAGGATGCGCCGGTTTCACAAGTCAACGAAGTCAAGTGGCTTGGTGAGCAGTTGTTGGTAGCGCTCAGGAACTTGACAAGCAGGCCGCTGGAGCGGCGTGGACCCTACGAGGTCACAGATGAACTAATAGAGGACCTCAACCACAAGTACGATTTACGGTAGCGTCGACAACCATACGCACGTAAGCTACCTCGAGCTTGTTTCTGGTGGGTGAGGCCTGCCTTGGGCTGCAGTCTCCGGGGCATCGCTACTAAAGACCACGAATGGTTGCTCTCGCCGTGCAGACGCACGGCGGCTGGATCCTCGGGCCAAGCCCGAGGATGACGAAGGTGACCTTGTGCCTCAGGCCTTCCCCCCCAAAAACCGCACACCCACCCACCAAATATCAACCACTTACCCCCCTCCTCATCCCCGTCCGCCAAACCCGTGCCCATACTTCCCCTGTCCCGCCGCGGATACACCAGGAGGCGTCCTGGCGAGGCGGGGCCGGCGCTGGTGATGAGGAAACGACGTAAGTCCTCATCATCGGGGTCCGCGGAAAATGGTCTCCCTCCGGCGACACGGGGAGAGACGAAGGGTTACGGACCGGCCCTCGTCTCTTGATGCCCGAAAGAGCGCGCCGGGCGTGCCTGTGCGGCACACAGGGGGGCCGATGAGGATGGTGTCGCCGGACCTTCAAGTCCGACGAGATGCCGGGGCAAGGAGCCTCGGAACCCGGGAAACCGGCGGTCAAACACCTCCCCATTCGGCCTTTGCAGAGAGACCGGAGTCGCGGGCACAAACTGCCGAACGGGGCGCTGAGAGGTGCCACATAAACTAACTTTACGAGGCAGCTTTCAGCGCCCCGTCCAACACCTGCTTCGTCCTCCTCGGGAGAGCGAAGCGAAAACCGCGGATCGCCAAGGGGTTACCATGTCCGACACCAAGCCACCTGCCATCGACCCGCACCTCGCCGCCCGCACCGCCGAGGCGCTGGCGCTTCCGCACCTCGTCTGCCGGCGCCGCGCGTGCCGCCGCAAGAACCGCTGCCTCTGGTGCTTCCGCTCCACCGGCGAGCGCTGCTGCATGAGGAACCTGACGGCCGAGCAGCGCCGGATTTTCGACACCGTCTATCATGAGGCCGCTGCCGCCTGGCATTTTCTCGGCACGGACCCGCATTGGTTCGAGGCGCGCGAGGGAGAACGCCGGACGCACAACGACCTGGGGATCGCCATTGCCCGAACCGATCCCGGCAGGTGGCGGAGGGAGAAATGGGACGCCGAGTGGCGGGCGCGGGAGAAGCGGCTGGCGCAGTTCGACAGGGAGCGGACGTCGGGAAAGGACGGAGAGGAAGGGGGGAGAGGATGAGGCGCTGCCCCCCGGCCCTGCGCTTGCGCTTCGGGCGTTCGGCGCTCAAAACGCTCCACTGGAGCGTTTTGCCGGGCGCGTCGCGCCCGGACGCGCCTCACCCCACAAACGCCCGTTCGATCACGAACTCAGCCGGCTGGCTGTTGGCGCCTTCGGTGAGGCCGGCCTTCTCGAGCAGCGCCTTGGTGTCCTTCAGCATCTCGGTCGAGCCGCAGATCATGCCGCGGTCGGTGGCCGGGTCGAGCGGCGGCACGCCGAGATCGGTGAACAGCTTGCCGCTCTCGATCAGGTCGGTGATGCGGCCCTGGTTCGGATAGGAGGGGTCGCGGGTGACGGTCGGGTAGTGCTTCAGCTTGTCCCCGACGATCTCCGAGAGGAATTCGTGGTTCCTGATCTCCTCCATGAGGTCGAAGCCGTATTTCAGTTCCGCCACCTCGCGGCAGGTATGGGTGAGGATCACCTCGTCGAACTTCTCGTAGGTCTCCGGATCGCGGATCAGGCTCGCGAACGGCGCAATCCCGGTGCCGGTGGAGAACATGTAGAGGCGCTTGCCCGGCGTCAGCGCATCGAGCACCAGCGTGCCGGTCGGCTTCTTGCGCATCAGCACCGTGTCGCCGGGCTTGATCTTCTGCAGATGCGAGGTGAGCGGCCCATCCGGCACCTTGATGGAAAAGAATTCCAGTTCCTCGTCCCAGGCGGGGCTGGCGATCGAATAGGCGCGGTAGATCGGCTTGTCGCCGACCATCAGGCCGATCATGGCGAATTCGCCGGAGCGGAAGCGGAAGCCGGCCGGGCGCGTCATGCGGAAGCGGAACAGGAAGTCCGTATAGTGCTCCACCGCCAGCACCGTCTCGGCATAGACATTGTCCGGAATGCCGGCCGGCTTGTTCTCGGCCCCGGGGGCAACGAAGTCTTCCGTCTTGGCTGGAGCGTTCATGCGGCGTCCGTTTCGCTTGTCGTCTGGTGGGCTGCGGAGCGAAATATACCATCCGCCCCGCAAATTGAAGGCACCCGCGTGCTTATGCCGCGGCGCGCCCGGAAAATATGTGCCGGAAATTCCGCTTCCGACCGGTCAGCCGGTGGAGCGGCGGCGCCAGCTGTAGCCGGGGGCATCGGCTGCCGGTCGCGCGGCCGGCTGGTAGTGGACGGGAATGGCCGGCAGCCGGCCTTCCGCCAGCCGTCGCAGCGCCGTCTCGTTGGTCACCGCAAAACTGTCGATCCCGACCCGCAGCATCAGCGGGATCTGGTCGATCAGCACGTCGCCCAACGCCCGCAGCTCATTTTGGTAACCCAGCCGTTCCCGCAGCAGCGAGGCATGCGAAAATGCCCGGCCGTCGTTGAAGGCGGGAAATTCCACCGCTACGATCGCCAGCCGGTCGAGATAAGGCTGGAGCCGGTGCACATCGTCGGCGGGCCTGATCAGAACGCCGAGGCCGACGTCGTTGCTCGCCTCCGCCTTCTCGATCAGTTGGTCGAGGGACAGCAGCGGTTTCTGCTCGCCCGTCGCGGGATTCTCTTCGGTCTCGACCACCCAGGGGTCGTTTTCGACGAAGCCGGTTTCCTTCCAGATCCTGGTCATCATCCGCCCCTTCAAGCCGCTTCCGCCGTCGAACCGTAGAGCGCATCCTTGAACGGCTGCGGCCCGACGCGGCGATAGGCTTCCAGGAAGGTCTCCTCCTTCGACAGGCGAAGCCCGAGATAGGTGTCGACGATGGTCTCCACCGCATCGGTCACCTTGGCCGGCTCGAAGCCGCGGCCGATGATCTCGCCGATCGAGGTGTTCTCGTCGCCGGAACCGCCGAGCGTGATCTGGTAGAGCTCGGCGCCCTTCTTCTCCACGCCCAAAAGCCCGATATGGCCGACATGGTGGTGACCGCAGGCGTTGATGCAGCCGGAGATCTTGATCTTCAGCTCGCCGATCTCCGCCTGCCGCTCCGGTGATCCGAAGCGGGTCGAAATCTCCTGCGCCACCGGAATCGAGCGTGCATTGGCCAGCGCGCAATAGTCGAGGCCCGGACAGGCGATGATGTCGGTGATCAGCCCGGCATTGGCCGTCGCCAGTCCCTGGGCGACGAGGGCGCGGTAGACCGGCTCGAGATCCGCCAGTGCCACATGCGGCAGGATGACGTTCTGCTCGTGGCTGATACGGATCTCGTCGAAGGCATATTCCTCGGCGATGTCGGCGATCGCATCCATCTGCTCGTGCGACGCATCCCCCGGAATGCCGCCGATCGGCTTCAGCGAGATCGTCACCATGCCGTAATCGGGATGCTTGTGCGGCTCGACGTTCTGGTCCACCCAGCGCGCGAAATCCGGATCCTCCTTCTTCCAGCCGGCGATCTGCCCCCAGCCCTCCGGCCGCTCCGGCAGGGAGGGAGGCGCGAAATAGCGGGTGATTGCGTCGATATCGGCCTCCGGCAGCGTCAGCTCGGTGCCCTTCAGGTGCGAGAATTCCTCCTCCACGCGCCGCGTCATCTCCTCCACGCCGATCTCGTGGACGAGGATCTTGATGCGCGCCTTGAACTTGTTGTCGCGCCGGCCGAAGAGGTTGTACACGCGCACGATCGCGGTGGTGTAGGTCAACAGATCCTCTTCCGGCAGGAAGTCGCGGATCTTCTTGGCCACCAGCGGCGTACGCCCCTGCCCGCCGCCGACATAGACGGCAAAGCCGAGCGCGCCCTTGTCGTTCTTCTTCAGGTGCAGGCCGATGTCGTGGACCTGTATCGCCGCCCGGTCGCGCTCGGCCCCGGTGACGGCGATCTTGAACTTGCGCGGCAGGTAGGAGAATTCCGGGTGGACCGAAGACCACTGGCGCAGGATCTCGGCATAGGGACGCGGATCGGCCACCTCGTCGGCGGCGGCGCCGGCAAAGTGGTCTGCGGTGACGTTGCGGATGCAGTTGCCGGAGGTCTGCAGCGCATGCATCTCGACCGTCGCCAGCTCGTCGAGAATGGCCGGCGTGTCCGACAGCTTCGGCCAGTTGAACTGGAGGTTCTGCCGCGTGGTGAAGTGCCCGTAGCCCCGGTCATACGTGCGCGCCACATGCGCCAGCATGCGCATCTGCCTGGCGTTCAGCGTGCCGTAGGGAATGGCGATCCGCAGCATGTAGGCATGCAGCTGCAGGTAGACGCCGTTCATCAGGCGCAGAGGCTTGAACGCGTCCTCCGTCAGTTCCCCGGAGAGGCGGCGGTTGACCTGGTCGCGGAACTGCTCGACGCGGCTCTTGACGAAGGCGTGGTCGAATTCGTCGTAACGATACATGATATCCTCAGACTGCGATGAAGGCCGCATCGGCCGGGCGGTAGCCCGCGGCGTATTCCATGGTGGGGCCGGCAGCACGGATGCGCTCGCGCAGCCGGATCGGCCAAAGCTTGCCAGCGACTTCCTGCACGTCGATGACATTGACGTCGACGACGCGGTTGGCGGCGAAGTCCCGCTTGCCGATCGCTTCCAGCGAGGCGACGGCCTCGGCATGGCGGGCGACCAGGGCGTCCTGCAGGTTTTCCACCCAATGGCCGTTGGCATCCAGCCATACGGCGATGCCGTCCGTCAGCCTGTTTGCGGTGAGGACCTTGTCCGTCATGCTTCACTTCCCATCCTAGCGCGAGCCGTCGCAGTCCATGCGGACAGGGGCTCGGATCTTTGAAAATTCGCACCGGCGACAGCCTCGCCGATGATGACCATGACCGGACCGGCGAGATCGTCCCTCGCCTCGAGATCCGGAAGTTCCTTCAGGACCCCGTGGAAAAGACGGCGATCGGTGCGGCTGGCATTTTCCACCACGGCCACGGTCGTGTCTGGCGACAGGCCGGCTTCCACCAGCCGGCCGGCCACGGAGGCGGCAACCGAGCGGCCCATGTAGACGGCGATGGTGGCGCCGGACACAGCGAGCCTTGCCCAGTCTGGCATTACGTCGCCGGTGAGGTCGTGGCCGGTCGTAAAGATGAGCGAGGAGGCGACACCCCGCAGCGTCAGCGGCAGATCGAAATCGGCGGCTGCGGCAAAGGCGGAGGTGATGCCCGGCACGATCTCGTAAGAGATGCCGGCCTCGCGGAGAGCAGCCATCTCCTCCCCTGCCCGGCCGTAGACCAGCGGATCGCCCGACTTGAGGCGCACCACGCGCTTGCCATCCTGCCCCAGCCGCACCAGCAGACGATTGATCTCGCCTTGCGACTTGGAATGACAGTTCTTGCGCTTCCCAACGGACAGGCGCTCCGCATCACGGCGGCCCATGTCGACGATTGCCTGGGGGACGAGAGCGTCATAGACGATCACATCGGCTTCCATCAGCACGCGCTGGGCGCGCAGCGTGAGCAGATCCTCGGCACCGGGGCCGGCACCCACGAGCCAGACATGGCCTTCGGCCCGGCCCGAGGTGGAAAGCAGGGCATTGGCAGAGCGGCGGGCGCCGGAGACGTCACCTGCATCAACGCTGTCTGCGACAGCGCCGGTGAAGAAGCGGCGCCAGAAGATGCGACGCGATACCCCCTTGGGGATCAACCGTTCGACGGAATCCCGGTAATCAACGGCAAGGGAAGCGAGCCGGCCGAGCGACGGCGAAAGCATCTGGTCGACGCGGGCGCGGATCATCTGCGCCAGCACCGGACCTGCTCCTTCCGTGCCGATCGCGACGGCAACCGGCGCACGGTTGACGAGGGCCGGGGTGAGGAAGTCACAAAATTCCGGCTGGTCGACCGCATTGGCCGGAATCCTCGCGGCGCGGGCAGCCGTGACAATGGCCTGATCCTGCTGCTCGTCGCCGGTCGCAGCGAAGACGAGAGCGGCACCGTCCACCTGGTCAGCCGCGAAAGAAGCGGCGATGACGTCAAGCTTGTTTGCTGCCAGATAGTCCCGGTAATCGGGTTCCGGATCCTCGGCATAGGCGACGATGTGTGCATCCGTGTTGCGCAGCAGCCGGACCTTGGCGAACGCCTCGTCGCCATTGCCGAAGACTGCAACGGTCCTACCGCTGACGCGGAAGAATGCCGGGAATGTTGTCAAACGGGTGGTGGACATGACGACCTTTTCGAGCTTGGCTGCACAATATCACCCATCGCACCTTGAGACAGAAGAAACCGATATGCGAGTTGCACGGCGTGCGAACATTTCTGTTCTCGCTCGCCTGCCATCTTGAGTAAAAGCCACCGATACCCGCAGGCGCCGGCGGTGATTCCGCATCCGTCCGGCGGCCCGTCCCTAAGGAAGAAGCCATGTCCCTTGTTGCCCGCCTCCTCGACGTCATGGAGAATGACATCCTGCCGCTGACGGAGGCCGGCGTGGCGGCCGGCAACAAGGTGTTCGGCGCGGCGATCCTACGCAAGTCCGACCTGTCGCTGGTGCTCGCCGAGACCAACAACGAGATGGGGAACCCGCTCTGGCACGGCGAGGTGCATGCGCTGAAGCGCTTCTACGAACTGGACGCAAAGCCCGACACCAAGGACCTGATCTTCCTCTCCACCCACGAACCCTGCACCATGTGCATGTCGGCGATCACTTGGGCGGGCTTCGACAATTTCTACTATTTCTTCAGCCACGAGGATTCGCGCGACGCCTTCGCCATTCCGCATGACCTGAAGATCCTGAACGAAGTCTTCGGCCTTCCACCAGGCGGCTACCGGCGGCAGAACGCCTTCTGGCATTCACATGCGATCGCAGACCTCGTGGCGGTGGAGGAAGAGCCAAAACGAACGGCTCTGCTGGAGCAGTCGGCAAGAATCCGCGCGGCCTATGACCGGCTTTCCGGCACCTATCAGGCCGGCAAGTCCGCTAATTCCATCCCGCTCCGCTAAAGTTCGCTGAGGACCATCGACGCCATGGAAGCTTCACGAGACATCTCCCGCCTGATCGACATCATGAAGGCGCTGCGCGATTCGCAAAGCGGCTGCCCCTGGGACATCGTGCAGACCTTCGAGACGATCAAGCCCTATACGATCGAGGAGGCATATGAGGTGGCCGACGCCATCGAGCGTAACGACCTCGACGACCTCTGCGAGGAGTTGGGCGACCTCCTGCTGCAGGTCGTCTACCACGCACAGATGGCCGAGGAGGCCGGTGAGTTCTCCTTCGGCGACGTCGTCCATGCTGTGACCCGCAAGATGATCCGCCGCCACCCGCATGTCTTCGCGATCTCTGACGCTGATACGCCCGGCGCCGTCAAAGTCCAGTGGGATGAGATCAAGACGGAGGAGAAGCGCGAGCGCGCCGAGCGGCGGGCACGGCGTGGGATCCAGGAAGACTTCAAGGCCGGCTATCTCGGCAGCGTCCAGCGCAGCCAGCCGGCGCTGACGGAAGCACTGAAGCTGCAGCAGCGGGCGGCGAAGGTCGGCTTCGACTGGTCGGAGGCAGAGCCAATCCTCGACAAGATCGAGGAGGAGGTTGCCGAGTTGCGCGAGGCGCTCCGCGGCGGACAGAAGGACAAAGTGAAGGACGAACTCGGCGACCTCATCTTCGCGCTGGTCAACATCGGCCGCCACGTCGACGCCGACCCAGAGGATGCGCTGCGCGGCACGAACACGAAGTTCCGGAGTCGGTTCAGGCACATCGAGACGGAACTTCAGAAATCAGGCGAGACGCTCGAAGCGGCGACACTGGAGCGGATGGAAGAGCTCTGGCAGGCGGCGAAGCTGGGAGAGCGATAACGGCTCAAGCGGCTGCGGCGGAGAGGCGGTTGACTGCCGCCTGCTCAGCAAATCGCGAGGGCGGTACGCCGACCAGCCGCGTGAATGCGGTGCTGAACGCGCTGGCGGAGCCGTAGCCGACACGTTCAGCAATCTCCTGCAGTCCCGCCTGCCCTGAGCGCAGCAGGTTCCTCGCCAGCGCCATGCGCCAGGACGTCAGATAATCCATCGGTGCGACACCCACCTTCTGGCGGAAGCGGTTGAAGAATGCGGAGCGGGAAAGGGCTGCCTCCTTTGCCATTTGTTCGACCGTCCAGGGCCTTGCCGGATCCTGGTGCAGGCGCCGGATGGCGAGCGCCAGGCGCGGATCGGCAAGCCCGCGAACGATCCCCTGTGGCGCAGCTTCAGCGGCGGCAGAGCGCAAGGCTTCCACGAGCAGGACTTCGAGCAGGCGCGCAAGGATCATCTCCCGCGCCGGCCGGTCGGTGCGGGCCTCATCAGTGATCAGTCGGACCAGCATGGACAGGCGTTGTTCGCCGCGGATGTGCAGGAGTTGCGGCAGAAGGGAAACGAGCAAGTTCCTGTCGGGCGAACCGAAGACGAAGTGACCGATCAGCAAGCGGACATCCGCGGGCCCGTGCGGATCCCCGTGCCTCGTCTCTCCCTCCAGCATGGTGATTGTCCACCGGGTCTCCTCGTTCCTGTCGGTGTCCTGCGCGCTGGACATGGTGAAGGCGAAGGCGGCCGGGATCAAGACGAAGTCGCCTTCCTGCAGGGTGATCGGCGGGCGCCCCTGAACCCAGAGGTCCGCGCTTCCTTCCAGAACCACGCAATAGAACGGGTTACCCTGTTCGAGGCGATCGACGCGCCAGCTCCCCGAGCCGCTGACCACCTTTGACATAGGCACGCCGGGTGCAAGGACCCCAACCATTTCGGCGAGCGGATCAGTCATTCGAATACTCTCGATAACGTTTTTGGTACCTATCATTATAGCTAGTCGCGCTTGCGCGGTCCATGATGCTCGGACACAACCTCGGAGACAGATATGAAAACCATATTGATCACTGGCTGCTCGTCCGGCTTCGGCTTGGAAATCGCAAAGTTCTTCCTCGACAAGGGCTGGCGTGTGGTCGCTACCATGCGCAGGCCGCGAAACGACGTCCTCCCCTCCTCCGGCAATCTCACGGTTCTGGCGCTGGATGTGCGTGATGCCGAGAGCATTTGTGCGGCCTTGGAAGCGGCAGGCCCGATCGACGTGCTCGTCAACAATGCCGGCATCGGCTGGATGAACGTCATAGAAGGCACGCCGATGGAGACCGTGCGGGACCTCTTCGAGACGAACACCTTCGGCACGATGGCGATGACGCAGGCCGTGCTGCCGCAGTTCCGCAAACGCCGGGAGGGCGTCATCATCAATGTGTCCTCGAGCGTGACGCTGAAGCCGCTGCCGCTCCTGTCCGCCTACACCGCGAGCAAGGCGGCCGTGAACGCTTTCACGGAATCGGCCGCACTGGAGCTTGAGCCGTTCAACATCAGGGTCCGGCTGGTGCTGCCGGGACGGGCTCCGGACACGGCTTTCGGCGGAACTGCGCGCAGCCGGCTGCAGGATCAGGGCGGCTTTCCAAGCCCGTATGAAGATTTCGTCAAGCAGATCTTCAGCGCCCGGGAACAGCAAGTGGAGGCGCCAGTCACGCATCCGGCCGATGTGGTGGCGGCGGTTTGGCGGGCGGCCACCGATCCGTTGTCGCCCATGCGCATCGCTGCCGGCGCGGATGCGGTGGCACTAGCCGGATAGCGAAGTCTCTGGCGGTCCGGGGAGAGCCACGGCTATCGGTCGTGCATTCCCTTGCCCGCCAGGATGCGGCTGCGATGCTTTTCGATGCGTGCGCGACGCGTCTGGGACTGCTTGGCCTGGGAGAAATGGAGGACATAGCCGCGCCGGCGGCCGGGAGTGAGGCCTTCGAAGGCAGCTTGCAATTCAGGATCCTCCCCAAGGGCGCAGACAAGTTCCTCCGGATAATCGAGATCATCCTTCGGCATGTCGACCCTGGCACCCGCGCGCTCCAGCTCCATGGCCTCGCGAACATAGGCCTTGATCGTCTTCTCCAGTCCGGCAATCTGGGCAGTCCCGGTGAAGCGGAGGATGCGCGAGGACCGGGAATTCTCTCCGGGCGCGATGAGGATTTTCTCAGGGTCCTTCAGGAGGACGCCCTTGAAGAAACCGAGCGTGGCCGCATCCTTGAAACCCCACAGCAGCGCGACATTGCCATCGTCGACGGTGTAGCAGGGGGAGCTCCACTTGAATGTTTCGACAAGCCCGCAGTCCAGGAGGATCTTTCTCAGGGCCAGGAGTTCCTCGCGCCAACGCTCCTGATCGGAGAAGAAGGCATCGATCTTCCGGTCGTCATCGCTCATGGTGCTCCTCCCACCCATGAATAACGTGTTTCAGAATGCAACCGAAGGCGTGGGCGGCACCGCTGCGGACTACCGCTCCCAGTCTTCCTTCTCGGGCTTGGGGCCATTGCCAAGCCGGCGCTCGAGCGCTGCCGCCTGGCTTTCGGAGAGCCGCACGTCGAGCTCGACCGAACCGTCCTCCTGGTCTCGGCGCTCGTCGACGATCGCGTTCTCGTAGACCCAGGAGACGAGCGCCAGCTTGTCTGCCGGTATCGCGACCGTGGTTTCGGTCAGCACGCCGGACAGCCGGCGGGCGATCTCTGCCAGCAGCGCATCGACGCCCTCGCCCGTGATCGCCGACACGGCCATGATGTTATCGCGGCCGCTTGCCCGTTCCGCCATCGCATCATGGGCCTCGGGATCGAGGCGGTCGATCTTGTTCCAGACCTCGATGATCCGGGCCTCCCGCTCCTTCTCGTCGATGCCGAGATCGGACAAGATGCGCATGACGTCTGCAGATTGCGCAGCGTTGTCCGGATCGGACATGTCGCGGACATGCAGGATGAGATCCGCTTCGAGCACTTCTTCAAGCGTGGCGCGGAAGGCTGCAACAAGGTGCGTCGGCAGATCGGAAATGAAGCCGACGGTATCGGACAGGATGACGGTGCGCCCATGCGGCAGCTTCATGCGGCGCAGCGTCGGATCGAGCGTGGCGAACAGCATGTCCTCGGCCAGAACGCCGGCACCGGTCATGCGGTTGAAGAGGGTCGATTTTCCGGCGTTCGTGTAGCCGACGAGGGCAACGATCGGATGCGGCACCTTGCGGCGCTTGGCGCGGTGAAGCTGACGGGTTCGCACCACCTGCTCCAGTTCGCGCTCGAGCTTGACGATGCGCTCCTGGAGCAGCCGCCGGTCGGCCTCGATCTGGGTTTCGCCGGGACCACCCATGAAGCCTGCGCCACCGCGCTGCCGCTCAAGGTGGGTCCAGCTTCGGACAAGGCGACCCTTCTGGTAATTCAGATGGGCGAGATCGACCTGCAGCGTGCCCTCCTTGGTGGAGGCGCGGCGGCCGAAGATTTCCAGGATCAGACCGGTCCGGTCGATGACCTTGGCGTTCCATTCTTTTTCGAGATTGCGCTGCTGTACCGGCGTCAGCGGATGGTCGACGATGACAAGGCCGGCGTCGTGCTGGTCGAGCAGCGCCTTGATCTCGCCCATCTTGCCCGTTCCCATAAGAGTGGCCGGGCGAGGCTGGGAGACCTGCACGATCAGACCCTGCACGACTTCGAGGTCGATCGCCCGGGCAAGGCCGATGGCCTCCTCGAGGCGTGCCTCCTCCGACCGCTGGGGTGCGGGTGCAGCCTCAGGCTGTGCTGCACGGGAGGCGCGGGCGTTCTTCAGCACCGGCACGAGCACCACGGCGCGCATGTCGTCCCGGCGACGGTCGGTCTCCGGGATCATCGATTCATTCGAGGTGTCGCGATGTTTAATCAGCTACTGTCCTGTCAGGCCGCGTTTTCTTCGCTCTCGAACATCTGCATCGGCTGGCCGGGCATGATGGTAGAGATCGCGTGCTTATACACGAGTTGCGAATGGCCGTCACGGCGCAGGAGAACGCAGAAATTGTCGAAGGAGGTGACAACGCCGGTCAGCTTCACACCGTTGATAAGAAAAATCGTCAAAGAAATCTTTTGCTTACGGACAGTATTAAGAAACAGGTCCTGCAAGTTCTGAGAACGTTCCGCCATAGCGCCGCTTCTTTCTTTTTTGCCGGCATCCTGCCGGGATGATCTGATCACATTTCAGAGAAATACGGGAAGCGCCCTCGTGCTTCCATCCCCCAATGAAATCCTCGTTATCAAATCGGCGTCTTTTCCGCAATGTGCAAAAAGGCACCACGCAGGGCGGCGGCAACGCTGCCAGGATGACCATTGGCGATGGTCCGCCCGTCGACGGCAACCACCGGAACACACGAGCCCGTCGCCGAGGTGAGGAAGACTTCGCGCGCCGCGAGCATTTCCTCGACCGTGAACTCACGCTCCTCGACGGGGACCGAGAGGCTGGCCGCCACATCGAGCACCGTCGTTCGCGTGACGCCGCGCAGGATCCCGTGCTCGGCCGGACGCGTTACCAGCATGCCATCGGCGCTGACAATCCAGACATTCGAGGAGGCCGCCTCGGTGACCTTGCCGGCGGCATCGACGAATATGGCGTCCTGGGCGCCGGCATCCTTAGCCTGCTGCTTCACCAGGACATTGGGAAGAAGGCCGACCGTCTTGATGTCGACGCGGTCCCAGCGGTTCTCCGGCACTGTGATGACCTTGATCCCCGTCTCGTACCGCGCCCGGGCCGGCTGCGGATCGACGGATTTTGCGGTGATGGTCAGCGTCGGCAAAGTGCCGGCGGCGGGGAAGTAATGGTCGCGACGGGCGACCCCGCGCGTCACCTGCAGGTAGAAGAGACCGTTCCTGACCCGGTTGCGGCGGAGGACCTCCCTGATGACGAGCTTCAGCGGCTCACGCGCCATCGGACTTGCGATGCGCAGTTCGCGGAGAGACCGGTCGAGCCGGTCGAGATGCCGGGTCAGGTCGATGATCAGTCCGTCGCGGACCTCGCAGACCTCGTAGACACCATCTGCGAACTGGAAACCGCGATCCTCGATATGGATGGCGGCGTCTGAGTGGGGAAGGTAGCGGCCGTTGACATAGGCAATTCTGGACATGGGCTAGCCGATCCGATCGATGCTCAGAAATATTGAATGGAGACGCGGAACATCTGCTCGACATTCTTGACTGCCGCCGCGGTGGAGAACAGCACGACGCGATCATGCGCCTTGATCTTCGTGTCGCCGCTTGGGCGGATGACGGTACCGCCGCGATAGATCGCGCCTATGCGGATGCCGTCGGGCAGGTCCAGTTCGCGGAAGGGCTTGCCGACCAGCGGCGACGTCTCGAGTGCCTCGGCCTCGATCACCTCCGCCGAGCCCTGCTGCACGGCGTAGACCGAGCGGATGCGTCCCTTGCGAACATGCTGGAGCACCCGGGAAATGGTGACGGCGCGCGGGTTGATCTGCGCGTCGATGCCGAGGGACTGCGTGACCTTGTTCAGCGAGGAGCTGTTGATCAGCACGAGGTTCGACTTGCAACCGAGTGACTTGGCCATCACCGCACCGAGGATGTTGATCTGATCGCTGTTGGTCAGGCTGACGAAGAGATCCGCGTCCTGGACGTCTGCCTGCTGCAGGATGTTCTGGTCGAGGGCTGAGCCATGCAGGACGACCGCGTTGCGCAATTGCTCGGAAATGGCGGCGGCGCGCTCACGATCGGTCTCGATGATCTTCAGCCTGGTTCTCGGCTGGAGTTGTTCGATTGTGCGTGCGACATAGTGGCCGATGTTGCCGCCACCGGCGATGATGATGCGGCGCGCTTCCTGTTCCTCATGCCCGAAGAGACCCAGCGTACGGCGCACGTGGTCACGCTGGCAGATGACATAGGCGAGATCTCCCGCTTCCAGTTGGTCCGCCGACCGGCTGACGGCAAGCCTGCCATTGCGGTAGATGCCGACGACCGTCGCCATCAGGTCCGGGAACAGCTGGCTCAACTGCTGTAGCGGCGTGTTGAGGACGGGGCAATCCTCCATGCACTCGATTGCCAGCATGGCAATCGAGTCCTCCGCAAACCGGACGATGTCCGTCGCGCCTGGGAAGGAAATCCGCCGCAGCACCATCTTGCCGACCTCGATCTCCGGCGAGATCGTCACATCGATCGACATGTTCTGGCGGCTGAAAAGATTCGAATATTCCGGTGCCAGATAGCTCTGGGCGCGGATTCGGGCAATCTTGGTGGGGACGCTGAACAGAGCCTGGGCCACCTCGCAAGCGACGATATTGACCTCGTCGTAGAGGGTCACGGCGATGATCATGTCCGCCTGCTCGGCGCCGGCCTTCGCCAGAATATCCGGATGCGCCCCGTGCCCCACATAGCCCCGCACATCCAGCGTCTCCGTGATCGCGTTAACCAGCGAGGCGGACGTGTCGATGACGGAGACGTCGTTGTCTTCCTGGGACAGGCGCTCGGCGATGCCGTAGCCGACCTGCCCCGCTCCGCAAATGATGACTTTCATGGGGCTTCCTTCATGGCTGCAGGCCGGAGACTGGCCTAGACGCCGAGGGACTTCAGTTTGCGATGCAGGGCCGACCGTTCCATGCCGACGAATTCCGCCGTCCGCGAGATATTGCCGCCGAAGCGGTTGATCTGCGCGATCAGGTAATCGCGTTCGAACATTTCACGGGCCTCGCGGAGCGGCAAGGTCATGATGTGATGATCGCCCTGGGAGGAAATCTTCGGGAGCATGTCGCCAAGGTCGGTCGGCAGCATGTCGGCCGAGATCACGCTGTCGGGGCTGTCGCCTCGCGCCAGGATCATCAGCCGCTCGATATTGTTGCGGAGCTGACGGATGTTGCCCGGCCAGTCATGGGCCTGCAGCACCGCCATGGCGTCCTCGCCGATTCGGCGGGTGCGAATGCCGGCCTGTTCGGAAATCTGGCGCATGAACATGTCGACCAGGAAGGGGATGTCCTCGCGCCGCTCGGCCAGCGCCGGAACCTTCACCGGCACGACGGCGAGCCTGTGGTAGAGATCCTCGCGGAAGATGCTTTCCGCGATCAGGCTCTCCAGGTTGTAAGCGGTCGACGAGATGATCCGTACGTCCACCTTGACCCGCTTCGAACCGCCGACCCGCTCGAACTGCTGGTCGACGAGGACACGGAGGATCTTGTTCTGCGTCTCGCGCGGCATCTCGCCCACTTCGTCGAGATAAAGGATGCCACGATGTGCCTCCTCCAAGGCGCCGATCTTGCGCTGCTGTCCGGGGCCGCCCTCGGTGCCGAAGAGAGCGACCTCCATCCGGTCCGGCGTAATCGTCGCGGCATTCAGCGCCACGAACGGACCGTTGGCGCGGGACGACTTGCGGTGGATCATCCGGGCGACCAGTTCCTTTCCGGAGCCGGAGGGCCCGAGAATCATGATGCGGCTGTTGGTCGGCGCGACCTTGTCGATGGTCTGGCGAAGCTGCGAGACGGCAACGGAGGTGCCGACGAGTTCCACGGCGTCACCGGTCCGCCGCTTCAACTCGCTGACCTCGCGCTTCAGCTTCGAGTTTTCCAGCGCCCGCTCGGCGATCAGGATCAGCCGGTCTGCCTTGAACGGCTTTTCGATGAAATCGAAGGCGCCGCGCTTGATCGCCGAGACGGCGGTCTCGATGTTGCCGTGACCGGAAATCATCACGACGGGCAGGTCGGGATGCCGGTTCTTGATCTCGTCGAGCAGGGCGAGACCGTCGAGCTTGGAGCCCTGCATCCAGATGTCGAGAAAGACGAGCCGCGGCACGCGATCGGAGATGGCTGCCAGCGCGCTGTCGCTGTCATGCGCCGTCCGGGTCTCGTGACCCTCGTCGGAAAGGATTCCGGAGACGATCTCGCGGATGTCCACCTCGTCGTCCACGACCAGAATATCAGACGCCATATGCGAGTTCCCTATCAGTTTCAGTTCCGATCCCGCCCGCTACCATGTGCGGCAGCAGGACCCTGATCATGGCACCGCGGCCATGATCGAACTCAGGGGGCGCATCATGCAGTTCAATCTGCCCCCCATGCTCCTCGATGATCTTCTTGACGATCGCCAGGCCAAGTCCCGTGCCCTTTTCGCGCATCGTCATGTACGGCTCCAGAATCTGGTGCCGGTTCTCAGCCGGGAGGCCGCTGCCGTTGTCGATGATGTCGACAACGAAAGTATCGCGGGCCGGTTCGTAGTTCGCCCTGACCCAGACCTTCCGCCCGTCGCGCTCCTGATCGCCCGGCACGGCCTCAATGGCTTCCACCGCATTCTTGACGAGGTTGCCGAAGGCCTGGCCGAGCATTCGCGCGTCGAACATTCCGACCAGGGGCTCGTCGCCCAGCTCCCGCAGGAACTCCACGTGGGTGGTACCCATTTCCCTCAGGAAGACCGCATCGCGCAGGATGTCGCGCAGATCCGTCTGCTCCTTCGCCGGCTTCGGCATCCGAGCAAAGGAGGAAAACTCGTCCACCATGCGTCCGATGTCCCCCACCTGGCGCACGATCGTGTCCGTGCACTGGTCGAAGACCGCCCGGTCATCGTCGGCGATCTGCTTGCCGTAGCGGCGCTTCAAGCGCTCGGCCGAAAGCTGGATGGGCGTCAGCGGGTTCTTGATCTCATGAGCGATGCGACGCGCGACATCCGCCCAGGCAGTCGACCGCTGGGCGATGACGAGGTCGGTAATGTCGTCGAGGGTAATCACATAGGAATCGCGAGAGGTGCTCTGCTCTTCCCGCGTAACCTGGACGCTCAGCGTCCGCTCCTTGCCGCCCCGCATCAGGTTGACCTGCTTGCGGAAGTCGTTACGGGCGCGGGAGGCAGCCTCCGAGAGGACGCTGTCGATCTCCGGCACGACTTCGGAGAGATTGCGCCCGATCAACCGCTCGGCCGACAGACCCAGGAACGCCTCAGCGGACGGATTGACGATGGTGATCCGCCGGTCGTCCTCGACGCCAATGACGGCAGCGGTCACGCCCGAGAGAACCGCCTCAATGAATCGCCGCCGGTCGTCCACCTCATCCTTTGCCTCGAGGATCTCGTCGCGCTGGCTGCGAATCTCGGAAATCATCTTGTTGAAGGTGCGCGACAGGCTACCGACATCGCCATCGGCCGCCCGGACCGGGACGACTACGTTCAAGTCTCCCGTGGCGACGCTGTCGGCTGCGCTGATCAGAAGGCGGATGGGACGAACGATCCGGTCGGCAACGGCAATGGCCGTCCATATGGCGGCCAGGAGGACGATCAATGCGAATCCCAGATAGACGATCGCAAAGGCGAATTGCAATGATGCCCGGCCGGCCTCCATGGCCTGATATTCGGCCGTATTGTCCTCCATCAGACGCATCGCGGCCATGACCTTCGGATCAACAGCGCGGATGGTGTAGAGGAATGTTCCGGGAAACGCATCCAGCTTGATGATGGCGCCGACGAGATTGGTCACGCCAGGCGGGATCAGCGTCGGCTGCCCTGCGGCCGCCTTTTCCAAAGCGTCCTTGGGTATGGCCGGGAGCGGGCGCTCCGTCGAGATGTCGGCCTGGGCGATCGCCGCCCCGTCCTCTCGAACGAGGAAGGCGCCCAGGAGCCCCCTGCCCCGTGCCTGGCGGGTCATCAGATCGACGAAGCCGGTGCGGTCCAGGTAGAAGGTGGCGCGATTGCGCTCGAGGTCATTGGCCATCGATACCGTCTGGCCCTGCAGGTAGCTCGCATTCTCCATCATGTAGGCCTGCGCCACATCGGTGGAGGACCGGACGATGGATTGCGTGCGTATGGAGAACCAGCGGTCAAGGCCCGCGCTCAGCGTGATGCTCGCGAACAGTGCCACAAGCACCGCAGGCGTGATTGCCACGATCGAGAAAAGCGCAACGACACGGATGTGAAGACGCGCGGCCGCCCGTCCCCTGTTGCGCGCTCTCAGCAGCCGGCTGAGCTCGCGACCAATGAGATAGAGAAGCCCGACAACGAAGATGCCGTTGAGGACGGCGGAGGCGATGACCACCGGCGTGGTGGGCGCGATCGGCGTGAGTCCGAGCAGGACGAAGAGAGTGAGGATAGCGCAGAGAAGCGCCCCTCCGGCAAGCAGGAGGCCCGGCAATGCGAAGGATGCGCGACGGTCCTGGGCTTCAAGATCCGATCCGGCTTCTTCCGCGGGCGAAAAGACGCCCTCGACCATTGCTAAACTCCTTGCGCGTGCGAGATCAGTTCGCTGCCGTCAGCGCCGCACCCGACTTCCTGTCTACCCGCGAGCGCAATGCCCGCATCGGCGAGATTCGTTGCCAATAAGCAACGCATTGTGGCGAAAGTGCAACGGAAACCCGTGGAGAGTCAATCAGGGTTCATGCACTGCGCGCGCTGCGATAGACGGAGACGCCAAGCTCCCTGATCTTCTTGCGCAAGGTGTTCCGGTTGAGCCCGAGCAGATCGGCTGCCTTTATCTGGTTGCCGCGGGTGGCGGTCAGTGCCGCGAGGATCAGCGGGTACTCCATCTCCCGCAGTACGCGCTCGTAGAGGCCAGGCGGCGGCAGGCTGTCGCCGAAGCTGGCGAAATAGGAGCGCATGTTCTCCTCCACAGCCTGCGAGATTGACAGGGCTTCGCCGCGCGGTCCGAGCTTTTCGATCGGGCTGTCGGGCGTATCCGAGCGCAATTCGGCGTCGATGATCTCGCGGGTGATGACGTCCTGCGGGTAGAGCGCCATCAGCCGGCGCATCAGGTTTTCAAGTTCGCGAACGTTGCCAGGCCAGGCGTAGGCCTTCATCGCATCGAGCGCCTCGCTGTCGAACCGCTTGACGTCCAGCCCCTCCTTTTCGCCCATCTGCATGAAGTGGCGGACCAGGTCGGGAATGTCCTCCGCCCGGTCGCGCAGGGGCGGCAGGCGCAGCGGGACGACGTTCAGTCGGTAATAGAGATCTTCGCGGAAGAGGCCCTGATTGATGAGCTGCTTCAGGTCCTTGTTGGTCGCGGCGACGATGCGGACATCGGTGCGGATCGGAGTGCGGCCGCCGACCGTCGTATACTCGCCCTGCTGCAGGACGCGCAGGAGACGCGTCTGCGCGTCCATCGGCATGTCGCCGATTTCGTCGAGGAAGAGCGTGCCGCCCTCGGCCTGCTCGAAGCGGCCGGTCGAGCGCGCCTGCGCGCCGGTGAAGGCGCCCTTCTCATGACCGAAGAGTTCGGACTCGATCAGGTCACGCGGGATGGCGGCCATGTTGATCGCCACGAAGGGGCCGTTGCGGCGCTTGCCGTAGTCATGCAGCGCCCGGGCGACGAGTTCCTTGCCGGTGCCTGATTCGCCGGTGATCATCAGCGTCAGATCCGTCTGCATGAGACGGGCAAGGACCCGGTAGATCTCCTGCATGGCGGCGGAACGTCCGACAAGCGGCATGCCATCCTGCGTGTCATCTTCGAGACGGGCAGGCTTCTTCTTCGGCTCGGCCAATGCGCGGCCAATGATGGCGATTAGTTCGGTGAGGTCGAAGGGCTTGGGCAGATAGTCGTAAGCCCCCTTCTCCGACGCCTTGATGGCCGTCATGAAGGTGTTCTGCGCGCTCATGACCAGCACCGGCAGGTCGGGACGCGCCTTCTTGATGCGCGGCAGCAGGTCGAAGGCATTCTCGTCCGGCATGACCACGTCCGTCACCACGAGATCCCCCTCGCCCGCCGAGACCCAGCGCCAGAGGGTTGCAGCATTGGAGGTGATGCGGACGTCGTAACCCGCACGCGTCAGCGCCTGGTTGAGTACGGTGCGGATGGCCGCGTCGTCATCGGCGACAAGGATGGTGGCAGTCATTGGGCTTTTCCTGTCATTCTATGGGCAGCACCTTGCTCCAGCGCACTCTCCTCCTTGTGCATCGGCATCAGGACACGGAACACGGTCCGGCGAGCCTGGCTGTCGCACTCGACGATGCCGCCATGGGCGCCGATGATCTTGGCCACCAGCGCTAGGCCAAGGCCGGAGCCGTTGGTTTTTGTGGTGATGAAGGGGTCGAAGAGGTCCGGCAGCAGGTCGGCCGGGACGCCGGGGCCATTGTCGATCACGCAGAATTCCAGCGGCAGAGAGATCTTCTCCCGCGACCCGGCGACGGAAAGCCGGATGCCGGGACGGTAGGCCGTGGTCAGCATGATCTCGCCGTCGGCTTGGTCCCCGATGGCCTCGGCGGCGTTCTTCACCAGGTTGAGGAAGACCTGCACCAGCTGGTCGCGGTTGGCGTGGACCGGCGGCAGCGAGGGATCATAGTTCTCCGAAAACCTGATGTGACGGCCGAAGCCCGCCTGGGCAACCGCCTTCACGTGGTCGAGAACCGAATGGATGTTGATGGGCTGCCGGTCGACCGGCCGCTCATCGGAAAAGACCTCCATGCGGTCGACGAGCGACACGATGCGGTCCGTTTCGTCACAAATCAGCCTGGTCAGCGCCCGATCTTCGCTTTCGACCGAGGTCTCGAGCAATTGTGCTGCTCCACGGATGCCCGAGAGCGGGTTCTTGATCTCGTGCGCCAACATCGAGGCGAGGCCGGTCACTGAACGGGCAGCGGCGCGATGGGTCAGCTGCCTGTCGATCTTGTCGGCCATGGAGCGTTCCTGGAAGACGACGACGACCGAACCGGGCTCGCTGACGACCGGAGCCACATAGAGGTCGACCAGCTTTTCCTGACCGAGCCGCGGCGACGACAGGTCGACCCGGTATTCGTTCACAGGCGCCTTGCGCTCCCGAACCTGGTCGATCAACGCCAGGAGCGGGCTGCCGAACGGAATGAGCGTGGCGATGTCATGGCGGGCGAGTTGCGCGGCACTGGCTCCGAAGAAGGATTCGGCCTCCCAGTTCGCGAAGGCGACATGCCCGGCAGGATCCACGAGGATCACCGGGTTCTGAACGGAATTGAGGACGGCGAGCGCCAGCGCATTGTCCCCCGACGGCGGCTGGGGCTTGTTCATGCGGCCTCCCTCGCGGCCGGCTCTGCCTGGACCTGCAGCGCCTGCATCATTTTCTGCATGACATCCTCTGGATCGGTGGATCGGAAGATCGCTGCCTTGTCCTCGACGGGAAGCGACGGCGCCAACCGGTCGATGTACCAGCCAAGGTGCTTGCGGGCGTGCCGCAGCCCGGCTTCCCGGCCGTAGAAGGCAAGCATCTCCTCGTAGTGCTCGGCGACAATCTCCCTCTGCTCCCTGCAAGAGGGAGACGGGTGGCCGGCGATTGCTCCGACATGCCACGGCCTTCCCTGGGCGCCACGGCCCATCATGACGGCATCGGCACCGGACGCAGCGAGGATCTCCCGCGCATCCGCGGGAGATTGGACGTCGCCATTGGCGATCAACGGTATGGAAATCGCCTCGCGCACCGCGCGAATCGCGTTCCAGTCCGCCCTGCCTTCGTAGAACTGCATGCGGGTTCGACCGTGTATCGTAACGAGCCTGACGCCGGCCTCCTCCGCCTGACGGGCGATCTGCGGGGCGTTGATCGAGTTCTCGTCCCAACCAAGCCGCATCTTCAGGGTGACCGGCACATCCACCGCCTTCACCGTCGCCTCGATCAGCGAAAGGGCCAGCACGGGATCGCGCATCAGAGCCGAGCCGGAAAGGCCGCCGGTTACTTTCTTGGCGGGACAACCCATGTTGATGTCGATGATGTCCGCCCCGTTGTCGGCGGCGATACGGGCGGCCTCGGCCATCCAGTGCGGCTCACGACCGGCAAGCTGGACCATGTGCGGACCAAGTCCGGCGCGCTTCAGGCGGGCCCAGGATTCACCGCGGGACATGGCAAGCTCACGGCTGGCGATCATCTCGGTGACGACCAGTCCGGCGCCCCATCGCCAGGCGATCTCGCGAAACGGCAGGTCGGTCACCCCGGACATTGGCGCCAGAACCACGCGGTTCCTGAGGGTGACGGGTCCGATGCTGAAGGGAGTGGCAAGATGCGGAACAGGCAAATGACAATCTTTCGGGCACGCAGTATTACTGCATCATTTTTAGCCACTCTCTTCGCCTTCCACAAGAGCAATCGTGCGGAAAGAAGAACGGGTCGGGCGGCTGGCAAAACGCCTTGTGAGTCTATAGTCATCCCCTGTCAATCGAATGTGTCAGTTGAGCGTGAGCCGCCCTCATCATGGATATCGGGATCGTCATCGTCGCAGCCGGACGTGGGGAACGGGCAGGATCTGCAGAGGGACCGAAGCAGTATCGCAGGATCGGCGGCAGCGCCGTGATCGCGCACACGCTGAAGGCCTTCCTCGACTGGTCGAAGGCCGGACCGATCGTCGTCGTCATCCATCCGGATGACAAGCTCCTGTTCGAGGAGGCCGTCAGTGGCCTCGCCACGGAACGCGTGTCGACGGTTACAGGAGGCGCGACGCGCCAGCAGTCAGTCCTTGCCGGCCTGCAGGCGGTCGCGGCGCTGGACGCGACGCATGTTATGATCCATGACGGCGCCCGGCCCTTCGTCGACCGGGTGCTTCTTGATCGCATCGCTGCCCGGCTGGAGGCGGGCGACGAGGCCGTGCTGCCTGCCCTTCCGGTCACTGATACGCTCAAGCGGGGCACGCAAGGGCGCGTGATCGAGACCATTTCGCGGGAGGAACTTTATGCGGCCCAGACCCCGCAGAGCTTCCGGTTGGCGACGATACTGGAGGCACATGAGAGGGCGGCCGCTCAGTCCCGTGTCGACTTCACGGACGACTGCGCCATCGCCGAGTGGGCGGCGGTTGCGGTTGCGATCGTGGAAGGCTCTCCGGACAATGTGAAACTGACAGTAAGGCGGGACATCACCATGGCGGACGAGAGACTTTCGGCGGCGGCACTTCCGGACGTGCGGACCGGGAACGGCTATGACGTGCACCAGTTGGAGCCGGGAGACGGGGTCACGCTGTGTGGCGTCTTCATCCCACACGACCAGAGGCTGAAGGGACATTCGGATGCCGATGTTGGGCTCCATGCGCTGACCGATGCGCTGCTGGCGACCTGCGGCGCCGGTGACATCGGCGATCATTTCCCGCCCTCGGACCCCCAGTGGAAGGGTGCGCCGTCGAAAATCTTCCTGGCGCGCGCCGCGGAGATCGTTCGCGAGAACGGCGGCACCATCATGAATGCGGACGTCTCACTGATCGCCGAGGCGCCGAAGATCGGCCCGCACCGACAGACGATGCGCGAAACCATGGCTGAGATACTGGGAATTGCCACCGAGCGCTGCTCGGTGAAGGCCACCACGAACGAGCAGATCGGCTTTGTCGGTCGACGCGAGGGCATCGCCGCCATCGCGACGGCAACAGTCGTGTATTCCGGACGCGGGTCATGAGTCTCTTCCCCGCGGATATCGAACGGGCGGCGAGCCAGGTCATCGCTCTTTACCGCGAACATCAGCAGATGCTGTCCACGGCCGAATCCTGCACGGGCGGGTTGATTGCCGGCGCCCTGACGGAGATTTCCGGGTCGTCTGCCGTCGTCGACCGCGGCTTCGTAACCTATACCAACGAGGCAAAGGTGGACCTGCTTGGCGTGTCGGAGAAAAGCCTTGCGGCCTACGGCGCGGTTTCGCGCGAAGTCGCGCTGCAGATGGCGCATGGTGCCCTCTACCGGTCCCGCGCCAGCGCGGCGGTTGCCGTCACGGGGATTGCCGGCCCGAACGGTGGGTCGGCTGAGAAGCCGGTGGGTCTCGTGCATCTTGCCGTCCAGACGCGAGCCGGAATTCTGATCCATCGGGAAATGCGCTACGGGTCGATCGGCCGCAGTGAGGTGCGGCTCGCGACGGTGCGGACCGCACTGGAGATGCTGCTGGAGGCGGCCGAAACCAGATGATGGCGAGCGCATCGAATGTTGGCCACTGCCGCAGTCTTCGCCTCCCTCCGGGATCGTCAAGCTAGTTTTCTGAGATCGCCTCCGAAGCGGGCCCCTGCAAACCGGGCGGCGGCACACCCGTGGCATCAGGATCCCTCCCTCGGCTACGGTCGAGCAGCCGCATGACCGGGGTTACCGTCAAGCCGTGCAGGAGGACGGACAGCAGCACCACCAGACCTACGATGGCCCAGAGACGCTCACCGTCTTCAACGGGCATATGGTTGAGGCCATAGGCAAGGTAGTAGAACGAACCGACGCCACGGATGCCGAAGAAGGAGATGGTCAGTTTTTCTCTCCAGGCGGCGTCCAGCCCGATGAGGCCGATCAACCCGCCCAGCGGCCTTATGACGATCAGGATGAGAACTGCCGCGACGATATCGGCGAATCGAAGCGGCGCGAGCAGGCCGGTCACCAATGCACCACCAAAAAGCAGCAGCAGGATCATCATCGCCAGGCGCTCGACCTGCTCCGTGACGTCGTGCATCTCCCGATGAAAGTCGTGCTCGCGATGGGCATGACGAAGCGTGAGGGCGGTCACGAAGACGGCGAGGAAGCCATAACACTCGATGATTTCGGTGAGGCCATAGGAGACGAAGGTCGCGGCGATTGCAATCAGGCCGTCTCCCGTCTGTGCGAGCTTGGTATCAGCGGGCACTCTGAAGGTTAGCCAGCCGAAGATGCGGCCGACCAACCAGCCGCCGACGATGCCGGCACCAACCTCCCAGAGAACGCTGTGAAGTATCCACTTCTCCAGCCAGGGTTCACCGTTGACAGCGTAGACACTCAGCGCGATTGCAAGGTTCACGAACGGGAAGGCCAGGCCGTCGTTCAGCCCCGCCTCTGATGTGAGCCCGAACCGTACCTCATCTTCCTCCCCGGTCTTTTGGAGGGCCGACCTGAACGTCGGCGGCGAGAACAGGATCAGTCGGCGCCAGACTCGCGCCGAGAAGCAAGGCAATTGCCCATGGCAGGCCGAGCCCCCACACCCCCAGAACCGTGATGGCTGCAATGCTCATGGGCATTGTGATTGCCAGCAGACGCCAGGTCACGCTCCATCGCCGCCAACTGAAGACGCGGTCGAGCTTCAGGCCGGCGCCCATCAGTGCGATGATCACCACGAATTCAGTAAAGCGCTCCGTAAATTCAGGATAGGTCAGAGGCAGTGGCTCATCGGAGACCGCCGGGCTCATAAACAATGCTGCACCCAAAGCAATGCAGACGATCGGCAATGACAAAGGGAGGCGCTTGAGCGCCAGAGGCAACCAGGCGACGAGCGCTATGAGGAAGCCCAGTCCCGTCAGAACCAGGATATAGGGATCAGGTGACCAGTCGCTGAGATCTAGCATCGCCTCTCAACGGGCGTGAGCCGTTTTTGATCCAGAAGTTCCAGCGCTGCTCTAGATTTGGGTGTGCTGCCGGATGTCTTCCATTCAGCCGTAGACCCGATCCGCCCGCGCCTCGAAGGCTTCGGCGAACATGCGGAAGGCACGGTCGAACATCGAGCCCATCACGGCGCCCAAGATCCGGCTCTTGAATTCGTAGTCGATGAAGAAGTGTACCTTGCATCCCTCGCCGGCCGGTTCAAACCGCCAGCGGTTGTCCAGGTAACGAAACGGGCCCTCAATGTACTTCACGTCGATCGCCAGTTCTTCAGGGTTCAGGAGGACCTGCGTCGTGAAGGTCTCGCGTATCGCCTTGTAGCCGACAGTCATGTCGGCAATCAGCAGCGTCTTGCCGTCGCGCTCCTTGCGCGACCGGACGGTGAGCGCCTCGCAAAGCGGAAGGAATTGCGGGTACTTCTCCACATCGGCCACCAGATCATACATCTGCTTGGGCGAATGCTTGACGGGGCGATGAGTCTCGAACTTTGGCATGGTGGAGAGCTAATGCCGGGAGCAGGGGATGGCAAGAGCCGGGACGGGAGCCGTCCCGGCCATGATGACGCGGCAGCTATTCCGCAGCGGCCAGAAGCTTCCGCTCACGGGCCGCCTTCAGTCGTGCGAAGTCATCGCCCGCGTGATGGGAAGAGCGGGTCAGCGGACTGGACGAGACCATCAGGAAGCCCTTGGTATAGGCGATGGTCTCGTAGGACTTGAATTCTTCCGGGGTCACGAAGCGCTCGACCTTGTGGTGCTTGCGGGTGGGCTGCAGATATTGACCGATGGTGAGGAAGTCCACATCAGCGGTCCGCAGGTCATCCATCAGTTGCAGCACCTCGTTCCGCTCCTCGCCGAGGCCGACCATGATGCCGGACTTGGTGAACATCGTGGGATCGAGTTCCTTCACTCGCTGCAGCAGACGGATGGAGTGGAAATAGCGCGCGCCGGGGCGAACGGTCAGGTAATTGCCCGCAACCGTTTCCAGATTGTGGTTGAATACGTCCGGCTTGGCGGCGACGACGCGCTCGAGGGCGCCCGGCTTCTTGAGGAAGTCCGGCGTCAGAATCTCGATCGTGGTCAGCGGCGAGGCCGCGCGGATCGCCCAGATCACCTTCTCGAAGTGCTCGGCGCCACCGTCGTCGAGGTCGTCGCGATCAACGGAGGTGATAACCACGTGGGAGAGGCCCATCTGCCGCACGGCCTTGGCGACATTCTCCGGCTCGTCCAGGTCGAGCGCATTGGGGCGGCCCGTGGTGACGTTGCAGAAGGCGCAGGCGCGGGTGCAGATCTCGCCCATGATCATGAAGGTGGCGTGCTTCTTGTCCCAGCACTCGCCGATGTTCGGGCAGCCGGCCTCCTCGCAGACCGTGACGAGCTTGTTTTCCTTCACGATCGAGCGGGTTTCGGCATAGCCCTTGGAAACAGGCGCCTTGACCCGGATCCATTCCGGCTTGCGCAAGACTTCAGTGTCCGGACGATGCGCCTTTTCCGGATGGCGGACGCGCTTGAGATCTTCCGCAGCGGTCCTGTCGAGAATGGTTACCATCAGTTACCTGCCTTTGCCGCGTCAGCGGCTCCCGTTACCGACGGGCGATTTTTGCAAGGAATAACAGAACGCAGGAGCCGATGAAACCTGTCACCAGGAAACCCAGCCATCCGTCTGCAACATGGATGTCGGCGCCTTCGAAGACGGCGTTGGCAACGATGGCACCAACGATGCCGATGAAGATGTTCATGAACAGGCCATAGCGCAGGTCCATGAACTTGCCGGCAAGCCAGCCGGCCAGCCCGCCGATGATGATGGCCGCAAACCAGCCTACGCCTTCCATTGCCGTTCCTCCGATCGAGACTTCACATGTGGGAGATGCCGGCCCCTGGAACAAGCCGGCATCGATTGCAGGATCAGGCGTTCAGGGCCCGGCCATAGGCATCCAGCACGCTTTCCTTCATAGTTTCCGAAATGGTCGGATGCGGGAAGATCGTGTGCATCAGGTCTTCTTCCGTCGTTTCGAGGTTCATCGCGACGACGAAACCCTGGATGAGTTCGGTCACTTCCGCGCCGACCATATGGGCGCCGAGGAGTTCGCCGGTCTTCTTGTCGAAGATCGTCTTGACGAGACCCTGGTCTTCGCCGAGCGCGATCGCCTTGCCGTTGGCGACGAAGGGGAAGCGGCCGACGCGGACGTCCCTGCCCTGCTCCTTCGCCTTGGCTTCCGTCAGACCGACGGAGGCGACCTGCGGGTTGCAATAGGTGCAGCCCGGGATCTTCGCCTTGTCCATCGGATGAACATTCGGCAGGCCGGCAATCTTCTCGATGCAGATGACGGCCTCGTGCTCGGCCTTGTGGGCGAGCAGCGGCGGACCGGCGACATCGCCGATTGCATAGATGCCGGGGATATTGGTCTTGCCGTACCCGTCGATCGCGATGAAGCCGCGGTCCGTCTTGACCCCGACCGCTTCCAGACCAAGGCTCTCGATATTGGCCTGGACACCGACGGCCGAGATCATCCGGTCAGCCGTGATCGCTTGAGTCTTGCCGTCCTTCAATTCGATGGTGGCGGTGACGGAGTTGGCGCCCTTCTCGACCTTGGCGACCTTGGCCTCGAGCAGGATCTTCATGCCCTGGCGCTCGAACTGCTTCTTCGCCAGTGCGGAGATCTCCGCATCTTCCACCGGCATGACCTGCTTCATGATCTCGACGACGGTGACGTCGACGCCCATGGTGCGGTAGAAGCTGGCAAACTCGATGCCGATCGCGCCAGAGCCCATGACGAGCAGCGACTTCGGCATTTCCTCCGGCTTCATGGCCTCGAAATAGGTCCAGATGAGCTTGCCATCCGACTCGATACCGGGCAGCGCACGCGGCCGCGCGCCGGTCGCGACGATGATGTGCTTGGCGGAATAGGTGCCCTCGCCCAGGGTGTTCTTCGGCACGGGGCCCTGCGGCTGGACGATGGGCTTGGAGATCTTGCCGACGACCACCTCGCCCGGCTTGGTGATCTTCGCCTCGCCCCAGATGATGTCGACCTTGTTCTTCTTGAACAGGAAGCCGACGCCGTTGTTCATGCGATGGGCGATGCCGCGGGAGCGGGCGACGATCGCCTTGATGTCTGGCTTGATCGAGCCTTCGAGCGTCAGGCCGTAGTCCTTCGCATGGCTGGCGCTGTGCATGACGTCAGCGGTGCGGAGCAGCGCCTTGGTGGGGATGCAGCCCCAGTTCGAGCAGATGCCCGCTAGGTGCTCGCGTTCGACGACCGCAACCTTCATGCCGAGCTGTGCCGCACGGATCGCGGCGATGTAGCCGCCGGGGCCGGAGCCGATGATGATGACGTCATAAGCGTTGGACACGGGCCTTCATCTCCTTGTCTGTCGGAACAGGCCCGGCTTTCGCCGAGCCTTCCGGGGGATGAAGCACCAGGCGTCACGCCTTGGCCAGCATCCCGTAAATCTCATCCTTCAGAACCATCCGGCGCTTGCGCATGTCTTCCATATGCGCATCGCCGACCGGCTCCACTTCCGTTTCAGCCCGATGAATCGCACGATTGACGTCGCGATAATTCTCGAGCAGACCGGCAAAATGCTCATTGCTGACCTTCAGCGAATGGATCTTGTCGGCGTATTCCGGAAATTCGTCGTGAATTTCGTGAGGCGTGTTCGACATGGCTCGGTCTCCTCTTTGTCCATCAATCGATGAAACCAGCCATATCCGTCGCACCTGCTTTCTCTTTGATCGTAGTCAATTCCGTCACCAAAGAGCGTCAAATTCCCAACATCATCCGTACGATAGGTTCGAGCCCCCTGCCGAGGGCCCGGGTATTGTTTGCGTTCAGATGGACACCGTCGAGTGGCGTCGTCTCGGCAACTGAGGCCGCATCATAGAACCCGCAGCCCAGTTCATCCGCGAGGTCGCGATAAAGCGATGCGAGCATGGCCGACTGCTCGACGCCGCCGGCAAACATGGCGGCGAAAACGGGATCAGCCGTCTCGCGAAGCGGCGGCGGCGCGACGATGAGGATGTCCGGCACTTCGTAATCAAAGGACCATTCGTGATTTCGGACCAGCGCCACCAGCCGCTGCATGCCCTGGCGCGCCGCAATCGCTGTGCCGGCAATCACCGGCTTCATGTCGTTGGTGCCGAGCATGAGGATGACGAGATCGAGCGGCATGTGGCTGTGCAACACCGTCGGCAGGCTCTTCACGCCGTTGCGCTCGCAATCTGCCAGGTGATCGTCGTAACCGGTGGTGCGGCCGTTCAAGCCTTCCGCAATGACATTGACCTCTGAACCGAGGGCCGCCTGCAGCACGCTTGGCCAGCGGTCCTCGAAGAGGTGACGACCCGGACCTTCCGGATCGTAACCCCAGGTGAGCGAGTCACCGTAGCAGAGGACGGTCTTTGCCATCGGCTCTTCCGCGTCAGACGAGCATCGCCATCGGGTTTTCGACATAGCGCTTGAAGGCAGAGGCGAGCTCCGCGCCGAGCGCACCATCGATGACCCGATGATCGAAGGCGAAGGTTGCGGTCATGACCGTGCCGATCTTGATCTCGCCGTTCCTGACGACCGGCTTCTCGACGCCGGCGCCGATCGACACGATCGAAGCCTGCGGCAGGTTGACGATCGAGGTGAAGCTGGAGACGCCGAACATGCCAAGATTGGAGACGGACGTCGTGCCGCCCTGATACTCCTCAGGCTTCAGCTTCTTGTCGCGCGCCCGCTTGGCGAGATCCTTCACCTCGTTGGAGATGGCAGACAGCGTCTTCTGCTCGGCATTGCGGACGATCGGTGTGATCAGGCCGTCGGGAATGGCAACGGCCACGCCGACATCGGCTTGCTTGTGCAGCACGCGTGCCGTCGAGGTCCAGGAGGCATTCGCCATCGGCACGTCGCGCAGCGCGAGCGCCATCGCCTTGATGATGAAGTCGTTGACCGAGAGCTTGAAGGCCGGAACCTCGCCCTTCTCCGTCTTCTTCACCGGAGCCGAAGCGTTGATCTCGGCGCGCAGCTTCATGAGGGCGTCGAGTTCGCAGTCCATCGACACGGTGTAGGATGGAACGGTCTGCGTCGATTCCGTCAGGCGTGATGCAATCGTCTTGCGCATCCCGTCATGCGGCAGGAGTTCGTAGGAGCCTTCGGCAAAGAGCTTGAGGACCGCATCGTCCGATGGGCCCTTGGCCATGGCCGGGGCAGCCGCCTGAGGTGCGGCGGCAGCGGCAGCCGGGGCGGCTTTCGTCGTACCGGAGGCCGCAGCCTTCTCGACATCCGCCTTGACCACGCGGCCATGCGGACCCGAGCCGGAAACGGCCGACAGATCGAGACCGGCTTCCCTCGCGAGGCGACGTGCCAGCGGAGACGCGAAGATGCGTTCGCCGGAGGCAGCCTTGGGCGCAGGTGTAGAGGCCGCGGGCGCCGCGTCCGCTACCGGCTGCTCCGCCTGCGGCTTGGCGGCTTCCGCTTTCGGCGCTTCCGCCTTGGCTTCGGCCGGAGCGGCGGCAGGCTTCGGTGCTTCCGCCGATGCCCCACCGGCGGCAGCGGCGTCCTTCACATCCTCGCCTTCACCGGCGAGGATTGCGATCAGCGCGTTGACCTTGACCGCCTCGGTACCGGCCGGGACGACGATCTTCGCCACCGTGCCTTCATCCACGGCTTCCACTTCCATGGTCGCCTTGTCGGTCTCGATCTCGGCAATCACGTCACCGGGGGCGACCTTGTCGCCCTCCTTGACCAGCCACTTGGCAAGATTGCCCTCTTCCATCGTGGGAGAAAGGGCGGGCATGGTGATGTTGATCGGCATCGGACGCCTCCCCTTACTTGTAGCAGACGGTCTTCACCGCCTGGACGACCTCGCCGACATTCGGCAGGGCCAGCTTCTCGAGGTTGGCCGCATAAGGCATCGGCACGTCCTTGCCGGCGATCGTCAGGATCGGCGCATCGAGATAGTCGAAGGCCTGCTGCATGACGCGGGTGGCGATTTCCGTGCCCACCGAGTTCTGCGGATAGCCTTCCTCGACCGTGACGAGACGGCCGGTCTTCTTCACCGATTCGATGACGGTCGGCAGGTCCATCGGGCGCAGGGTGCGAAGATCGATCAGCTCGACGTCGATGCCTTCCTTCTCCAGTTCGGCGACCGCCTTCGTCGCATAGGTCATGCCGATGCCGAAGGAGACGATCGTCGCGTCCTTGCCCTGCTTGTGGATGCGGGCCTTGCCGATCGGCAGGACGAAATCATCCATCTTCGGCACGTCGAAGGACTGGCCGTAGAGGATCTCGTTTTCCAGGAAGATCACCGGGTTCGGATCCCGGATGGCCGCTTTCAGCAGGCCCTTCGCATCGGCCGCCGTGTAGGGCATGACCACCTTCAGGCCGGGAATGCTGGAATACCAGGCCGCGTAGTCCTGGCTGTGCTGGGCCGCCACGCGGGCAGCAGCACCGTTCGGGCCGCGGAAGACCATCGGCGCGCCCATCTGTCCACCGGACATGTAGAGCGTCTTGGCGGCCGAGTTGATGATCTGGTCGATCGCCTGCATGGCGAAGTTGAAGGTCATGAACTCGACGATCGGGCGAAGGCCGGCCATGGCCGCACCGACCCCGACGCCGGCAAAGCCGTGCTCGGTGATCGGGGTGTCGACGACACGGCGGGGTCCGAATTCCTGCAGAAGACCCTGGGTCACCTTGTAGGCGCCCTGGTATTCGGCAACTTCCTCGCCCATTACGAAGACGGTCTCGTCACGGCGCATTTCCTCGGCCATGGCATCACGCAGTGCTTCGCGGACGGTGGTGGAGACCATCTCGGTGCCTTGCGGGATATCCGGATCGGCAGCGACGTCGACCTTCGGCTGTGCCGGAACCTTGTTGTCGGCGGACGAGGCAGGCTCGTCCCTGGCTTCGCGGGCCTTGCCGCCTGCAGCGTCCGAGGTCGCGGCCGGCGTATCAGCATCGGCCTTGGCCGCTTCCGCCTGGGCAGGCTTTTCCGCCGAAATGGAATCAGCGTTCTCGCCTTCCTGCAGCAGCACGGCGATCGGCGTGTTGACCTTGACGTTTTCGGTGCCGGCCTCGACCAGCAGCTTGCCGATCACGCCTTCATCCACGGCTTCCACTTCCATGGTCGCCTTGTCGGTCTCGATTTCAGCAATGACGTCACCGGATGCGACCGTGTCGCCTTCCTTCTTCAGCCACTTGCTGAGCGTGCCCTCTTCCATGGTCGGAGAAAGGGCGGGCATGAGGATATCGATTGGCATACTAGTGTCCCTCCCCGTCTCAGAGCAGAATGTCGGTATAGAGCTCGGAGGTATCCGGCTCCGGATCGTTCTGGGCAAAGTCGGCGGAGTCGGAGACGATGTCGCGGACGTCCTTGTCGATCGTCTTCAACTGATCTTCCGATGCCCAGCCTTTGTCGAGCAGGCGGTTCTTCACCTGCTCGATCGGATCGTGTTCCGAACGCATCTTCTGCACTTCGTCCTTTGAGCGGTACTTCGCCGGGTCGGACATCGAGTGGCCGCGATAGCGGTAAGTGAGCATTTCCAGGATGATCGGGCCCTTGCCGGAGCGGCAGTAGGAAACCGCCTCGTCCGCGGCGGCCTTGACGGCGCGGACATCCATGCCGTCTACCTGGTATCCCGGAATGCCGAAGGAGGCGCCGCGCTGGGAGAAGTCGGTCTGCGCGGAGGCGCGCGAGACGGCGGTGCCCATGGCGTAGCGGTTGTTCTCGATCACGTAGACGATCGGCAGCTTCCACAGGTTGGCCATGTTGAAGCTCTCATAGACCTGGCCCTGGTTGGCGGCGCCATCACCGAAATAGGCAGTCGAGACACTGTCATTGCCGCGATACTTGTTGGCAAACGCAAGACCCGTGCCGAGGGAGACCTGGGCACCGACAATGCCGTGGCCGCCGTAGAAGTGCTTTTCCTTGGAGAACATGTGCATGGAGCCGCCCTTCCCCTTGGAATAGCCGCCCCGACGTCCCGTCAGCTCTGCCATGACGCCCCGCGCACTCATGCCGGTCGCCAGCATGTGGCCGTGGTCACGATAGCCGGTGATGACCTGGTCGCCTTCCTTGAGCGCCATCTGCATGCCGACGACGACCGCTTCCTGGCCAATATAGAGGTGACAGAAGCCGCCGATGAAGCCCATGCCATAGAGCTGGCCGGCCTTCTCCTCAAACCGCCTGATCAGCAGCATGTCACGGTAAGCCTGGAGCTCCTGCTCCTTGTCGAACTCGGCGATGGTACCGCCGGTGAAGTCTTTTCTTGCAGGCTTTGCCGCGGATTTGCGGCCGGATACAGACGCGGTTTTTCTCGGCGCCATTCATCCCTCCCTCATGTGCTGCAGGTCTTGTTCAGGCCGTTACCATAGGGAAGAAAAGGCACCCCAGCAATGCCATAAATGCATGGCTCGCATTCCGTACAACCCGCTGATAATACAATATTAATTCAGATTAACCGAAATCTGGTTAACCTAGAAATAGTTGTTGAAGATCACGATTTCGTCCTCGCGCGCGACGTTCAACTGGTAACGCGCGATCTCGTCCAGCATGTCTTTTTCCAGCGAACCGTCACTGAGGAGCTGCACCTGACGCTCAAGAGCCTGCCGCTTCTCGGTCAGTCGCGCAAGTTCCGCCAAGCGATCGAGCCGCTGCCGCTCGAAGTTTTCGGTAGCAATGAGCCCGAGCTCGCCGTTGACCGAATGATAACCGAAATACGAAAGGAAGGCGACGGTTATGAGCGGGAGCACGAATCGACCGAGTTTTCTTTCCTTATGGTGCTTGGTCCACATGCCCCGCGACATCCTCGAAACGCATTACGATGTGTCAAATTCGCAGAACTTGCTTAAGCAATCGTTGACCGCCCGAAACGCAGAAAGCCCGGCGAACCGGGCTTTCCTTGCGAACTTAATGTTTGCCTGATGAATCAGGCCTTGAGAATGGACCTGCCGGCATAGACTGCCTGCGGCCCCAGCATTTCCTCGATGCGGATCAGCTGGTTGTACTTGGCAAGCCGGTCCGAACGCGAGAGCGATCCGGTCTTGATCTGCCCGCAATTGGTGGCGACCGCCAGATCGGCGATCGTCGAATCCTCGGTTTCGCCCGAGCGGTGCGACATGACCGCGGTATAGGCGGCCTTGTGTGCGGTCTCTACGGCATCCAGCGTTTCGGTCAGAGAGCCGATCTGGTTGACCTTGACGAGGATGGAGTTGGCGACACCCATCTTGATGCCGTCGCGCAGGCGCGCGGAGTTCGTGACGAAAAGATCGTCGCCAACGAGCTGGCACTTGGAGCCGACGAGATCGGTGAGCGACTTCCAGCCATCCCAGTCGTCCTCGGCCATGCCGTCCTCGATGGAGATGATCGGATACTTTCCGACGAGTTCCGCCAGGTATTCGGCCATGGCACCGGGTTCCAACGTGCGGCCCTCGCCTTCCATGGCGTACTTGCCGTCCTTGAAGAATTCAGTCGAGGCGCAATCCAGTGCGAGGCATACATCGTCACCGGGCTTGTAGCCGGCCTTTTCCACCGAGCGCATGATGAAGTCGAGGGCTTCCGGTGCGCTCTTCAGGCCGGGGGCAAAGCCACCTTCGTCGCCGACATTGGTGTTGTGGCCCTGGGAGGCGAGTTCCTTCTTCAGGACGTGGAAGACTTCCGCACCGATACGAACCGCATCGCGAAGGCTCTCCGCGCCAACCGGCATGATCATGAATTCCTGGAAGTCGATCGGATTGTCGGCATGGGCGCCGCCGTTGATGATGTTCATCATCGGTACCGGCAGGACGTGTGCGCCGGCGCCCCCGACATAGCGGTAGAGCGGCAGGCCGGAGGAATCAGCTGCTGCCTTGGCGACGGCGAGCGAGACGCCCAGGATGGCATTGGCGCCGAGGCGCGACTTGTTGGGTGTGCCATCGAGTGCGATCAAAGTCTTGTCGATGTGGATCTGGCTTTCGGCATCGAAGCCGCCAATGGCATCGAAGATCTCGGTATTGACCGCCTCGACCGCCTTCTCAACGCCCTTGCCACCATAGCGCTTGCCGCCATCGCGCAGTTCCACCGCCTCGTGGGCCCCGGTGGAAGCACCCGAGGGGACAGCCGCGCGGCCCATGCTGCCATCCTCCAGGTAGACATCGACCTCCACAGTCGGATTGCCGCGGCTGTCGAGGATTTCGCGTGCGATGATATCGGTAATGGCGGTCATGATCTCTCCCTGAGGTAAACCCAATGCCCTGCGGTCATCGACAATGTCTCTTAATCGATGACAGGCGAATTACAATCCGGCTCCCGCTGCGGCGCCTAGGCGGCCTTGGCCACGGCATCGAAGGCCAGAAGCTTTTCCAGGAGCCGTCGCATGTCCTTCAGATGAACCATGTTGGGGCCATCGGAGGGCGCATTGTCCGGGTCCTCGTGCGTCTCGATGAACAGGCCGGCAACGCCGACAGCGACGGCTGCGCGGGCGAGCGTCTCGACGAACTCACGCTGGCCACCGGATGAACCGCCCTGCCCGCCGGGCTGCTGCACGGAATGCGTTGCATCGAAGACCACCGGCGAGCCCATCGCGGCCATGATCGGCAGCGAACGCATGTCGGAGACGAGCGTATTGTAGCCGAAGGAGGCGCCACGCTCGCAGAGAAGCACGTTCGGATTGCCGCTTGCCGTGAATTTAGCCTGGACGTTCTTCATGTCCCAGGGCGCTAGGAACTGGCCCTTCTTAACGTTGATGGCGCGACCGGTCTTCGCGGCGGCGATCAGCAGATCGGTCTGGCGGCAAAGGAAGGCGGGTATCTGCAGGATATCGACCGTGGGCGCGACCAGTGCGCACTGTTCTTCCGTGTGAATGTCGGTGAGAACCGGGAAGCCGAATTCCCTCTTGAGGTCGGCAAAGATTTCCATCGCGCTGTCCAGGCCGATGCCGCGCTTACCCGACAACGATGTCCGGTTCGCCTTGTCGAAGGAGGACTTGTAGACAAGGCCGATCCCGAGCTCGGCGCAGAGCTCCTTGAGCCTTCCGGCGATCATGAAGGCGTGGTCGCGGCTTTCCATCTGGCAGGGGCCGGCAATCAGCGAGAAGCGAGCCTGCTGGGAGAACAACACGCGGCCCTGGCCTTCACCCACGAAAACTTCGGGATTGGGCTTAACGTCCATGGCGGCACTCCTTTCAAGCGGGCATCTGCTCCGTCGCGTGGACCCGGCTGCGGCGGACGCGATGTCCATAACAGCAACCACCGCCTCTGTCACGGAGCCAAGGCATAAGCACGCCGACGCAGCTGGAACTTTAGCCTTGCGGAACACACCCGGAACATATATGGTCTGTTCCGTATTTGTTTCATCGTCAGGGAACCCGGATGCTCACGCGCAAACAGCAGGAACTGCTTCTTTTCATTCACGAGAGGATGAAGGAGTCGGGCGTGCCTCCGTCCTTCGACGAAATGAAGGATGCGCTCGACCTGGCGTCGAAGTCGGGCATTCACCGGCTGATCACTGCGCTCGAGGAGCGCGGCTTCATCCGCCGGCTGCCCAATCGGGCGCGGGCACTTGAGGTCATAAAGCTGCCGGAAGCCTACAGCACCAGCCTGCAGCCGCGCCGCGGCTTCTCGCCGAGCGTCATCGAGGGCAGCCTCGGCAAGCAGAAGCCGGCGCCGGCCCCCTCGCCGATCGCCGCAAGCAACGAGAACGCAAGCACGAGCGTGCCGGTCATGGGACGTATCGCGGCGGGCGTGCCGATCTCGGCGATCCAGAACAATACGCACGACATTGCGGTTCCTGTCGAAATGCTTGGCGCCGGCGAGCACTATGCACTGGAGGTCAAGGGCGACTCGATGATCGAGGCGGGGATCCTGGATGGGGATACGGTCATCATCCGCAACGGCCAGACGGCCAGCCCCGGAGACATTGTCGTGGCTCTCGTCGATGACGAGGAGGCAACGCTGAAGCGGTTCCGCCGCCGCGGTGCCTCGATCGCGCTGGAGGCTGCCAACCCGGCCTATGAGACTCGCATCCTTCCCGCCGATCGGGTGAAGGTTCAGGGAAAGCTCGTCGGCCTCATCCGCCGCTACCACTGATCATTCGCAGCAGCGCTAAGGGAAGCGTTTGGTCGAAGCTGTCATTTCGCCAGTCATAGAGACGGTGGCTGGTCCATGGACGGCGGGTTCCGGCACTTGCCGCGTTGACCCGCCACAGGGACGGGTCGGGACTGCCGTTCAGATAGATTTCGATCGCGCCAGTCTTTCTCAGGCTTGCGGCGTTCAGCAGCACGGCACCCGCGCGACATTCGTCGAACCGCGCGCGAGGGGCGACAACCAGCGCCGCCAGATCGCAGGCGCTTCCTGCTAGTCGCGGATCCTCGACCACGGCAATACTGACTCCGCCCTCATGGGCTACCGCCACGCACCACAGCTTGGGCAGGCAATGGAATCGACCCGCATCAGCTGCGGCGAGAGCGAGCATCGACGACATTTCCGACCGGATCCGGTCACGCTGTTCGTCGATCAGGGCGGCTTTCGCGGAAGGATCGCCTGCCGCCGCAATGCCAATGTCACTTGCCGGAGACATGACCGGAGCGACGGGCTCGGGAAGCAGCAGGGCGCGCTGCCACTGGTCGAAGATGAAGGCTGGCGGGCGCGCACGGTTGGTGGCAAGAACGCTGCCCCGCAGTGCTACGAGCGCGCCGTCGTCGGAGATCAGAATATCAGGTTGGGGCAATCGGTTCGCCTGCGAGCTCAGCGCGAAGGCGAGCGCCATGATCGGCACGCCGACCAGCCTAAGCCGAGTACGCAACAGGGCGATCAGGAAGCCGATCGAGGCGATCGACAGGAACCAGGGATGCTGCCGGCCGGTGCCGACGTCTCCACCCCAGGCAGCCACGTGCTTTGCGACCGCGATGACCGCCTCCAGCCCCAGACCCATCAATTTCAGGAGGGGCGCGTCGAGCCCGAGCGGCATCAACAACATACCGAGCAGGCCAGCCGGCATGACCACGAAGGAGATGATCGGCATCACGGCGAGGTTGGCCGCCAGGCCATAGCCGGCAAGCCGGTGAAAGTGCTCCATCGAATAGATCGCCGTCGACAGGCCGCCGATCAGCGAGGTGGCGAAAATCCCCGCCATCCAGTGCCAGCCGGTCAGCACCGGCGCGAGCCTGCCGCGGGCGAAGATCGATGGTTCGGGATCCTCCCCTGCGCCGCGCCGGCTCCAATAGGCATAACCCGCGACCAGCGCGGCCGTCGCCGCGAATGACATCTGGAAACTCGGCCCCATGATCTCGGAAGGGGCCATCGCCAGCATGATGAGCGCCGCCAGTGCGATATTGCGAAGGCTGATTGCCGCGCGGTCGAACCATACGGCGATGAGCATCACCGCCATCATCAGGTAGGCTCGCTCTGCGGAGACCGCAAAGCCGGAGACGAGATAGTAGGCAGTGGCCATGAGCAGCGCCCCGGTGGCGGCGATCTTCTTCACCGGCCACGCCTGGGCGAAGCCGGTGAACAGGCAGAGGCAACTGCGCAGTCCGACGAAGAAGATACCGGCCGCGAGCGCCATGTTGAGCCCGGAGATCGCCACGATATGGGCAAGGCCGGAGATGCGCAGGGCCTCCGTCGTTTCTCGGGAGATCGCACGTCTCTCATCGGTGACAATGGCTGCTGCGAACGCACCCGCGTCTCCTGGCAGCACGCTGCGTATCCGGTCCGCGATCATGCTGCGCAGGGAGAAGATCCATCTCTCGAGTGCCCGGCCCCAGTCCAGCGCTGCGGCCTGCGAAGGGACTGCCGCCTGTGGCGCACCGTAGAAGAAGCCGATCGCCCCGATGCCATCATGAAAGGAGCGGAAGGCAAAATCATTCAGGCCGGGCAGCGCAGGCCCGGAAGGCGGAGACATGCGTGCGCGCCCCCTAACCGCATCGCCTGCCTCGAATGGCCGGTGCTTGCCGCGGGCGAGAAGGATCACGTCGCGCGGCGGTCGCCTGAGGGTCGGCTGCTCCGTCTGGTGAACACGGATGAAGTAGCGCCACCGGCCCTCACCCGCTGGCTCGCGACGATGCACCTCGCCAGAAATGGTCGTGGTGACGGGGGAGTCGAGGATAACGGTGGCATGCCGCCAGGTCTCGAACTGCGCAAGGGCCATCCCCGCCAGAACAAGCGTCGGCGCAAAGAGAAGCAGCGGGAGCCTTCCGGAACGGTGTTGGACGACGATCGTGGCGACCGCCAACGCGACCAAGAGCGCCAGCGGGAGCGGCGCCGGCGGATTGCGGGGAAGCGTGAACCAGAAAATCGCGCCGGCCCCGGCAAGCACGGGCACGAACAGGAAGGCGTGGCCATGGGCGACTTCCTCCTCCAGCATCCTGCGCACCTGCGCCGGAAGGCGTTCCATCAACCGCGCGACGTCGCCCAGGCTCAACGACGCCGGGCTTCGAAACCGGCTATCGGCAAGGACCGGCGCCGACCTCTCGCCAGTATCACGGACGCTGCCTGCCGCTGCGGGAGCGGAAACCACACCCGGCTCGGACTGCTCCCGAAGTAGGCCCTGCTGCGGCATCCGCGTCCACCCGCCCCACCGGAGGAAGAATGCAACCAGGGCAGGCGAAATGCAATCCATAACTGCAAGCCGGTTGCACCAACATCCAGGTCATGCTCCGGTCCGTTGGCGGATCGTTAACCGCATCCAAGGCTCGGCAGCAGAAGCGATTTCGGCACCGCACAATTAGACCTCCGCAGTGCTTGGCAGCGGCGACCGGATCATATAGCAACACACTACGCTTAATTCTTGTGGCGTTTTGAGACGCCCCGCCGCCAACAGTTTGGAGGATCAGCATGACGGATAAGAGCGCAAATCTGGTACTGGGTAACAAGAACGTCGAATTGGGCGTGAAATCCGGAACGATCGGTCCGGACGTTATCGACATCGGTGCCCTCTACAAGGAAACCGGGGCCTTCACCTACGACCCCGGGTTTACCTCTACCGCTTCGTGCGAATCGAAGATCACCTACATCGACGGGGACGAAGGCGTCCTGCTGCATCGCGGCTACCCCATCGAGCAGCTGGCCGAGCACGGCGACTTCCTCGAAACCTGCTATCTGCTTCTCTACGGCGAACTGCCGACCGCTGCGCAGAAGAAGGACTTCGACTACCGCGTCACGCACCACACCATGGTGCACGAGCAGATGACGCGCTTCTTCACCGGTTTCCGCCGCGATGCCCACCCGATGGCCGTCATGTGCGGCTGTGTTGGCGCACTATCGGCCTTCTATCACGACTCCACCGACATCACCGATCCGCACCAGCGGATGGTGGCTTCGCTGCGCATGATCGCAAAGATGCCGACGATCGCCGCGATGGCCTACAAGTACCATGTCGGCCAGCCCTTCGTTTACCCGCAGAACGATCTCGACTACGCATCCAACTTCCTGCGCATGTGCTTCGCCGTCCCGTGCGAGGAATACAAGGTGAACCCGGTTCTGGCCCGTGCCATGGACCGCATCTTCATCTTGCACGCCGACCATGAGCAGAATGCCTCCACGTCGACGGTCCGTCTCGCCGGTTCGTCGGGCGCCAATCCGTTCGCTTGCATTGCAGCCGGCATTGCCTGCCTCTGGGGCCCTGCGCATGGCGGCGCCAACGAAGCGGCGCTCAACATGCTTACGGAAATCGGCAGCGTCGATCGCATCCCGGAATTCATCGCCCGGGCGAAGGACAAGAACGACCCGTTCCGCCTGATGGGCTTCGGGCATCGCGTCTACAAGAACTACGACCCACGCGCCAAGATCATGCAGAAGACCACGCACGAGGTCCTGGCCGAACTCGGTCACAAGGACGATCCGCTGCTGCAGGTCGCCATGGAGCTCGAGCGCATCGCCCTGACGGACGAGTACTTCGTCGAGAAGAAGCTCTACCCGAATATCGACTTCTATTCGGGCATCACGCTGAAGGCGATGGGCTTCCCGACCACCATGTTCACGGTGCTGTTCGCGCTGGCCCGTACCGTCGGCTGGATCGCTCAGTGGGCCGAAATGGTCGAGGATCCGCAGCAGCGCATCGGTCGCCCGCGGCAGCTCTATACCGGCGCTCCGAAGCGGGACTATGTTCCCGTCTCCAAGCGCTGATCTGCAACCTATCGAAATGCAAAAAGCCCGGTCATCGGCCGGGCTTTTTTCTTCCCATCACCTCAAGGACTATGCCCGCCGCCGCCTCTCCAGGCGGCACCTGTGTCTGGAGGCGCTGCCAGGTAAGGTCGAAACCTTCGAGCATCGCGCGCCGCTGCAGGGTGTCGCCAGCCAGTCGCTCCAGCCAGCGGGACAGGCTGCCGGGGCGCACCACCTCGTTCAGATACTCCGGAATAACCGGGTAGTCGGCAATCAGGTTGGGAAGTGCGGCCGACCAGATCTTGATGCGCTTCGACATCAACGTGATCAGCCAATCTGCCTTGTAGGCGGAAACGGCAGGGACGCCGCAGAGGGCCAATTCCAGAAGCACCGTGCCGGAGGCAGCCAGCGCAGCATCCGCCTCTGCGAATGCCGCCCACTTCTCCTCTGACGAAACGGTAATCTCCACGCTGACAGGCAAGGTCGCAGCGATCTCGCGGACCAGCGCCTCCTGCCGCGGCACAGTCGGCAGGAGCGCTCGTACCGGCCCCACCCGCCCGGCCAATTCCGCCGCCGCCTGGCCGAAAATCGGAAGCAGCTGGCGGATTTCGGCGGCGCGTGAACCGGGGAGCAGCAACAGCGTAAGCGCGTCGCCCGGCTGCTTCTGTGCCCAAGCGCGGCGTAGGTCACGAACCTTGAGAAGCGCTGGCTCGCTCGTCAATCGGTGGCCAATGAAGGTTGTCGGAGGACCACCAAGGCGCTGCATGGCGGCCGGCTCGAATGGCAGTACCGCCAGCACATGGTCGACATAGGGCACCATGGCTTTGGCGCGGTACTCTTTCCACGCCCACACGCTCGGGCAGACATAGTCGATGATCGGCAGGTCCGGCAGCGCCGCCCTCACCCGCCGTGCGACCCGATGCGTGAAATCCGGACTGTCCACGATGACAAGGACATCCGGCTTCGCGGCGATCACGGCGTCTGCCGTCTGGCGGATGCGGCGGAGAAGTTGCGGCAGACGCTTCAACACCTGGGTCAGGCCCATGATCGACAATTCGGAGAAGTCGAACAGCGACTGAAGGCCCTCAGCCTGAAGAGCCTCTCCGCCCACGCCAAAAAGCTCTACCGGGCCTGGATGGGCTTTTCTCAACGCGGCGACGAGGTCCGCGCCCAGCAGATCGCCGGAGACCTCACCAGCGATGACAGCAACCTTCAATGCTTTGGCCATCAAAGCCCTCCCTTCGGAAGCCCGGTATCGATCCCGCAGACGAAGATCCCCGCCCGATCGGCCGCCGCAACCAGTGCCTGCTCCTCCAGTACCAACGATCGGCCCGCCTCGACCGCAATGCCGGCAAGGCCGGCGCGGGCTGCATTTTCAACGGTCGAGAGGCCGATTGCCGGCAGATCGGCCCGGACATCCTGCTGTGGCTTGCACAGCTTGACGAGAACGCCTCTCCGGCGCTGCGAGATCCTCCCCTCCCGGCGAAGCTCCGCAACCCGCTCAAGCATTTGATCCGTTCCCTCGGCGCCTTCCAGCGCGACGACGCGCCCGCCGACGCTGACCGCGCCTTGCCCGACATCCAGCCGTCCCAGCGCCAGGGCCGCCTCGACCGCCTGCTCGATGTCGCGCAGATCATCTGCCGCTGGCCGGGCGGTCGTCAGTGGGCCGGTGCGCGCCAACAGTCCAGGAGCTATCTCGTGCGCGCCAAGCACCCGGCATCCCATGCCCTCGAACAGCTTGATGACCATCTGCAGGACAGCGTCGTCGCCGCCGGAGACCAGTGTGCGGATAACTGCAGGCACCTGCAGCAGCGTCCGGAAGGTCGGACGGATATCGTGCAGTTCGGGACGCCGCCTGACCGCTCCCGACATCACCACCCGACCGACACCCTTTTCGCGGATGAACCGCTCGATTCCGGCAAGATCGCCAACGCCTGCGCTCAGCGTCTCAAAGCCTTCGAAACTACGGTCGGCTTCATCTGCCAGTGCAATGACGACTGGATCTTCACCCGCGTCGCGGGCGGCTTCCGCAAGATAGAGAGGCAACTGGCCCCAACCTGCGACGATGGCAAGCCGCCCCTTGCCGATGGGGGCCGGGCGGACAATCATGGTTCAGGCTTTGCCGCGGAACGGAGAGGAAATTGCCCGATCGCTGTCGGCCGCGATGAAGTCGAGGATCTCCACGACTTCGCGACAATCGGCATATTCATCCCGGATCGCCGCAGCATTGGTGCGGATATTTCCTTCGCCCTCGAAGATCTGCTTGAAGGCCTTGCGAACACGATGGATGGTCGCGCGGTCGATGCCAGCACGCGTCATGCCGACGATATTCAACCCCGCCAGGATGCCGGGATTGCCGTTCAGCATACCGTAGGGGATGACGTCATAGTTCACGGCAGTCAGGCCGCCGATGAAGGCGTTGCGCCCAATGCGGTTGAACTGGTGAACGGCGGAACCTCCGCCGAGAATTGCGCGGTCATCGACCTTCACGTGCCCCGCCAGCATGACGTTGTTCGACATGACGATGCCGTTGCCGAGGATGCAGTCATGGGCGACGTGGGAGTTGGCGAGGAAGAGGCAGTCGTTGCCGATCACCGTCCTGCCGCCACCGCCGACCGTGCCCATGTTGATGGTCACGCCTTCACGCATCGTGCAATTGTCGCCAATGGTCAGGGTCGAGTCTTCGCCGGCCTCGTGAAGGCTCTGCGAAAGACCGCCGATGACGGCCATGGGGAAGATGCGACAGCCCTTGCCGATCTCGGTCTTGCCCGTCACGACCGCGTTGGAGACAACCTCGACATCGTCCTTGAGCACGACGTCCCTGCCGATCGTGCAGAAGGGGCCGATGGTGACATTCTCACCGATCGTGGCACCGTCCTCGACGATCGCCATCGGGTGGATGCGGGCGGTAGACGCGATCCGGCTCATTGGTCACCCTTTGGGCGGATCATGGCGCCGATATCGGCTTCCGCGACCAGCGCGTCATCCACATATGCGTCGCAGTGAAACTTCCAGATATTGCCGCGCTGCTTCTGCTTCTTCACACGGAACTCAACCCGATCGCCGGGCACGACTGGCTTGCGGAAACGGGCATTGTCGATGGTCATGAAATAAACGAGGTCGCCGCCCTGCCCTTGCTTGCGGGCGCAGATGGCGCCCGCCGTCTGGGCCATGCCCTCGACCAGCAGGACGCCCGGCATGATAGGCTGCTCAGGAAAGTGGCCGGTGAAATGCGGCTCGTTGGCGGTGACGTTCTTGATGCCTATCGCGGAATCGTCGCCGTCGATCTCGATGATCCGGTCCACAAGCAGGAATGGATACCGGTGCGGCAAGAGCTTCATGATCTCGAGAATATCCGCCGACCCGAGCGTCGTGGCCGCCTGTTCACTCATTCCTGTCTCCTCTTCGCTTCGCACGCTCGTCGGACCGCGCCATTGCTGCGGCGACGTCACGGAAGAAATCCTTGAGCGGCCGGGCCGGAACGCCGCCAACACGGGCGCCGGGCGAAAGATCCGACATGACGCCGCTCATCGCCGCAATCTGGGCACCGTCGCCAATGGTGATATGCCCATTGACGCCGCTGGCGCCGCCGATCATGACGCCATTGCCGATGGTCGTCGAGCCGGCGATGCCGACGCCGCTGACGATTCCGCAATGCCGGCCGATCCGGACATTGTGGGCGATCTGCACCTGGTTATCGATCTTCGTGCCCTCGCCGATGACCGTATCATCCATCGTGCCGCGATCGATCGTAGTATTCGCACCGATCTCGACATTGTCCTGGATGATCACCCGGCCGATCTGCACGATCTTCAGCATACCTGCAGGACCCGGCGCATAGCCGAAGCCGTCCTGTCCGATTCGGGCGCCGTTGTGGATGATGACGCCATTGCCGATCAGCGACGCAACGACCGAAGCGCCGCCCGCAATCGTGCAGTGGCGGCCGATCTTCACGTCGGATCCTACCAGCGCTCCCGCCCCGATGCGGGTTCCCGACCCGATTTCCGCTCGGGCGCCGATCACTGCCATGGGCTCTACCTCGACCCCGGGCTCCAACCTTGCAGTAGGATCCACAAAGGCCGACGGATGGATGCCACTTGCTTGCGACGTGAACGGCGAGGGCCGCATGGCAACCGGATGAAGCAACGCGCCCGCCTGGGCAAAGGCGGTATGAGGAGTGGCGATGCGAAGGACTGCTATATGATCAGGTATCAGTGACTGCAGCGACGCGTCGCAAAGGATCGCCGAGGCCCTGCAGCTTGTGAGTTCCTCGCGGTCCTTGCGGGATCGCAGATAGCAGAGTTGCCCCTCTCCAGCACGTGAGAGCGGGGCAACGGAACGGATGATCCGGTCTCCGGCGGAAGAATCAAGCAGTTCGGCCCCAAGATGGGCAGCCAGCTTACGCAGGCTGACCCCCTCGTGGGTCGGAAAGAACTCATTTGAATCCATCAGGCCATTTAACTCCAGGTCAGATCTGGCCGCAGTCCTGACAGCCGTTGTCAGAACTGGTTTGCCATGCTGAACCGGAATTCCTGGGTCTCGTCGAAGTCTTCCTTGACGACCGGAATCGCGTAGTCGAAGCGGATGGAGCCGAAGGGCGATGCCCACTGGATACCCGCGCCGACCGAGGCGCGCCAGGCCATGCCGGTTCCCTCGGCGGCTTCACCGCGCAGATCGACCTCATTGCCGTAGAGCGTTCCGGCATCCGCGAACAACGCGCCCCGGAGACCGAAGTCCTCCGGGAAGGCCGGCATGGGGAACGTGACTTCAGCGGAGGCCGTGAAGTACGTCGTGCCGCCGAGCGGATCGCCGTTGGCCATACGCGGGCCGATGCCCTTGTTCTCGAAGCCGCGAACAAGGCGGCCGCCGAGCTGGAACTGGTCGAAGACGTAGAGGTCGTCACCGGTCGGCATAACATGGCCAGCGCCTACTGCGACGGAACCTATGATGTCGGCTTCCTCCGACAGCAGGTGGAAGTAGCGGCCGCGACCATAGATCTTGTAGTACTCGGAATCACCACCAAGGCCTGCGTACTCGTGGGTGAGCGTGGCGTAGATGCCTTCGCGGGCAAGTGTGGTGTTATCCAGCGTGTTGTAGGTAAGGGTCTGGGATACGGAAGACTGGACAAAGTCACCCTGCTCGACCAGCGCCTCATAGGGTGCCGAAAGACCATTTCTCCAGTCGCCTTCGCCGTCGTACTGGATATCCTTGTACGTGTAGCGGAACGTGGTTGCCAGATCTTCGGTGATCGGGGCGGTGACACGCAGCGTCACGCCCTGCTCCTGATAGTCGTAGTAGCTTTCCGAAGACGTCTGGCTACGGAAGATGTCAAAGCCCGCTGCGAGACGATAGCCGAGGAAGTAAGGCTCGGTGAACGAAAGATTGTAGCTGCGGGCGTCATCGAGACCGCCACCGACAGCAACCCGGATGAACTGACCGCGGCCGAGGAAGTTCTTCTCCTCGATGGAGGCTTCGAGGATCAGGCCTTCGCCACCAGCGGAGTAGCCGGCGCCGATACCGAACGAGCCGGTCGGCTGGTCTTCGACATCGACGATCACAACGACACGATCGGGAGCGGAGCCCTGCGAGGTCGAGATGTTGACCGTCGTGAAATAGCCCAAGGCCTCGAGCCGGCGCTTGGCGCGCGAGACCATCTGCTGATTGAACGCGTCGCCTTCACTGAAGTCGAATTCACGGCGAATGACATAGTCGCGCGTACGGGTGTTGCCGCGCACTTCGATCCGCTCGACATAGGCACGCTCGCCCTGATCGACGAGATAGGACACGCCTACGGTCTGGTTGGCGAAGTTGCGGTCGCCACGGGGCGTCACGCGGGCGAACGGATAGCCAGCGGATGCGACACGCTGCGAGATGGCTTCCATCGACTTCTGAACGTCGCCGGCATCGTAGGTATCGCCGGTCCGGGTCCGGACCAGACCCTGCAGGTCTTCCGAATTCACGCCTTCGACGGTCGATTCGACGACGACATCACCAAAGCGGTAACGCGGTCCCTCTTCGACGGTGAAGGTGATGTTGTACTGGTTGGTAGCCTCATCCAGCACCGCCTCGGAGGAGATGATGCGGAAATCCGGATAGCCGTGGTTGTAGTAGAACTGGCGCAGCGCATCTTCGTCGGCACGCAGCTTGTCGGCGTTGTAGACGTCCTTGCGGGTTAGGAAAGAAAGCGGACCCGATTCCTTCGTCAGGATCACCGACTGGAGCCGACCGTCGCCATAGGCCTGGTTGCCGACGAAGTTGATGTTGGCGATCTTGGTGCGGTCACCCTCGTTGATGACGAAGGCAAGGTTGACGCGGCCCTGGCCGACGGACGCGGTCTGCGTCGTGATCTCGACGTCACTGCGGCCGATCGCCGAATAGGCCTCGCGGATGCGCTCGATGTCGGCGTTGATCAGTTCCTGGTTGTAAGGGCCGAGCGGCTGCGTGCGCACGACGGCGGCCAGCTTGTCGTCCTTGATCTTGCGGTTGCCGTTGAACACGACCTGGTTGATCAGCTGATTCTCGCTGACGCTCACAACCAGCGTGCTGCCGGAAACGCTGATCCGGACGTCGGAGAAATATCCGGTGGAATAGAGCCGCTTCACGGATTCATCGATGTCGGCGTTGGTGAAGCTCACGCCCGGCCGAATGGTAAGATTGGCACGCACGGCTTCTTCGCCGGCGCGCTCCGTGCCCCTGACCTGGACGTTGCGAATGACTGCCGCTTCCGCGACCGATGCAGAGGCAAGTACCGATACGCCCGCGCCCGACCCAACAATGCTAGCAGACAGCGCAAACGCCGATACGGCGTTCAAAAACCTTGAACTGGCCTTCATTTCAAATCTTACCTTTTTCCGTTGTCCCTCGGCGGGTGGAGCCCGACTCCGGCCACACGTGTGTCGTTTTACCTGCTTTTACCCTACAAGCAAGGCATCACGTTAATTTCTGTTTACTTCCCTGCAAGGCGTGGCCGAGCGGCCACGCGCAGTTCAAAATACGGTAAACAAACAGTTTTCTTAAAATTCAACCGATCCAGCGACCGAACGTGTCGTTCCAGGTCGCGAAAACCATAAGCGTCAGAATCATGGCGAGCCCAAAGCGGAAAACCACGTCCTGAACGCGGGGGCTCAAAGGCTTGCCGCGCACCGCCTCCAATGCGTACATCACAAGGTGTCCGCCATCAAGAACGGGAATCGGAAACAGGTTCATCAGACCGAGCGATACCGAGATGACGGCGGCGAAATTGAGGACCGCGGCGAATCCCAGCGTGGCCATCTGTCCGGTCGTCTCGGCGATCCGGATCGGTCCGCCGATCTGGTCGGCGCTCATGCGGCCGGAGAAGATATTGCCGAGATAGCTGAAGGTGCCGCTGATGATGTGGCCGGTCTCGCGTACACCCTCGGCCACCGCTCCCATCGGTGAATAGGTCTCGAGACGGAAATTGCCGCGTTCGGCGTTGGTGACGATGCCGATCTGGCCAAGTTCGACCTTGTTGCCGAACTGGTCGGTGATCTCCGTGCGCTGAGGTGTCACGGGCACGTCGATCTCGCGGCCGTCGCGCTCCACGGTGATGACGATCTGCGTCTGCGGACGGACCGCCACGTAACGGCGCACATCATCGAAGGTGCGGATCTTGTCCCCATCGAGGGCCACCAGGAGATCGCCCGGCTCTATGCCGGCAGATGCCGCTGCGCTTTCCGGACGGACCTCGGCCACGACTGGGTCGGATACCATCTTGCCATAGACAGAGAAGAGCGCGGCAAAGATGACGATCGCAAGGATGAAGTTGGCGATCGGGCCGGCGGCGACAGTCGCGGCACGCTTCCACAGCCGGGCACCTGCAAGGGTCTGTGCGCGTTCTTCCGGGGTAAATTTCTCCAGATTGGCAGTGTCCGGGACGCTTGCCGCGTCCTCATCGCCGAAGAACTTGACGTAGCCGCCCAGTGGTACCGCCGAGAGCTTCCATCGGGTTCCGTGACTGTCGGTATAGCCGAACAGCTCCGGGCCGAAGCCTACCGAGAAGGCGGTGACCCGGATACCGCACCAACGCCCGACGAGATAGTGGCCCATCTCGTGCACGAAGACGAGCACGGAAAGCACGATGATGAAGGGGATGATATAGCCCGTGAGCAGCCCGATGATCGCCATGAAAATCAATCCGTCCTTCCATACGCCGGTGCCGCCGGCTGACGCTCAAAGACCAAAAAGGAACTCACCAACGCTCAGTCCAAGGTGGCCACTTGAGGCTTCATATGCAAGCGCCAGAAGAAAGATCGCAAAACAGGCGAAAACGAGACCATCCACCCGGTCCATCACTCCGCCATGACCCGGGATGAGGTGACTGGAATCCTTGACAGCGAAGCGACGCTTGATGAAGGATTCGAAAAGATCACCGATCTGGCTCGCCACCGAGAGCAGAAGCGCGATCACGGCCAACCAGGGAGACACCACGCCAATAACGGCAAGACCGACCAGTGAGCCGGCGATGACCGCAGAGACTGTCCCGCCGATCGCCCCGGACCATGTCTTGCCGGGCGAAATCCTCGGCGCAAGCTTCGGTCCTTTCAGGGCTCTTCCGACAAAGTATGCCAGGATGTCGGTCGCCCACACCACGGCAAAGACGAAGAGGACTGCCGCAAGACCCGGAAAGCCCCCTTCCCTGATTGCCGCAAGCGAAATGCCACTCAGTCCCGCATAGATGACTCCACCCGGCAGCCACCAGGTGCCTCCGCCAATGGCGACGATCAGCAGCATGGTGATCGCCAGACCGCCCAGGAAGGGCATGTTCATATCGGTGTCACCAAAGGCGATGTTCGCCGACAGCAGGATGATCCCGACCCAGCCGACGAGGTTTCCCGTGAAGTTGCGCTCGGTCAGGCGGGTAATCGTCGACCACTCGAAGTAGATCAGCAGCGCTATGGCCGCGGCAAGGCCTCGGAAAGCCAGTCCACCCACCCAGGTCGCCGCAAGAACGACCGCAGCCATGACGACGCCGGAGATCACCCGCCGCTTGAGCTCTGTTGCCATCAGACAACCACCGCCGTTGTTGCATCCGAAAGTCCGCCGAACCGGCGGTCCCGAGCCGCGAAGATACGCAACGCCGCCTCGAACTGCTGCCGGTCGAAATCCGGCCAGTAGCACGGCAGGAAGACGAATTCGGAATAGGCCGCCTGCCACAGGAGGAAGTTCGAGAGGCGCTCCTCGCCGCTGGTGCGGATGATCAGATCGGGATCGGGAATTCCGGCGGTGTCGAGGCGGCTTGCGATCGAGTCGGGGGTGATATCCTGCGGGTCGACGAGTCCTGCCTGCACCTCCTTCACAAGCCGGATTGCCGCGCGCGTGATCTCGTCCCGCGCGCCGTAGTTGAAGGCAATGATCAGCGTCATCGCGGTGTTGTTGCGCGTGGTTTCCTCCGCCTCGAGAAGAAGCGGGAGGATATCGCTGCGCAGCTTCTGACGCTCGCCGATGATGCGGATGCGGATGTTCTCGCGATGCAGGTCGGCGAGGTCCCGGCGGATGAACCGACGCAGCAGACCGAGCAGAGCCTCGATTTCTGCCTCTGGCCGAGACCAGTTCTCCGAAGAGAAGGCGAACAGCGTGAGATATTTCACGCCGCATTCACCGGCCGCCCTCACCGCCTGACGGACTGCCTCGACCCCCTTGTTGTGGCCGATCGTGCGCGGCAGGCCGCGCTGTTTGGCCCACCGTCCGTTGCCATCCATGATGATGGCAACATGCTGTGGAATGATCGGGAGATCGAGTTTGGCCATGGGAGTTCCGATTGTCGGATGCCGGGATTGCGATGCAAGTCCGTCTAGACCTGCATGATTTCCTTTTCCTTCTCGCCGAGCAAGCGGTCGACTTCCGAAATCATATCATCTGTCATCTTCTGGACCTTGTCGGAAAGCGATCGGCTCTCGTCCTGACCGATGTCGCCGTCCTTCTCGGCCTTTTTCAAGCCGTCCATTCCGTCGCGACGTACATGGCGGATCGCGACCTTGGCCTTCTCGGCGTAGTCATGGGCAACCTTGACGAGCGACTTGCGGCGCTCCTCGTTGAGCTCGGGGAGCGGGATGCGCAGGTTCTGACCGTCAACGATGGGGTTCAGCCCCAGGTGCGATTCGCGGATGGCGCGATCCACCGCGCCGACCATGGACTTGTCCCAGATGGAGACGCCCAGCATGCGAGGCTCGGGAACGGTGATGTTGGCGACCTGGTTGAGCGGCACACGTGACCCGTAAGCCTCGACCGTCACGGGATCGAGAATATTGGCCGACGCACGTCCGGTGCGAAGCGATGCGATGTCGCTCTTGAAGGCGTTGATCGCACCATCCATCCGGCGCTTGATGTCGTTGAGGTCGATGGCTGCAGTCATCCGTCTACTCCCTGTCTTGTTCTTGGCTTTCGGGCCCGGCTGTTCAGTGGTCTGCAACGATGGTCTTACGACCGCCGCCGGTCAATATCTGGGCAAAACCGCCCTTCTCGTGAATGGAGAACACGATGATCGGGATCGAGTTCTCGCGAGCGAGCGCCACGGCCGCAACGTCCATGACGGCGAGCCCCTTCTCGAGGACCTCACCATGGGTCAGCGTTTCGAAGCGCGTCGCGGCTGGATCCTTCTTGGGATCGGCCGAATAGATGCCGTCTACCTGGGTACCCTTGAAGATCGCTTCAGCGCCGATTTCCGCAGCGCGCAGGGCTGCAGCCGAGTCGGTCGTGAAGAACGGGTTTCCTGTGCCGCCGGCAAAGATCACCACCCTACCCTGCTCCAGGTGATGCAGCGTCCGCAACTGGGTGAAGCTCTCGCAGATCTCTGGCATGGCGATTGCCGACAGCACAACCGTCTCGATGTCGAGCTTCCGAAGCGAGGTGGCGAGCGCAAGAGCATTGATGACGGTTGCCAGCATGCCCATGTGGTCGCCGGTGACGCGGTCGCCGCCCTTCGAGGCCACAGCCACGCCGCGGAAGATGTTGCCGCCGCCGACGACGACACCGACCTCCACGCCCATGGCGCGTGCCTCTGCGATGTCGGACGCGATCCGATCAGCGACCGTCACATCGATACCAAATCCCTGGCTGCCCATCAGGGCTTCGCCGGAGGCCTTGAGAAGAACGCGCTTGTATATGGGCTTCGGGGACATGGACACTCCTGACGATCAAACGGCTTGCGGATACACGAAGGGCACCGCGTTGTCACGCGATGCCCTCATGCTTTCACCAATCAAGATGAAGCGATGTCAGCCCTTGGCGGCCGCAGCCACTTCCGCTGCGAAGTCGGACTCTTCCTTCTCCACGCCTTCGCCGAGCAGCAGGCGGACCATGCCGGTGACTTCGATCGGAGCCCCGACTTCCTTCTCGGCTTCCTTGACGGCAGCGCCGACGGTGAGGTCCGGATTGATGACGAAGGCCTGCGAGAGAAGGGCCACTTCCTCGAAGAACTTGCGCATGCGACCTTCGACCATCTTCTCGATGATGGCGTCCGGCTTGCCGGACTCGCGGGCCTGCTCGATGAAGACGTTCTTTTCACGCTCGGCTACGGCCGCATCGACTTCCTCGGCACGGATGGCGAGCGGAGCAGTTGCCGCGACATGCATCGCGATCTGACGGCCGATGGCGTTGAGGGCGTCCTTATTGCCGGTCGACTTGAGCGCGACGAGAACGCCAAGCTTACCGAGGTTGTCGGCAGCCGCATTGTGGATGTAGGTGGCGACAACGCCGTCCTCGACCGACAGGAGGGCCGAGCGGCGCAGGCTCATGTTCTCGCCGATGGTGGCAATGGCGTCCTTGATGGTGTCCGTGACCGACTTGCCGGAAGCCGGGTAGGTTGCGGCACCGACGGCCTCGACCGAACCGTCAGTCGAGAGTGCGACCTGCGCGACGCCGCGGACGAGGTCCTGGAAGGCATCGTTGCGGGCAACGAAGTCGGTCTCGGAGTTGACCTCGACAACGACAGCCTTGGTGCCTGCGGTGGAAATGCCGATCAGGCCTTCTGCAGCGGTACGGCCCGACTTCTTGTCGGCCTTGGCGATGCCCTTGGCGCGCAGCCAGTCGATCGCAGCTTCCATGTCACCATTGTTTTCAGCAAGAGCCTTCTTGCAGTCCATCATCCCTGCGCCGGACTTCTCGCGCAGTTCCTTCACCATTGCGGCTGTGATTTCGGTCATTGTGTGCCTCTTGTTTGCAAGGTTGCCTCAGCCGGAAAAACGTCGGCCAGGGCAGCGTTGGGGACGAATGTACCCGTAAGTATGACAGGGTCATGAAGACCATCTTCGGGGAGGAACGCCTCGACCCGAAGCCAGGAGGCGGCAATGACGCCGCCTCCCGCTTGATCAGGCCTGAGCCTCGGCTTCGGCTTCGCCTTCCAGCGCAGGCTCGACCGGAGCTTCGGCGGAGGCGCCGAGATCACGGCCGGAAGCGCCCTGCTGACGTGCGATGCCGTCGATAGCGGCGCGTGCGATCAGGTCGCAGTAGAGAGCGATGGCGCGCGAAGCGTCGTCGTTGCCCGGGATCGGGTAGTCGATCAGGTCAGGATCGCAGTTGGAGTCGATGATGGCGACGACCGGGATACCCAGACGCTTCGCCTCGTCGATGGCGATCTTTTCCTTGTTCGTGTCGATGATGAACATCAGGTCCGGCGTGCCGCCCATGTCGCGGATACCGCCGAGAGCCTTGTCGAGCTTCTCGCGCTCACGCTCCAGGTTCAGGCGCTCCTTCTTCGTGAAGCCCGAGGCTTCCGAAGCGAGGATCTCGTCGAGCTTGCGCAGGCGGGCGATCGAGTTCGAGATCGTCTTCCAGTTCGTCATCATGCCGCCGAGCCAGCGGGAGTTGACGTAGTACTGGGCCGAACGCTTGGCGCTGTCGGCGATCAGTTCAGACGCCTGGCGCTTGGTGCCGACGAACAGAACGCGGCCGCCACGGGCAACGGTGTCCGAAATGACCTGCAGGGCGCGCGAGAGCATCGGCACGGTCTGGGCAAGGTCAATGATGTGGATGTTCGAACGATCGCCGAAGATGTACGGCTTCATCTTCGGGTTCCAGCGGTGGGTCTGGTGGCCGAAGTGAACACCAGCTTCCAGAAGCTGGCGCATGCTGAAATCAGGCAATGCCATGCCTTTTTCTCCTTTTCCGGTTGAACCTCCGCAAGGCGAACAGCACCCTCTTCGAGGATGCCACCGGCGGAATGGCCCGGATTTCTCCCGGACGATCCCATGCCTTACGTGTGGAATGGAGGTGCGCATACAGCCGATCCCGCGAAAAGGCAAGGGTCCGACCGGAAATTCACCGGGCGCGGTATCGGCTCAATAGGTTTCGGTAACGTGCTGCTTCATTTCGGCGAGCACAGAATCCTCGTCCTCGGGTCCGATGCGGTGGATGTCGTGGATAACGAACCTGCCGTCCTCGTCCATCACATCGAAATGAACCTCGTTGACGCTTTCGCGCAACTCCGGCTGGTCCAGGCATCGCCACAGCTTAAAGGTCACCTTGACGGGAGTGATTCCCTGCTGCTGTGAACCCGTGGTAACGACGACGTCCTCCAGCGGGCAGCCATCCTGCGAGGCGGTGACCACGTCATAGCCGAACGGATCGCCGGGGCTGCCGTCATCCGTTTCATATGCCGGCCGCTTCGAAGCTTCGGCATAGGCCGCCTGGAACTGCCGGCTGAACAGTCGGCCGAGTGGCTCCTGATCAAAGAGGTAGACCCATTCTCCGTCCGTATTCGACCAGTTCCGCTCCGTAATGGCCATGACCTCGCGGACGGGATCGGTTGCATCCGCGGCGAACGCCGTCCAAGCAATCGAGATACAGGCTGAAGGCAGGAGGATTTTGCGCATGAGGTCCGTCCGGTGATTCCCGAGTGCGATCATCCGTCATCGTCGCGGTTCATTGCAACGGCTTCCGCGACCAAAGTAGACGCCGCAGGATGACGAAAAGGACATCTCCCGACCGCCTATGGCTTTGCGTTCTGGACCTTGGATGCTATAGCGCAGCCCACATTCTTGTCCAAAACTGCGGGGAATTGCTCCCTGCCAGCATTCGAAGAGGAATCCATGCAAAAGATCAAGGTAGCCAATCCGGTCGTCGATCTCGACGGCGACGAGATGACCCGCATCATCTGGCAGTTCATCAAGGACAAGCTGATCCTGCCCTACCTCGATCTCGACATCGAGTACTACGACCTCTCGGTCCAGAACCGCGATGCCACGGACGACCAGGTGACCGTCGATGCCGCGCACGCGATCAAGAAGCATGGCGTTGGCATCAAGTGCGCGACCATCACGCCGGATGAAGGCCGCGTCGAGGAGTTTGGCCTGAAGAAGATGTGGAAGAGCCCGAACGGCACGATCCGCAACATCCTCGGCGGCGTCATCTTCCGCGAGCCGATCATCATGAAGAACGTGCCGCGCCTGGTTCCGGGCTGGACGCAGCCGATCATCGTCGGCCGCCACGCCTTCGGTGACCAGTACCGCGCCACAGACTTCAAGTTCCCCGGCAAGGGCAAGCTGACGATCAAGTTCGTCGGTGAGGACGGTCAGACGATCGAGCATGACGTCTTCGACGCCCCGTCTTCCGGCGTCGCCATGGCGATGTACAACCTCGACGATTCGATCCGCGACTTCGCCCGCGCTTCGCTGAACTACGCCCTGATGCGCGGCGTCCCCTGCTACCTGTCGACGAAGAACACAATCCTGAAGGCCTATGACGGCCGCTTCAAGGACATCTTCCAGGAGATCTACGACGCCGAGTTCAAGGCGCAGTACGAAGCGAAGAAGATCTGGTACGAGCACCGCCTGATCGACGACATGGTCGCGGCCGCCCTGAAGTGGTCCGGCGGCTATGTCTGGGCCTGCAAGAACTACGACGGCGACGTGCAGTCCGACATCGTCGCGCAGGGCTTCGGGTCGCTCGGCCTGATGACCTCCGTCCTGATGACCCCGGATGGCCAGACGGTGGAGGCGGAAGCCGCCCACGGT
>NZ_CABFWE030000005.1:288949-446937 GCF_902153235.2 Pseudorhizobium halotolerans | reverse complement strand
AAGCCGGTCCTGCGGCAAATCTCCCGGATCGATAGATGCTCTCGAAAATGCCAGCGTCGGATTACGCTCAGTAACGCCATGTCGATCACTCCAGAGCCCCCGCTGAAAACATGCGAGGGACGGTTGAAACATGGGTCAATTCTCAATGGAAATATCGGGCTGCGCCGGGTCAGCTCTCAGTGGAAATCAACAGATGAAGGATGGCCAGTATGAGGTTCTTGATGGCGCGGCCGTTCGCGTTCTCCTCGACAACGAGGATGAGTCGCCGATCGAGCCTTGATGGCGCAAGCATTGTTCTGGCTTGCGGATATGATCGATCATGGAGGATCCTGTGCCGACCTTAGCTGCTCTGTTCAAGGATCTTAAAACCGCGCAGGTCGCGGCGGCCAAGCTTTCCGCCTCTGGCGTCCCCGAGGACCATACCAGTATCATCTCCAATCAGAGCGAACATCTCACAACCGACATCGACCCGGTCGAAAGCACGACAATCGGAGCCAGTGTCGGTGCGGTCGGCGGTGGCGCTCTCGGTCTGGTCGCCGGGCTTGCTCTCATGCCTGTCTCGGGACTGGGTCTGGTGGGAGTGCTGGGGTGGCTGGCGACAAGCCTTGCGGGAGCCTCGGCGGGTGTCGTAGCGGGGGCAACGGCCACGAGCGTCTATGACGTATTATGCACCAGCGGGGCGCCGGAGAAAGAGGCGCATTTCTACACAGAGGGGTTGCGCGCTGGTGGTACCTTGGTTGCCGTCAAACGGTCGGGAACTCCGGTAGCATCGGGGATATCCTGCGCTCCGCCGGTGGAGCCTTTGCTGCTCCTGAGGAGGATATTCCATAGCCAAACGATCGAGCCTCTCGATCGTTTCCGAAGATGATTCCTCACGTCGGGAAGGAATGTCAATCGTGTCGCCGGCCAAGCGTTTCTAGGAAAGTATCGGCCTGGCTTCCGCCTCAGAGGACAACAGCGCTTCGATTATCAGCTTCTCGGAATTGAGATGCCGACGCAGCACTCCATCATCGATGCTGACCAGCACCTGCTCAGGGTTGAGCTAACTAGCGTTTACCTCTGAACCAGACCCAGGATTGGCGCCGCACCGACGGCAGCAGCAGTGCGGGGACACAGCCGAGAGACTCGCCCTTAGGCAGCAATGTCATCCCAACGGCTTGTAGGCGATCACGTCCATCTCGACTTTCACGTCCACCATCATTGGAGACTGGACCGTGGAACGGGCTGGCGGGTGGTCTATGAAGTGCTTCTGGAAGACCGCGTTGAAGCTTGAGAAGTCACGGGCGTCGTCGAGCCATACATTGACCTTCACCACGTCCTCCAGCGTGCAGTCCGCAAGTGCGAGAACGGATCTGATGTTCTCGATCACCTGTTCGGTCTGCGCCACGATGTTGCCGACGATAACCTCGCCTCCGACCGTGGGAACTTGACCCGATACATAGACGAAATCGCCAGCACGGACGGCTTTTGCGAAGGGACGGCGCTGGCCGCCTGCCTGGCTGTCGGCGACGTCATAGCGGATCAGTTTCTTGTTGGTCATGGAATGCGCTTTCTGTTTGGCAAGGCCGGGCGTCAAGGCCGGGTCACAGCGTTTCCTGCACGAAGTGCATGGGTGAAACTTCACGATACGCCCGTTTGGGCGGGACGTAGTCAAAAGCGCGGACTGGGCTTTTGATCTCTTCCGAAAGTGGTGGGGCCATCTGGCCGCGCCGGGTCGGGTCCGGGATCGGCACCGCGGATATCAGCCGTCGGGTGTATGGGTGCTGGGGGTTTTCGAAGATAGCCGCCCGCGGCCCGATCTCGACAATCTCCCCGAGGAACATCACGGCTACCCGATGGCTCATACGCTCGACCACGGCCATGTCATGGGAGATGAACAGATAGGCGAGGCCATGCTGCTGCTGCAGATCCAGCAGGAGATTGGAGACTTGCGCCTTGACCGACACGTCGAGGGCCGAGACAGCCTCGTCGGCTACGATGAATTTCGGTTCGAGCGCAAGTGCTCGCGCGATCGAGATTCGCTGGCGCTGGCCGCCGGAGAATTCATGCGGGTGCCGATCAGCCATTGCGGCGGAGAGGCCCACCTGTTCGAGAAGCTGCGACACACGCAGCTTTGCCTCCTTGCGGCCCATCAGGCGATGGGCGAGGATGGGCTCAGCAATCGCGGAACCCACGGTGATGCGCGGATTAAGGGAGGCGAATGGGTCCTGAAAGATCATCTGCGAGGAGCGGCGCATCTCACGCAACTTGCGGTTATCTGCTTTTGTGACATCCTGCCCGTCGATCACGATCGACCCGGCAGTTGGGGTGAGGAGCCTGATGATGGCGCGGCCGGTCGTCGACTTGCCGCAGCCGGATTCGCCCACCAGCGCGAGTGTCTCGCCAGGGCGCAGGTCGAAGGACACATCTTCCACGGCATGAACACGCCCGTTCGGAAGATCGAAACGGACCGCGAGGTTATCGACCCTGAGGATCGGTTCCACCGTCTGTGGAACCGGGTTCATCTCGATGCCATCCGTCGCTTCTCCGGTTGCCGGATCGACCTCCGGGAACCGCCGCGGTGCGTTCGCAGCGCCCATCGTGCCGAGCCGCGGGATGGAAGCGAGCAGCGATTTCGTGTAGACGGCCCTCGGATTGGCAAAGATTTCGTGCGTTGAACCGGTTTCGACCATGTCCCCGCGAAACATCACCACGGTGCGGTCTGCTATTTCTGCAACGACGCCCATGTCGTGGGTGATGAACAGGATGCCCATGTTCTCCTCCCTCTGCAGTTCGCGCAGGAGGTGAAGGATCTCGGCCTGGATGGTCACGTCGAGGGCCGTTGTCGGTTCGTCGGCGATCAGCAGCTTCGGCCGGCAGGCGAGCGCCATGGCGATCATGACGCGCTGGCGCATGCCTCCGGAGAATTTGTGCGGGTATTCGTGCAACCGGGTCTTGGCGGCTGGAATGCGAACACGCTCCATCAGGCGCAGGGCTTCGGCTTCCGCTTGCCCCCATGACAGGCCGCGATGCAGGACAAGGGCCTCGGCAATCTGGTTGCCGATGGTGAAGACCGGGTTGAGTGAGGTCATCGGCTCCTGGAAGATCATGCCGATGGAGCCGCCGCGGACGGAGCGCATCTGCTTGTCACTCATCTTCAGGACATCTGTGCCCTCGAGCAGAATCCGGCCTTCGATACGGGATCGTCCTGCAGGCAGAAGCCGCATGGTGGACAGCGCCGTGACGCTCTTGCCGGAACCGGATTCGCCGACGATGGCAACCGTTTCGCCTGCATCTACATGCAGGTTGATATCGCGGATGACCGGGATCCAGCCTTCCGACGTCTTGAACGAGGTGGTCAGGTTCTCGACGGCAAGCACCGGCGGCGTCGTGGTCATGGCAGTGGTCATGATCAGCTTTCCTTGGCCAGTCGTGGATCAACGAGGTCGCGCAGGCCGTCCCCGAGCAACTGCAGCGAGAGAACCGAGAACACGATAGCCAGTCCCGGGAAGATCATCAGCCACGGGGCGTTGTTCATGTATTCACGGCCGGACGCGAGCATCGTCCCCCAAGTCGGCATGTCGGTGGAAACGCCGACGCCAAGGAATGAGAGGCTTGCTTCCGCCAGCATTGCCGAAGCAAAGACAAAGGTCGCCTGAACCAGGATGGGGGAGGCGAGGTTGAGCAGGACATGCCGGGCAAGGATTTGCCAGGTGGGCAGGCCCATGGCGACCGCCGCCTCGATATAGGGTAGTTCGCGCAGGACGAGCGTCGAGCCGCGTACAATCCGGGCGAGGCGGGGGGCATAGGTTATCCCGAGCGCGATAATGACAGTCGAAAGCGAGGGGCCGAGTGCAGCAACCAGCGCGATCGCGAGCAGGATGTCCGGGAAGGACATCATTGCGTCGAGGAGGCGGGAGATGGGCGCATCCAGGCTGCGGAAGAAACCGGCGGCAACTCCCAGGATCACGCCGAGTACGGTCGAGATTGCGACGACGCCCAGACTGACGAGCAGCGAGATCCGCCCGGCGAAGATAGCCCGCGAAAAGATATCGCGCCCGAATTCGTCGGTTCCAAACAGGTTGGTCATCGACGGCGGCTTCAGTTTGTTGACGATCGAGAGCTTGTTCGGAGCATAGGGGGCAACCCATGGCGCAAGAAGTGCAGCCAGTATGACCACCACCAGGATGACGGTGCCGAGCAGCACCGCCCGGTTGCCGAACAGGCGGCGAAGGCCAGACACCAACGGCAGGGAGACGGAGGCCATCGTGGTCATTGGCGCACCCGTGGATCAACGAGGATATAAAGCATGTCTACGATGAAATTGATGAGCACATAGATGGCGGCGACAACAAGCAATGTTCCCTGAATCACTGGGTAATCGCGCCTCAGTACTGCCGATACGACAAGGTTACCAATCCCGGGCAATCCGAAAACGGTCTCCGTAACGACGGCACCGGCGACGAGTAGCGCGATCGACAGGCCGATGACGGTTATGATCGGGATCAATGCATTCTTCAGCGCGTGTTTCAGGATAACGCGACCTTCACCCGCTCCCTTGGCCCGTGCGGTCCTGACATAGTCGTCACCGAGAACGTCCAGCATGGCGGCGCGGGTGAAGCGTGTGATCAACGCGGAGTTGACGACGCCGAGCGCCACTGCTGGCAGAACAAGATGGTGAAGACGGTCAAGGAAAGAGGTGTCGGGACCACCATAGCCGGAGGCGGGAAACCAGCCCTGGCCGACAGCGAATACCTGGATCAGGATCAGGCCGAGCCAGAAACTCGGCACACTCGCCGCCACCATAGTCAGTGTAACGACGATCTGGTCGAAGATTGTGCCTCGCTTGACTGCGGACAATATCCCGACCGGTAGGGCAATCAGGACGGCGATCAGGATTGAGAACAGGGTGAGGAAGAAAGTCGGCTCCGCCCGTGCGGCAAGTGCCGTCGTGACGGGTTGGTTGAGGAAGATCGACTGGCCGAGATCGCCCTGCAATATGCCCAGCACGAACTGGCCGTATTGCAGGAGGAGCGGCGCATCAAGCCCCAGACGGGTGCGCAGTTGCGCGATGTCTTCCGGGGTCGCATCGGACCCCAGCATGACAGCGGCAGGATCGCCAGGCGTTACGCGAACGATGATGAAGACCACCGTCACGACAAGGGCGAGCACTATGGCCATTCCCCCCAGCCGTTTCACGAGTGCCTGAGCGATCCTTGCCATCAGTCAGTCCTTACTTCTTCGGGCTCACGTTCCAGAAATGCGGCCAGTACGTAGGCTCATAACCATCAACCCCATTGGCGAGACCGGAAACGGCGTTGAAGTTTCCCACCTTGTAGAGCGGAGCATCGTCATAGATGACGGTCTGGATGCCTTCCCAGGCCGCCTTCTTTGCGTCGTCGGTGGTGGCATCCATATAGGCAGCAACTGCCTTGGCCTTCTGCTCGGAGACATACCAGCCCGGATAGGTGTCGGTAATCGTGTTGATCGTCGTCGGATCGCCGGGGAAGTTGGAGTGGGTGATGAAGATGTCCCATTCCTTCGGATCAGCGCGGCGGGTCGTCAGCGTTGCCCAGTCCACCACCTGAAGGTCGACCTTGAAGCCCGCGGCTTCGAGATAGGCCTTTGCGACCTCGCCGATCTTGTAGTGGAACTCATACTGGCGGCTGGTCATCAGGCGCAGTGGCGTGCCATCGTATCCGCCCGCTTCCAGAAGTTTTGCGGCAGCTTCGGGATCGCCCTCACCATAGCGTTCGACGCCGGCTTCGGTGTGCCAGAAGGAGCTTTCCGGGAAGATCGAGGCATCAACGCTGAAGAAGCGGTCGTCGGAGAAGGCCGCCAGCATCATGTCGTTCGGATTGAGTGCGGCCTGAACTGCCTGGCGCAGTTCCTTTTTGACCAGAAGGCCTTCCTTCATGTTCATGTTCATCGACGCCCAGCCGGCATCCTTGAAGATGACGGGCTTGGCGCTGTCGCTTTGTTCGACACGCTCATAGGCGCTGACGGGAAGCGAATCCGCATAGTCGAACTGGCCCGAGATGAGGCCTTCGACGCGGGTATTGGCATCAGGCACGGGCACGAAGCGGATTTCCTTGGCGATCGCCTCGCGCTTGCCGGCATAGTTGCTGACTTCACCTTCCGGAGAGGTATAATCCTCGAAGCGGACGAGCTGGATGTACTGGTCAGGCTTGCGCTCCTTCAGCGCATAGGGTCCGGTGCCGACAAACTCGGTCAAGGTATCCGCGATCTTCTCGGACGGCAGGATGACCGAGGCCTGCGAGAGCGTTGCCAGTAGCGGCGCATAGCGCGACTTCAGCTTGATGACGACAGCGTGATCCCCGTCTTCAGTCAGGCTGTCAACAATCTCGGCAACCTGCTTGCCCTTCGAATTGATCGCCATCCAGCGCTTCAGGGAGGCGGTAACGTCCTTGGCGTCGAAGTCGCTGCCATCGTGGAACTTTACGCCCTCGCGCAGCGGAATCCGATAGGTGAGACCGTCTTCCGACAAAGTGGGCATGTCGGCTGCGAGGAGCGGCACCGACTTCCACTGGGCGTCGTAGGTGTAGAGCGTCTCGAAAATGTGCTGATCGATGGTCAGCACGATATCCGTCGGCGTCTGCATGACGTCAAGGGTTGGCGGTTCGCCGATCGTCGCGACGGTCAGTACGCCGTCGCTTGCCTGCGCCAGAGCCAGGCTGCTTGTGCCGGCCAGTGCTGCCAGAGTGATCAGAGCAAGTACATTCTTCTTCATGGTCATCCCCTTCTTGTGTTGCGTCGTTAATCAATCCGGCCGGCTTTCCTCCCGGCCGAAAGTTCAGGCATTATCCAGCCCCAGCGGGTCGGCCACGCGCGGCCAAAGCTCAAGGCTTGCCTTGCGATAGGGCGTGGTCGCCGGGTCGGTCGGATAGGAGGTCGGCGCGGCGATGTAGACGATCTCGGACGAGATCGGCTGGAAGCCGGCATAGAAATGGTTCGTCGACTTGATCAGTAGATATGACTTGCCGGAAAGTTCGACGCCCTGGTTGGTGAAGATGTCCGGCTCGTAGGTCTGGGTGCGGCTGGTGATCAGCAGGATATCGATATTCGTCCCGACGGGGCGGATGACGGCGGTGCTTCCGAGCGTCACTCGACTGTTCTGAAAACTTTGCCAGCCGGCATCAAATACCTTTGCGACAGTGACGCGCAGGTCCAGCGGATCACCGCCTTCCGGCCCGGATTTCCCACCGATGCGCAGGTTGATCTGCGCCCCTTCTCCCGCCGCATGGCAGAAGGTGACCGCGACGGGATCCCATATTGTTGCCACCGCGATGTTATCCAATCCGCGTGTCATCATGCGGCGGAGGATGTGGGTCGCGTCACCGGCCACGCCGCCGCCGGGATTGTCCCAGATGTCGGCGATCGTGACCGGCTTGTCGTGATGAGCGGCGCGGATGGCGACCGCCTTATCCAGGCCGGTCTCAGTGTCGAACATGGGCATGGCGGTCGTCTTGCGCAGGCTGTAGAGCTCGCGCCCGAGCCGAGCGGCCAGCGCGTCGCCCTTCTCCTTGTCGTTGTCGGTCACGACCACCATGCGCGTGCCCATGTCGGGCAGGTCGCCGGCCATGAAGCCGTGGATAACGGAGATGGAGAGGATGCCGTCTCTGCCTTCCAAGTCCTTGATACGGTCCACGAAGGACCGCATCGGCTCGCGGCTCGTAGGGAAAATGGTGATCATGCGGCAATCAAAGGTGGAGATGACCGGCGTGATCTCACCGCGCAAAGTCCTCAACGCCAAGTCAACAACATGCTCGCCACGCTGTTCGAAATCGGTGTGAGGAAATTCCTGGAAGGCGGCCATGATGTCGAGATTGGCGACCCGCAGCGCGGTCAGGTGGCTGTGCGGGTCGAACTCCGCAGCGATCAGCAGGCCGGGGCCAACTATGTCTCTGATGCGGGAAAGCAAATCGCCTTCCGGATCGTCATAACCCTGGGCGGCCATGGCGCCATGCAGGCCAAGTACCACCCCGTCGACAGGCATGGCTTCCTTCAGCTCCGAAAGGATCAGGTCACGCAGAGTCTCGTAGGTTTGTCGCTGGATCAGGCCGGCTGGTTCCGCCCAGCAGGAAGTACCCTCGATGACGGTAAAGCCTTCTTCCCGACTGCGACGGCGGAGGATCGGGACCACGGCGGAGCAAAGCGTGGGGGTATCCGGGTGCTCGCCCGGTCCGGCATAGAAGGCCGCCTTGAAGGCGTTCATATCGGTGGGGACGGGGGAGAAGGTGTTTGTCTCGGTCGCCAGCGAGGCGGTAAAAATGCGCATTCCGGTCCTGTCCACATACACTCCGGCCTTCGCGCCACCGCTTTGGCGCGCGCTGCCATCGTATCTTTGTCATGAAGCCGAGAAATCTGATCATGCCTCTCTGGGCTGTGTCAGCCAGAGCAGGTTCAGGCTCTCGATATCCCGTTTTCTTCAGTTCGCCCGTTCACCGTTACGGTGTAATTTATTTTCGTCATAATGCGTCAAAATGGTTTCAAGTCAATGCTTCTTCCTGGTTTCTAACAGGCTGATGTAATTAATTTTCTTATTGAGCGAAATCGCGCATCATTTTCGTAAGGGGGGAACTGCTCGGAACTCGTTTCACGATGGGCGGAAGGGCCATTATTGCTTTAAGATCATCAGCTTCCGGCAACTCAGGTGGGAGGTTGATCCAGAACGAGGCCTCGCTCTCCATGAAAAAGCAGGCCCGCAAGAGGCCCGCCATTTTCGTGACGTTCACTGGTTCTGGATGCCCGGCCCATTCGCTCAGACCCTGAGGAAGCAAAAAAATCTAAGGTGCTTCACCAGACAGTCCCGCGTGCATCCACTTTCTCGACGCGGGTGACGATGCCGTTGCGGTGGAAGACCATCCGTTCGAAAAGATTGCTCACGACGCAGGTGTGGTTCGGGACTACCTTGACCAAGCTGCCAATCTGAGGGAAAGGCTCGGTGCACGTGGAAAGATCGACCACCGCATGTTCCTCTGACAGCGAGACGATGCGGGCGCCTTCGAACCCATGGATCGCACCGTAGTCGGTAAAGCCGAGAAGGTCGGAGGTGAGGGCCTTGGAACCGCAATCCAGCACGGCCCGATCCTCTGCAGGCCGCGAAACCACTGTGGCAATGACATGCATGGCAAGGTCATCGGCACTGCAATGACCGGCGCGGACCATGCTGCGGTCGTTATAGACATAGGTGCCCGCCCGATGTTCAGTAGCAGATGGCACGAGATGGGCGGCGAACAGATCCGGAGAGCCGCCGCTGGAGCGGACGGGGCAATCCATGCCCTTTGCCGATAGCAGCGCCACGGTGCGGGCCAGGAATACTTCCACTTCAGCCGCTCCGCCGACGGCCGGGTAGGTCATGATCCCTCCAAAACGCAGGCCGGGCGCTGCCGCCACCTTTTCGGCAAGCAAGACCGCGGCCTCCGGCGTCTGCACGCCACAGCGCCGGGCGCCGGTGTCGCATTCAATCAGCACCGTCAGCGGCTGATCGGCGCTGAACGTGGAAGCGAGTCCAGCGATGGTGACTTCGCTGTCCGCTACAACGGCAAGCTTCGCGACCCGTGAATTCAGGGCCTTCAGGCGGGCGAGTTTGGCGGGGCCCAGAATGTTGTAGGTAATCAGGATGTCATCGAAGCCCGCCTCGGCAAATATCTCAGCCTCGGTCACCTTCTGGCAATTGAGACCAACCGCGCCAGCGTCCAACTGCTGGCGAGCTATCGCCGCGATCTTGTGGGTCTTGATGTGCGGCCGGAACGCCTTGCCGTGCTGATCGCAATAGGCCTGGACGCGCGCGATGTTGGCAGCCAGTCGGTCCTCGTCGATCACCGGCATTGGAGTTGCGATCTGCTCAAGCGGAGTGCCAGGCTCAGGCCAGGGATAGTTCATGGTCAACCTCATCGGGAAATGGAGCGCCACAATTGCGGCGGCGGCAGTGGTTTCTTTTATTTTCTTTCCAGCTGCGGATTTATTGATGGCTGCCCGTACTATGTTATCAAAAGCTGGGCAAACTGAAATTCATTTTCAAAAGATGCATTCCTCGAAACGCTGCCGAAGCATAGGAAGAATCGAATGGACCTTTTTCACGCCCTTTCCGATGAGGAGGGCAGACTGTCCAGCCTGGAGGCGAAACTGGCGCAGTTTGCGTTGGAGAACGTCGATTTTGTCGTCAACTCGTCCATTGTGGAACTGGCCGAACGGGTTGGCGTCTCCCCCCCGACCGTGACACGTTTCTGCCGGCGGCTGGGTTGCCAAGGTTACTCCGATTTCAAGGTGCAACTCGCCAAACTCGCCTATGTCGGATTGCGCTACCTTAAACCGGAAGTGCCCACGACCACGGTGGAGGAGGTGGCGCACGACATTGTCTCGAAGGCGCAGAACGCGCTGTTCGAACTGCATCGCCAGCTCGATCTTGCCGCCATCGAAAAGGCTGCTGACATATTGCGAGGCGCTGATTTCATCCAGGCGTTCGGAGGCAGCGGTAACTCGACGATGATCGTCAATGAGCTCTACAACCGCCTCTTCCGTCTCGGCTGTCGGATCAATGCTTCCAACGACCACGGGATGAACCTGATGTTGTCGGCTGCGGCACAGCCCGGAACAGTGATGTTCGGTTCGTCCTTTACCGGCCGGGACATGGGTCTTGTCCATTGCCTGGAGCTTCTGCGGCAGAACGACATCCCAACGATCGTCATGACCCAGGCGGGCTCGCCGGTCGCCGTCGCTGCGGATGTCGTGATCGCGATCGAGATGCCGGAGGGCAAGAATATTTTCCGACCGACATCCACTCGCTATGCCTATCTTGCCGCAATCGACATACTGGCGAACATGGTCGCCTATGCAGATCGCACCAAGGCACTCAGATCCCTCCGCAGCATCAAAGGCGAACTGGTGCGCAACCGAGACGGAGACGACCGCCAGCTTCTAGGGGATTAGAGGCTGAGACGGCGTCATCTGTGCTTCTTCGCCCGAATACGCTCGCCATTGACGCCGCCAGGCGCTGCAATACTTCCTGCGCATTGTCATGCGGGCGAGAGAAGAAATTGTCCCGAGCGTTTGAACGGTGGAGACAGCAGTCGTTGGCGCGCCGGTTCCTTCTGGCCGGCGGCGTCGTGTCCATTGCAGCAGCACTGGTCGTGGGCGCTTTGGTGACAACCCTCATCGAGGCTGCCGTTACCAGAAACTCTGCGGCCACCACGGCGATGTATGTAGATGGCATCATTGCTCCACTGCTTCCGGATCTTCAGACCACCGAGGTCCTGGACGATATTACAAGCCGCACGCTGGACGAGACCTTCGGGCAGGGAGCGCTGGGAGACCGCGTCATTTCGTTTCGTCTGTGGCGAGCGGATGGCACGGTTCTCTATGCCACGGATGCCAGCATGATCGGACGAAGCTTTGAGTTAAACGAGGAGCTTCAACGGGCGTTCTCAGGCAAGCTGGTCGCCGAGTTCGAGCGACCGGACGACGAGGAGAGCATCGCTGAACGCGCTGCCGGCGGCCCGCTCCTGGAGATCTACAATCCCATCCTGCAACCGTGGTCGGGCGAAGTCGTGGCCGTTTCAGAATTTTCTGAGGTGGCGGAGGGGTTCGAGGAAAGCCTGTGGGAGGCGAGGCTACTGAGTTGGGCAGCCGTGGCTGCGGTCGTTGCAGTCTTCTTTCTATCTCTCTCCGCCATCGTGGTTCGGGGGAGCCGGACCATTGATGATCAAAAGGCCGCCCTGACGGAGCGGGTGGCCGAATTGTCCAACCTCCTGGAGCAAAACCGCGAACTTCACAGGCGGGCCCAGCGTGCATCTCAGAGAGCGACGGCGCTGAACGAGAGTTACCTGCGCCGCCTGGGTGCTGACCTGCACGATGGTCCTGCGCAATTGGTGGCCTATGCCGCCCTTCGGATCGACAGTAAGACCCTTGTGACGCCAGATACACCCGCCGCCGTCCGTGAGGTTGAGCTTTCGGCGATCAAGGCCAGGCTCCATGAGGCGATGGAAGAGATCCGCGCGATCTGCAGGGGACTTATCCTTCCTGACATAGAAAATGGGGACCTTCACGAGGTGATCACTCGCGCCGTCAACGCCCACGTTCAACGAACAGGTTCCCCCGTGGCGCTTCGATTGTCGGATGTCGCGTGCGAACTCTCGCCATCCGCGAAGATCACCATCTACAGGTTTGTTCAAGAGGCCCTAAATAACGGCTTTCGCCACGGAGGCGGGGTTGGACAGAAAGTGCGCCAAACCCTGGGTGACAATGAGATCACGGTGGAAGTAGAGGATGAAGGTCCGGGCTTCGATGTGGAAAAGGTGAAGCCCGCGGGGCTTGGGCTTGCGGGGCTGCGGGAACGGATCGAGAGCATTGGCGGTCGCTTCAGCCTTAAGAGTTCTACAAGCGGAACAACCGTCTGCATGACGTTAAGAGCCGAGGGAGCAGAATTCACACAATGACAAACATCCGTGTCGCGGTAGTGGACGATCATCCGCTTTTCAGAGAAGGCGTTATCCGTAGCCTGGGTGAATCCCCCGGACTGGAAATCGTGGCGGAGGGAGCATCAGGCCATGATGCGGTCACCATCGCCGAAAACGACGCGCCGGATGTGATGCTGATGGATATCTCGATGCCGGGGAACGGCCTGCAGGCGATCCAAGCAGTGCTCGAGGCGCAGCCAAACGCGAAGATCGTGATGCTGACGGTCTCGGAAGCCGGCGACGACCTTGCTAATGCCGTCAGGATGGGTGCAAAAGGCTATGTCCTGAAGGGCATCGGATCTCAAGGACTGGCGGAAGTGGTCAAAGCCGTCGCCTCCGGCCAGAGCTATATCGCGCCCAGTCTTTCGGCACGTCTCGTGGAGACGCTTTCGAGGTCGTCGGAAGCAAGGCATGATCCTTTTAGCGACCTCACCCATCGCGAAATGGAAGTGCTTAAGCTGGTGGCTTCAGGGCTCAGCAACAAGCGGATCGCCATCGCGCTCGATCTGCACGAAAAGACAATCAAGCACCATATGACGCGCATTTTCACCAAGCTCAACGTCACGAACCGCACCGAGGCGGCGCTCGCCTTGCGCGACGCCACGCGGGAAGGGTCAGCGGAAGGAACGCAGGCGCGCACGATCTGAAGCGGTTGCGCGCCGGTTGACGATCCGCCTGTTGCGCGCATCGCGCATCTCGTAGCGGTTGCGGACGATCCGCTCGACGGTGCCATTGGGGTGGCGTACAGTTATCGAGGAACCGTTGGTGCGAACCTCGACTTCGCCCTTTCCCGAGCGGGACAGACCTGGCGCAGTTCCACGGCCCGTTTCCCGCGTCTCGCTGCTTCGGCCGCTGCTGTTTCCACCGTTATTGCCTCCGCCGTTCCCACCGCCATTGCCACCGCTGTTGCCATTGCCGCTGCCGTTCCCGCCACCGCTACCTCCGCTATTCCCACCGCCGTTACCGCCGCCGTTTCCACCACCATTGCCGCCACTGTTGCCTTGTGCGGCGGCCTCAATGGGTGTGAAACCCGGGCCACGTTTCAGGAAGGCAACGCGGTAGGGGGAAAGCAGCGCCGCTGACGTCAGCACAGCAGACAGCAATAGATCTCTTCTTGTCCTCATCTCCGGTCTCTCGCGCGTCCTAGCCTGCGGGTCGTTCAGCATCTAGACAGCGTGTGCGGCAAAAGAAAGCCCCGCCCGTTGCGGAACGGACGGGGCAGGAGCCTGCGCAGGAAGGGACGGACAGCGCAGGTATCGGTTGATCTCGTTACGCGGCTGCCGTGCCAAGGAGCACGAAGCCCAGGGCGAGACCGGCAATCGGGATGAGAAGCCATCGAGCCTGAAAGACGCTGTTTTCCATGATGATCTCCGCGTGCGCCGTTGTGTTGGTGCTGCAACGGATTGCTTGGGCCTGCCGTTCCGGCGCATTGCGTCCCTGGGACCTTTGCGCGGGACTATCCGACCAAGGTCTGACTTTTTCGGGCCAAGGCCGGAAGCCCTCCCCAACTTAATCGGAACAATCACACCAGAGATGCAAAGGAGACGGGAGCATCTGCGAAAGACGTCCAAGCACTGCGTGCCTCGGGAGGGCGAATTGATGGATGTAGAGGAAGAGGTCGAAAAAGGCGGCGTCCTGTGCCGACGCGCACGGAACGCCGTTTGTGGCCCTGCGGGATTCGCGACAAAAAGAAACCCGCCGAAGCGGGTTAGGAAAACGCGGTACGCTCCTTCCTAGTCAGGAAGGGCAACGCTGCTGTCCGTGCGATCAATTATAGGCTTCTTGCCGGGCACATGGGACATGGTGCGGGTTGTGCTCTCGAGTTCGCCATCTCTCACCCGCGTCTTTGTCCGGGACTTGCTGAAGGTGCCCTTGTCCATCGCCTGGGCGCGGGACTGCGCTTTCAACTGGTTCGGGTTCTTATTGATCTGCGTACGGCTCTGTGCTTTTCCGTCTGCAGCAGCAGCGCTGCCGCCTGATGCGATGGAGGAGGTGGTGCCGTCGTCGGTGACGCAGGCCCCGGCAGTGCCGAGCGTGCTTGCGGAGGTTCCGCCAGCCGCGGCGCTTCCACCTGTTCCAACGGTTCCTGCCGCGTCACACTCCTGCGCATTTGCTGGAGAACTCGCGAAGATGGCCATTGCTGCTGCAGATGTAACAAGCATTTTGCGAAACATGAGGATGCCTTTCACTTTGCCGGTTTCGTAATGTCGCATGTCCCGTCTGACCGACGGGTGATAACGGTGCCGTCCGGCTGGACAACACTTGCAGTGGATAAGGACTGACCGCCGGCAGAACTGGAACTCGACGCCGACGCACCGCTTGAAGACGATGACCCGGCAGTGGAGGATGACGATGATCCGGTGCCTGATGTAGTCGTGCTGGTCTGCCCATTGACGGTTGTCGATGACGTGACCTTTCCGCCGCCCGCGGTCACGGACGAGGATAGCCCACCTGTAGCCTCAGCCTCGCTGTCATCGCTGTGGATGATGGTGCATGTGCTCCCATCTTCCAGCGTCACCCGCTCCGTCGTCGCGGCCACAGCAATGCCGCCGAACAAGATGAGCGGTAAGGCGAGCGGCTGGCTCGATAGTTTGCTCAAAAGCTTCATGATCTCCTCCTGAAAAGTTGGCTCCGGTAACCGGAGCCAACCAGAGACACGTTAGCAGGTGCCGTCGTTCTTCTTGGCCTGGCCCGGAGGGCAGTCCTTGTTGCTGATGTCGTCCTGAGCTGCGCCAGCGGCACTGCCGGCAGTCCCAACGGAACTGCTGGAGGTTCCGCCGCCAGCGCTCGTTCCGCCTGTCCCGAGTGTCGAAGCCGAGCCGGAGCCGCTGGCTGAGCCAGCCGCGGATCCACCGGTCCCGACGGAGCTGCTCGACTGGCCGTCGCCAGCAGAGGTTCCACCAGTGCCAAGGGTCGAGGCAGAGCCAGCGCCCTCACCGGATCCGGCCGCGGAACCGCCTGTGCCGACAGAACTGCTCGACGTACCGCCTCCCGCAGAGGTGCCGCCTGTGCCGAGGGTGGACGCCGATCCGGCACCGTCACCAGAGCCTGCCGCAGAACCGCCCGTGCCAACCGAGCTGCTGGACGTGCCACCCCCTGCCGACGATCCTCCGGTTCCAAGAGTGGAGGCAGAGCCAGCGTCGCAATCGGTAGCCCCGGGAGCGCAATCCGTGCTTCCAGCGGAGCTGCCGCCTGTGCCGACAGTACTGCTGGACGTCCCGCCGCCCGCGCTGGTGCCGCCGGTGCCGACCGTGCTGCTGGTTTGGGCATAGGCTGAAAGAGCGGTTCCGGCGAGCAGCGCCGTCGCAAGTGCAAGTGGGGTCACAAGTTTCATTGGGTTCCTCCTGGGTTCACCATGCTTCGGTCGATATTCGCCAAAGCTGCAAACGGAACATCCACTCCGGCACCCTGTTCCCCGCCTGAGGCTTCAGTCGTACAGGCGATAGGACCTAGGTCCGAAGCGTGAGGACGGGTCTAAAGGTTGACTTTCAATCGGTAGGTCCGCGCCGTCACAGCGGGAACGACGCTCTCGCTGCAAACCCGCGACCACCTCTCTCGAAGGCCAGGCTGCCTCCTAGTCGGTCGAGTGCCATCTGGACGATCGAAAGGCCGAGTCCGCTGCCTTGGCCTTGGGGCTTCGAACCTCGGAAGAAACGTTCCGTTACGCGGTTCTCTTCCGCAACGGGAAACCCCGCTCCCTGGTCGAGGATATCGACGACGGCCTCGGACTCTCGCAGGTGGATGAGGCACCTCACTTCGCCCCCACTGGGCGAATGCTGAACCGCATTCTCCATCAGATTGCGTATCACCAGACGAACAAGGATCCTGTTGCCCTGGATGAGGGGTTGCTGCTGGGTCTGATCTGGGAGTTCTACTGCGACGCGGACGTTGTTGGCCGTAAGCAGTGTCTCCAGTTCCGAGGCGATCTCTCCGACGAGCGCCGCGATATCGACGGACTCAGCGCTCGGGACGTCTTGCGAGGCATCTACGGCGGCAAGATCGATGAGTTGACGCACCATCCGGCTGGTTCGGTCGACGCTTGTGGAAATGCGGGCCAGTGCGTCGCGCTGGACGGCGGGGTCGTCGGTTCGGAGGGCGATCTGAGCCTGTGTCTTCAGCCCCGCAAGCGGCGTCTTCAGTTCATGCGCGGCATAGGCAGTGAAGCTCCGCTCTCGGTCCCGCGCATCGGCCACGCGACCGAAAAGGCTGTTCAACGCCCGAATGACGGGACGCACTTCGCGCGGGGCGGAGCCGGCATCCACCGGATGAAGTTCGGATGCCGAACGGCTAGCCAGCCCTTCGGCAATGCGGGTGAGCGGAGCAAGGCCGCGACCAACGCTCAGCCAGATCAGTGCCGCCAGCACAGGGAGAATGGCGATGCCCGGCACGAGGAGCCCCTTGATGACATCGCCGATCAGCCGCTCCCGGATTTCGAGACTGTCGCCGACCAGCACGCGCACGCCAAGCGAGGGATTGACGACTGCATAGACACGCCACCGCTCGCCGTCGATCTCGGTCTCTTCGAAGCCATTCGTGTGACTGGCGAGGGAAGTTGCAGGCGCACTCTCCGAACGGCTGACAAGGCTACCCTGCAGCGACCAGATTTGGCAGGAGAGTTGGCGGCTGTAGCTGCCGCCGGCTTGCTCAAATGGTGCAGGTGGGACGCTCGCGGTTGCCGCGCTCGCTGCCGCAGCAGGATCGATCTGGTGGTCGGTAATCAGAGAACTCACCATGCGTGCCGCTTCCATCAGGCGGGCGTCGAGGACGCGCTCGACCTCGGCCTGGGTGCTGGCGTAGATCCAGACAGCGGCGAAGAGCCACACGGTGCCGGTCGTGGCAAGCAGGATCGCGAACAGCCTTACCCGTATGGAGTTCATGGCGACGCCCTAAGCCGGTAGCCCGCGCCACGTACGGTTTCGATGAAGGACGTGCCGAGCTTGGTCCGCAGCTTGTGAACGTGAACCTCCACCGTATTGCTCTCGATTTCCTCCTGCCAGCCGTACAGCTTCTCTTCCAAGGTCGATCGGGAAAGGATGACGCCTGGGGCCTCCATCAACGCCTGCAGGATCACGAATTCGCGCCGCGATAAGGAAATTGCAGTACCGGATCGCGATGCAGACATTCGCGCCGGGTCAAGGCTTACGTCCTTCCATTCGAGAAGCCCCTTCGCCCTGCCATGACCGCGGCGCACGATCGCCCTTAGCCGCGCCGCGACCTCGTCGAGATCGAAGGGCTTGCCAAGATAGTCGTCGGCTCCGGAATCCAACCCTGCTATTCGGTCGGCAACCTCGTCCTTCGCCGTCAGGAGGAGAACAGGGGTGCGGTCTCCCGATCGACGCATCTTCGCCAGCACGTCGAGTCCCGAACCGTCCGGGAGCATGAGGTCAAGGATAACGGCATCGAATTTGTCGGCCTTGATTGCAGCGTCGGCATCGGCAATCGATGTCACCGCGTCAACTGTAAAGCCGCACATCTGCAACCCGACCTTCAGGCCGTCCAGCAGGATCTCGTCGTCTTCAACCACAAGCAGGCGCATTGCATCCTCATTGACTTCGCAACCTCCCTCCACCCGTCACCTTAAGGCTGCCTTAAGGTTGGGAGGAGAGACCGCCGCTCCAACCTCAGAGCAACGGAGCGAGCTTTGCGTTTCTTCCTGTCGGTCTCATGTCTCATCGTAACCTTGGCTGCGTCGGCGATAGCCTTTGCCGTCGAGCCGCCGCTCCCTATGGACCAGGCTTTCCGAATGGAGGCCCGCCGCGATGGCCCTCACATCGCAATAAGATGGCAGCTTGAGGATGGCTATTATCTTTATCGCGAATATCTGGGCGCAACGGGGGCGGACGGCAAGCCCGTCGAGCTGACAACTCCGCCCGGTGTCATCAAGGATGATCCCGGTTACGGAAGCACCGAAGTCTATTACAATTCGACCACGGCAACGATTTCGGCGCCGATCGCTGGGTCCTTGAAGGTCACCTACCAGGGCTGCCAGGACGGCGGGCTCTGCTATCCTCCTAAAACCGTCGATATCGACACGGAGGGACTTGCGTCCATATGGAATTCAGGGACGCCTGAACCTCAAGCTGCGCCTCAATCGCAGGCAGCCTTTCCTCTGGTGTCCAAGGCCGCGCCGGAACCCGCCGACAGTCCCGGCATCCGTATCTCGGACCAGTCTACCGACGGAGTAGTCGGCTCTCTCCTGAACCGCGGGGGTGTGCTCTTCCTGATTGCCGGCTTTCTGGGTCTAGGCATGTTGCTGGCCTTCACGCCATGCGTCTTTCCCATGTACCCAATCCTGGCCGCGAACCTGTCGAGGGAGGGCGAGAGTCTCACTGCCGGACGCGGTTTCGCGCTGTCACTGACCTACGTCCTTGCTCTTGCGGCGGCATTCAGTCTCTTCGGTGTCGTCGCCGCATGGTGGGGCCAGAGCTTCCAGATCGCCCTGCAGTCGACCACTGCGACCTTCGTCGTCGCCGCCATCTTTGTTGCTCTGGCATTATCGAGCTTTGGGCTCTTCGAACTGCAACTGCCGTCTTTCCTCACGAACCGGATTGCACGGCGCCGTGGGCCGGGAGGCTCACTGGCGTCTTCGGCAGCACTCGGGTTTTCATCCGCTCTAGTGATCGGGCCTTGCGTCACGGCTCCGCTCGCCGGCGCTCTTCTCTACATTGCGCAGACCGGAGACGTCGTCCTCGGCGCGACAGCCCTGTTTGCTCTCGGCGTCGGCAAGGGCATTCCGCTGATCCTGATGGGCACCTTCGGGTCGGGCCTGCTTCCGCGCGCAGGACAATGGATGGAACGTGTCCGCCAGGTCTTCGGCTTCCTCTTTCTTGCAACTGCCGTATGGCTTGTGGATCGTCTGCTGCCTGCCGGCGCCGGCCTTCTGCTGTGGTCGGTTTTGGCGATCACCTTTGCCGTCTTCGTCGGCGCCTTCGATCAAATCAAGCCCGAGGCGGGTGGCAGTGCGCGGCTGGCCAAGGCCGCGGGAATGCTGGCCGCGCTCTACGGCGTCATGCTGGGGATTGGCGGCCTCTCTGGCGCAACCGATCCGCTAAAACCTCTCGCGACCATCGCTGCCGCACGCTCCGGAGACGCGACAGCAACGAAAGCGGTCGACAAGGACTCGTTCCAGGCCGTTTCCTCGGCAGTGGAACTGTCCTCGCTCCTGGAGGCCGATGCCACTGGCTCTCCTTCGCTTGTCTACTTCACAGCTGACTGGTGCGTCACCTGCCGGGTGATCGAGCGGTCCGTTTTTCCGGACCCGACAGTGGCAAATGCGCTGGATGGCGTCCGCCTGATCTCAGTCGATCTCAGCGAGATCAACGAGGCCAACCAGTCGCTGATGAAGGAACTGCAGGTCGTCGGGCCGCCGACAATGCTGTTCCTCGACGGCAGCAATAACGAGATCGCCGGCAGCCGGCTCGTGGGCGAGATTACCGCGCAGACCGTCGCGGCTTCCGCGTCAGCCGTCAAGGGTGCGCTTCGATGAATGCGGTGTCCTTCGGTCCCTTCGTGTTCGACACGGAGCGCTTCGCTGCCATCGCAGGCATGGTCGTGTTTCTCGTCGTGGCGTCCGTTCTTGCCCATAGGGTTGATGACAGGCTCGGCCGCTGGTCGTCTTGGACGGCGCTGGTCGGACTGGCAGCGGCGCGCCTGGGGCATGTTCTGCAGCATGTTGAAACCTTCGCCTCGGAGCCCTGGCGGATCCTTGCGGTATGGCAGGGTGGCTTCTCCTGGAGCGCAGGCGCCGCAGGCGTGGCCCTGATGCTGGTCGTGCTGTTCCTGAGGAGCCGAACGCTCGCCGGGTGGGCGATGGCAAGCGTGGTGGCGGGGAGTGTTGCCACAGCGGCGACCTTGGCATTGACCTATTCCGGCACCCAGGTTCCGCCTGTCACATCCGTCTTCCATTCTCTCACTGGTGCCGAAACCAGGATTGGTACCAACGGTCGTCCAGCAGTTCTGAACCTGTGGGCGACGTGGTGCCCGCCTTGTCGCCGCGAACTGCCGATGATGGCGGAACTTGCTGCCAGTACGGCCGACGTCGACTTTGTCTTCGCAAACCAGGGAGAGCCTGCGGCAAAGATCGCTGACTACCTCCGGAGCGCGAACCTCAACCTGCCGCGGGCGGTGCTCGATCCGCAGCTTCTGCTCAGCCGCCACTATTCGGCCGTCGGCCTGCCCGCGACACTCTTTCTAGCAGCCGATGGCACGCTTGCCGGCTCCCACCTGGGTGAGATCTCCCGCGAGGTTCTCGCGCAGAAGATCCAGGAACTCAAATCTGAAGAAGGAATATCCGAATGACACCTTCCCGAGCGGCCGCTCTGTGGCGACCGTTGACCGCCTCGCTTTTTGTCATGGGCCTGTCTGCCTGCGCGCAGACCGCCCCGGAGCCACCAAAGGTCGAAGGACCAAAAGTGGATCCGTCACTGGCGAGCATGTACGCGCCGATCCAGGATGGGGACGAGACAATTCCTGGGGTCGACGTCTCCAAGATGGATCCGAAGAACGTCCGGCAGGTGGTTGACTACAAGACCGGTTATCCGGCGGGCACGATCGTAGTCGACCCCTATTCCCGGTTTCTCTACCTCGTCATGGAGGGTGGCAAGGCAATGCGTTACGGCGTCGGCGTCGCCAAGGCTGGCATGGAGTTCGAGGGAGAGGCTGATATCTCGCGGAAGGCGCAGTGGCCGGGCTGGGTGCCCACCCAGAACATGATCAAGCGCGATCCGGAACGCTACGGCCCTTTGGCATCGGGCCTGGAGGGGGGCATCAAGAACCCTCTGGGAGCGCGTGCCCTGTACCTCTACCAGGGCGGCAAGGACACGCTCTATCGAATCCACGGGACCAATGAGCCCTGGAGTATCGGCAAATCCGTCTCGTCCGGCTGCATCCGGCTGCTGAACCACGACATCATCGACCTGCACCGCCGTGTCCCGAAAGGATCGAAGGTGGTCGTGCTTGGACCCGAAGAATCAGGAAAAGGAGAAATATGAGATGATTACCCGCAGGAACCTGCTTGCCGTCACCGCTGGCGCCGCTGCTTTCGGTGCCATGCCTCCGCGCCTGGCCTTCAGCCAGGAAATCACCGAGAAGACGGTCTTTCACGATCCCGACGCGCCGGTCCTTGGCAATTCCAAGGGCGACGTTACGGTGGTCGAGTTCTTCGACTACCAGTGCCCCTACTGCAAGAAGATCCATCCCATGCTCGAGAAGGTCGTTCGCGATGACGGCAATGTCCGACTCGTGCTGAAGGACTGGCCCGTGTTCGGAGGCGCATCGGTCTTTGCTGCCCAGGCCGTTCTTGGAGCCGCGCAGATCGGCAAGTACGAACCAGCCATGGAAGCGCTGATGAAGACGACCGGAAAACTGAACGAAGAAGTCGTCGAAAAGACCCTGACGGGCGCCGGCCTTACCATGAAAGAGATTGCAGCCGCCGTGAACGAACACAGCGCCAAGATCTCGGGCCTGCTCGATCGCAACTACAATCAGGCACTGGCCTTCAACTTCGCAGGCACGCCCTCCTTCGTCATCGGCCGGACGACCTTTGCCGGCGTTCTGGACGAGACGGGGCTGAAGGAAGCGATTGCCGAAGCCCGAGCGGCTTGAGCTGAGGATCGGGTGTCACCCTGCACACTGCCACACGAGCGGAGGACGAGATGAAGCCTCGTCCTCACTGGTGTTTCTTGTGAAGGCCTTCGTCTGCGCGTTCGGCTGACGCTGTTGCCGGTCCGCATAAACCAATCCCAAATCCTTCGACGGAGGTGAATAGCACCCCGGCGTCTTCAAACGTGCGCCTCAACTGGGCGGCCGTTGAACGGTGGAGACCGTGACGGCCACCCTCAAAATCGCGGATCGTGCTGCGAGATATGGAGGAACGGTCTGAAAGCTGCTGTTGCGTCCAGTTGAGCCAGCCTCGAGCGGCGCGACACATTGCCGGTGTGATGGCTGGCTCTTTTGTGGCTTGACCCATTGCGGCACCCCCATCTGTGGCGATATACGTCATTTAGGGCGATTTGCGAAGGCCCGGAAGGAAATACGGCATTGGGATAATCACACAGCAGCATCTTCTCCTTCTGGTGGTTTTCCTTCCCTTCGCGGGAAGCGTGGTCGTTGCGCTGGCGCTACGCACGCATTCACGACTACTTCCCGCATCGATCGCGGCAGCGGTCTGCGGCATTGTCATAGCGGCCATCGCGGCGCTCTATCCCGCCATAGCCAAAGGTGGAATTGTTCGCTTCGAGGTTGATTGGCTGCCGCAACTAGGGCTCAGCTTCTCCCTGCGGATGGACGGATTCGCATGGCTTTTTGCTGCACTCGTTACCATCATTGGCGTGCTCGTGGTGCTCTATGCCCGCTACTACATGTCGGAGCAGGACCCGATCCCGCGCTTCTTCTCATTCCTGCTGGCGTTTATGGGTTCGATGCTTGGCATCGTAATCTCCGGCAATGTCATCCTCCTGTCGATCTTCTGGGAGCTGACAAGTCTCTCATCCTTCTTCCTGATCAGCTACTGGCATCACAATGCCGCTGCGCGTGATGGCGCTCGCATGGCACTGACCATCACGGCGACGGGCGGCTTCTGTCTGTTGGTAGGCCTGTTGATGCTCGGCTCTATCGTCGGGAGCTATGAACTCGATGCTATATTGGCAGCTGGCGACCAGATCCGCGCACACCCGCTTTACCTGGCGAGCCTGATCCTGATCCTGGTCGGTGCCTTTACCAAGAGCGCGCAGTTTCCATTCCATTTCTGGCTTCCAGCCGCCATGGCCGCGCCCACGCCGGTATCGGCCTACCTCCATTCTGCGACGATGGTGAAGGCAGGTGTCTTTCTCCTGGTGCGCCTCTCGCCCGCCCTGTCGGGGACCTATGAATGGTTCCTGCTGCTCGGCCTTGCCGGGATCAGTACGCTTGTTCTTGGTGCCTATTTCGCCATGTTCCAGCAGGACCTGAAAGCGCTGCTGGCCTATTCGACGATCAGCCACCTTGGCCTGATCACCACGCTCCTCAGTCTTGACAGTCCGGTCGCAACCGTTGCCGCCATCTTCCACATGGTCAACCACGCGACGTTCAAGGCGTCGCTGTTCATGGCTGCCGGCATCATCGACCACGAAACTGGCACCCGCGACATGCGCCAGCTCAGCGGACTGCTGAGATACCTGCCGATAACCGGTCGGCTGGCGATGGTCGCCAGTGCTGCCATGGCTGGCGTGCCTCTCCTGAACGGCTTCCTGTCGAAGGAGATGTTCTTTGCGGAATCGGTGGAGACACATGCCGATTCGTGGCTCGATACCGCTCTGCCTTATCTGGCCGTCACCGCCAGTGCGTTCAGCGTTGCCTATTCACTGCGTCTGATCCACGCCGTTTTCTTTGGCCCCCCGGCCCTCGATCTTCCAAAGGGGCAGCCGCATGAGCCACCGCATTGGATGCGATTCCCCATTGAGTTTCTCGTCTTTGCCTGTCTTGTCGTCGGTATCGTACCGAACCTCACGATCGGTCCCTTTCTACGGGAAGCTGCCGTCAGCGTTCTTGGTCAAGCGACGCCGGAGTACAGCCTGTCTGTCTGGCATGGCTTCAATACGCCGCTCCTGATGAGTGCTCTCGCACTTGTTGCGGGGACCGGAATCTATTTCGGGTTTCGCCATTACTTTGCACGCTGCGATGAGGGCCCTCCATGGTTCCGGCACCTCAGGGGGCAGCGCATTTTCGAACGTGTCCTCGTGACGGTGTCATGGCGCTGGGCAAGGGAGCTCGAGGCCCGTCTCGGGACACGCGCTCTGCAGCCGCAGCTGCGTTGGGTCACCTTTGTCGGCTTCATGGCCGCCTTGACGCCCTTGTACCTGCTCGGATTCCAGTCGCGGATGATCGAGCCGTCCCGCATCGATATCGCCTTCTCGGGCCTGTGGGTCATCGGTGCCTGCCTGGCGGTCGGTACCGCGTATCTTGCTAAATATCACCGCCTGGCCGCGCTGGTCATGCTGGGCGGTGTTGGCCTGATCGTCTGCCTGACCTTTGTCTGGCTCTCGGCCCCGGATCTGGCGATCACCCAGTTGCTGGTCGAGATCGTCACGACGGTTCTGATCCTGCTCGGGCTTCGATGGCTGCCGAAGAGGACTGAGGAACTGAAGGATGAACTGACCTTCCGGGCCAGGTTCAGACGCTTCCGCGACCTCATCCTCGCCATGGCCTGTGGCGTGGGAATGGCGTTCATCGCTTACGCAGTGATGACCATGAGCGTACCCGACGCGATCGCCAATTACTTCATCAGCAATGCCTATAGCCAAGGCGGCGGGCGCAACATCGTCAATGTGATCCTCGTCGATTTCCGCGGGTTTGATACGCTGGGCGAGATCACCGTTCTGGGAATTGTCGCGTTGACCGTCTACGCGCTCTTGCGCCGCTTCCGTCCGGCAGCAGACAGTATGGCGCCCCCGGAACAGCAGCGAGTCCAGACAGCCTTTGACCAGCAACAGCCCAACCGAACCGTCGGGGATACGGCCCGAGATTATCTCGCCGTACCCTCCGTCATCATGCAGTGGCTGTTTCCTGTCGTGATCACATTCGCAATCTATCTCTTCATTCGCGGGCACGACTTGCCGGGAGGCGGCTTCTCCGCAGGACTCACCATGTCGATCGCTTTCCTCCTCCAGTATCTCGCGGGAGGGACGCGTTGGGCGGAAGAACGTATCCGCATCCTACCGCTGCGATGGATGGGAACAGGCCTGCTAACCGCGACTGCGACGGGCATCGGGGCGTGGCTTCTGGGGTATCCCTTCCTGACCTCCCATTCCCGATATCTGGACCTGCCACTGATCGGCAAGGTTCCCGCCGCGACCGCCATGCTCTTCGATCTCGGCGTCTTTCTGCTGGTGATCGGTTCGACAGTTCTCATCCTCGTGGCCCTTGCGCACCAGTCGATCCGCATCAACCGGCTGAATGCGCTGGAGAAGAAGGCGGAGGATGTCGTCTGATGGAAGTTGTGCTTTCGATTGCCATCGGCGTCATGACCGGCTGCGGCGTCTGGCTGATCCTTCGGCCGCGCACCTACCAGGTGATCATCGGTCTCTCCCTGCTTTCCTACGCGGTCAACCTGTTCATCTTCGGAGTCGGCGGCGTCAAGTCGGACGAGCCGCCGCTTCTCATCGACGGAGCCTCTGTGGCCAGCATCAGCGATCCGGTTCCGCAGGCGCTGGTCTTGACGGCGATCGTCATCGGTTTCGCGACGACCGCGCTCTTTCTGGTCGTCCTTCTGGCCGCCAGGGGGCTGACCGGCAGTGACCACGTCGATGGTCGGAGCGATTCCCGATGATGGACTGGTCAAAGCATCTCATCGTGGCGCCCATCCTCATACCCCTGGTATCAGGCGCACTCATGCTGTTCATCGCGGACCGCCAGCGCGTCCTGAAGTCGATGGTCGGCCTCGTCAGTTGTCTGCTGCTGTTGCTGGTATCGCTGCTGCTGGTCGGCATCGCGGCAGCCGACTACGGTGCGAGCGGAGTCTATCTCGTCGCCAACTGGGCGTCACCTTTCGGGATCGTGCTCGTGGTCGACCGCCTCTCCGCATTCATGGTGGCGCTGTCGGCGGTTCTATCCGTTCCTGTCCTTGTCTTTTCGATGGCCCGCTGGCACTCGGCGGGTGCTCATTTCCATAGTCTCTTCCAGTTTCTGTTGATGGGCCTGAACGGCGCCTTTCTGACGGGTGACCTGTTCAACCTCTTCGTATTTTTCGAAGTCATGCTGGCGGCCTCGTACGGTCTGTTGCTGCACGGGTCAGGACCGTTGCGGGTCAAGGCGGGGCTTCATTACATCGCCGTCAATCTGGCGGCGGCGCTGCTGTTCCTGATCGGCGTAAGCCTGATCTACGGTACCGCCGGTACGCTCAACATCGCCGATCTGGCCGCCCGCATTCCCGCGATCGAGCCGGACCGAAGGATGTTGATGGAAGCCGGAGCCGCAGTGCTCGGCGTTGCCTTTCTGATCAAGGCAGGCATGTGGCCTCTCTGCTTCTGGTTGCCCAGTGCCTACAGCGTTGCCGCGGCACCAGTCGCCGCCATCTTTGCCTTGCTCAGCAAGGTCGGGATCTACATCATTTTGCGGCTGACCATGCTGTTGTTCGCCGAGGGTCCCTCTGCCGGTTTCGGGTCAGCCCTTCTCCTGTACGGTGGAATGGTGACGCTTGCCTTCGGAATCATAGGGGTGCTCGCTTCCCAGGCACTGGCACGGATTGGTGCCTATTCGATCCTCGTGTCCTCCGGCACCTTGCTGGCCGTCATAGGCCTCAACGATGCGGCAGCCACGTCAGGCGCCCTTCTTTATCTGGTCAGCTCCACCCTCACTCTGGGTGCCTTCTTCCTGCTTGTGGAACTGGTCGAGCGATGCCAGGGGGCAGGAGCATCCGTGCTTGCCGTCACCATGGAGGCCTATGGCGATGCAGATGACGATGTCCCGGAAGAACTGGATGGGGTCACGATGCCGGCAACGCTTGCGATGCTCGGGGTCTGCTTCGCGGGCTGCACTATCCTGCTTGCGGGCCTGCCGCCCCTTTCGGGCTTCATTGCCAAGTTCGGCATTCTCTCGGCGATCATAGGCACCGGATCGATCGGCGTTCCGCCCACAGGGCCGGCGCTCGCCCTCGCCGCCTTGATCATCATTGCCGGGTTGGCGACCCTCATTGCGCTGACGCGTGCGGGAATTCGAACCTTCTGGAGCTCCCTCGACGTCGCAGTGCCACGGGTGCTGGTCGTCGAAGTTGCTCCCGTACTGGCCTTGTTGGCACTGCTTGCTGCACTGACCATCCAGGCCGGTCCGGCGCTATCCTACATGGAGGCTGCCGTCCGCTCCACGGGCAAGGGTGGCAGCTACCTGAATGGCGTCATGGAGGAAAAGGCGCTGCCCTCCTGGCGCGATCTGCAGCCTCAAGCGAGCGGGGACTAGATCATGTTCCCGTATCCGCTCCTGACACTCGCGCTTCTCGTCATGTGGCTGCTCCTCAACGGGTTTACGTTGGGCCATCTCGTGCTCGGCACCATCGTGGCAGTCGTGGCTTCATGGACCATGGTTTCCTTGCGTCCCAGCAAGCCACGCCTGCGCAAGTGGTATCTGATCCCGAAGCTGCTGATGGTTGTGATGATCGACATCGTCCGGTCCAATCTGGCGGTCGCGTGGGTGATCCTGCGCGGGCGCGGCAGCGGTCGACATTCAGCGTTCATAGATCTGCCGCTCGATCTGGATGATCCGACCGCCCTTGCCATCCTCGCCGTGATCGTGACCAGCACACCAGGATCAGCTTGGCTGGAATATGATTCCCATCAGCGTTCGGTTCTGGTCCACGTATTCGACCTGGCCAGCGAGGACGAGTGGCGCGATCTGTTGAAAAACCGCTATGAAAAGCTGTTGATGGAGATCTTCTCATGAGCGCGATAATCATCTTCACGGCCGTCAGCCTGGCGCAGATCATGTTGATGATCGCCATGGCGATTGCCTCGGTCCGGATGTTTTTCGGCCCGCGTGCTCAAGACCGGATCATTGGCCTCGATGCGCTCTACGTGAATGCCATGCTGCTACTGGCTGCCTTCGGCATCGGAACGGGGAAGACGGTCTATTTCGAGGCGTCTCTGGTTATCGGGCTTCTGGGTTTCGTCGCCACGGTCGCGCTCGCAAAATTCCTGATGCGCGGGGAGGTGATCGAATGATCTACTCGGCAGCCGACATCCCGATTTGGGCGGCCATGCTGGTCGCCTTCTTCCTGCTGCTCGGCGCCGGCCTGGCTCTTATCGGAGCAATCGGCTTCCTGAGGCTTCCAAACTTCTATGAACGGCTTCATCCCCCGACCTTGTCGACGAGCTGGGGCACGGGCGGCATCATGACCGCCTCGATCCTGTTCTTCAGCCTCGCCGGAGGGCGGCTTGTTGCTCACGAGCTGCTGGTCGGGCTCTTCATCACCGTTACCACTCCGGTCACTTTCATGCTCCTGGCAAGGGCAGCCCTGCATCGGGATCGGTTCGAGAATAATCCTGAAGTTCCCAGCAAGGCGTCGATCGAGAACGGCGCGGAGGACGTATGACTGCGGTTCCTGCTGCAAGGAGCGCGGTAGGGGAATTGCGAGATGTAGCCGGTACTGTCCGAGCCTCTGACACCGACTTCTTCTGAGTTCGTTTCTCAGATAACGCCTTCGTGCAAGGCTCAGTCGGGGCAATCATGCCGGCCATCATTGTGGACTGTAATCGAGGCGGCGAATAAGTTCGCCGTGAGACCGCGCCGTTTCCCGTGCGCATGTCTTCACCAGCGAGGGGAGCCGCGCCCGCAATGGCAGTACTGACTTCGTCACTCACTACCCGCTCCGAGACGTTCGCCGCGAATGTCAGGGCCCACCAGGCCGCGATGGAAACGATCCATCAGGCTGCGGCGCGTGCCGTTGACGGCGGCGGTCAGCAGTCGCGGGAGCGTCACGTGGCACGCGGCAAGATCCTGCCGCGGGATCGCGTCGCCAGGCTTCTCGATCCCGGATCACCTTTCCTCGAGATCGGCATGTTCGCCGCCCACGATCTCTACGACGGCGCGTCGCCGTCGGCCGGGGTGGTGGCCGGCGTCGGTCGCGTGTCTGGCCGCGAGGTCATGATCGTCTGCAACGATGCTACCGTCAAAGGCGGCACCTATTATCCGATGACCGTCAAGAAACACCTTCGCGCCCAGGAGATCGCCGAGGCGAACTGCCTGCCCTGCGTATACCTCGTTGATTCAGGCGGAGCGAACCTGCCCCAGCAGGACGAGGTTTTCCCGGATCGCGACCATTTCGGCCGCATCTTCTTCAATCAGGCCAACATGTCGGCCAAGGGCATCGCGCAGATCGCGGTTGTGATGGGATCCTGTACGGCAGGTGGCGCCTATGTGCCGGCTATGTCGGACGTGACCATCATCGTCCGCGAGCAGGGCACGATCTTCCTGGCGGGCCCGCCGCTGGTCAAGGCTGCAACGGGAGAGGTCGTATCGGCGGAGGATCTCGGCGGCGGCGACGTGCATACCCGGCTGTCGGGCGTGGCGGACTATCTTGCCCGGGACGATGCCCATGCACTCGCTCTGGCGCGGCGGGCAGTCGCCAACCTCAACCTGACAAAGCCCCGGCAACTGGATCTCGCACCGGTGGAGGCTCCTCTATATGACCCGGAGGAGATACTTGGTATCGTTCCCGCCGACCTCCGCACGCCCTACGACATCCGAGAGGTGATTGCCCGCGTGGTGGACGGCTCGCGCTTCGACGAGTTCAAGGCCCGCTACGGCCCCACTCTGGTCTGCGGATTTGCGCATGTCATGGGAATGCCGGTGGGGATCATCGCCAATAACGGCGTACTGTTTTCCGAGAGTGCCCTGAAAGGCGCGCATTTCGTCGAGCTTTGCTCGCAACGGAAGATCCCGCTGGTGTTCCTGCAGAACATTACCGGGTTCATGGTCGGCCGCAGTTACGAGGCGGGCGGGATTGCGAAGGACGGCGCCAAGCTTGTTACCGCCGTCGCGACCACCAAGGTCCCAAAGATCACCATGCTGGTCGGCGGCTCGTTCGGAGCCGGCAACTACGGCATGTGCGGCCGCGCCTACAGCCCGCGCTTCCTGTGGACGTGGCCTAACTCGCGCATTTCAGTGATGGGCGGCGAGCAGGCGGCGGGTGTTCTGGCGACGGTGAGGCGCGAAGCGCTGGAGCGATCGGGGAAGACCTGGTCGGCGGAGGAGGAGACCGAATTCAAGCGGCCGACAATCGAGATGTTCGAGCGACAGTCGCATCCGCTCTATGCCTCGGCAAGGCTCTGGGACGATGGCATCGTGGATCCGCGGAAGACACGGGAGGTTCTCGCGCTGTCGCTGTCGGCGGCTCTGAACGCACCCATCGAAGACACACGCTTCGGCGTGTTCCGGATGTGAGGGCAGGGCAATGTTTCAGAAGATCCTGATCGCAAACCGGGGCGAGATCGCTTGCCGTGTCATCACAACCGCTGCCCGCATGGGAATAAAGACCGTTGCCATCTACTCCGATGCCGACGTGCGGGCGAAGCATGTGGCGATGGCCGACGAGGCCGTGCGCATCGGTCCGGCGGCGGTTGCCGAAAGCTATCTCCAGGGCCAGAAGATCATCGAGGCGGCGCTTCATACCGGGGCGCAGGCCATCCATCCCGGCTACGGCTTCCTGTCGGAGAACCCCGATTTCGTCGAGGCAGTCGAGGCGGCAGGTCTCGTTTTCATCGGTCCTCCGGCCTCGGCGATCCGCGCCATGGGCCTGAAGGATGCGGCCAAGGCTCTGATGGCGGAAGCCGGCGTTCCGGTTGTTCCCGGTTATCACGGTGAACGTCCGGACCCAGACTTTCTTGCAGCGGAGGCGGGCAAGATCGGCTATCCGGTGTTGATCAAGGCGCGCGCCGGGGGCGGCGGCAAGGGCATGCGCCTTGTCGAGAAGCCCGCCGACTTCATGGACGCCCTGGCAGGCGCACGGCGGGAAGGGCAGGCCAGTTTTGGCGACCCGACCTGTCTGATCGAGAAATACATCACGCATCCCCGCCATATCGAGATCCAGGTCTTTGGTGATGGCCACGGCAATGTCATCCATCTCTTCGAACGAGACTGTTCGCTCCAGCGCCGCCACCAGAAGGTTATCGAGGAGGCCCCGGCGCCGGGCATGCCTGCAGCCGTTCGCGAGGCGATGGGCAAGGCCGCAGTCGAGGCCGCTAGAGCGATCGGCTATACGGGCGCGGGTACGGTGGAGTTCATCGTCGACGGATCCGGCCCGCTGCGGGAAGACGGCTTCTGGTTCATGGAGATGAACACAAGGCTTCAGGTGGAGCATCCCGTCTCCGAAGCCATTACAGGGTTTGATTTCGTCGAGCTGCAGCTCCGGATCGCTGCGGGTGAGCCGCTGCCGGTAAGGCAGGACGATCTGGCGATCGATGGCTGGGCCTTCGAAGCGCGGGTCTATGCCGAAGATGTGCCCAAAGGCTTCCTTCCCGCGACCGGCCGGCTCGAGCACCTGCATTTCTCGTCTGCAACCGCATTCGAAGCGGGTCCCGTTCGCATCGACGCCGGGGTGCGGCAAGGGGATGAAATCAGCCCATGGTATGACCCAATGATCGCCAAGGTCATTGTTCATGGACCCACGCGCTCGGCAGCGCTGAACATGCTTTCATCTGCGCTGGAGGAGTGCCGGATTGTCGGCTCGGTCACGAATGTCGAGTTCCTTGCGGTGCTCTCGCGACACGAAGGATTCCGCCGGGGCGAGGTCGACACCGGCCTCATCGCGCGCGACCTGTCGGAACTGATGCCTGTCTCGGAGCCATCACTCCAGGTTCTGGCACTGGCGGCACTCGGTGGCCTGAACCTGCTGCGTGCAGAGGAAGGTTCCGATCCATGGGATAGTCTCGTAGGCTGGCGACACTGGTCGGCTGCGCGGCAGTTCGTGCATCTGGAAAGCGGCGACAGGTGCATCGAGGCGCAGGTAACGAACCTTGGCCAGGGGCGGTTCACTGTCTCGGTCATGGGGGAGACCGTGATGTTGAACGTGATGGTTCTCGGCGGCCCCGCTGTCCGGGTGGAGACGGATGGCCACCAGTTCAATGCCGATATCGTGCGTGAAACCGATCGCGTCTCAGTGTTTGTCAGCGGGCGCAGTTTCTCGTTCGGCCTGGCTGATGCACTTTCGGATGTGGATGAGGAGCAGGCCGCAGGTGACACGATCACCGCACCCATGCCCGGACTTGTCAGGGCAGTTTACGGAAGGCCGGGTGCATCCGTCACCAAAGGCGAGGCGCTGCTTGTCCTTGAGGCGATGAAGATGGAACATACCCTGTTTGCACCGCGCGACGGAGTAGTCTCGGAAGTTCTGGCGGCAGAGGGCGACCAGGTCACGAACGGGACGTTGCTGCTGGCGCTGGAGCCGCAGGGTGAGTGAACACGTGACCATCTTTGAGGTGGCGCCGCGGGACGGGCTGCAGAACGAGCGGGCAATGATCGCGACGGCCGACAAGGTCCGGCTCGTGAACCTGTTGAGCGCATGCGGCTTCACCCGGATCGAGGTGACAAGCTTTGTCAGTCCGAAATGGGTGCCGCAGATGGCGGATGCGGCCGATGTTATGGCGAGCATCGAACGCAGAAAGGGCGTCTCCTATGCAGCCTTGACGCCCAACCTTTGCGGCTTCGAGGCGGCGCAGGCGGCCGGTGTCGACGAGGTTGCGATCTTCGCCTCGGCTTCCGAGGGCTTCAGCCGTGCCAACATCAACTGTTCGGTTGCAGAGAGCCTCGAGCGCTTCGGCCCCGTGGCTGAAGCTGCACGCGCGGCAGCGATACCGCTCCGCGGTTACGTATCCTGCGTTACGGATTGCCCTTTCGACGGTCCGATCGATCCGCAGAAGGTGGCGAAGGTCGCGGCGAAGCTGCTCGCAATGGGCTGCCATGAAATCAGTCTCGGGGATACGATCGGGGCGGGAACGCCGGATACGGTCGCTCGCATGCTCGATACGGTTCTGACTTCTGTCCCCGCCAATCGGCTGGCGGGGCACTATCATGACACCGGAGGACGAGCGCTCGACAATATCCGCATCAGTCTTGATCGCGGGCTTCGCACCTTCGATGCCTCGGCGGGCGGGCTCGGCGGATGCCCCTACGCCCCGGGTGCCAAGGGTAATGTTGCCACCGAGGCGGTGGTTGAACTGGTGGAGTCGCTGGGGTTCGGCACCGGTATCGATCGCAAACGCCTGGCCGAGGCATCAGCGTTTGCGCGCAAGTTGAGGACAGTGGGATGAGTTACAAAACGCTGGACGTGCGGGTTGACGACCGAGGCGTCGCCTATGTCGCCCTCAACCGGCCCGACAAGCGCAACATTTTGTCGGCGCAGATGATCGAGGATCTGACGCGGACGGCTGGTACCTTGGGTGCCGATCGAGCCGTCCGTGCCGTTGTCCTTTCCGGCGCCGGTGAAGTCTTCTGCGCGGGCGGTGACTTGACCTGGATGAAGGCGCAGATCGAGGCGGACCGGGCAACCCGCATACGGGAGGCGCGCAAGCTAGCACTCATGCTGAACGCGCTGAACACCTTGCCGAAGCCGCTGATCGGCCGCATCCATGGTGGGGCGTTCGGGGGCGGCGTGGGCCTGACCTGCGTCTGCGACGTGGCGATCGCGGAAACTGCCACGCGGTTCGGACTGACGGAGACGCGGCTTGGGCTGATCCCGGCCACCATAGGTCCCTATGTCGTGGCGCGGATGGGTGAGGGAAATGCGCGTCGCGTCTTCATGTCGGCCCGGCTTTTCGACGCTGATGAAGCCGCGGTACTCGGCATCGTGGCCCGCGTCGTGCCGGACGTCGAGCTTGATGATGCCGTCGAAGCCGAAATCCAGCCCTATCTGCTCGTTGCTCCCGGTGCGGTGGCGGCCGCCAAGAAACTTGTGCGCAGCCTCGGGCCTCGCATCGACGAAACGGTGATCGACGATACCATACGGCGCCTGGCCGACGCCTGGGAAGGGCCGGAGGCGCGCGCAGGCATCATGGCGTTCCTGGAGAAGAAGGCGGCTCCGTGGGCTCCGGGTGGACACGACGTTTCGTAGCCGCGCCCTTTCCCGGCTGCGCTGCCGGCAGATGTGCCTAGAACTCGAAGTCCGGTAGGCTTTTGAAGGCTGATCTGAGGGCTTGCGACCATCCATCGGAAATTGCCCGAAAGCAAGGATCATCCTGTTCGATGCGTTTCTGATGCCCGACCTTGAAGCTGTCGGCGGGGTAGCAGAGAAGGTCGAGGGGCAGGCCGACGGAAAGGTTGGATTTCACCGTCGAATCGAAGGAGACAAGAAGCAGTTTGGCCGTTTCCTCAAAGCTCAGGTCCATCTCATGAGCGCGAATGAGGATAGGCTTGCCGTATTTCGTCTCGCCGATCTGGAAGAACGGAGTGTCGGGCCCGGCTTCTATGAAATTGCCTTCCGGATAGATGAGAAAGAGGCGCGGCTCACCGCCGCGGATCTGGCCGCCGAGAATGAAGCTTGCGCCGAATGCGTCGGCGCTTTGGCCACCGGTTGCAGCCTGGCGGATCACCTCTTTCAGCGTATCGCCAACGAGGCGGGCTGTCTGGAACATGGACGGCGTGGCAAGAATGGAAGGAGTGCGTTCTTCCGGCGCCTTGCTACGTTCGTCGAGGAGGCTTGCAACTGCCTGGGTGGTAGCGAGGTTGCCCGCCGATAGCAGCACGATGACGCGTTCGTCCGGTCGCTCCCAGACCTTCATCTTTCGGAAGGTCGAGATATTGTCGACACCCGCATTGGTGCGGGTATCGGACATGAAAACAAGTCCGCTGCCTATCTTTAGTCCCACGCAATATGTCATCAGGCTGGCCTTCCTGGCGGCGAGAGTGACTCGCCTTTGGGACGATTACTGCTCGACCGTGAGCCGAACCGCAAGATGTTCTTCAGCCTCGCCCAGTCTGATCCCCATCACCGGCATTGCATCCCGATAGTCGCGGCCACAGGCGATGCGAACATACCGCTCATCCGGCGATATGCCGTTGGAGCAGTCAAACCCGATCCAGCCCAGGCCTTCCACATGCGCCTCAGCCCATGCATGGGTGGCCGTCTGTGCGTCGATCGCGTCGAGGTTCAGGTAGCCGCTGACATACCGAGCAGGGAATCCAAGGAGCCTCGCTGCTGCAATGAAGACGTGGGAATGGTCCTGGCAGACGCCCTGACCCTTGGCGAGTGCTTCTTCGGCCGTGGTCACCGCGTCAGTAGCTCCGATCGTATAAGCAACCCGCTCCCCCACCAGTCGCATCAGTTCGTGAAGCCGCTCAAGATCGCTAGCGGCCGGGACAAGAGCCACGACCGCCTCCGTTGCTGGCCCCGGCCGGGAGAGGGCCGTCGGTTGCCTGAACAACCAAAGCGGCGCCAGTCCACGATGAACGCCAAGTATGCCGTGATTGTCGATCGTCTCTACGGTGCCCGAGGCATGGATCGCGATCCGGTGTGGTTCTCCGTCGACACTCAGGAGCCAAGTCGTGTTGCCGAAAGAATCGTCGTAGGTGACCTCTACCTTGGCGCCGTCGATGGAAATATTCCAGTCGATCACGGTCTGCAGCGCAGAGGATCGCGGCACCAACCGAAGGCGCTGAAGCGAATAGGTCAGCGGCGCGTCGTAGTGGTACTCGGTGCTGTGGGCGATCCTGAGCAGCATGGCGGGCCTCAGTGAAAGCGGTAATCGGTCATGATTTGGTCGCCCAGTCTCGCATTGGCCCTGATGAAGTCTGACAGGAACTCGTGGAGCCCAGTCTCGAAGATATCCGCGATCGAAAGCCCCCGCAGCTTCTTCGACTGCGCCTGTGCAATATCATGGCAAGGATGCCGCACGTCGTACTCGTCCGCGAGAAAGCCAAGCGCGTCGTTGATGCCGAGATAGCAGTATGCCAGCGATCGCGGCAGTCGACGGTTCAAAATCAGATAGTCGGCGATATTCGCAGCCGTGTAGTCGCCGTAGCTCCAGCGGAAGGAACGCTGTGCGGAGACGGACCGCAGGATCGCGTGCCATTGGTGATTGTCCAGTGACGTCCCGACCCAATGGACCGAGGGAAGCAGGACGTAGTATTTCACATCAAGGATGCGGGCCGTGTTGTCAGCCCTTTCGATCATCGTTCCAAGCCTAGCAAAGTCGAAGATGTCATTGCGCAGCATCGTGCCTTGAAACGACCCCCGGATAAGCGCCGTTTCGCGCTTGATGATCTCCAGTACCTGCGGCAGTTCACGCTCGTCGACCGGATGCCTCAGCAGGCGACGAAGCGCCATCCACGCTTCATTGACACTCTCCCAGACCTCGCGGGTAAGTGCGGTGCGTACCATTCGTCCGTTCTGCCGGGCGTTTTCCATGCAGGTCATGACGCTGGAGGGATTTCTCGGGTCGCGCAACAGGAAGTCGATGACCGCATCGGCGTCATAAGATCCGACGCTCTCATCGAATGCCTGGCTTACGCCTGCGCTGCGCATCACCGACATCCATTCATCGGCGGCGGCAGAGGTCTGCGTCAAGGCGAGCCTGAGGCCGGTGTCGATCAGGCGGGCCATGTTCTCGGCCCGCTCTATATAGCGGCTCATCCAGTAGAGACCATTTGCGGTGCGCCCCAGCAGCATGGTCAGCCCCGTCGCATCGTCTTGCGAAAGCTAGTCATCAAGCACCCATGTGTCCTTGGTTCCTCCTCCCTGAGAAGAGTTGACCACGAGCGACCCCTCCTTGAGGGCCACTCGGGTGAGCCCGCCAGGCACGATCTTGATCTGGTCCGACACCAGCACGAAGGGCCGCAGGTCGACGTGGCGCGGTGCCAATCCCCTTTCAGTCAGCACAGGACAGGTCGACAGGGCCAATGTTGGCTGGGCGATGTAATTGGACGGGAAGGCTCTCAACTTGGCGGCAAAGACCTCTCGCTCCTCCTTCGAGGCGGCGGGGCCGACCAGCATTCCGTAGCCGCCCGATCCATGCACCTCCTTGACCACGAGTTCCTCGAGATTGTCGAGGACGTAGGAGAGGCTCTCGGGGTCCGCACAGCGCCATGTCGGGACGTTGCGAAGAATGGCCTTGCGGCCGGTATAGAACTCGACGATTTCAGGCATGTAGGAATAAATTGCCTTGTCGTCTGCAATGCTGGTGCCGGGGGCATTGGCGATCGCCACGTTGCCGGCACGGAAGACATCCATGATGCCGGGAACGCCGAGGATCGAATCCGGCTTGAACGTCAGCGGGTCCAGGTAGTCATCATCGAGCCGACGGTAGAGCACGTCGATCGTCTTGTATCCCTGGGTGGTCCGCATGGCGACGCGGCCGTCGACCACACGCAGATCCTGCCCCTCCACGAGTTCGACGCCCATCTGGTCGGCCAGGAAGGCATGCTCGAAATAGGCAGAATTGAAGCTGCCGGGTGTCAGCACCGCAAGCGTCGGGCTGCCCTTGCACCCGTCGGGCCTGGCGGCGGCAAGTGAATCCCGCAGGAGCTGCGGGTAGTTTTCCACGGGCAACACCCTGATTTTCTGGAACAGCTCGGGAAAGAGCTGCATCATCGTCTCCCGATTTTCCAGCATGTAGGAGACGCCCGAAGGGGTGCGCGCATTGTCCTCGAGCACGTAGAATTCGTCTTCGCCGGTACGGACGATGTCCACCCCGATGATGTGGGTGTAGACGCCGCCCGGCGGTCGCACGCCAATCATTTCCGGCACGAAGGCCTTGTTCCTGGCGATCAGATCGGTCGGGATGCGGCCGGCTTTCAGTATTTCTTGCCGGTGGTAGATGTCGTACAGGAATGCGTTGAGCGCGCGAACCCTCTGCTCAATGCCTTGCACCAGATGCCGCCACTCCTTGCCGGACAGGATACGTGGCACGATGTCGAATGGGATCAGCCTTTCCGCGGCTTCGGGATCACCATAAACGGCAAAGGTGATGCCAGTGCGTCGGAAGACTTTCTCGGCATCCTCTGACTTTATCCTCAGTCGTTCGGAATCCTGTCGCTCGAACCAACTGGCATAGGCGTTGTAAGGTGGCCTGATCTGGTTGCCCAGACGCATCTCGTCGAATGTATCCACGAAGTACCCCCTGGGAGTATTTGTCGCGACCTGATCGATATTTGCAAGTAGAATTTCTGATCTTTATTTCTTGATGAAGTAATGGGCGGGCTGCCTCGGTTATGTGCGCGACGTGATCAAGGGAGAGGCAGGTGTCGGTCCGCCAGACTCGCCCGCGACGGCGGCTTCTCAAATGCCATCGGCGAATGGCTAATATGATAGCCACCCGCTTAAGTCCTACCTCCCGCCTTGCTCCGCAGCAGAGTTCGACCGAGGGTGGACGGCTCCGGCAGCCGGTCTGCTTCGAGCGACGCAAAAAGCCAATCGATGAAGACGCGGACGATGGGGGCGGCGCGCATTTCGTGGCGGCAGGCAACATAGAATGCGTCGTTCGCGGGCACGCTGAGATCGAAGGGGACCAGGAGTTCGCCTTCTGCGATGAGTTTTGCCGCGGTTATCGTATCGCCCAGCGCGACACCCTGTCCCTGGAGCGCTGCCTCAGTGGAGAAGCGTGCATCGCCCATGAAATGCTGTCGGCGTCGGGGAATGTCCGCACCGTCGGCCGCAGCCAGCCACGTGTTCCATTCCCGGCCGTCGGTATCTCCATGCAGAAGAACATGGTCTTCCAGGTCTCTCATCGACCGCAGCGGCCGGCTGTTGAGCAGGGTGGGGCTGGCCACGGGAAAGAGCTGCAGATTGCTCCAGAGCCGTGTCCAGGCATCCGGCCAATTGCCGTCGCCGTATAGGACGCAGACATCCACATCCGATGAATGGAGGTCGCGGGGGTCATTGGATGCCGCAAGCTTCAGGGTCAGGTCGGGATACTGGTCCGTAAACGAAGACAGCCGTGGGACGATCCAGAACGACAGGAGAGCCGGGACGCAGGTGATGGAGAGGCTTCCTCTCGTCGCCGGCCGCTGCATCTGGGCAGTTGCCGCGGCAATCCCGCTGAAGGCCTGGGTGACGGCCGGCAACAGGAGGGCGCCGGCGGCCGTGAGCTTCATGCGCTTCCCGCCGCGTTCGAAGAGAGCGGTGTCCAGCGACTCCTCCAGCGCTTTCAGCTGATGGCTCACTGCGCCATGGGTCACCCGCAGTTCCCGGGCGGCAGCCGATACCGAGCCGAGGCGCGCCGTTGCCTCGAAGGCGCGAAGCGGGTTGAGCGGCGGCAGACGGCCGTTCATCTTTGTCTCCTGTGTGTGAATTTTTCTCACATCTTCTGCTAGAACATTGTCAATTGCATTTCCAGCTACTCTTTGCCGATAATGATGAAAACAGAGGCGACACGTTCGCTGGAACCAAAAATAGGCACATGGGGAGCGGTCGGATCTATGGCCCTGAACGACGAAAAGCTGAAGGAACTGCGCGAGAAATACGGCAGCGGGCACGGGGGCGATCTCTATGACCCCGACTTCCGCAGGGTCGCGCAAAAGATCTTCTCGAAGAGCGGGAGCAGGATCGCCCCATATGCCGGCGTCCCGACCTTTCTTTCTGCTCCATTCATGCAGGTGGATGCGGAAAATCCCGAATTCGGTGATCTGCAGGTTGCCATCACCGGCGTGCCGATGGATCTGGGCGTAACGAACCGGCCCGGATCGCGTTTCGGGCCGCGCGCCTTGCGGGCGATCGAGCGGATTGGCCCATATAATCACGTGCTGAAGACGGCGCCGGTCTTCGATCTTCGCGTTGCAGATATTGGCGACGTGCCGCTGCGCAGCCGCTACGACCTCGAAATGTGCCACCAGGACATCGAGAAGCGCTTCACCCAGATCGTCGACGCAGGCGTGGTGCCGCTTGCGGTTGGCGGCGATCACTCCATCAGCCAGTCCATCCTGAAGGCGGTGGGTCGACGCGCGCCGGTGGGAATGATCCATATCGACGCTCATTGCGACACGAGCGGCCCCTTCGACCACAGCAAGTTCCATCATGCGGGCCCGTTTAGAAACGCGGTGCTGGACGGGATGCTGGATCCTACTCGGACGATCCAGATCGGCATTCGTGGTGCAGCGGAATATATCTGGGAGTTTTCCTACGCATCCGGCATGACGGTCATTCATGCGGAGGAGGTCTCCGTCCTGGGGATTGCGGCGATCATCGAGAAGGCAAGAGCCGTGGTCGGCGACGGCCCGACCTATCTGTCCTTCGATATCGACAGCCTCGATCCGGGGTTTGCTCCGGGAACCGGTACCCCCGAGATCGGCGGCCTGACGACGCGTGAAGTCCTGGAACTCATTCGCGGCCTGAAGGGGCTGAACCTTGTCGGGGGCGACGTGGTGGAGGTCGCGCCGCAGTATGATCCGACCAGCAACACGGCCCAGGCCGGCGCGCAGATGCTGTTTGAAATTCTCAGCCTGATGGTGTTCAGCCCTTCCGTGACGGGCAAGCCCTGACGTAGACTGAAGACAAGAGTGGGAACTGGCTGCGCAGGCACAGAACCTGCCGGCAAACAAAGGAGAAAGACATGGGTAAGATCTTCAACATGCAGCCGACCCGCCGCGCGGTACTTGGCGCCGGCCTGGCAGGTGCGTCGATGCTGGCAATGCCGTCCATCCTGCGCGCTCAGGACCGTTCCCTGAAGGTCGGCGTCTACGGGGGCTACTTCAAGGACTCGTTCGACAAGAACATTTTTCCGGAGTTCACCAAGGCTACCGGCATTGCGATAGAATCCATTGCCGAGCCGACGGGCGAGGCCTGGCTGGTGCAGCTGGAGCAGGCGGCGCGCGCTGGCCAGGCGCCGGCGGACGTCTCGATGATGTCGCAGGTGGCGCTGCTGAAGGGGCAATCGACCGAGCTCTGGGCTCCGCTCGACATGGCGAAGATCGAGAACGCTTCCGGCCTGATCGACACCTTCATCAACAAGTACCCTGATGGTCGCGTCGCCAGCATCGGTGCCGTGTCCTGGTATATCACGCTCGTGACCAATACCGACGTCTATCCCGAAGCGCCCACTTCCTGGGCTGCCCTGTGGGATCCGGCAAACGCCGACAAGCTCGGCCTGCTCGCGCTCGTCTCCAATTCCTTCCTGCTCGAGGTGACGGCGAAGACGCATCTCGGCGGCACCGATATCCTCGCAACCGAGGAAGGGATCCTCCAGGCCTTCGAGAAGCTGGTAGAGGTGAAGCCGAATGTACGGCTGTGGTATCGCGACGAGGCGCAGTTCGAGCAGTCCCTGAAATCGGGCGAAATCCCGATGGGCCAGTACTACCACGACGTGACAGGACTTGCTGCTGCAGACGGCCATCCCGTGCGGTCGACCTTCCCGAAGGAGGGCGGTATCCTCGATTCGGGAAGCTGGGCTCTCTCGCGGGCCTCCGAGAAGGTCGAAGAGGCACACGTGTTCATCGACTACATGTGCCAGCCCGCTATCCAGGCGACGCTGTCGCGGAAGGTCGGCACGTCGCCGACGGTCAAGCGCGATCTCCTCGACCTGACCGCCGAGGAATTTGATGCGGTATCGTCCGACATCGATCCGATCATCCCGCGCTACGAGATGTACCAGCAGAAGTCCGACTTCCTGAACCAGAAGTGGACGGAGATGATTGCAGGCTGATCCTGCGACGGCCACTCTCCCCAAGGGGGGGGAGGGTGGCTTCCCTTCAAAGACAAGAGGCTTCTTGAAAGCCGAGCGTAGAGCAGATGTCCGGACTGACCCTTAGCCATGTGACGAAAGAGTTCGGCACGTTCAAAGCCGTGAACAACGTCAGCCTCTCGGTTCCGGACGGGACCTTCGTCTGCCTTCTCGGTCCTTCCGGATGCGGCAAGACCACGTTGATGCGGATGGTGGCTGGACTCGACCTTCCCACGGAAGGCTCGATCACCTTGGGCGGCGAAGACATCACGCGCGTCCCGACCCACAAGCGCAATCTCGGCATGGTCTTCCAGTCGCTCGCACTGTTCCCGCACCTGACAGTTGGTGAGAACATCGCCTACGCTCTGCGCATCCGCGGCGTTTCAAAGGACGAGCAGAAGAAGCGGGTCGACGAGCTTCTGTCGATGATCCATCTGCCTGGTTTTTCCGACCGCTCCGTCAACAAGCTCTCCGGCGGCCAGCGTCAGCGGATTGCAATCGCCCGCGCCCTGGCCATCTCACCAAAGCTCTTCCTGCTCGATGAGCCGCTATCCGCACTCGATGCGAAACTACGCGAGGCCATGCAGGTCGAACTGCGTCAGTTGCAGCAGCGTCTCGGCATCACCACGATCGTCGTGACGCATGACCAGCGCGAGGCGATGACCATGGCCGACACCGTCGTGGTCATGAACGGCGGTGAAATCCGCCAGGCAGCAGCGCCTGTCGACATCTATCGTCGGCCAGCCGATTCCTTCGTCGCCGACTTCATCGGCTCCACGAACCTCATTCCATTCACTACCGATGGCAAGGGAGAGGCATCCATCTTCGGTTCCTCCGTCGCAGGCCTCACGCTCGGCACCACGAGAAGCGGCACCATCTCCGTCCGGCCGGAGGATGTGCAGATCGTCCCGCCAGCGGAAAGCAGCCTGGCCGGTAAGGTCACCTTCGTCCGTGACCTCGGCGGGAGCGTAGAAACCTTCATCGAGGCGGGTGGGCAGCAGATTGTCGCCGTCTCCGCCCCCCGCTCGCGACCCGACGTTACCGTCGGTCAGACCGTCGGCCTGCGCTTCGATCCAGAGGCGAGCGTGGTGCTGGCGCGATGAGGCGGGAGGCACCGCAGCGCCTGGCCGACTACGGACCGCTCGTCTTTCCGGCGGGGATGCTGATCGTATTCTTCGTTATTCCCTTCGCCACCATGATCGCCGTCTCCTTCTTTGAACGGCAGCAGGGCGGCTTCTACGAACCGGCCTTCGTCCTCGACAACTATGGACGCTTCCTCAGCCTGTTCTTCGGCAAGGTCCTCGGTTTCTCGCTTTTCCTCGCGATGGCGGTTGCGGCCGCATGTGTCGCCATTGGCGTGCCCTTCACCTATCTTCTCTCCTCCGCTTCGAGGCGCGTGCAAATATGGTGGCTCGTGGTTCTCCTCTCGATCCTTTCCCTCTCGGAGGTGATGATCGGCTTTGCATGGTCGACGCTCCTGTCCCGTACGGCAGGGCTCACCAACCTGCTCGTCATGCTCGGCGCTATGGAAGCTCCGCAGGCGCTCACCCCAAGCTTCGGCGCGGTGATGACTGCGATGACCTACCAGGCGCTGCCCTATACCGTTCTCGTCCTCTACCCGGCTCTTGTGCGGCTTGATCCGACGCTCACGGAAGCTGCCCGGACCCTGGGAGCCTCGCCTGTCAGGGCCTTCTTCTCCGTCGTGGTGCCGGCGCTTCGCAACACCATCCTCGCGACATTGATCATGGTATTCATCTTCGCGCTCGGTTCCTACCTGCTGCCGCAACTGCTCGGCAGGCCGCAGCACTGGACGCTTTCGGTGCTCATCACCGACCAGGCGATCTACCAGTCGAACATGCCGTTTGCCGCGGCCATGGCAGTCTTTCTGGTGCTCGTCTCGCTCGCGCTGGTTGGTCTTGCCTTCTACGCCGGACGGCAAAAGGAGGCGGCGTGATGACTGCCCTGCGACGCTTCTTCTTCCTTGCTGTCGGCCTCTTTCTGGCACTGCCACTGATCGTTGTGGCGGGTGTCTCGATCAACGAGAAGCAGACCCTGGCCTTTCCGCCACAGGGATTTTCCCTCTCCTGGTATGGAGAGATCTTCACCAATGACGAGTGGAGAAGCGCGCTCCTCGCCTCCCTGACGCTCGCAGCCACCTCAGCAGCGCTGGCACTGCTCGTAGCGCTTCCACTCGCCTGGTTTCTGTGGCGCCGGGTGGCGCCGTGGGCCAACATCTTCCAGCTGCTCGGTGTTGCCCCATTCACGCTGCCGCCCGTCATAACCGCACTAGGTTTCCTGACCTTCTGGGCAACCAGCGGGTTCTACGGCCAGCCGTGGACCGCCGTCATCAGCCACGCAATCTTCTTCGTGACGCTGCCGCTCGTCACGCTGTCGCTCGGCTTTTCGGCGATCGACCGGTCCCTGGTCGAGGCCGCGGCGACCATGGGGGCAGACGACCGGACGATCTTCCGCACCGTCATCTTTCCCCTGATCCTGCCCTATATGGTGTCCGGCTATGCCTTCGCCTTCGTCCTGTCGCTCAACGAGTACATCGTCGCCTACATGACGGTTGGCTTCACTATGGAAACCCTGCCCATCAAGATCTTCAACGCCTTGCGCTACGGCTATACGCCCACCATGGCTTCGGTAACCGTCTTCTTCCTGGCGATCGCAGCGCTTGTGTTCGGTGCAATCGCCAGATTTGGCGACCTTCCGAAGCTGCTCGGTGCAATGACGAGTGACCGATGAAGATCGCCGGATACCAGATGCAGTCGATAACGGGCGACGTCGAAGCCAATCTCGACAAGATCGCCAAGGCCGCTGCACGCGCTGCAGAAGAGGGGGCGAGGCTGCTGATCACGCCGGAACTTGCGATCAACGGATATGGCGCCGCGGAGGCGCTTGTCAGAACCGCGGTATCGGCACAGTCACCAACGATAGCGCGCCTGTCAGAGATGGCAGCCCGCACCGGGCTCACGATCGTTGCAGGTTTTGCCGAGTCCGATGGTGATGCCATCTACAACAGCGCAGTGCTCACCGACGGCTCCGGGGAGTTCGCCGTCTATCGCAAGTCGCATCTTTACGGTCCGTATGAGCGGCGCTGGTTCTCCGTGGAAGAACCTCGCGCCATCCTGGCCGATGTCGACGGCACGCGCGTCGGCATGCTGATCTGCTACGACGTGGAGTTTCCGGAAAACGTTCGCCGGCTGGCGAAGGCGGGTGCCGATCTGGTGGTGGTACCGACGGCTCTTCCCATAGGCTGGTCGGGCAGCTTCATTGCCGAGCACATGATCCGAGTGAGGGCCTTCGAGAACCAGGTCTTCGTCGCCTATATCAACCACTGCGGTGCGGACCGGAATTTCGCCTATGCGGGCCGATCCCGTATCGCAGCGCCTGATGGCAGCCTTCTGGCGGAGGCGCCTGCGGATGACGAGGCGCTATTCTTTGCCGAAATCGTTGCCTCCGCGTTCGACCAGTCGCGCGCAGAGAATACCTATCTGAGGGATCTGCGCTAGTTGCTGCCGGCGAGAGATCCGCAGTAGTATCTGACTAGCTGATCATCAGGGGCTGAGAGAGCGTCGGTCGACCTGTCTCGCAACCCTTGCTGCAAGACTTGCCCCTCCAAATTGATATCAATCAACAATCAGCGCACCTGCTCGATTAGTCTCGGCATGTGCAACAATTTCATGGGCGCAGCAGGAGAGCATGGCCGAAAGTGACCGCGCGCGAATATCGAGGGTGATGAGCCGCTGCTTCTCCGGCCTTCACATATCGGACCGATGATCAGGCTTCTCGGAAACAGGCTGATTGAAGTGCTGAAGGCGGTCATGCCGCTCTTCGCTGTCGTATTCCTGCTGCAGGTGACGATCGTCCACGCACCGATTGCGCTTTTCGTGCAGTTCCTGGTCGGCTCGGCGCTCGCCACTGCCGGGATGTTGCTGCTGTTCCTGGGCATCGACCTGGGTGTTCTGCCAATGGGGCGTTTCATTGGCGCGGAACTTCCGAAAAGGGGGTCCATCCTCCTCATCGTCTGCGTCGGGTTTGCTACCGGCTTTGCAACCACCGTTGCCGAGCCCGACGTCCTGGTCCTTGCCAGCCAGATCGGGCTGGCTTCCGAGGGGACGGTCTCACGTCAGACGGTTATTCATGTCGTCGGACTGGGGGTGGCAGTCCTGACGGCGGTGGCGATGGCCAGGGTGGTGCTGGGCTGGTCAATCAGGCAACTCGTTACCATTGCTTACCTGCTCATGCTGCTCCTCGCCTTCCTTGCACCTGCGGACTTCGTGCCGATGGCGTTTGATGCCGGGAGCGTAACCACAGGAGTCCTGACAGCGCCGGTGGTGCTCGCGCTGGCGATCGGCCTCAGCTCGGTTCTTGCAGGACGTTCCGCCGTGACAGATGGCTTCGGCCTACTCGGGCTCGCGTCCACGGGTGCGATCCTGGCAGTTTTGGCGATGGGGTTGGTCTGGTGATGCTGGAAGCGCTCCTTAACGACGTAGGACCCACTGCTTCGAGCGTCGCCATGGCGATTGTCCCGCTGGTGATCATGTTTCTTCTTGCGCAGGTCTTCATGCTGAAACTCCCCGGGCGGGCGGTGAAGGATATCCTGCTTGGAACGGCACTTGCCGCCTGCGGACTGTTTCTGTTTCTCCTCGGCGTGGGCATTGGGTTCCTGCCATTCGGCCGCGCGATCGGGGAAGCTGTCGGCGCGACGCAGCAGCCCTGGCTTCTCATCGGGGCTGGCCTTTTCCTGGGCTTCGTCACGACCTGGGGAGAGCCGGCAGTGCGGATTCTGGCTGATCAGGTGGAGGAGGCATCAAACGGTTCCATACCGGCTCTCCTCGTCCTGAATGCCATCTGCGTGGGCGTTGCGGTCTGGGCGGGCCTTGGCATGCTGCGCATCGGATACGGTATTCCACTGCTCTACCTACTCGTTCCAGGCTATGGTCTCGCAATCCTCATGCTCTGGATCAGCGACAAGGACTTCGTGGCCATTGCCATAGATGCGGGGGGCGTTGCCACAGGACCGCTCGCCAACACGTTCCTCCTAGCACTTGCCCTTGGCGCCTCGGCGGCCGTGGAGGGCCAGAATCCGGTGGTGGACGGCCTGGGCTTCGTTGCGCTGGTCGCTTTGGCACCTATCATTTCAGTGATGGCGCTCGGACTTCTGATGGGCAGAAAAAGAAGAACTGAGGAGTAAGCAGATGTTGGATCCGTATCTGATCGTGAGCATCGTCCGCAAGGGATGGGGTGACACGGTGCTGGAGGCGACGATGAACGCCGGTGCTCACGGGGGTACGGTGCTGATGGGGCGAGGGATCGGACGAAACGAGCAGCAGCGCGTATTCGGCATCCAGATCGAGCCTGAGAAAGAAATCGTCCTGACCCTTGTACCCGCCCATCAACGGGAGGTCGTGCTTCGGGAGGCGGAGCGCGCGGGAGAGCTCAATGCTCCCGGTAAAGGGTTGGCGTTCGTGTTGCCGCTCGAGAAGGTCGTCGGCGTCGTGCACCTCGTGAACGAGCTGCCGTGACATTTGACTGCAAGCTGCTCCGGAGGACCGCATCATGCGCGCGATGGTATTGCACGAAATTGGGCAGCCGCTGGTGCTTCTGGAACGGCAAGACCCGCTGCCGGGAGCAGGCGAGATTCTCGTCCGGGTCGAGGCCTGTGCCGTCTGTCGCACTGATCTCCATGTCGTGGACGGCGACTTGTCCAGTCCGAAGTTGCCGCTCGTTCCGGGACATGAAATCGTGGGTCGCGTCGAGGCGGTCGGTGAGGGTGTTTCCCAAGAAAGGATCGGCCGTCGTGTCGGGATACCCTGGCTTGGCCACACCTGCGGACACTGCAGTTATTGCACGAACGGGCAGGAAAACCTCTGCGACGAGCCGCTGTTCACCGGCTATACCCGCGACGGAGGCTTCGCTACCCATGTGGTCGCCGATCGCGAATATGCATTGGAGCTTCCCGAGGATGGGGATCCGGTGTCCCTCGCGCCGCTTCTCTGTGCGGGCCTCATCGGCTGGCGATCGCTGAAGAAGGCCGGTGACGGGAGGCGGATTGGCCTCTACGGGTTCGGAGCAGCCGCGCATATCATCGCCCAGATCTGCCGTTGGCAGGGACGCGAGGTCTTCGCCTTCAGCAAGCCAGGCGACATGCAGGCGCAAGATTTTGCCAGAAGCCTCGGCGTCAGCTGGGCCGGTGCTTCCGGCGACAAGCCACCCGAGCTCCTTGATGCCGCAATCCTGTTCGCGCCCGTTGGGGACCTGGTGCCCGAGGCCCTGAAGGTGGTGAGGAAGGGCGGCCGTGTCGTTTGTGGGGGGATCCACATGAGCGACATTCCAAGCATGCCCTATTCGCTTCTTTGGGGGGAGCGAAGCATCTGCTCCGTCGCGAACCTTACCCGAAAGGATGCGGAGGAATTCTTCCCGATCGCCCTGGCGGCAGGAGTGAGAACCCACACTGTGCCTTACCCTCTGACCGAGGTGAACGCCGCGCTGGAAGACCTGCGCTCGGGCAGGCTGTCCGGTGCGGCGGTGCTGGTGCCCTGAGCAGGAGCCGCGCCCTCATCGTGAAGTGCGCACGCCAGTGCGCACCTCGTAACCGACCTGCCTCAGGCGGCCGCCGAGCGGCGTCCTTCCGCCTCTGCGACCTTCTTCTTCACGGCCACGAAGCTATCCGGGCTGACGGAGATGCTGTCGATGCCGCAGTCCACCAGGAACTTCGCGAATTCCGGATGGTCGCTCGGTGCCTGACCGCAGATGCCGATCTTGGCGCCAGCTTTTCCGGCCTCGGTGATGACGCTGCGGATCATCCACTTCACCGCCTCGTCCTGTTCGTCGAACAGGTCGGCAAGCTCGCCGGAGTCCCTGTCTACCCCCAGGGTGAGCTGGGTGAGGTCGTTCGAACCGATCGAGAAGCCGTCGAAGTGCTGCGCGAACTGCTTTGCGAGGATGACATTAGAGGGGATTTCGCACATCACGTAGACCTGCAGCCCATCCTCGCCACGCTTCAACCCGTTCTCCGCCATCACCTCCAGCACCTTCTCCGCTTCCGAAACGGAGCGGCAGAAGGGGATCATCACGACGACATTCTTGAAGCCGAGTTCGCTGCGGAGCCTACGGATTGCCCGGCACTCCAGTGCGAAGCCCTCGCGATAGCGGGGCGAGTAGTAGCGCGATGCACCCCGGAAGCCGATCATCGGATTTTCCTCATTCGGCTCGAATTCCGCGCCACCGACAAGGCCTGCATATTCGTTGGTCTTGAAGTCGCTCATCCTGACGATCACCGGCTTCGGGTAGAGCGCCGCTGCGATTCGAGCCAGACCTTCGGACAACTGGTCGACGAAATACTCCGACTTGTCGTCGTAGGCGGCGGTCAGCGCGGCGATTTCCTCTTTGGCGGCCTCATCCTTGAGGCGATCGAAATGGACAAGCGCCATGGGATGGATGCGGATGGCGTTGCTGATGACGAACTCCATGCGCGCAAGGCCTACTCCGTCAGCCGGCAACTTCCACCAGCGGAAGGCAGCCCCGGGATTGGCGAGGTTCAGCATGACCTTCGTCTCTGTCGTCGGAACGTCGTCCATGTTGAGCGTTTCGATGTCGTATTCGGCACTGCCTTCGTAGATCATCCCTTCGTCGCCTTCGGCACAGGAGACGGTAATCTGCTGGCCGGTGTGCAGGAGGCGCGTCGCGTCTCCGGTTCCCACAACAGCTGGAAGTCCAAGTTCGCGGCTCACGATGGCGGCGTGGGAGGTGCGTCCGCCGTGGTCTGTGACAATGGCTGCCGCACGCTTCATGATGGGCACCCAGTCGGGGTCGGTCGTGGAGGTAACGAGGATCGAACCGTCGACGAACTGGTCGATGTCCTTGGCCGTCTCGATCAGGCAGACTTGGCCACAGACGATGGCATCGCCGATGGAGAGGCCCCTGACAAGCTGCTTTCCCTTGCTCTTGATGTGATATGCCTTGAAGACCGCGGCTTCCCGGTTGGACTGTACGGTTTCTGGACGGGCCTGGACGATGTAGAGGCGCCCGGTCTCTCCGTCGCGGGCCCATTCCATGTCCATCGCGCAACCATAATGCTGCTCGATGGTAGCGGCCCAACGGGCAAGCGTCAGGATTTCCTCATCGGCGAGCACGAAGGCCTCCCGCTCCGCCCTGGACGTCGGCACGTTGCGCGTCGGCTGATCGGCGTTGCCGTAAATCATCTTGATGGCCTTTGCGCCCTTCTTCTTCGCGATGATCGGCGTTAGCGACGGCTGGTCGAGGAGCGGCTTGAAGACCTGATATTCATCCGGATCGACCGCGCCCTGCACGACGTTTTCGCCGAGACCCCAGGCAGCGTTGATGAGGACCACCTTGTCGAACCCCGTTTCCGTGTCGATCGAGAACATCACCCCGGATCCGCCGATGTCGGAACGGACCATCTGCTGGACGCCGATCGACAGGGCAACCTTCATGTGGTCGAAGCCCTTGGCCTGGCGATAGGAGATGGCGCGGTCGGTAAACAACGAGGCGAAGCAGCGTCGGCACGCGTCGAGCAGCGCCTTTTCGCCCGCGACATTGAGAAAGGTTTCCTGCTGTCCGGCAAAGCTTGCGTCGGGCAGGTCCTCGGCTGTCGCGCTCGATCGGACGGCAACACTGGCATCGGTACGACCTGCCCGTTCCGACAATTCGCGATAGGCGGCGATGATGGCGTCCGCAGTCTCCTTCGGCCAGTCGCCGCGCAGGAAGAGCTTGCGGACTGCCGCTCCTGTTTCCGCAAGGCTGGCTTTGCCCGTCGTCCAATCAGCAATCAGCGCGGCCATTGCGTCGCGGATGCCGTTCTCGTCGACGTAGTTCCAATAGGCGTCGGCGGTGGTGGCGAAACCGGCCGGAACATCCACGCCTCTCTGCGCGAGTGTCTGGATCATCTCGCCAAGGGACGAGTTCTTGCCCCCAACCTTGGCGACGTCGATCCTCCTGAGCTTCTCGAACCAGACCACGGGAGCTTCGGTAACGCTCATTGCTGACCTCCAGGAATTACGGTGCGGGCCGCGTGCGGCCACCTTCAATGAGGGAGACGCTAGTCTGAGGGCAGCCGCTTAACCTTGATCCGTGTCAAGATCGGGTCATCCTTCCTATCAAGGCCAGGCGGCGAAGTTCGTCTCCTGCGCCGTTCGTTTCATGGCAGCATCCTGACGGTGTGCTTTCGGAGAGTGTCCAGCCATCCGCTTGAAAAAACGACTGAAATAGGCGGGGTCCTTGAAGCCAAGCACGTTGGCTATCTCGGCGATCTGCATGGCGCTTCCGTCCAGAAGCATCGCCGCCTCCGCTACAAGCCTGGTGTGGACCAGTTCCATGGGCGTCCGCCGGGTTGCGCGGCGAACGGCGGTGTTAAGACGGTCCGCAGTCACACCCAACGTGTTCGCATATTCAGCAATCGTCCAGTGTTCACGCGCGTGAAGCTCGACAAGATGAACGAAGCCGCGAAGGATCATGCGTGGCGATGGCTGGGCCTGATCGGCGGAGGGCTTCGAGAGGCGCCAGACCTGCAGGAGCAGAAGGGCCAGATGGTGGCGGACAGCTTCTTGCGCGCCTGGCACATCCAGACGCAGTTCCTGATCGATGGCAGCGATCGTGGAAAGCAACTGTCTGGCGTCCGCAGTCGCCAGCCGTGCGCCGAGGATGGGGCGGGTGATTGCGTCGCGGACTTGCGAGAAGATGGCACCCACAGGCATGGCCGAGCCGAGAAGGACATCTGGAATGGCAAGTGTTCCCCCGTCAGCGCCGGCCTCGAACAGGATCGATCCATTTGCGTCGGCGGGTATCCAGACGATGGCAGGTCCGGCGACAGCCACGTCCTGCTCTGCGAATGTCAGTGAGCCGCTGCCGGCTTGAAGAACGAAGATGCGGCTCCGCCGGCCGCGGAAGGTCCATTCCATGCCAGCCAAGCCACCCTGGAAGAGACGAGCTTCGATGGGATCGGAAGGGGCCGCCGGCCCAGCCGCAAAGGATCCGGTAGATGCAGCTTTCAAATCAGGAGTCCCGCTTTCCGTGAAAAGTACCAGTATCTCCTGTGAAAGTCTATTCTTCCCCTCGTGAGAGCTGTTACCTTTACGAGGTCGAGCCGATCCGATGGGACACCACGGTCGGGTTGATCATGACGGCCCGGTGGAGCGGGTCCAAGGGAGGAATCCATGAAGAATTTGCTACGCAGGCAGATCCTGCGCACAACGGCTTTGGCCGTCTCGACACTCGCATTTGGTATGGGCGCAACCGCAACCGCGCAGGAGCGCGCTTCGGTCAAAATTGGCTACGCGCTTTCGCTGACCGGGCCGAACGCCGGCGGTACCGGCATCACGACGCTGCCGAACTACCAGCTCTGGGTCAAGGAAGTGAATGACGCAGGCGGACTGGAAATGCCGGACGGCAAGCGTTTGCCGATCGAAGTCGTCGAATACGACGACCGTTCCTCTGCGGAAGAGCTCGTGCGGGCGCTTCAGCGCCTTGCAACCCAGGACGAGGTCGACTTCATCCTGCCGCCGTGGAGCACCGGCTACAATCTGGCAGCAGCACCGTTGCTCGACCGCTACGGCTATCCGCACCTGGCTGCCACTTCGGTGACGGACAAGGCTCCCGAATTCGCCGCACGCTGGAAGAAGAGCTTCTGGATGCTCGGCGGCGGCCACGACTACACGAGTGCCCTGGCCAAGGTCCTTACCGATGCGGCCGACACGGGAACGATCAACAAGAAGGTTGCGATGATATCGATCGCCGACGGCTTCGGTATCGATCTGGTCAATGCGGCTCGTCCGTCGTTCCAGGAGGCCGGTCTCGAAGTGGTCTACGACAAGACCTACCCGGTTGGCACCACCGACTTCACACCAATGATCAACGAAGCGAAGGCGAGCGGGGCCGACACCTTCGTGGCCTTCTCCTACCCGCCAGAAACCTTTGCACTGACGCAGCAGGCGCAGGTCGCCGACTTCAACCCGAAGGTCCTCTATTTCGGTGTTGGCACGGCGTTCCCGATCTATGCCAAGAACAATGGCGACGCCATCAACGGCATCATGGGGATCGGTGGCATTGACGGCACCAGCGAGAAGATCGCGGACTACCGCAAGCGCCATGAGGCTGCGACAGGCAAGGCTCCCGACTACTGGGCGAGCGTGATCACTTATGCCTCGCTGGAAATCCTGCAGGAAGCCATCAAGCGCAAGGGCCTCGATCGTGAGGCAGTTGCCGAGGAAATCGCTTCCGGCACCTTCGAAACGGTACTCGGCGAGACCAAGCTTGAAGACAACCAGCTTCGTGACCTGTGGTGGGCCGGCCAGTGGCAAGACGGACAGTTCGTCGCCATCGCGCCATCCGATCGTCCGGGTGCTGCAGAGCCGATGATCCCGCGGCCCGCCTGGAAGAAGTAGGGCGCGACGGCGCAAAGCCTGTCCACGGACAAACCTCTCCCCCTCCGGGGAGAGGACAGATTTCGACACCCGCTTTTGCTGACATCCGGGATGATATCCGACGGCACGTACTTGCCGGGATCTGGCCCATTAGAAGGAGCAGGCAGTGCTCACCACCACCCTTATCTCCGGACTGGTGCTTGGAGGGACCTACGCGCTGATCGCGATGGGACTGACGATCCAGTACGGCATCGCGAGGATCATGAACCTTGCCTATGGCGAGACGATCATCGCTGCCGCGTTCGTGGCCTATGTTCTCTACGGACGGTGGGGGATGGACCCCGTCCTTGGTTTGCTGGTCGCCGTCCCGATCGGGTTCGCCTTCGGCTACGTGATCTACGGCCTGATGCTGAGGCCGCTCGTCTTGCGCTCCGCCAGTCGGGAGAGCCTCGAAATCGATTCCATCCTGGCCACCTTCGGGCTGCTGTTCGTGATCCAGGGGGTGATGCTGGTCGTCTTCGGTTCCAACTATACCAGCTACAATTATCTGAATGTCGGCATCGAAGTGTTCGGTGCCGTGGTTGCCGCTAACAGGCTCCTTGCGCTCGCCCTCGCAGTCGTCATCGGCGGCGGGCTGTACCTGCTTCTCACGCGCACCCTCTGGGGCACGGCGTTGCGGGCTGTCGCGGTGGCGCCGAAATCGGCTCCGCTGGTCGGGATAGACGTCAATCGAGCCGCGCGCTTCGCCTTTGCAATTGGCTGCAGCCTGGCGGCGGCAGGTGGCGTCGTCGTCTCCACCTATCAGACCTTCACGGCCACCGCCGGCGTTGTCTTCACCATGAAGGCACTGGTGGTGGTGATCATGGGGGGCGTCGGCAATATCCTCGGAGCGCTCTCTGCAGGGCTGATCCTCGGACTGGTCGAGACCTTTGTCGCCTCCTACCTCGATCCCGGCCTTACGCTTGCTGCTACATACCTCATCTTCCTGGCCGTGCTGCTCTGGCGTCCGGCCGGCCTGTTCGGGAGATCCTCGCGATGACCCTGAAGACCCTCGCCACCGCAGTCTTCTTCCTGGCGCTGCTTGCCGCGCTTGCCAGCGTGCCTTTCTTTGCCGGCGAGTACGCCGTCACGCTGATGATTGGCATGACTGGCTACGTGGTGCTCGCCACCGCCTGGGGCCTGTTCTCCGGTCCGACGCGCTACGTGTCGCTCGCCACCGTCGCCTTCTTCGGGATCGGTGCCTATACCGTCAGCGTGCTCAGTGAAGTGCTGCCCTATATCCTCGTCCTCGTGGCCGCCGGCCTTGTGGGCCTGGCCGTTGCGCTTGTCGTGGGGCTTGCGACGCTCCGGCTCGCCGGCGTCTACTTCGTCATCTTCAGCTTTGGCCTGGCAGAACTCGTTCGGCAGCTCGTCACCTGGTACGAGGTCAACATCACCGGCACGCTAGGCCGCTATATCTTCCTGCCGGTCACGCCCGAAGGCATCTATTGGCAATTGCTGGCGCTTGTGGCTGCAACGCTCCTGTTCTCCTGGGCGATCGGCCGCAGCCGGCTGGGGTTGGCTCTCAAGGTGATCGGCGACGATGAGGTGGTGGCAAGCCATTGCGGCATCAACATCGCCGGCGTGAAGCTCGCGCTGTTCTCCATCAGCGCCGTCGTCATCACCCTTGTCGGTGCAATCCAGGCGCCGCGCTGGACCTATATCGAGCCCAGCATCGTCTTCAATCCGACCACATCGTTCCTGACGCTGATCATGGCCCTGCTCGGTGGTGCGGACCGGCTCTGGGGCCCGTTGCTGGGTGCTATCCCGCTCTTCCTGCTGTTCGAATGGCTCTCGGCCAATTTTCCGAACCATTATCCCATCATCCTCGGCCTGATCTTCATCGCCATCGTCTTCGTGCTGCCGAAGGGTGTGCTGGCGGCGCTCGAGAACCTGACCTCCCGCCGGACGTCCGCCAAGGGATCCGCCGCTGGAGTGGAGGCCGTACAATGACTGAAATCCTGGCCCTGTCCGGTATAACCAAGCGCTTCGGCGGACTGACCGCCGTCAACGAGCTGAGCTTTTCGCTGGCGGCAGGCGAAGTGGTCGGCCTGCTCGGACCAAATGGCTCCGGCAAGACAACCGTGATGAACATGATCTCCGGCTTCTTTGCCCCGACGCAAGGGGTGATCGCGTTGAAGGGCGAGCCGATCCAGGGACTTGCACCCCATCGCATTGCGCCAAAGGGGGTAGCCCGGACGTTCCAGCTGGTCCGCGCCCTTCCATCGCTGACAGTTTCGGAAAACGTTCAGACCGCGCTCGCCTTCGGCAAGCAGAGGCTGTGGGGCGAGGAAGCCCGCGAGCGCGCCCTGCACCATCTGGAGGAAGTCGGGCTTGCCGAGCGTGCCGGCGAGAAGGCCAGCGACCTGACCTATATCGACCAGAAACGGATGGAGCTTGCGCGGGCGCTCGCTGCCGAACCCGATCTTCTCCTGCTCGACGAGTGGTTGGCGGGCCTTAATCCGACTGAATTGCGGACCGGAATAGATCTGATCCAGTCGCTCGAGCAGCGCGGCATGACGATCCTGCTGGTGGAACATGTCATGGATGCCATCCGGGCATTGTGCGGACGCTGTGTCGTGATGAATGCCGGCCGCAAGATTGCTGACGGGCCCACCGACGAAGTATTGCGACATCCGGAGGTCGTGCGCGCCTATCTGGGAGACGATCATGCTTGAGATACGGGACCTGTCCTTGCACTATGGCCAGCACCTTGCGCTCGACCGCATATCGATCTCGGTGGGCAAAGGCGAGACTGTGGTCATCCTGGGAGCGAACGGCGCGGGCAAGTCATCGCTCTTGAAGGCGATCGCCGGTATGACACCGGCAGACAGCGGAGCATCGATCGTGTTCGGCGGTCGGCCGATCCATACGCTTCCGGCGCATGAGGTCCTGGAGGCCGGCATAGCCTTGGTGCCGGAGGGCAGGGGAGTGTTTGGCGACCTCACCGTCGAGGAGAACCTCGCGCTCGGAGCCTATGCCAAGCGGGCTCGAGCCCATGCGAACGAGAATCGTGCCTTCGTCTACGAGCTGTTCCCAAAGCTGCAGGAGCGCCGGCGCCAGTATGTCAACACCATGTCCGGCGGTGAGCAGCAGATGGTGGCGATCGGCCGGGCCCTGATGTCGAAGCCGGAACTGCTGATGCTCGATGAGCCGAGCCTCGGACTTGCACCGGTCGTAGTCGGCGACCTGTTCCGCAGCCTCGGACGCATACGCGAGCGGGGCCTGGCGCTTCTGATCGTGGAACAGAACGTCAAGATGAGTCTCTCGATCGCTGACCGAGGCTATCTGGCGGAGGCCGGCCGGATCACCGGCGAGGACACGGCCGCAAACCTGGTGAACGACCTAGCTGTGCAGCGTGCCTTTCTTGGCAGCGCCGCATGATCGACCCCAACAATGCGAGGATAGTGGAGAACTGCATGAGCATCCTGGGACTGAAGATCGATAACATCGAAATGGAAGCCGCCGATGGGCGCTATTTCGAGCGCATGAACCCGATAACAGGCGAGGTGGCGTCGAAGGTGGCCGCAGCGTCCGTCGACGAGGCTCGGCAGGCCGCCAATGCGGCCGCGAAGGCGTTTCCTGCCTGGGCGTCTACTGGTCCGGGTCAGCGCCGGAAGCTACTCATGGCGGCCGCCGACCGGCTGCAGGAGAAGGCGCAGGAATTCGTCTCCGCAATGGCCGAGGAAACTGGCGCCACGGCAGGCTGGGCGATGTTCAACGTCGGACTTGCAGCCGACATGCTGCGGGAAGCGGCATCGATGACCACACAGATCGCCGGAGAGGTGATTCCGTCGAACCGGCCGGGCAGCCTCGCAATGGCTGTGCGGCAGCCGGCAGGCGTCGTCCTGTCCATGGCACCCTGGAACGCACCGGTCATTCTCGGTGTACGGTCGATCGCAATGCCGCTCGCCTGCGGCAACACGGTCGTCATGAAAACCTCGGAAATCTGCCCTCGCACCCACCGCCTGATTGTCGATGCACTTCATGAGGCGGGGCTTCCGGAAGGTGTTCTCAATGCCATTTCCAACGCGCCGGAGGATGCGGGCAAGATCGTGGAAGCGCTCATTGCGCATCCAGCAGTCCGGAGGATCAACTTCACCGGCTCCACGCGTGTCGGGAAGATCATCGCCGAAACCGCTGCGCGGCACCTGAAGCCTGCCCTGCTGGAGCTCGGCGGAAAGGCGCCGCTCGTGGTTCTGGACGATGCAGACGTCAGCGAGGCGGTCGCCGCAGCCGCGTTCGGCGCCTACATGAACCAGGGGCAGATCTGCATGTCGACGGAGCGCCTGGTCGTCGACGAGAAGATCGCTGACGAATTCGTTGAAGCCATGGCCGCCAAGGTTCGCACGCTCAAGGCAGGCGATCCGCGTCGCAGCGATTCACCGCTCGGCTCGCTTGTAGATCTGAAAGCCGCACAGCGTGTGGAGGCCCTGGTCAAGGATGCCGTTTCCAAAGGCGCCGTACTCGCCGCCGGCGGTGGCTGCGAAGGCACGCTGATGGATGCGACGCTTCTCGACCGGGTTACCCCGGCGATGCGCATCTATTCGGAAGAGAGCTTCGGGCCCGTCGCCTCGGTCGTGCGGGTGGGCTCGATCGACGAGGCGGTCCGGATTGCCAATGACACGGAATACGGGTTGTCTGCGGCCGTATTCGGTCGCGACGTCAATCGCGCCATGAGTGTGGCGCGCCGCATCGAATCCGGCATCTGCCATGTCAACGGGCCGACGGTGCACGACGAGGCGCAGATGCCCTTCGGCGGCGTCAAGGATTCCGGCTACGGGCGATTTGGGGGCAAGGCCGGTATTGCCGAGTTCACGGAGCTTCGCTGGCTGACGGTACAAGACGGGCATATTCACTATCCCATCTAAGGCCTCCAAGCCGATCACAAAGAAAAACGGCGCAGCAATGGCTGCGCCGTTTGCTATTGAACCAGGTTCCCCTCAGAGCCCTACATAGGGCGACACCTCGTTAAAGCCGCGCCAGATCATTTCCAGAGCGACATAGAGGATCACCGCGAGGCCGACATAGGCAATCCAGCGGTGCTTGTGCAGCAGGCGAGCGATGAAGCTTGCGGCAAGGCCCATCAGCGCGATGGACAGGGCCAGGCCGAAGACCAGAACCGTCGGGTGCTCGCGCGCGGCACCTGCGACGGCCAGAACATTGTCGAGCGACATGGAGACGTCGGCAATGACGATCTGCCAGGCGGCTTGTGCAAATGTCTTGCGGGGTACAGTGCCCGCAACCGTGCCGTCGGCATTCAGATCCTGATCCTCAAGCGCCTCCGTCGCGTCGGTTTCCTCGGCATGCGTGGTGCGCAGTTCGCGCCACATCTTCCAGCATACCCAGAGAAGCAGAACGCCGCCTGCCAGCAGCAGTCCGACAATCTGCAGCAATTGCGTCGTCGCCGCGGCAAAGACGATGCGAAGCACCGTGGCGGCGATGATGCCGATTAGGATCGCCTTGTTACGCTGTTCCTTCGGAAGCCCGGCGGCGGCGAGTCCGATAACGATGGCATTGTCCCCAGCCAGCACTAGGTCAATCATGATGACCTGCATGAAGGCGGTCAGCACTTCCTGCGAAAACATTTCGCCCATTTTGCACCCTGTCCTTTTCTGCGGGAGCCCGGACACGGCATCATTGATCCGTCGTCCGCCGCACCGGTTGGTGTGAGGACAAGCTAGATCGTCGACGGCCGCTATCTGATCAAAACCGGGACACCCTGATCGAGATTTTCCAGTCCGACATCACAGCCGACGGCTGCCAGAGGGGCCCGGCCTGGTAATCGCACACCTATTCCTATCGCTGCTGAAACTCAAGCGGCTCCTCCCCATTGGTTGGATGCAAAGTACCTGTAGCAAACGGACAGAAAGGAAAGAGCAGATATGCCTCTCCGCCAGGCCTTCTTGCCCGGTTTGGGTAGACGCAACAGACGCTGTGTGTGTGTGTGAGACCGCTAGAGTGTGGCCTGGGCGGCGGTGTTGCGTGCTCGCGCTACCCAGGCCGCACCTTCGCGGGCGTGAAGGAAGCCATTCGACAGGGGAACCTCCGGATAGACGAGCTTGACCCGTGCGACCACCTCTTCCGCCGCGATGCGATCCGCCAGAAGATCAGCGAACACCTCCGCAATCGCCACCATGTCACAGTCCTGCGGCGACAGCCGGAAGCGCGAAACGCCCGCCTCGCGCAACGACGGCAGTTCCGCGGCAAGCATCTGGCAGGTGTGGGACACCGTCTGGACGCCGTTCAGGACCAGGAATGATTGTCGGTCGAGTGTCCGGACGGGAAGACCATCCGGCTCTTCGCCGCAGACGAACTGGCAGTTGTCCTTGATGTGTCCCTTGGATCTCGCATGGGCGCAACGGGCCGATATGGCGAGCGGCATCCGCCCGAAGGCGAAAACTTCGTAATCGACCTCGTGTGCGTCCCCGGCAATTGCCGAGATGGACGCCATCGGCAGTTCCGGCGGCAGGCAGATGGTCCGCGCACCGCGAGACGCCAGAAGCCTTGCCGTCGCCGCGTTGTAGACATTGATGAGGGGGCCGATCACGTGCTCCCTGCCGTTCAGCAGACCCAGGGCGGACAGGTCGCTTGCCTCCACCAGGTTCGTCGTCGCCTCGATCAGATTGCGCACGTGCTGGCTTTCCCGCTCCAGCGTCACCATGGCAAGCGTGGAAAACACGATCTCCTTTCCCGCCGCCGCCAGTCTTTCAACGACATCGGCGATGTAGGGCTCGGTAAAGTGCAGCCGCTTAGAGCAGACGGTCTCGCCAATTACCACGCGACTGACGTCCGCCTCGTCGGCGATGCGGAAATAGAAGTCGCGCCATTTGGGGCCGTCCCAGAGATAGAGCACGGGTCCAAGGGTAAGGCTGGCGGTGGCAGGCATGCACTTCATCTCCATCTTTTCTCGTAGGCGCCGGAGGTGGTCTTCTGTCCTTCGCTCAGATGGCGCAGGCGGCCCAGCAGCTCCTGGCGCTCGGTCCCTTGGGCCGCGAGTGCGCGCCTCAAGGTGCCGACGACCTCCGCAACGTACGCTTTGCCGCGCTGCCGGCCTTCCACCTTGAGCGCGCTGACCCCTGCCTCCCGCAGGGCGTCGACGTGATCCATGATGTCCAGGGAGACAGGGTCCTCGAAGGCATAGCCATGGCTGTCGGCGACTTCGAAACGGCCCTTGCACAGGGTCGGATAGCCTGCCGCCTCTCCGGGTGGGAACCGGTTTATCGTGTAGTCGCCGAGTTCGGAGACGAGTTCGCCCCTGTCCTCGCGGTATCGCACATGGGTCGCGGGCGAGCAGACGCCATTCATGTTGGGCGACTTGCCGGTGGCATAGGAGGAGAGCGAGCAGCGGCCTTCGGCCATCACGCAGAGGCCGCCGAAGACAAAGACCTCCACCTCGCAGTCGATCTTGCGGGCGATCCGGGCGATATCGCTGATGGTCAGGGTCCGCGGCAAAACAACTCGCTTCACGCCGAATGCGGTGACCAGGAATTTGATGGCATCGACATTCGATGCCGAGGCCTGGACGGACGCATGCAGGCGTTGCTGCGGGTAGGTCTCCGCCACATGCGCCATGAGCCCGAAGTCGGCCACAATGAGGGCATCCGCGCCGACGGCAACCGCGTCCGCCGCCCTCTGATACCAGAGCGTCTCGCTTCCGGCGCGCATGAAGGTGTTCAGGGCCACCAGGGTCCGCACGCCCCGCTGCCGCGCGTAGGCGATCGACCTTGCCAGTTCCTCGCGACTGAAGTTCAAGCCGGGGAAGTTGCGGGCATTGGTCTCGTCGGCAAAGCCGCAATAGACGGCATCGGCACCGGCATCCACGGCCTCACGAAAGGCGGCTGGGGTGCCTGCCGGACAAATCAGTTCCATCTCTGTTGCTCCTGCGGAAGAACTCGCGCCCGTATCTCGTAAGCGGCCCGTCTGAGCAGCGGGCCAAAGGGTCCCCCCAGCTTGCCGACCTCTGTCGGCAGGTCGATCAGGCTGTCATCAAGCGCATTTCGAAGGGCAAGCATTGCTTCCATGTCGCCCGTAACGGTGATTTCGCGGGCGAAGAACAGGGCATCGGCGTCGCACCGCCCCTCCAGGAGCGCCAGCAGGTGGACGATCGTAGCTTCGACGGTGCAGTCGGCAGCGGCGTTCTCCGTCTTCCGGATGACGGAAAGAGCCGGGAGCGACGGGTCGACGATAAATGCGACAGGCAGATCGGTCGGCCGGAAGGCGAACCGTTTCTGTCGATAGGCACCAAGTCTATGGAAGAGATCCGGATGCTCGGCGAGGACTTTCCGAAAGACCATCTGCGTCGCTTTTTCGAGGATGGGCAGCGGCACATAATGGATCGGGATCGACAGGTACGAAGGGATTTTCATCATTTGAATCCTAGAGATGGGGGAACCTAGTCCGGATTCGGCGGGCCGACTTGCGCTAGAGCAAAGACAGTTCGGTTTTTGCCCGCGACAGACAGCGCATGGACACATGCACGCCGCCGCGCAGCTATGAATCGCTTCAGCATTTCGTGGGGGAGCTCGAACGACGTGGGCGGCTGACGCGGATCACGCAACCGGTCAGTCTCGTCCATGAAGTGACCGAGATCCACCGCCGGGTCCTGAAAGCCGGGGGGCCTGCCCTTCTGTTCGAGAACCCGGTCCATGCAGACGGGCGCCCCTCCAACATTCCGCTGCTGGCAAACCTTTTTGGGACGCAGGAACGTATCGAATGGGGACTGGGGCTTGCTGGAGGCGGGATTGGCGGACTGGCCGAGTTGCTTGCCAGGCTCCGCCACCCAGAGCCGCCGAGATCAATCCGCGACGTGATGAGCAGCCTGCCCTTGTTGACCGCTGCCCTTGCGATGCGCTCCAGCCGGACCGTCAATCCGACGTGCCAGGAAGTCGTTTGGCGGGGCGAGGAGATGGACCTTGCGCGGCTTCCGATCCAGTGGTGCTGGCCGGGAGAGCCGGCACCGCTCGTGACCTGGCCACTGGTGATTACGCGCAGTCCCGATGATCCGAGTGATATCAATGTCGGCATCTACCGGATGCAGGTGCTCGGCAAGGACCGGCTGGTCATGCGCTGGCTCGCGCATCGCGGGGGCGCACGCCATCATCGCATGTGGCAGCAACGCGGAGAGGATATGCCGGTGGCTGTGGTCATCGGCGCCGATCCTGCCCTGCTTCTTGCCGCTGTGATGCCTCTGCCCGAGGGCATGAGCGAGCTTTCCTTCTCCGGCGTCCTTAGGAAACGGCGAACCGCTGTCGCCCAGGCGCTTACCGTGCCGCTGCCAGTGCCGGCAAACGCAGAGATCGTCCTGGAAGGCACGGTCCCGGCGACCGAGACTGCCAATGAAGGGCCCTATGGCGATCATACCGGCTACTACAACTCGGTCGAGCCGTTTCCGGTCATGCGATTGTCTGCGATCACCAGCCGACGAAAGCCCGTCTACCTCTCAACCTTTACCGGACGACCGCCGGACGAGCCGTCCGTTCTGGGAGAGGCCATGCTGGAACTCTTCCTGCCTCTCGCCAAGCGGCAGTTCCCCGAGATCACCGATCTGTGGATGCCACCGGAGGCCTGCTCCTACCGCGCGATGGTCGTGTCGATCGACAAGCGCTATCCGGGGCAGGCGAGGCGGATCATGATGGGGCTCTGGTCGATGTTGCCGCAGTTCAGCTACACAAAGCTCATCATCGCGGTCGATCCCGACATCGACGTCCGTAACTGGGGTGACGTTCTCTGGGCACTCTCCACCCGGTTCGACGCGGGACGCGACCTGCTGCTCATCCGCGACACGCCGATCGACTATCTCGACTTTGCGTCACCCCAGCCGGGGCTCGGAGCAAAGCTCGGGCTCGACGCAACCAACAAGCTTCCCCCGGAGACCGATCGCGAATGGGGGCGCGTGCTTTCCATGTCTCCGGATGTCGTATCGAAGGTCGATGCCCTTTGGGCAGATCTTGGGCTGGAGGGATCACCATGAGGACCGTCCGCGTCGTGGTCGGCATTTCGGGAGCGTCTGGCGCTCTCATCCCGCTCAGGATTCTGAGCCTGCTGGCTGAGACTGGGATGGTCGAGAGCCATGTGGTGATCTCCTCCGCAGCCGAAGAGACGCTGTTGCACGAGGCTGGTGCAGATGCCCTCGACCGGGTCCGACAGCTTTCTGGACGCCTCTATCAGCGCAAAGACATTGGCGCCGCCATTGCCAGCGGCTCCTTCCACACAGACGGCATGATCATTGCGCCCTGTTCCATGCGGACGCTCGCCGCTATTGCGACAGGCGTTTCAGACAATCTCTTGCTGCGTGCAGCTGACGTCCATTTGAAGGAGCGGCGCAAGCTGGTCTTGCTGACGCGGGAGACGCCTCTGCATCTCGGTCATCTCCGCAACATGTGTGCCGTGACCGAAATGGGCGGCGTCATCATGCCGCCGGTTCCTGCCTTCTACCACCGGCCAACCACAGTCGGCGAGATCGTCGATCATTTGGCCGCGCGGGCGATCGACCAGTTGCACCTGCCGATCGGCTCTCGGTCACGGGAGTGGAACCCGGACTTGCCCTAAAAGCCGGCCAGCCTCGGCAGCCAGGTCGACAGGGCGGGTACGAACGTCACCAGGAGCAGCACCACCACATAAGCGATGAGGAATGGCGATATCTCGCGGGTGATCTCGCTGACCCTGATCTTGACGACCGACGAAACCACGAAGAGCAGGGCACCCACTGGCGGCGTGATGAGGCCGACCGTGAGGTTGAGGATTACGATCATGGCGAACTGTATCGGGTCTACGCCAAGCTGGAAGGCAATCGGCGCGAGGATCGGGACAAGGATCATCACCCCGGGCAGCGGGTCCATGAACATGCCGAAGATCAGCAGCAGCACGTTGACCGCGAGGAGGAAGACGATCGGGCTGAGGTCCCAGCCAATGATGGTGTCTGCCAGGAACTGCGGAACGCCCTCGATAATGAGCACCCAGGCGAAGGCACGCGCGGAGGCCAGGATCAGCAGTATGCCGACGGTCACCATGGCGGAGCGGAAGATGATCTCGGGAAGGTCCTTCACCTTCAGCGAACGGTAGATGAACATACCGCAGAAGAGTGCGTAGAAGACCGCGATCACGGAAGCCTCGGTGGGCGTGAACCAGCCGAAACGGATGCCGCCGACGACGATCACGATGAGCGCGAGCGCGGGTACCGCGTACAGCGTATTTGCCACCATCTCCCTGAGGCTTGGCCTGATGTCCAGCGAGCGATAGTTCCGCTTGCGGGAGACATAGAAGTTCACGACGCACATCGCCGCAGAGATGACGAGGCCAGGCACCACGCCCGCCAGGAAAAGCCCGCCCACCGACACCCGCTGATCCTGAAGTGCGTAGATGATCATGGTGATGGAGGGAGGGATGATCGGGTCGACGACGGCGACCGCTGCCGCAAGCGCGGAGGCATACCGCTTGTCGTAACCACTCTTCTCCATCATGCGGATCGACATTGCTCCGGGGCCGGCGGCGGCGGCGAGTGCGGAGCCGGATATCCCGGCGAAGAGGGTGGTTGAGATGATGCTTGCGTAGCCCAGGCCACCCCGCGCCCTGCCGACGAACTGCGAGGCAAGCCGCAGCAGGTGGTGGGTCAGCGCGCCGCCCGTCATGAGTTCGGCAGCCAGGATGAAGAAGGGGACGGCGAGGAGAGGGAAGCTGTCCACGCCCGTGAACATCTCCTTGATCACGACGATCTGCGGATAGTTGCTGCCCAGTACCACCGCCAGCCAGGTCGCGATTGCCAGCGTGAAGGCGACCGGAACGCCCAAGGCCAGCAGTATGAAGAACGAAGTGAAGAGAATGATGATCATCGGATTGCGGCGTCTTCGGCTGGAGCCTCGTGGAGCGTTGTCGCGGTCATCCCGCCACCGGGGGGAGGTCATCGCCCTGCTGGAGGGCGCCCATTCCGCCGGCAAGGTAGGCCTTCAGGACCAGCAGGAAGTGGATGATGAGCAGGCCGAAGCCGATGGGCATAGCGAGGTAGATGTAGCCGAACGGAATCCTCGTGGACGGTGTCGTCTGAAACATTGTCCGCTCCACGTAGATCTTTCCGGCCCAGATCATCGTCAGGAAGAAGATGATCATGATCGCTGCGACCAGCGCGCGGAGGGCCCGTGCCTGGCGCTCACCCAGCGCCGCCTGCAGATTGTCGATTGCGACCAGCCCGCCGTGGCGGAGTGTCAGGCCGGCGCCGATGAAGGTCAGCCAGATCATCAGATGGCGGGAGACCTCGTCCGACCACGTGATGGAGTGATTGGTGAAGTAGCGAAGGCAGACATTGGTGAAGACGAGACCGGCCATCAGCGAGAGGATCGCAATCATCGCCCACCGATTGGCTTCAATGAAGATCGTTTCGGCCTTGCGTGCCAGCATTTCAGGGTCCCCCCGTCGAAGTGGCGCCCCGCCGTTCGGCGGGGCGCTTCAAGGTCATTTCACTTCGTTGCAATGATCTGGTCTACCAGTTCCTTGGTGAAGGTTTCGTAGTACTGCTCATAGGCCGCCTGGATGGCCTGCTGGAACTGCGCCTTCTGCTCGTCGCTCAGCTCGTTGACCTGCATTCCGGCTTGCTTGGCGGTTTCGACGCCGTTCTTCTCCGAGTTGTCGACGAAGGCGCGCATGGCTTCCTTGCCCTTAAGCGCGCCATCCGCGAAGATCTTCTTGTCCTCTTCCGAAAGGCTGTCCCAGAAGGTCGGCGAGACGATCAGCATGGCGGGAGAATAGACATGGCCGGAAACGGTCAGGTACTTTTGCACTTCCCACAGCTTGGCGGAGACGATGACCGACAGAGGGTTTTCCTGCCCGTCGATGGCGCCCTGCTGCAGGGCGGGAATGACTTCCGGCCAGGACATGGGCGTCGGCGCGGCACCTGCCGTCTCGAAGGCGGTGATGTGAACCGGGTTTTCCATCGTGCGGATCTTCAGGCCGGCAAGATCTTCCGGCTTCTCGATCGGCTGGCGATTGTTGGTGATGTGGCGGAAGCCCTGTTCCCCCCAGGCGAGCGCGATCAACTGCCGATCCGCGAACTTCGAGAGGATATCCTGGCCGATCGGCCCGTCCAGGACTGCACGCGCATGGCTGAGGTCGCGGAACAGGAAGGGGATGTCCGTGACGCCGATTTCGGGCACGAAGTTGGATAGAGCACCGGACGAGACCACGACGGCCTGGACGCCGGTTCCGAGCTGCAGCCCTTCGATGACTTCACGTTCACCGCCTTGTGCGGAGGAGGGGAAATGCGTGAAGGTGAATCGGCCGCCGCTGGTTTCGGTAACATATTTCTCCCAACCATCGGCAGCAGCGCCATAGTGCGACTCCCGCGCCAGCGCGTAGGCGATCTTGACTTCCGTGGTCTGGGCAAAAGCGCCACCGGTCCAAAGAGTGGATGCAGCAAGTCCAAGGGCGGCGAGGCGCCCGATAAACAGGTTCATGAGTGTTCCTCCTACTACGAGACCCGCATGTGCAAGGTTCCCGTTCGTCCATCCGCGAAAACCATATCAGGGTCAAGCTGTCCGACAACCCGAGGGGTACGCTTCCCAGGTCAAAGGAGCTGTTTTTCGAAATCGTCTGGCCGAGGCTTCTGAAGAAGCCGCGCTACCTTCCCGCCACGCCGGTAACCTTACTATATCTCCCTTGTTTCAATCTATTCAGCGCCGTCTATATTGCCGCCGTTCCAATCGTTGGTGTGGCGAGGGCGTATGACGCAGAAGAAAGTCCTGGTAGTCGGGGGAGCGGGATATATCGGTTCGCACACCTGCCTCGTTCTGGCTGAGCGGGGTTACCAGCCCATCGTCTTCGACAATCTCTCCAACGGTCATTCGGAGTTCGTTCGCTGGGGACCGTTCGAGGAGGGGGATATCCGCGACCGGAAACGGCTGGACGAGGTTTTCGCGACCCATCGCCCTGACGCGGTTCTTCATTTCGCAGCACTGATCGAAGTAGGCGAATCCGTCAAAGATCCGGTAGCCTTCTACGGAAACAATGTCGTAGGCACCCTGACCCTGTTGTCGGCCGCCATGTCGGCGGGTGTCGACGCATTCGTGTTTTCCTCCACCTGTGCGACCTACGGACTCCCCGATCAGGTGCCGATGGACGAGACCCACCGGCAGGTTCCCATCAACCCCTATGGCCGGACCAAATGGATCGTAGAGCAGGCTCTCAAGGACTTCGGTACCTACAAGGGGCTTCGCTCCGTCATGCTGCGCTATTTCAATGCCGCCGGGGCGGATCCCGAGGGACGGATCGGCGAGTGGCATAGCCCGGAGACGCACGCCATCCCGTTGGCAATCGAAGCAGCACTTGGCCGCCGCAACGGGTTCAAGGTCTTCGGCAGTGACTACGATACCCGCGACGGCACGTGCGTTCGCGACTATATCCATGTCCTTGACCTGGCGGACGCACATGTCCGGGCCGTCGACTATCTTCTGAAGGGGGGCGAGACCGTCGAGCTGAACCTGGGGACGGGGACCGGGACGACGGTGAAGGAGTTGCTGGCGGCCATTTCCGCTGTTTCGGGTCGACCCTTTCCCGTCGAATATGTCGGCCGACGTGACGGCGATTCCACGTCGCTGGTCGCAGACAATGCGAGGGCGAGGGAGGTGCTTGGCTGGCAGCCTCGGTTTAACCTTGACGAGATCATCCGCTCCGCCTGGCACTGGCATTCCCGCACCAATCATGGCGATGGCGGCTGAAACAAAGGGTAACAAAGCGTCATTTGCCGCTTGGATCATTTTTGCGACGTTTTCGTTCTCTCTCCTGAAAACGGTGCAGGGACCTTCAGGTCACCTGCGGGGGCGTTTCCAAGGAGACCTATGATGAGAAGAATTTTCGCGTCCGCACTCGCTGTCGCTGTCGCATGTTCAGGCGTATCGGGAGCCATTGCTGCTGATGCCGTGCGCTATTCCGAGCCGGCGCCGGTTTATCAACAGGAGGATGCCCGCAACGGGGTCAAGATCGGCTACCTCACGTGCGATATCGGAGGGGGAGTGGGATATGTGCTTGGCTCTGCCAAGGAAGTGGGCTGCGTCTTCACCTCCACTGACGGTAGCCGCCGGGACGAGTATGTCGGAAACATCCGCAAGATGGGGATCGACCTTGGCTTCACGACCCGCGGCAAGCTGGTCTGGGCCGTCTTTGCGCCCACTGCGGGCTACCATGCCGGTTCGCTCGGTGGCCTGTACCAGGGCGCTACGGCCGAGGCGACCGTTGGTGCTGGCGTCGGTGCCAACATCCTCGTCGGTGGTACGTCCGGCTCTATCCACCTGCAGACAGTCAGCGTCCACGGTCAACTGGGTCTGAACATCGCTGCGACGGGCACTTCCATGACCCTCACGCCGGTTGGTTGAGCGTCGAAAGCTGTCTGGAATACCAAAAGGCCCTCCAGTCGAGGGCCTTTTTCATGTCGCATCATGAACCTGCGATGGTCGACGGCCCCCTAGGTTGAACGGCCTCAGGAAGCTTTGCTTGAGTCTCGTGACGATCCGGGGTATTCGCCCCCCTTTCTAGCGACCAAGTTCCGAGGCAGTTGTGAACAACGGCATTCAGACCCCGTACTACCTGATCGACAAGTCCCTCCTGCTCCGCAACATGGAGCGGATCGCGCGGGTCCGTGAGGCTTCCGGGGCCAAGGCGCTTCTCGCTCTCAAATGCTTCGCGACCTGGTCGGTCTTCGACTTCATGCGCGACTACATGGACGGCACGACCTCCTCCTCGTTGAATGAGGTGCGCCTCGGCCATGAGCGGTTCGGCAAGGAGACGCATGCCTATTCCGTGGCCTATGCCGACTACGAGATCGATGAAGTGGTCAGCCATGCCGACAAGATCATCTTCAATTCCATCAGCCAACTCGAGCGCTACGCGGACAACGCCGCAGGCATCGTTCGCGGCTTGCGGCTGAACCCGCAGGTATCTTCCTCCAGCTTCGATCTCGCCGATCCCGCACGACCCTTTTCGCGTCTGGGCGAGTGGGATCTCTCGAAGGTCGAGGCGGTGATGGACCGCATCAGCGGTTTCATGATCCATAACAACTGCGAAAACAGCGACTTTTCGCTGTTTGACCGGATGCTCGGCCAGATCGAAGAGAGGTTTGCGCCCTTGCTCCGCAAGGCGGAATGGGTGAGCTTGGGGGGCGGCATCCATTTTACCGGTGATGATTATCCGATCGATCAGTTTGCGGAGCGGTTGAAGCGCTTTGCCGGTGAATACGGAGTGCAGGTTTATTTGGAACCTGGCGAGGCCTCGATCACCAAGTCCACGACGCTCGAAGTCACCGTTCTCGATACGCTGCTCAACGGAAAGAACCTCGCGATCGTGGATTCCTCCATCGAGGCTCATATGCTCGATCTGCTCATCTACCGGGAAAGCGCCAAGGTGGCGCCCAACAGAGGCCCTCACCGCTACATGATCTGCGGCAAGTCCTGTCTTGCCGGCGACATCTTCGGCGAGTTCGACTTCGAGCACGAATTGAAGGTCGGCGACCGCATCTCGTTCCAGGATGCGGCCGGTTACACGATGGTCAAGAAAAACTGGTTTAACGGCGTGAGAATGCCGTCAATCGCCATCCGCGAACTGGATGGCAGCATCAGGACGGTCCGCGAGTTCGACTACGCGGACTACGAACAAAGCCTCTCCTGAGGCTTCTGACGATTGGACACGAAGGAGTTGGTCCCCATTATGAAAAAGAACGTCCTCATCATCGGCGCCGGCGGCGTCGCCCAGGTGGTGGCGCACAAATGCGCCCAGAACAACGATGTGCTGGGCGATATCCATATCGCCTCCCGCACGAAGTCAAAGTGCGACGCCATCATCGCCTCCGTTCATGAAAAGAAGGCGATGAAGCAGCCGGGCGTGCTGGAAGGGCATGCATTGGACGCATTGGATATCGAAGCCACCAAGGCGCTGATCAAGAAGACCAACTCCCAGATCGTCATCAATGTCGGCACCGCCTTCCTCAACATGTCGGTGCTGCGCGCCTGCATTGATACGGGTGTTGCCTATATCGACACGGCAATCCATGAAGAGCCGAACAAGATCTGCGAAACGCCGCCATGGTATGGAAACTACGAGTGGAAGCGTGCTGCTGAGTGCGAGGAGAAGGGCATCACCGCCATTCTCGGCGCCGGCTTCGATCCGGGCGTCGTCAATGCCTATGCCCGTCTTGCCAAGGACGACTATCTCGACAAGGTAACCGACGTTGATATCGTCGACATCAATGCCGGCAGCCACGGCAAGTATTTCGCCACGAACTTTGACCCGGAAATCAACTTCCGCGAATTCACCGGCGTCGTCTACTCGTGGCAGAACGGCCAGTGGCAGACCAACAAGATGTTCGAGATCGGCAAGGACTACGACCTGCCGGTCGTCGGCACGCGCCGCGCCTATCTCTGCGGCCATGACGAAGTGCATTCGCTTGCCAAGAACATGGATGGCGCCGATGTGCGCTTCTGGATGGGCTTCGGCGACCACTACATCAACGTCTTTACCGTCCTCAAGAACATCGGCCTGCTTTCGGAGCAGCCAGTGAAGCTCGCGGATGGTTCGGAGGTCGTTCCGCTCAAGGTCGTCAAGGCCTGCCTTCCGGACCCTGCTTCGCTTGCTCCAGAATACGAGGGCAAGACCTGCATCGGCGACTTCGTGAAGGGCATCAAGGACGGCAAGGAACGGACGGTGTTCATCTACAATGTCGCCGACCATAAGGAAGCCTATAACGAGGTCGGTTCTCAGGGCATCTCCTATACCGCCGGCGTCCCGCCGGTTGCGGCAGCCATGCTGGTCGCCACCGGAGAATGGGACGTGAAGAAGATGGCTAATGTCGAGGAATTGCCTCCGAAGCCTTTCCTCAACATCCTCAACAACATCGGCTTGCCGACCTGGATCCGCGACGAGCAGGGCGAGCGCCCTCTCTCGTTCTCCTGATCGATTGCTTCCGTGATTACGGGGTGCCGCAACGTTCGTCGTTGCGGCATTTTCTTTTTCTGAAAACCGGTCGGGACGGCTCGCCGGTACTGTTCAGGCTGAATGCTCGTCCAGCATCCGGGCCTCGACGCACGCCTCAACGAAGCAGTCGCGGGCAGTCTGGGTTTGGCGGCTGTCGCTCAGTGCGCCCAAGCATGCCTCCTTGGCCTGCCGATAGAAGTGGCCATGGATCGCGGGCCAGCGGAAGTCGAGGTAGGCGAGGGCCTCTCGCGGGCCTCTGATGGTTTCCGGAAAACCATAGCCGATGCGGACGCGGACCGGGGAAAGCCAGCGGACGTCGCTGGTCGTGATCATCATGTTCATTGTAGTACCCTAGATAGCGGGCTGATGAACGTGACTCTGGGGAAAAGGTTGCGGCGCCTGGAAAATTATCTGCGGCAAATATCGGCCAGCAGCATCGGACGCCGCTGGCCGATATTGCGGATGCTATAGCTTCACTTTCTCGTTTTCGCCCATATCGGGGCGAGCGCTCGAGACAGCAGCCGCAGCCATCTTGATATAGCTGACGACGGTACCCGGGCTGTCCCAGAACTCAGCGAATGAGGGATTCACCTTGAGCACGCGGATGGACGGGTCATCAGGACTGTCCCACCACGCCTTGGCCGGGGTCGACCAGATCTCCCGGATCAACTCACGATCGTTGGAGACCTCTGCAGCACCGGAAACCGACACGTAGCTTTGGGCCTTGGTGTCAGCAAATGCGAGGCACACGTTGGGCCAACGGGAAATTTCCTCGTCCTTATGGCTGGCGACGTCCGTCAGAAAGTAAACGGCGCCATCCCGCCTCTTCGTGTAAGCGGACATCGGCCGAGAGCGGATATCGCGGCCATCCTGTGTGGCGAGCATGCAGAAGCCGATCTTGTCGATGAGGTCCCACACCTTCGCTGTATCGTCGTGACTGGTCATTCTTGGGTCTCCTTTTGTCAGTTCGGAAAACCCAGAAACCTGCCATCGGTTCCGGCCCTGATCGCCACACCTCACTCGTGAACTTCTCGTTCAGCAATTGCTGATACCCTCTGAAGCGGGTGGAGTTCTAGTATGAGTGAGTTTCTCAACAGCCGCGCGGGTACGCAGTTCCTTTATACCTGCCTTGCCGCCATCGTGCTGTGGGGCCTCGCGATGGTTTTCATGCGCGAGATCGTCGACTATCTCGGCACGGCCAATGGGAAGGGCGTTGCAATTGCCCTGGTCATGGCGAACGTCGCCGGCGGCGTCAGCATCGTCTACTCGCTGCTTCGTATCCTCGACATGAAGGACGAGATGCTTCGCAGACGTGATGCAGAACGTCGGGCCGACTACATTGCCACCCACGATCATCTCACCAAGCTGCCCAATCGCTACGCCTTCGATCGTTGCGAACTGGCACCAAACATGCGTTTGGATGACGCTTCGGAGCCCGCCGCCGACGCTCCGCTTGCGACCGTCTACGCCATAGACCTGGATGGCTTCAAGAAGGTCAACGACCTGATGGGGCATCAGGGCGGGGATGTCCTGCTGAAGGAAGTGGCGCGTCGCATCTGCGCATTGGCGGAGCAGGATTGCGTCTTTCGTTTCGGCGGAGACGAGTTCATCGCCATTGGTCGCCACTTCTCGGAAGCCAAGGAGAAACGTTTCGCGGAGCTGTTGATCCAGTCCATCACGAGACCGGTTCGGATCGGCAGTCTTACTGCGGAGGTGGGCGCCAGCATCGGCTATGCCCGCCTGCCGGAACATGGCGCCACGCTTGCGGAGGTCTCGCATGTCGCCGATATCGCGCTTTACGAAGCGAAAGGGCGGGGTCCCAACAATCACGTTCTCTTCGAGCCAGAGATGCAGGCCAAGGTCAGCCGCCGTGCCAAGCTTGAAGGTGAATTACGCCGGGCAATCGACAAGGGGTCAATCGGGGCCTTCTATCAGCCGCTCGTGGACCTGCGCAGCGGTGACGTATGCGGCTTCGAAGCGCTGGCCCGGTGGAAGAACGAAGACGGAGAATTCGTACCGCCGAACGTCTTCATCCCCTTGGCCGAAGAGGCAGGGCTCATCACGCCTCTATTCCAGCAGCTTCTGCGCCAGGCTTGCGAGGCGGCCAGGTCATGGCCCGAGGGAATGGGACTTTCGTTCAACCTTTCACCGGTGCAGATGGAAGACCGCATGCTGCCGACCCGTGTCATCGGGATCCTGGACGAAGTCGGCTTTCCGCCCGAACGGCTGGAACTGGAGATTACGGAAAATGCTCTGGTCTCTGACCCGGATCTGGCCGCTCACATCATGGACAGCCTGAGCGGCAGGGGCGTTCAGATTGCTCTGGACGACTTCGGCACCGGCTACTCCAATTTTTCCCAACTGGCGCGCTTCCGATTTGACAAGATCAAGATCGACAAGAGCTTCGTCGCCGCCTGTGGCACCGACGAGCGGCAGGAGAAGGTTATCCAGGCGATGCTGGGCCTCAGCCGCAGCCTTCATGCCAAGACGACCGTGGAAGGTATTGAGGACCACCGGCAACTGGCTCATTTCGTAAGTCAGGGTTGTGATCTCGGGCAAGGCTACCTGCTTGGCAGGCCCATGCCGGCGGAAGATGTTCTGACCTATCTGTCCGACCGACGTCAGGTGCTGGCAACCGGTTAGCGAACGGCATCCCGCGGGTGGGATTGCATGATTTCGGTCCGCCGCTTAAGCAGGTTGCCGATGTCAGAGCGAAACGGATCGGCAATGAACGACAGCACCTACCATTCACGGCTCGGCGGTCTTCCCGGGCAGACCGAACTCCTCTCCAGCAAGGCCATCTTCACGACCGCATATGCCGTCATCCCGCGGTCGGTCATGACCGACATCGTCACGAGCATCCTGCCCCACTGGAACAATACCCGCGCCTGGATCATCGCGCGGCCAATGACCGGCTTTGCAGAGACCTTTGCCCAATACGTGATGGAGGTCGAAGCGGGAGGCGGTAGCCTGCGTCCCGAGCCCGACAGCCGGGCTCAAGCCGCACTTTTCGTCACTGAAGGCGAAATGACTGTCGAACTGGATGGCGGGGCCCACCAGCTTCGCACTGGCTCATTTGCCTATCTGCCGGCAGACAGTTCCTGGAGCGTGCGGAACCATTCCGGATCGGCAGTCCGGTTCCATTGGATCCGTAAGGTGTATCAGGCGGTGGACGGTCTTGCACCCCCGCCGGCCATATTCACGCATGAGAGCGAGCAGCAGATGGTCGCCATGCCGGATACCGAGGGTAAATGGGCGACAACCCGGTTCATCGATCCTGCCGACGTCCGCTACGACATGCACGTCAACATCGTCACGTTCGAACCTGGCGGCACGATCCCCTTCATGGAGACCCATGTGATGGAGCATGGGCTCTATGTTCTCGAGGGGAAGGCTGTTTACCGGCTCAACGCGGACTGGGTGGAGGTCGAGGCTGGTGACTTCATGTGGCTGCGAGCCTTCTGCCCACAGGCCTGCTATGCGGGCGGGCCTGGCCGCTTCCGTTATCTTCTCTATAAGGATGTAAACCGTCACGTACCGCTCTGGTAGCAGCGGTCGGCGAGGCTGATCGGGGGCCGGGTTGGCCGGCCCCCGAATTCACGCGTTACTGCCAGCTCTTGACCAGCTCATCGTAGTTGACGGTAATTGGCTTTTCCTTCTCGTTCTCGATCTTCAACTGAGGAGCGAGATTGCCGGCCTTCACCGCTTCGGCGTTCCAGTATTCGAGATCGTGCTCTTCAGCGAGCTTCGGCCCGATGTCGCCCTGAACGCCTGCACGCTCAAGACGCTCCATGACCTTCTCCTGCTCGGCGCAAAGCGAGTCCATGGCTTCCTGAGGAGTTTTTGCGCCGGACGAGGCATCCCCGATCGCTTGCCACCAGAGCTGGGCGAGCTTCGGATAATCCGGAACGTTCGTCCCGGTCGGCGACCACTGCACGCGGGCCGGCGAACGGTAGAATTCGATCAGGCCGCCGAGCTTGGGCGCACGCTCGGTGAAGCTCTCATGCTGGATGGTGCTTTCGCGAATGAGCGTCAGCCCGACGTGACTTTTCTTCACATCGACAGTCTTGGACGTGACGAACTGAGCATAAAGCCAGGCCGCCTTCGCCCGATCGTCCGGTGTCGACTTCAGCAACGTCCAGGAACCGACGTCCTGATAGCCCAGCTTCATGCCTTCCTTCCAATAGACGCCGTGGGGCGAGGGAGCAAAGCGCCACTTCGGCGTGCCGTCTTCGTTGACCACCGGCAAACCGTCCTTGACCATGTCGGCGGTGAACGCCGTGTACATGAACATCTGCTGGGCGATCTCGCCTTGGGCGGGTACCGGGCCGGATTCGGAGAATGTCATGCCCTGTGCGGCAGCCGGTGCATAGGCCTTCATCCAGTCGAGATACTTCTGGATGGAGTAGACGGCTGCCGGCCCGTTGGTATCGCCGCCACGCGCGACGCAGGAGCCGACAGGACGCGAATTCTCGTCGACCTTGATGCCCCATTCGTCGACCGGAAGACCGTTCGGCAGACCCTTGTCGCCGTTACCGGCCATCGACAGCCAGGCATCGGTGAAGCGCCAGCCAAGCGACGGGTCCTTCTTGCCGTAGTCCATGTGACCATAGACCTTCTTTCCGTCGATCTCGCGTCCGGTGAAGAACTCGGCGATGTCCTCATAGGCCGACCAGTTGACCGGCACGCCGAGATCGTAGCCGTACTTCTCCTTGAAGTCCGCCTTGTTCTTCTCATCGTTGAACCAGTCATAGCGGAACCAGTAGAGGTTCGCGAACTGCTGGTCGGGTAGTTGGTAAAGGTCGCCATCCGGCGCCGTGGTGAATTTCAGGCCGATGAAGTCATCCAGATCCAGCATGGGATTGGTGACGTCCTTGCCTTCGTTCGCCATCCAGTCGGTCAACGAGCGTGCCTGCTGATACCGCCAGTGGGTGCCGATCAGATCGGAGTCGTTGACATAGGCGTCATAGACGTTCTCGCCGGACTGCATCTGTGTCTGCAGCTTTTCGACAACATCGCCTTCGCCGATCAGGTCATGGGTGATCTTGATGCCGGTGATCGCCGTGAAGGCTGGGGCCAGCACCTTGGACTCGTATTCATGGGTCGTGATGGTTTCGGAGACAACTTTGATGTCCATTCCCGCGAACGGTTGAGCCGCGTCGATGAACCACTGCATCTCCTTTTCCTGATCCTCGCGGGAAAGGGACGACATATCGCCGATTTCCGCGTCCAGGAACTGTTTGGCTTCCTCCATGCCTGCAAATGCAGACCCTGCCATTGCCAGCAGCACCGCTGCCGTTGTTGTCATCAGATGCCTTCGCATATCATCCTCCCAAGGTTGCGATTGCACTTACTCATGCGGAGGCAGCCGACCGCCTCCGTATTGCTTGCGTCAGACGGTTCTGAACACGACCATCGCGTAGAGAATGCTGACGACAAGAGCCCACCAGAGGCTGAGGTCGGACAGACCCAGCCACGCGAGATGAATGAAGGCAGAGCCGAGCAGCGAGATGAACAGCCGGTCGCCCCGGGTCGTCTCGAAACGCAGGATGCCAATTCGTGGATGTCCTCCGGGCCGCGCATATTCCCAGACCGCCATGCAGGCCAGCAACGCGAAGATCGTCAGGAAGAACATCGCCGTCGGGAAAGACCAGGCCATCCAGCCGCCCGGGATGAGCGGTGCGGTCCAGTCGCGCGCGCCGTCCTTCACCGGAAGCGACATGGCCAGCGACATGGCGACCACCGCATAGACGACCAGAACGGCAGCGAATGCAACGGGCCAGCGGCGGCTTGAGTGATCGTGAGCTTTCGACATCAAACTCTCCCCAGGGCGAAGCCCTTGGCGATGTAGTTGCGAACGAAGTAGATGACCAAGGCGCCGGGGATGATCGTGAGCACGCCGGCAGCGGCGAGAACGCCCCAATCAAGCCCCGAGGCCGAAACAGTGCGGGTCATCGTCGCCGCGATAGGCTTCGCGTCCGTCGTCGTCAGCGTCCGGGCGATCAGCAGTTCGACCCACGAGAACATGAAGCAGAAGAATGCGGCGACACCGATGCCGCTGGCGATGAGCGGCATGAAGATCTTCACGAAGAAGCGGGGGAAGGAGTAACCGTCGATATAGGCGGTCTCGTCGATTTCCTTGGGAACGCCCGACATGAAGCCTTCGAGGATCCAGACTGCCAGCGGCACGTTGAACAAACAGTGGGCGATTGCGACGGCGATATGGGTGTCGATCAAGCCGAACGCGGAATAGAGCTGGAAGAACGGCAGCGCGAAGACCGCCGGCGGGGCCATCCGGTTCGTCAGGAGCCAGAAGAACAGGTGCTTGTCGCCAAGGAACCGGTATCGCGAGAAGGCATAGGCCGCAGGAAGTGCGACGGTGACCGAGATGATCGTGTTCAGGACCACATAGATGATCGAATTGATGTAGCCGTTGTACCAGGAGGGGTCGGTGAAGATCACCGAGTAGTTCCGGAGTGTCGGGTCCTGTGGCCAAAGGGAGAAGGGGCCGAGGATCTCGGCATTCGTCTTGAAGCTCATGTTGACGAGCCAGTAGATCGGCAGGATGAGAAAGACGATATAGACGGTCGGGACGATCCAGGACCAGCGCGGCGTGATGTTCGAACTCATCGCAAACCTCCTATCGCTGCGTGTCGTGACTGGTCATGACGGTATAGAAGACCCATGACAGCAGCAGGATGATCAGGAAGTAGATGATCGACATGGCGGCTGCCGGTCCGAGGTCGAACTGACCCACCGCCATCTTCACCAGGTCGATCGACAGGAACGTCGTCGAGTTGCCGGGTCCGCCGCCCGTTACCACGAAGGGTTCGGTGTAGATCATGAACGAGTCCATGAAGCGCAGGAGGACGGCGATCAGCAGCACCCGCTTCATTTTCGGAAGCTGGATGTAGCGGAAGACGGACCAGCGGGAGGCGCCGTCGATCTGGGCTGCCTGATAATAGGCGTCCGGAATGGATACCAAGCCTGCGTAGCTTAGGAGAACGACGAGGCTCGTCCAGTGCCAGACGTCCATGATGATGACGGTCGCCCAGGCGTCCACCGGATCTTGTGTGTAATTGTAGTCCACACCGAGGACACGGAGGTAGTGGCCCAGGAACCCGATATCGACACGGCCGAAGACCTGCCAGATGGTGCCGACAACGTTCCAAGGAATGAGCAGTGGCAAGGCCATCAGGACGAGGCAGACCGGCACGCCGATCCCTTGCTTCGGCATATTCAGCGCGATGAATATCCCGAGTGGTATCTCGATGGCGAGGATCGTCAGCGAGAAGATGAGGTTGCGTAGCAGCGCATCCCAGAAACGGTCCGATTCCAGGATGTCAACGAACCAGTCTGTGCCGGCCCAGAAGAAGGCATTGTTGCCGAACGTGTCCTGGACGGAGTAGTTCACAACTGTCATCAGCGGCACGACTGCAGAGAATGCCACGAGCAGCAGGACCGGGAGGACCAGGAACCAGGCCTTGTTGTTCCATGTCTTTTCCATGCTCAGTCTCCAAGCTCGACGCGCCAGGAATCGGCATAGATGCCGATCGCAGCTTGATCGAAGTAGATCCTAGGCTCGGACGGGATCTCCTCATCCTCCGGCACCACCACGGCAATCGGCTGGCCGCAGAAGCTGGCCCGCACGATCTTCTGCCGGCCGATATCCTCGACCTTGGCGATTGTGATCGGCATGCCGTCGCGGGAGATACGTATGAACTCCGGCCGGATGCCCAGCTCGAGCCTCTGTGGCCTCTGCACCATGGGTCTGCCCGAGAGCGGGATCGTCTGATCTCCGACGACCGCGTTGGCATTTTCGATCGAGACCGGCATGACATTCATGCCGGGCGACCCGATGAAATAGCCGACGAAGGTGTGGCTCGGACGCTCGAAGAGTTCTGCGGGGGTCCCGATCTGGACGATCTGACCGTCATGCATGACCACCACCTTGTCAGCAAAGGTCAGCGCCTCGGTCTGGTCATGGGTCACATAGACCATGGTGAAGCCTGATTGACGATGCAATCGCTTCAATTGCGATCGAAGCACCCACTTCATGTGAGGGTCGATCACGGTGAGAGGCTCGTCGAAGAGGATCGCATTGACGTCGGAGCGAACGAGGCCTCGACCGAGCGAGATCTTCTGCTTCTGGTCTGCCGTCAGCCGCCGAGCGGGGCGCGTCGCCATGCCGGCGAGGTCCGTCATCTCCAGAATGTGTTCAACCCGCTTCCTGACTTCAGCCTCCGGTACACGCCGGTTTCGCAGCGGGAATGCGAGATTGTCGTAGACGGTCATCGTGTCGTAGATCACCGGGAATTGGAAGACCTGAGCGATATTGCGCTGCTGCGTGGAGAGATGGGTTACATCCGCTCCGTCGAACAGTATCTTCCCTTCGGTCGGATGAATCAGGCCTGATATGATGTTGAGAAGCGTGGTCTTGCCGCATCCCGACGGCCCGAGCAGCGCGTAGGCACCGCCGTCGTCCCACTCGTGATGGACTTCCTTGAGCGCATAGTCACCCGCGGCCTTGGCCTTGGCCTTGGCGCCGTACGCGTGGCGGATATGGTCGAGATTGATGCGTGCCATGTCCGCTCCCTCACATCTCTTCGTGTGCCGCACCCGCCCAGGAGCGACCGCTCCTGGGGTCGAATGCCATCAGGTGACGGGTGTCCAGGAAGAAATCGATCGACTGGTCGGGGTCGATGTCATGAATGCCGTGCGTCAGCAGCACCCATCGTGCTCCGGAAAACTCCAGATGGATGAAGCTCTCGGAGCCCGCGATCTCCGAAACCTGCGTGCGCGCCGTCAAGGGAACACTGGATGGCCGCGGCTTCAGTGAAAGGTGATGCGGGTGAAAGGCAACAGTTACCGGTCCGTCGGGGATGCCGGTCAGGTGCATCGGGACCGGGAGGATTTTCTGCTCACCGAGGAGGAAATCGTCACCGTAGCGGGCGACGTCGATGGTGTTCAGAGGTGGATCTGCGAAGGTTTTTGCCGAAACCAGGTCGGCCGGCTCCCGATACACCTTTATCGTCTCGCCGAATTGCGTCACCCGGCCCTCGGCAAGTGTCGCCGTATTACCGCCGAGCAGAAGCGCTTCGGAAGGCTCTGTCGTGGCGTAGACGAAGATTGCGCCGGACTCCGCGAAGATCTTAGGTAGTTCCTCGCGCAACTCCTCCCGCAGCTTGTAGTCCAGATTTGCTAAGGGCTCATCAAGCAGCACGAGGCTGGCATTCTTTACGAGCGCCCGCGCCAGCGCTGTGCGTTGCTGTTGCCCGCCGGACAGGTTGAGCGGAGTCCTCTTGAGATAGGGTGTGAGCTTCAGAAGTTCGGCCGCGCGGTGCACTTCGCGATCAATGGTTTTGCGGTCCTTGCCGGCAATGCGCATGGGCGAGGCGATGTTCTCGTAGACGGTCATGGCCGGGTAGTTGATGAACTGCTGGTAGACCATCGCGACGTTGCGGTCCTGCACCCGAACGCCGGTGACGTCGACACCGTCGAAATGGATCGTGCCGCTGGTGGGGATGTCCAGTCCAGCCATCAGTCGCATGAGCGACGTCTTGCCCGAGAGCGTCGGTCCAAGCAGGACGTTCAGCGTGCCCCGTTCAAGGCTGAGGCTGGTCGGATGAATATGATACTCATCCGCCACCACTTTCTCGACATTTCGAAGTTCCAGCATTCGGCTCCCGGGCCTCCTCCACCACGGGGAACCACATGCGTGCTAGCCGACGGACCTCGCCGGCACAGCCGCCATGTATTCCTCCAAGAGATTCGTTTCTTCCTGAGACAGGCGCAGCCCCTGCTTGGTCCTGCGCCACAAGATGTCTTCCGCGCGATAGGCCCATTCCCGCATCATCAGCCAGTCCACCTCGCGGGCATAGAGGTCGCTGCCGAAATGGCGACCAAGGTCCCGTTCGCTCCTTGCATCTCCCAGTAGCGAGGCTGCCGCCGTGCCGTAGGCTCGAACGAGGCGTCGCGTGTGTGCGTCTGTCAGGAACGGATAGACCGCCGACAGTGCCCGAACCTGCTCCTCGTACCCTAGCACAGGGAAGTCTCCGCCGGGCAGGCGACTTTTCGCGGTCCACGGAGATCCCTTGGTACCGATCTTCTCGCCGATCTTCTCAAGCGCATGTTCGGCGAGCCGTCGATAGGTGGTCAGCTTTCCGCCGAACACGTTCAAGAGGGGCGCGCCATTCGCCTCGTTGACTTTCAGCACGTAGTCTCGTGTCGCCTCCTGCGCCTTGGAGGCACCGTCGTCATAGAGCGAGCGCACGGCGGAATAGCTCCAGACGATATCCTGGGCCGTCACCGGTTCCGAAAAATACTCGCTTGCGGCCGAGCAGAGGTAGTCGATCTCGCCCTGGCTGATCTTCACGTCCTTCGGGTCGCCTTCGAAGTCGCGATCGGTGGTTCCGATCAGCGTAAAGTCCTGTTCATAGGGAATGGCGAAGATAATGCGGTTGTCGGGGTTCTGGAAGAAGTAGGCACGTGGTCCTTCGAACTTCTTCTTCACGACGATGTGGCTGCCCTGTACCAGCCGCACGTTTCGGCGCGCATTCGCGTCCACTGCACCGCAAAGCACGTGATCCACCCACGGACCGGCGGCATTGACCAGCATGCGCGCCGTGATCTCGCGCCTTGCCCCGCTCGCCTGGTCTTCGATTTCGATGCTCCAGAAGCCGTCTCTTCGCCGGGCCGACACCACCTTCGTCCGCGCGAGAATCAAGGCACCCTTGTCAGCCGCGTCGCGTGCATTGAGCACGACCAGCCTTGCATCATCCACCCAGCCGTCCGAATATTCGAACGCCTTGGTGAACAGCGGCTTCAGCGGCCCCCCAGCCGGATCTCTTCGCATGTCCAGGCTTCTTGTGGGCGGCAGCAGCTTTCTGCCGCCCAGATGATCATAGAGGAAAAGGCCGAGGCGGATCAGCCAGGCGGGCCGCACGCCGCCCTTCTGGAAGGGCAGGACGAACCGCAGCGGCCAGATGATATGGGGCGCCATCGCCCACAGGACCTCGCGCTCCATCAGTGCTTCTCGCACCAGGCGAAACTCGTAATACTCGAGGTAACGCAGACCGCCGTGGATCAGCTTCGTGGAACCGGAGGACGTGCCGGCACCAAAATCGTTCATTTCAGCAAGGGCAACTTTATATCCGCGGCCGATGGCGTCGCGCGCAATCCCGCATCCATTGATGCCGCCGCCAATCACGAATATGTCGAATTCCGGCCCGTTCACGCTCGCCCCACGATTTCGGAAGTCGCATCAGGCGACAATAACGAAAGTCAGAGACAGTTCATACGAGCTAAAAACGAATGTCAAACGAAAGTTTTCGGAATGCTGTCGGTTTCGATCAGCGCGACGCCGCTTTCGGCACAGATCCTTCGAAGCGACGGTACGGGGCAGTGATCCGTTATGAAGGTGTGGACCTGCGTGATCTGCGCGATCCGGACCGGCGCAGTTCGCTCGAACTTGGTCGAGTCGGAAACGAGAATGACATGCCTGGCATTGGCGATGATCGCCTGAGCAACCTTCACCTCACGGAAGTCGAAGTCGAGAAGCGCGCCGTCTGCGTCGATGGCTGACGCACCGATCACCGCAAAGTCCACCTTGAACTGGCGGATGAAGTCCACCGCCGCTTCCCCGACGATGCCGCCGTCGGAAGCACGGACCACGCCTCCCGCGATGATCACCTCGATCGAGGGAAGCAGGCGCAGTCGATTGGCGACATTGATGTTGTTAGTGATGACCATCATTTCCTGATGCTTGGTCAATGCCTCGCCCACAGCTTCCGTCGTCGTGCCAATGTTGATGAACAGTGATGCGTTGTTGGGGATGAGTGCGGCGGCCGCCAGCCCGATCGCCTGCTTTTCCTGGGCTGCAATCTGCCGTCGCGCCTCGTACTGCATGTTTTCGGTACTGCTGGGAAAGGTCGCTCCGCCGTGGATGCGATTGAGCAGCTGGCGGTCGCAGAGGTCATTCAGATCCTTCCGGATCGTCTGGGGCGAGACGGTGAATCGCGTGGACAGCTCGTCGACCAGGACTCGCCCATGCAGTCTGGCCAGTTGGACGATTTCCTCCTGCCGGGGGGTCAGAAACATGCGCCGTCTTTCGTGTCGCTTTCGATTGAAACGACGGCATCATGGACGAGGTAGAAAACGAAAGCCAGCCCTTGTTCCCGCGGAGCTGGCTCTCATGGTTTCGTCAGTCGTGTTGCTTGTCACCCGCGCTTCGGCCGTCGGAGCTGCGCGCACGTTCTTCGAAGCGGTCAGCGCCCTTGGCCAGATCGCTGCCTTTCTCCGCTTCGACGTGCCGCTCCTCTGCCTTGCTGCTGTCCTTCAAGCCACGGGCGGATTCCTTGCCCTGTTCGGTTGGTGCCTGTTCGATTCCCATTTTCTCCTCCATCATCTGCCAGAACAACTCGTTGCCGTGGCTGTGGTTCCGGTTCGAAAGGAACCCCGCAGCCCGTTTCCTCATTCTGTCCTGGCTACGAAGTGGTTCATCAAGAGATTGGCAGATGATGTCTGGGAACGACGAAGGATGGGGTACCGGCAGCCGGTCTCACGAGGAGCGAATCCAGTTGCTCAGGCGACTGCGTCGGCTGAACAACCTCGCCCGGCTTCTCGATACAGCGGTGCGCGTGCCCGGAACCGGCATCCGCTTCGGGGCCGATTCACTTCTGGGATTGCTTCCGGTGATTGGTGATGCGAGCGGCGCGATCATCGGACTTGCGATCGTCAACGAAGGCCGAAAGCTTGGGGTCCCATCAGACAAGCTCGCGCGAATGCTGACCAATATTGCTGTCGATGCGGCCGTCGGAAGCGTCCCGCTGCTGGGCGATGCCTTCGATGTCTACTTCAAGGCCCACAAGCGCAATATCGGCATTATCCTCGATCATTTCGATGTGGAGGCGGCGGAGTTGGCAGAGCCAAGACGCCGCTGATCTGCCCTATCGCTGGGCGTGTCACGCGAGGAAATCGGCCCGGTGCGGTGTGAACGAGTCGACGAGGCGTCCGGCCTCAAGCGCAACCACTCCATGCACGACATTCGACGGAACGATGAAGCTGTCGCCTGCCGACAGGACATCGGTCCTGTCCCCGACGGTAACCTCGAAACGGCCTTCGGCGACATAGCTCGCCTGCACATGCGGGTGGGAGTGGGGTGCGCCGACCCCGCCTTCATCGAAAGCAAACTCCACCATCATCAACTCATCGGTGTGCAACAGGATGCGGCGGCGATTGCCGCCACCCAGGTCTGTCCAGCCACCTTCATCCTTGCGTGCGAAGATCTTCATTTGTCCTGCCTCGCCTGATCGGTCTGATGCCCGGGATCTGCTATCGGAGCATGTCCATGGGCACGGCATCGACGTCGGTGTAGTCGACATTGTCTCCGGCCATTGCCCAGATGAATGTATAGCTGGACGTTCCGCAGCCCGAGTGGATGGACCACGGCGGAGACACCACCGCCTCCTCGTTTGCCATGACGATGTGGCGTGTCTCGGTCGGCTCGCCCATGAAGTGGAAGACCCGTGCCGTCTCCGGCAGGTCGAAATAGAGATAGGCTTCCATGCGCCGGTCATGAACGTGGCAGGGCATGGTGTTCCACACGGAGCCGGGAGCAAGTTGCGTCATCCCGACGACGAGTTGGCAGGTTCTTGCACCTTCTGGGTGGATGAACTGGAAGATCGAGCGCTCGTTCGAGGTCTCTCTGCTGCCGAGGTCGATACGCTTTGCATCGCCGATCTGGATCAACTGCGTGGGGTGCTTCTGGTGAGCCGGAGCACTGAGGAGGTAGAACTTCGCAGGCGTGGAGGCGTCGTCCGATGCGAACACCACGCTGCTTCCCATCCCGACATAAAGCATGTCGCGGGTTCCAAGCGCGTGACGCTCGCCATCGACCTCGATCGATCCCTTGCCACCGATATTGACGACGATCAGTTCGCGGCGATCGAGGAAGCCGGGGGTTCCCGTCGGCTTGATTGTTTCCAGCGCGAGCGCGGCGTTTGTCGGCGTTGCGCCGCCGATCATCATCCGGTCGTAGTGCGTGTAGGTGAGGTTCACCCGACCAGAGACAAAGAGATTGCCGACGTGGAAGTTGTCGCGAAGTGCGCTGCTGCCCATCTGCGCGCCCGTTGCCGGGTCAAAGGCCTGGCGGATGGAATAGTCTGTATGGTTCGCAGTCATGGCGTCCTCGCTGTGATGGTCATTGTGGTTCAGGGCGTCGCGGCGGAACCGAAACGATAGTCCGCCTGCTGACCCGCCAGGCGATCTCGATAGCGTCGCTGGCTTTCTGTCAGGTGCGCCCGCATTGCAGCACGCGCCGCCTCGGCATCTCCGGCGGAGACGGCCTTCAGGATGGCCAGATGCTCCCGCTGGAGCATGACCTGGTACTCCCGGGTCAGGAGGCTGTCGGTGCCCCAGGGAGATGTGATGTCGCAGGGAATGGCGCGCATGCCCAGGGCATCCAGCACTTCAACGTAGAATGGATTGTTGGTGGCTGCAGCAATGGCGCGATGAAACATGAAATCGCTGCGCCCGGTGGCCTCGCCCATGGCAAGCAGCCGGTCGAACTCGAAAAAGGCCTCCTGAATGGCAGCCTCCTGGGCAGCATTCCGGCGCTGTGCCGCAAGACCCGCGCTTTCGATCTCGAGCCCCATGCGGACCTCGATGACATTGAGGGCATGCGAGATCTTCATCCCGATGTCCTGCGTGATCGACGCGAAGGCCATGGCAGGTCGTTCGCAGACAAAGATACCTGCGCCCTGGCGAGACTCGACCAGCCCATCGGCTGCTAGGTTTGCAACCGCTTCCCGGATAACGGTGCGGCTGACGCCGAAGGCCTCCGTGAGCTGGCTCTCCGTCGGAAGCTTCTGTCCCACGCCGATATCGCCTGCCAGTATCTGCGAACGCAGGGACGCAGCGACGTGAGCCGAGAGTTTCGGCTTGCGTTCAACCTTGGTTGCGACGGTCAGATCTGCAGGCATATCCGCGTCCTATTTGAAAACGCCCGGCAGCCATAGCGATATGGCGGGGACGTAAGTGACGAGGCCGAGTACCGCAACGCCGGCGAGATAGAAGGGCCAGATGGAGCGCATTGCCTGCCAGACACTAATCTTACCAACCGCACAGGCGACGAACTGCACCGCACCGACCGGCGGCGTGTTCAAGCCAATGCCGAAGTTCAGGATCATGATCACTCCGAAATGGACAGGGTCGACGCCATAGGCCTGCGCCACCGGCAGGAAGATCGGCGTGGCAATGATGATGGTCGGGCCCATGTCCATGAACGTGCCCAGGAAGAGCATCAGGATATTGAGGAGCAACAAGATGATCAGCGGGTTGTCCGAGATGGTGTTCATCCAGGCGATCAGGGCCGCGGGCACCCGGAGGAAGGCCATCAGCCAGGAGAAAGCGGCTGCCATGCCGATGATGAGCAGGACCATTGCGGTGGTGCGCACCGCACCCATGGTGGCATGAACGAAGCCTTCCCAGGTCATCTGCCGGTAGACGAAGACCGTGATGAGCAGGGCGTACAGGACGGCAATGCATGAGCTCTCGGTGGCCGTGAAGATACCGGAGCGGACGCCGCCGAATATGATGGCGATCAGAAGCAGGCCAGGGATGGCAACTGCTCCCAGGTGAAGTGCGATCTGGAAGCCGGGGAAGGATTCAACCGGGTAGCCGCGGCTGCGAGCCACGAAATATGCGGTGACCATCAATGCGAGTGCGAACAGGAGGCCGGGAATAACGCCGGCAGTGAAAAGATCAGCGATGGAGATCTTCCCACCCGCCGCGATGGAATAGATGATCATATTGTGGGAGGGCGGAAGGAGAAGGGCGATCAACGCGGCCATCGAGGTCACGTTTACGGCGTAGTCTGCGCCGTAGCCTCGTTCCTTCATTTGGGGGATCATCAAGCCGCCGACGGCTGCTGCCTCGGCAACTGCAGAGCCGGAAATGCCACCGAAAAGGGTCGCGGTCACGATATTGACTTGGCCAAGTCCGCCCCGGATGTGACCCACAAGGGAGGCCGCGAAGGCCACAATTTTCTGAGCGATACCGCCACGAACCATTAGGTCGCCGGCGTAGATGAAGAAGGGGATGGCGAGCATCGAAAAGACGCTCATCCCTGAGTTCAGCCGTTGGAAAACGACCAGCGGGGGAAGCCCGATATACGCTACTGTGGCAAAGCTGGCCACGCCGAGACAGAAGGCAATCGGCGTGCCGATCAGCATCAGAAGGGTGAAGACGCCAAAGAGAATCCAGTATTCCATGAGCATCAAACCTTCACGTTGGCAGTGTCGAGTTCGGCCGCAACTTCCGCAGGCGGCGTCTCGTCCAGAACGTCGTCGATCGGAGCGCCAGAGAGCCTCAAAACGATACGCTCCAGGGTGAACAGCACGATCAGCACCCCACCGCCGACCAGTGGTACGTAATCCCACGCGCCTGAAATGCCGAGCGACGGCAGCGTCGTGTTCCAGGTCAGCAGGATGAGCTCCCAGCCGTACCAGATCATGCCGACGCCGAAGCCGAACGCTACGACGTCAGAGATCATACGCAGCCATTTTTTGCCGCTACGGGGGATCACGTAGAGGAGGACGTCGAAGCCGAGATGATAGTTTTCCCGCACACCAACCGCTGACCCCAGAAAGATGAACCAGCTCATCAGCATGACCGCGCCGGGCTCGGTCCAACTGGGCGAGTCGTTGAGCACGTAACGGCAGAAGACCTGCCAGGCTACGAAGGCGGTCATCAGGATCAGGCCGATGCCGGCGCTCCACAGAGCCAGTGTATTGAGCCGGCCGAGAAGCCCGGCCGTAAGTTTGAGGCGGTCCGACATGGTGTGCTCTTAATTGCGCTTGCGGCAGTTGCAGATCGTTTCAGGTTCGACGTCCACCCGAAAAAGGGGCGGCTGGAGACCAGCCGCCCCGGTCTTGCGTTACTGGACAGCCTTGACGTCATCCACCATCTTCTGGAGCACAGGGTCGGTCACGTGCTTGGCATAAACCGGTTCCATGGCATCAATGAAGCCCTGCTTATCGGGTGTGGTGATTTGCGCGCCCGCTTCTTCCACGATCTTACGGGACTCGCTTACCTTCGCCGCCCAGAGTTCGCGCTGCTTGGCGACGCTGTCTTTTCCAGCTTGGCGGAAGATCTCCTGATCCTCAGGGGTCAACTGATCGAAGGCTGCCTTGTTCATTACGAAGACTTCCGGAAGGATGGTGTGCTCGTCGAGCGAGAAGTGCTTCGCGACTTCGTAGTGCTTGGCCGTGTCGTAGCTCGGGAAGTTGTTCTCCGCACCGTCGATGACGCCGGTTTCGATGGAAGAATAAACTTCGCCATACGGCATCGGCGTCGCATTTGCGCCAAGTGCTGCGACCATGTCGACGAAGATGTCCGACTGGATGACGCGGAACTTCAGGCCCTTCATGTCTTCAACGCTGTTGATGGGCTTCGTCCTGTTGTAGAACGAGCGAGAACCCGCGTCGTAGAAGGCCAGGACCACGAGGCCCGCTCCCTCGAACGCCGTCTTGATCTGATCGCCGATCGGACCGTCCATGACCTTGTGCATGTGCTCTTCCGAGCGGAAGAGGTAGGGCAGGGCCGGAACGATCGATTCCTTCACCGTGCCGTTGAATGGGGCCATGGAAACGCGGTTGAGTTCGAGAACGCCGGAACGAACCTGCTCGATCGTGTCCTTCTCCTCGCCAAGCTGGGCAGAGTGGTAGACTTCGACCTCATAGCGGCCCTCGGTCCGCTCCTTGATCAGTTCACCGAAATATTTCACGCCCTCAACGGTCGGATATCCGTCCGGGTGCGTGTCCGACGACTTCAGTACCGTCTGCGCCAGCGCTGTGCTCGCAAACAGCGTTGCTGCGACCGTGAAGGCAGCAGCGACCTTTCCAAAATGCAACATGATGTTCTCCTCCCTGTTTCCTCGGCGCCCACGCGCCACTCAAAGCCGATACGCTTTTTTCGCGAGCGTATAGGCAAGCTCCCTGGCCAGATCGAAGGCTTCCTCCTCCCTCAATCTGTGTTCGGCGACGAGGCGCGCCAGAAAGGCGCAGTCCACGCGTCGCGCAATATCGTGCCGCGCCGGTATGGATGGGAAGGCGCGGGTGTCGTCGTTGAAGCCGACGGTGTTGTAGAAGCCGGCGGTCTCGGTCGTCATCTCCCGGAAGCGGCGCATGCCCTCCGGGCTATCGTGGAACCACCAGGCCGGTCCAAGTCTCAGCGCCGGATAGACACCCGCCAGCGGCGCAAGCTCGCGGGCATAGGAGGTCTCGTCCAGGGTGAACACCACGACGGTGAGGTCACGCTCTAGGCCAACCGCGTCGAGTAGCGGCTTCAGCGCGCCGACATAGTCGGTACGGGTTGGGATATCAAAACCCATGTCGCGACCATGGCAGGATAGCATTGACGGCGAGTGGTTGCGCCAGGAGCCGGGGTGAATCTGCAGGACCAGCCCATCGTCCAGGCTCATCTTCGCCATTTCCGTCAGCATCTGCGCCCGGAACTGGCGGTGATCGCCGGCGTCTCCCCTGCCGCTTCTGATCCTGTCGAAAAGGGCGGCGGCCTCCGCTGCGGAGAGGTTCGCCGTGTCCGCAGTGGCATGACCGTGATCGGAGGACGTGGCGCCAAAGGACTTGAAATAGTCTCGGCGCTTGCGGTGGGCTGCAAGATAGCCCGCCCACGTCCCGGTATCCTCACCGGTGATCTCCCCCAGCTGATCGAGATTGGCGGAGAAGCCTTCGAAGTCCGGATCGACCACCGCGTCGGGACGGTAGGCCGTCACCACACGGCCATCCCAGCCGCTCTCGCGGATCATCCTGTGCCAGCGCAGGTCGTCGAGTGCTCCCTCCGTCGTGGCGATAGCCTCGATGTTGAACCGCTTGAAAAGGGCCCGCGGCCGGTACTCGGGCTGGCGGAGCTTCTCGGCGATGCGGTCATAGCTGCTGTCTGCCGTTTCCGCGTTCAGAGGCTCCTCGATGTGGAAGAGGGAAGACAGGACGTAGTCCATCCAGAGGCGGGTCGGTGTGCCACGAAAGAGATGGTAGTTTTCTGCGAATAGCTTCCAGATCCGCCTGCCGTCGGTTTCGGTCTCTGCTCCGTCAAGCCGCCTTACCCCGAGATCCTCCAGTGCGATCCCTTGACTGAATAGCATGCGGAAGATGTAGTGGTCCGGAACGATCAGAAGCTGGGCGGGATCGGGGAAGGGCTCGTCGAGCGCGTACCACCGGGGGTCCGTATGGCCATGCGGACTGATGATCGGCAGGTTTGACACGGTCCGATACAGAGCGCGTGCAATCGAGCGGACGCCGGGTTCCGGCGGCAACAATACGTCCTCGTGTACCAGTGAATTCATCGAGACTGCCGCTCCTCCTTCGGCATAAGAATGGCTAGAGCAGCGACGTGTGGTATGTCAACATACAAAAATCGGTATTTTGTATGACAACCATTTTCTGCAGAGGAGGTAAGTATGCGAATAGCGGTGATCGGACTGGGTATGGCATCGGCGCCACATGCCCAAAGCCTCCTCGATCTTCGGGATCGTGTTGAAGTGATAGCGGCCTTCAGCCCGACGTCCGCAAGGCGCCAGACTTTTGCGAGCCGGTGGGGGATGCCGGTCACCGATACCCTCGACGGCATCTTCGAGGATCCATCTATCGAGGCAGTCCTCACCCTTACCCCGCCAAATACCCATCGCCAGTTGGTGGAGCAGGCCGCTTCCAAGGGCAAGCATGTCCTGCTGGAAAAGCCGCTGGATGTGTCACTGGAAAACGCCGAGGCGCTGGTCGAAACCTGTGAGAAGGCCGGGGTGACGCTCGGGGTCGTGCTGCAGCACCGGTTCCGGCCGGTCAGCGTCGCGATGTCACATATCGTCGCCGATGGCCGGTTGGGACAGATTGTGGGTGCGTCGGCCAGGCTGTCCAATTGGAGGCCACAGAGCTACTACGACGAGCCCGGTCGCGGGACGAAGGCAAGGGATGGCGGCGGCGTGTTGTTGACGCAGGGGATTCACACGCTTGACCTTCTGATTTCCGTTGGCGGTCTTCCAGTGGAAACCATGGCCTATGCGGTGACAACACCGGTGCATCGCATGGAGACGGAGGACCTCGTCGCCGGAGCAATCCGCTATGGGAACGGGGCAATAGGGACCGTGGGTGCAACCACCTGCGCCTATCCCGGTACGCCTGATGCGATCGAAGTGATCGGCACCAGGGGGATGGCGAGGATAGAAGGCGCGACACTCATCGCGAAGTTTCACGATGGCTCCGACATCGAGATGGACGATGGTGAGGTCGGCGGCGGTGCGGGTGCCGATCCGATGGCGTTCTCGCACATGCATCATCGTGCTGTGATCGAAGACTTCGTGGATGCCGTCGAGAAAGGGCGCTCCCCCAAGGTGAGCGGCCGAGAGGCACTGAAGGTCCATCGCCTGATCGAGGCAATGCTTCGATCGGCCGCGACGGGTCGTCGGGAACAGGTCTGAGGCGCGATCGCGCGAAACCGATCAATAGTGATTTCGTGACGTTCAGGAAAGAAACGGCGCCTGACGGCGCCGCTTCTTTCGTAAAGTGTATCGTGCAGACTTAAACCTTGGCGCTTTCGCCGGCCTCGCGGAGTTCCACGAAGCGCGTTGTCACGGTGCGCAGGTTGTCGTCGATCCATTTCGCCATGTTCTGCTCCTCCTGCAGGTTTGCCTGGAGGGCGGAGGTTGCTGACTGGAAGCCGCCGAGTTCTGCCACAGTCAGAAGAGACTTGTAGGCAGCAATCTCGTAGTTCTCGAAGGCGAAGTTGGCGAAGGAGTTCTTGACGATCTCGTCGCCCGCGATCGTGTGGCCCATTGCCGCCATCGAGCCGGTGAAGGAAAGCGCCATGTCCTTCATGGAGGAGTGGCTTTCATCCAGTTGCTGAAGCAGTTCTTCGAGACGCGTCATCTGCCCTTCCGTCTCGCGGATATGCTCCTCAAGGCGGCGGGCGACTTCCGGGTAGTTCTCAATTCTCGAAACCTGCGGCTTCATGATCGACAGAGCCTGGTTTTCCATCGTGTGAGCGTTTTTCAGGCCGGTCACAAAGATCTCACGGGTCGCGCTGGTGTCAGCCATGTCATTCTCCAAAATGGGTTGAAGTTCCGGGACACGAACCTCGGTGCGCAGCAAAAGTTCCGATCCGGTGCGGGCATTGCGGCGTAGATTTTCCGTTGTCGCGCGTTTATCCGTTAAGGGGGCGGGTCGCGGGACCAGTCGCTGATGAGCGGGGGAAGAAAGTGGACTGGCTGGCGCTGAGCGAGGAGGAATGGACGGCCGTCCGCCTGAGCGTGAAGGTTGCGACGGTAGCAGTCGCATGCAGCCTGCCGGCTGGCATCGCCATAGCGTTCCTGCTCGCACGCGGTCGGTTCTGGGGCAAGTCCTTCCTGAACGGGATCGTTCATCTGCCGCTCGTCCTCCCGCCCGTGGTCACGGGATTTCTTCTCCTGGTGACCTTCGGCCGGCAGGGTGCGGTCGGCTCCTTCCTCTATGACTGGTTCGGCATCAGCTTCTCGTTCCGGTGGACGGGAGCAGCGCTTGCCTGCGCGATTATGGGATTCCCACTGATGGTGCGGTCGATCCGCCTTTCTATGGAGGCTGTTGACACGAAGCTGGAGGAGGCGGCAAGCACGCTCGGCGCCCGTCCTGCCTGGGTATTTGTCACAGTCACGCTGCCGCTCGCCGCCCCGGGCATCATCGCCGGCATGATCCTTTCCTTTGCGAAGGCGATGGGAGAGTTCGGGGCGACGATTACTTTCGTGTCAAATATCCCCGGAGAGACACAGACTCTGTCGGCCGCGATCTACACCCTTACGCAGGTGCCGGGGGGTGACGCCGGGGCGATGCGGCTGACGATGGTCGCGATCGGCATTTCCTTCGCAGCGCTGATAGCATCCGAATGGGTGGCGCGGCTGGTGGGACAGAAAGCTGTCGTATCATGAGACTGACCGTTGAGGTGAAGCAGGCTCTCGGGAACTTCCATCTGGACGCGGCCTTCACCGCCGAGGGTGGCGTGACGGCATTGTTCGGCCAATCGGGCTCCGGCAAGACCTCCCTTGTGCGGACAATCTCCGGCCTCGCAAAACCCCAGTCGGGAAAAGTGCTGTTTGATGAGGAGATCCTGCTGGACACGGAGAAGGATCGCTTTGTGCCGCCGCACCGCAGGCGGTTCGGATATGTGTTTCAGGAGGCAAGGCTCTTCCCGCATCTGAGCGTGCGACGTAATCTGGGCTTTGGTCAGTGGTTCGCGTCCGCGAGGAAGGACGCGCGCGCATTCGAGCGGGTAGTCGACCTCCTCGGTATCGCATCCTTGCTTGACCGGCCGCCAACTCACCTCTCCGGAGGCGAACGCCAGCGCGTTTCGATCGGGCGCGCCTTGCTGTCCTCCCCGCGGCTGCTGCTCATGGACGAGCCGCTTGCTGCCCTCGACGACGACCGTAAGGCGGAGATCCTCCCCTATCTCGGCCGCCTCAGGGACGAGGCAGGAATCCCGATCGTCTATGTCAGCCATTCCGTCACCGAGGTTGGGCAGCTGGCCGATCGCGTCGTCATGATGCGAGACGGGCGCGTTGCCGCGATCGGCTCGCCGTCGGAGGTTCTCAAGGGGCACCTTCTATCCGCCCATGAGCGTCGCGATGCAGGTGCTGTCCTGAGCGGGGTTGTCCGCTCGGTAGAGGCTGGTCACGGACTGGCCGTCGTAGCTGCCGAATCCGTGGAGATCACGGTTTCCGATCCGGCCCTGCATGAAGGCCAATCCGTGCGCCTGCATATCCCGGAACGGGATGTGATGATTGCAACAGAGATGCCGGCCGGGATAAGTGCGCTGAACATCCTTCCCGGTACGATATCCGGGTTCGAGGACGATGCCGACGGGTCAGTTCGCGTCGCGATCGCCATTGGTGAAGTGCGGATCTTCGCGCGGATCACCGCCTTCTCCCGTGACCGGCTGGGCCTTTCGACGGGTCGACGGGTCTATGCGGTGGTGAAGTCGGTCGCACTCGCGCGCTGACCTTGCGTTGGCAAATGGTTGGAGAACGGAAGACCGTGCTGGCGCAAGCGGCCGGCTTGTGCAAAATCCGCCCCTGAGCTTGGCGGGAGGCCAAGGGAGGTCAGACATGGATTTCACGCTCACCGAGGAGCAGGCTGCCATACGGCAGATGGCTCAGGACTTCACCCGTGAGGAAATTGCGCCGTTCGCCCTGGAATGGGATCGGGAGAAGCATTTTCCCGTCGAAACGATCCGCAATGCCGGTGCCCTTGGTATGGGGGCCATCTATGTTCGCGACGATATCGGAGGCACAGGGCTTGGGCGTGTCGAATCGGCCCTCATCATAGAGGCGCTTGCGTCCGGTTGTCCGGCAGTCGCATCCTATATCTCCATCCACAACATGTGCGCCTGGATGATCGATCGGTTCGGCAACCAGCAGCAGCGGGAGCAATGGCTACCCGGGCTCGTGACCATGGAGAGGCTGGCAAGCTATTGCCTCACCGAGCCGGGGTCCGGATCCGACGCTGCGGCTCTCAAGACACGGGCGGTTCGGGAAGGTGATCATTATGTGGTCTCCGGCCAGAAGCAGTTCATCTCCGGTGCGGGCGCCTCAGATGTCTACGTTGTCATGGTGCGGACCGGAGATGACGGTCCGAAAGGCATCTCGACCCTGGTCGTGCGGGCGGATACGCCTGGTCTTTCGTTCGGCGCTGATGAGCGCAAGATGGGCTGGCATGCGCAGCCGACGCGGGCGGTCATTCTCGATGGCGCGCGCGTTCCCGTCGCTAATCGGCTGGGCGAAGAGGGAGACGGGTTCAAGATTGCGATGGCGGGCCTCGATGGCGGGCGCCTCAACATTGCCGCGGCCTCGCTCGGGGGCGCGCAGTCGGCCTTCGACAAGGCGCTTGCCTACATGGGAGAACGACGTGCCTTCGGGCAACCTCTGACGGCTTTCCAGGCACTGCAGTTTTCCCTGGCGGATATGGCCGCCAATCTGGAAATGTGCCGAACGTTCCTCTGGCGCGCCGCCGCTTCCCTGGATACCAAGGCTCACGATGCGACAACCCTCTGTGCGATGGCGAAACGGCTGGTGACGGACCGGTGCTTCGACGTGGCCAACACCGCGCTGCAACTGCATGGCGGCTATGGATACCTCGCTGAATACGGGATCGAGAAGATCGTGCGTGACCTGAGGGTGCACCAGATCCTCGAGGGGACAAACGAGATCATGAACGTGATCATTGCGCGCTCGCTGATCGGGCGTACATCCTAGAGGCTATCGCGAGAGAGTTTTGGACCGGCGGCATGCTGCGCCGTCCGCTTACGGGAGGAAAGACATGAAAGACCGCGTTGCGTTCATCGGGCTGGGAAACATGGGCGGGCCGATGGCGGCCAATCTCGCGAAGGCAGGTTACCAGGTCGCGGGCTTCGATCTGTCGCCGGAATCGCGCGAGACCGCTACGGGGAACGGTGTTTCGGTGGCTGCAAGTGCTGTGGAGGCGGTGAAAGAGGCAGCCGTCGTCGTGACAATGCTGCCGGCTGGCAAGCATGTGCTGTCGGTCTGGGAGGAACTGATTGCCGCCGTGGCGCCCGGCACGCTCCTCATCGACTGCTCAACCATCGACGTCGAAAGTGCAAGGCAGGCGCATTCCCTGGCGAAGGGCGCCAGTTGCCTCTCGCTCGACGCGCCGGTCTCGGGTGGTACTGGTGGTGCGACTGCCGGCACATTGACGTTCATGGTCGGTGGGGCGAACGAAGCCTTCGCACGGGGGGAGGCGGTCCTCCAGAAGATGGGCAAGCGGATCGTGCATTGCGGCGATGCGGGTGCGGGACAGGCGGCCAAGATCTGCAACAACATGATCCTCGGCATCACGATGGCAGGGGTCTGCGAGGCATTCGTCCTGGGCGAGAAGCTGGGTCTGTCCCATCAGGCATTGTTCGATGTTGCGTCGACCTCGTCAGGCCAATGCTGGTCGATCAACACCTATTGCCCGGTGCCGGGCCCGGTGCCGACGTCCCCGGCGAACCACGGCTACAAGCCGGGATTTGCCGCGGCCCTGATGCTGAAGGACCTGAAGCTATCGCAGGACGCGGCGGGCGCGGCGGGCGCAAAAACGGAAATGGGAGCCCATGCCGCGGATCTATACGAGCGGTTTGCCGCGCTGGGGCACGGGGGCGATGATTTCTCGGGGCTGATCAATTTCCTGCGGGAGGGAAAGTAACCCCTCCGGTCGCTCAATCATCGGCGTAACGCTGCTCGGCCCACGGGTCGCCCCGCATGTGGTAGCCGTTCTGCTCCCAGAAACCGGCGCGATCGGATCGGATGAACTCGATCCGCTTCAACCACTTCGCGCTTTTCCAGAAATACAGGTGCGGTACCACAAGCCGCACGGGGCCTCCGTGTTCGGTCGCCAGCGGTTTATTCTGCCAACTGTGGGCGAGGATGGCATCCTCTGCCGCGAAGTCGGCAAGCAGGAGGTTGGTCGTGTAGCCATCATAGCTCGTCAGCATCACGGCGGCTGCCTCGTCCCTGGGGGCGACCATGTCCATGAGGTCACGAGTAGAGACACCCGTCCAGTCATTGTCGTAGCGGGACCAGGTTGTGACGCAGTGAATGTCGGAGCGGCGCTCCGTCTGAGGCAGGGCGAGCAGGGCATTCCAGTCCAGTGAGCGAGGGTTCTGCACGAGGCCGGCAACGTCAAGACGCCATTCTGCCGTCGATACCTCCGGCTGCTCACCGAGATCCAGGACCGGCCAGTTCTTCACCAGGTGCTGCCCAGGCGGGAGCCGTTCGGTCTCAGGGCGCGCGGTCCTGCCCGTCAGGAAGCGGCCTTCGTGTGCCCATGCCCGTTTGCTGCGCGTCAGCTTGCTATCCTCGGGCTGGGTAGGCTCGTCGCCCATGACATGTCCTTCCGTGGAGATCTCGTCCTTGCCAGGGGCAATAAACTGGTAGATGTGGAGGCCAAATCAATGCCAGTTGCCGCAATCGCCTCTATTCGGATTTACCATGCCTGCCTTCAATCCCCTCGTCGAGAAGCTCGCCCCGCCGCCCGTTCCATCGGTCTTTGCCTGGGGCAGGGCATATGACGGGTCGCGCGGCCCATTGATCGACCTCTCGCAAGCGGTACCGGGCTATCCGCCACATCCCGACATGCTGGCCCTGCTCGGCGAAATGGCCTCTTCGACCGCCTATTGCGGCTATGGCCCGATCGAGGGTGATGCCGATCTGCGGCGAGCCTACACGGAGCACGTTAGCCAGGTCTATGGCGCGACGCTGACACCTGAAAACATCCACGTCACTTCGGGATGCAATGAAGCCTTCGCCAGTGCCGCCATGACCGTCGCCGGCCCCGGCCAGACAGTGCTGATGACCAATCCCTTCTACTTCAATCACGACACGACGCTGGCGATGATGGGCGTCAAGATGCGCACCGTCGCCTGCCGACCGGAGGACGGCTTCCTTCCGAAACCCGATACGATCGCGGCCGCCATCACGCCCGACGTGCGCGCTCTCGCGCTCGTTTCGCCGAACAATCCGACAGGAGCCGTCTATCCGCCCGACCTGCTGCTGGCGATCTTCGAGCTGTGCCGCGCAAGGGACATCTGGCTGATCCTCGACGAAACCTACCGCGATTTCCTGCCCGAGGCAGGCCGTGCACCCCATGGCCTCTTCGCCCGGGATGACTGGCAGGAGCACCTGATCAGTCTCTACAGCTTCTCGAAGTCTCTCTGCATTCCGGGCCACCGCCTGGGTGCAATCACCGCCGGGTCGAAGACGGTCGAGCAGATCGCCAAGGTCATGGACAATCTGCAAATCTGCGCGCCGAGGTCGGCACAGGCCGCGGTCGCACGGGCCCTGCCAATGCTGGCGGACTGGCGGGAGGGCAACCGGCAGGAAATCGTCCGCCGTGCCGAGGCCCTGACGCAGACGATGGCGAATCTGCCGGAGTGGCGGGTCGATTCGCTCGGCGCCTATTTCGCCTTCGTTCGCCATCCCTTTCCGGCCCTCGGGTCGGCTGACGTAGCCGAGCGTCTGGCCAAGGAGGCGGGCATCATCTGCATTCCAGGCGCCTATTTCGGCGATGGCCAGGAGGCCTATCTCCGCTTTGCCTTTGCCAATGCGGATGTCGCGACGATCTCCCTGCTGGAAGAACGGCTGCGGGATTTCCGGCCGGCGTATTAGAATGATCCTGTTTCGTTCTCGGATTCCAGCTATATAAGCTTGATCTGGAGAAGGACCGGACATGGCACAGAGAGCAGGCAGCGCTGATCTTCCGCTTCACGGCGGCCGCGTTCCGCAATGGCTCGGGCAGCGCATGACCCGCCTCGGTGCGCTGATCACCGAGGCCGTGGTCCACCACTACGGTCGCGACGAATTCCTCCGCCGCATGGCGCATCCATTCTGGTTCCAGTCCTTCGGCGCCGTGATGGGGATGGACTGGCATTCTTCCGGCATTACGACTAGCGTGATCGATGCCCTGAAGCGCGGGCTGACGCCGCTTTCGGCGGAGCTCGGCATCCATGTCTGCGGCGGACGAGGACAGCATTCGCGCAGGACACCGGACGAACTCACGGCAATCGGCGATCGCATCGGGATCGACGGAGCGTCTCTCGCCACCACCAGCCGGCTCGTCGCCAAGGTCGACAGTGCGGCCGTGCAGGATGGCTTCGATCTCTATCTGCACGGGTTCATCGTGACCGACGACGGGAAATGGGTGGTGGTGCAGCAGGGAATGAACGGCGACCGGCGACAGGCCCGGCGTTATCACTGGCTGTCGGAGGGGCTGGAGAGCTTTCTGGACTCGCCCCATGCGGCCATCGAGGGGCAAGAGCAGGGCCGGATCGTCAACCTGGCCGACCGGCGAGCGGATGCGTCCCGCATGTCGCAACTGGACATGCTTAAAAGCCTCGGGCCGGACCGGATCGTCAGCGAGCTCGTTTCACTCGAGCGGCGCGAAAAGCCGGGCGATGTATCGCAGCCGATGCTGCCACATCTGGTCATGCCGGCCCATCACGATGTCCGCGAGAAGGACGTCAACATGAAGCGTCTTCACGGCACCCTGGCAGCGGCGGCGGACCGTGGACCCGCCGACTTCCAGCAATTGCTGCTCACGCCCGGTGTCGGCGCGCGCACGGTGAAGGCGCTTGCCATGGTCGCGGAAGTCGTTCACGGCGCCCCCTGTCGCTTTTCCGACCCCGCGCGCTTCTCGCTCGCTCACGGTGGCAAGGACCGCCACCCGTTTCCCGTTCCGCTCAAGGTTTATGATGAGACGATACGGGTAATGAAGTCCGCGGTCAGCAAGGGCAGGTTGGGTCGAGAAGAGGAATTGCAGGCGCTGAAACGGCTGGACGATCAGGCGCGGCGCCTGGAGCAATATGCGACTGGCCCGGATCTCAAGGAAATCGTGGTTGGCGAATTTCGCGATTCTCACGCCCTGGGCGGACGCAGCATCTTCGGGTGGGAAGAGGAACTCAAAGCCCGCAGCTTGAAGCGCGGCTGACGGTTTCAACGGAACCAAGCGAGCGTTTCCGCCTTCTAGGTGCCATGACGATCATCGGTTACCACGCGTCCCACGAGCAGTTTTCCCCAAGCGAACTCGTCGCTTGCGTCCAAGCGGCGGAAAATGCCGGCTTCGGAGCTGTCATGTCCTCCGATCATCTGGCGCCCTGGAGCGAGCGGCAGGGACAGTCAGGTTTCGTCTGGACCTTCCTCGGTGCCGCCATGCAGGCGACGAAGACGATACCCTTTGGGCTGATTACCGTACCGATGGGCTGGCGATATCATCCCGTGATCACCGCCCAGGCGGCGGCGACCCTTGGAGAACTCTTCCCTGGCCGCTTTCCCTGGATGGCAGTCGGGAGCGGACAGGCCCTCAGCGAGCACGTGGTCGGGGAACGCTGGCCGTCCAAGCCCGAGAGGAATGAACGACTCCTGGCTGGGGTCGAGATCATCCGGTCGCTGTGGGACGGCAACACGGTCAGTCGCGAGAGCCCCATTCTGGTGGATGAGGCAAGGCTCCATACCTTTCCGCGAGAGGCTCCGAACGTGATTGCCGGCGCACTTTCCATCGCCACGGCCGAATGGGCGGGGAAATGGGCGGACGGGCTGATAACGATCAACCAGCCGCGAGACAAGCTGGCCCAGATTGTCGAGGCTTTCCGTCGTGGCGGCGGTGAAGGAAAGCCGGCCTATCTTCAGGTTCACGTTTCCTATGCCCCGACTGACGCAGAAGCCCGCGAGAACGCATACGATCAGTGGCGGAGCAATACGCTGCCCGCCGCAGTCGCCGAGACGCTCAGGACGCCGGAGGAGTTCGATGCTGCCTGCGCCCGGGTCAGGCCCGAAGATATGGACGAGTTCGTCCGCATCTCGGCCGATCCCTCTCGCCACGTTGCGTGGCTCGAGGAAGACATGGGCATGGGTTTCGAGCAGATCTACGTCCACAATGTCGGACGCAATCAGTTGCAGTTCATCGATGTCTTCGGTGCGCAGGTCATTTCACGGCTGAAATGACCTGCCTTCGCCGCTTAGGCGGTCGCGCGTCGTCCTTCCGGCGCCATAAGGCGATCGGCTAGGTCCGAGATGCGCTTCATGGCGATGAGCAGCGTGTCGTCGGGAACCGTGAGGGAGATGCGCAGGAAGCCGTTGGCCTGCCGGCCGAACGATCCTCCGGGCATGACCGCGACACCTTCCTGCTGCAGAAGCTCCCAAGCAAATTGAAGCCCGGTGAGGCCGGTTGCGGAGATGTCGAGAAGGATGAACATTCCTCCTTCCGGCAGCATGGGTCTCACAAGATTGTTGCCGGCGAAAGCCTGGGCTGCAATCTCCGCGCGCCGGCGGTAGTTGGCGCGCATGGTCGGCGCCATGTGGAAGTCCTGCGAAAGCGCGAGCGCCGTCATATCTGCAATGAACGGCTGGACACCAAAGAGCATCGTCTCGGAGACGGGAAGCAAGCGGTTGCAGAACTCTGCAGGGCCTGCGGCCCAGCCGCTGCGGAAGCCCGGCGCCGCATGGGACTTGGAGATCGACGAGACCACGATGGTCCGCTCTGCCAGTTCCGGCATGTCGAATGGCGATGCAAACGAGACGTCATCGAATACCAGTTGCTCATAGACCTCGTCGCAAACGATCCAGAGGTCGTGCTTGCGGCAGACTTCCCCGATCGCGTAAATTTCACTGGCGGTCAGTACTGCGCCGGTCGGATTGTGCGGTGTATTGAGGAGCACCACGCGTGAGTTGGGCGTGATCGCCCGTTCCAGGTCCTCGGCCTGCATGTGGAACTGCTTCTCAGGACGAAGCGGAACCATAACCGGTTGGGCACCGGTGGAGGCGATCACCCCTTCATAGGTTGCGTAGAGCGGGTCGCCGACGAGTACAGCGTCACCGGTTTCGACCAGGCCCGTCATTACGGCGTAGAGGGCTGTTTGGGTGCCGGGGAAGCAGAGGAAGTTCTCCTCCGACACGCCGGTGCGGCGCTTCGCATACTTCTCGACCAGCGCCTTCAGTACGGAGGGCTCGCCGCGTCCATTCGAGTAACGGATGCGTCCGGAATGCATGGACCTCGTCGCCTCGTCAAGGAGCGCCTTGTCCGGCGCGACATCCGGCTCGCCGATAGTGAGCTCGATGATATCGGCGTCTTCCTGCTTCATCTGGCGAGCGGCGGTGTGCACCGCCCAGCGGCCGGAACCGAGATCGGCAAGACGGTCTGTTATGGAGGCGTAGCGCATTTTAGGTCCTCTGTTCATCTTCAAGCCAAAGACAGATCGCCAGGTGGAAGCCTCAGCAGAGCCTCCACCGAGACGATGGCTGTCCCGGCAATTTCGTTGTCTTCGAACATGTCCGGCGCGAGCGTCCCTTCGAGCCAGAGGCCGTCGATCAATCCGTTCAGCGCAATCGCGTAGGAGCGGCACTCGCCGGCGCTCACCGTCCGCTTGCCGTCTGCAAAGAAGTCCGAGAGTAGTTTTTCCAGCTCTCCGAGGAAAGCCAGATAGCTCTCGCGATGAATGGCGGCGAATGCGGAATCGAGCGGGATGTGGCTGATGAAGGCTGCCCACAGGGACAGCGTCCGGCTGTCGGTCACAGGTGGCGTGACGTTCGCGACGATGAACTGGCGCAGCCGGGTCCGCGGGTCATGTCCTTGAGCCGCAGCCGTGGTGGTCTGGGTGATGCCGTTCATCAACTGCCGGTAGGCAGCCTGGAGCATCTGGTCCTTGGTCGTGAAGTAGTGACGGATCAAGCCGGGCGTCACACCGGCGCGCGCCGCGATCTGGCGCACGGTCGCGCCCTCTATTCCAGCTTCCGCAATACAGTCGAGCGTTGCTGCGAGGAGATCTTCTCGCCGCTCGCCTTCGCTGGCACGGTGATAACTGCGGCGCGTAGTCATGCAAGCCTTGGTTCAGCGAGAGAGGGGACATCCGATAGCGACACAGCAAATCACGTTCGTGTTCATCGTGTTTGCTGTTGTTATACGTTTGGATAATAACCTGCAAGCGCCAAGTCAGCGGCGTCCATTGGCGAGCCGGGTCGCGGCAGGCAGGCGACGCAGGTACAGCATGGCAGCAGCGCCGACGAAAGGTCCGATGGCAAGCACGGAGAAAGTCCATTGCCATCCGCCCAGCAATTCGGCCAACCTGGGCAGCGCCCAAATCATGCCGATCGTCAGCGCGAAACCCATGCCCATCTGCAGGGACAGCGCGGTGCCGATGTAATTGCGGTCGGCAAGTTCGGTGAGCGCCGCCGAGAACTGTGCGGAATCGCCGATGATGCTGATCCCCCAGACCACGACCACCATGGCGAGGAGCCACATCGGTCCGTCATAGACGAAGCCAACGGTCAACGCGCAGAGGCCGGAGGCGATCATCATGCCGGCCGTCGTCGCCGTGCGTCCGATGCGATCCGAAAGCACGCCGCCGGCGAAGCAACCGAATACCCCGAGAGCCACGGTGGCAAAGGTCAGGAGGGACGCATCCTGCGCCGTGCCGTAGTCGCCGGCCTCGAAAGCTGCGGTCAGATAGGTCAAGAGCCATGCCCACATGGCATAGAGTTCCCACATGTGACCGAGGTATCCGATATTCACGAGGGCAACATGGCGGTCGCGCAGAACACGGCCGATCTGGCGTGGGTCGAACGTAGCCTTGCCGTATGGGAACGGACCTTCTCTCACGCAAAGCAGGAAGAGCACCATGCTTACGAGGGCGGCGATGGTCGACAGCACGACGACCTGTTGCCAGGCGATTCCGGAGGTCGTGCCACGGAAAAGATGCGGAAGAGCTGACCCGGCGGTTATCGCTCCGATCACGGCGGCGAAGGCAAGGCCGCGGCCGGCCACGAACCAGGTGGAGACGAGCTTGAGCGCCGGTGGATAGACACCGGCAAGCGCGAAACCGGTGATGATCCGGCAGAGGATCGCGATGATGGGAGGCGGCTCCAGCAAGAGGGCAGCATTGGCGATGACGGCCAATGCAGCCGATCCGGCCATGAGGCGGTTCATTCTGATCAGGTCCGGCAGATTGAAGAGGCTCGCAAGCAAGGCGCCGGTGACGAAGCCGATCTGGACCCCATTGGTCAGCCAGGTCGCTTCAGCGGTCGAGAGGTTCCAGGCGCGGGTCAGCTCTGGAGCGATGGCGGTCGCTGAAAACCAGGTCGAGAAGGACAGGACGACCGCACAGCAGAGAAGGGCAAGGGTCGTCCAGCGTTGGCGCGCTTCGCTATCCCGTTGCACCAGTGGTTCTGCGGCCAAGTCCCGTCGCCTCCTTACATGCCGATGCGCCGCATCCCGCGTCCGCTCAAATGTCAGGCGACTGTAACCTGTTTGACGGTGGCGTCCAGCCGCTGCGTCCCGCTTGGTGGCAGGTGGTGTCGGCGCGCACAGGGTCGAGAGATGGACTACGTGCCGAGCCAGAGCTTGATGACCAGACCCACCACAGTTACTGCAAGGACGCCCGCCAGCCACAGGCCGACGAACCACGCAAGCCGCCTGAGGGTCCCAGACGCTGCCATCAGTGGTAGCCTTCCTCGGGGTTCACCTTGCCCCGGAACACCCAGTAGGCATAGGCGGTGTAGGCGAGGATCAGCGGCACGAGGACCAGCGCACCGACCAGTAGGAAGGCGAGGCTCTCGTCGGGAGCGGCAGCATCCCAGATCGTTACCGAGGTGGGGACAATATAGGGATAGAAGCTGATCCCGATCCCGGCATAGCCGAGCACGAAGAGACCAAGCGACGCAATGAAGGGGCGGCTGTCGTGATGGGTGCGCAGGCCGTGGGCCAGCACCAGGAAGCAGGCGGCGACCAGAGCGGGGACGATCAGGCTGAAGGCTGCCGTCGGCCAGCTGAACCAGCGCTGGAGGTAGAGCGGCTCGAGGAAGGGCGTCCAGAGGCTGACGACACCCATGGCCACCAGCGTGGCGACCCCGGCCACATAGGCATAGCGCCGTGCTCTTTCCGCCAGTTCTCCGCTCGTCTTCATGATCAGCCAAGTCGCCCCGAGCAGCGCATAACCGATCAGGACGGCTAGCCCAGTGGCTACGGAGAAGGGCGTGAGCCAGTCCCACCAGCCGCCCGTATACGCCCGGTTCTCGACCGGGATTCCCTGCACCAGTGCCCCCAGCGCCACGCCTTGGGCAAAGGCTGCAACCACCGACCCACCCGTGAAGCCCCAGTTCCAGAGAGGCTCGGCCCGTTTGGTGCGCCAGCGATATTCGAAGGCGACGCCTCGGAAGATCAGCCCGAGCAGCATGGCAATGATTGGAGCATAGAGCGCCGGCAGGATGGTAGCGTAGGCAAGGGGGAAGACGGCAAGCAGCCCGCCGCCGCCGAGGACCAGCCATGTTTCGTTGCCGTCCCAGACGGGCGCAACGCTGTTCATCATCACGTCCTTCTCATGCTTCTCCGGGAAGAACGGGAAGAGAATGCCGACGCCGAGATCGAAGCCGTCGAGGATGACGTAGGCGAGGACCGCGAAGGCAATGATGGCGGCCCAGATGAAGGCGAGATCAAGCTCCATGACGCACTTCCTCGTGTTTGGCTGCCTGGGGGGCAGGCGTAATACCCGCCGTACGGATCGGGCCTTCATCGAGGTCGCCCATCGGATCGCGCGGCAGGCGGGACATCAGCCGGAGAATATAGAAGGTGCCCGCACCGAAGATCAGGAAATAGACAATGATGAAAGCAATCAGCGAGGTGGCAACCGCCGGTGCCGCAATCGGCGAAACGGAATCGGCCGTCAGCAAGTGCCCGTAGACGGTGAACGGCTGTCGTCCTACTTCGGTAGTGACCCATCCTGCCAGGACTGCAACAAATCCTGCAGGCCCCATCACAATCGCAGAGCGGTGGAGCCAGTCGCTGTCGTAGAGCGAGCCGCGCCAACGACAGTAGAGGCTCCACAAGCCGAGGCCGAACATCGCAAAGCCAATGGCGATCATAATGCGGAAGGACCAGAAGACGATCGGGACCGGCGGATGAAGTTCTTCGGGAACTGTGTCGAGACCATCCAGAGGGGCGTTCAGGTCGTGCTTGAGGATGAGACTGGAGAGTTTCGGGATTTCCACTGCGTAGTCGACCCGTTTCTCCTCAGGATTGGGGAGGCCAAAGAGGATCAAGGGAGCTCCATCGGGATGGCTTTCGTAGTGGCCCTCCATGGCCATGACCTTGACCGGCTGATGCTCGAGCGTGTTGAGGCCGTGCATGTCGCCTGCGAGGATCTGCATGGGTGCGACGATCGTCAGCATCCACATGGCCATTGAAAACATCGTTCCCGCGCGAAGCGGCGATGTGCGGCGCAACAGGTGGTAGGCCCCGACAGCCCCCACAACCAGTGCAGTGGTCAGATATGCTGCCAGCACCATGTGCACCAGCCGGTATGGGAAGGAAGGGTTGAAGATGATGGCCCACCAGTCTTCAGGCACAAACTGCCCTGCGTCGTTCATGGCGAAGCCGGCCGGCGTCTGCATCCAGGAATTCACAGCGAGGATCCATGTCGCCGACATCAGCGTGCCGAAGGCAACCATGAGCGTGGCGAAGAAATGCAGGCCGGGGCCGACGCGATTCCTGCCGAACAGCATCACCCCGAGGAAACCGGCTTCGAGGAAGAAGGCCGATAGGACCTCGTAGCCCATCAGCGGACCGATGATTGGCCCGGCCTTGTCGGAGAATACGCTCCAGTTCGTGCCGAACTGGTAGGACATCACGATGCCCGATACCACGCCCATCCCGAAGGCCAGTGCAAAGATCGTTTTCCAGAAGTCGAAAAGCTCGAGATAGACTTCCTGCTTCGTCCACAACCACAGGCCCTGAAGCACCGCCAGATAACTTGCGAGGCCGATCGAGAAGGCGGGGAAGATGATGTGGAAGGAAACAGTGAAGGCAAACTGAACCCTGGCCAGGAGTGTGGCGTCGAGGTTTTCGAGCATCGTCCATCCTCACTTGACAACTGCAGCGACGGGTCGGCGGGTTGAAAAATGGGTTGAATGCGAGGGAGGTCAATACGGGCGGATTGACGCAGAGCGGTCGGAAGAAAGACGGCGCACTCCCGAAGGAGGCGCCGAGTTGGGGAGGGTACTATGACGCTGTCGTCCGCATTCTACAGCTTTCGACGGGTGATCAACCGCGGACGCAGCAGAAAGGTTCCCGCTGTCGAGACAGGTTCCCTCCGGAACAATCGCATCCGGCTCAGGTTCGGATGCGAGATGTCCAAAGGAGGTCAGGATGAGCAAATCGGTAGAGACCACCGACCACAAGGAAATCCGCAACTGGATCGAGGAACGCGGCGCTCACCCGGCGCGCGTTAAAGATTCTGGCGAAGGAGGCATCCTACGGGTGGATTTTGGCGAGCCGGAAGAGTCGCTGGAGCCGATCGAGTGGGATGACTTCTTCGATATATTCGACAAGAACGAGCTGTGCTTCCTCTATCAGGAAGAGACCTCCAGCGGGAAGACCAGCCGGTTCAACAAGTTCGTATCTCGCGGCAAGAGCTGACGAACTCGGCAGAACAGGTTCCCGAGGATTAGCGCGCCATTCAAAGGCGAATGGTCGCCAGCAGCGGCAGGTGGTCCGATGCCCTGCGTGTCAGCGAGGTGGAGATCACTTCCGCGTCGAGCACTTCGATACCCTCCGATACGAAGATGTGATCGAGGCGCATCACGGGATAGCGGGATGGGAAGGTGGGCTGCGGCCGGCGCGGCGCTTCCAGTTGAACATCCTTCATATGCTTCGCGACAAGGCGATAGGAGGCGGACCTGCCGATGGAATTCAGGTCGCCGATGAGGATGCGCGGTTTGTCCGCATTGTCTGCGTTGCCGAGCCAGCCGGGACCGAGGAGTGTTGTCATCTGGCTGACGCGATCCCTGCGGCGCAGGCCCAGGTGAGTATTGAAGACCTGAACGGTCCGATCTCCGGCAGTCACTTCCGTCCACAGGGCCCCCCGCTGCTCTCCCGAGGATGGAAGCATGGCCCCCTTCACGAAGCGCATCGGCAGCGCGGTCAAGACAGCGTCGCCATAGCGTTCTTCCGCCACGTGAAGTGCGGCATGGAAATGAAACTCCATGCGCAGGAGCGACGCGACGATATGGGCCTGATCAGCGCCACCCGTGCGTCGGCGGCCGACATCCAGCTCCTGTAGGCCGATGATATCGGGAGCAATGCTTGCGATCACCTCGGCAATGCGGGCGCAATCGAGCTTGCGGTCGGTGCCGATGCAACTGTGGACGTTGTAGCTGAGGACCTTGAGGATGGTGCCGGGCTTGGCTGGTGGTTGCTGCGGAGTGGCTGACATGAGCGGGGGAACCCGTTTGTCCGGTTTTCGTTCCCCGTCCACGAACTGAGAGAGGGAGCGGATGGTCACGAGGCGACGCGTTATCAAAATCCTGGTTGCGCTGGCGATCGTGGTCGCGGCCTTCCTCGTCTACCGTAGTCTCGGACGCTATAGTGTGGAGGAGATCCGGCTATCGGTAGCTTCCATCCCGCAACAGAGGTTGCTCTTCGCCTTCGCATTCGTGGTCGGCTCCTATACGTGCCTCTCTGGTTTCGACTGGCTCGCCGTGCGCTATGCAGGTCACGCCTTGCCCTATCGACAGGTGGCGCTTGCGTCCTTTTGCAGCCTTTCCATCGGCCACAACGTTGGGATGGCTGCCCTGAGCAGCGGTGCGGTGCGCTACCGCTTCTATTCTCGCTGGGGACTTTCGGGCGAGCAGGTTGCCAAGGTCATCATCTTCTGCGGCGTCACCGTCAGTCTAGGCCTGGTTACCCTTGCCGGTTTAGCGCTGACCATAACACAGGGGCGAGGCGGCGACCTGCTCGGCATCAACGAGGTGACAGCGGTTGCTCTGGGCTGCATCTGCCTCCTGGTGCCGACGTTGTACCTGCTGATCTGCTGGCGCGTAGAACGGCCCCTGATCCTGTACCGGTGGAGCTTCCAGCCACCCTTCGTCTGGCTTGCCCTTGGCCAGATCGCGGTCGGCACGCTCAACTTTGCCTGCGTCGCCGCATGCATCCATCAACTCCTACTGGGCATTTCTGCGGTCAACTACCTGACGGTGGCCACTGCCTACGTCACTGCGAACATCGCTGCCCTGATCAGCCACGTGCCCGGAGGCCTGGGTGTGCTGGAAGCCACCATTCTCGGCGTTCTTCCCATCGATGCGTCGATCGGCGCGCTGGTTGTCTTCCGGATCCTGTACTTCTTCGTTCCGCTGATGGTGGGCGTGCCGACGCTGGTGGCGAGCGAAGCCTATTTTCGCCGCCAGCCGCGCAGGAGGATATCAAAGCAGCCGGCGGGTTAGGCGGGAAAAGCTCCGCTTCGCGAAGGCCAGCATGGGGCGAATTGGCCAGAAGGGCTGCTTCGGATCGATGATACCCGTGCCCACGACGGATTCCGTGTCGCCCTCCTTGGGACCGACATGAAATTGACGCAGCCCGCGCGGGGATGTGTTGAGTGCGTCGATCGCTGCGATGAGGGAGCCTGTGATGCGGATCTGTTCGGACACCTGCTCGGGTGACGCGTCCAGGTGTTCCGCAATGAGATCCTCGCGCACCCGTTCGATCGCCTGGCGTCCTTCAGCGCTATATGTCTCCAGGGCAATATCGCATTCGGTGTCCAAGCCCTCAGACCGGTTATTGAGGTTCGAGGAGCCGACGCGGATGAACCGGTCATCGACGATGATCACTTTCGAATGGACCACGATCTCCCGGTCTTTACCTTGTGCGTCCGGGGTGACCGCATAGTACACGCGCAGCCGGTTGTACCGATCGGCCCGCATAAGCCTGCGGATCAGGCGGTTGCGGTTCTTGCCCATCATCAACTGCTCGAGGAAGCCGTGGGACTCTCGCGTCACGACGACCACGATCTCGGGCCCGCGCGGCTCCTTCAGCCGTCGCGCAATCGTTCTGGCGACACCGAAGGAAGCCAGATATTGCGTCTCGATATACAGGTGGCGCCCCGCAGCGCGTAACGCGTCATGGGTCAGGCGGATGGCTTCCCTGTGGCCGCGCCGACCCTTCCATTTCCATGCTTCGGTCAGGGCCAGTGCCGCAGAGCAATCTCTCAAGGTGGCGTCGAGATCGTCAGGCCAGGGGTTGGGGCCTTCGAGGGCGGGTAGCGGCTGAAGTGTCTCGCCTGTCAGCTTGCGCCACCGGCGCCGCGCGACATCACCTATCAGTACAGCTGCAGGCCCAGTGACAATACTCTGGACATCATGAACCGGGCCATAGGCCGTGCCGTCGGGAGATTTCCGGAGAGGGTTATCAGATCGATGCTCGCGATCATCCCATCTGCGGGCGGTCAGGTCGATCCCGCCGAGAAACGCGGTTTTGTCGTCGATGGCGACGATCTTCTGGTGATGGCTGGCACGCAGCGGATGGTCGAAGTCGAATTTCAGGGTGATCCGCTCGTGGTCGCTCCAATCCATCCTACCGAACATCTTCAGGCTCTTGCCGGAGTAGACGGGCCCCATGCCCCAAACGATCAGCCGCACCTCCAGGTCCGGCCGGCTTTCGACCAGGCTCCGAAGCCGCTCGCCGAGCGTGGGGCAGTCCGGATCTTCCGGTCTCAGTCGAATATCCGGATTGAAGTCCCAGCCGATGATGAAGATAGAGCGCCGGGCATGCTCCAGAACCTGGTCCAGGCGGCGGAAGTAATCGGCTCCGTCGACCAGAAAGGCAGCTTTCTCAGCGCGGGAACTGCGCCATGCATTGTGTCCGGGCTTGATGATTGGATTTGTACGGGATTCCTGGTCTGCCGGAAAAGCGGTTGTTGTCACGTCCACCTACGCACCCCTTGATAGCGATCGTAGATGAACGCGCGCAGGTTACTCTAGTTCCATGAGGTTCAGCCAGCGTACTAGGCGTAGACAGGCGGATCGCTCGTCTCGTCAGGATTGGGTACTGGATCCTCGTCCGGTAGTCGATCTGGTTCAGGCTCGTCGATCGGCGGCAGAGGGTTGAGATCCGGGGCCGGGACTGGCGGGGTTTCGTGGGGCTCTCTTGGATCTGGCGAGTTGATGTCCGTCTCCTTTGTACCTGATCTAGTTCGCGATCGCCGCCGCGCCTATCATCGCGTCTGCGTGGCTCAAGTTCCGCATCAGGCGACCTTGTTCCTTGTCGCTACAATCGATGAACTGCAGATGCCGCCCTAAGTTCCCGTTTTTGTCGGAACCGGTCTGATAAAGGTCGAGTTGAGGGTAAGCGCTCGAGTCCCTGAGGAGATCAAGATGCACATGAAGGATCGCTTTATTGCCTGGCTTCGCGACGCGCATGCGATGGAGGAGCAGGCGCTGACCATGCTGACCGCGCAGGCCAAGCGGATACAGAGTTATCCGGAACTGAAGGCGCAGATAGAGAGGCATGTTCTGGAGACGCAGGAGCATCTGCGTCTTCTCCAGGAATTGCTAGATACCTTACCATCCGGTGGGATTTCGCTGGTCAGGGATCTGACGGGGAGACTGGCGGCAACGGCTCAGGGGCTCGGGGGTGTCCTGACATCCGACGAGGTTGTGAGGGGAGCGATGGCGGGTTACGCTTTCGAGCACATGGAAATCGCTGCCTATCGTGTTCTCATCGCTGCGGCTGACGAACTCGGCGAGGTCGAGGCGAAAGCGGTCTTCGAACGAATACTCCAGGAAGAGATTGCCATGGCCGATTGGCTTGAAGGCAATCTGGACGACACCACACGTCTCTACCTTCTCCGGGACGAGCGAGACCTCCAGGCCAAGCGGTGAGTTGTGGCAACTTATGCCTGCAGGTGAGACCCCAGATCCTTCTCTTCTCGCAGGCCCTGCTGATAGAGTTCGAAGATGCGAGCGGCGAGCTGGTTGGCCGCTTCCCCCTTGCCGTCCACGCCTCGTGCGGCGCAGGCTGCGCTGAACAGCCTCTGCATGCAGGCCAGATCCTGCGGCTCGAATAAACTTCCCTGAATATGCTGAGTCATTGGTGGCCCTCCGTGGTCCGGAGCAACGTCCTGGCGCCATGTGGTCCCGGCGCTTCCAAGGTATGACGCAAAGCCTACTCCTCCCACGGCAACATGCAAGCGCCGTGGGAGGTTAAATTCGTTTACGAACGGCCGATGTCTGAATTCTCACACAGACTTTACAGGTTACCTCTCCAGGTGATTGTCCTGGTGGTCATGAAACTGTTCGGTCTGTACAGTCTTGCTGTCCAGACCGCGCTCTCGCGAATGCTGTGCCTTGTCACGGTTCGACAGGACCATGTTGTCCGGCAGAAGATCCTTGTCCACATCTGTGAGTGCTCCGGTTCCAGAGGACTTCCCGTGCGCGCCGGATCCGATGTGCTTTGAACTCGCGTTCGCCATTGCGATTTCTCCTTCCTGTTTGGGCAGCCGGCGCAAATGAATGCGCCCCATGCCACCTTCACCCAACCACATCGGTGGCGATTTGATCCCGTTGCCAGCCGATAAGGGATCAGTCGAGTTCCAGCAGGAAGAAGGTTGTCGGGCCGAAGGGGGTATCGTTGCTGAGAGGGAAATCCACCGGGCCAGCGCGTTGAAGGACCGGCTGATGGACCGTGCCGTCCAGTCCGACCGGCGACAAACGCCAAGAGGCGGATCTCTGAGGCAAGGACAGTGAAACACTTCCCTTTCGGATAAGTACGGGAAGCTTTCCGAAATCGTCGATCACCCGGTTTGCGGCATCCCGGAACCGCATGCCGGTGTTGCGGGCATCAGTCGCGTAGATAATGAGAATACGCCGGCTTTGCGCGAGGGAAGGGGCGCCATCGATGACCGAGGCCGCCAACAATCCTCCTCCCTCGGCGCCAATGACATGCAGGGAGCCAAGAGATAGGGGCGCTGTGACGGATGAAAACGCCGCAGCTTCCGTTCGCGGCGTAACCACCTGGAGGGTCTTTTTCGCGACATCGAACAGGAGCTCGCGCGTGTCGCTTTCGAAAATTCCGATGGAAGGATCGGTCCGGTTCGTAGAGGCCAGAAGGCCAGCATCTTTCATGGAGCGCAGGAGGTTTTCGGCCTGACCATCCGATCGCGGCTGCCCGATGGTGTAGGGCGTTCTGAGGCCCTCGCTTTTCTGCAGACCGACGCTAGAAACCAAGGCCAGAAACGTCAGCCCATCCGGCTCCGCCGCCTGCATGTCTCCCGTCAGATCCAAAACGCCTTCGACGGAGAAGGGAATGGTGTTCCTTGCCCGGGAAACATCCTGTCGCCTGAACAACAGGGCCGCAAGGGTTTCCCCGGCCCGCGCCACCGGATCGAGTGCAATGGCGTAGGGAAGCATTGCCCGCTTGTGCGCGAACGGCTCGCCGTAGCGCAAGGCAATGGGGCCGTGCCCATGGCGGCAAAGCGCATCCCAGCCCTGAAGGGCTGCGTAGGACGGAACAGCAAGTCCGGCCTCGTAGCGGTAGGGGTTCCAGAAGAGGTGGTCGTATTCGCTCAAGACGAACGGCTTTCCCAGCCAGCGCGCTGCTGCCGCCATGCGCAGATAGGCTGTCCCATCGCCGATCGAACTTTCACCCGTGATCTTCGCGCCGGACTGATACCCGCTCACCCAGTCGTGGTAGGTATTCATGGTGACCGCCTGTAGTCGTGAGCGTGTGAGTGCGGTCTGGTTGGTCGGCCAGTTGTTATAGGAGCTGACGAGGCCGTCATGTCCGAGGCGGCGAACCACTTCCGTCATCTTCTCCAGGAGTGCTTGTTCGGCGCTGACGAAGTAGGCCTGCAGATCCCGCATTCGAGCCGTGTCATTGTATCGGTCGGCGGGCAGTCGGATCGTACTCGACTGCAGGCTTTCGCCTGGCTGCAGGTCACCCCAGGCCTGCTGGAGCTCCGCATCGCTCGAATAACGCGGCTGCAGCCATTCATTAAAGGGCTTACGCAACCCCTCCGAATAGTGCGGTTTCCCATTGCTTTCGTGGACGACGGTCTCGAATTCCATTCCGCCTTCGTTGACAAGGATCAGCAGTGCGAGAGCCTCGTCACGGATCGGAGCAACACCGGTATACGGGTTCACTCCGGCCAGAAGGCTGGTGACCAGTCGTTGCCAGTGAGAAAAAGCTTGTTCATCGTAGTGCATCTCGAGCTTCAATCCCGGAGTGGGGTCCCAGCGATGCTCGATACCGCCATAGCCTCCGCTCCAGGATGTGAGGCCATCGATCATCCAGTAGATACCCTCCTTCTTCAGCGCGGCCATCAGGTAGTGGATCCGGTCCAGCGTCTCAGGGTCGAAGTCGAAAGCCCGGTCGCGCCCCTTCATCAGGCTGGCGTCAACGAAGTGGAGACGGGCGAGGTTATAGCCGCGCATCGCCAACTGGCGGGCGTAGATGTCGGCAGTGGCGTGATCGGGGAAGCCGCCGGAAGCCGGGCTCCAGGCCAGTGACGCGCAATGCAGTCGCAGCGGTTCCGCCGGCGCCTCGGCACGCGCCATGCGTCCGCCTTCGCCAGCTATCAGGCGAGCGCCGGCCCCATCAATCGGGAGGTTGGGCAGAAAGGAGGCAAAGTCGAGTGGACTGCCTGCCGCAATGGCGAGGTTCGTCTCCCGGACCGGAAGCCAGTCATCCGACGCGCTGACAGACTCCGGTCCAGCGATTGCCATCGCCATCCAGACCAGCCGGAGCATTTTCCACATCCTGTCCTCCCAGTTCGCGGCTCTCGATCCATTGCCGCGGATCTCGTCGAGGCCGAAGATAGCCGAACGGTACGGCGGTGGTATGGAAAAGCCAGGCGACGACCGTGTAGAGCCCCATCGTGAAGCTGCGTTTGCGTATCGACATGGCGGTGACTACAGCCGCCGCCAAGACAAGTACGGCCGACCCGGCCAAAGCCTTCGCCGGAACCATGACCAGCACTGCGAGCGATGCCAGCATCCAGCTTGCAACCAGTGCCCACAGCTTCAATTCCGGCAGATCGGCCAGAACGTTCTTCCAGTAGGGCTGTCCTGCCGAGGCACGCAGCAACTCTCCAATCCCGAAGAGATACTTCGTGCGCCAGCGTCGGACCAGCAGCCGATATGAATTGATGCTGTGGCCGTAGTGGGAGACGAAGCGCCGGTCGAGCCGATGGAGGAGCCATCCCTTGCTCCGCAACCGTACCCCCAGGTCGAATTCCTCGTGGCAATGGAGATTGCGGTCGGTGAAGTAGCCAACGCTCTCGACCGCCGCGCGACGATAGAGACCACCGCCATTCATTCGGTCGATGCTGCCGGTCCTTGCCTCGGGGGCGTTTCGGGTCACGCGCCTGGTATATTCCAGGCTATCGAGCATCTTCTCCTCGACGTGGCCCGTGACGCCTGCGACCTTCGGGTTCTTTGCGAGGAAGTCCAGTGCCTCGCCCAGGAACGTCTCGTCCAGTTCCATGTCGCCGTCGATCAGGCAGATATAGCTGCCTTTGGCATACTGGTAGCCAAGCTGAGGGCCAATGCCGCAGCTTGGTTCGGCTGGAGGCATGATCTGCACGATACGCACCGGATAGCCGGTCGCAATCTCGATCGTGCGATCGGAGGAGCCGCTATCGGCGACGATGATCTCGCCATCGACGGACGCGATTGCTGCCAGGGCGGTCTCTATGGTCCGCCCAATGCGTCTTTCCTCGTTCAAGGTTTTGATGATGACTGAGACGATCAATTTCGCTTCCCGACCTTCCCGCCAGCAAGGACGGATTGATAGACCGCAGTCGTGGCCCCAGCGATCGAGGACCAGGTGTAGTTCTTCTCCGCATAGCGGATACGCGCCAGGGCCGCTTGCTCATTGAAAGGCTCGGCCAGTTTGCGGCGAAGTGCGGCAGTGAGGGCGTCAACGTCCCCCGGCGGAAAATAGTCCTGATCGGGAAGCTCAACCTCATGATTGGCGGGAATATCGCTGGCAAGCACGGGGAGGCCATAGCTCATGGCCTCGAGAAGGGAGATCGGCATGCCTTCGTGGAGGGAGGGCAGAACGAACAAACCCGCCTGCGAAAAAAGTCCCGCGAGGTCATCGCCGCTCTGGAAGCCGGTCATCACGACGCCCGGAACTTCTCTCGCAAGAGCCTCTACTTCCTCGTGGTAATGGCTCTTGTGATCGGCTCCGCCGATGATGGCGAGTTTCCAGTCCGCGCTGCGCAACCGAGCGAAGGCCTTGATGAGGTCCGTCTGGCGCTTCTCTAGCACGATCCTTGCGACCATGACGACGTAGCGGCGTCGTGTCAGGCCAAACCTTTCGAGAATTTTGGATTGTATAGCGGCTGGCCGAACCAGGACGCCGTTCGGCACGTGGTTGAGGCGGCGATCGTAGCGGTCCTGCATCGTCTCGGTCACATCGCGGGAGACGGCAATCGTCGCATGCGACATCTTCACCGCAAGCCGCTCCCCGAGCCGCAGGATCCTTTTTGCCTTGGCGCCCCATTTCTCGCGGTCGTAGTCGTAGCCATGGTGAGTGGTGACAACCCGCAGACCGAACAGCCTTGCAAGAGGCACGAGCAGGCCAGGTCCGATTGCGTGGATATGAAGAATGTGAGGACGCTTCAGGGCGGCATAAAGGATGCCGGAGAGGGTATGGACGAAAGCCTCCAGCATCATCGAACGCGGTGCCCGAAGCGGCGTCACCTTCATTCCTTTCCAGGTGAAGGGCTTGGTTTCCTTCAGGTACGGGCGACGCCCGAGAACTTCGACCGACCAGCCATCGCGGGCCAATTCCTGGCCAAGCATCTCCACATGCCGTTCGATACCTCCCTGAACGTCGGGAACGCCGCGCAGGCCGAGCATCATGACAAGGGGTCGGGCGCTCCCGTCGCCATCAGCGTTAGATCTGGCGGCGGCCAAATCCTTGAATGCAGGGTGTGGCTGAAAACGACCGGCGACGGAAACCGCAGCCGTCCCATTCGCTCCGACTTGTTCGAATTGTTCAGCCGAGTAGGCATCTGCTCCGTCGAGCGCGGGTGGCGCGATCGACTGCCGCTGTGCCGGCTCAGCTCCCGCCGCTGGCTCCCGATGCTTCGTTTTCATGGTGTCCGGTCCGGAAATCATTTCTGGGTAGGTTCTACAGATGGAACATTCGATTTCCGAAAACGCGATCGGTAGAATTTGATCGATCCTGTGCCTGTTTGGGACAGGATCGGGGAAAAAGGCCTTCCTCGCGTGCTATTGCGGGATTGCTCGCGCCTTGGCGAAGATGCCGGGGGAGAGCTCCCCGTACAGCGCCAGCATCCGTTCGCGGTAGGAGGTACAGGAGAAATCCCGCGAAACCCAATCGCGACCGGCCGCGCCCATTGCCGATCTTCGGGCGGTGCCAAGTGCTGCCATCTGCGACAAGGAGTCGGCAAGGTTCTCTACCGAGCCCGCTGCGGGCGTGAGTCCCGTAGCCCCGACCTTTACCATTTCTGGTATACCGCCGATCGCTGCCCCGATAACGGGACGGCCAAGTGCATAGGCTTCGAGGATGCTGATCGGGGCGTTCTCGTACCATTCCGAGGGCAGCACCAGCGCCTGGGACTGACCGATCAGCCGATGAAGAGCCTCGCCCGCGACGAAGCCCGCAAAGGTGACGTCTGCGCCGGTCTCCTCGACGAGCTTGCGCAGCGATGCCTCTTCCGGTCCAGTCCCGGCGATAATCACCCGCTGCTTCGCCCTCGCAGCAGCCCGGATCAGGGTGGTCAGTCCCTTCTCGGGTGCAAGGCGCCCCGCGAAGGCGAAGTAGTCGCCTTCTTTCCAGCCAGTCTCGAATCCGCCCAAATCGACAAAATTGGGGACATAGCTCAACTGCTCGGCCGGCCATCCCCATTCCATCAGCTTGGCGCGGTAGAAGCGGCTCGGCACGACAATGCGGTCAACCTTGTTGCGGTAGAGGCCGAGCATCCTGTGCAGGACCGTCTCGGCAAAAACGACGGTGCTAAGGGGGAGGGAGTCCTTGATGCACCTGTGCCGAGCGACATTGTAAATGCGACCGCCGCGGCAGTCTTCACAGATCCGCCCATCGCGCAGCATCTTGTAGGCCGGACAGGCGATCTTCAGGTCATGGGCAGTCATCAACACCGGGATGCCGGTCGCTTTCAGCGTGGAGAAGATCGCCGGTGAGAGGTGGTGGTAGACGTTGTGGGCGTGGGCGATGTCCGGCGGCGCCTCTGCCATCAACTTCTTCAGCCGGGACTGCGCCTCGAACGAATAGATGACCTTGGACGCCTGCAGGACCTTTCCAAGTCCACCAGCTTCCCGGCCATATTCGATCTCGGAGACAAAATGCTCGGACCAGCGTGATGGCAGGTTCTTCTCGTGCTGCATCGAGAAGGGAACGACATCCCAGCCCGCTTCCTCGAAGAGCGTCGAGTGGTCAAGGAAGACTGCCTCCGCCCCGCCGCGCCGGTAGAAGTAGTTGTTGATATTGAGCAGGCGAGGCGGTGAGGCATTGCGAGCAACGAAATTCATCGGACGCCCCCCCATCCAAGCCGACCAACCGCTTCGGCAACGGTGACCACCTGACAACCCGTCCGAACCGCGTGCTCGACCAGGCGGTCGAAGGTATCCGGCCTACAGCCGTAAGGAGTGGGGCGGTCGGCGATGTCATGGGTGAAGAAGATGAGCCAGCCGCTGTCGGCAACGACGTCGTCGATCCAACGGGTCAGTTCTCGCGCGTGCTTCTCCGGCTGGCGAACTTCGACGGATTTCAGCATCCACGGGTCCACGTGTCCCCGATTGATCGCCTCGCCAGCGCCGCGACAGGTCGCATAGCGAGCCTTCAATGTCTTCCGTGCCAGCGGCCAGGCGGCATTGTATGGGAACGCGAAGTTTGTGGGAGCGCGGCTTACCCCCGCTTTCTCGAGGAACTGCCTGTTTCTGTCGAGGTCCGGGGATAGAGCGCCGCCATAGCTGCGGACGCTGCGATGGGCGAAGGTATGGCAGCCGATTTCATGGCCACGCGCTTCCAGTTCCTGACAGCCGCTGGGCGAGATCAGCGTCCGGTCTGGCTCGACCTGACCGGCAAGGCCGCCGGCAATGTAGAAGGTACCGTGCACTCCATGCTTCTCGAGGATCGCCGCTCCATTCGTGAGGGCGGTGTCGGGTACGTCGTCGAAGGTGAAGGAGACAAGGGGAACCTTGGTCTCGACAGTGCGGCTTCTGGAGGCCAGGCGCCAGATCAGCCGGTTGCCCAGGCGGTCGATGAACTGTCCCAGCGACGGTGAGGATTGCTTCATGACGTGCGGGCCTCCCTAGGTCGTTCCCTGACCTGCTGGGCGTCGGCCTCGTACCGAAGACCGAAGAGCGCCAGGGCGAACATGAACCAGGCGAGGTTGTAGCCGCTCGCGCTTTCGAAAAAGAGACTCTCCAGCGTGGACGCAAAGAGAAGGTAAAGCCAGATTCTCAAGAAAAGCCGCGCCGCATGGCTCGGCGGGCCGGCCTTTTCCAGACGATTGAAGGCGCGCAAGGGAACAGCGAGGAACCACAAGAGCGAGAGGATCAGACCCGGAAATCCGACGCTAAGTAAAATTTCCACATAACCGTTATGGCTATGAGCAGCTTGTACCGCCCAGGTTTCGATGCCTGTGCCCCCATAGACGAGTTCCTCGGTGCGCCAGAACGACTTGAGGCCATATCCAGTCAATGGGAACTCGGAGACGGCATTCATTGCGAGCCTCCATATGTCGGCCCGGTTCGTGAATGTCGCGTCGACACCAAGTGACGTAATGAAGCTCGTCAGTCCGGGCGATACGGCCGCTCCTACGGCGACGACGTTAACCAGAAGCACACCGCCGAAGGCGATGGCGGTTCGTAGCCACGCGAAACGCTCGAAGATGAACGCCAGCAGCAGGATGGCGGGAAGCATGGCCGAGGCAGTCTTGCCGCCTGTGTAAAGCAGAAACCATACCGATCCTGCCAGCAGAACAAGACCCGCCCACTTCGACCAGGCGCGCATGACGAAGATTCCGCAGAACGCCAACAGCACCATGGCGCTTGCAGCATTGTTCTTATGCGGAAAATACCCGCGCCACAGCCCGGCATGCATCGGTTCCATGACCTCTGCTGCCGAATGGATCGAGAAGTGCGGGAGAAAGTAGAGCCCGTAGTAGCAGAGCAGAAGAACAGCGCCGGTGCCGATTGCGATAAGCTTCGCAAAGTGCACCTGCGATCGCGGGAGAAGAAGGCAGCAGTTGGCGCCCAGGACGACAAGGTAGGAAAGGATCAGGGCCTTCAGGCTGTTCAGCGTGTGATTGGAGACCAGCGAGGCCAGCAGGAACCACAAGAAGATCGGTACTGTCAGTGCCAGAGGCTGTAGCAGCTTGCCGCGCATGGGGGTCGCCATTGCCATGGCCACGGATGCAAGTGGCAAGCAAAGGAACAGAATCTGGTTCAGTTTATTGGAGTTGTCGGTCGCGATGCTGGCGCTGGCCTGCAACGTCAGGTCCACAAAGGGATTGAGCGAGATCCAAAAGAACAGGAAGATCCCAAGAAACAGCAGTCCGCCCAAGACCTTCCTGTCCATGGCGAAGGGAGAAATTGCCTCTGCGGCAGCGCTCCTCAACTGAACCTCCTCAGGCAAAGCGCCGGCCCAGGCCGGAGCTTGCTCTCCACAGATGTCCCCACAGGCCAAGTCCGAGTGCAAGGATGATTCCGAGAGCGGCACCAGCCGCTGCTCCTCCCGCGGCCATTATGATCGTCCGGGGCGGCCAGCTCTTTGATTTCGGCGGTACGGCTGGGGAGATCACCCTGACATTGGTGGTGTCGATCTGTTGGCGCTCGGTGATCTGGGTGGTGCGGGCGAGAAATGTCTCGTAGACCGTTGCCTTGGCCCGCGCCTCCCGCTCCAGCTCGCGAAGCCGCACCTGCGCATCATTGTTGCCATAGACGGTCGTCCGCCCATCCTCGGCAGTGCTTCGCAGTTCCTCCAGGGCCGCCTTTGCCTGTTCCGTATCGGTCCTTGCGGACTGCAGAATGCGTCGGGCTTCGTCGGTGATGGCGTTTTCGAGCGCCGCCTCTTCGGAGCGCAGGGCGATCAGGCGTGGATGCCGGCTGCCGTAGGTCCGCTCCATGGAGCCAATCTGCTGGCGCAGCACGTTGTAGCTACCGCGAAGCGTCGTCATTGCCGGGGACTCGAAGACCGCCGCCGTGGCCGCCTGGCCGTTGGCGACCGCGGCCTGCATCTGCGCGTAACGGGCATCCGCCTGGATCAGTCTCTGCTGCGCTTCAACGACCTGTGTATCGACCAGCGAGGAGATACGGCTGTTCGCCAACTCACCCGCCGTCGCCTGCAGGTCGTTTTCCCGCCGGAATGCTTCCACTTTCTCCTCGGCAGCCGTGACAGCCGCCCGGAGTTCGTCCAGCCGCTCGTTCAAGCCCGCCGCAATACGGCCGGCACTCGTCGCTGCCGATTCGAACAGTTCCGCCTCGAAGGCGCGCACGATGGATTCGGACAGCCGGACAGCCTTGTCAGGCTCTTCGCTCCAGACGGAAAGGACAACCACAAAGGACCGCTCCTCACGGCGCGCGTCTACCCGTTCACTCAGTTGGCGCAGGACACCCAGTTCCCTGTCCTGCAGGGAAGTGGCCGGCGAGAAGATACGGAAGAGCGGCTCGAGAAGGCCCGGCTTCACGAATTCCGGATCCTCGGTCAGGTCCAGATCGGAGATGACCTGTCGAAGCACGTTTCGCGACGTCAGCACCCTGAGGCGGCTCTCTACCTCCAGCAGTTGCGCCTCGCGCTGCGGGTTAGACGCGAAGACATCATCCGAGACAACGTTCAGGTTCTGCGGGTCAATGATCAGGTCGGTGTAGACGGTGTAGCGGGGCGTGGCAGTCAGTCCGTAGGCCACGGCTGCACAGATGCCCAATATCGTAGCGACGATCACCAGAAGCAGTCGTTGCTGCAACCACAGGAGAATGTCCGCCGGGCCGAGTTCGCGCAGGCCGCGGAGCTGTGCATTAAGCCGGTTTTGAATCGATGCGCGACGGCTGTCCGGAGCCTGTTCTTCCGTCGCGTTGTCAATCTCGGGGGTATTGCCTCGGGTCTCCGGAACTGCGAGCCGGCGATATGTTTCGGCACCCTGTTCTGTCCGTGGGTGGCCGATGAGGTCAAGGAGCGATGCGGGAGAGCGACCCGGCGACGCCTGGCCTGCGTCCGGTTGTCGGGTTTCAGGCTCCTTCGGCCGATACATCTCCTACCTCCAACCGGGCCGGGTCGCGCGGGGAGAGCGCGGTTCTGCGACAGCGAATATCCTGTTGAACCTAGTCTCGCGCGATGAATATTGGGTTAATCCGGTTCAGTGGAAGTCCGTCAGCAGCCGGCTCCAGCTTTCGGAGGCGAGGCCGCCGACGTATAGATCATCATGCACGACGGCATTGCGCACATCCTTGCGATCCGTCGTCATGCAGAAGTAGCCGCGGTTCGCAAAGCTCGTCCTGCCGGTCCGCAGCAGCGCGTTCATCAGGAAGGGCTGCGCCATCCCGCGCGCCGCCACATGCCCCGATGCCTCGAATTCGGCGAACATGGCTTCGACCACTTCCACCTCGTGCCCCGGTTCGCTCAGCACGTTCAGCACATGAGCGGTCCGGCGCGGGCTGTGGAAGTAGATGCAGGCTCCGATCTCCTTGACCTCTCGGTCCAGCAGGACCTTGGATGTAAGCGTGCCCTGCATCCGGTTCGAGGCAGCGCTTTCGAGCAGCCAGACAAACTCATCCTTCGACCAGGAAGGGCGCAGGGAAAAGTGGCGCGTCATTGTTTGGAAGCAGTGCAGCAGTCTGTCGGCGTCCGCAGTGACCCAACGGCCCCGCAGTTCCTGCCGGGCAGCGAGCGAAGGCATCATGCGGCGTGCCAGTTGATCGACTGGGTACGCCAGGATGGAGAGGAACGGCTCGTTCAACCACGGCAATTTCGTCCGTATCCGCTCCATCATCGCGCCTGTCGGGCGGAATGTCCGGCGCCATTCCAGGCTCTGGACCGGAAGCATGCTGCCGCCTCCGGCCATCCAGTGGTCGGCACTGACGGGAGAAGCGTTGTCGGAGAAGCAGAACTCCGGATTCGAGACCCGGATGGCGCGGGCTATGCGTGCCGCCCCCGCCAGTCCTGCTCTGCCATCGGCCATGAAGGCGCAGAGGAGGCGTGCGGTGATCCTCCTGTTCTCTATTTCGAAGGTCATGGGTAGCGCCAGGAGCGCGCTGTCAATCCGCCCGGCGGCGTTTCGGTGCACGAGAGATCCAGCTTCTTCCGTGTAGTTGGGGGAAGAAAGGAAGAGGTGATCCAGGTAGGCGACCAAATCTCGGGAAGGTGCCTTGGCCACCTGCCGGAAAGCCTGGTTGAAAAGACGACCAACATCCTCGAGGTCGCCCCGGGACATTGGCTGCACCCCGCGCGATAGGGTTCGCGTCGAAGACGATGCTGGTGATGGAGCGTGGAGGGCGGGGGCGGGGGCAGAGGCGGAGGGATTCATTCGGCCGGCACACCGGAGCGAATGGAGACCTCACCATTACGGGATTTGGCGAGAACTCGGAAATAGACCAGCCATGCCGCGATCGTCATGGCGATCTCGATCACATAGTAGGAGATGATCGTGCCCTCCGGTGGGGCATACCAGGTCGCCCATGCGGCGAGTGCGGCCCCGAGCAGGCTGCCGCCGCCAAGAACCGCGCCACGGGACCCCTGGTGTCCGGCCGCGCCCAGCGCCTCGAGCGCGATCGCCCAGCAGGAGACCGGGATCAGCACCCAGCAGAGGTAGCGGACGAACTGCACGAGCGATGTGTACTCGTGGCCGAACAGGTAGGGCAGCACCGGTGCCAGCAGGAAAACGGCCACGGCCGCTGCAACACTGATCGCAAGCGCCACGAGGAAGATCCGTCCCACCCGCGCCGAGGCATGGTGCAAGCCGGCGGCGCTCGCCCGGGCCGTTCCGGGATAGAGGATGCGGTTGAGGGCATCCACCGAGAGGTAGCTGCTCTCGATGATCCGTCGGGCAACGCTATAGCTGGACATGATCTCGGCGCTGGTCACGAGGCTCAGCACGACGAGATCGGCATTCTGCCTGGCCGCCTTCAGAATAAACGGGATGCTGAAGTAGAGGCCGAGCCTGAGCTCTTCCCGGACTATGCGGAACCGAGGTGGGCCGAGAGGGCGCAGAGCGGCGACACATGCAGCCAGAAACAGAGCGTGTGCTGCAAACTGCCAGATGATCCAGCCCTGCAGGGTCGACACCCCGAAGACAATACAGGCGAGCGCCGCTGCGGCTGTGCGTATCAACGCAAAACCCATGACAGCCTTGTTTGCAGCCCCGAAGTTGGAGAAGGCGATGAAGACCTGTTCGGTGAACAGGATGGCCCGGACAAGGACGATATTCGTCGCCAGCATCGTCGTAATCAGCAGGACGTTTGCCAGCCGGCTCTCGGCGACCTGGAAGAAGAATGGCAGGGCGGCGGCGCCGATCACAAGCAGAAGAAGCCCGGTCGCCGCGATCAGGATGAGATTGTGACCCAGGAGCGTCGCGTAGATTGCCTGGTCCCGCGCGACCCTGCGCACGAGGCATTCCGTCGCCCCCAGTCCGCAGAGATGCACGGCGACGTTGGAAAGAGCCGTTATGGCAACGAAGAGGCTGAACTCATCCACGCCGAGGAAGCGGGCAAGGATGGCGAAGGTGAGGAGCTGCGCGGCCGAGCTGACGATCAGGCTGCCGCCCGATGCGGCATAGGCTGCCGCGTGCGGCAGGAGGGCGCGAAGGTTGCGGATCCGCGACGCGTGCTCACCCATTGCGCTCACCCTGCAACAGGCGCCGCGACGGGGGCGGAGGCGACGCCATGACGGTTGTTTTGCACGAACTGCCGATGCCACAACTGGGTGGAGAGGATGCCGACGAAGGCGGCGTTGTCGCGGAAGCCGGTCAGCGGGCGAGAACGGGATTTCTCGTGAAGGCGCGAGACGGCGCGGGGATTGAAAAGTCCGGTGCCCGCGATCGCCTGCTCGCTCAGGCACTCTCCGACATAGGCCTGAACCTGCCCGTCGACGAAGGAATTGGTGTCCGGCGCCCGGTAGGGCTGCTTTGGCCGGTGGATAACCGTATCGGGGACAAGGCCTTTCGCCCCGCGGCGCAGGATGTACTTTTCCTCGAGCCCTTTCAGCTTTGCCTCAGGCGAAAGCCGGCCAGCGAATTCCACCACCCGATGATCGAGGAACGGGAAGCGGCCCTCAACCCCGTGTGCCATCGCCATGCGGTCGCCCTGGCTGGAGAGGATGTAGCCCGGCAGGAGAAAACGCGCTTCGAGATATTGAGCCTGGTGGAGCGGATGCCAGCGGCGAAAGTCCGGTGGGAGGCGCGACGCCAGGTCTTCGGCAGCATCGTAACGGCCAAGGGTTGCCTTGAGCTCATCCGAATAGAAGATCTTTGCGGCGGTGGTGCTGCGGAAGCGCGGCCGGTGTGAGAAAAGCAAATCGTCGGGCCGGTCGGTGCCAGCGCCGAAGTAGGCCGCCAGGTACTGGGGTGATTGCTGCTTCAACCCCGGCAGATAGGGGTAGAGCTTGCGGAACAGATGCGGCCGGATGCGGGAGTGCGGTTGGCGGCCGCAGAAGCGCCGGACGCGTGCCTCGCGAAAGATGTCGTAGCCGGCAAACACTTCGTCGGCACCCTCGCCGGTCAGCACCACCTTCATCCCCTCGTCTTGGACCAGGCTTGAGAGGCGGTAGAGAGGCGCGGGGGCAGTCCTTAGAACCGGGCGTTCCGCATGGCGCACCACGTCTGGAAAACACGAGGCGATTTCCGAGCCGGCGCAACGGACAGACCGATGGTGCGTGTTCAGGCTTTCGGCAACAAGCCGCTGGAAGCTGCTCTCGTCATGCTCGGCGCTGTCGAAGGTTACGGAAAATGTGTTGAGGCCGCTCGGAGCCATCGGAGCCGCGAGCGCAGTGATGAGGGAGGAATCTATGCCTCCGGAAAGATAGGCTCCCACCGGCACGTCGGCGCGCATGCGCAGTCGCACCGAGTCTGTCAGGAGGGCCTGCAGTTCCTCCTGCCGATCAGCTATCGGACCGGGATCGATATCCCGCACGTCCGGAAATTGCATCGTCCAGTAGGCCCTGTCCGTGACCTCGCCGCCTTGTGCCATCAGGACGTGGCCGGGTTCTAGCTCAAGGATTCCCTTGAAGGCGGTGCGCGGCGCAACCGGCGCCCACATCGTGAAGATCTGGTCCAGCGCGAAAGGATCGAGTTCCGCCTCCACGCCCGGGACTTCCAGCAGCGCCTTTATCTCCGAGGCAAAGTAGAGAGTGTCACCGGAACGGGTGTAGAAAAGGGGACGAACCCCCATCCTGTCACGGGCCAGAAGGAGACGCCGACGTCGCCCGTCCCAGATGGCGAAAGCGAAATCGCCGTTCAGGTGCTGGAGGCATTGCTCGCCGATAGATTCGTAGAGCTGCAGCAGAACTTCGGTATCGGTTTGGGTGCGGAAACGATGACCCTTTGCTACCAACTCATCCCGCAGTTCGACATAGTTGAAGATCTCGCCGTTGAAGGCGATGACGATGTCCCCCGTGGAGTTGCTCATCGGCTGCCTTCCGTCGGAAAGGCCGACGATCGAAAGGCGCACATGGGCAAGACCCACGCCTTCTGCGGTGAAGGTACCGCGTCCGTCAGGCCCGCGATGGGCAATCGCCTCCGCCATTCCGTTCAGGAGGCGTTCTTTTCCGCCGGGATGAGTTGTTTCACCCAGAAATCCTGCAAATCCGCACATATTCGGCCACCTTCTCGCGCCGAGAACCTAGCGGAAACGCCTGCAATCCGAGTTAAGGACGATCGGCAAAAGGCAGAAACGGTGAACGGAAGCTTAAGGCGGTGACATCTCCGAAATCACCGTCGGCCAGAGCTCGGATACCGTCGGATGGATTGGTACGGCCCAACGAAGCGCATCGACGGTGGCTCCCGCGTTCATGATGTCCAGGACGCCGTGGATCGCTTCGTCCCCGCCGGTGCCAAGGATGGCGGCTCCAAGGATCTGCCTGGTGTCGGCGTCAGCGACGATCTTCATGAAGCCCTGCGTCTCTCCCTTCTCGATCGCTCGCCCCACGCGGCTCATAGGACGCCTGCCAACAAGGACCTTCTTTCCCGCCTTCAATGCTTGAGCTTCGGTCATCCCCACGCGCCCCAGGGGCGGGTCGATATAGAGTGCATAACCCAGAATACGGTCGGAGACGCGTCGGTCCTCCCCATCGCGGAGATTGGCAGCGACGATTTCGAAATCGTTGTAGGCGGTGTGGGTGAAGGCGCCTTTGCCGTTGCAATCGCCCAGAGCCCAAATGCCTTCGACTGTCGTCGCTAGGTCTTCGCCAACCTTGATATAGCCGCGGTCGTCGACCTCCACCCCTGCCTTGTCGAGGCAGAGGTCATCGGTGTTGGGTCGCCGACCCGTCGCCATAAGCACGTCCGAACCGATGATGGTCGGTGCACCTTCACTGCAATCCACGCCGACGGCAACGCCATCCGGATGAGGCTCGAGGCGAATGCATTCGGCCCCGATCCGTACCTGGATGCCCTCCGCCTCCAGGATCTCGCGTATAGCGTCGGAGACGTCGTGATCCTCCCGACCGATGAGGCGCTCGCCTTTCTCGATCACAGTGACCTCAGCGCCGAACCGGCGGTACATCTGCGCAAACTCCAGGCCAATATAGCTGCCGCCGACAATGACGAGGTGGCGGGGCACCCGCTCCAGCAGCACAATGCTGCTGTTGGTCAGATAGGGCACCTGATCGACACCGGGGAAATCGGGAATGGCGGCCCTGCCGCCGACGTTCAGGAATATCCGCGGCGCCCGCAGAAGCTCCTCGCCCACCCGTATGACATGGCGGGACTCGAAGCGCGCATGGCCTTCGATCAGGCTGCATTTCTCCATCGACTGCAGCCAATCGCGATTGTTCCTTCGCGCGTTAAGCGTCACCTGGTGAGAGCGCGCCATGACCTTCGGCATGTCCACCGTCGGCACGCCTTCCAGTTCAATGCCGTAGTCGGAGGCGCGGCGCGTCAGGTGGGCAGCATAGGCGCTGGCAACAAGCGCCTTGGTCGGTATGCAGCCGGTGTTCACGCAGGTGCCACCCACATGCTTGCGTTCGATGATCGCAACGGACATTCCCGCCGCCGTCAATCGACCGGCGAGCGGCGGGCCCGCCTGTCCGGTGCCGACAATGATGGCATCGAAATCCTTCATGAGACGGCAAACACGGTGAGTGCGTTGATGATCAACCAAACGCCGACGATCGCAATCGCGTCCTCGATGAATGCCGCGGGTGCATCGCGCCGGAACGCCTTGGCCATTACGGACCGGAAAGCCGCGCCACCAAATGTTCCCGCCACAGCACCTATAGCTCCGGCTGCAAGGCCGCTCGTCCATTGCCCAAAACCTGCGCCGATCGCCGCGCCGGCGACGGCTCCCATGATCACCCTGGTTGCGAACTGAACTGGAACGGTTCGGCTGGGCGTGGCGGGAAGCTGATCTGTCACCAGTTCGGCGACGGCCAGCATCGTCAGGATCAGGGCAGCCCAGATCGAGCCCAGGACGGCCATCCAGGTGCCCGTCAATCCTATGAAACCGAAATAGGCTCCCCAGCTTACCGCCGCAGGCGCGGTCATGGCGCGCAATCCGGCGATCACGCCCATCAATAATGCAAGCAGATAAATCATTGGGCGCCTTTCTGTGGGCGATGTCTCTAATGCTCATCGAGACAGTCACGCGATGCAAGCACGACCACAGGATTAGTCAAGCGGAAAGCGCCGCCGCGATCCTTGATCCCGACCGGGATGGCTTGTTGACTCTGCCGAAGCGTATGGAAACCGGCGCGGTATTCTCTATGATGACAAGTCGTTGTCCGGGGGAACTGCTGTCTTGCGTCGTCGTACCGCCATCCTGTCCCTAGTTTTCGTCGCACTCAGTCTCGGCGTGATATTCGGCGGCGGCGAGATCGTCGCGCGCCGGTACATGAACGAAACGGCTGCCCAGGCCGGCACGACGCTTCGTCTGGCGGTGTCGGCACTTGAAGGTCACCTGAAGCGTTACGAAGCGCTGCCTGCGCTCATCGCCGATCAGGCACTGGTCGAGGAACTGGTGCAGAAGCCGCATGACGAGCAGTTGCGGGAACGGACCAACCGGTACCTGAAGGAGATCAACACCCTTCTCACGTCCTCCGACATCTATGTGATGACGCCGGACGGCGATACGATCGCCGCGAGCAATTATGACGGTCCGTTGAGCTTCGTCGGCGAGAATTTCAGCTACCGGCCCTATTTCCAGGACGCCGCCAACGGCAAGCAGTCTCGCTTCTATGCTTTGGGTACGACTTCGCTGAAGAGGGGCTATTATTTCGGTTCGCCGATCAAGGTGGGCGGTGCGGTGCTCGGCGTCATCGTCTTCAAGGTCGATATCGATGGCATAGAACGTTCGTGGACCGGCGGTGACAGCCGTATCTTCGTGTCCGATCCGGAAGGCATCATCTTCATGACCGGCTCGCCCGAATGGCTTTACTCGGCGATCGAGCCACTGACCCCGGAGCGTCTCGCACGCACGGAAGCGTCTCGGCGGTATGCCGATGCCTGGCTGAGGGAGTTGCCGATCCGTCGCGGTAGCTATGCCGGGCACGAAAGCATCACAATTGCCGATGCGGCCGGTGAGCGGGAATATCTGGTGGTATCGACCCTGATGCAGGAGGCAGGGTGGACGGTCAACGTGCTCATGGATACCGGTACAGTCCGTGCGCAGACCAAGACCACGGTTGTGGCGATCCTCCTGTTCATCTGCCTCGCCGCACTCTTCATGGCAATCATCATGCAGCGCCGGGCGCGGCTGAACGAGCGGATGCAGATGCAGGCGGAGGCAAAGCATGAACTGGAGAGGCGGGTTGCGGAGCGTACCGCCGATCTTGCCCGCGTCAACAGTCGCATCGAAAAGGAGATCGCCGAGCGGCGACTGACGGAGCAGCGCCTTCGGCAGACGCAGGCCGATCTGATCCAGGCGGGCAAGCTCGCCGGGCTCGGGCAGATGTCGGCTGCCCTTTCGCACGAGTTCAACCAGCCGCTTGCGGCAGCGAAGACCTATGCAGAAAGCGCGGACGTCCTCATCGAACTGGGGCGTGTCGACGAGGCTCGTGACAATGTACGGCGCATCTCGGCACTGATCGATCGGATGGCATCGATCAGCAGGCATTTGCGCAACTTCGCTCGCAAGCCGAACGAGAAGCTGGGTGCGATAGCCGTCAGTGAGGTGGTGAAGGATACATGCGAGATCGTCGATGCACGCCTGAAAATCGCCAAGGCGGAACTCAGGATCGACCTGCCGCCGGATCTGCCGCAGGTCAGGGCAGGGGCTGTTCGTCTGCAACAGGTTCTCGTCAACATTATCACCAACGCCGCCGATGTCGTAGAGGGGCAGGAGCACAGGGTGATCGAGCTCTCCGCGCATCATCAGGCGGGCAAGGTCGTGATCCTTGTCCGGGACCAGGGGACGGGAGTTGCGGCAGCGATACGGGAGCGAATATTCGATCCCTTCTTCACCACCAAAGGTGTCGGCAAAGGGCTCGGGCTTGGGCTCTCGATCTCCTACAACATCATCAAGGATTTCGGTGGCAGCCTGACCGTGTCGGATCATCCCGACGGTGGCGCGGTCTTCCGCGTCGAGCTTGATGCCGCTTCCGAAGCCCTGAAGGCGGCAGAATGAGCGAGCAGAGGGTCTTTCTGGTCGACGACGAGGAGGAGTTGCGCCGTTCGACAGCGCAGGCGCTGGAACTCTTCGGCCTGCCGGTCGTCACCTTCTCCAACGCCGACCATGTGCTGGAGCTCATGGGCTATGGCTTCGACGGCGTTGTGGTTACGGATATCCGGATGCCAGGAACGGACGGGATGACGCTGCTGCATCGGATTCGCGACCTCGATAGCGAAATCCCCGTCATCCTGGTCACCGGTCATGGCGATGTGCAACTGGCGGTGAAGGCGATGCGGGAGGGGGCCTACGACTTCCTGGAAAAGCCCTTCACCCCCCAGCACCTCGCTGGCGTGATCCGCAGGGCGATGGACAGACGAGGCCTGGTTCTCGAAAACAGGCGGTTGAGGGCGGTTGCCGGCAAGCGAGACGACCTCGAGGCGCGCTTGCCCGGACGAACCCAGGTCATGGTGGATCTGCGATACCGGATCCGGGCCATCGGAGCGACGGATGCCGACACGCTGATCATCGGCGACACAGGGGCCGGCAAGGAGGTGGTCGCCCGCGCGCTGCACGATATCAGCCCGAGGGCAAACCGTCCCTTCATCGCCATCAACTGTGCGGCCCTGCCGGAGAATCTGATCGAAAGCGAGTTGTTCGGCCACGAGGCCGGTGCCTTCCCCGGTGCCATCCGCGCCCGCTTCGGCAAGTTCGAGCACGGGCGAGGCGGCACGATCCTGCTGGACGAGATCGGGTCGCTTCCCTTCGACTTGCAGGCGAAATTCCTTCGTGTCCTGCAGGAACGTGTCATCACCCGCCTTGGATCGAATGAGGTCGTCCCGCTCGACGTCCGCTTCATCGCCACCAGCAAGGTCGACCTGGAGGCGGAAGTGGCTGCCGGGCGCTTCCGTGCCGACCTTCTCTACCGTCTCAACGTGGCGACAATTCATGTCCCGTCGCTGGAACAGCGCCGTGCCGACATTCCACTCCTGTTCCTGCAACTGGTCCGTGAAGCAGCGGCCCGCTACGGCCGGGAAGATGCCGAGGTGCCGCCGGATGTGATATCCGCTGTTGCACAGAGGGAGTGGCCCGGCAACGTTCGGGAATTAAGGAATGCCGCGGATCGCTTCGTTCTAGGCCTGGACGCAGGTCCGGGTGACCCCTTGATTATCCGCGAGGGAAGCGAGAGGCTTTCCGACAAAGTCGCAGCCTTCGAGCGCAGCGTTATTGCGAGTGCCATTGCTGCGCACGGCGGAGCCCTGCGACCAGCCTATGAGATGCTCGGGATCTCACGAAAGACTCTTTACGAGAAGATGCAGAAATACGGATTGGACAAGAAGATGCTCAGTCCAGAGCAAGCGGGCTCGGAAGACCGCGAGAGCTGACGCCTCGTCGATCCGTCCTAATGGGTGGATTTCCACCCGTTATTCTCCGGTCTTGTTTCCTTTTCCACCCATGGCTCTGATCAGACAAGGCTCTATCGCCCGTCAAACAATCATCAACAATTGCCTCGTGGTAAATTGCGGCAACAAGGTGCATCACGGCTGGCGACGGAGGAACTTGCGCCCGCTGATTACTGTATCGTGGAGGAATCTCATGAAGATACTTAACGCTGTTCTCGGCGCGACCGCTGTTGCCGCCGTTTCCCTGTTCTCTGCCGGCGCCGGCGCACAGACCTACCCTGACCGTACGATCACTATGGTGGTACCGTTTGCAGCAGGCGGCCCGACCGATACGGTTGCCCGTCTTGTAGCGGAGTCGATGTCCAAGGATCTTGGTCAGCAGGTGATCGTGGAGAACGTCGGCGGTGCCGGTGGGACGCTCGGGGCGGCTCGGGTCGCCAATGCCGAGGCTGACGGCTACACCGTGCTGCTGCACCACATCGGCATGGCGACCAGCGCGACGCTCTACCGCAAGCTGCCCTACGACACCCTCAATGCATTCGAGTACGTGGGGCTGGTGACCGAAGTGCCAATGACGATCGTGGCCCGCAAGGACCTCGAGCCTACCGACATGGCCGGCCTCATCGAATACGCAAAGGCCAACAAGGATACCGTGACCGTTGCCAACGCCGGTATCGGCGCTGCATCGCACCTGTGTGGCATGCTGTTCATGAGCGCGCTCGAAACGCCGCTCGTAACGGTACCCTATAAGGGCACCGGACCGGCCATGACCGATCTTCTCGGCGGGCAGGTCGACATCATGTGCGACCAGACGACCAACACGACCAAGCAGATCCAGGCAGGGACGATCAAGGCCTATGCCGTGACCTCTCCGGAGCGCCTAGACGTGCTGAAGGATATTCCCACGACCGCCGAAGCCGGTCTCGCGGACTTTCAGGTCGGCATCTGGCACGGCATCTACGTGCCGAAGGGCACGCCCGCCGAGGCCGTGGAGCGCCTTTCCAAGTCTCTCCAGGTTGCGCTGAAGGACGAGAATGTCGCGGCCCGCTTCGCAGAACTCGGCACCGAGCCTTCTCCGGAAGCGGATGGCACGCCTGACGCCTTGAAGGCGAAGCTCGAAAGCGAGATTGCACGCTGGAAGCCGGTGATCGAAGCTGCCGGCCAGTACGCGGACTGATCTCCGTCAACATGTTGACGCCGATTCTCTCCCTTCAGTGGGCGAGGGTCGGCTTTGCGGCGCCGTCTCGCCGGCGCCGCCTCCTCTTAACGGAGCGACCATGAAAGCCTTCAGATTTGACGTCCCCAATGTCATTTGCGGACTCCTGTTTATTGCTCTCGCCCTCTTCTTCGGCATGCAGTCCTATGATTTGGACCTGGGAACGGCCTTCCGCATGGGGCCAGGCTACTTTCCCTTCGTCCTTGCCTGCTGCCTTGCGCTATTCGGATTAATTCTCATCATTCAGTCAGTTCGCGTCGAGGGCGAAGCCATCGGACATATCGCGTGGCGAGGCATGCTATTCATCCTGCCGGCACCGATCTTCTTCGGCTTCACCGTCCGCGGCCTCGGCTTCGTGCCGGCGCTGTTCCTGACCGCGTTGATTGCGTGCTTTGCTTCGAGCCGTATGACGCCGGTCACTGCCGTGCTGCTTTCCGCTGGCCTGACGATCTTCTGCTTCCTCGTGTTCAGCTACGGGCTCAATCTGCCGTTCCGGTCGGTCGGCCCCTGGCTGGGCTACTAAGGGAGGACGCGACATGGATTTCATCAGCAATCTCGAACTGGGGTTCGCGACCGCAACTTCGTTCAACAACCTGTTCTTCTGCCTTATCGGTGTCCTTCTCGGAACTCTTATCGGCGTCCTCCCGGGGATCGGACCAACGGCGACCATTGCCATGCTGCTGCCGATCACGTTCCAGCTGGAGCCGGTCTCCTCGCTGATCATGCTTGCGGGGATTTATTACGGTGCGCAGTATGGCGGATCGACGACGGCGATCCTCATCAACCTGCCGGGCGAATCCTCATCGGCCGTGACGGCGATCGACGGCTATCAGATGGCGCGAAAGGGCAGGGCGGGCGTCGCACTCGCAATCGCTGCGCTCGGCTCGTTCTTCGCAGGCAGCGTCTCGACCTTCCTCGTGGCGATCTTCGCGCCGCCGCTCACGGCAATCGCCCTGCAGTTCGGTTCCGCCGAGTACTTTTCCCTAATGGTCGTGGGTCTCGTCTCCTCCGTGGCGCTTGCCCATGGCTCGATCATCAAGGCGCTTGCCATGGTCACGCTCGGGCTCCTGCTGGGGCTGGTCGGTACGGATATCTATACGGGCACACCCCGGTTCACGCTGGGCATTCGCGAATATGCCGACGGCCTCAATTTCGTGGCAGTCGCGGTTGGTGTCTTCGGCATTGCCGAAATCCTTCGCAACTTGGAAAGCGAAAAGACCCGGTCCCTGCTGATGGCCAAGGTCACCAATCTCTTCCCGACCAAGGACGACTTCAAGCAGATGGTTGCGCCGGTGCTGCGAGGCACGGCAATCGGTTCGGCGCTCGGCATATTGCCAGGTGGCGGTGCAATCCTCGCAGCCTTCGCCTCCTACACGGTGGAAAAGAGGGTTTCGAAAAACCCTGAGGAGTTCGGCCAGGGGGCAATCGCAGGCGTGGCTGGACCTGAATCCGCGAACAATGCCGGCGCGCAGACCTCGTTCATTCCGCTCCTGACGCTTGGCATCCCTGCGAACCCCGTGATGGCGTTAATGATCGGCGCCATGATCATCCAGGGAATCGTGCCGGGTCCGAATGTGGCCACCGAGCAGCCGGCGCTGTTCTGGGGCATCATTGCCTCGATGTGGATCGGCAACCTGATGCTCGTGGTTCTGAACCTGCCCCTGGTGGGGCTCTGGGTGAAGCTCCTGACCGTGCCTTACTACGTGCTGTTCCCGATCATCATGGCGTTCTGCTCGATTGGGGTCTACAGCGTCAACTCCAACGTCTACGACCTCTATGCCGTCGCCTTCTTCGGGTTCATCGGCTACGTGCTGGCAAAACTGCGGTGCGAACCGGCACCCCTGCTGCTTGGCTTCGTGCTTGGCCCGTTGCTGGAGGAGAACCTCCGGCGTGCGATGATCCTGTCGCGCGGCGACCCGACCACCTTCTTCACGCGGCCGATCAGCGCGACGCTCCTCATCATTGCGCTTGCGGTCCTGGTCGTCGTGCTGCTGCCGAGCGTCAGGAAGAAGCGCGATGAGGTCTTTCAGGACGAGGACTAAAGGAAAACTGCAGGTGCTCAGATCGAATGGAGCACCTGCAGTTCCGAAACCTGCGGCTGCTCCGCGATCCGCCGCAGCAGCAGGCGGCCCATGGTCGCACCCGCTGCAGCAAGGTCCTCATAGATCGTTTCGACGCGTGGCCTGATCTGGTCGAACAGGCCAGATGTCTGCTTCGCAACGAGGTGGATGTCGCTGCCGAGATGCAGGCCCTTGTCATAGGCGGCCGCCATTGTGGCGAGCGCGGAGACCTCGCCGCCGCAGATGAAGCCGTCGGGAGGCGACGTCTCGCTCAGCAGGCGAAACATCGCCAATCTTATCTCCTCCGACTTGCTGTCGAGCGTGACGTCCCCCGCGATCTCGAAGGGAACGCCGGCTTCTCGGACGGCCGTCATGAAGCCATGCCGCATATGGTGGGCGAAGGTGAACCTGTCCGGTGGTAGGATGATACACAGTTTCCTTGCGCCCGCGGAAATCAGTTTGCGGGCAGCCTCGTAGGCAAAGGCATAGTTGTCGAAATCCACATAGGGATGCTGCGTCGCGAGTTCCGTCCTGCCGTGACAGATGAAGGGAAAACCCCGTTCCAGCAGCAGCTTCACCCGTTCGTCGGACGGCTCGGTGCGGGTGAAGAGAATGCCGTCGGCCATTCGGTTGCGCATGATGTAGCGGACCGGGTCCAACGGTGGCGTGTCTGAGAAATGCGGGGTGATGACCAGATGATAGGGCGTGCCCCGCAATGCCTCGGTAAGGCCGTTGATCATCGACGTCGCGTAGCCGAGAATTTCCTCGTGTGGATCGAGCACCAGGCTGATCACATTGGTGCGGCCGGTGCGAAGCCGCTGCGCCGCCCGGTCGGGGAAGTAGCCGATCTCCTCTGCCACCCGCCGCACACGCTGGCGGGTTTCGAGCGCGATCTGCGGCGCGTCGGCCAAGGCGCGCGATACCGTTGTGACCGCCAGGCCCGTCAATTCGGCGAGGGTCTTCAGGGTCGGCTTTACGTCTTCCGTGCCGTAGGGTCGGGTCTGCGGCATCAAGGTTGACGCAGCGCCTCTCTTCTTCCGATTGCTCATCGGCGTAGCATTTCTCCACCGGGGCCGATCCCAGCTCCCGCGATAAATATATCGTTATAAATTTGCGGGGCAATGACCTCTCCCTGCAGTGGAACAAAAAATGACAAATGATAACAGCCGGATGAATCGACGGTGCGAGACGCTTCAATCCATGTGGCTCGGGTTGACAGCCCCCGTGTTTGTATCGTTATAAATCGACTTATCCGGAGAGGAGCCCGGATCAAGAGGAGATTCCCATGAAGATCGAAACATTTTCAAAGCTGGCCGCCGGCGCTGCCATGATTGCGCTGACGGCCGGGGCAGCGAAGGCCCAGGAAAGCGTTGAAGTGCTGCATTGGTGGACGTCTGGCGGCGAGGCTGCCGCGCTGAACGTCCTGAAGGAAAACCTGCAGAAGCAGGGTATTGGGTGGCAGGACATGCCGGTTGCCGGCGGCTCTGGCGTCCAGGCGATGACGGCGCTTCGCGCCCGTGTCACCTCCGGTGATCCGCCGACCGCGGTGCAGATGCTCGGTTTCGATATCAAGGACTGGGCGGAAATGGGCGTGGTGGGTAACCTCAACGACCTCGCGACGGAGCAGGGTTGGGACAAGGTCATCCCCGCAGCCCTTCAGGAATTCTCCAAGTTCGACGGCGACTGGATCGCCGCGCCCGTCAACGTCCACTCCACGAACTGGCTGTGGCTGAACAAGGCCGCTCTCGACAAGGCTGGCGGCGAGCCGCCGAAAAATATGGACGAACTGTTCGCGCTGCTCGACAAGTTCAAGGAACAGGGCATCACGCCGCTCGCACACGGTGGCCAGCCCTGGCAGGACGGCACGCTGTGGGAGTCGGTCGTCCTCTCCGTGGGCGGCATGGACTTCTACAAGAAGGCTGTGATCGATGCAGATGCCGAAGCGCTTTCCAGCGATACGATGCGCCAGGTCTTCGACAACATGTCGAGACTGCGCGAGTACTTCGACGCGAACTTCTCCGGGCGCGACTGGAACCTTTCAACTGCGCTTGTCATCGAAGGACAGGCGGGCGCCCAGCAGATGGGTGACTGGTCGAAGGGTGAGTGGCTGCGCGCGGAGAAGAAGCCGGGCGAGGACTTCGTCTGCATCCGCTTCCCCGGGACGCAGGGCTCGGTGCTCTTCAATTCGGACCAGTTCGTGATGTTCGACGTTGGTGAGGACAAGCGCAATGCACAGCTCAAGATGGCTGCAGCCGTCGAGGATCCTGCCTTCCAGATCGCCTTCAACACGGTCAAGGGTTCGGTCCCGGCACGGACAGATGTTCCGGACACGGAATTTGACGATTGCGGCAAGAAGGGCATGAAGGATCTTGCCGAGGCTGCTGCAAGCGGTAACCTCGCAGGGTCGCTGGCTCACGGCCACGCCCAGCCGTCGTCAGTTAAGGAAGCCGTGTTCGACGTCGTGACCCAGCATCTCAACGGCCAGATCACGACCGATCAGGCGCTCGAGCGCTTGCCGCAGGCCGTTGCAGCGGCTCAATAAGGCTGCGACCTTGAGACATCTCTGAAAATGGCCGGGAATTCCCGGCCATTTTCTCACCCAGTCCAAGCGAGTTGAGCCGGGATCTGCCGGAGGTGGTGCATGACAACCATTGAGCCCGTTCCCTACGTCACGCCCGAGCGACCACGACGCAGGCTTGCGGAGCGTCTCGGCGCCGCGTTGCCAAAGATCGTGCTGGCACCGTCCTTTGCGATCAGCCTGATCTTCGTCTACGGATTCATCCTGTGGACTGTCTACCTGTCCTTCACGCGCTCCCGGATCCTGCCGGTCTACGACCTTGTCGGCTTTGACGCCTACTACCGCCTCTGGTCCCAGCCGAACTGGTACATGGCGATCAAGAACCTCGCGATCTTCGGGGTTCTCTATATCAGCCTCTGCATCGCCATAGGCCTGTTCATCGCGATTCTGATGGACCAGCGCATTCGCGCGGAAGGTGTGTTGCGGCCGATCTTCCTTTATCCGATGGCGCTTTCCTTTGTCGTTACCGGCACTGCCTGGAAATGGTTTCTCAACCCGGGGCTCGGGCTGGAGAAGACGATGCACAACCTCGGCTGGGAGAGCTTCAAGTTCGACTGGCTGATCAATACCGACATGGCGATCTATACCATCGTCATTGCCGGCGTCTGGCAGGCATCCGGTTTCATCATGGCGATGTTCCTTGCAGGCCTGCGCGGCATAGACGGGGAAATCATCAAGGCGGCGCAGATCGATGGCGCACCGACCCTTGCCATTTACCGGCGGATCATCATCCCCATGCTCCGGCCTGTCTTCCTGTCCGCCGTCATCGTGCTCGCGCACATGGCGATCAAGTCTTACGACCTCGTGATCGCGCTGACTGGCGGCGGCCCCGGCAACGCGACCGAGCTGCCGTCGACCTTCATGTATTCCTACACATTCACGCGCAGCCAGATGGCCGTCGGTTCTGCAAGTGCGGTGATGATGCTGATGGGCATCACGGCGATCATCGTTCCCTATCTCTATTCCGAGCTTCGGGAGAAGCGCACATGAGCGCCGCCAGCGACTCCGTCAGTGCAGGTTCGGCGAGAACCGCGCGCATCGTCATCTATACGCTTCTGATCGTTCTGGCAGCAGTCTACCTCCTGCCGCTCTACGTGATGCTGACGACCTCCTTCAAGTCGCTCGCCGAGATCCGGGGCGGCGACATGCTGGCCCTGCCGCGCGATCCCTCCTGGGCCGCCTGGACGAAAGCTTGGGGAGACGCATGCATCGGCGTGACCTGCGAAGGCATCAAGGGATACTTCTGGAACTCCATCAAGATGGTGGTGCCGGCGGTGGCGATCTCCACGGTGCTCGGTGCGCTCAACGGCTATGTGCTGACCAAGTGGCGCTTTCCCGGCCACAAGATCGTCTTTGGCCTCATGCTGTTCGCCTGCTTCATTCCCTTCCAGGCGGTTCTCATTCCCATGGCGCGGGTGCTCGGTATCTTCGGCCTTGCCAATTCGACGTCCGGCCTCGTCTTCGTCCATGTTGTGTATGGTCTCGGCTTCACCACCCTGTTCTTCCGCAACTATTACGAAGCCTTTCCGGATGAGCTGATCAAGGCGGCAATGATCGACGGCGCCGGCTTCTTCAAGATATTCTGGCGGATACTGCTGCCGAGTTCGGGCCCGATCATCGTCGTCACCGTGATCTACCAGTTCACCAATATCTGGAACGACTTCCTGTTCGGCGTGTCCTTCTCCTCCGGCTCGGAATCGCCGATGACCGTCGCACTCAACAACCTCGTTTCCTCATCCACCGGCGTCAAAGAATACAACGTCGACATGGCGGCGGCCGTCTTCGCCGCCCTGCCGACGCTCTTCGTCTACATCGTCGCCGGACGCTATTTCGTGCGAGGCCTGATGGCCGGCGCAGTCAAGGGATAACCGCAATGAGCTTTCTTCGGATCAGCAACCTCTACAAGAAGATCGGCAACAACGAGGTTCTGAAGGATATCAACGTCGAGATGGAGAAGGGCGACTTTCTTGTCCTGGTTGGACCGTCGGGCTGCGGCAAGTCCACCCTGCTCAATGCGATTGCGGGGCTGATGCCGCCGACCTCCGGCGAGATTGTCCTCGACGGCCAGGTCATCAACGACCTGCATCCTTCCAAGCGGGACATCGCCATGGTGTTCCAGAGCTACGCGCTCTATCCAAACATGACGGTGGAGGAGAACATTGGATTCGCGCTCGAGATGCGCGGCGTAGGCAAGGCGGAACGCGCCGAGGCCGTCAAGAATGTCGCCGGAACGCTGCAGATCGAGCATCTGCTGAATCGGCGGCCGAGTCAGCTTTCGGGCGGGCAGCGCCAGCGCGTGGCAATGGGTCGGGCGCTGGTCCGGCAACCGCGCGTCTTCCTGTTCGACGAGCCGCTCTCCAATCTGGATGCGAAGCTGCGCGTGGAGATGCGGGCCGAGATCAAGTCGCTGCACCACAATACCGATGCCACCATCATCTACGTCACCCACGACCAGATCGAGGCGATGACCCTGGCAACAAAGATCGTCGTCCTCAAGGATGGCGGGATCCAGCAGGTCGGCACGCCCTCGGAGATCTACAACCGCCCCGCCAACCTCTTCGTGGCCGACTTCATGGGGTCGCCCGCCATGAACATGCTGAAGGGCCGTACCGTGGCAGACCACGGCGTGCGTCAGATTGCGCTCTTTGGTGGCAAGGTGAACGTGGCCATGCCTTCGTCCGTGACGACAGACGTTCCGGACGGCAGGGAGGTCATTCTCGGCCTACGGCCGGAAGGCATCACCGACGAAGGGATGGTCGACCCCACCGCCCATGCGATCGCAAAGGTTGAGGCCGATGTGAGCCTTGTGGAGCCGACTGGCTCGGACACCTTCGTGACTGCCCGCCTCGCGGGTGAAACGTTCACGGGACGTGTGCGTGCCGATGTCGCCATCGCCCCGAAACAACGCTTCACGTTTGTGTTCAATCTCGACAAGGCCGTGGTGTTCGATCCCTCGACCACGCGGCGTCTCGCCTGAGCCGTCCCACCGGAACAATCGTTTCCCGCGTCTGTTGGAAGGTGACCGAAATCACCGAAGAGAGGCGTTATCATGAGCAAGGATCAGACACTGTCTGGCGGCTACCGCAATGAAGCATTGCGGGACGCGCGCGACGTCCCAAGCGATCGACCCCATTCCGCCGACAATCGGGAAAGCCCGTCCGCGGCAACTGCCGAAGATGCCTATGGCCGAAACGAGATGTCAAAGGCGTGGGCACGCGAGTCTTATCGCGCCGATTACAAGCGTGCCGGCACCGGCAGGCGCAACGAATTCGGGTCGAAGCGCGTTGATGGCCGAGAGACGAAGCGCGAGCCGGAGTGACTCCGGCTGCCGGATACTGGCACAGACAGGAGCAGACGATGACTTCCTCCAAAAAACCGGCCGATGCGAAGACAGTCGAGCGTGACGCGAGCGGTCAGTTCGCGAACGTGAAGGCGGGTGGGCACAGTTCTGGGGTCGCGAGCGCAAAACCCACAGTGATTACCGGGTCGGAAGACGCCACTGCACACAAGGCTCCGCCAGGCGAGGACGAGCCCGCGAATGAGTGGGATTCCAACTTCGACGTTGGGGAGCATCCTGCGGATCGATAGGGCGTGCTCGGCCACATGTTTCGAAGCGGCGCAACATTGCTTCGATCTGTGACTCCGCACGTCGGCCGAGGCCGTTGCGAGCAGGCAGCCTTTACCCCGGCACGCAAATTATCATCGCAGACAATCAAAAGATTGGCCCCCCTTTGAAAAGTCGCTAAATAACGTCCTCGTGCATATCACGTGAGGGCGGACATATGAGGCTTTCTGCGGATGCGGCCGTTTCAGACGCCGCGGGAGGTAAGATGTAGTGCGGAAGCTGTTTCGGTTTTCACCGACCTTCCCCACTGCACCGATCAGCGTCTATCTCATGGCCCTTTCAGCGGTCGTGGCCCTGCCGCTCGTGGTGTTTGTGCTCCTCTTGATGATGGAGCTGGAGCGCCGCGACCGCGAGATCCTGGCCGCCAATACCGCAGAGGATGCACAAGTGGTGGCGCGTTCGGTTGAGCGTACCCTGCAGGATATGACGACGACGCTGCGGATTCTCTCCACTTCGCCCGAACTGGAGAATGGCGATCTTCGATCCTTTCACAACCGCACGCAGAACAGCCTTCGCTCCAATTCCCTTTATGTTCTGGCGGTGGACGCCGAGGGACAGCAGCTTCTGAACACGCGCCTGCCCTACGGCACGCCGCTCAGGAAAGTGTCAAATCCATCTGCCCTCGCGACTGCGCTTGAGACGGGCGTCACGCATGTCTCCGACGTCTTCTTCGGCGCAACGAGCGAGCAGTTTGTCTTCAACGTCACAATGCCCCTTCCAGAGAGGATGACCCGCTCTTCGGACGCTGTCGCCTTGATCATGACGCAGAATGCCGCGGATCTTACCAGGGTGATCAGCACGGAAAGCCTGCCTCCCGGCTGGTCGGTCGCGATCGTGGACGGCGCAGGTACGATCATCACGTCCATGGGAGCCAGCAACGCTTCGCCGATCAGTGCCTTCCCACAAGAGACACTGAAATTGATGACGGGTATCAACGGGACGATCGAAGATGTGGACGGCAAGCCACGGCAGATCTACGGATACGGGCAGGTTGTGGGATCGACCTGGAGGGCGGTGATCTGGGGGCCGATCGAGGCTGCCCAGAGTGAAATCGTCGAGGCCTCCCGTAGCCTGATGATCGGCAGCCTGCTCTTTCTTGGTATCGGCATGCTTTGCGGCTACCTGATTGCCCGCCAGTTGCGGATACCCATTCGGCAGATCGCCCAGATGGCGGAGCGTATCGGCAAGGGAGAAATCGTTTCGCCCGTGGAGACGCGCATCCGCGAGGCCAGCCAGATTTCTGTGGCTCTCTCCAACGCATCCTTCGACCGCAGCCAGGCGGAAGATCGGATGCACCTTATCCTCCAGGAACTCGTCCATCGAACCAAGAACATCCTGACCCTGGTCCAAGCCATGATGCGACAGCTGGCTCGCCAGTCAAAGGACATGGATGAGTTCCAGAAGGCGATCTCCGATAGAATCCAGGGTTTGGGAAAGTCTATCGAGGCCCTCGCGATCGAACAGTGGACCGGGGTGCCGTTGCGGCGCCTCGTCACCGTTCAACTTGATACCTTCGCAAACGTCGCGGACCGCGTGGAACTGCAGGGCGACGATTTCCTCCTCCGCGCCGAGGCGGTCCAGAATCTCGGCTTGGTGCTGCATGAACTTGCCACCAACTCCATCAAGTATGGTGCACTTTCGGTTCCTGATGGCCGGGTTCGCATGTCGTGGCGACAGGAAGATCCGTCTGACCCGAAGTCCCTGCTCCACCTGTCATGGGAGGAGATCGGCGGTCCCCCTGCCGTCGAACCACAGACCACCGGCTTCGGCACGACCATCATCAGGCGCCACGCGGCTGCGGCCTTCGGCGGGCAGGTCGATATCCGCTATCTTGCTACCGGGCTCATCTGGACGCTTGTGGCGCCGAGAGACGCTTTCGAGCGTGGTCCGGGCGAGGCGGCGCAGGAATTCCTTTTGTGATTGCGCCGCAGCGGAACGAAGATCAGGGGCCGCCGTTGTTAGGCCCATGGATGCCGTCACAGATCTCCCCACCTTCGACGAACAGTCCCTTAAAGCTGTTGGTCTAACCTATGTGAGCGATGCCGAACCTGGAATTCGCCGCCAAAGAAGGGGTAAGGGCTTCTGCTATCGTCTCCCCGATGGACGCGTTCTCAGTGATCCGGATGAGAAGCGCCGGATCGCAGCGCTCGGACTGCCGCCCGCTTACGAGAATGTCTGGATTTGCATGGATCGCCGGGGACACCTGCAGGCCACGGGCTATGATGCGCGCGGGCGCAAGCAGTACCGGTATCATCCGGAGTGGCAGAGCCTAAGAAGCGAACTGAAGTTCGATCAGCTTGCCCGTTTCGGTGAAGTGCTGCCGCGGATCCGGCGGCGGATCGAGCGGGATCTGGCTCTAGGACTGGAGACCCCCGAGGCGGTCCTAGCCGCGATCATCGCTTTGATGGATACCGCGCATCTGCGCGTGGGCAATCAGGCCTATGCAAAGGAAAACAAGACCTACGGGGCGACGACCCTGTTGAAGCGACACATGACGTTGACGGAAGAGGCCGTGGTCCTTCGCTTCACGGCAAAGGGAGGAAAGCGTGTCAGCCATACGATCAGGCACCCACGGCTCCAGCGGATATTCGAGGAGATAGCTGATCTGCCGGGGCGCCAACTCTTTTCCTGGCCCGATGATGCTGGTACCGCCCATCCTGTCGATTCCGGCCGGCTCAATGCCTATCTCGCCGACGTCGCGGGTTTCCCGGTCTCGGCAAAAACGTTTAGGACCTGGGGTGGGAGCCTTGCCGGCTTTGCCGCCGTCTGGCAGGCCTGCAAGGAAGGTTCGCAACCCCGTGTGAAGCTGATCTGCAAGGCTGCATCCGAGCGGCTCCACAATACCCCTGCCGTCTGCCGCTCCAGCTACATCCATCCGGCCGTGCTGGCCCTCGTGGATGATATTTCCCCGGTGGAACGGCTGCTCAAGAACGAGCTCGAGCTTCCGCAGCTGCGTGGCTTGCGCACCGATGAGCGGCGTCTGCTGGCAGTATTGAAAAGCTCGAGCCTTCAGACGCAAACGGGTGCGGCTGCGGACCCCCTCCAGCGGTGGAGGGCCGCAGCCGCAGAGGCATGATCAGGCGGCGCGACGGGCGTGGCGGCCTTCCTTGACTTCCTCGACAATCTTGGCGACGAAGGGCTGCAGGTCCTTCGGCGAGCGCGAAGTGATGATGCCGTTGTCGACAACCACGGCCTCATCCACCCACTGCGCGCCAGCGTTACGAAGGTCGGTCTTGATCGATGAGTAGGACGTTGCCTTGCGGCCGCGCAGCGCGTCGGCTTCTACCAGAAGCCATGGCCCATGGCAGATGGCGGCTACGGGTTTTCCGCTCTTCACGAAGCTCCGGACCAGTTCTACTGCATCCTCGTCGGCGCGTAGCACGTCCGGGTTGATCTGGCCGCCGGGAAGCACGATGGCGTCGTAATCCTCGACATTGACGTCCGAGATTACGAGATCGACATCGACGCTATCGCCCCAGTCCTTCTCGTCCCAGCTCTTGATCTGTCCGGGCTTGATCGAGGCGATCCGCACTTCAGCACCCTGTTTTCTGAGTTCCTCCAGGGGAACGCGAAGTTCCGACCGCTCATAACCATCGGTCGCGAGAATGAGAATGGACGCAGACTTGAAGTCAGCCATTGTTTGCTCCTGTTGATGCCGTTGCGTTAGCGAGGCCTAAAGCCTGCCGCTGGAGAGGTCCCGCCCGTTGATCGACGCAGGTACGCTGATTTCTTCCTGGGGGCCCTTGGGCAGTGGCAGTTCCACGGACTCCGGTACCAAGACCTGCACATCCTCCGAAGGATGCTCTGTGTGCAGTTCGCGCTTGGATGTGTGTGTTTTACCAAACAAGCGCTGAAGAAAACTGAACATTGTCGATCTTCCTTCCTGCAAGGCCTCTCGGAGTAGCAAACCCGCGACACCGCCTTGGGTTCCACTTTTCTTTCTCCGTGAAATCTAACTTGAACCTATGTCTGGAACAAATTCCCGATCGGCCGGTTATGCCGAATGGCCGTAGGGTGACGCGGACGTGAATGCTGGGGGCGACTTGAAGCAAGATACAGCTTGCCTAACGGTTCGAAGAGAGGAGCCAAGGCGCTTCGCTGCCGCCCTCTTTGAGCGGTGGCAGAGTTTAACGAGGCACGTTGCCTGGGTAACCGCTTTTCCCCTTCTGACCTCCTGCAGCGGTATTCAGTCTGCCTTGGATCCGGCCGGTCCCGAGGCTTCTGACGTCGCCCGGCTTTTCTACGTCATGCTGATCGGAGGTGGCCTGATTTGGGCCGCGGTGGTGCTGGTGCTGTTCTATGCAGCACGCAAGGCGCGCGAGCCGCATTCTGAACGGGTGGCCGGTCGCGTCATTCTCTGGTGCGGGGCGATCGGTCCGGTGATCGTGCTGACGATGCTCCTTTCCTACGCCGTCTGGCTGATCCCAAACCTGCGGCCCTGGTCTTCGGCCATTGCAGAGGGCGTTCGCAAGATCGAGGTTACCGGAGAACAGTTTTGGTGGCGGGTGCGCTATCTGGATGAGGAAGGCGAGGTCCTTCTGGAGCGCGCGAACGAGATAAAGATGCCGGTCGGCCAGCGCGTGGTCTTCCTCGTCAAGTCTCCGGACGTCATCCACTCCTTCTGGGTTCCCTCCCTCGGGGGCAAGATGGACATGATTCCGGGCCGAACCAATCACATCATGATGGAGGCGTCCAAGCCCGGCATCTATCGGGGTGTTTGTGCCGAGTTCTGCGGTCCGTCGCATGCGCTGATGGCTTTCTTCGTGGAGGCACTCGAGCCCTCGGATTTCGAGGCGTGGCTTGCGGGGAGCGGAACAGCCGAGACCGATGGAGCCAGCGAGGGGCATGCCCTTTTTCTGCGACACGGCTGTGGAGCCTGCCATGCGATCGACGGAACGGAGGCGCAGGGGAGGATCGGTCCGAACCTCACCGCCTTCGGCGCGCGCGGCAGCGTCGGCGCCGGAACCATGCCAAACACGCCGGAAAATGTCGCCCGCTTCATTCGTCACCCCTCCGAGATCAAGCCAGGATCACGGATGCCGTCCTTCGGAATGCTTCCAGACGGAGATGCCGAACGTATCGCCACTTACCTTGCGGGGCTGAAATGACAGAGGTACTCGGCGATTTCTCTTCCGAGGAGCGGGCTGCGCAGGAGGAGCGACTGCGGAAGGTCTGGAAGACGCCGGGCGGCTGGCGTTACTGGACCTCCGTCAACAACAGCGAAATCGGCCTCTGGTACGGCGTCGCCTCCTTCGGCTTCATGCTGTTTGCTGGCGTGCTTGCATTGCTGATGCGGCTGCAACTCGCGGTGCCGGACAATGATCTGCTGACGGCCGATTTCTTCAACCAGGCCTTCACGCTGCACGGCACTGTGATGATGTTCCTTTTTGCCGTGCCGGTCTTTGAGGCGATCGCGATCTTCCTCCTTCCCTCCATGCTGGGCGCCCGGGAACTGCCGTTTCCGCGCCTCTCCGCCTTCGGCTTCTGGAGCTTTCTGCTCGGTGGCATCTTCGTCTGCGGCTCGATCTTCTTTAATTCGGCGCCGAGCACCGGCTGGTTCATGTATCCGCCCCTGGCGACGAACAAGGAATTCTCCGGGATCGGCGCTGACATATGGTTGCTGGGCCTCTCCTTCATCGAGGTCGCCTCCATCGCTGCCGCTGTCGAGATCATCGTCGGGATCATGAAATGCCGCGCGCCCGGCATGCGGATCAACATGATGCCGATGTTCGCATGGTATCTGCTGATCGTCGCGGGCATGATCCTGTTCGCGTTCCCGCCCCTGATTGCTGGTGACCTCCTCTTCGAAATGGAGCGGATGTTCGACTGGCCGTTCTTCGACGCCACGCGGGGCGGGGACCCTTTACTCTGGCAACACCTTTTCTGGATATTCGGTCATCCGGAGGTCTACATCATCTTCCTTCCGGCCATCGCGCTGATGGCGATGATCGTGCCGACTTTTTCCCAGCGGCCGATCGTGGGCTATTCCTGGATCGTGCTTGCGGCGGTGGGAACCGGGTTCCTGAGCTTTGGCTTGTGGGTCCACCACATGTTCACCACCGGCCTGCCGCAGATATCGCTTGCCTTCTTTTCTGCGGCGTCGGAGGCAGTTGTCATTCCGACAGGCGTGCAGATATTCGTCTTCATCGCGACCATGCTTGCCGGCCGGGTGATATTCTCGGTGCCCATGCTGTTCGGCGCTGGCGGCCTGATCACCTTCGTGATCGGCGGGTTGACGGGCGTCATGGTGGCGCTGGTGCCGTTCGACTGGCAGGCGCACGATACCTATTTCATCGTGGCCCACCTGCACTACGTGCTAATCGGCGGGATGCTGTTCCCGGTGGTAGCCGGTATCTACTATTATTTCCCCTTCGTTACCGGCAAGAAGCTGAGCGATGCCTGGGGCAAGGTGGCTTTCTGGCTGATGTTCATAGGCTTCAATGTCGGATTCTTTCCGATGCATTTTTCCGGGCTCCGCGGCATGCCGCGCCGGGTGTTCACATATCCCGAGGATATCGGCTGGGACTGGTTCAACCTGGTCTCCACCATCGGCGCCTTCATCTTCGCCAGCGGCGTCCTCACCATCGTCGTGGACATCTTCAGGCCCAAGCCGAAGATTGGCGACCTCAATCCCTGGCGATCCGGGACGCTTGAATGGACGAACGATCCCGACGAGAACTGGGGCATGCGATCGGTTCCGATCATCGAGAGCCGCTATCCACTCTGGGACCAGCCAGACCTCCAGAAGAATATCGACGAAGGACGCTATTACCTTCCGGATGCGAAGTCGGGTCGACGCGAAACGCTTGTCACCTCAGTGCTGGACGCGGAGCCTATCCAGTGCCTGCGCGTGGGAGGCACGTCCTATGTCACAATCATCGCCGCCATGGCACTGGGTGGCGTCTTCATCGCGCTGACATTCCACTGGTGGGCGGTGACGATCGTCTGCGCGATCATCACGCTCCTTGCCATCCTCTACTGGCTGTGGACGGGCACGGCAGAGATACCGGAGGCACCGGACATGGACGTCGGCCTTGGCAAGCGCCTGCCGATCTACCGATCAGGCCCGGCTTCGGTCGGGTGGTGGGCGATGTTCATCACCATGGTAGGTGACGGCACGGCCTTTGCCAGCCTGATGTTCGGCTACTTTTTCTACTGGACCATCCATAGCGACTTCACCGCCGGTCTCGGCGGGCCGGGCGCCCTCTGGCCGATGACGGCACTCGCGCTGTTTCTCATTTCATGGGGCCTCATGCTGGCCGCGCGGCATCTCAACCGACAGGACAGGGCAGGTGGTGCCCGTGCCGCACTCTGCCTGTCCTTGATCGTCACGGTCGCCGCCGCGCTGGCGGGGTTGCTCGGCCCCTATACCCATGACATGCAGCCCACCGTCCACGTCTATCCGGCGACGGTCTGGATCATTGCGATCTGGACCGTGGTCCATGCAGGGGCCGGGTGCATCATGCAGGGCTATTGCCTGGCCCGAAGCCTCACCGGCAGGATGACCGCGCGCTATGACCAGGACATCGTCAACGTCACCCTTTACTGGCACTTCCTGACCGTAACCGCCGTGGCATCCTTTGGCGTGCTTGGCCTCTTTCCGTTGATGAGGTAGGCCATGCGACACATCCTGCCCCGCGAAGTCGAAACCCTGTGGACGCTGTTCACGGCGCCGGTCGTCTGGGCGCTGCACTTTATGGTCTGCTACGTCGTAGTCGCGATCTATTGCGAGAAGGCTGCCCTTTGGGGCATCGAGTTCGGCACGATCAGGGTTGCGCTTGGCGCGGTCACGCTGCTTGCATTGGCAATGATTGTCCTGTCGGCCTATCTCGCCTGGCGTCAGTGGGGGTTCGGCTCGGGCGATCCGCCGCATGACCAACCGACGGCCCTGGACCGCCGCCGCTTCCAGGGTTTTGCCACGCTGCTTCTGTCGGGGCTGAGCTTCGTCGCCGTAATCTATGTCGCCATCCCGCTGATCCTCATCGACGGGTGTTACCAATGAGGAGGGCGTCTCTCGCGACGGGTCTGCTTCTCTTGGCGGTGGCATGGATCATCGTACTGCCCTTCGGCGGCCGGGAATCCTTCACTATACACATGATCGTCCACATGTCGGTGGTGGCAGGCGCTGCTCCGCTGCTTGCAGTCGGGCTGTCCGGCTCCCGTCATGACCTTACTGTACGCTGGCCATGGTTCACACCGGTCATCGCCTCGCTCGTTGAACTCCTGGCAGTATGGGGATGGCATCTTCCGGCTGCGCGGGTGATGGCTGAGGCGTCCTGGATTGTCACGGCGCTGGAGCAGGCGACGTTTCTCGCGGCCGGACTGCTGCTCTGGCTTTCCTGCCTTGGCGGCGCTCAGGAGGGGCGGGAGGCTCGTCAGCTTGCCGGCACCTTCGGCCTGCTGTTCACGTCCATGCACATGACCTTGCTCGGTGCCCTGCTTTCGCTGTCACCGCGACCGCTCTACGGCATCGAAAACGTCACATGCTTCGGCGTCACGCTGGGGGCTGCCGTCGACCAGCAGGCCGGGGGCGTCGTGATGTTGCTCGTCGGAGCGGTCGTCTATCTCCTCGGCGGCGTCCTGCTGCTGTCCTCAGTCTTGGGGCCACGCGAACATTCGGGAGGGCGTCTGTGATCGTCCGGCGCAAGTACGTCATCGCAGCGGCAGTCCTGCTCCCGGTCGTCGGACTTCTGGTGGGTTGGTCGGGCCTGATCGGCGTCAGGGCGAGTACCGGGCACTGGGCCGTTACCGACTGGTTTCTTCACTGGGTCATGCGGAAATCCGTCCGCACGGCTGCGCTTTCGCATGAAGCTCCGCGGCTGGACCATCCCGCCTTGCTTCCTCCTGCAGCAGGCCACTACGAAATCGGCTGCGCCATGTGCCACGGCTCGCCGGGGCGGCCGAGATCGGAGACGGTGAAGCAGATGCTTCCGGAGCCGCCGGATCTGGCGCCCATGATTTCAAGCTGGACGGACGAACAGTTGTTCGAGATCGTCCAGCACGGGGTGCGGTTCACCGGCATGCCGGCCTGGCCGACCCAGAAGCGTCCTGACGAAGTATGGTCCATGGTCGCCTTCCTGCGCCAGCTACCCAACATGGAGGCCGAGCGCTACCGCGAGCTGTCGGGGCTCTACCCGCCACCCATGGAAGGAGAGGTGGATAATCTGCCTCTCAGCTGCGAAAGCTGCCATGCGGACCGGAGGCTCGACGCGGAGAGCCTCGTGCCAAGCCTTGCGGGACAGTCGGAGACCTATCTGGTGGAAAGCCTGCGTGCTTATGCCGACGGCAGGCGTGCAAGCGGTATCATGCAACTGGCGGTGAGTTCGCTTCCCGAGGAAGCGTTCGGGGACCTCGCACGGTACTATGCCGGACAGGAGCGGTCAGTGCACAATCCTGCGGACGTCGATGCCGGACTGGTCGAGCAGGGCCGAATACTGGCACAACAGGGACGCGCTGCCGACAAGATCCCGGCCTGCCTGTCCTGTCACGAGAAGCCCGATGGAAATCCAGCCTATCCGAGGCTTTCCGGGCTGAGCCGCCCTTATCTCACTCGCCAGCTTCAGCTGTTCGTCGACGGCGTACGGGGCGGAACCAAGTATAGCCACCTGATGAATGAGGTGGCGAAAAATCTCGAGCCCGAAGATGTTGCGGCCGCCGCGGCCTATTTCTCACAGCGACCGAAATGACCCAGACCTGTCAGATCGGTACCACCATCATATAGCAGGCAGCGACGACCATCACGAGTCCGGCGGCTTCGACCCAATCCTTGACCATCTGTGCCTCCCTCCATACGCGTTTGGCGATATGGTGAGTGAACGAGCGTGGTGGTCATCATGTTCCACATATGAGACGCGAATGTGTCGAGTCTGTCACGATTATGGCGCCTAGAAGGCGTCTGCAGCAGCACGTGCTTGCGCCGCCTGAAGAACCGTTCGCAGCTCCCGGGCGGCGGCATTCTCGATTGCAAAGCCACTCTCGGGGAGTACGCCGGGATCCTCTTCGTTGTCCTTGAAGGTCGCGTCGTCGCGAAGTCTCTGGATGAACTGGGTGATCTGCATTTCACCGCCGATCATGGCGGCGAGCATGTCGATCAGCAGTTCCCGGTGGGCATTGAGCCGACCTTCCAGTTCCTCGGGTGTCAATGTGCTCATGTCTTCATTCCTCCGTAGCGGGGGAAATAGGCGCTTTGCTCGAAAGGGAACCCGTGAGGGGGCCTCAAAGTTATCCGCGGGAACGAAGACGCTGAATGGTGTCTGCCGCGATACCGCGAGCCAAACCTTCAGGGCAGGGCGGATCGACAGACATGTGGAAGGAAAACCAATGAAGAAGCTCACAATTGCCCTGGCTGCTGGCCTGCTCCTCAGTGCCTGCAGCGATGGCGGCAATAACCAGTCCGACACCGTCGATAATACGTCGCCAGGTGGCCCTGCTGCTTCTGCTCCGACAGACGCCGATCCCACTCCGCAAACCGGCAGTGGCGGGCAAAGCCCGGTCGACAGTTCCACCGGCACCGTAAAGCGCTAAATCGGCTGCTTCTGCGGGAACGAATGGTGCGTCGCCCCATTGTTAGATGGTTCTTCAATGGGGCGACGTATGAAAAGCGACAACGCGACTTTCAATATCCTGCCGGGCAGCTGGACTGAGCTCGGTGTGATCTATGACGGCGAAGGCACCAACTTCGCTCTTTTCTCGGCCCACGCCGAAAGGGTCGAACTCTGCCTGTTCGATAGCAGCGGCAGGGCTGAGATCGCACGGCTTGAACTGCCCGAATATACCAACGAGATCTGGCACGGCTACGTCCCAGGGCTGAAACCCGGAGCGCTTTACGGGTATCGTGTCCACGGGCCCTATGATCCCGAGAACGGTCATCGCTTCAACCCGAACAAGCTTCTTGTCGATCCGTATGCACGAGAGCTTGTGGGCGACGTGGTTTGGAACGATGCCCATTTCGCCTATGACTTACTTCACGAAGACAAGGACCTCACGTTTGATGAGCGTGACAGCGCCCCCTTCACGCCCAAATGCCGCGTCGTCGATCCGAACGGATTCGATTGGCATGATGCGAACCGGCCCAACATCCCGTGGCCCTCAGCCGTTGTCTACGAAACACATGTGAAGGGCTTCACGCAACTCAATCCCGCGGTTCCTCAGGAACTGCGCGGTACGTTCGACGGCATGGGTCACGCTGCCTCGGTGGACTACATCAGAAGCCTCGGGATCACCTCGGTGGAACTGATGCCGGTTCACTACTTTCCGGACGACCAGCACCTCCTCGACAAGGGGCTTCATAATTTCTGGGGCTATAACACTCTCGGCTTCTTCGCACCCGCATCCCGCTACTACGGACCGCGGGGGCTTGAAGGCTTCCGGGAAATGGTCAGGAATTACCATGATGCCGGCATCGAGGTAATCCTCGACGTCGTCTACAACCACACGGCTGAAGGTAACGAGCTGGGGCCGACACTCTCTTTCAAGGGTATCGACAACTTCTCTTACTACCGGACCATGCCGGACCAGCACCGCTACTACATCAACGATACCGGGACGGGGAATACGGTCAACACGTCCCATCCCCGGGTGCTGCAGCTGATCATGGATTCCCTGCGCTACTGGGTGCAGCACATGCATGTGGATGGCTTCCGCTTCGACCTCGGAACAATCCTGGGCCGCGAACCAGAGGGCTTCGACCAGCGTGGCGGTTTCTTCGATGCGGTGACGCAGGATCCTGTCCTGTCGAAGGTGAAGCTGATTGGCGAGCCATGGGACATCGGACCGGGCGGGTACCAGGTTGGCGGCTTCCCGCCGGGCTGGGCAGAATGGAACGACAAATATCGAGACACCATCCGGGACTACTGGAAGGGCGACAACGTCGCACCCGACTTTGCGGCTCGCCTGCTGGGGTCCGGCGATATCTACGACCTGCGCGGTCGCCGGCCTTGGGCAAGCGTCAACTTCATCGCCGCCCATGACGGGTTCACGCTGAATGATCTCGTCTCCTACAACGAAAAGCACAACGAGGCGAATGGCGAGGACAATAACGACGGCCATAACGACAACCGCAGCTATAACTATGGCGCTGAGGGCCCCACAGAGGATGAGGCCATCAATGGGGTTCGCGAGCGCCAGAAGCGCAACTTCCTGGCAACCCTCTTCCTTTCTCACGGAACACCGATGCTCCTCGGCGGCGATGAATTCGGCCGCAGCCAGATGGGAAACAACAACGGCTATTGCCAGGACAGCGAAATTTCCTGGGTCCGCTGGGAGGGGCTTCCCGAAACGAACGAGCAGTTGCGGGAGTTCACCCGTCACATCATCGCCTTGCGGAAGGAGCAACCCATCTTCCGCCGTGAAAACTGGCGCGACGGCATGGAGGTTCGCTGGTTCAATGCGGGTGGGGGTGAGCAGCTTCCCGAGCATTGGCAGGAAGGCACGACCCTTGGCCTCAACCTCCGTCGCGCCGATCTCGAGCGTGAGGAGGGTCTCTGGTCCAACGTGCTGGTGCTTTTCAACCCGTTCGAAGGCAACGTCCCCTTCCACATTCCCCCGATGGGTGAGGGGCGATGGATCCTCGAACTGACGACAGCGGATCCGTCGCTGCGAGGCGTGGAAGTAGAACAGGATCAGGAGTTCGAGCTCGAGGGCCGCACTCTGGTTGTCCTTCGGAGAGCCTGACTGTTCAAGCAGCTGAAGCAAGTCAGCCGCTCTCGGGCGGTTGCCTTCTTCAGGAGACGGCTTTGGGCAGAGGCCGCGAAGGCGATGTTTTCGATCGATTCATGAGCGAGGCGTAGACCGCGGCATATTGCTGCGCACTACGGTCCCAGGAGAACCTGGCCTTCATGCCCTGGTTCTGCAATCTCGCCCACTGCTTCGGGTCCGCATAGGCTTCGATCGCGCGCCTCAGCGCCGTCCGCAGGCCATCGGTTGTGACCGGATGAAACTGGAACCCGGTGGCCACGCGTGCAGACATTGCTGCGTCATTGGCGTCGATAATCGTTTCAGAAAGGCCGCCCGTCCGGGATACGACTGGAACGCAGCCGTACCGAAGGGCGTAGAGCTGGGTCAGGCCGCAAGGCTCGAAGCGCGACGGTTGGATAATCGCGTCCGCTCCGGCGTGTATGAGATGCGCGATCGCCTCGGCATAGCCGATATGGACGGTCATCTGGCCAGGATGCCGCGCCGCAGTCTCCAGGAGCTGGCGCTCGATCTCACGGTCCCCTTGTCCGCAGACGATCAGCTTGCCACCGCTGTTGATGATCTCGTCTGCAGTCTCTGCCAGCATATCCATGCCCTTCTGCCACGTCAGGCGGCTGACCGCGGCAAAAACAGGCCCTGCCCCGTCCGTGTCCAGGCCGAACGCCTCCAGCAGATGTCGGCGGTTCTGCCGCTTCTTGCGAAGGCTGGCAGCGTCGTAGTTCACGGGTAGGTAGGGATCGGCGGCCGGGTCCCAGACCTCCAGGTCGATCCCGTTGACGATACCGCGAAGGACGTCGAGCCGTTGGTTCAGAATGCCATCCATGCCCATCCCAAAGCGAGGCGTCAGGATTTCCCTGGCATATGTCGGACTGACCGTGGTGATGGCATCAGCCGTCTGCAGCCCGCCTTTCAGGTAACTGATGTCGCGGAAGTACTCGAGGCAGTCGGTCGCGTAGAGTTCGGGCCGCAGCCCCAGCGCAGGCAGAAGCGAGGCAGAGAATTGTCCCTGGAAAGCGAGATTGTGCACCGTGAGCACAACAGGAGTGGGTACCTCCAGTTCCCGCATGTAAACGGATGTCAGGGCGGTTTGCCAGTCATGGGTATGAACAATGTCCGGTATCCAGCCGGGGAGCGCTCCGCCCGCCACTTCGGCGGCTGCAAGGCTCAGCGCAGCGAAGCGTTTCCAGTTGTCGGGATAATCAACCCCCGTAGCGTCAACGTAGGGGCCACCGTCGCGTGCATAGAGGGTAGGGCAGTCAAGAACCAACAGGCTGAGGCCTTCGATCCGAGCGTAGAGCAGCGAGGCACGTTCGCCCAGAAGTTCGTCGAAAACGAGGAGCGGCGGGGCCGTTCTGAGCTGCCCCATCACTGACGGATAACCTGGGATCAGTGAGAGTGTCTCGACTCCGAGGCGTTCCAGCGCTTTCGGCAAGGAGCCGGTGACGTCGGCGAGACCGCCTGTTTTGATAAGGGGAAATATTTCGGAGGTGACGGAAAGTACCTTGATGGCGCCAGAGGCACCTCTTCGCTTTACCGTGCCGGATGTTTCGGCCGTACTGACCGCGTCGGGATCCGCGAAAGAGAAGAATGCGTCCGTCATGCCAGCCTCCACCGTGCACTCGGCCGGTCCTGCCGAACGCGTGGATGGGGGCAAGCGTTCCAACGAAATGAGAGAAAGAGAGTCTTGTAGCGCACGGCACCCCACGCAGCAGGTAGAGCAGAGATCGCGGCGGCAGGTCTGCCGCAGCCGCATGTCAGGAGGTCAACTGCTGGTCGTCTTTTTCGTCCGCACAGCCTTCTTCTTTGGAGGAGGAGGCAGCGCCTCCGAACCCTTGCCTTCCGGCTTTGTGCTCGCCGGCTTCGCACTAGCCGCGGTGGACCGCGACGTCGCGCGTTTCATTCGGCCCGGCTTAAAGCTATCGAACTCTCGTTTCGCCCGCTCCCAGTGCTCCAGATCCTTTCCTGCCGGATATCCCTCCTCTTCCCAAAGTGAATAGGCGCGCTTGCGTACCCAGTCGTCCTCGTGATCCGCCATCAAGGTCTCCACTTATCGTGGACGAAGAACGATCACGGAAACTGAAAGTTCCTGCTGGCGACGAATAATTCGCGGTCTCGGTTCAGGAAGGCGGAACCTTATGGGAGGTCGGGAGTTTAGGGCCCGCTGAAGGGAGCCGCCATGAACAATTTTTGCGATATCATACCTCACCCTGACGGGTGGACCTACGTCATGAACGGGATCGAGTCTCGTTGCTCATTTCATACCTATGAGCTTGCCGTCGCAGCCGCGAGGGTGGAGATGGCGAAGCGAAAGCACAGCCGCGTTTTTCGGCGTATGGAGCTTAATGGGGAGATGCTGCCAGTCCAGCCACCGCCGGGTTCCGGCCTGAATGCCTGACGGCACTGCAACGCCCAAGCAAAAGGCCCGGTTCAGCGTACCGGGCCTTTTCATTGCAGGGATCAGGCAGCCTTCTGGGCAGCGGTGTTGACCGCCGTCTTGGCAAGGCCCGTCAGCTTCTCGTCGGTCTTGCTTTCCTCTGCAAGCGTCTCCTCCAGAAGCTTTACTGCATCCTTCAGGCCAAGCTGCTGGGCCCAGGAGCGCAGCGTGCCATAGCGGCTAATTTCATAGTGCTCGACAGCCTGGGCGGCGGCAAGAAGGCCGGCGTCGAGGGCGGGCGTGTCCTTGAATTCTTCCATGATTTCTTCGCCCTCGGAGATGATCCCCTCAATGGCGTCACAGGTCTTGCCGCGAGCTCGTTTGCCGATGAGTTCGAAAACCTGCTTCAGGCGCTCGATCTGGCCCTCGGTTTCGTCCTTGTGGTCCTGGAAAGCGGCTTTGAGCTTCTCGTCCTGGGCGGCGCGCGCCATCTTCGGCAGCGCCTTCAGGATCTGACGCTCGGCGTAGTAGATATCCTTGAGCGTCTCGTAGAAAAGGTCGTCGAGGGTTTTCGTTGCCATGATCGCAAGTCTCCTGGGTGAATGTTCGGGGTTGATGTTTCCGCTGCAGATAACGAAGCGACCAGTTAAAAGTTCCGGGCCTCAGTTCTGCCTGTAGCTGGGTTCGCGACCACCTTCGGGCTTGTCGTACAGGCGCTCAACCGCCTCTTCCTGCCGAGCTTTCTCGACCGTCCCGATGTGTCTCTTACGCATCAAGCCAAAGGCGATCACGAGTCCCAGCAGGACAGGGCCTATCGCCACGATCACGAACCATAGTTTGTCGGCCATGTTCTTTCTCCTGGTTGATCCTCAGTGGTGTTCGCCAGCGATGTGCAGGTTGTTGGTGCATCCGCTCAGGCCATCGACCGAGCGACAGCAGTCCTCCGCGCGGCGGACATCATCGGCGCTTGCCACCGTGCCTTCCAAGGAAGCGATGCCGTCATTTACGGAGACTGTGATGCCTCGGGGATCCAGAAATGCGTCCTGCGTGAGAGCTTCATTGACGGCGGTTTGCAGATCACTGTCGGAGCGCTCGTATCCCTGAGGAGTGAGGCCGCGTTTCTTCTCCTGGCCGCTCTCCTCGGCAAAGATATTTGCTTCTCCCTGCAGGTATCCGCTGGGGCGATTTTCAGCGGGTCCCTCCCAGCGCGGCCACTGCGAGGTCTCGCCGGGTCGGCCGGATTTTGGCTGTTCGTTCTTCATCGGAGTTTCTCCTTCGCAAGGTCCATGCTGAGACAACCGGATTCCCCTCGCGAAGGTTCCTTCATGCCCACCAGTCGAGGACTTCCGGGACGCTAGAGAGACGCAGCTGGGTCGAGAACCGGGACGCATAGACGCCGAGTGTTGCATCGTGCGTCGCGTCCGAGGTGCTGCAGATTGCATCCTTCAGAAGGATGATCGAGTATCCCAGGTCGACCGCACCCATCACGGCAGCGAGGACGCAGACATCAGTCTCTCCACCGGAGATGACGAGGGTGGTGACATCCTGCCCGCGAAGATATCGATGCAGGCGGCCATCCAGCCATGGGGAATAGATGGGCTTGTCGAAGACCGTCGCGGGAGGAACAAGTTCGCGCAGTTCCGGCAGTATGTCGACCATCTCGCCGCCCAGGACCTCGCGGGTCATCATCGGCCATTTCTGGTAGTATTCAAGCCAGGTCCCGGTGACATCGGCGGGATGAACGGGCGGTATGAAGCGAGTGAAAATGGTCTCAGCCGCGTGGGCCGAGGATAGTATGGCGACCGGGTCGCGGACCTTCTGCATCCATGGGACGTTCCAAGGGGTATCTTCGGCAAACAGCCTCTGCATGTCGACGCAAAGATGGCGGCAACGTCTCGGATCTTCCATTCTCTCCTCCGGATCGGACTGGCTCCGAACGAAGCGGACGGATCAAGGTTCCGAGCGGCTAGGGCGGTCACTCAAGAGAGAGAGAGAGAGAGAGAGAGAGAGGC
>NZ_CABFWE030000005.1:60516-288939 GCF_902153235.2 Pseudorhizobium halotolerans | reverse complement strand
ACCGTCACCCGTCACTACCGCCAGCACCAGAAGGGCCAGGAGACCTCGACCAACTCGATCGCCTCGATCTTCGCATGGACCCGGGGCCTCGCCCACCGCGCCAAGCTGGACGACAATGCCGAACTCGCACGCTTCGCCGCGACGCTCGAGCGCGTCTGCATCGAGACGGTCGAATCCGGCTTCATGACCAAGGACCTGGCACTGCTCATCGGCCCGGATCAGCCGTGGCTCTCGACGACGGCTTTCCTCGACAAGATCGACGACAACCTCAAGAAGGCCATGGCCGCCTGATCGATCCTTCGGATTTTAGGAGCTTTGACGGCGGGACCAGTTCCCGCCGTCTTCTTTTTTGCCTGGAGCGGATTGATCTCTGCAAATCCCGCGACTAGAACATACGGTGAACGGAGGAAGTGGTAATGTCAGATGAACTCATTCTCTATACCAATCCCATGTCACGCGGCCGGATTGCCCGGTGGATGCTGGAAGAGGTCGGCGTTCCCTACCGCCGGGAGGTGCTGACCTTCGGCGGCACGATGAAGGGAGCGGACTATCTGCGGCTCAATCCGATGGGAAAGGTCCCAACCCTGGTTCATGGTGACAGCATCGTGACGGAATGCCCGGCCATATGCGCATATCTGGCGGATGCCTTCCCGCAAGCAGGGCTAGCGCCGCCGCAAAGGGAGCGGGCCCACTATTATCGCTGGCTCTTCTTCGCGGCCGGCCCGCTGGAGGCAGCTGTCAGCAATCGCGCCCTCGGTTTCCAGGTCCCTGAGGATCGTCGTGTAATGATCGGGTACGGGAGCTATGCCGAGGTAATCGAGACGCTCGAAAATGCGCTCACCGACCGCAGCTACATCGCCGGCAGCAGCTTCACGGCAGCCGACGTCTATGTCGGCTCCCACCTGATGTGGGGCATGCAGTTCGGCTCGATCGACAAGAGGCCGGCATTCGAGGCCTATGTCCGCCACCTACACGATCGGCCGGCGCATCTGCGGGCGACCGAATTGGACGATGCCGACATGAAGGAACTGCAGGCAGGCTGACGCCGCGCCCGGGCGCCGACGGCTTGCGGAGGTGTCAGGCCGCCAGGCCCGGCGCCTCGTAGCCGGTCCGCTCGACATAGTCCCGGTAGCCGCCGTCATATCGGTGAACACCGTCGGCCGAGATCTCCAGCACCCGGTTGGAGAGCTCCGACAGGAAGTGCCGGTCATGGCTGACGAAGAGCATGGTGCCCTCATACTCGGAGAGCGCCCTGATCAGCATTTCCTTGGTGTCGAGGTCGAGGTGGTTGGTCGGTTCGTCGAGAACGAGGAAGTTCGGAGGATCGAACAGCATGGCCGCCATGACGAGCCGTGCCTTCTCACCTCCCGAAAGCACCCGGCATTTCTTCTCCACATCGTCGCCTGAGAAGCCGAAGCAGCCGGCGAGCGTGCGCAGCGTGCCCTGCCCGGCCCTCGGAAACTCCGATTCGAGCCATTCAAAGATCGTCTGCTCGCCATCCAGCAGGTCCATGGCGTGCTGCGCGAAATAGCCCATCTTCACGCTGGCGCCGACCGTGACCGAACCCCGATCTGGCTCAGTCGAGCCGGCGATCAGCTTCAGCAGCGTCGACTTCCCCGCACCGTTGACGCCCATGATGCACCAGCGCTCCTTGCGGCGGATCATGAAGTCCAGACCCTCATAGATCGTCCGGCTTCCATAGGCCTTGTGCACGCCCTTGAGGCTTGCAACATCCTCTCCGGAACGTGGCGCCGGCTGAAACTCGAACGCGACCGACTGACGCCGGCGCGGCGGCTCAACCCGTTCGATCTTGTCCAGCTTTTTCACCCGGCTCTGCACCTGCGCGGCATGGCTGGCGCGCGCCTTGAAGCGCTCGATGAACTTGATCTCCTTGGCGAGCATGGCCTGCTGGCGCTCGAACTGCGCCTGCTGCTGCTTCTCGTTCTGTGCCCGCTGCTGCTCGTAGAAGCCATAGTCGCCGGCATAGGTGTTCAGCGAGCCGGCATCGATTTCGATGATCTTATTGACGATGCGGTTCATGAACTCGCGGTCGTGCGAAGTCATCAGCAGCGCCCCCTCGTAGTTCTTGAGGAACTGCTCCAGCCAGATCAGGCTTTCCAGATCAAGGTGGTTGGAGGGCTCGTCGAGCAGCATGACGTCCGGGCGCATCAGAAGGATGCGGGCAAGCGCGACACGCATTTTCCAGCCGCCGGAGAGCTTGCCGACGTCGCCTTCCATCATCTCCTGGCTGAAGGAGAGACCGGCGAGGACCTCCCTGGCACGGCTTTCCAGCCCGTAACCGTCGAGCTCCTCGTAGCGCGCCTGTACCTCGCCGTAGCGTTCGATGATCTCGCCCATCTCGTCCAGGCGATCCGGATCGACCATCGCAGCTTCGAGTTCCCGTAGCTCCGCGGCAACCGTGCTGACCGGACCTGCGCCGTTCATCACCTCGGTCACGGCGCTGACGCCGGACATCTCGCCGACGTCCTGGTTGAAATAGCCGATCGTGACATTCTTCTCGACGGCGACCTGCCCCTCGTCCGGGCTCTCCTGGCCGGTGATCATGCGAAACAGCGTCGTCTTGCCGGCGCCGTTCGGGCCGACCAGGCCGATCTTCTCGCCGCGGTTAAGGGCCGCCGACGCCTCGATGTAGAGAATGCGGTGGCTGTTCGACTTGCTGATGTTCTCGATGCGGATCATGGCGGCACAACTTCGGGAGGGACAATAAAAAAGCCGGATCGTTGCCGACCCGGCTTCTGCATCCATGCAAAATGAAGGTTACTCAGCGCTGTCGTCAGCGGCCTTCTTCTTCGGAGCTGCCTTCTTCTTCGGAGCTGCAGCTTCCTCGGAAGCGGCCTCGGCAGCCTCATCCTTGGCAGCGGCCTTCTTCTTCGGCGCAGCCTTCTTCTTGGCAGGCTTCTCGGCGGCTTCGGAGCCTTCCTCGTCGTCCGCCAGCAGCTCTTCCTTGGAAACCTTCTTGTCGGTCACGTCGACTTCCGCCAGCAGCTTGTCGACGACCTTCTCTTCGAAGATCGGTGCGCGCAGCGAGGCGGAGGCACCCGGCGTGTTGCGGAAGTACTCCAGGATTTCCTTCTGCTGGCCCGGGAACTGCTGCAGCTGGGCGAAGAGCGCACGCTGCATTTCTTCCTCGGTCACCTCGACGCCACCCTTCTCGCCGATCTCGGAGAGAACGAGGCCAAGGCGGACACGACGCTCGGCAAGCTTGCGATATTCCTCGCGTGCTTCTTCCTCGGTGGTGTCCTCGTCTTCGAAGGTCTTGCCGGACTGGGCGAGATCGGTGTTGATCTGGCGCCAGATGTTCTCGAACTCGGCGTCGACGAGGCCCTGCGGCGTGTCGAACTTGTACATCTCGTCCAGCTGGTCGAGGATCTGGCGCTTCACCTTCTGACGGGTGACATTGCCGTACTGACCTTCGATCTGGCCGCGGACGATTTCCTTGAGCTTGTCGAACGACTCAATGCCGAGCTTGGAGGCGAGTTCGTCGTTCAGCTCCAGATCGGCCGGGGCAGCCACTTCCTTGACGGTAACGTCGAAGGTCGCTTCCTTGCCAGCGAGATTCGCAGCCGGATAGTCGGCCGGGAACGTCACGGTGATGGTCTTCTCGTCGCCGGCCTTTACGCCAACCAGCTGGTCTTCGAAGCCCGGGATGAAGCGGCCGGAACCGAGCACCAGTTCGGCATCCTCTGCAGCGCCGCCATCGAAGGCTTCGCCGTCGACCTTGCCGAGGTAGTTCATCGTGACGCGGTCGCCATTAGCGGCCTTGCCCTTCTTGGCTTCGTAGGTGCGGGCGCTTTCGGCGATCTTGAGGATCTGCTCGTTGACCTCGTCGTCGGACACGTCAACGACCTCACGCACGACCTTGATGCCGTCCGTCGGCTTCAGTTCGATCGGCGGGATGACTTCATAGGACAGAGTGAATTCGAAATCGGCCTGGGCGCTGAGGATCTTCTCGGCTTCGGCCTCGTCTTCCGTCATGGTGATCGACGGCTGGGTAGCGGACTTCTCGCCACGCTCGGACAGGATCTTGGTAGGGCGCTCGCGAACGATCTCGTTGACGAGTTCCGCCATGATCGACTTGCCATACATCTTCTTCAGATGGGCGACCGGCACCTTGCCCGGACGGAAGCCATTGATGCGGACCTTGTCCTTGGCTTCGGCGAGGCGCACGTTCATCTGTGCCTCCATGTCCTTGGCCGGAATGACAACCTTGATTTCGCGCTTCAGCCCTTCAGCGAGCGTTTCGGTAACCTGCATTTTAAAACCTTCATATCGTGGCGGCGGTGCTCAGACAGCCGTTGGTTTTCGATGAGCACGACGCCGGAACCTGAGTGACCGGCCGCGACTTCTGGAACGCTGATCTCTAGCCGCTGACGGCTCCCGATCCTGCTCCTGCGGCTCTGGTGCGGGTAGAGAGACTTGAACTCCCACGCCTTGCGGCACCAGAACCTAAATCTGGCGTGTCTACCAATTTCACCATACCCGCGCTCCCGCCGCGCAAAAATCCCCGCAAGGAGGCTTTCGGAGCGCGCGTCTCTATATCACCCGTTTTTTCCGGCGCAAAGGGAAAATGAAGGCTTTGCAACATGCAGAGTGGCCTCGAAGAGATCGTCTTGTTCCCTGTCGCGCAGGCATCATTTACCTTTTCTTAACCATCTGCATATAAGGTAATCCTAATTCGATGACGCATCCCTTCGGAACAAGCCTTGCCTCTATCCGTTGGTTTCGCGATCTCACCATTCGGCGGCGCTCCTCCTCCTCTCGTGCCGCCGGAGACTGGCGCCTCCTCCTCGACTGCCAGTCCTGCAAATAGCGCCTGCCGGATCCTCCCCCGGCAGGCGCTATTTTTTCAAGGTCCACCTGTCCAATCGTTAATCAAACGTTCACGAGCAGAGCCGCGGGTAATGCGTGTAGCGCATAGGTGGAATACCAAGTTGCGACTTTTAGCTCTTCGCAGTGCAGCATAGATTCCGCCCATCAGATTTGGCTGGCGCTCGAGTGCCGGCAACTAGCGAAATATGAGGCAGACCATGAACATCGCACGCAAACTCAACAACTGGCGCAAGTACCGCGAGACCGTCAACGAGCTCGACCGCATGAGCGACCGTGAACTCCACGATCTCGGCATCGGCCGCAGCGACATCCGTCGCGTCGCCCGGAGCGCCGTCGGCTTCTAACGAAGACGATCACCGAGCTTTCAAAATGCCCTGCTTGCAGGGCGTTTTTTTTGTTTTTAGGGTCTGTTGTCTCTCTCGAGTTCTGCCCACTTAAGCGGCATCGCCTGCTTCTTCATCAACCTCCTGCTTAAACGCATGGCAGTCGCTTAATTTCTGCACTGCACAATCTAGTTATTCGCGCGTATAAGTTCCTCATCGCCGGCAGTGACCGGCTTGAACACCGAGGAAACATCATGAACCCGATCCGCCTTGCCAAGAACTGGCTCAGCTATCGTCGCACGATCAGCGAACTGGGCGGCCTGTCCAACCAGGCGCTCAACGACATCGGCCTGACCCGCTACGACATCCGCCACGTTGCTGCCCGCTCTTTCCGCTAGTCGGAACAGAATGCGCTGAGCCAACCGGCGACGAGACGACTTTCGCAAAGGCACCTGATCGGGTGCCTTTTTCGATTCCGCCCCCGGCGAACGCGTGATAAGAGCGCGCCATGACCAATAAGACCGTTTCTCCCATCCATATCGTCGGCGGCGGGCTCGCAGGCTCGGAAGCCGCGTGGCAGATCGCCCAGTCCGGAATCCCCGTCATCCTGCACGAAATGCGCGGTGTGCGCGGCACCGACGCCCACAAGACCGATGGCCTAGCCGAGCTGGTCTGCTCGAATTCCTTCCGCTCCGACGATGCGACATCCAATGCGGTCGGCGTCATTCACGCGGAGATGCGCCTTGCCGGCTCGCTGATCATGGCCTGTGCCGACCGCAACCAGGTGCCCGCGGGCGGCGCGCTGGCGGTGGACCGTGACGGTTTCTCCGACGCCGTCACCAAGGCAATCTCCGAACACCCGCTGATCACGGTCGTTCGCGAGGAGGTCCAGGGACTCCCGCCGGCGGAATGGGATCTCGCCATCCTCGCGACCGGCCCCCTCACCTCGCCCGCGCTCGCGGCTGCGATCCAGGCGGAGACGGGCGAGGATTCGCTTGCCTTCTTCGACGCCATCGCGCCGATCGTCTACCGCGAATCCATCAACATGGACGTCTGCTGGTATCAGTCCCGCTACGACAAGGTTGGCCCCGGCGGGACCGGCAAGGACTACATCAACTGTCCGATGGACGAGACGCAGTACAATGCGTTCATCGATGCGCTTGTCGCTGGCGACACCACGGGCTTCAAGGAATGGGAAGGCACACCCTATTTCGACGGCTGCCTGCCGATCGAGGTGATGGCCGAGCGGGGACGCGAGACGCTACGGCACGGTCCGATGAAGCCTATGGGACTGACGAACGCCCACAATCCGACGGTCAAGCCCTATGCGGTCGTGCAGCTCCGCCAGGACAATGCGCTTGGTACGCTCTACAACATGGTCGGCTTCCAGACGAAGCTCAAGTACGGCGCCCAGGCGGAGATCTTCCGGATGATCCCGGGACTGGAGAACGCCGAGTTTGCCCGGCTCGGGGGTCTCCATCGGAATACCTACATAAACTCTCCTATGTTCCTCGACCGGACGCTTTCGCTCAAGAGCCGCCCCGGTCTGCGGTTTGCGGGACAGGTTACCGGTTGCGAAGGCTATGTGGAGAGCGCCGCCATCGGCCTGCTGGCGGGCCGCTTCGCAGCGGCCGAGAGGAAGGGCATCTCGCTGGCGCCACCGCCGGCCACCACAGCTTTCGGAGCCTTGCTTGGCCATATCACCGGCGGGCACCTCGTTTCGCACGACGAACCGGGCAAGCGCTCCTTCCAGCCGATGAACATCAATTTCGGCCTTTTCCCTGAACTGGAGCCGGGTTCGATCGCCAAGCCGGAAGGCGTCAAACGCTTCCGCGGCAAGGACAAGGCGATCATGAAGAAGCAGTTGATGGCCGCGCGCGCCCTGAGGGACTGTGCCGCCTGGCTCGGTCTCGATACAGAGGAGAATCAGGCCCCGTCTTCGGCTACGTCCTTGTCGGCGGAACTGACATAGTTCCCCAGCAGCCATAGCGAGACTTCCGCTGCCTCGGCTTCGGTCCTGAAGGTGAACAGGCCGTCATTGGCCGGTGCGTCAAGGAATTCGGCGCGGAAGCTTCTGGCATCTTCCTGTCCCTGAACCCGCACGCGTCCGGGCCTGATGAGGTGGCAGGCGTAATGCTTGGTATGGCTGCGCATGATACCGGTCTTGCCGTCATGGAGCCGGACGAAGACGGCCCTTCCGTCGGCCGTGGCATGGATCTCCCTAATGGCCTCGTTGGGGAAGGCGCGGCCGAATTCGAGCAGGGCGAAGCCGAAGTCGTGCAGGCCATCCTCTCTGTCGTCCCGCCTTGCCATGCGCGTAGCATAGTAGGCAAAGAGCGCGATCAGCACGAAGATGATCGACCAGACGATGACAGAATTCACGCCGTCACTCCCTGAGGCTAGAGATATCGTCCCCGTAAAGGGACAGGCTTGCGCGAACGTTGGCGCGGCCGTCAGAAACGCTGCAGGAACTGCGCCTTGACCATGCGCAACTGGCGGCGCCATTGGGCCGGCGGCTCATTCTTCTCCAGCAGGGCCGCACCATGTCGGCCCGCATCCCGCAGTACCGGCTCGGCAAGGGAGACGGGGAGATAGGCGGGAAACAGGCCCTTGGGAACCCGACCGGCAGCGCGGGCCTTCGCCAGGTGCTCCAGGCCAAGACCGGCAAAGGCATCGATTGCAGCTGCGATCCGATCGCGCTCCTGCCCCGCAAGGAACGCGTCACGGTCAAGACCGGTTGCGGCGAGTATGTCCAGCGGGATATAGAGCTGTCCTCGCCGGCGGTGCAGCGGCATGAGAAGAAGAAGCCCGGCGATGGCCTGCGCCACCCCGCCATGGCCTGCCGCATGCGCTGTCTCTGCCGCTTCCGCAGGCGCCAGCACGAGGCTCGCCAGCTGGATCAGAGCCGATGCGGTTTCGCCGGCATAGCCTTCCAGCTCGTTGCGGGTGGGAAATGGGTCATTGTAGAGATCGCCTATCCGCGCATCGATCATTGCGAGGAACGTGTCCCTCGGCAGCCGATGTTCTTCGATCGCGGCAAGCAGGGCGGCAGCAACCGGATTGCCGCCGGGATCGCCGTGCGCGGCTCCTTCTATGAGGTCACGCCACCACTGAAGGCGGATCTCGCCTGGCAAAGCCTCATGCACCACGTCCCGTACCCGGGCGATCTCCGCATTGAAGGCATAGAGTGCGGCAAGCGCTCCCCGCTTTTCCTCGGGGGAGAGAAGGCAAGCGAGATATCTGTCACGATCCGTATCGCGGAGCGTCGAAAGTACTATGTCGGGTTCCGAAGCCACCGCGCCTCACACCGCGATCAGGGCGGCTGCGACAGCCCGCGATTCCGAAAGCATGACATTGTAGGTCCGCACGGCGGCTCCGGTACTCATCGGATCGGAGGCGATACCGCGCGCCTTCAGCGCCGATTTCAGCTGTTGCGGCAGCGGTCTCAGCTCGCGGCCGGTCCCAACAAGCAGAACCTCTATGTCCGCCGCTTCCTCCAGGACCCTCGCAAGCGCCTCGCTTGTCAGCGGCTGGCCTTCCTCGAACTCCCAGCCGTGAATACCCGACGGCAGGCAGAGCAACGAGCCGCGGTGGGACATGTCAGCAAACCGGAACCCGCCATTGCCATAGGCATCGATCGGCGCCCGGCCCGGGAAATGGGCGTCCCGGATTTCAATTCCCTTTGGCACTGGTACGTGCCTCCTTAAGTTCTCCGCCAGGCGGAGGAGCGGCGCACCGGAGGCACGCCGCATGAGGCATCAGGATGCGGCCGCGTCGGTCTTGACCGGCTCACCCTTTACCCGCACTTCGGCGACATAGGCGCGCAGCGCGCGAACCTTGACGCCCTCGGCGATTTCCACCTCGACCTCGTTGTCGTCCACCACCTTCGTGACCTTGCCCGCAATGCCGCCACCGAGCACGACGTTGTCGCCGCGACGGATATTGGACAGCATTTCCTGGCGCTTCTTCATCTGCGCGCGCTGCGGACGGATCAGGAAGAAATACCAGACCACCATCAGCGGTGCGAAGAGGAAGAGCATTTCGAGGCCCGACCCGAAGGCCGATGGGGCTGCACCTTCGGCCTGGGCAAATGCTTCAGTGATGAACATCGAGTACTCCATGATTGTCAGGAGCCCAATGCCCCCCTTTTGCAAGTGGCCGGAATATAATTGGGCCTACCCTGAATGCAACAAAAACAGGCTGCTTCGCGTACCAAATCCACGATTGGCTGGCTTTTGCGTATCGCCGCTGCGTGCTAACCGCTCCCCGACGACGTTGCACGCCAAATCAGCGGGAGGATGCCGTGACCGAGGAACTCAATCAGCGCCTGCTTGCGGAGGTATCGCGCCTCGCCGATGCGCTGGAGCGGCTTGCCGGCCCGCCGCCCGCAGCCAACGACTGGTCCTCGGCCGACTGCTTCGTCTGGGTGCCTGCCAACCTACGGCTGCAGCCTGTCCCCCGCCCGAACCGTGTGGCACTGTCGCTGATCCGCGGCGTCGACCACGTGCGCGACATCCTGCACGAGAATACGCTGCGCTTCGCTGAAGGCTACCCTGCAAACAACGTGCTGCTCTGGGGTGCCCGCGGAATGGGCAAGTCGTCACTGGTGAAGGCGGTGCATGAGGACCTCCGCGCCTCCACCGATACGGCCCTGAAGCTCGTCGAGGTGCACCGCGAGGACATCGCGTCCCTGCCCCTTCTCCTCGACATCCTCAAGGCATCCGACCAGCGGGTTATCGTATTCTGCGACGACCTTTCCTTCGATCATGACGATACCGCCTACAAGTCCCTGAAGGCGGCTCTAGACGGGGGCATCGAAGGCCGCCCGGACAATGTCCTCTTCTACGCGACCTCTAACCGCCGCCATCTGCTGCCGCGCCACATGATGGAAAACGAGCAATCGACGGCGATCAATCCATCAGAGGCCGTCGAGGAAAAGGTGTCGCTGTCGGATCGGTTCGGGCTGTGGCTCGGCTTCCACAAGTGCAGCCAGGACGACTACCTGACGATGATCGATGGTTATGCCGACTATTTCCGTTTACCGCTCGAGCGCGAGGCGCTTCACCACGAGGCGCTCGAATGGGCCACAACCCGCGGCGGACGCTCCGGGCGTGTCGCCTGGCAGTATATTCAGGATCTGGCGGGCCGGTTGCGGCTGCCGCTCGAGCGCAGATAACGAAAAGCCCGGACGAGCCGGGCTTTTCCGCTTTCCCTGATACGCAATACTCTATTCAAGGAAAGTGATCGGGTTGACCGGGGTCGCGTCCTTGCGCACCTCGAAGTGGACCTGCGGACGCTTCGCGTCGCCGCTCATGCCGGAGCTGGCGATGGTCTGGCCGCGCGTGACCTTCTGCCCGCGGGATACGCTGAGGCTGCCGGCATGGCCATAGACGGTGACCTTGCCGTCGTCGTGGCGAACCAGGACCGTATTGCCGAGCTGCTTCAACCCGTTGCCGGCATAGATGACCACGCCGTTCTCAGCGGCCTTGATCGGCGTACCTTCCGGAACCGAGATGTTGATGCCGTCGTTCCGGCTGCCTTCGACGTTCTGGCCGAAGCCGGCGATGACCGCGCCGTTAGCCGGCCAGCGGTACTTGCCGATGCCCGTCGACTGCGGAGCGGCGGTCGTGACGTCCGACTTGACGGCCGCTTCGGAGACTGACGCCGTCTCGACCGGCTTCTGTGCCTCTGCGGGCGGCGTCTCCGCAACCGGTTTCTGGGCAGCAGGCGCCTCGGCCTGAACGGCTGGCTTCGAAGACACCGATGCAGTCTGGACAGGATCGGTTGCGACGGGCGCCGACGAAGGCGATAGGTTCAGGACCTGACCGATCCGGATGCTTTCGTTCGTCAGCCCATTGGCCGCCTTCAGCTGATCGACGGAGAGACCATTGGCGCGGGCAATCTTCGTCAGCGTGTCGCCGGGCTGGACGGTGTAGGTACCGCCAGCGCCGGCAGGCGGAGTCAGCTTGCCCGGTTGGGCGGTGGCCTTGTCGCGGGCCTGCGCCGGCAGGACAGCAACCTTCTGCTCCTGCGGCTGGACAGGGGCCGGAGCCTTGTTCTGGAGGTCGATGTCGCCGGCGGCGACCTTGGCGGAGTTGCTGGCAGGACCGAAAGTCGGAATGATGACCGACTGCCCGGCAACCAGGTTGCCATTGTTGGCGCGCAGGATCTCCCGCTCCGGGACACCATATCGCCGCGACAGCGTCGCTGCCGATTCACCGGCCTTCAGGGTTACACGCGGTGCATTGACCGTCGACCAGCCCGATGTCGTCTTGACGGTACCGGTGGTCAGTTGATCCGATGCAGCGCCTTGCGGCGCCGGTCGCACTGCCCCTGTCTCAGCTGACGGGAACGGCTGCGCAAGAGCCTGCTGGCGCGTCGTCGCATCGTTGCCGACCGCAACCGCTCCTCCGGGAGGAGCAAGTTCCGTGCGCTGCACCGTGGCCGGAGCCGAGGCCGTACGTGCCGCCGAAGGAATGGAAACATAGTCGCCGCCGGCCGCCGGATAAGGCTGCGACGGAGCAACGGTGCGATTGCCGTATCCGCCGGCAGGCGCCGAAGCGACATCGCCACGAGGGACAGGCGCCTGACCATAGGCACCGCTGCCCTGCCGCTGCGGAATGGAAGCGGTAGTAAGGGAATCCGTGTCGGAGAACAGGCCGGAGAAGCGGGTGGCATCAGAACTGCAGCCAGAGGCAACGCTGGCGAGCAATACGGCACCTGCAATCCGGAGAATTGATTGACGGGACTTGAGCGAACTCTTGATACGCATGACTCGACCTAACGTGACGCAACCATCGTTAGGTCAGATTAAAACCTGTTAGTCTTACTGGCGGGTTAAAGTCCGGATATCGAATTTGTTTTTTTGCTAATTTGGTAACCATGCCGCCGTCAGCGACGGCAAATGTCAAAGTGCTGCCGCAATATGGGGCACGAGCGGCAGGTAGGGCACGGGGAACAGATCCTCGCGGTCGAAGCGGCTTCCCGTCTTCGTGAGACGCATCATCATACAGGTGCCGTCTTCCCGCATGAGCGGCGCAATCATCGCGCCGCCGGAGACGAGTTGCTCGGCATAGAAGCGCGGCATCGAGGTGAAGGCGCCGGTCACCAGGATGCGGTCGAAGGTTCCCTCGCCCGGCATGCCGTTGATGCCGTCTGCCTGGCGGATGACGATATTGCGCAGGGAAAGCTTATCCATGCGGCGCTGGGCGCCGGTGACCAGCGTCTTGTAGCGATCGACCGACAGGACCCGTTCAGCCAGTCGGCCGAGCACGGCACCGGTAAACCCACTGCCGGTGCCGATCTCAAGCACTCGCTGGCCGGGCTTCACCTGCAGATGGTGGAGGATCCGCACAGCGAGGTCGGCGCCCTCCATGAAGGCACCGCATTCGATGGGGGTGGTCCGTGCCGAATAGGCGTCGGCTGCTGCCGCTGTCGGTACGAACTGGGATCGCGGCGTCTGCTCGACGGCGGTAAGAAGATCAAGATCGGAAATGCCCTCGGCCCGCAGACGCAAGACGAGCGCAGCAAAACCTTCCTTCTCGACCATGCTGGACTTCAATCGGCCACTCCGAATCCAAGCGCTTCAGCGAGGCGATCCTGTACCGAATGGTCCGTCAGGTCCAGTTTGAGCGGGGTCACAGATATCCGGTTGTGCTTCACCGCGTGGATATCCGTGCCCTCGCGGAAGTGGCCAAGCCGCTCGCCGAACCTCAGCCAGTAGTAGGGAAGGCCACGGCCATCCCGCCGCTCGTCGATCGTCAAGCCGAAATCGAGCTTCCCCTGCGATGTCACCTGGACGCCCTGAACATCCTTCGGGGCGCACTTGGGAAAATTCAGGTTCAGGAAGGTCCCGTCCGGGAGTTCCACATCGCTCAGCTTGCGGATGAGATCGGGCGCATAGGCTTCGGCGGTCTCCCATGGGACGATGCGCCCACCCTCGGCGTCGTGCTGGTAGGCCTGGCTCAATGCGAACGAGCGGACGCCCTGCAGTGTGCCCTCGATTGCGCCGGCGATGGTTCCCGAATAGGTGACGTCATCGGCCATGTTGGCGCCGGCATTGACGCCCGACAGGACGAGATCCGGCTTTTCCGGCAGGACCTCGCGAATGCCCATGATGACGCAATCGGTCGGCGTGCCGCGTAGCGCGAAGTGCTTGTCGCCGACCTTGCGCAGGCGCAACGGCTCCGACAGAGTCAGCGAATGCGCAAGCCCGCTCTGGTCGGTTTCCGGCGCAACGATCCAGACATCGTCGGACAGCTGCCGGGCAATGCGTTCCAGCGCCGCCAGGCCTTCGGCATGGATACCGTCGTCGTTGGTGAGCAGGATGCGCATCAGGCCGCCCGCTCGATTCTGGTGATGCCGCCCATGTACGGTAGAAGCGCATCCGGGACGCTGATCGACCCATCCTCGTTGAGGTAATTTTCCATCACTGCGATCAGGCAACGCCCGACTGCCGTGCCCGAACCGTTCAACGTGTGAACAAACCTCAGCGCCTTGTCGTCCTTCACCCGATAGCGCGCATTCATGCGTCGGGCCTGGAAATCACCGCAGACCGAGCAGGACGAGATTTCACGGTAGGTATCCTGACCCGGCAGCCAGACCTCGATATCGTAGGTCTTCTGGGCGCCGAAGCCCATATCGCCCGTGCAAAGCGACACGGTACGGAAATGCAGGCCGAGGCGCTTCAGGACAGTCTCAGCACATTCCGTCATCCGCTCGTGCTCGGCAATCGAGCTATCGGCATCGGTGATCGAGACCAGTTCGCACTTCCAGAACTGGTGCTGGCGCAGCATGCCGCGCGTGTCGCGTCCGGCAGAACCCGCCTCGGAGCGGAAGGACGGCGTCAGGGCCGTGAACCGAAGCGGCAGCTTCTCCTGCTCCAGCGTCTCGCCCGACACCAGGTTGGTCAACGTCACCTCGGCCGTCGGGATCAGCCAGCGGCCGTCCGTCGTGCGGAACAGATCCTCCGCGAACTTCGGAAGCTGTCCGGTGCCGTACATGGCCTCATCACGGACCATCAGCGGCGAGGAAACCTCGGTATAACCATGCTCCGTGGTGTGCAGGTCGAGCATGAACTGGCCGATTGCCCGTTCCAGCTTCGCCAGCGGGCCGGTAAGGACCGTGAAGCGGGCGCCCGAGAGCTTCGCCGCCCGCTCGAAATCCATGTAGCCGAGTTGCTCGCCGATCTCGAAATGCTCCTTGGCCGGGTGGTTCCAGCCCGGCTTCTGCCCGACCACGTGTTTCACCACGTTGTCGGCCTCATCCTTGCCGACCGGAACATCGTCGAGCGGAATATTGGGGATGCGCGACAGGGCATCGTCAAGCGCGGAAACGACCTCCCGCTCCTCCTGCTCCGCCGCCGGCATGCTATCCTTGATCGTGGCGACCTCGGCCTTCAGCCGCTCGGCAAGCTCCTCATTCTTCTGCGCCATGGCGGCGCCGATTTCCTTGGAGGCCGCATTGCGGCGCGACTGCATCTCCTGGAGCTTCTGGATAACGGAACGGCGCTTGTCGTCGAGCGCCAGTAGCGTCACAGCCGCAGGTTCGGCGCCGCGTTTTGCAAGCGCTTCGTCCAGCGCCTGAGGATTGTCACGGATCCACTTGATATCGAGCATCGTTCCTGGCCTTTCGAGCGGAACGCAGCACTCTCGCGGGCAAGGCAGAAGGGCCTAGACCTCGTCCGTATCGGCAAGGTCCGACGCGGCAGGTTCGGCAAGAGCCTCCTCGGCGCGCTTGCGCTCGACGAGTCGCGCGGCGTAGATGGAAATCTCGTAGAGAAGGATAGTTGGCAGCGCAAGGCCGATCTGGGAAAGCGGATCGGGCGGCGTCAGCACGGCTGCCACGACGAAGGCGATGACGATGGCGAACTTCCGCTTGTCGCGCAGCCAGTCGCTCGTCAGCAAGCCCACCCGCGCGAGAAGCGTGGTGACGACCGGCAACTGGAACACCAGGCCGAATGACAGCACCAGCGTCATGATCAGGCTCAGATACTCCGAAACCCGCGGCAGGAGCGAGATCGCCATCTCGCCCTCTTCCGGTGCCTGCTGCATGGCAAGGAAGAACCACATCACCATCGGAGTGAAGAAGAAATAGACGAGCGCTGCTCCCATCAGGAAGAGTATCGGCGACGCAACCAGGAACGGCAGGAAGGCGGCACGTTCGTTCTTGTAGAGACCGGGCGCCACGAACTTGTAGATTTGAGAAGCGATGACCGGGAACGCGATCACCAGCGCTCCGAACATGGCCACCTTCACCTGGGTGAAGAAGAACTCCTGCGGCGCCGTGTAGATCAGCTCCGACTTTGTGACGTCCATGTCGGCCCAGGTCACCGCCCACTTGTAGGGCACGACCAGGAAGTTGAAGAGATCCTTGGCGAAGAAGAAGCAGACGAGGAAGGCCACGAAGAATGCGCCAAGCGACCACATCAAGCGTGTGCGGAGCTCCACCAGATGCTCGAGGAGCGGCTGCGGCTTGTCTTCGATGTCACCGTTCATGCGTCATCCTTCGGGGTGTCGGCTTTCCTGGCAGGACGCTTGCGCGATGCAGGCTTTGCGGCCGCGTCGGCGGACGCTGTGGGTGTCCTCGGAGCACTGCTGCTCTTTGATCTCCCGGCTGCTGCTGCGGCCGGCTTCTCAGACGGCGTCGCTTTGGGTTTGGCTGCTTTCCGGACTGGCTTGTCCGCCTTGGCGGGCGCAGTGGACGGCGTCTCGGGCGCTTCGAAGAGAACCGGCGGCGTCGGTGGCAGAGTTATGGCAGGCGGCGGCACTTTCACCGGCTCAGGCTGCTCTGCAGGGACAACGCCTTCGACAACCTTCTGCGCCTCGACGTCCGGCTTGCCGGCACCGGCCGGCTTGTCTGGCCGCGTCGATTTCTCCAGGTCGCTGCGGATGTCCTGTCCCATCTGCCGCAGCGGATTGATCGCGTCGCGCAGAGCGTTCGACGGATTGAGCTTCTGCGCGTCCGCTATCGTCTTGCGCACCTCGTCCATCTCGGACTCACGCAAGGCCTCGTCGAACTGCGTGCGGAACTCGCCGGCCATCTTGCGCAGGGTGCCGGTCATCCGGCCGAACGCCCTCAACATCGGCGGCAGGTCCTTCGGACCGACCACGACGATCAGAATGATCCCGATGACGAGAAGCTCGGTCCAGCCGATATCAAGCATTCAACAAGGCTCCCCGAACCCGGTCCGAAAGATCAGGTCCGCGTGCTTTCCTTGGTATCCTCGGGCTTGTGCTCGACGGTCTTCGTCGTCTCAGGAGTATCGTCCTCGCTGATGCCCTTCTTGAAGCTCTTGATGCCCTTGGCGACATCACCCATCAATTCCGGAATCTTGCCGCGGCCGAAAAGCACGAGCACGATGACCAGAACGATCAGCCAATGCCAAACACTGAAGGAACCCATAACTGCAACTCCAATTTCGCTTGTCCCGATTTATGCTGTTTGATCCGCTTTTTCAAACACCAAAATGTCCTGTGGCGCGACGCTCAGGGTTACGTCGCTGATGTCTGGCGGCAGGAGATCTGCCCGGATGCGCGCCCGAACCGGTTCCTCGCGGCCGGAAACCGCCAGATTCAGCAGTTCCACGACACCGAGAAACCGCCTCGACCGGATCCGCGCCTCGATCGTTCCGCCCTGCGGCATAACGCGCACATCCGAAAGACGCACCGCAACTGAGACGTTCGTCCCGTCGCTGAGGTCGTGCGCCGGTACGGCACCAAGCGGTGTCTCGACCCGCCCACCGCTCACGATTCCCGAAAATTCGTTGATCTCCGAGAAGAAGGCGGCAGCGAAGAGATCCCGCGGAGCCTGGTAGAGTTCCTCGGCACTGCCGGCCTGAACGAGTCGCCCATCCCGCAGAAGCGCGATCCGGTCAGCCATCCGCATCGCCTCTTCCGCATCATGGGTCACAACAATGGCGGTAGCGCGGCTTTCGCGCAGGATTGCGAGCGTATCGGCGCGGATCGTGTCCTTCAGGCGCGAATCAAGTCCGGAGAACGGCTCGTCCATCAGCAGGACCCCCGGTCGCGGCGCGAGCGCACGGGCCAGCGCCACCCGCTGCTGCTCGCCGCCGGAGAGGGCGTGCGGGTACTTCCCGGCATAATGGGCGAGCCCTACCCGCTCGAGCGCGGCTCGGGCAGCAGCCGCCGCCTCATGGGCCGTAAGCGCCGTCAGGCCGAAGCGGACATTGTCCAGCACCGTCATGTGCGGGAAGAGGGCAAAGTCCTGGAACATCAGGCCGATGCCGCGCTTTTCGGGCGGCAGGAAGACCGACGGACCTGCAGCTTCGCGGCCGTCGATCACAACCCTGCCCCGGCTCTGGACCTCGATGCCAGCCGCTATGCGCAACAACGTGGTCTTGCCGGAACCGGATGGCCCCAGAAGGCAAAGAACCTCTCCGGGCTCGGCGGTCAGAGAAATGCCCCGGATCGTCTCCTTGCCGTGGTAGCTGTGATGGATATCCTCGAACGTCAGGCGCGACGCGAATGAAACGCCTGCTGCCCGGCTTGTCTGTCTACCCTGGCTCTGGGAATCGAAGGTCATTACATGCTCGCAGCTTCAAGCCCTTGGCCGGGCTTGCAAGAAAGATGACCTCATTCCTCTTCTTCACCACTCGGTGTCAAGAGACCGAGTTCCTCGAGATCGAGTTGCGTGATCGGATCCTCGTCCTCGGTCAGTTCATCGGACATCGACGGAATTGGCACCTGGAAGTTGGGCGGTATACGTCCCGACAACAGTCCCGCCCCCTTCAGTTCATCGAGGCCGGGCAGGTCCCGCAGTTCCTCCAGCCCGAAATGGTCGAGAAAATCCGGCGTGGTGCCGAGCGTCACCGGCCGTCCGGGAGAGCGTCTGCGGCCCCGGAAGCGGATCCAGCCAGCCTCCATCAGCACATCGAGCGTTCCCCTCGATGTCTGGACGCCGCGGATTTCCTCGATCTCCGCCCGAGTCACCGGCTGGTGGTAGGCGATGATGGCCAGGACCTCGAGGGCAGCCCGCGACAGCTTGCGCACCTCGTTGTCGTCCTTGCGGATCACGAAGGAAAGATCAGGCGCTGTCCGGAACGCCCACCGATCACCGCTCCGCACAAGGTTCACGCCGCGCGCGACGTATCGCTCCGCCAGCCCCTGCATTACCGTCGCAACCGGCGCGCCCTGCGGCAGGCGCTCCGCGAGGAAGGCTTCCGATACCGGCTCGGCGGATGCAAAGACCAGCGCCTCCGCAATGCGTTCGGCCTCCAGGAGAGAAACGGCGTCCCCCTGCTGATCGGCAGACGGCCCCTCCATCTCCTGATCGGGGTGCTCAGAAGGCATCGACGACCACCTCCGGAGCGACCGCGGGGTTGCGTCCCTGCCGCAGGTAGATCGGCTGGAAGGCGCCGTCCTGGCGGATCTCCAGCTTGCCCTCGCGCACGAGTTCGAGGGAAGCGGCAAAGGCGCTTGCCGTCGCGGTCACGCGATCGTCGGCCGGGAGGTATTGGAGAAGATAGTGCTGCAGCACCGTCCACTCCGTGATCTCGCCCAGCATCCGGGTCAGCAGGTCCCGCGCATCCGAAAGCGACCAGACCTTGCGCTTCTCGATGGTCACCTGGGTGATTGCATGGCGCTGCCGGATGTTCGCGTAAGCCGAAAGGAGATCGAACAGGCTGGCGTCATAGGCAGACTGGACACGGTGCGGGATGTGTTCCGGAGCACCGCGTACATGAACATCGCGCCCCACGAGGTTGCGATTGATGAGGCGCGTCGCGGCCTCGCGCATCGCTTCGAGCCGCTTCAGCCGAAAGGCCAGCGTCGCCGCCATCTCCTCGCCGCTCGGCCCCTCGTCACCCTTCGCCTGCTGCGGGATCAGAAGCTTCGACTTCAGGTAGGCCAGCCAGGCGGCCATCACGAGATAGTCGGCAGCAAGCTCGATCCGCACGCGTCGGGCGCTCTCGATGAAGGCGAGATACTGCTCGGCAAGCGCGAGGACGGAGATGCGGGCCAGGTCCACCTTCTGGGAGCGCGCGAGGTGCAGCAGCAGGTCGAGCGGCCCTTCGAAACCGCCCACGTCGATCACCAGCGCCGGCTCGTCCGCCGCCCGCTCGGGGGTGTCCTGCCAAAGCTGGTCCATCGGAATGGAACTCGGCGCGATGTTCATCCTCTTCCCCGACCAAGGTGCCGGTGTCAGGCGAGCGAGAGCAGGCTCCAGAACTCCTGACGCAGCGCGACTTCGTCCAAACCGCCGCCGGGACCGAAAGCGGCCTCAACGGCTCTGGCGCGCCGAAGGGCATCGCCACCGAGTGGCCTGGCTTCTTCAACGACAGCCTTCATTTCCTCCAACATCCCGTTGCAATGCAAGATGATATCGCAGCCACCCCCAGCTATTCGTCTGGCGCGCTCGCCGATCGTCCCCTTCAGGGCGTTCATCGACGTGTCGTCCGACATCAAGAGACCATCGAAGCCGATCCTGCCGCGGATGACCTCTTCGATGACCTTTGACGAGGTCGTCGCCGGCTGCTCGGGATCGATGGCGGTGAAGACGATATGGGCACTCATCGCCATCAGTTCGTTCCTCAGCGCACGGAACGGCACGAAGTCATGCGCCTCGAGCTCTGCCAGGCTTGCATTCACCACGGGGAGTTCGTGATGCGAGTCGGCCATGCCGCGACCATGGCCGGGAATGTGCTTCATGACCGGCAGAACCCCGCCAGCCTTGAGACCATCCGCGGCAGCCTGGCCCATCTCCGACACCACGACCGGATCGAAACCGTAAGCCCGGTCGCCGATGACATTGCTGGCGCCCTGAACGGGTACGTCCAGCACCGGCAGGCAATCGACGTTGATGCCGAGCTTCAGGAGATCGAAGGCATGCAAGCGCGACATCAGCCATGCCGCCCTCAGTCCCTTTTCCCGGTCCTGCGCGTAAAGCGCCCCCAGCTCGGCAGCAGAAGGGTATTTCTCGGCTAAAGGTGCGCGAATGCGCTGGACGCGTCCGCCTTCCTGATCGATCAGCACGGGTGCTTCAGGGCGCCCCACCGCGTCCCGCATGGCGGAGACCAGGTCAGCCACCTGCGAGGCCTCACCGATGTTTCTCGCGAAGAGGATGAAACCCCATGGACGCTCGCTCCTGTATAGGGCGATTTCGTCGGCGGTCAGTACGGGGCCGCTGGCCCCCAGGATTATTGCTTTTGATTCGTTCATGCCCGGATCATAGACGCCCTGCGGGTAAAGGCGAATGCCATCCACCTGAAACGCAGATCGGGGCCGCAAGGGCCCCGATCTTCAACGTCTATGCGACTTGCGTCACTTCGCGACAAGGCAGCTTCCGCCGGCAGCGCGATACTTCTCGCATAGCGCCACGGCATCATTCTTGCTGCCCGCCGGGATGCGGACGCGATAGAACGTCCCCTTGCCGGCGATCTCTGCCTTCTTGATGTCGACACCACGGCCGCCGATCACGGAACCGAACTTCGCCGACAGGTTCTGGTAGGACTTCTGCGCGTCGGCTTCACTGGGCAGGGAGGCAATCTGGATGACGTAGTCGCCCGGAGCAACCGCCGCCACCTGCTCGGCCGGCGCTGCCGCCGCCGGCTCCTGGGTCGGCTGGACATTTCCGCGATCGCTGACCGCCGCGACCACGTCGACTGGCTGTTGGGCCGGACGCATGGTCGGAACCGGCGCCGCCATGGCAGGTGCAGCCGGAGCATCAGCCGCCACATCAGTGATGGTCGACGTATCCGCGACCGGCGCCGATGCCGGGACGATGCCAGCCGCACCAACCGAATTCTCGGCCGGCGCAACGGCAACTGCCGTGTCGGGTACCGCTGCGACTTCAACCGTCTTCACGGAGGCGGCCGGAAGCTTGTTCGCATCCGGGGAAGCCATTGGCTCGGAAACCACGGCGGACTCGACCGGCTGTTCCTGCTCGACCAGCGTCCCGTCAGGACGAACGATCATCGTTTTCACCCGTCGAGGCATGACCGCAACTGCTTGCTGATCGGCAGCGGAGGGCTGCTGCGCAACCCCCTCCTCGCCCGGCAGAAGGCGGTCTTCGCGCATCAGGCCCGGTGCAAGGTCCTCGTCTGCAGCGGCAACCTCCTGCCCTTCCAGCGGCAGCGAGTCCGTCATCAGCGTCCTCTGGACGACATCGACCGGCTCCTCGCTGGTGGAGATCAGCGCCTCCTGCTTCGGCGCCTCGACGGCTGCGCCTGCGACGCGGTCGTAGACTGCCTTGTCCTGGTTCGGGACAGTCTTTCCTCCCGGGTTTTCCGGAAGCACCTTCACAGGATCGGTATCCGCTGCAATGACGATAGGCTCGCCGCTGCCCGCAACGGAGGAGCCGTCGCCTGAGAAGAACGCATAGCCGATCGATCCGCCGATGATGACCACTCCGGCGACCGCGAGCGGTACGGCCATGGAGGACAACCTCCTCCTGTCGCGCGCCGGCATGCGATCGTGAGCCGGCTCCTCGAAATCCGAGTAGGCTTCCTGAGGCGGCAGCGGCGCAGTGAGGCTGCGGCGGAAATCCTCTTCCAGTGCGCGTTCGAAATCGTCAAGGTCAGGATAGGCGGCAGCCGGAGCTGCCTGGTGAGCGGTGCCATCGGCAGCCGGACCGGGCTCTTCACTTGCAGGGTCCAGCGCAGGAGAGCCGCGCAAGAGGGACGCAAGTTCGCCGTCCAGATCAAAGTCATAGTCGTTGCGTTGCGGCGCTACAGGTTCTTCTTCCTCGATGTGGAGGTCAGGAACGTCCAGATGAACTACGGGCTCGGGATGCTCCTCCCCGTCCGTTATCATGGCGGGATCGAACGGAAGATCATCGACTTCCGTCATGTCCGCCGTGGCTGCTACAGCGGCAACAGGATCGGGAGCGCGTGCCACCGAGGGTTCCGGGGCAATCGGCTGGGGAGCGGCCCGTGCGATCGGAGACCAGCTTGCCGTGTGCTTGACCGGCGCAGGCGCAACAGCGGTCTGTGGAGCCAGGGTCGAGGCAACCGGAGCAGCCGGCTTTGGCTCCTCGAACATTGCGTGCTCGTCATCCAGCAGGATATCGGAGAGATCGAATTCCAGATCCTCGAGCGCGAGCTCGAAATCGTCATCGATCGAAAGTTCGTTTACGACTGCCGGTTCGGCCGACTGGGGTGAGGCTTCCGCGCCATCCAGGCTTCCGAACGATGATTCGAGAGCAACGGCCTCATCATGGCGCGTGGGCTCCGCCCGCCTTTCCTGCGCGTCCGCAGCCGGTGGCATTGGTGCGCTAAGCAGGCCTTCCGGCACCGGATAACGCGAAACATCGTCGATCAGTGCGTCGAGTGCGGACAGATCCTCGGAAACAGCCACCTCATCCGCAGCAACGGCCTGAGGGACCATTTCGGGTTCTGGTGCAACGAGGCGCGCTTCGCCTTCTGCGACAGGAACAGAAGGTTTAATGTCGAGCGGGGCCTGCGCGTCGAAGGACGCATCGGCAGGCAGGGTCGCGACGGCCTCCTGGCGAGCCTCATCCACTGCCGGTGCGGCGGCGGGCTCGGGAAGAACCTCAACACCTGTCGGCGCGACAGGCTGCACGTCACGGACGACATTGAAATTGGCAAGAGGCATGCGGAAGCCGGGCGTATAACCTCGGGTCCGCGTCGATTCTGGCTGCGCCACCTGGGGCGAAGCCTCGACGGCGCGGAACGGCGTCTCGCCAAGCGTCAGTTCGAGTTCATCCGCGAGATCGAAGTCCGTCGCCTCGTCGAGTTGCGAGAACTCCGGATGGGACCTAAGGACTTCACTGTCCACTTGCATGTCGACATCGGCGGCCATTGCCTCTTCGGCAAACTGCTGCGGCTCTGCCGGGACCTGGTCGTTCGCAGCCAGCCATTCGGGCTCGGCCGTTTCAATAGGCTCCAGAGACGATGACAGAGCTGCTTCGTCCAGGACGGGGACCGGTTCGACTGGAGCGCCCGCGAGCGCCGACGGCTCCAAACGGTTTGCAGCTTGATGAGCACGCGGCGAGTCGTAGCGCTCGAATTCGCGCAGCAACTCGTCTTCGAGATTGAAGGCGGGCTCGCGGCGCTCCGTCACCGGCGGCCGCGGCACAAGACGCTCGTCGTAACCGACAATGCGGGCGAGTTCCGCCAACGGGTCATCGTCGGCAAAGAATTCCGGAACACCATCCCGGCTACGCGCAAGGTTATCGTCTGCCATTACCTCGTCCACCCACCTACACTTACTCGGGGCATTGCCAGTGCTTTGTGGGGAAATGGTGGCGACGCTAGCGCATTTCATCCGGAGCGGCAGTGCCAGTAATGGCCAGACCCGACTTCAAAACAGACGCGACAGCGTGCACCAGCCCAAGTCTGGCAATGCTCAATTCTCGGTTCTTATCGTTAACAAAACGTAAGTCAGGTTGATCCTTGCCCTTGTTCCAATGGGCATGGAAGAAACTTGCCAGATCATAAAGGTAAAATGCAAGTCGATGAGGCTCCTGCGACTGTGCCGTCGCCTCAATTAGCCGTGGATATTCGGCGATCTTCGCGATCAACTGCATTTCGTGGTCGTCCTGAATGCGGTCGACGGATGCAGCAAGATCCAGCGAATCAATGTCGACATCCGGAAATGCCTCGCGCGCCTGGCGGAAGACCGACATGCAGCGGGCATGGGCATACTGGACGTAGAAGACCGGATTGTCCTTTGATTGCTCCGTCACCTTGGCGAAATCGAAGTCAAGCGGCTCCGAGCTCTTGCGATAGAGCATCATGAAGCGGACCGAATCCCGGCCAACTTCATCGACGACTTCGCGAAGGGTCACGAAATCGCCGGAGCGCTTCGACATCTTCACCGGCTCGCCGTCGCGGTAGAGCTTGACCAACTGGCACAGGAGGACGGTGAGCTTCGAACTTCCGCCCGAGATTGCACGAGCAAGAGCCTCCAGCCGCTTGACGTAGCCACCGTGGTCTGCGCCGAGCACGTAGATCATCTCGTCGTAGCCGCGGTCGAACTTGTCCTTGAAGTAGGCGACGTCGGCCGCGAAATAGGTATAGCTGCCGTCCGACTTGATCAGCGGCCGATCGATGTCGTCACCGACCTCGGTCGAGCGGAAGAGCGTCTGCTCGCGATCCTCCCAGTCCTCCGGCAACTGCCCCTTCGGCGGCGGCAGCGTGCCGCGATAGACATGCCCCTTGAAGGTCAGATCATTGATTGCGGTGCGGATGCGCTGCGCGCCGTCCGCGTGGAGCGCACGTTCCGAGAAGAAGACGTCGTGATGAACGTTGAGCGCTGCAAGATCCTCCCGGATCATCGACATCATCGCGTCGATCGTGCGCTCCTTGACGAGCGGCATCCACTCGTCTTCCGTCATGTTGTGCAGGCGGATCCCGAATTCATCGGCAAGTGCCTTGCCGACCGGGACAAGATAGTCACCGGGATAAAGACCGGACGGGATCTCGCCGATCTCCTCCCCAAGCGCCTCCCGATAGCGGAGGAAGGCCGAGCGCGCCAGGACGTCGATCTGGCTGCCCGCATCGTTGATGTAGTATTCCTTCGTCACCTCGTAGCCGGCAAAGGCAAGAAGGTTTGCGAGGGCATCGCCAACCACGGCACCGCGGCAATGGCCGACATGCATCGGGCCCGTCGGGTTGGCGGAGACATACTCCACGTTCGTCTTGCGGCCAGCGCCGATGGTAGAGCGGCCGAAGTCGGTCCCTGCTCCTATCATGGCTGCCAGCAGCCGCTGCCAATAGGCCTTGGTCAGCCTGAGGTTGATGAAGCCCGGACCGGCAACACTCACTTCGCTGACGTCGGCATCCTGCTTCAGCGCGGTGCAGACGAGATCCGCCAGTGCTCGTGGATTGGTCCCGAGCGGCTTTGCCAGAACCATTGCCGCGTTGGTCGCAACGTCGCCATGACTGGCGTCCCGAGGCGGCTCGACGGTGATACGGTCGAAATCGATCTCCGCGCGCTTCTCCCTGACCAGGTCGATGGTTTCGAGCGCGTTCTTGATGCGGGTCTCGAAGTCGGCGAAGAGATTCATGTCATGTTCTCCGCCGGGGCGGATCCTTAATGAGGCGTTGCTGATGGCGCGCTGCCTAACGCAAATCGGGAGTCCGGTCAAACAACTCGGCATGGGCCCTGACGGCGTAGGAGTCCGTCATTCCGGCGAGATAATCGCCAACATGCCGTGCCCGCGCCGGCTGCGACAACCCCTCCATGTGCTGCACCCAATAGTGGCTGCGCATCAGCGAGGGCTTGTCCATGTAGGCCTGGAAGAGATCGCCCACGATCTGCGCCGCTCCCGCACGGATACGCATGATCTCAGGGTGCCGGTAGATGTGGGCAAACAGCAGCTTCTTGATCAGCCTGTCCGTCTCGGCCATGGCCGGCGAGAAGGTCGCGATCACCCGCCCAGCGGCCCGCACGTCGGCACAAGACCGTGGCCTGATCTCGCTGAGGTTCTGCTGGGCACATCCGATCACGTCCTCCACCATTCTCGTGATCTGCCGGCGCATCAACTCGTGCGTGAACCGGCTGGGCTCAAGGTGGGGGTAGCGATCGCGCACCTCCTTCATCAGCCCGGCGAGGAACGGCACTTCCTCCAGCATCGCGAAATTCAGGTACCCGGCGCGCAAGCCATCGTCGATGTCGTGTGTGTTGTAAGCGATGTCATCGGCGATTGCCGCCACCTGCGCCTCGAGGCTCGCGAAGCTTGCCAGTTCCAGATCGTTGAGCTGGCAATAGTCCCGTATCGGTTGCGGAACGGGACCCCGCGTCCCCTCGCCCTCCGGCGTCAGCAGCGGCCCGTTGTGCTTGACGAGGCCTTCCAGCGTTTCCCAAGTCAGATTGAGGCCATCAAAATCGGCGTAACGCCGTTCGAGCTTGGTGACGATCCGAAGCGACTGGGCGTTATGATCGAAGCCCCCGTAGGGCTTCAGAACCTCGTCCAATGCATCCTCGCCGGTATGGCCGAACGGCGTGTGGCCGAAATCATGGACGAGCGCCACGCCCTCGGCGAGGTCCTCGTCAAGCTTCAACGCACGTGCGAGCGCGCGGGCGATCTGTGCTACCTCGATCGTATGCGTTAGGCGCGTCCGGAAATGATCGCCGTCCGGGCTGATGAACACCTGGGTCTTGTGCTTGAGACGCCTGAAGGCGGTCGCATGGACGATGCGGTCCCGGTCCCGCTGGAACTCGGATCGGGTAAGGCTTCCTCCTTCGGGAAACAGACGACCCCGCGAAGCCCACGGATTGGCCGCATAGGGCGCCTTCTCGCTGCCGCCATAGCCAAGTGCCTCCTTGTCGATCGTCATCAGTCCTTTAACCTCTCGCCCGGTCTCGCGCCTTGCGGCCCATTGACGTGCCATTTAAGCGTTCATACCTATAGTGCAATGCGGCCACAGCCGAGACTATCAAGCTTTCCCGAGCCTTGACCTCGGGCAGGAGACGAGATGACCAACCCGAACGTCACGCTTTCAGATGCGGCCGCCAAACGTATCCGCGAGATCCTCGCCGGCGAAGAAGGCAAGCAGGCTTTGCGCGTTTCGGTGGAGGGCGGCGGATGCTCCGGCTTTTCCTACAAGTTCGATCTCGCCGATGCACCTGACGTCGACGACACGGTGATTGCCAATGGCGAGGCAAAGGTGCTCATCGACAGCCTCTCCCTTGTCTATATGGACGGCTCCCAGATCGACTTTGTCGACAACCTTCTCGGCCAGTCTTTCCAGATCAACAATCCGAACGCCGTTGCAAGCTGCGGCTGCGGCACCAGTTTCTCCGTCTAAGGCCGCTCCCGCCGTTGAATCTTCAGATCGGGCTTCCAAACGGCGCCGCCTCCGTTAAAAGAGAGCGGACAGAGGAGCGGCAAGCCGATGAAGATAGCCACCTGGAACATCAACGGAGTGAAAGCGCGGATCGACAACCTCCGTCAGTGGCTGACAGATTCCGCGCCGGACATCGTTTGTCTGCAGGAAATCAAGTCGGTCGATGAGAACTTTCCGCGCTTCGAGATCGAGGCACTCGGCTATCATGTCGAGACCCACGGCCAGAAAGGCTTTAACGGCGTGGCGCTGCTCTCGAAGATCCGGCCGGACGAAGTGATCCGCGGTCTCCCCGAGGGTGATGGCGACGACCAGTCCCGCTACATCGAAGGCGTCTTCTCCGTCCATGGCGGTGCGGTCAGGGTTGCCTCGATCTACCTGCCGAACGGCAACCCCGCGGATGATCCGGTCAAGTATCCCTACAAGCTGCGCTGGCTGGACCGACTGGCCAGGCATACCGAGAACTGCCTCGCGCTGGAGGAACCGCTCATCCTGGCTGGCGACTACAATGTCATACCGGAGCCGCATGATTGTTACGATCCGGCCGCCTGGGCGACGGACGCGCTTTTCCTGCCGGAGACCCGTGCTGCATTCCGACGACTTGAGGCTCTTGGCCTGACGGATGCCGTTCGCGCCACCAGCGATGCGCCGAAACTTTACACGTTCTGGGACTATCAGGCAGGCGCGTGGCAGAAGAACAATGGCATCCGCATCGACCACCTTATGCTGTCGCCGGAGGCCGCTGATCGTTTGCGCTCGACCGCGATCGAGAAGCATGTGCGTGCGTGGGAGAAACCGTCGGACCATGTCCCAGTGACGGCAATCTTAGACTTCGAGCCCGCCTGATCCTTCCGACGCCGCCTACTGGACCCCGCGCGCCGCAAGCTCCTGTGACAGGGCCACAGCCACGCGTCGATCCTGCTCATTGGCGACCGAAAAAGCATGTTCCTGCAGTTGCTGCATCCAGCCGCAATCATTGGGATTGCAGTGATTGAGTGCTGCCGTCAGGAACGCCAACCCCCTGACGGTGTGCCCTTCCTGGAAAAGCAGGTCTCCGAAAACCGCCATGGCGCCGGGATGGCCGCTCTTGCGGGCCTGGTTGAGCCATTTCTTGGCCTGCTGGACGCTGGTGCCGCCACCCTCTCCGGCCAGCATCATCCGCGCCAGCTCGAACTGCGCGTCCGCGACGCCGAAGGCGGATGCCGCCTGGAAATAGAGCTGCCGCGCCTGCGACAAGTCACGGCGCACCGGCGTCCCGGGGATACCGCTCCGGTAGTAGCTGGCGAGCGACATGAGCGCGTTGATGAAGAAGCCGGTGTCCTCGGAGCCAGGCTCGATACCGGCGGCGGCAATTTCGTTGTAGATCTTGAAGGCTGCAAAATCATCCTTCGTCACGCCGTCGCCATCGGCATACATGTTCGCCAGAGCCCAGCGGGATCCGGTGTGCCCTTTCTCCGCGGCATAACGATAGGCTTCGACCGCATCTTCCTTCTGGCCGTTCTTGTAGGCGTTGAAGCCGAACTTGAAGAGGTCGAACGGACCTGACTCCTTCGTCACGCCTGACTTGATGTCGAACGCTGCCGACGATCCAGCCATGGCGGAGGCCAGGGAAAGGCCCAGAAGCAAGACTCGCACGGAACCCATTTTCATCGACGACATCGTTCAAACTCTTCCGGCCAGCGGGACGGCGATGTCCGTCGGCCTTGTTGCAAATTCCACGTGAACACCGCCTGGCTGCGACGTTCCGACCGGCTTTGAGCCGTGGGGGGAATAGAGCTTGGAAGAGTAACCCGCCTTTTCGGCAAGACTGGGACGCAGGTGTGACCGTAGTGAAGAACCCGCCTTGAGAATACCGAAGCGCGAGGGCTTTCCCACATCGCTTCGCCGATACATCAGAAATCCGCCCATGATACTCCAACTTTACGCGCCCCGCCCCCGCGGTCCGCCGCTTTCGCGCTTATCGCTGCTCCCCGTTTGTGGCGGGAAGTGGACAAATTCGCCTCCCACAATCCACTGGCTCACTGTCTCAAAGAGATGTTGCCAAATCGTCACAATGGTGTGAGGTGATCACCATATATCCGCTCACAAAAAAGCCCGGCACGGGCCGGGCTTTTCGGGTGTAATGAGTACCGATCAGAACCGGACCTTCACCGAGGTCGATATGGCGGCGACAAGATCGTCGTCGTACTCGTAGTTTACCCGCTGTCCGTAGGTCTCGCCATCCAGCGTAACCGTACTGGAAGAACCACCGGTGAGAATACCGATGGCGCCGGCGAGTCGGACTTCGACATTCTGGTTCGGCGTGTAGGACGCGCCTGCACCAAAGGTCCAGGTATCGGTCTGAGTGCCAAAGCCCTGCGAGGTGCCACGGTCCCAGGTGACAGTGACCGCACCGCTCCACTGCTCGTTGAACTTGTGGCCAACGCCGCCGCTGACTGTCCAGCCATCACGGTAGCCGAGGTCAAGCGTCGTGACGCCATTGGCGGTGGTGCAGGTGCCGGTGACGGCCGCGGTGCAGAAGGGGATCTTCTGCAGCTGGCTCCAGTCGGTCCACTTGACGGAGCCGAATGCAAGCCAGCCAGGCGCTATGCCGGACTGAACCTTCAGCTCAACGACATCAGGCATCTTCTGTGCGCCATGAACGTCCAAGACCGTCCCGTTGACCTGTGCAAGGTCCAGCGTGCCCGTGATGTCATTCAGATCGACTTCGCTGTTATAAACGAGGCTGGCCCGGAAGGCATATTCGGGAATCTCGTAAGCAACGCCGGCACGCCAGCCCCAGCCATCTCCCTCCAGGTCCAGTCTGCCGACGCCGGTTCCCGGAACGACCAGATCATCGATAACCTGACGCTCCTTGAAGCCCGAGAGCTCCTGATAGAACGTGCCGCCAATCACCCTCAACTGGCCGGGTCCCATGTCGAAGCGATAGGAACAGGTGACTGCATAGTTGTCGGATTCGACCTTAGTTTCGATGTTCTCGTTGGCACCCGCCCATTCACGGCCCGGCTTCGTATGAACACCCCAAGGCTGCGAATAGTCGAACATGCAGTCGGCGCTATCACCTATGGCGCCCTTCATTCCGATCCGTGGGACCCAGTAGCCTTCGGCATCGTCCGCGCTGTCAGAGAACCGGTTGAGGTCGCCGCCGCCCACCAGGTTGTTTGCCGGATTGATATCCTGGACATTCTTGACCTTACGCTGGGGGTTCACGTACGTGACGGCCGACTCCGCCGCAAACCGGCCCTGGTCGAACAGAAGGTCGATATTGTAGCCGCCACGCTCAAGTCCGCCTGCCATGGCCGGCGCATGAAATGCGCAGCCCGCCGCGAGCACCATCAGACCCTTGGAAATCCGTTTTGTCTTCATCTCTTCCCACCTCCCGGTATGCGATGGGTGAGACTGTAGATGGTTCAAGGTAAATGACAACTTTCCGTGACCGAATAGTCCGGACGGCAAGCCGGCGCAAATTTACGTAAAGTATTCTGGAACCCTAATATCTGTCGCAAAATTTAGAATGGTATTCTCACTTCACGCGCGCGATCCCCATGCACTTTGGAAGGACATTCCACGCCTGCTCATGATTGTGTCATTGTGGCAACAATGAGATCCGCGATTGACGTCCACGGAAGATACTCGACAACTGCCTCGGCTAAAGCAACACAAAAGGGTCCGGAGCCGGCTGGCTGCGGGGCCTTCGGGTCATCGTGCCGTCAACCGGCCTCGGCGATTCTCTGTGCCGCGATCTTCAAGCTCGCCATCTGCACCTCGAGCTCCGCATAGCGCTCTCGCTCGGCTGCCACGACTTCCGGGTCGGCGTTTTGGACGAACTTCTCGTTGGCGAGCTTCTTGGCGACCCGGTCTATCTCGGCCTCGGTCTTGCCTATCGCCTTCTCGATCCGCGCCTTTTCCGCCGCGAGGTCGATGAGGCTTCCAAGCGGAAGGCAGGCAATCGCTTCGCCCACCACGACCTGGGCCGCCCCCTTGGGAGCGGTCTGCGCCGTCTCGATGCTCTCAACCCGCGCGAGACGCCGGATCGCCGCGTCGTGCCGTTTCAGCCGGGTCTCCGTCTGCTCGCTGGCGCCCACGACGACGAGCGGCGCTACCGCGGCTGGCGGCACGTTCATCTCGGCGCGCGCCGAGCGAAGACCGGAAACGAGATCGATCAACCAGTTGATCTCGGCCGCCGCCACCTCATCGGCGAACTCCGGCGCCGGCCAGTCGGCGTGGCAGAGCAGCGTGTCGCGGTCCGCCGTGTGCGCCCACAGCTCTTCCGTCATGAACGGCATGAACGGATGCAGTAGCTTGTAGGTCTCCTCGAGCACATAGGCCGCACAGGCTTGCGCCTCCACCTTTGCCTTCTCGTCTGCGCCGGAGAAGACTGGTTTAAGAAGCTCCAGATACCAATCGCAGAACTGGTTCCAGACGAAGCGGTAGAGGGAGCCAGCCGCATCGTTGAAGCGCTGGGTCTCGATCGCATCCGTGACATCGCGGATGGTGCTCGCGAGCTCGGTCAGGATCCAGCGGTTGATGGTAAGCGTCGAGGTTTCCGGGATGAAGTGCGGGTCGCGCTTGACGCCGTTCATCTCGGCAAACCGGGTCGCGTTCCAGAGCTTGGTGCCGAAGTTGCGATAGCCGGCAATGCGCGCGGGATCGAGCTTCACGTCCCTGCCCTGCGCTGCCATGATGGCAAGTGTGAAGCGCAGCGCATCCGCACCGTATTCGTCGATCAGTTCGAGCGGGTCGATGACGTTGCCTTTGGACTTCGACATCTTCTGGCCGTTCTTGTCGCGAACGAGAGCATGAACATAGACGGTGTGGAACGGCGCGACGGGATTGCCGTCCTCGTCCTGCATGAAATGCAGGCCCATCATCATCATCCGGGCTACCCAAAAGAAGATGATGTCGAATCCGGTCACCAGAACGCTGGTCGGATAGTACTTCTCCAACTCCTTCGTCTGCTCCGGCCATCCCAGTGTCGAGAAGGGCCAGAGCGCCGACGAGAACCAGGTGTCGAGCACGTCTTCGTCGCGCGTCAGGATTTCCCCCGGCTTGAAGTTCTCCAGCAGGTCCTCGACATAGGCCTTCATGGGGCCCTCGTGTGCGATGTAGTGCTGGATAGCGGCGTGCAACGCCTCCTCCTCGGTCTTTTCCACGAAGACCTGCCCGTCCGGTCCGTACCAGGCTGGGATCTGGTGACCCCACCAGAGCTGGCGGGAGATGCACCAGGGCTGGATGTTCTCCATCCACTCGAAATAGGTTTTTTCCCAGTTCTTCGGCACGAACTTCGTGCGGCCCTCGCGCACGGCAGCGATCGCCGGCTTTGCCAAGGTCTCGGCATCGACGAACCACTGGTCGGTCAGCATGGGTTCGATGACCACGTTGGAGCGGTCGCCAAACGGCTGCATGATCTTCTTGTTGTCGACGTAAGGAACGTCATTTCCCTCGGCGTCCTTGACCGTCACGGCTAGGCCTTCGGTATTGATCGCGTCGACGATGCGCTTGCGGGCCTCGTAGCGGTCAAGGCCGCGATATTCGTCGGGCACGAGGTTGATGTCGTCAACTTCGGATTCCGTCGGCAGTTCGCCGGACTTCGCAATCTCCAGCGCTCGGGCGGCATAGACGGCATAGGGCTCGCCATCTTCGCGCAGGCGCGCCTGCGTATCCATCAGGCGGTAAAGCGGGATGTTGTTGCGGCGGGCGACCTGGTAATCGTTGAAGTCGTGCGCACCGGTGATCTTCACGGCGCCGGAACCGAAGGTCGGATCCGGATATTCGTCGGTGATGATCGGGATCAGGCGACGATGCTGCTTCGGCCCGACCGGAATCTCGCAAAGCTTGCCGACGATTGCAGCATAGCGTTCATCCGAAGGATGCACGGCGACCGCTCCGTCACCCAGCATGGTTTCGGGCCGGGTCGTGGCGATGGAGATGTAGTCCCGCTCTTCCTGGAGAACGACGTTGCCGTCGGCATCCTTCTCGACATAGGTGTAGGTCTCGCCGCCGGCCAGCGGATACTTGAAGTGCCACATATGGCCGTCGACTTCACGGTTCTCCACCTCGATGTCGGAAATCGCGGTCTCGAACTTCGGGTCCCAGTTGACGAGCCGCTTGCCGCGATAGATGAGCCCTTCCTTGTAAAGCGTTACAAAAACTTCAAGAACCGCCTGCGACAGGCCCTCGTCCATGGTGAAGCGCTCGCGCGACCAGTCGCAGGAAGCGCCGAGGCGCTTCAGCTGGTTAAAGATCAGCCCGCCCGACTCCGCCTTCCACTCCCAGACCTTGTCGATGAAGGCCTCGCGGCCCATCTCGCGGCGGCCCGGCAGCTGGCGTTCGGCCAGTTGGCGCTCGACCACCATCTGCGTTGCAATGCCGGCATGATCCATCCCCGGCTGCCACAGTACGTCCTTGCCGCGCATCCGCTCGAAACGCACCATGATGTCCTGCAGCGTGTTGTTGAGCGCGTGGCCCATGTGCAGCGATCCGGTGACATTCGGCGGCGGAATGACAATGGTGAAGTGCTCGGCACTGGGTGCGGCATTGGCGCCTGCGCGGAAGGCGTCGGCCTCTTCCCAGGCGGCTGCGATCTTCGGTTCGACGGCGGCGGAATCGTAGGTTTTGTCGAGCATTTTCCGACCAGAATTCGAGTTCTAACAGGCTTGGGTGTAAATAGGACCGGCAGAAGCGAGTCAATAAAAAAGCCGCCCCGTCGCCGGAGCGGCCCTTTCTCGGCAAATGCAGGGTTCAGCGGCGCGGGCCGCGTGCCACGCGCTCGATCTCCTCGCGTACCAGGCGCTCGACCAGCGTCGGTAGGTTGTCGTCCAGCCATTCCTGCAGCATGGGGCGCAGCATTTCCTGCGCCATGTCCTCTATCGACCGGTTGCGGATGCCGTCGAACACGGCGGCAAGATCGTCGAAGGAGCGGGCGACCTGCGCACCGGCTTCCTCGGAAATCAATGCCTCCACACGCGCCGGCAGGGAGGCGGGCGCATCGGGTGCGGCATCGACGTTTTTCTGTTGCACCGGTTCATGGACCGGCACTGGATCATGCGCTGCCTCCATGGCCGGCGGCGCCGATGGCGCCGGTTTGGCAGCGGGAAGATCGTTTGGGGAGCGGTCCGAGGACTGCGACGAGAATTCCGGAAGCGGCGCCGGCTGCGGGCGGACGGTGCTTTCCACCGCAGTTTCGCGGCTGATCTGCGGCGCCGGGGCTGCGGGTCTCAGGTGGCGCACGTCGCTGTCGCCCTGGCGGGCGGAGGCAGCCCTCACCCGTGCTGCGACATCGGCCAGAGACAGCGAACTCTCCTGGGCGCGCTCCGTCTCCGCAGCGAATTGCGGCTCTATCCGCTGCGGCCTGCCCCGGTCATTGGCGGCCATTTCCGTCACGATATCGATGTCCCCGTCGTCGATCTCGTCTTCGGCATAAACGGGGGGCATGCTATTCGGCAGCGCCGATTCCGCCTGGGGCTCGTTGCTCTCGATGATCCGGCGGATCGACGCCAGGATTTCCTCCATCGAGGGTTCACGCGCTACACTTGGCTGAGCCATTATTCATCCCCGCAACTGCCAATGCAGGTCCTTTTCGAACCTGATTCGATCCGTAGTGTACGGAAGGCGCGGCGTGAAACAATCACAGCAGGCGATGCGATCACCGGGATACACAGAATTGTTTTTGCTGTGAGTCCCGCCTGCCACAGTCAACAAGATGTGCCCGCGAGAGCATCAGAATACGAACGACGGTTCCTTCTGGAAGCCGGGGAGCTGCTTGACCGACGTGTTGAAGTGCGCAGTCTCGGAGATAGCCCCGTGCTCCTTGGTGAGGAGCCTTGCCTGGGCGGCATTTCCGTGGCCGACGACAGCGACCAGACGACCGCCGTCGCGCAGCTGCTCGATCAGCGCGGCCGGGACTTCCTCCACGGCGCCGTTCACGAAGATGATGTCATAGGGGGCCTCGGTGGGATAACCCTTCTCCATCTCGCCATGAACGACTGCCACGTTGTCATAGCCCAGTCGCGAGAGGATCTCGACCGCCTGCGAGCACAGCTGCTCGTCGGCCTCGACCGAAACGACGGAGCCGGCGAGTTGCGAAAGCAGGGCTGCGGCGTATCCTGTCCCGCACCCGACTTCCAGGACAAGGTCAGCCTTGCCGATGCGAGCGAGCTGCAGCAGCTTGGCGAGTGGCGATGCCTCCATCAGATAACGGCCGGGAGCAATTTCCAGGTCTTCATCAATGTAGGCGATCGGCTTGAGCTTCGCCGGCACGAACTCCTCGCGCGGAACAGACAGGAAGGCCTGCAATACCGAATGAGACGTCACATCCGTGGTGCGGATCTGGTTGTCCACCATCTTTGTCCGTGCGGCTTCGAAGTCCATCATCTCGGCTGTCCTGAATATACCTGATTGCGCCGTCTTTACTGGGCAGCGGCGCCTCTTTCAAGACGCAGCCCCCGGTCGCTGGAGAAAAACCTTCCGGCTTTCCAGGAGGGACCGGAACCGCTTCCGTTCAAAAGCTCTCGCGGCCCGCCTTTCCTCTTGCACAGCATTTCGATTCGTTCTAAACGCCCGTCACCACTCGCTCAATCAGCGTTCGGATGGCCTCGTGGCGGAGTGGTGACGCAGAGGACTGCAAATCCTTGTACCCCGGTTCAATTCCGGGCGAGGCCTCCAATTTCTTGATACGCTGCCAGCAAACAGCTCACGGAACTGCAGCTTTCCCACGACGTGACATAGGGCGTCCGACGCATATCGGAGCCGCGGGGAAGGAAGGTATTGAGGTATGGTTCCGTCGTGACGACGGAGAATGCTGACCAGCCGCCCGAAGAGCGCTAAGTTCATCCTATGGTATTGAAACCGCCGCACCCTCGCCTGCAAACGGTCATCCTTGCTGTCGCAGTGCTGGCCGCCGCGCCTGCTGAAGCTGTCGTAGCGCGCCGGGAGAACATTGGCCGCCTTGCCGGCCCGTCAGTGGTACTCGCTGAGGAGTCCTGTGGCCCCGGATCGTACAAGACGTCCAGGGGCACCTGCCGCCGGATCATGCGACAGCCTGTTGTTCCGCCACGATGGAAGGACCCGCTTGACGATGACGATCTGCCTGCTCGACCGGTTCGACCTCGTCCACCTTACCAACGAAGCGTTCCGGACGAGCTACCGGGTGCTCCCCCGCCCCACCTGCGGTGGGCACCTCCGCCTCCGCCGCCCCGCTGGCAAGACATGAGGCGACCGGTGCCAAGGGTTCAACCGGAGTGATAGGCGATCGAGGGAACGGATTCCAACGAAGCACGCTGCCGGCACCGGAGGAGGCCGGGGAGCGAATTACGCTCCCTAAAGCGGCGTTCTCGCGGCCGCCCGATGTTCAGGCTGGCCAGTAGCGGTCGGAGCGGAAGTCTTCCGGAATGTCGGCCAGTGAAGAAAGTGTGCGCGCGACGAAATCGATCTGCATTGCCAGGTAGCGGATTTCCCGCGGCACAGCGATCCCGACCGCCCTCTCCCGCGTCAGGTAGCGGTCATAGTCCAGCGCATGCAGCCTGCGATCAGCCTCTCTGCGCACATCAAATGGCGATGTTCGCAATGGCGTGGCTGAATCCAGCAACTGCTGGTCCCGCAACCCGCCCTGGATAACTCTCAGATTCATCGCCGTCCCTCATCAGTCCCAGGGTCAGCCTCCGCGATTCGGGGGCAGCGGGACAATGGCGAGATTTCATTCCTGCAATATTGGAGTCGGGATCGACTGGATCTCCGTCAGCCGACGACCTTGCGCGGGGCGAGAATGGTGATATCCATCTGCCGCCAGCCATCGGGAGCCAGCCCTTGCAGGAACATCAAGAATTTGCCGACAGCAAAGCCTCACTCAGCAAAACCCTGAAGGAGGTCATCGCAGGCATAGAAGGATCGTCAGTGACCCTGCGGGAACTGATGAACGCCGTCGGAGAGCAGGGATTGCTCGTGCTATGTGCGGTGGCGTCGCTTCCCTTTCTCATTCCGGTCTCCATCCCCGGCGTCAGCACGGTGTTCGGGTTCGCCATCATCCTGATCAGCCTGGCGATCACGTTCAACAGGTTGCCTTGGCTGCCCAGGAAGATCCTCGACCGACGCCTCGACACGCAGAAGCTGGTACCGGCGCTGGAAAAGGGCGTGTCGATCGTCTCCCGCCTGGACGCCTACCTGAAGCCACGCATGAGCTCGCTGGTGGAGGGCGCAGCCGCGAACCGCGTGAACGGGCTGGCGATCGCGCTTGCCGGCGTGCTTTTGATGTTTCCGCTCGGGCTGATCCCCTTTTCCAACACCCTGCCGGGGGTCGCGGTCCTGCTTCTTGCCACGGGAATGATCCAGCGCGACGGACTGGTCGTGCTGGCAGGCTATGCGTTCAACGTCATAACGCTGGTCTATTTCGGAGTGCTTGGCTTCATGGCGTTCAGCGCCGGCCAGGGTCTCGCCGCCTTTTTCAGCTAATCCCGTTGCCGCATGCGGCGGCGCTCCCACCATACCGAAAAACGGCGGCGCTTGCGTCGCACATAGGGAAGGTCGTGCGACAGGACGAGCAGGCCGACCGGAACCATCCAGAAGCCGAGGATGGGCAGGAAGCCGAGCGTACCGCCGGCGAGAAGCACGCTGCCCACCGTCACGCGCCCTGCCCTCGACCGGGGCAGAGGCAGGTGCCAATTGCCGAGCGCGAGCCGGCCGGTGGCAGGATCCACTCCGAAACGCCTCTCATTGCGCCTGTTCTGCAAACTTTCCACCATTAAACCCGACGATCCAGGCGCTAAATGGTGCGGGTTCAGCCGACAAACAAGCGGCGCGCATTTTTTTCGAAAAAGCGCTTGGCAAACGGGCAAAGCATTTGTATTACCCCGCTCGACGCCGCGCCGAAGCGCGTGTTCCCTGGTAGCTCAGCGGTAGAGCATTCGACTGTTAATCGACAGGTCGCCGGTTCGAATCCGGCCCGGGGAGCCATCTCTTTTCCTTATTCGCAGAACAAGTCCGATGCGGGCATATCACCGCTGGCTGCTGTTTTTTCTGCCGGGCGCCCCATCGTTCTCGCCGCGGAACGAAATCCTGACATCCACGTTCATCGCCCCATGGCTTTACAGGAAAAGGAGATCGCCATGAGGAAGTTCGTTCTTATTGCTGCCGCCGCAGGCCTTGCAGCAACCGGCGCAATTGCCCAGGAGAGCACGGTCAGCGGCGCCGCGGGCGGCGCAGTGACCGGCGCCATCGTCGGCGGTCCGATCGGTGCTGCGGTCGGCGGCATTGTCGGCGCTGCCGCCGGTACGGCGATCGATCCGCCGCCGGAGCGCGTCGTCACCTATGTCCGCGAACAGCCGGTCCCCGCCCAGCCGGTCGTCGTGGAGCGTGAAGTTGTCGTCGGCCAGCCCCTGCCCCAGACGGTCGTGCTGACCCCGGTTCCGGAAGCTCCGGAATATGCCTACACCTATGTCAACGAACGCCGCGTGATCGTCGATCCGAACACCTACACCGTCGTTCAGGTCATCGACTGATCCGAAAAGGCTCAGTCACAAGAAGCCCCGTGGCATCCTGCCCGGGGCTTTTTCCGTTGATGGTGGTGACCACCGCCACCTCCCCTGATTCTTGCTTCGAATGCTGGAGGAAATCATGTCGATCTACTACCGCTACAGCGATGACGCCGCGCCCGGAGCGTTGGTAGTGCGCCTTTACCGCTCCGCCGACGAGGTTCGCGCATTCAAAAGGGAGAAGGCCAGCGATGGAGCAGGCGATTCCATCTTTCCTGGCGAAGAAATGGAGCCAGAGGCTGCCTTTCGCATGGCCGAGAACAAGAACCGCGACAACGACCATCCGATATACGTCGAGTTGATGGAGGAGATTAACTGGAACCCCTCCTGGGGCGAGCTGCAGTGACAACTATTTCTATCACTCGGGAACAGGTCGGCAGCTCGGTGGTTTGATCACCGTACGAAGAAACACCCCCGGGAAACCGGCCAAGGAGGAATAAGAATGCTTACGAAACTGCTTACGGTATCGGCCTTCACCCTCGCCCTCACCACGGGTGCTATGGCACAGACCAGCGACTCCGGCACGTCTTCGGACTCGTCGGGCAACGGCACGACCCAGACCGATTCGGCGACAACTGGCTCCACGAATACGGGCGCCGCTGGCACCCCTGGCACCGCTGGCACCAAGGACGATGATCGCTGCAGCGAGACCAGCGCCGAACAGACGACATCGGTGCCGTCCGGCACGGTTCCGGAAGCTGCCTGCGAAGACTGATCCGCAGCTGGTATTCCTTGAAAGGCTGGCGCCTCGGCGCCAGCCTTTTTTCGTTGTCTGATGTCCTCAACCAAGGCGCCAAGATTTTATTTCCACCCTGCCGGACATCGAGCAAACCCATTTCTTGTTTAGTCTTCCTTGTCCGACCACAAGAAGGCTCCTAAACTGAACCTCCCACAAGGCGTTCCTCATGTCTGTCAATTCATCCGTTCTCGACGTCATCGGCGATACGCCGCTCATTCGCCTCAAGGGTGCTTCGGAGGCGACCGGCTGCGACATCCTGGGCAAGGCCGAATTCCTCAATCCGGGTCAGTCCGTCAAGGATCGCGCGGCGCTCTACATCATCCGCGATGCGGAGCGGAAAGGTCTGCTGCGCCCAGGCGGCGTGATCGTCGAGGGAACGGCCGGCAATACGGGCATCGGGCTGACCCTCGTCGCCAAGGCGCTCGGCTATCGTACCGTGATCGTCATCCCGGAAACGCAAAGCCAGGAGAAGAAGGAGGCATTGCGCCTGCTCGGAGCGGAACTGGTAGAGGTCCCGGCCGTACCCTACCGAAACCCCAACAACTACGTGAAGGTGTCCGGCCGGCTGGCCGAGCAACTGGCGAAAAGCGACCCCGCGGGAGCAATCTGGGCGAACCAGTTCGACAATGTGGCGAACCGCCAGGCACATGTGGAGACGACGGCGGCCGAGATCTGGGAGCAGACCGAGGGCAGCGTCGACGGCTTCATCTGTGCCGTTGGGTCAGGCGGCACCCTTGCAGGCGTGGCCGAAGGTCTCAGGGACAGGAAGCCCGGGATCAAGATCGGCCTTGCGGACCCGGAAGGCGCCGCGCTCTATGACTTCTATACGCATGGGGAACTGAAGGCGGAGGGCTCGTCGATCACGGAAGGGATCGGCCAGGGCCGGATCACCGCCAATCTGGAAGGCTTCGCGCCCGACTATGTCTACAGAATTCCGGATGCTGAAGCCTTGCCGGTGATCTTCGACCTGGTCGAACAGGAAGGCCTGTGCCTGGGTGGTTCGACCGGCATCAATGTTGCCGGCGCCATTCGACTCGCGCGCGATCTCGGACCCGGGCATACCATCGTGACCATCCTCTGCGACTATGGGAACCGCTACCAGTCGAAGCTCTTCAACCCGGATTTCCTTCGTTCAAAGGGGCTGCCCGTACCGCAGTGGCTGACCCGCCGGCACGGGATCACCGCACCTTTCGAAGCCGTCTGAGCCCGCCAATGCCCGCCCATACTCTCTTCCGCGACGACTTCTACCTGGCGACTGCGGAGGCCGTCGTGACTGGCATCCACCCGGATGGCGGCCTCGAATTCGACCGGACGTGCTTTTACGCGAGATCGGGCGGTCAGCCGGGCGACACTGGCCATGTGGAGCGTTCGGACGGCAGCAGGATCGCGCTTGGCGAGACGAGGCATGGGGCAACGAAGGATATCATCCTGCATATGCCCCTGGAGCGGGAGCCCCAGCCACTCCTGGGCGAAACCGTACGCCTGCAGATCGATTGGCAGCGGCGGCATCGCCTGATGCGAATGCATACCGCCTGCCACCTGCTTTCCGTCGTGTGCCCCTCCCCGATTACCGGAGCGGCTGTCGGCGAGGACGAATCGCGCGTGGATTTCGACATGAGCGACGGGGTCGACAAGGATGAGGTCACCGCCCGCCTGATGGAGCTCGTCGACCAGGATCACCCGGTTTACGTTCAGTGGATCACCGACGAGCAGCTTGCCGCCAATCCCGGTATCGTAAAGTCGAAGAACGTACGGCCGCCGATGGGGCTCGGCCGCGTCAGCCTTGTCTGTATCGGCGAAAACTCCAGCGTTGACAGCCAGCCCTGTGGCGGCACACATGTTTCCCGTACAGGCGAAGTGGGGCGCATCCACATCGCCAAGATCGAAAAGAAGGGCAAGGAGAACCGGCGCTTTCGCATCCGGTTCGGAGACGCCGCTGGCGACTGACGCCCTGCCGCGGGAGAAGCACGGTGCCAGAACACAGTCCCTTCATCATCTCGTCCGAGCAGCTTGCTGCGGAACTGGGCAGCCCGGAGCTGCGGATCGTCGATGCGTCCTTCTACCTGCCTGCACAGAAGCGCGACGCGGATGCGGAATATGCGGCGGGGCACCTACCGGGGGCCGTTCGCTTCGATCACGACAAGGTGGCGGATCATTCTACCGATCTTCCCCACATGGTGCCCTCCCCGGATGTCTTCGCCGATGCCGTCGGAAGAATGGGAATCCGGGAAACCGACCGGATCGTCATTTACGACGGTCCCGGTATATTCTCCGCTCCGCGCGCCTGGTGGCTGTTCCGCACCATGGGTGCGCGAAACGTCTTCGTCCTCGATGGCGGGCTTGACGGCTGGAAGGCCGAAGGACGCCCGCTCGAAACGGCGGTCCCGCGCCCGCAGCCGGTCGTTTTCCAGCCCACGTTCGACGCGGACAGGGTCATCGACATCGAGAGCATGAGAAAGATCGTCGAGAATGGCTCGAGGCAGGTTGCCGATGCACGGAGCTCCGGACGGTTCTCGGGAACAGAGGCCGAGCCGCGGCAAGGCCTGAGGTCCGGTCACATGCCGGGCGCGCGAAACCTGCCTTCGGGGGCGTTCGCGGAAAGGGGTCGGCTCAAGCCTCTGAGTGAACTTCGAACCCTGATCCGGGAGGCAGGAATCGACCTCGACCGCCCGGTCGTCACCAGTTGCGGCTCGGGCATCACCGCGGCGATCATAACGCTGGCGCTTGAGTCGCTCGGCCACAGCGACAACGCACTCTACGACGGCTCCTGGACGGAGTGGGGAGCCCTTCCCGACACGCCGGTCGTCACCGGTCCCCCGTCTGACAAATCAGTGCAAGATCAATGACCAGAAGACCCGCGCCGCTCACGGCGCATGTGACGCAGCTCGAGATGACGTCTCCCCCGAAGACAAGCCTGCCCGTCCCGGTGAACCTCCAGACGGCCATCATCAGGGCGCCTGACATTCCGCTGCACTATTACCGCTATCTCTACAGGCGGGTCGGCAAGCGATGGCACTGGTATCAGCGGCTTCGGCTGCCGGACGAGGATCTGGCCGCAATCATCCACGATCCACGTGTCTCCGTCACAGTGCTTTACGTCAATGGCGCGCCTGCGGGCTTCTTCGAACTGCGCAAGGCGGATGAGGGTGTGGTCGAACTCTCCTATTTCGGTTTGTTCGAGTGGGCGATCGGTCTTGGCATCGGCAAGTGGTTCCTGCTTCAGGCTCTCTACGCGGCCTGGCAGGACGATCCGAGGAAGGTGACCGTGACGACGAACACGCTGGATCATCCGCGCGCCCTGCAGCTCTACCAGATGATGGGCTTTTCGCCCGTGGCAACGTACGACGCGCTCGTCCAGCCAATGAGCAGCGCGGAACTGCTGAAGGTGCTGGACGCCTGACCGGCAGGAATCGGGTGGCGCAGGGTCTGTGAACCCCGCATTTTCATCGCGACCAACAAGGGAGCTCGCGATGAAAGTCGTTTTCAATGCCATGCCGACAACGGAAGCCATGACCCTCTGGGAAGGAGGTTCGGACGCCTATGGGCTTCTGCCGGAGACGCGCACCTCCGATGGAGCCGGCTATCCCTGCCGCCACTGCCTGGAGAACGTCGATGCTGGAGAAGACTTGCTGGTGCTCGCCTATCGGCCGTTTCCGACATTGCAGCCCTATGCCGAAACGGGGCCGATCTTTCTCCACAAGAGGCCCTGTAGACGGCATGAAGCGTCCGGAGCGCTGCCCGCCATCCTGACAAGTCCCGACTATATCGTGCGAGGCTACGGCCACGATGACCGGATCGTCTACGGTACGGGTGCAGTTACTCCAATAGATCAGATCCCGGAGCGGGCGGCAGAGCTCCTTGCCCGCCCCGATGTCGCCTATGTGCATGTCCGGTCAGCCCGCAACAACTGCTACCAGTGCCGCATCGACATCGACTGAGGATTGTCGCGCAGATGCCGATCGCGCCGAGGTGCGCCGACCGATCCGACCGCCGCCCCGCTCCGCTGCCGGTGGTGGGTGCTACTGCTCCCGAGTGCTTCCGCCGTCGATGTCCTCGGCCGTCTGCAACAGCAGCCGTACGATCTCGCCGGCACTACGGTCATCGACCTCCAGCCTGCGCGCGATGACTTCCCTCAGATTCAGCAGCGCGGCGTCGACGCTTCTGGGGACAGCCGGACCCTCGTCCCTGCCCCGCCGCTCCTGCTTTTGCCGCATGCGCTCGGCAAGCTGCGACAGCCGGTCGAGGATGGTCATCGCGAAGCTGCGGTTCTGGTCGAGGTGCTCCTGTCCTTCTGCGGTGATCGCATAGCGCTTCTTGTTGCCTTCCTGCTCGGCGACGACATAACCTGCCTCCTCCAGGTAGGTGAGCGTCGGGTAGATGACGCCCGGGCTCGGCGCATAGAAGCCGTAGGTCAGGTCCTCGATGTGCTTGATGATCTCATAGCCGTGACGGGGCTCCTTCTCGACCAGCGCCAGGACGACCAGACGCAGGTCGCCCTGCATGAGAAAGCGGCCGATACGGCCATCACCCTCATCGCCAAATCCGCGCCCATGGCCGCCGCCATGACGCCCGCCGCCGCGCCGGAAGGGTCCGCCGGGCATCGCAAACATGGCCTCGACCTTGAAGCGCCGATGCCGACCGTGGCCGTCACAGTTTCCATTTCTGTCCTTGAACATCTCGATCTCCTTCATGTTCGATATATCTAAGTTATACCTGATTTAGACTCCGGACAAGTCCTGAAAACAGAAAAAGACGCCGAGGGTAGATCCCGCGGCGCCAGTAGTATGCATAACTGCGGCGTTCTCTCGTGCCGCTATCTTCGATATATCTTCACGCCACGTTGAGCAGGTTCTCCGGTGCAAAGGCTTCATAGCCCAGAGCATCCGCAACGGCGCGATTGGTGACCCGGCCGCGATGGACGTTGAGGCCGTTGCGCAGATGGCGATCCTCGGCGATGGCCCGCAGGCCGTGATCTGCCAGCGCCAGGCCGTAGTGCAGCGTCGCGTTGTTAAGCGCCTGGGCCGAGGTGATCGGCACCGCGCCGGGCATATTGGCCACGCAGTAGTGGATGACGCCGTCGACCTCGTAAGTCGGGCTGGAATGCGTCGTCGCCTGCGAGGTCTCGAAGCAGCCGCCCTGGTCTATCGCCACGTCGACGATCACGGCCCCGCGCTTCATGCCGGACAGCATTTCCCGCGTGACGAGCTTGGGCGCGGCCGCTCCCGGGATGAGAACCGCACCAATGACGAGGTCGGCGGCAAAAACCTCCTCCTCGAGCGCCTCGATCGTCGAGTAGCGAGTGCGGACACGACCGTTAAAGATATCGTCCAGCTGGCGCAGTCGCGGCAGCGAGCGATCGAGTATGGTCACTTCGGCGCCGAGGCCGACGGCCATCTGTGCGGCGTGTGAACCAACCACACCACCGCCGATTACCGCCACCTTGGCCGGAAGGACGCCGGGTACGCCGCCGAGCAGAACGCCACGGCCTCCATTGGCTTTCTGCAGCGCGGTCGCGCCTGCTTGGATGGATAGCCTGCCCGCCACTTCCGACATCGGGGCCAGCAAGGGCAGTCCGCCCCGCTCGTCTGTCACGGTCTCGTACGCCACGGCGGTGACCCCTGAGGCGAGAAGGCCTTGGGCCTGCTCCGGGTCCGGTGCCAGATGTAGATAGGTGTAGAGTATCTGGCCTTCGCGCAGTTGGGCCCATTCCTGCGGTTGCGGCTCCTTCACCTTCACGACCATGTCCGCGGTTTCGAAGACTTCCTGGACGCTCCTGGCGATTCTCGCCCCGGCCGCGACATAGGCACTGTCGTCAGCACCGATACCGGCGCCCGCCTTCGTTTCCACCAGCACCTCGTGGCCGTGCGCCACATATTCCCGCACCGCCGCAGGCGTCAGCCCCACACGGTATTCATGGTTTTTGATTTCCTTCGGACACCCGACACGCATGCACGTTCCTCTCTGTGTTGTCGCCTGAGGCATGATTTAGCGAGGATGAAACCAGAGCAGATAACGCGGGCAATGTCCTTGCGAAGGTCGCTTGGCAAGACCCCATTTCTCGCAGATATTTGCGCCCATCAATAACAGAACGCGAATTTGTTGCGATGAGAACCCTGGATGCCATTGATCTTGCGATGATGCGGATACTTCAGCAGGATGGCCGCATATCCAACGCAGAGCTCGCGGCCCGGGTCGGGCTGTCCCAGTCAGCCTGCTCGCGAAGACTTGCCACGCTCGAGACTGAAGGGACGATCAGCGGCTATCACGCCCGCCTGTCGAACAAGGCGCTCGACTACAAGATGATGGTGATCGTCCACATCTCGCTCTCCGGCCAGTTCGCCAGGACGCTCGCCGAATTCGAGGCCGCCGTAAAACGGTGCCCGAATGTACTCGTCTGCTACCTGATGTCGGGCGAGTACGACTATATCCTGCGCGTCGCCGCCAAGGATCTGGAAGACTACGAGCGCATCCACCGGGACTGGCTGTCTGCGCTTCCCCATGTGGTGAAGATCAATTCCAGCTTCGCTCTCCGCGAGGTGCTCGACCGTCCCAATGTCGGGCTCTGACGCGGACACGTCCAATTTTAGGAAACGCCCTCACCGGACCGCAACGAGTTGGCGCTAAAAGAGGATCGGGCAACACAATGGGGCGGGGGTCCGATGATGGGCGCGAATACTCTCGGCATGAGCAACCGTAGCGCGGAACGCGTGAGGACGCGCATCTACGGAACCGTAACGCATCTCAACCGATCTGCGACCGGCAAAGTCGTTGACCTGTCCGCGACCGGTATCGCGCTGGAGCTGGATAGACCCTTCAGCGCCGCGCAGGGAAGCAAGGTGAAGATCGAGAGCGAAGAACTCGGCTTCATTGAAGGGACCGTGAAGTGGTACCGCGGCAGCAGGATCGGCATCCAGTTGCACCTGAACAGCAATGCGCTGGCCCAGGTCTCCTCCTATTTCCGGTTCTTCCACCGGGACGTGAAGCCTGTCGTGAGCCGCTGACACGGCGGTCCTATTGCCGATCCACCTGAACCTTGAAATCGTAAGGCTGGACGCCCTTGGCTCCGAATGAGCGACTCAGGTCGTTCCAGTAGCTCCGGTTCAGGTCGACACCGAGCGTCACGGTGCAGGTGCTTGACGTCGTTGCCTGTTCGAGCTGGCGAAGATCCAGCTCTGCCGGGTTGGCGTTGGTCCCACTGAAAACAAGCACCTGCGCCGCATCGGGCACCTTCAGCCGACCCTGTCATTTTGCCGATGTACTTCCGTGCCATTGCGCATAGTCTTTCCTCGCCATCTGCAATCCAGGAGCTGACCATGCCGTCCATCTCACTGCCTTCCCTGACACGTCGTTCGCTGCTCGGCGGCCTCGCCGCCACGTCGGCGCTGGTTGTGCTGCACCCGTTCGCGGCGCGCGCACAGGCGAACCAGGCGCATCTTCGCATCATGGAAACGACCGACATCCACGTGCATGTGCTTCCCTACGACTATTATGGCGACAAGCCGAACGACACGATGGGCCTCGCCCGCACCGCATCACTTATCGATTCGATCAGGGCGGAGGCAGGCAATTCGATGCTGATCGACAATGGCGACTTCCTGCAGGGCAATCCGATGGGCGACTACATCGCCTATGAGCGGGGCATGAAGGAGGGAGACCAGCATCCCATCATCCAGGCGATGAACGTGCTTGGCTATGATGCAGGGACGCTCGGCAACCACGAGTTCAACTACGGGCTCGATTTCATGTTCAAGGTCCTGGGCGGCGCCGGCTTCCCCTATGTTTGTGCGAATCTCGCCAAGGGCATGCTGGCTTCCGATCCCAAACAGGATGAACTCTTCTTCAAGCCCTACGTGATCCTCGAGAAGCAGATCCGCGATGGCTCGGGCGCCGAGAGCCCGGTCAAGGTCGGCTTCATCGGCTTCGTGCCACCGCAGATCATGGTCTGGGACGCCAAGCATCTGGAAGGCAAGGCACAGACGCGCGACATCGTGGACGCTGCCAAGGCCTGGGTGCCGGTCATGAAGGAGGAAGGCGCCGACATCATCATCGCGCTTTCCCATTCCGGGATCGACGGCTCTGGAATGAGCGAGCGGATGGAGAACGCCTCGCTCTACCTCGCAGGCGTCAACGGCATAGACGCGGTGTTCACCGGCCACCAGCATCTCGTCTTCCCCGGCCCGAAGGATTTCGAAGGCATCGCCGGAGCGGATGCGGAAAAGGGAACACTGATGGGCAAGCCTGCCGTCATGGCCGGCTTCTGGGGCTCGCATATGGGCCTGATCGACTTCCTGCTGGAGAAGGACGGCAATGGCTGGAAGATCGTTGACTTCACCACAGAGGCGCGCCCGATCTACCACCGCGATGAGGATCGTAAGGTCGTCGCCGACGTCAAGGACAAGCCCGAGGTGACGGCGGCCGTCAAGGAAGAGCACGAGGCGACGCTTGCCTATGTCCGCCGCCCGGTCGGCAAGACATCCGCTCCGCTTTATTCCTATTTCGCGCTCGTCGCCGACGATCCGTCGGTACAGATCGTCTCCAATGCCCAGACCTGGTACATCAAGGACATGCTCAAGGACGGCGAATACAGGGACCTTCCGGTCCTTTCCGCCGCCGCCCCCTTCAAGGCCGGCGGCCGCGGCGGCGCCGAGTATTATACCGACGTCCCCGCCGGCGACATCGCCATCAAGAATGTCGCCGATCTCTACCTTTACCCGAACACCGTGCAGGCCGTGCTGATCAGCGGTGAGCAGGTCAGGAACTGGCTCGAAATGTCAGCCGGGATGTTCAACCAGATCGAGCCGGGAGCGAAGGACGCGCCGCTTCTCAACACAGCTTTCCCGTCCTACAACTACGACATCATCGACGGCGTCACCTATCAGATCGACCTGTCGCAGCCGACGCGCTTCGACAAGGATGGCCAGCTAGTCAACGCGGATGCGCACCGTATCGTCGACCTGCAGTTTGAGGGCAAGCCGATCGATCCGGCGCAGAAATTCGTGGTGGCGACCAACAACTACCGCGCGGGCGGTGGCGGCAAGTTTCCGGAGATCGCTGGCGACAAGGTCATCTTCGTCGCTCCCGACACCAATCGGGACGTGATCGTGCGGTACATCGTCGAACAGGGAACGATCAATCCGTCGGCAGACGCCAACTGGTCGTTCAAGCCGATGGCCGGCACCACGGCGATCTTCGAGAGCGGACCGAAGGGTCGCACCTATGTCGCCGACATCAAGGGAGCGAAGATCGAGGAGGCCGGCGACGGCGCCGAAGGATTCGCCAAGTTCAGGCTCGTCCTCTGACGCCACCCACCAGAGACAGGAGGGCCGCCGTCAGGCGGCCTTCCGCCGGTCCTGCCCGAGCAGCCGCAGCAACAGGGCAAGCTCCGGCGGCGGCTCCTTCTCGACCCGCCGATAGTCGCTGCCGTCGCGGTTGCGCCGCATCAGGCCCAGGTCGACGAGATCGCGGCGCAGCAGTGCCGGATCGCCGAAGAGGTGCAGCCTGTCGAGATACTCGCTGATCTGCCGTTCGCTGAAAAGCCGGTCCGCAGGGATCTTCGACCACAGGAACCAGAGGCAAAGTTCCTGCTGGGCACGCTTGCCCGGCCAGCGTGCCAGCCGCCCCTCGGCATCGAACACACGCGTCGTCTTCTTCACCCGCGCTTCGTCGGCGATGGGCGTCGTGTCCGCTTCCAGCCGCCATTCGTCCAGCGTATCGGCAGTCATGATCGTTGCACGAAAATGCTGGTAGTTGCGGTATCCGCCCGCACGGCTCAGGAGATTGAGCATCTCGACATGGCTTGGCTTGTGGTCGAGCTTGCCAATCTGCTCGCGCAGCGATCGTGCGAAGGCCGAAATATCGGCAACTTCCATCGGAAAGATGGTTCTGGTCATCTCTTATCCTCGATGTGCCGTTCCGCTGGGGATGTCACTGGTCGCCGGCTTGTCGACTTCGGCACAGGATAAGTGCTGAGGATCTTCAATGATGCAGGTTTAGCTTCCCTTCAGGGACGGCGACGCCTCGGTGAACTGCTGACCGTGCGACCTGTTTAGTCCGAGCGATGCATCACGTCAATTGGGTGGGAATCCGTGTCATTCTGCGGCCGGCCTGTGCCTGCCCCCGTCGAGACCCGGTATTTCGTCAGGGCTTGGGCAATTCGACAACTGCTCCCGGAACGCCTGGATCAACCAGTTTGCCGCCGGCCCCGGAGGGTTGGCGATCTTGCGTAGCGCGTAGATCGGGTACTCGCCCTGTTCATAGGCATCGAGCTGCAGGGCCACCAGCCGACCGGCCTGGAGATCCTCCCGTACCAGCGAAGCTGGCAGGCCGCCCCAGCCGAGCCCGCCACGGATGAGCTGGTACTTTGTAGCGATGTCGCTGACACGCCAGGTCTTGTAGGACAGAACATTGAAGTCGCGCCCCTTGGTCAGCCCCGATGCGTCGGTCACCACGAGTTGCGTTTCCTCGCGGACATCGTTCAAGGTCAGCGGTCCCTCGATCTGGCCCAAGGGATGATCGGCGGCTGCAACGGGAACCATGAAGGAGTGGCCGATCCTTTCGGCATGGATCGTCTCGTCCGGCTTCAGCAATGCCCCGCCGAGGCCAATCCCCGCACGGTCGCTTGCCACCATGTCCATGACCATGCCCAGTTCCCCGACATTGAGGTTCAGAGCCACGGAGGGAAAGCGACTGCCGAAAACGCGCAGGATGCTTACCACGGCCTCCGCAGGCACCATGACGCTGATGGCAATGGAAAGTTCTGGCTCCAGTCCCTGCTTCATCCCCCTCGCCCGCGAGCGCATCACCTGAAGATCAGCAACGATGCGTCGCGCATCGGACAGCATGGCCCGGCCGGCTTCCGTCAGCTTCGGCTGCCGGCCACTGCGTTCGAAGAGGGGCACCTCGAGTTGAGCTTCAAGATTGGCGATCGTGTAGCTGATGACCGACTGAGCGCGGTTCAACCCGCGTGCGGCCGCTGAGAAACTGCCCGCCTCGGCAACCGCGAGAAAAACCTGCAACTGGTCCAGCGTCGGGTTTGCATTCATATTTCCCATCCACTCCATCGATAGATACCTTCGATATTATCCCGGTTTTATCGATGGTCGTCCATGCCTATTTCTGTCTCGACCGCGGCCGACCAAGCGTCCGCCTTTTCAGAAATGTCACGCATCAGTAGGAAAACAGACCATGTCCTCCATCCTCCTCGTCACGTCTAGCCCGCGCGAAGATTCACTCTCCACCAAGGTCGCGACTGATCTCGTGGAGAAGCTGAAGGCGCGCAATCCGGACGAAACCGTCGTTCATCGCGATCTGGGACAGAACCCGATTGCTCATCTCGACACCGTGACCACCTCCGCCATCCGCAAGCCCGCCGCCGATCGTAATGCGGAAGAAGCCGCGGCGGCGGCAGAGTCCGACGAACTCGTGGCGGAGCTTCTCGCCGCGGATACCGTCGTGCTCGCGACGGGACTGATCAACTTCAACATCTATTCGACGCTGAAGTCCTGGATCGACAATGTCGCCCGGGCAGGCATGACATTCCGCTACACGGCCGAAGGCCCGGAGGGTCTGGCCACCGGCAAGAAGGTCTACATCGTGCTGTCGGCCGCCGGTATCTATTCCGAAGGCCCCGCCATGGGGATGAACCACGCCGTTCCGTACCTGAAGACCGTTCTTGCATTCATGGGCATGACGGACGTCGAAGTCATCTACGTCGAAGGTACTGCCTTCGGACCGGAAGCCTTCGACAAGGCCCTGGCACAGGCTGACGCACGCATCACGGAACTCGCCGCTGCCGCCTGACATCGTGACGAGCGGCCGCCGGACGCGGCCGCTTCCTCCCGACATGATCGATACCTTAGACCGGTCCCGCCAGGGCTTGAAGGACAATCAAACGGAGCGAGACTTCTCGCCGTCCGAAAAGAGCAATGCACCATTCTGGTCGATGATCTGCCGGGCCTTGCGGTAGGTACAGTCGAGCGCGTCATCGAGCGAGGTGAAGACGTCCGCTCGGATGAAGTTGCGCACCAGGACCTCGCCGGCCACTTCCTTCTCGATTCGGCCAGCCAGCCGGAACTGGCTTCCTTCGCGGATCGGCGTCGGGTGGATCATGCAGTCGCCGTGCGCCTGCGGTTCGGCGGCCGGTGCAGGTGCCTCCGCCGATTTGGCGCCGCCGGAAAACAGGGAGAGGATGCCAGAGAAGAAAGATGCCATGCCGGTTGCCTAGCATAGTCTTCGGGGGCTCGGAAGGCATCGGTCCACAAGATACCGCATTCGGGTGCATCTTGATCCTCCGTCGCGAGCAAACGGAGAACCCATGCGCTGGACCCTTCTTGCCGTCGGCCCGGTCGCCGCTGCAGCGGCCCTCTGGATCGGCAATACGGCGCTGTTCAGCGACTATCCCGCCGACAGCACGCTTAGGCTGATTGCCCATCGCGGCCAGCATCAGGTGTTCGATCGCGAAAACCTCCGGAGCGATACGTGCACTGCAAGCCGGATACTGGCTCCGACGCATCCCTTCCTCGAAAACACGATCCCATCCATGCAGGCCGCCTTTGCGGCCGGTGCGGATGTCGTGGAGCTTGATGTCCACCTGACACCCGACAAGCAGTTCGCAGTCTTCCACGACTGGACGCTGGAGTGCCGGACCAATGCAACGGGTGTCACGGAAGAGACACCCATTGGGCTGCTGAAGACGCTGGATGTGGGCTACGGGTACACGGCCGACGGCGGACAGACATTTCCGTTCCGCGGCCACGGGATCGGAATGATGCCGACGCTGCCGGAGGTGTTCGAAGCCCTGCCCGAAGAACGTTTCCTGGTCAATTTCAAAAGCCGTCGAGCGGAGGAAGGCGAGGCCTTGGCCGAACTGCTTGGCGGCCATCCCTCCTTCCGCGAGCGGACTTTCGCCGTCTATGGAGGGCACGAGCCGACCGCGGCGGCGAAAGCCGATATCGAAGGCCTTCCCGGTTTCAGCGCCTCCGACACCAAAACCTGCCTCCTCGACTATCTGAAGCTGGGCTGGATCGGCCATGTGCCCGAGGCCTGCAGAAATACTCTCGTCATGGTGCCGGCGAACTACGCCTTCCTGCTCTGGGGATGGCCGGAACGCTTCTACCAGCGCATGCGAAGCGCCGGCTCCGATGTGATCCTGATGGGCCCCTATGGGGCCGGCGATGTCGGCACCTCCGGAATAGACCAGCCGGCAGACTGGGACCTCGTTCCGCAAGGCTTCCCGGGCTTCGTGTGGACGAACCGCATTGAGCTCGCATCGGAGCAGTTGACGCGGCGAGGGTTCTGCGAGCTTCCCTCCCCGCCACGCGCCTGCGCCGACGTCACCAGCCGGTGACCCGCCTCAGATGATCAGGTTCGCCAGGATCTCATTGTCGGTAATGTCCTGGTAGCCGATATCGGCGGCCTCGAAACGCTCCAGCAATCCCCTGAAGTTCTCCGGCTTCTTCGTCTCTATGCCGATCAGGATGGAGCCGAAGTTGCGGGCCGACTTCTTGAGGTATTCGAAGCGGGCAATGTCGTCCTCGGGGCCAAGCAGGTTGAGGAAGTCCCGCAGTGCCCCGGGACGCTGGGCCAGCCGCAGGATGAAGTATTTCTTCAGCCCGGCATAGCGCATCGCCCGCTCCTTGACGTCGGGAAGGCGCTCAAAGTCGAAGTTGCCGCCGGTCACCACGGCGACCACCGTCTTGCCTCGCAGCCGCTCCACGCCGAGCATGTCCAGCGCCGTGATCGACAGCGCGCCTGCCGGCTCAAGAACCAGGCCCTCGATGTTAAGCATTTCGCTGATCGTCACGCAGATGGCGTTCTCGGGTGCAAGCAGCACCTGGTCGGGCCCGAAATGCTTCAGCGCCTCGAAGTTAAGGTCTCCGATTCGCGCAACGGCGGCTCCGTCGACGAAGTTGTCGACCTTCGCCAGGCGCACCGGGCGCCCCTCCTCCAGGCTGCGTCGCAGGCTGGGCGCACCGAGCGGCTCCACCAGGACGAAGCCTTCGTCCGGCATGACGTCGTCGAGATAGGCCGTCACCCCGGCTGCGAGGCCGCCTCCGCCAACCGGCACGATCACAAGGTCGGGACGCGTCCCCTCCGGCAGCTGCTGGAGTATTTCGGCCGCCACGCTCGCCTGCCCTTCGATGATATCGGGGTGGTCGAAGGGCGGGACCATGAGCCCGCCGATCTTTTCGACATGTGCATGAGCCGCCGCATAGCACTGGTCGAAGATGTCGCCGACGAGGCGGATGGTGATGAACTCGCCGCCGAACATGCGCGTCTTGTCGATCTTCTGCTGCGGCGTCGTCACGGGCATGAATACGACGCCCCGCACGCGGAAGTGACGGCAGACGAAGGCAAAGCCCTGGGCATGGTTGCCGGCGGAAGCACAGACGAAGGTCTGGCCGCCCACCCCTGCCGCCATCGCCTTGCGGAAGAAATTGAACGCCCCGCGGATCTTGTAGGAGCGAACGGGCGATAGGTCCTCGCGCTTCAGCCAGATGTCAGCGTTAAAGCGACTGCTGAGGTGTTCGTTCAGTTGCAGCGGCGTCTCCGGGAAGATCTCCCGCAACGCAGCCTTCGCCTCGTCCACAGCCTCTTTGCTCACAACCGCTCCATCCATTGAATTTGCCAGGGCATCCCGCTATGCCATAGCGAGCCTGAAGAGACAAAACCATCTTTCCCACATCACGCGAAACCGGGACATTCAATTGAACGCCAGTCTGCTCCGGCCGGCCATCTACATCGCGTCGCTCTGCGGGCTGTACCTCGCCACGGCTATGTTCCTGCCGGCCATGGTTGACCTGTATTACGGCCACCCGGACTGGCAGGTCTTTGCGCTTTCCGGATTCATGGTGGGCGGCCTGTCGCTGATGACGGCGCTTGCAACGCGTGGTCAGCCGCCCGCCTTCAACAAGCGTCTCGGCTTCCTGCTCGTCAATCTCCTATGGGCGGTGTTTTCACTGGTCGGCGCAGTGCCGCTGTTTCTGGCGGAATACGAGTTGAGTTTCGCACAGGCACTGTTCGAATCGGTCTCGGGGGTGACGACGACCGGGTCCACTGTCCTGGTGGGTCTGGACACGCTGCCACGGGGCATCCTGCTGTGGCGCTCGCTCCTCTGCTGGCTCGGCGGGATCGGGATCGTCGCCCTCGGCATCTTCATCCTGCCGTTCCTGAAGGTGGGCGGCATGTCCGTCTTCAAGCTCGAATCGTCGGACACGGCAGACAAGCCGTTTGCCCGGCTGGCGAGTTTCACCCGCGCATTCCTTGTCATCTACGCGCTTCTGACGCTCGTGTGCATGATTGCCTACGACATTGCCGGAATGAGCCACTTCGATGCGCTGAACCATGCGATGACGACGGTCGCAACCGCGGGTTTTTCGACGCGTGACGCCTCTTTCGGATACTTCGACAACGAAGCCATCCTGATCATCGGCACGATCTTCCTGACGATCGGAAGCCTGCCCTTCTCGGTCCTGATCCTGCTTGCCGTGCGCCGGCGCCTGAACACGCTGCGCGAGCCGCAGATACTGGTCTTCATCGGATATCTGTTCATCTTTTCGGTCATCCTGGCCGTCTACCATCACCTGCGTAACGGAGTGGGGCTCGGGACGGCACTGATCCATGCCTTCTTCAACCTTGCCTCAGTCCTCTCGACGGCAGGTTTTGCCAGCGAAGACTACACGCTGTGGGGACCGTTCGCGCTGATCCTCGCCTTCTTCGCGACGGCGATCGGCGGCTGCTCAGGTTCGACGGCGGGCGGCATCAAGACCTATCGCTTCGTCATCATCTTCAACATCATCCGCAGTGGCTTGAAACGCCTCATCTATCCGAACGCCATCTATCCGGTGCGTTACGGCAACATAACGGTCGATGCGGACGCCCAGAGGGGCATATTCCTGTTCGTCAGCCTGTTTCTGACACTCTGGGTGATCGGCAGCATGATCATGGGCGCCATGGGCTACGACTTCATGACCGCCACCTCCGCTGTTCTGACATGCCTGTCGAATGTTGGCCCAGGGGTCGGCGCTCTGGTCGGCCCTGCTGGAAATTTCTCCACCATCGGCGACCCCGCGCTTTATCTGCTGTCACTGCTCATGCTGCTCGGGCGTCTGGAGATCCTCACCGTCCTCGTGCTCCTCACGCCGATCTACTGGCGTCAGTAGATCGGGACGCTTTTAACCTCCCGCAGCCTTTTCAATCGCTCGCAGGCGCATTATTCACTTCGCCTGAAGCGGACGTGGCGAAACTGGTAGACGCAAGGGACTTAAAATCCCTCGACCTCGGTCATGCGGGTTCGATCCCCGCCGTCCGCACCAAAGAAGTGGCGATGGACCGCGCTACTGCCCCTGTGGTTTGTCCTTGTCTATCCCGGCCTCCTGTTCATCGGGCTTGAACTGGCTCATCGCGCGCAAGGTCAGGAAGGTTACCAGGGAAAGGACGACGGCGGTGTCATATGCGCCGAGGCCGACAGCCGTTCCGATCGCACCCGTCGCCCAGAGGCTGGCAGCAGTGGCCGTACCGCGCACGCTGTTCTTGACCACCAGGATGGCTCCGCCCCCGATGAAGCCCATGCCGGTGATCAGACCTTCCACGATGCGGGCCGTTGCTTCCGGATTCCCGTGTACAATCGATTCGGCCGCCTGGATAAAGCCGCAACTGGCTATCGCGACCAGGGGGAAGGTCCGCAGGCCCGCGCTACGCTCGTTCTTCTCCCGGTCCCAGCCGATCGGAAGAGCCAGAACATAGGCTACGAGCAGAGTTACCAGATGGGGAACCATGTCAAAGTTCACGCCGATCGTATCAAGCCAGTCCATCATATTCGCCCTCTTTCAGGGCTCCTGCCCTGCCTCGCGAAATTAGGATGACGCTTCGAAACGGCAAGAATGGACGGCATCTGCCTGCGGCCATCTGCTTCCCACGCGCCACCTGAGCGAAAAAGATATTCCAAGCGTACCGGAAGCGCAGCAACTGCACTCGCCGGCGCCGGCGCCAGATGCGAAACAGTCCCTGCCCGATTGAGAAAGCCGGGCTTTTCCCCTTATTGCCCTGCCCCACGGTGGGGCATTTTTTTTGACCCCGATCCCGGCAGATGCACCGCTGTGGGACGAGGCCGGTCAGAATTAGGGGCCAGTCAACCAGCAGCAGCGATCGCATTCGACAGCCGACACGTGGTTTCCATCTTTCTCGGTGTCGCGTCCCCCATCAGCGCCGCCGGGAGCCTCGGCAGCCCCCCAACCCCCAGCGTCCGGGGCTCCCGTCAGTTTCCAGCAAGGCTCGCCACCTATATCTCCGCTTGCCGGCTCGCCGGCCTTCGGAAGGAGCCGGCTGCCCCGCCAGGCATGGCGGCTCCTTCCGATGCGGTCACCAACGCAAAACGCGGCCCGGAGGCCGCGTTCGAGGTAATCGGGATCTTCTGGATCAGGCCGAAAGCTTGGCTGCCAGCTTCGCCACGTAGTCGCCCTGATAGCGGGCGCCATCCAGTTCGACCTGGGACGGCTGGCGCGAGCCGTCGCCGTCGGTGATCGTGCTTGCACCGTATGGCGAGCCACCCTTGACGGCTTCGACGCCCGACTGGCCCTGGAAGGAATAGGGAAGGCCAGCAACGACCATCCCCTGATGGAGGAAGGTCGGAAGGAAGCCGAGGATGGTCGATTCCTGGCCGCCGTGCTGCGTCGCGGTCGAGGTGAAGGCCGAACCGATCTTGCCGACAAGCTTGCCCTGGGCCCACAGTCCACCGGTCTGGTCCCAGAAATTGCGCATCTGCGAGGCAACCGTTCCGAAACGCGTGCCGGCGCCGACGATGATCGCATCATAGTCGGCGAGCTCTTCCACCGTCGCAATCGGTGCTTCCTGGTCGAGCTTGTAGTGCGACGCCTTGGCAACCTCTTCGGGCACCAATTCCGGTACGCGCTTGATGGTCACATCGGCGCCGGCGCCGCGTGCGCCTTCGGCAACAGCCTTGGCCATGGTCTCGATGTGCCCGTAAGCCGAATAATACAGAACCAGTACCTTTGCCATCTCTGATCTCCTTGGTGACGCCCATGCGGGTCAACTCTCCTCCACCTAAGCTGTTCCGGCGGCCAGATCAGCCCCGCCGGCAGTCGACGCAGTGTTCGCAAAACAGAGACGACGCTTGTCCATATGAGGACTAAAGCTGAACAGCAGCCGAAACCGCTTTCTGGCGAGCGGGGTCTGTCGTAGAAACGCTGCATATTCTCGGAGGCCCGCAATCACATGTCTTCTCCATCTGTCGTAACCGCTGCCATGCTCGCCATCGGCGACGAGCTCCTGTCGGGGCGCACCAAGGACAAGAACATCGGCCATCTGGCGGATGTCCTGACCGTCGCAGGGATCGACCTGAAGGAAGTGCGAATTGTCGCCGACGAGGAGGACGCGATCGTTGAAGCGCTCAATGCGCTCCGGCAGCGCTACGACTACGTGTTCACCTCCGGGGGCATCGGCCCCACCCACGATGACATCACCGCTGATGCGGTCTCCAGCGCTTTCGGACTGCCATGCGTGCACGATGCTGAAGCGATGCGACTTCTCGGGGAGATGTATGCACGACGGGAAATGGAGTTCACCGAGGCGCGCCAGCGAATGGCGCGCATGCCGCAGGGCGCGCGGCATATCCCTAACCCGGTTTCCACGGCCCCCGGGTTCATTGTCGAGAACGTCTATGTCATGGCGGGCGTGCCGCAGGTGTTTCAGGCCATGGTGGACAACATACTGCCCGAACTCAGAACCGGATCGCGGATGCTTTCGCGGGCACTGCCCTGCCCCTTCGGCGAGGGGGATATCGGCACGCCGCTCACCCGGATCCAGAAGGAACACCCGGCGACCAGCATCGGCTCCTATCCGAAATACGACGGGATACGTTTCTCTACGGAGATCGTCGTGCGCGCCCGCAACGAAAGCGAGCTTGAGGCTGCAGCACAGGCGATCGAGGAGATGATCCGGTCGCTGCAGGCAAGCCGGCTGCCACCCGGCATTGGCACGGATGCCTGACCGCAATCGCGATGACGATTGACCGATATCAAGGAAAGCCACAGGTTAGGAACCGAGACTGGGTCGACATCCATCGCGCACACAAGGGGGAAACCATGACCTACAAGACGATCCTCGCCGTACTCGACACGCCCGACCACGCGCAGCAGATCACCGACTACGCACTGGCACTCGCCAGCCGCTTCGATGCCCATGTGCTTGGGGTGCATGCCGAAACGCTCGCGGCAGTGCCGCTGATCGCGCCGATGGAAATTCCGGATCCGGCAGCGATCGAAGCCCTGCAGGAGGCAGCACGGCGGGAGACGAAAGAGGTGGAAGCCATCTTCCGCGAACGCGTGGCACGAGATGGCCGCTCGGCGGACTGGCGCAGCTTCGTTTCATCCTCCGGCTACGCTGCCGCCGCCGTGATGGAGACGGTTCGCGCCGCTGACCTTATCGTCGCGAGCCAGGGTGATCCGAATCATGAGAACCGCTCGGAGTTGGAGAATCTTCTGTTCGACAGCGGACGTCCGGTCCTGCTTGTGCCCTATGTCATGAAGGCGCCGCGCGATATCCGACGCGTCATGATCGCCTGGAACGGCTCGCGCGAAGCCGCACGGGCGGCCTTCGATGCCCTTCCTTTCCTGAAGACGGCCGAGAGCGTCGAAATCTTCTGCCTCGATGCGCCCGAGCGCCCGAACCAGTCGAAGGAATTCGCCGGCGTCGAGCTTGCAGCTGCCCTGGCTCGCCATGGCGTCAACGTCACGCTCACGACGCAGGAAAGCGGCGGCATTTCCGCCGCCGCGGCGATTGAGAACCGGCTCGCCGACAAAAGCGTCGACCTCTTGGTGATGGGCGCCTATGGCACGTCCCGCTGGTGGGAGATGCTGTTCGGTGGCGTGACCCGCAGCCTGCTGGAATCGATGACAGCTCTCTCCTTGATGTCTCGATAGGGGAACGCCCTGGAGCGCTTCCTGAGCCGCCGCAATCGACGGCTCAGTTCCGCAGGATCCCGGCCTCCTCTGCGGCCTTGATGAAGGCGGCCTCTGCCTCGGCGGGGTCACCTTCGCCCTCCAGTGCCTGCATGCAGCGCTTGCGCGCCACCGCAAACCATTTGCCGTTTTTGGTCGGCCAGCAGGTCGAGAGACATTCGAACGCTTCCCGGCTGTTGCTCACGCACCGGAAGTGATCCTGGCTGTCGATCATCAATTCCACGCTGCGGTCCCAAAGGTCGACAGGCATTCTCGGCTTTCCTTGTTCTACAACCATCAAAATCGCCCGGGAGCGGTGCCCCCGGGTTAATTTCGATCTTCTCCTATCGTTCCAGTTCGGAGCGAATTTCGTCGATCTTGCCGTCGGCACTTCCGACACCGAGAACGGCCTTGGCTTCCTCCAGCATTTCATCGGTCACTGGATCGTCCGTGAACGCGCTCAGGGCATCTCGCAATGCCTCGTCACCGAGGATCGCATCCGTTTCCGAAGGGGAGACGCCATTGTCGATCTCAAACTGGGCATAATCCATGGCGTAGGCCGATACGGCCTCCATGCGCGGATCATTGCTGTTGAGATAGGCGTGATAATTCCGGTTCAGGGAGTTCAGCCCCTTGAGTTCGGAGCGGCTGACGGACACCTCCTCACCACCTTTGTCTGCACGCCGGGCAGTACTCTTTTCGCTCTGGCCAGGCGCGAGGTCGCGCGCGCTCGCCTTGCCGGCGTCGCTACGGTCGGAACTCCGGTCCGAACCTTGGCCATGACCGCCGCCATTGCCGTTGCCATTGCCACCGCCGTTACCGCCACCATTGCCACCGCCGTTCCCGCCGCCGCCGCCATTGCCGCCGCCATCACCGCCTTTCGCCCAGACGGTATCCGTAAAGCCCGGCAAGTGGCTGCCGACCGCAACCGAGGACAGGAGGACGACAGCCAGTGCTGCAGATTTCGTGAGAGATCGGATGATCATGTTTATTCTCCTTTCGACCTTTCACCCCCGCGCTGAGCTTGTGTAGCAAGGGCCGAAAATCGAGAGCCGTCGGACCGATGCCCGAGCGCATCGGCCAAAGGTCCAACGACGCTTGCCCGCTGGCACTCCCTAAAGGCCAGGTGCCTTCCAGCGCTCCATCGCTCAGCGAGAGACAGGCAGGCTGCTTCACCTGCCTGTTTGCGTCGCACCGTCTTGCCAGTGTGCCGGACTCGCGGCTATTAGCGACAGCCAACGCAGCTCTTGCTAATGGCAGCCACCATGTCTCTTCCTGAAAAAGCCTTCCCCGTCTCCTGGGACCAGTTCCATCGCGATGCCCGGGCGCTTGCCTGGCGCCTCGCCGGCCTCGGTCAGGAGTTTCACGCCATCGTCTGCATCACCCGCGGGGGCCTGGTGCCGGCGGCGATCATCTCGCGCGAACTGAACATCCGCCTGATCGAGACGGTCTGCATCGCCTCCTACCACGACTATACGAGCCAGGGAGAGATGAACCTGCTCAAGGGGATCACTGCCGAGCTCGCCACGAATGGCGGCGAAGGCGTGCTGGTCGTGGACGACCTGACCGACACGGGCAAGACCGCATCGGAAGTGCGCGAGATGCTGCCCAAGGCACATTTCGCCTGCGTCTACGCCAAGCCGAAGGGCGTCCCGACCGTCGACACCTTCATCACCGAGGTGAGCCAGGATACCTGGATCTACTTCCCCTGGGACTTGGGGTTCACCTATCAGGAACCGATCGCCAAGGGCCACAAGGGCTGAAGGAGAAGGCGCCTCTGCGCCGGCCTCCTCGCTCCGCAGCACCGAATTGACGTTGCTGTCAAGACGCGGCCCGTCGCTATTTTTCGCGGCGGGCTTTTCCACAAGCCGCGTCGCAACGCCCAATATATCTCAACTGCCTGATCTACCGGGTGTTGCGCCCGATAGTCCGCCAACGCGGCATCCCCTGCTCTTCCGGTGCGCCCGCCACTGGCTCCACAACCGTCTGAAATTCCAGCAGAAAATTTCTTCCCCGTTTTCCACAGCACCAGACACAATATCTTGTGGTTAAGAAACCGTGTCGAACTATGCCTTGACGAATCTCCCGGCTCGCGGGAAATTGGCCAGGTGTTGCGGCGGCAACCGGCCACGGACTTCCGAGCGCCGGTTCCTTCATCGAGTTTTTAGGCGGAACGACAACGGCAGACCCTGCTATGAGGGGCGGTCTGGCGGAGGGTTTTTTTCGCGCGCCTCGAGGCTTGCCGAAACATCCGATGGGGACTGGTGAAAACCACCTGTTAGTACTATATTTAGTATTGCAGCCCACCCTCATCACAATATACAGGTCGGTATCCCAGTGATTCACCTGGATGATGAAGTTTCCCCGGCTGCCCATGATGGCGAGCAGCTGGACCGAATATCCGTGCCCTGACGGGCCAGCAGACGAGGGACAAAGGCAATGCGCATCGAACGTCGTTTCACCACGCCCGAGACAGGCGCCTATGGCGGGATCGAATTCCGCAAGGCGGTCAGCGAGATCCGCAATCCGGACGGCTCGATCGTCTTCCGGCTCGCGGATATCGACGTGCCGGCGCAGTTCTCCCAGGTTGCGACCGACGTGCTTGCCCAGAAGTACTTCCGCAAGGCGGGCGTGCCGAAGATCCTCAAGAAGGTGGAAGAGAACGACGTCCCTTCGTTCCTCTGGCGGTCCGTCCCCGATCTCGACGCGCTGAAGGCCTTGCCGAAGGAAGAGCAATACGGTTCCGAAACCGATGCGCGCCAGGTCTTCTCCCGCCTTGCCGGTACCTGGACCTACTGGGGCTGGAAGGGCAAGTATTTCACGTCGGAAGAAGATGCGCTCGCCTTCCGCGACGAGCTTGCCTACATGCTCGCCACCCAGCGCGTCGCGCCGAATTCGCCGCAGTGGTTCAACACCGGCCTGCACTGGGCCTACGGCATCGACGGCCCCGGCCAGGGCCACTTCTATGTCGATCCCTTCACCGGCAAGCTGACGAAGTCGAAGTCGGCCTACGAGCATCCGCAACCGCATGCCTGCTTCATCCAGTCGGTCGAGGATGACCTCGTCAACGAGGGCGGCATCATGGATCTGTGGGTCCGCGAAGCCCGTCTCTTCAAGTATGGCTCCGGCACCGGCTCCAACTTCTCCTATCTGCGCGGCGAAGGCGAGAAGCTGTCGGGCGGCGGCAAATCGTCGGGCCTGATGAGCTTCCTCAAGATCGGTGACCGGGCTGCCGGCGCCATCAAGTCGGGCGGCACGACTCGTCGCGCGGCCAAGATGGTGGTGGTCGACATCGATCACCCGGATATCGAGGAATACATCAACTGGAAGGTCAAGGAAGAGCAGAAGGTCGCCGCCCTCGTCACCGGTTCCAAGATCGTCGCCAAGCACCTGAAGGCGATCATGAAGGCCTGCGTCAACTGCGAAGGCCCGGACGACGACTGCTTCGACCCCAACAAGAACCCGGCGCTGAAGCGCGAGATCCGCGCCGCCAAGCGCGACCAGGTTCCGGAGAACTACGTCAAGCGCGTCATCCAGTTTGCGCGCCAGGGCTACAAGGACCTCGAGTTCAAGACCTATGACACCGACTGGGATTCCGACGCCTACCTGACCGTTTCCGGCCAGAACTCCAACAATTCCGTCTCGCTGAAGGACGACTTCCTGCGCGCCGTGGAGAATGACGGCGAGTGGAACCTCACCGCCCGCAAGGACGGCCGCGTCATGAAGACGCTGAAGGCGCGCGACCTCTGGGAGCAGATCTCCTATGCCGCCTGGGCTTCCGCCGATCCGGGCCTGCACTTCAACACGACGATGAACGACTGGCACACCTGCCCGGCCGCCGGCCCGATCCGCGCGTCGAACCCGTGCTCGGAATACATGTTCCTCGACGACACGGCCTGCAACCTCGCCTCGCTGAACCTGTTGCAGTTCAAGGACGCGACGACGAAGCGCATCGACATCGCCGATTACGAGCATGCGGTGCGCCTGTGGACCGTTGTGCTGGAAGTCTCGGTCATGATGGCGCAGTTCCCGTCGCGCCAGATCGCCGAACTCTCCTACGAGTACCGCACGCTCGGCCTCGGCTATGCCAATATCGGTGGCCTGCTGATGTCCTCTGGCATCCCCTATGACTCCACCGAGGGCCGCGCCATTGCCGGCTCGCTGACCGCCATCATGACCGGCGTCGCCTATGCGACCTCGGCAGAGATCGCCTCGGAACTCGGCCCCTTCCCGGGCTTTGCGCCGAACCGCGAGAACATGCTGCGCGTCATCCGTAACCACCGCCGCGCCGCCCATGGCGAAACCACCGGCTATGAAGGCCTGTCGGTCAACCCGGTCGCGCTCATCCACTCCGACAATCCCGACCAGGACCTTGTCGCCCATGCCCGCGCCGCCTGGGACAAGGCGCTCGAACTCGGCGAGAAGCACGGCTACCGCAACGCCCAGACGACCGTGATCGCGCCGACCGGCACGATCGGCCTCGTCATGGATTGCGACACGACCGGCATCGAGCCCGACTTCGCGCTGGTGAAGTTCAAGAAGCTCGCCGGCGGCGGCTACTTCAAGATCATCAACGGCGCCGTTCCGGAAGCGCTGCGCACGCTCGGCTACTCGGAATCGCAGATCGCCGAGATCGAGGCCTATGCGGTTGGCCACGGCAACCTCAACCAGGCGCCCGGCATCAATCCCGGCTCGCTGAAGGCCAAGGGCTTCACCGACGAGAAGATCGAGGCCGTCAATGGCGCGCTGAAGTCGGCCTTCGACATCAAGTTCGTCTTCAACCAGTGGACGCTCGGCGCCGACTTCCTGAAGGAGACGCTGAAGGTCTCCGACGAGCAGCTCGCCGACATGAGCTTCAACCTCCTGGAGCACATCGGCTTCTCGAAGAAGGAGATCGAGGCCGCCAACATCCATGTCTGCGGTGCGATGACGCTGGAAGGCGCGCCCTTCCTGAAGGCCGAGCACCTGCCGGTCTTTGATTGCGCCAATCCCTGCGGCAAGATCGGCAAGCGCTATCTGTCGGTTGAAAGCCACATCCGCATGATGGCGGCCGCCCAGCCCTTCATCTCGGGCGCCATCTCCAAGACGATCAACATGCCGAACGAGGCGACCGTCGAGGATTGCGGAGCGGCCTACATGCTCTCCTGGAAGCTGGCGCTGAAGGCCAACGCGCTCTACCGGGATGGCTCCAAGCTCTCCCAGCCGCTCAACGCCTCGCTGATCGACGAGGATGACGCCGAGGAAGCGATCGAGGACCTGATCCAGCAGCCGGTCGCCGCCCAGGCGGTCACCATCACCGAGAAGATCGTCGAGCGCGTGATTGAGCGCGTCACCCGCGAGCGGGAAAAGCTGCCGAACCGCCGCCAGGGCTATACCCAGAAGGCCAATGTCGGCGGCCACAAGGTCTATCTGCGCACCGGCGAATTCGGCGACGGCCGCCTCGGCGAGATCTTCATCGACATGCACAAGGAAGGTGCGGCCTTCCGTGCAATGATGAACAACTTCGCCATCGCCATCTCGCTCGGCCTGCAATACGGCGTGCCGCTGGAGGAATATGTGGAGGCCTTCACCTTCACCAAGTTCGAGCCGGCCGGCATCGTCACCGGAAACGACGCGATCAAGAACGCCACGTCGATCCTCGACTACGTGTTCCGCGAACTCGCCGTCTCCTACCTCAACCGCCACGACCTGGCGCATGTGGATACGTCGGACTTCTCCAACACCGCGCTCGGCAAGGGCATCCAGGAAGGCAAGACCAACCTGATCTCCACCGGCTGGACGCGCGGCCACAAGCCGACGCTCATCCAGGGCGGCCAGTCGGGCTCGTCAGAAGCAAAGGGCTCGGCCACCGCCGCCCCTGCCAAGGCGTCCGGCGGCGGCAATGTGACGGCATTCGCCGGCTCCGCCGCCCGCAAGCTGGAACCGGCCATCGCCGCCTCCACCTCCGAAATCGTTGCCTTCAAGCGCGACTACGAGGAACGCGCCAAGGAACTGGCCGAGGAGATCGCCGAGGAGGTTCTGGAAGAGCTTGCGACCGAGGAACAGCAGGCCTCCACCGCCCTCTTCTCCGACAAGGCCGCCGCCGACGCCGCTGCTGCCAAGACGGAAGCCAAGAAGGTGGAGAACGAACGCCGCATGCGCTCGATCGCCCAGGGCTACACCGGAAACATGTGCTCCGAGTGCCAGAACTTTACCATGGTGCGAAACGGCACGTGTGAGAAGTGCGATACGTGTGGTGCCACGAGCGGGTGCTCGTAACTGCACCCCTAATTCGTAGTAGTTGCGGCCCGGGCACCCCCCGGGCCGCAACTGCAGGAGGGAACAAAGTAGAAACGGAGCGATCAACACTGGAGCGTTTGAAATGGATTTTCGTGCATACCTTCGTGCTGAACGACTGTTCACTGAGACGCCCTATGAGCAGATTGGGCTCCTCCCAAAAGAACGTGTGACGGCGGTCCCTAGTGAAGTTGTCTTTGACAACTTCTACCGAAGCCAAAAGGAGCGGATATACTGCCATATTTGCGGTGGCCATCGCCATCTCAACGGCATTACAGGGCTTGTCGACGGTGACAAACGGATGCTTTTTGGTAGCTCCTGCGCCAAAGAGTTTTTCGGCGCCGAAACAGCCAAGCTATGCGCAGGCGAGTCCAAGCAGCGCACCCGACGCGCACATAACCGCTATGTCATCCAAGTGATTGCCAATTCGATAGAGCCTATTGAAGGATGGCTTAAAAGCTACCGACCGTTACTTACTCATATAGAGTCGGCTTGGGTTGAAATGCTTCTAAAACACGAGAAACCTGTAGCGCACCTTCTGACCCACCTTGCCCGAAACAACGGCCGTGTCGTAGAGACCTCTCACGTTGCTGTGGGCGGAAATGCAAAGCAGTTGGAACGCGTTGAGCAACATTCGATTGTTACGCACGTCTCCCCAAGCAGCGCTATTCCCTATCTGAAACAGATAATTCAGCGAGTTACTCTCGTAGAAGCGTTTGTTTATGCCGTACAGTCGGTGAGGACAGAGCCAACCGATCAAATGTTCGCGAATCTCGCTGCTAAGCACCAGAAGACTTTGGAGGCTGCGGAGGTTGTGGATGCTTGCATCGCGTTTACTCGCGATTTCTTTCAGCCAAGCAAACTAATCCTATTGGCTTCCTGGATGGAGAAAGAGCGCAAGAAACGTCTCAGCCATTTGGCCGAGGTGAAGCCCCAGAACCTATGAGCTTGCCCCCAAGTTTTATCCAGTTTTGAGTTCGCTCCGGCGGTTTTGGGTTGCTGTGTTTGCGGCGGTAGCGGCGGGATGGGGTGCGGAGCCATTCCGGCTGCGTAGCACCGCGTCACGTCGCGGGTTGATGGTTTGAGCGAACTCGGCAGGTGTCAGCCAGCCGAGTCCAGAGTGTGGGCGGTGGTGGTTGTAATCGCTGCGCCAGTTTGAGAGCGCTGACCGGGCATGGATCAGTGATGAGAAGAGGATTTCATTCAAGAGCTCATCCCGCAGTCGTCCATTGAAGCTTTCGATGAATGCGTTCTGGATCGGCTTTCCCGGCGCGATGTAATGCCATTCTACCCTGGTCCGATCCGTCCATTGCAGGATCGCATTGCTGGTGAACTCGCTGCCATTGTCGCTGACCATCATCTTCGGCTTGCCTCGTCCCTCGATGATCCGGTCCAGCTCACGGGCAACCCGAAGGCCCGAGAGTGATGTATCGGCGACGAGACCCAGGCATTCTCTGGTGCAATCATCGACGACTGTCAAAATCCGGAATCTACGACCATCCGTGAGCTGATCCGACACGAAGTCCAGCGACCAGCGATCATTGGCCGCCATCGGGACCAGCATCGGTGCTCGCGTGCCAATTGCTCGCTTACGACCGCCGCGTTTGCGCACAGTCAGCTTCTCCTCCCGGTAGAGCCGGAAGAGCTTCTTGTGGTTCACACGGTGCCCTTCACGTTTGAGCAGCACGTGGATGCGTCGATAGCCAAAACGACGGCGTTCATGCGCCAACGCTTTCACCCGCTCGCGAAGACGATCATCGTCGCTGCGCCTGGTTTCGTAACGGATCGTCATTCGGCAAAAGCCGCTGGCTTTACACGCCCGCCGTTCGCTCATCTGGTGATGATCCATCAGATGCGCGACAGCTTTCCGCCTTGCTGCGGGCGTCACCACTTCTTTCCCAAGAGGTCCTTCAAAGCAGCATTGTCGAGCATCGCATCCGCCAGAAGCCGCTTCAGCTTCGCGTTCTCGTCCTCCAGCGTCTTCAGCCGCTTGGCCTCCGATACGTCCATGCCGCCGTATTTGGCCTTCCATTTATAGATGCTCGCATCGCTGACGCCATGCTTGCGGCAAAGCTCCGAGACCGGCATGCCCGCCTCATGCTCCTTCAGGATGCCAATGATCTGCTCGTCTGTGAAACGGCTGCGCTTCATTCTCTGGTCCTCTTAATGGGCCAGAGCTTACTTCAAATTGGATTAGATCAGCGGGGCAAGGTCAAGGCTGCCGCGCCAAGGGACGAGCCGGTGTGAGGCCGCAAAGCCAAACGTCGTGGAACGAGAGATCGCTTGCCACGCGACCAGGCCGATAAAGGTCAGCTACTGCTCGTATTTCTCCCCGAGCGCCTTTTGAAGCTGCTGAGCGAGTTCCAGAAGACGATCGGGAACAGGCTCCTTCTCGATCTCGTGCAGGAGAACCGATACTTCGCGGCTGACGCGCCGCCCCAATCGAATTTCCGCCTCTGTACTGGGATCGATCTTTTTCGCCATTCCGACCTCGGACGATGCTGTGACGGTCATCGCCCACCTTCTGCACTAGAGCTTATCTCAGTCCTCCTTACAGCAATATTCCAATCTTCGGAAATCCCGAAAATGTCACAGGTGACAAAATGCAAAAAGGCGATCCACGGGAGTGAATCGCCTCGAGAAGCAGATCGCAGTGCCTCACCTGCGTGGGGGAGGAGGTGTTCCCGCTGGAATGGACGTAACCGTCGTGGCTACGGGGTCGCTCGCGGGGAAGGTATCTTCCAGTCCTTCCTCAAGTTGTTCTTCCAGATTTGCCGCGTCGTCCTTTTCGCGCGCCGAGGGGGTCGTGCGCTGTCCTTTGTCCGGCATCTTCTGCATATCTTGTTCTGTAGTCATAGCATGTCCTCCGTGCCTACTTGCTCCAGGGGAAACGTTGGCGTGCGATCTTGGTTCCGGAGGGAACCTCCGGTACCCACACGACGTTTGCGCAGCGCGTAGGAGACTGTCATGGCGCCCCGTTCGTTCTGGAAAGGCTATCTCAAGCTGTCACTGGTGACGTGCCGGGTAAGCATGACGCCGGCGGTTTCCGAATCCGGCAAGGTCCGTTTCCACAATCTCAATCGTAAGACGCACAACCGGGTGATGAGCCAGTATGTGGACGCAGTCACCGGAGAAGCGGTGGAGGACGAGGATCAGGTCAAGGGATACGCCAAGGGAGAAGATGACTATGTCCTGATCGAGGACGAGGAGTTCGACGATGTCGGCCTCGAAAGCACTCGCACGATCGACATTTCCACCTTCGTGCCGGTCGAGTCGATCGGCTGGATCTGGTACGACCGCCCGCACTACCTCGCGCCTGATGACGAGGTGAGTGCGGAAGCTTTCGCGGTGATCCGTGAAGCCATGGCGAAGACCGGTACGGCCGGTATCGCGCGCCTCGTCATGTATCGGCGCGAGCGCGCTGTTCTTCTCATCCCGAAGGACAAGGGGATCGTCGTGTGGACGCTTCGCTACGGTGACGAGGTGCGCGATGCAGACTCCTATTTCCATGACGTCGGGAAGGAGAAGCCGTCTTCGCAGCATCTCACCATGATGAAGAAGTTGATCGGAGAGCGTACTGCGCGCTGGGACCCGAGCATGGCGGACGACCCTGTTCAGGATCGCCTGCTCGATATCATCGCTGCCCGCAAGAAGGGCAAGAAGGTGAAGAAGCCAGCGGAACCGAAGCAGGAAGCGCCCAGCAACGTCATCGACATCATGAGCGCGCTGAAGAAGAGCCTCGCTGCGGAACGCAAGGCCCCTAGGTAAGAGACTATCGCTTCTGGCGTTTTGTCCGAGACGTCTTGATCTCCGCCTCTGCTTCCCTGAAGTCGGCCCATGGATCCCTGTCCAACTGCTCCAGGCGGCTCGTTGCGTTGTTAACGGTGAAGTAGGCCGGGCCGATTGCCTGCTCCAACTCCTCCCAGGCGATCGGCATGGATACGGGAGCGCCGGGGCGGGCCCGCGTCGAATAGGGGGCCACAGCCGTGGCGCCTCGCCCATTGCGCAGGTAGTCGATAAGGATCTTTCCCTTCCGCTTTGACTTGGTGATCGTGGAGACATAGCGGTCGGGGCTATCGCCGGCCATGCTGTCGGCAAGAGCCTTCATCGCGGCCTTCACGTCCGGCCATTCCGCGTTGGGCTTTACAGGGGCGACGACGTGCAGCCCCTTGCCACCAGAAGTCTTGACGAAGCCGGAAAGGCCCATCGCCTCGAAGCGTTCGCGAACCTCATAGGCGGCTGCGATGACGTCCTCCCAGGTCGTTCCGTCGCCGGGGTCGAGGTCGATATTGACCATGTCCGGCTTTTCCCACTGGTCGATGGTCGAGCCCCAGGGATGGATCTCGAGCGTGCCGCCCTGGACGAGACCGAGCAAGCCGTCGAGGTCCCGGATGATGATATCCTCTTCGGAAGGATCGGCGGGATCCTTCGCCGTGCCGATATGCTTGTTCATGCCCTTCCAGGCATGCTTCTGGAAGAAAAGAGGTTTGCCGATGCCATCGGGACCTCGCACCAATGCAAGGGGGCGGTTGACCACGAACGGAGCCATGTGCCGCCAAACCTCGACGTAGTAATCGGCAAGGCCAGCCTTGGTCACGCCGGCATCCGGCCAGTAGATGCGGTCCGGGTGGGTGAGCGTTACCGTCCGGCTCCCCGGTTCCTTTTGGTCATCGCTGCTTGCCATGGCTGGACCGGCCTCTCGCACCACATCCCTTGCCTGCTTGTCCTCCCTCATACCACGAAAGGCGGCGTGTCTGATGTGAGCATCAGCAGTCCAGCCACGGAACTCGACTTCCGCCACCAGTTCGGGTCTGAGGAAGACGACATCCTTACGCTCGACCGCCGTCAGTTTCTCCTCGAACGGGCTCTTCGTGACCTTCAGCTCCTGCATCTGGCGGAACAGCGTCTGGGCGACCTTGTTGCTGTAACCGGTGCCCACCCGGCCAGCATGCATCAACTTGCCGTCCTGGTAATAGCCCATCACCAGCGAGCCAATGGCGCTGCTGGAGACAGAGGAGGGGACATAGCCGGCGACAACGAACTCCTGCCGCGCCGAGCATTTCGACTTCACCCAGTCTTTTCCCCGCCCGCCGCGGTAGGGCGCATCTCCGATCTTGGAGATGATCCCCTCGAGGCTGAGGCGGCAGGCGTGCTTCAGCACAAGCCCTCCTTCGTCATCGAAATGCTCGCTGTAACGCACGACGTCGCTGCTGCCTGACAGGATGCCTTCCAGCGCCTGCTTGCGATCCACAAGCTTGGAGGGAGTCAGGTCGAACCCATCGAGATGGAGGAGATCGAAGGCGAAGAAGACCAGCCGATCCGTTCGCCCCTCGCTCAGATCCTGCTGGAGAAGAGAAAACTCGCTTGCGCCCGATCCGCCGTTGACCACCACTTCGCCGTCCAGCACGGCCTGCTGCACTGGCAGGCGCTTGAGTGCATCCACGATCGCATCGCCGAATTTGTTGGTCCAGTCGAGGCCGGTCCGGGTCAGGAGCTTGATGTCGCCGCCGTCGATGCGCGCCTGGACGCGGTATCCGTCCAACTTGATCTCGTGGATCCATCGCTTCCCGGACGGCGCACTCTTCACGAGCGTCGCAAGCTGAGGTGTCACGAAGTCAGGCAGCTCTGCCTTCTTCACTCCCTTCAGCTTCGGTGAGCTGTTTTTCTTGACGGGTCCATTCAGCGCCTCGTCCGAAGGAGAAGGGTCGGATGTCTTCGGCGGCGTTTTTCGCTTGGCCTTCGCCTTCGTGCCGCCCTGCAGTTCCTCGAGAAGCCGTCCGGTCTTCACGGACATGGGAAGCTCCTCCAGGATGTCGGCATCGCCTTCGGCTCGCGCGAATCCGTCTTCCCCCTTGATGAGGAGCCAGTTCTCGCGCTTTTCACCACGGCGGTTCGCCATGCGGACGAGATGCCATCGACCCTCGAGCTTCTCCCCCTTGAGTTCGAACTCCATGTGTCCCTTGCGGTAACCGCGTTCCTGATTCCCGATCGGATGCCAGGTGCCGCGATCCCATAGGAGGACCGAGCCTGCACCGTAGTTTCCCTGCGGGATCGTTCCTTCGAAATCGCCGTAGTCGAGCGGATGATCTTCGACATGGACGGCAAGCCTCTTCTCGCCCGGCACAAGGCTCGGGCCACGCGTGACCGCCCAGCTCTTCAGCACACCGTCCATCTCCAGCCGGAAATCGTAGTGAAGCCGGCGGGCTGCATGCTTCTGGATGACGAAGCTGTTTCCCCCGGACTTGACCTTTCTGCCCTTCGGCTCGGGCGACGCCTCGAAATCGCGCTTCTCGTTATAGGTCTCGAGTGCCATGGTCAGCTGGCTTTCCTCTGCGGGGCGCGGGTCTTCGGCTTGCGGGCAGACTTGCTCTCCGCTGCCGTTTTCTTCTTTGTGCCTGAGCCGGAGCCGGCGCTCTGACGCAGCGCGTCAAGCAGGCTGGAGACCTTCTTGGGTTCGGGCTTCGGCTTCTTCGGCAGCTTGCGGCCTTCTATCTTCGCCTGGATGAGCTCGGTGAGCGCCGTCTCGTAGCGGTCGTCGAACTCAGTCGGATCAAATTCGCCTTTCTTGGTGGAGATGATGTGGCGGGCGAGGTCGAGCATCTCGCCTTCGATCTTGAACTCCGGGATGTCGGAGAAGATCTCCTCGGCGGCGCGAACTTCATAGTCGTAGTTGAGCGTGCTGGCGAGGAGGCCCTCATCGCTCGGACGGATCAACAGCGTCCGCAGCCGGCGGAACAGCACGGTGCGGGCGAGGGCGGCGACGTTCTTCTCCTCCAGCCCCTTCCTGATCAGCGCATAGACATCCGCTGCGGCCTTGTCGGCAGGGGCGAGGTAGTAGGGGCGATCCAGGAAGATCGTGTCCACCTCTCCGCAGGGGATGAACGTTTCCAGTTCCAGCGTCTTGTCGCTGTTCGGCACGGCATCCTTTATCTCGTCGGGTTCGAGTATGACGTATTCTCCGCTCGCCACCTCATAGCCCTTGACGATGTCCTCATTGGCGACTTCCTTGCCGGTATCGGCATCAACCAACTGACGGTGGACGCGGTGGCCGGTCTCGCGGTTTATGATGTTGAAGCTGACGCGGTCTGCAGTCGACGCCGCCGTATAAAGCGCAACCTGGCAGCTCAACTCCCCGACCTTCAAGTAACCCTTCCAATTCGCACGCGGCGCCACGACTCAAACTCCCCGAAAACCCTATCAACAGGGGCGGTGGAACTTTGTTCCGTTGGTCCGGTTTGCCGCGAGAAAGCGACGACCAAGCCCGATCCCATTGCGGAACCAAAGCCATAACGGTGCGTTTGCCACCATCATCCCGCCCAGTGATACGACGGAGAGGTAGGCCACGGTGTCTGAATCACAGTTGAAACGTGATCCTGCACGCGCAGATATTGTAAAACTCATCCCCGCTCTCCGCGCGTTCGCCCGCACCTTCTGCCGCAATCCAACGGATGCGGATGATCTCGTTCAGGAGACGTTGATGAAGGCGCTGGCGAACCTGGACAAGTTCGAGCCCGGCACGAAGCTTAAATCGTGGCTGTTCACCATCATGCGCAACACCTTCTATACGCGGTCGAAGGTGTTGGGACGTGAGGCGCCTGGGCTGGACGAGCCCGTCTCCGGTGATACACCGATGCCCGCCACACAAGAGGTGAGTGCTCGTGCAAAGGAAGTGCAGCGCGCGCTGCAGAAGCTGCCGCCGCACTACCGGGAGGTACTGACCCTCGTCGCGATTCTCGGCGAGAGCTATGAGGCCACCGCAGAGATCTGTGACTGCGCAGTGGGAACAGTAAAGAGCCGGCTCAACCGCGCAAGGCATCAGATACTGCTTGAACTCGGCGAAGAGCCGGCCTGAGAAACAAACGGAGGAACCCATGATAGCGCGACTTTGCACAGCAGCCTTCGTATTCGCGGCACTTTCGGCGAATGCCGGAGCGCAGGAAGCCACGGCAAATGCGTCGTTCGTCGGTGCCGACGGCGCCGAAGCGGGTGCGGCGACTTTGACCTCGATGCCCGGCGGCGTCCTCATCGACGTGGAGGTGTCCGGCCTGCCGGCCGGGCAATGGGTAGGCTTCCACTTCCATGAGACTGGGCAATGCGACCACACCGGCGGTCATGAAAGCGCCGACGGCCACTTCAGCCCGGGCGGGAAGGAGCATGGATTCAACGCTGCCAACGGGCCACATGCCGGGGATATGCCGAACCAATACGTTGGCTCCGATGGAACCCTGCGGGCGCAGGTGCTCAACACCTTTGTCTCCCTCGCCGAGGGAGAGAACTCCGTAAAGGGCAGGGCCCTGATGGTACATGGTGGCGCCGACGACTACGAGAGCCAGCCCTCGGGCAAGGCCGGCGAGCGACTGGCCTGCGCTGTCGTGGAGTAAGAGGCCGGCCTTAGCCCTCGGCCTCGAGGTCGAGTTCGGGATAGTGGCGGAAGATGCCGGATTCGTTGAACGGCAGCCGCCGCTTTGAGGACAGGTAGTCGCGAAGGCTGGGGCGCTTCCTTACTCTCGCCTGAAGTGCGGTGATCCCGGGCCAGCGATTGCCGCTGTCCCGCATGGCGCGGGGAAAGGCATAATGCAGCCCAACATCACCTGAAAAAGCGAAAGATCGATATAGCCGACCCGCTCGCCGACCAGATTTCCCTCGCTGCCGCGATTGGCCGTCAACACGGTCTCGAAATAGTCGAGGAACTTGGGGAGCCTTGAGGAAAGAAAGCGGGCCGAGCGGCCCTGCGCCTCCTCCTTCTGATCCTCGTAGTAGTCATCCACGCCCAGCGGATGATGAGTGTCGTGGATCTCGGTCACAAGATCCGTCAACGTCAGTTGCAGCCCGTGGACAAAGGTCCGGGATGCCTCATCGGCCGGTACGAGCCCGAGCTTCGGGCCGAGGTATCGAAGAATGTTGGCGACATGGGAGATGACGAGATCGTCATCCTTCAGGAATGGCGGCGCAAACGGGACATGCGGGCCGCGCTCGCCGTTCAGGAACGCCATCATCTTTTGCATGCCGCCAGGCTCACGGGCCACGTCACGATAGTCGGCCCCGGCATCTTCCAGCGCCAGTCGGACGAATTCGCCGCGGCCCGGAATGCCGTCCCAGTAGTAGAGTTCATAGGTCATCAGAATCTCCAAGGGTCAAAGATAATCCTCGATCTGGCGCAGTTCGTTGACAAAACGCTGGCGATCCTGTGCTGCGTCGGGTCGGCCCCGCGTCCTCAACAATGCCGAAGGGTGGATGGTGACGAGAACCGGTGGCAGGTCCTGCGCCGAGAGGATGCGCCCCCTGTCTCGGGTAACTTTCGCATCCTTTCCGAGAAGCGCATGAAGGGCGGTGGCCCCGAGTGCTACCACGAGTGACGGCTGGATGATGCGAAGCTCGGCCGACAGCCACCACGCGCATGCTCTGATCTCAGCCAGGTTTGGTTTGGAGTGGATGCGCCGCTTGCCCCGCACCGTGAACTTGAAATGCTTGACTGCATTGGTGACATAGCAGCGCGAGCGGTCAATGTTTGCCTCCTCAAGGCAATCGTCAAGGAAGCGGCCGGCGGGTCCAATGAAGGGTCTACCGGCGAAATCCTCCTTGTCGCCCGGCTGCTCTCCGACAAGAACGACACTGGCGTCAGCGGCGCCTTCCCCAAAAACAAGATGTGTTGCTGTCCTGTATAGGTCGCAACGGGTACAGTTTTCCGCGGCACTCCTGACCGAGCCCAGGTCCTTCCCCGGCTCCCCACCTGACTCGAATTCCGGACCTGCCCCAGCTGTTGCCGCCATCGCTGCCTCCAGCCCCGCAACTGTATCTGGCTGGATTGGTTCCCGCATCTGTTCCCGAAGGGAACTTTCGCAAGTGCGATGTGTTGAGGCCCGGGGGGTTGCGGTGCCGGGCCGCAGCCCGATGATGTAATCGGGACAGGACCAACAGCATGGCTATTTTGATCACGACAATCTTGTTCGGCCTGGTCGGGCTTGCGCTCGCCGTAGGTGGAGGGCAGTTGCTCGCGCTCGGTGGCAGTATCTACTATCTGATCACCGGCATCGCATTCATCGTGACGGCTGTGCTGCTTTACCTACGCCGCTCACTGGCGTTGACGCTTTATGCAATTATCGTGCTCGGGTCGCTCGGCTGGGCGATCTGGGAAGTCGGCTTTGATTGGTGGCAGCTTGGTCCGAGAGGCGGGGTCATCATCCTGCTCGGAATCTGGTTGCTGACGCCTTGGATACGCAAGCCGCTTGGTTTCCAGAGCCCAACGGGCGCGCGTTATCCAGTCGGCGCGGCACCGCTTGCCGCGTCTGTTGCGCTGGCGATCCTGATCGCCGTCATCTCCATGTTCACGGACCCATATGACGTCGATGGGGAACTGCCACAGGAGGCTTTGGCGGCGGCCCCGGCCATGGGCAATCCTGTTCCTCCGGGCGAATGGCACCAGTATGGGCGCACGAACTACGGCCAGCGCTATTCGCCGCTCGACCAGATCAATGTCGACAATGTAGACGAACTGGAGGAGGTCTGGCGGTATCAGACCGGCGACGTAAAGCTCCCGGAAGATGTTACCGAGACGACCTATCAGGTCACGCCGTTGAAGGTGGGCAACAGCCTTTTCATCTGCACGCCTCACAACTGGGCCATCGCGATCGACGCGACGACGGGTGAGGAAAAGTGGAAGTACGACCCCAATGCAGGACTCAATCCCGATCGACAGCACCAGACTTGCCGCGGCGTCACCTATTACGCGGATCCGCAAGCGCAGGCGGACGCGCCATGCGCTGAGCGGGTCTATCTTCCGACGTCGGATGCACGGCTGATCGCGCTCGATGCTGCGAGTGGTGAAGTCTGCACGTCATTTGCAGATCAGGGGGTTCTACGTCTGGAAACCGGGATGCCCTATAATCCGGCGGGTTACTACTATTCCACCTCTCCGCCTGTAATTGCGGCCGGCAAGATCATCATCGGCGGCGCCGTCAATGACAACTACTCCACGCAATCCCAGTCCGGTGTCATCCGCGCCTTCGACGTCAACAGTGGCGAACTAGTCTGGAACTGGGATTCCGGAAATCCCGAACAGACCGAACCGCTGCCGCCGGGGCAGACCTATACCGCCAACTCCCCCAACAGCTGGTCCATATTCAGCGTCGATGAGGAGTTAGGGCTCGTCTACATCCCGCTTGGAAACCAGGTTCCAGACCAGCTCGGAATGGGGCGCAGCGAGTCAGTGGAGAAGTATTCCTCCTCGATCGTGGCGCTCGATATCAATACCGGTGCGGATCGATGGGTCTTCCAGACCGTCCATCACGACCTGTGGGACATGGATGTGCCGGCACAGCCGGTTCTCCTCGATCTTACCCAGGATGACGGCACGGTAGTGCCGGCGCTGGTTGGGCCCACCAAGCAGGGCGATATCTATGTGCTCAATCGCCAGACGGGCGAGCCCATTATCGATGTGACGGAGGAGCCGGCACCTGGGGGTGCCATACCGGAAGACTTCACCGCCCCGACCCAGCCCACCTCGGCTCTGACCTTCAAGCCCGAGCCACTGGAGGAAAAGGACATGTGGGGCATTTCGATGTTCGACCAGATGGTCTGCCGCATCCGGCTCCACGAGTTGAACTACGAGGGTCGCTACACACCGCCGTCGATCAACGGTACGCTGGTCTATCCCGGCAATTTCGGCACGTTCAACTGGGGTAGCGTGGCCATCGATCCCGAGCGGCAGGTGATGTTCGGCATGCCGACCTACCTGGCCTTCACGGTACGTCTCGTGCCGCGCGAAGAGATCCCCCCGAAGGGTGCCGACGAGAAGGCGAGCGAGCAGGGGCTGAACCGCAATGAAGGCGCGCCTTATGGCGTCTACATGGGGCCCTTCCTCGGGCCGCTGCAGATCCCGTGCCAGGCGCCGCCGTGGGGTTATGTGGCCGGCGCCGACCTCAGGACCGGCGAGATCGCCTACAAGCACCGTAATGGCACGGTCTACGACATGACGCTGTTGCCGCTGCCGTTCAAGGTCGGGGTGCCGGGCATAGGTGGTCCGATGATCACGAAGGGCGGCGTGGCTTTCCTCGGTGCTGCCGTCGACAATTATCTCCGCGCCTATAACCTCACGACCGGTGAGGAAATCTGGCGTGCGCGCCTGCCGGCCGGAGGTCAGGCAACGCCGATGACCTATGCTGTTGAGGATGGGCGGCAGTTCGTGGTCATGGTCGCGGGTGGTCACGGTTCGGTCGGAACGAAGCCTGGCGACTATGTTATCGCATACGCTCTGCCGAGGGATTAACTCGGAAGGCAGAGGCGGTGGTTGGCAACCTCCGCCTCGACTCTGCTCGATCAGGCAATCCTGCCGGACTTGATGTCATTGCGCACATTGCTGACGCCAGCGACGCTTCGGGCGACCTCCTCTGCGCGAGCGACTTCGGGTTCCGACATAACTGATCCTGTCAACATGATCGTGGAACCTTCAGCGATGACGTGAACGCCGGTCGCGTCGATGCCGCCGGCCGCCGCCAAGGCATCGGAGACCGCCCCTTCCAAAGCGGCCGCCGGTGGAAATTCGTTTTCAACCGTTGGGGGATGTTCGTGGAAGCTTTGATGCTTGAAGACCATGATCGTTTTTCTCCGGATTGAAACCCCGGATCAACGCATCGCCATACCGTTTTGTTCAGCGCCCCGGCAGCGTCAAGGCGAGTATCTCGGCCAACTGGCTCTGGGAAAACGGCTTTGAGAGCTTCGGGAGCTTTCCGCCTTCTCCCGAGGGGAGTTCAGCATAGCCGGTCGCGAGAACGACCGGAAGGCTCGGCCAGCGTTCCTGGATGCGGGTCGCCAACTCTGCACCCGTCATCTTGGGCATGGAGTGATCGGTAAGCACAAGATCGAACCTCTCGCCCTTTTCCAGAACCTCCAGGGCTTTAGCGCCGTTGAACGCCTCAACGACCTGATGCCCGAGATCCTCCAGCATCAGCGTCGTGTTCATGAGGACCAGAGCATCGTCATCGACAGCAAGTATTTTCAGCGAGGCCGGCAACTCAGGCAATGCCTGCCTGGGTGTTGCTTCCGGAGAAGGCTGGGAGGATGCCGTCGGGTGCGCCAGCGGGAGCAGGAGCGAGATAGTTGTTCCTTTACCCTTGCGGCTCTCGATAAGCAGCTTGCCCCCCGACTGCTCGACAAGCCCCTGAACCATGGAGAGGCCAAGGCCGGTCCCCTTGCCGACGCCCTTGGTCGTGAAGAAGGGCGTAGCCGCCCGCTCCAGCGTCTCTTCGTCCATGCCCTCGCCGGTATCGCTGACGGAGAGGCGAAGAAGTCCGGGGGCCCGGGGCTCGGAGGGATCCGCTGGAGCCTGCATTCGAGAGGCACCTATCGTGATCGTGCCACCATTGGGCATGGCGTCGCGGGCGTTGACGATAAGGTTCAGGAGAGCGGTTTCCAGCTGGACCGCGTCGGTCAGAACGGCGGGAAGCCCTTCCTCGAAAACCGTCTGGATCTGGATTGCCGCGCCGACGGATCGCTGCACGAACTCCATCATGCCCGCCACGACCGAAGGGATGTCGACGGCCGCCAGATGCAGATCCTGCCGTCGCGAATAGGCGAGCATACGCTGGATCAGCGCGACGCCCCGGTCGGCGCCCTGGATTGCATTGTCGAGGAGAGGCATCATCGACGGATCGTCCGGAAGCCGTTTCTTGAGGATCTCGAGACTGCCGAGGATTGCCATGAGCAGGTTGTTGAAGTCATGGGCGATGCCGCCGGTCAGTTGTCCGATCGCCTCCATCTTCTGGGCCTGGAAAAGCTCCTCCCGCGCTCTGTTCAGCGCATTCTGGGCCTCGACCTTCTCGGTAATGTCGTGAGTGACCTTCGCAAAGCCGAGGAGTTCCCCCGTTTCGTCGCGGATGGCGTCAATGGTCACTTGGGCGAGAAACCGCGAGCCGTCCTTGCGAACCCGGGTGCCTTCCTTCTCGAACCGGCCCTCCCGCCGCGCCGTTTCCAGGCCGAATTCAGGCAAGCCGGAAGCCCGGTCTTCCTCGGTATAGAAGCGCGAGAAGTGGGAGCCGATGATTTCCTCGGCGCTGTAGCCCTTGATGCGTTGCGCGCCGGAGTTCCAGTTGGTGATGTGGCCCGTCGGATCGAGCATGTAGATCGCATAGTCGCTGACGGCCTGCACCAGCAGCTGAAACTTCTGCTCGCTTGACTTCAGCTCCAGCTCCGCCTGTCGCCGCTCCGTCAGGTCCCGCGTGATCTTCGCAAAGCCCAGGAGGCTGCCGGAAGAGCTCCAGATGGGGTCGATGATGACGTGTGCCCAGAAACGGCTTCCGTCCTTCCTTACGCGCCATCCTTCGTTCTCGAACCGGCCTTCCGTCCGGGCACGGTGCAGTGCTGTCGCCGGAAGACCCCGCGCCCTGTCTTCCGGCGTGTAGAACCGCGAGAAGTGATGCCCGAGGACCTCCGGTTCACGGTAGCCCTTGAAGCGTTCCGCCCCGGGGTTCCAGCTGCTTATCCGTCCCTCGGGGTCCAGCATGTAGATCGCGTAGTCAGTGATCGCGTCGACGAGGAGGCGATAACGCTCGTCCTGAATCGCGGTCACGGGTAACTCATGTGGCATTGAAATCTGTTTCCCCCTCAGATTCGGCCTTAAATCGATCAGGAGTGACAAACGTCAAGTGGTGGCCGCGGTTCCAGTTCGAAAACGTAGGGGTTCTGGCAGCGCATGTTCAGGTCCCCCGGCGCCTGGTACGGATACGGATACCGGGAGTCATTTCCGCATGATGATCCTGCTGAAAGGTCGGGCTGTCCGCGCCTGATGGGGGACGCAGGAAAGCGTCTTGGCTTGCCCGCACCGCAGCGTAGATGAAGTCCGACACGGACCGCACTCTCGGCACGTTGCTGAGGTCGCGGTGGCAGGCGAGCCAGTAGTTGCGAGTGAGCGTGATCTCCTGCGGCAGGACGATCTGGAGATCCGGCTGCCGGCGGGCGATAAAATGGGGCAGCACGCAAAGGCCGAGCCCGTTCTTCGTTGCAGTGAGCTGTGCGAAGATGCTGGAGCTCTGAAACTGTGGCTTGATCCCCGGATGGACATCGCCGAGGTAATCCAGGCCCGGCGCAAAGATCATGTCCTGGATATAGCCGATGAACGGATGCGCCAGGAGATCGTCACGTTCGCCAATCGGTGCCGCCCGGGCGAGATAGTCGCGTGAGGCATAGACGTTCAGCGTGTAGTCGGTGATCTTCTCGGTGCGGTAGGGGCCGGCCTTTGGCGGGTCGAGCGTAACGGCAATGTCGGCCTCCTTGCGGGAAAGCGACATGATCTGCTGAATTGTCACCAGTTCGAGCGAGATATTAGGATGGCGTTCGAAGAAGGCTCCCATCTGCTGCGAAAAGAAGAAGTTGGCAAAGCCTTCCGGCGCGCTCAACCGGATGACGCCGCGCTGGATCATCGCGCCTGCGGCGACATCCGCCTGCAGCCGATCGGTCTCGGCCTCGATCTTCTCTGCGGTTTCGACGAACCGCTGGCCGACGGTCGTCAGCACATAGCCGCGCGGATTGCGCTCGAAGAGCTTCACCTTCAGCACGAATTCCAGCCTGTCGATCCGGCGCGAAACAGTCGCGTGGCTCGTTCGCAGGTGACGGGCGGCGGTGGATAACTGCCCGGTCCTGGCAACCGCCAGGAAGTACTGCAAGTCGTCCCAGGTAAAGCTCGGATTAGTAGACATTGTCTTCTGTTCAAAAATGCACAGACCTTGTTTGCAATTAGATGCTCATATCGCCTTGCGTCAATCACGGAATTCCGGAACGATGCGCCGCGGTAAGGGTCGCCTTGAGGAGGGCGATCTTCCAAAATTGAACAGACTCACAATCTGGCTTTCTCTGGGAGGAGAACATCATGCGGAAGAACATCGTCACGTCGCTGGCAATCCTGCTGGCTGGTAGCACCGCCGCACTGGCGCAAAGCGCCTCGGACGGTAAGGTCAAGATCGGCATCCTGAACGACCAGTCCGGCGTTTATGCTGACTTCGGCGGCAAGTCGTCTGTCGAAGCCGCGAAGATGGCAATCGAGGATTTCGGTGGGAAGGTGCTGGACGTTCCGGTCGAGCTGGTGGATGCCGACCACCAGAACAAGCCCGACATCGCGTCCAACATTGCTCGCCAGTGGTATGACACCGAGCAGGTCGATGCGATCATGGAACTGACGACATCGTCGGTTGCGCTCGCAGTGCAGGCGCTCAGCAAAGAAAAGAAGAAGATCAACATGGTCACGGGTGCCGCGACGACGGACCTGACCGGAAAGCAGTGCAGCCCCTACGGCTTCCATTGGGCCTATGACACCCACGCACTCGCCGTCGGCACCGGTGGCGCGCTCGTGAAGCAGGGCGGCGACAGCTGGTTCTTCCTGACGGCGGACTATGCCTTCGGCTACTCGCTTGAAGAGCAGACGGGTACTTTCGTGAAATCGGCTGGCGGTAACGTGGTCGGTGCCGTTCGTCATCCGCTCGCCACGAATGACTTCTCGTCATTCCTGCTGCAGGCGCAGTCCTCCGGCGCCAAGGTCATCGGCCTCGCCAATGCCGGTCTCGATACCGCGAACGCGATCAAGCAGGCTGCCGAGTTCGGCATCACTGCGGGTGGCCAGAACCTCGCGGCCCTGTTGTTCACGTTGGCGGAAGTCCATGGTCTCGGTGTAGAGGCAGCGCAGGGGCTGACGCTGACGGAAGGCTATTACTGGAACCTCGATGACCAGAGCCGTGAGTTCGGCAAGCGCTTCTTCGAACGGACAGGCAAGATGCCGAACATGGTCCATGCAGGCACCTATTCCTCCGTGATGCAGTACCTGAAGGCCATCGAGAAGGCTGGAACGGATGAGACTGAAGCGGTTGCCAAGGCTCTTCACGAGATGCCGGTCGATGACTTCTTTGCTCGTAACGGCAAGGTCGGAGCCAATGGCCGTATGATCCACGACATGTATCTGCTCCAGGTCAAGAAGCCGGGCGAAAGCGACGAGCCCTGGGACTACTTCAACGTTCTGTCGACGATCCCGGGTGACGAAGCCTATATCGACCCCGCCAAGAGCGGCTGCGAACTGGTGAAGTAAGCCGTCATGGCGATTACTGCGGTTCAGACGCATGAGGAGCCGCGGGTGGTGCTTTCCGCCCGCGGCCTCACCAAGGTGTTCGGGGCGTTCGCGGCGGTGAAGGATGTCGACCTCGACGTCCATCACGCGCGCGTGCACGCCTTGATCGGTCCGAACGGTGCCGGCAAGACCACGGTCTTCAACCTTCTCACCAAATTCCTCCAGCCTTCGGCCGGCACGATCAGCCTGCTGGGAACTGATATTACCAACACCGCGCCTGACAAGGTAGCGCGCATGGGGCTGGTGCGCTCGTTCCAGATTTCGGCGGTCTTTCCGCACCTGACGGTGCTGGATAACGTGCGGGTGGCGCTGCAGCGGCCCAACAATCTGGCAACGCAATTCTGGCTGCCGATGTCGTCGCTCGATCGCCTGAACCGGCGCGCCGAGGAGCTCCTTGCGGCGGTTGGGCTGGCTGACGCCCGTAACACGGTCGCGGCAGATCTATCCTATGGCCGCAAGCGCGTGCTCGAAATCGCCACCACCTTGGCGCTCGATCCCAAGGTCCTGCTGCTTGACGAGCCCATGGCCGGCATGGGGCAGGAGGACATCGGCACCGTTTCCAGCATCATCCGCAACGTCGCCAAGGAGCGCGCCGTGCTGATGGTCGAACACAATCTCTCGGTCGTTGCCGATATCTGCCATCACGTTACCGTCCTGCAGCGAGGCGAGATCCTTGCCGAAGGCGATTATGCGACCGTCAGCCAGGACCCGCGGGTTCGCACCGCCTACATGGGCACCGAGGAGGCCTGAGATGAAACCGCTGCTTCAGGTTTCCGGCCTCAATGCCTGGTACGGAGAGAGCCACGTTCTGCACGGCGTCGACATGACGGTCGGCGAAGGCGAGATGGTCACCATTCTCGGCCGCAACGGCGTCGGCAAGACGACGACACTGAGGACGATCATGGGCATCGTTCGCGAGCGCAAGGGCCAGATCCTCTTCGACGGCCGCGACATGATGGACGTGCCGCTCCATCGCACGGCCCATGCGGGGATTGGCTTCGTGCCGGAGGAGCGGGGAATATTTGCGACGCTGACGGTCGAGGAGAACCTCATGCTGCCGCCGGTCGTCGCCGGTACCGGCATGGGACTCGACGAGATCTACGAACTCTTCCCCAACCTCCTCGAGCGGCGGACGAGCCCTGGCACGAAGCTTTCCGGCGGTGAACAGCAGATGCTGGCGATCGCCCGCATTCTTCGCACCGGTGTCCGGCTGCTGGTCCTCGATGAACCGACGGAGGGCCTCGCGCCCGTGATCGTCCAGAGGATCGGCGAGGTTCTGACAAAACTCAAGGAACGGGGCATGACCGTGCTTCTGGTGGAGCAGAACTTCCGCTTTGCCAGCCGCGTCGCTGATCGTTTCTATCTCATGGAGCATGGCCAGATGATGGCCGACTTCCCCGTCGGCGAACTGCCCGAGCGGATGGACATGCTTCACAAGGTTCTGGGGGTTTGACCATGACGATGATCTTCGGGATCCCGATCCAGGCATTTCTTGGCCAGTTGCTCATCGGACTGATCAACGGCTCCTTCTATGCCCTTCTCAGCCTCGGGCTGGCGGTGATCTTCGGCCTTTTGCGCGTGATCAATTTCGCTCACGGGGCGCAGTACATGCTGGGTGCCTTCGTGGCGCTGCTCCTCCTGCAGTATTTCGGCATCAACTACTGGGTCGCTCTATTCGTTGCACCGATCATCGTTGGAGTTGTGGGTGCCGCCATCGAGCGGACAATGCTGAGCCGGCTCTACAAGCTAGACCATCTCTACGGTCTACTCTTCACCTTCGGACTGGCGCTCACGATCGAGGGAACCTTCCGCTACCTTTACGGCGCGGCCGGACAACCCTATTCGGTTCCCGCAGCCTTGGCCGGCGGCACCAATCTCGGCTTCATGTTCCTGCCGATCTATCGCGGCTGGGTGGTCGTCATCTCGCTTGTCGCCTGCATCGCCACATGGCTGCTGATCGAGAAGACCAAGCTCGGTTCCTATCTCCGGGCTGCAACCGAAAATCCGGTGCTCGTGCAGGCCTTCGGCGTCAACGTGCCCTTGCTCCTGACTTTCACCTATGGGCTTGGAGCGGCACTGGCGGCCTTTGCCGGCGTGCTTGCGGCTCCGATCTACCAGGTCTCGCCGCTGATGGGCACGAACATCATCATCGTCGTCTTCGCCGTCGTCGTTGTCGGTGGCATGGGCTCGATCATGGGCGCCATCATCACCGGCTATATGCTCGGTATCGCCGAGGGACTGACCAAGGTCTTTTATCCGGAAGCCTCCAACATCGTCATCTTCGTCATCATGGCGATCGTGCTGCTCATCAGGCCGGCAGGCCTCTTCGGACGGGATGCGTGACATGAGCCATACCACCCACACGACAACCGGCATACGGAACGAAAGGGCGCCGGTGGCGTCGTTCACCTATGCGGCGTTCCTTCTGGCGGGGCTTGCCTTCCTGCTTGTCGCGCCGATCTTCTTCTACCCGATCTTCCTGATGAAGCTCCTCTGCTTCGCGCTCTTTGCCTGCGCCTTCAATCTGCTGCTCGGCTATACGGGTCTTCTGTCCTTCGGCCATGCCACCTTCTTCGGTGGTGCGGCCTATTTCACCGCGCATGCGGTGAAGGAATGGGGTTGGACGCCGGAGCTTGGCGTGCTGCTCGGCGTGGCGGGAGCGGCCGTGCTCGGCCTCGTCATGGGCTTCGTCGCCATCCGCCGCCAGGGCATCTACTTCGCGATGATCACGCTCGCCTTGTCGCAGATGTTCTTCTTCTTCTGCCTTCAGGCGGAATTCACGCGCGGCGAGGATGGCATACAGCAGGTGCCGCGCGGACATCTCTTCGGCTTCATCGATCTCAATGTAGCGACGAACATGTACTACTTCGTGCTGGCCGTCTTCATCATCGGCCTCGCCGTCATATGGCGCTTCGTCAACTCGCCCTTCGGCATGATCCTGAAGTCGATCCGCGAGAACGAGGCACGGGCGACGTCGCTCGGTTACTCGGTGGCCCACTACAAGCTCGGTGCCTTCGTCATGTCGGCAGCGCTCGCCGGGCTCGCCGGCGGCGTGAAGTCGCTCGTCTTCCAGTTCGCGACGCTGACGGACGTGACCTGGCAGATGTCGGGCGAGGTGATCCTGATGACTCTGCTTGGCGGCATCGGCACCCTGATCGGACCGATCTTTGGTGCTGGTCTGGTGGTGACGCTACAGAACTATCTGGCTACCTCCGATTTCCCGGTCACGATCATCACCGGCGTCGTCTTCATGGTCTGCGTGCTCGTCTTCCGCCGCGGCATCATCGGCGAGTTCTACGCCTCGCGGCTCGGTCGCAGGCTCGGGTTCGAACACAGGCAGTAGGGCGGACCGGACGCGCCTCAGCGCGCGTCCATCGCATGAAATCGAGGCAACTGGACTGCAGGCTTCGTCTGTGGTGACGGCGAGCCTTTGGAGACGCGGAATGGAACAGTACGACTACATCGTCGTGGGGGCGGGAAGCGCGGGATGCGTGCTCGCCAATCGGCTGTCGGCCGACAGCCGCAACCGTGTGCTGCTCTTGGAAGCCGGCGGCACCGACAACTATCACTGGGTTCATATTCCGGTCGGCTATCTCTACTGCATTAACAACCCGCGCACCGACTGGTGCTTCACCACCGAGAAGGAAGAGGGGCTGAACGGCCGCTCGCTCTCCTATCCGCGCGGCAAACTGCTGGGCGGCTGCTCATCCATCAACGGCATGATCTACATGCGCGGCCAGGCGCGAGATTATGACCTCTGGCGTCAGCTGGGCTGCGAAGGCTGGGGGTGGGACGATGTGCTGCCCTTTTTCAAGAAATCGGAGGACCATTACCGTGGCGCCGACGACCTCCACGGCGCCGGCGGGGAATGGCTGGTGGAGAAGTCGCGGGTGCGCTGGGCGGTGCTCGATGCCTTCCAGAAGGCGGCCGAAGAGGCCGGCATCCCGATCACCGAAGACTTCAACCGCGGCTCCAACGAGGGTTCTGGATATTTCGACGTCAATCAGCGGTCGGGGATACGCTGGAACACCTCCAAGGCCTTCCTTCGGCCGGCCAAGGGAAGGCGTAACCTGACTGTCCTGACCAAGGCCCATGCACGGCGGCTGATTGTCGAGGGTGGCGAGGTGAAGGGGATCGAGTTCCAGCATGGCGGGGTTGCAAAGCAAGCCTTCGCCTCCCGCGAAACCATCCTGAGTGCAGGTTCCATCGGCTCGCCACAGATCCTCGAGCTTTCCGGGATCGGCCGCGGCGACGTGCTGCAGCAGGCCGGGATCGAGGTTGTCAAGGAGGTGAAGGGCGTCGGGGAGAACCTACAGGATCACCTGCAGCTACGCATGGTCTACAAGGTCACAGGCGTTCCGACACTCAACGAGAAGGCATCACGCCTCATCGGCAAGGCGGCGATCGGTCTCGAATACGCCTTCCGCCGTTCAGGGCCGATGTCCATGGCGCCGAGCCAGCTCGGGATATTCACGCGATCGGGCCCGGACAAGGAGATGCCCGACCTGCAATACCACATCCAGCCTGTCTCTCTCGACAAGTTCGGCGATCCTGTCCATGGTTTCCCGGCCATGACCGCCAGCGTGTGCAACCTCCGGCCGGAAAGCCGCGGCTCGGTTCATGTGAAGAGCAGCGACTTTGCCGCAGCGCCGGCGATCAAGCCGAACTACCTGTCGTCACCGGCCGACCGCGAAGTCGCGGTCAAGGCGATCCGGCTCACGCGGGAGATCGTCCGCAAGCCGTCCTTCGCGCGCTACCATCCGGAGGAGTACAAGCCGGGGCCGAGCTACGAGAGCGACGCCGATTTGGAAAAGGCGGCGGGCGATATCGGAACGACAATCTTCCATCCGGTCGGCACCGTGCGCATGGGAGCCGATCCCGACAGCGTTGTCGATCCGCGCCTGCGGTTGCGAGCACTAGGACGTCTGCGTGTAGCGGATGCGTCGATCATGCCGAATATCGTTTCCGGCAACACCAACTCCCCGACTATCATGATTGCCGAGAAGGCGGCGGAGATGATTCTGGCCGACAATCGATGAAGAGGGAGGTAGGGCGATGAGCGACGAAGTCATTCTCGACAGGGTGGGATCGGCTGCGGTGATCCGGCTCAATCGGCCGAAGGCGCTGAACAGCCTCAATCTGCCAATGGTTCGGGCGATCCGGGAGGCGATGGAGCAGTATCTGGACGATGCGTCCATCCGGGCCGTCATCTTGAAGGGAGAAGGCGAGAGGGGCCTCTGTGCCGGCGGCGACATCCGCGTGCTCTATGACATGGGAAAGCGTAGCGATCCCGAAGCGACCCGCTTCTGGCGTGAGGAATTTCCGCTCAACTATGCCATTTCACGCTATCCCAAACCGTATGTGGCTCTGATGGACGGCATCACGATGGGGGGCGGTGTCGGGCTTTCTGCCCATGGCCGTCATCGCATCGTGACGGAGCGGACGCGGCTTGCCATGCCCGAGACCGGTATCGGCTATTTTCCGGATGTGGGTGCCACCTGGCTCCTGCCGCAGGCCCCCGGTGAAGTAGGAACCTGGATGGGGCTGACCGGCATCGAGGTCGACGCAGCCGGTGCGATCTACGCGGGACTTGCCGACGTGCTTGTACCGTCGGATCGACTGGATGCGCTGGTGGAAGCGATTGGGGCGCTCTCTGGAGAAGCAGACGACGGAAGCGTCGAAGCGACGATTGCTCGTTTTTCAGTTCCGACTACAGAGAGCGCACTCGAGAAGAACCGGTCCGTGATCGATCGCTGCTTTGGCTTCGACCGTGTCGAAGACATCCTTGAAGCACTCGCCGATGAGGGTGGGGAGTTCGCCGCCACCACCCGCGACACAATGCTCAAGCGTTCGCCGACCAGCCTAAGGCTGACATTGCGCCTGCTGCGCGCCGGACGCCAGAGCTCGGGACTCGTGGAATGCCTCGAACGGGAGTTCGGTGCGGGCGTGGAGATTCTGCGCAATCACGACTTCTACGAAGGGGTGCGTGCGGCAATCATCGACAAGGACCGCAACCCGCAATGGTCGCCCGCAAGCCTCGATGAGGTACGCGCGGAGAGCATCGGGGCCTATCTCGGCGGCAAGCATGGCAGCCTGTTTCCCGACCATCGCCTCTGAGTATCGTATTCTCCAAGATGGGCTTCTCTCCTAGTGGTGGGAGATATCTGTCGTGCGTCTACCGATAAAAGGAACAGAATTCCCATGCGGGCTGCGGCGTGGGGCGCCGGTTCCTCGCAGTCGCAGGGATCAATCGGTACCTTCCGGGACATCAACGAATTCCGGAGACCTTCATGAACCGCCTCCTCGTCCTTGGCACTGCTCTCGCCGCCCTGTTTGCCGCGCCGGCCTTTGCTCAGTCGCCGACTACCCTCCTCAACGCGTCCTACGACATCGCCCGCGAAATCTTTGCGGCGGAGAACGAAGCCTTTGTGAAGCAGAACCCCGGCGTCACCATCGACCAGTCGCATGCCGGTACGTCGAAGCAGGCACGCGCGATCGTCGAGGGACTGGAAGCGGATGTCGTCACCTTCAACCAGGTTACTGACATCGACTTCCTGGTGAAGCAGGGCTTCGTCTCGGATGACTGGCAGCAGGATTTCCCTAACAGCGCCTCTCCCTTCTACTCCTTCCCGTCCTTCCTGGTGCGCGAGGGCAACCCGAAGAACATCAAGGACTGGAACGATCTGGCGCGCGACGACGTGCAGGTGATCTTCCCGAACCCGAAGACCTCTGGCAATGCCCGCTACACCTATCTCGCGGCAACCGCTTACGCGAAGGAAGCCTTCGGTGGAGACGAGGAGAAGGTCGAAGCGTTCATCAGCAAGATCTTCGACAACGTCCCGGTCTTCGACACCGGCGGCCGCGCCGCAACGACCACATTCGTCGAGCGCGAGATCGGCGACGTGATCATTACTTTCGAGGCCGAGACCCGCGCCATTGCCAAGCAGTATGGCGAAGACAAGTTCGACGCGGTCGTGCCGTCCGTCAGCCTGCTTGCGGAGTTCCCGGTGGCGATTGTCGACAAGGTGGTGGACAAGCGTGGCTCCCGCGATCTCGCAAAGAGCTATCTCGACTTCCTCTATACGGAAGAAGGGCAGCGGATTGCCGCCGAATTTGGTCACCGTGTCCATAACGAGACGGTTTCCGCCGAATTCAAGGACCAGTTCCCGGATATCCGTCTCGTCAACGTCGATGATGTCTTCGGTGGCTGGAGCAAGATTCAGGAGGAGCACTTCGCCTCCGGCGCCATTCTCGACACGCTGTACGGCAGCCGCTGATCCGTCTCCCAGGACGACCCTCCCGGCGGTTGAAAGACCGTCGGGTTTCGCATTCCAAGAACAGGGGAATACGCTTGAGACGCAATGTCCTGCCGGGACTGTCACTTTCGCTCGGCGTCACGCTCTTCTATGTCGGCCTGATCGTGGTGCTGCCCCTCACGGCACTGATCTTCAAGGCGGCCAGCCTTGGTCCTGCCGATTACTGGTCGATCATCTCGTCCCCGCGGGCGGTGGCAAGCTACCGCGTGACGGTGCTCACTGCACTGGGCGCGACGGCGTTCAACCTGGTCTTCGGTCTGGCGCTGGCCTGGGTCCTGACCCGCTACCGCTTCCCTGGTTGGCGGCTCGTCGATGCCATGGTCGACCTCCCTTTCGCCTTGCCCACTGCCGTTGCGGGGATTTCGCTGACCGCGCTGTTCGCCAGTAACGGCTGGTTCGGCTCGGTCCTTTCCGACCTGGGTATCAAAGTCGCCTACACGCCGCTCGGCATCATGATCGCCATGTGCTTCACGTCGCTGCCGTTCATCGTGCGGACGGTGCAGCCGGTGCTGGAGGATCTCGATCCGGCGCTGGAAGAGGCTGGTCAATCACTGGGCGGCTCGGACTGGACGATCTTCCGGAAGGTGATCTTTCCCCTGCTGAAGCCGGCGCTCTTGGCCGGGCTGTCGCTCTCTTTCGCGCGCTCGCTGGGCGAGTTCGGAGCCATCATCTTCATCGCCGGCAACCAGCCCATGTCGACAGAGATCACGGCTCTTCTCGTCTTCATCCGCCTGGAGGAATACGACTACCAAGCCGCCGCCGCCATCGCCTCCGTCCTGCTCTTCACGGCCTTCGCAATGCTGGCGATTACCAACCTGCTGCAGGCGCGGGCCTTGCGCTACACCGTGAGGAACTGACGATGTCTGGCGCCCATCCCGGCCGCAAGCCGCCGCGCGTCGGCGACCAGCCACTATTTCGCCGGTCCCTGATCGCACTCGTACTGATCATCGGCGCGCTCCTGATCCTGGCCCCGCTCATCGTCATCGGGTTCGAAGCCTTCTCGGAAGGCTGGCGCGTCTATGCCTCGACGCTCGTCCATCCCGACACGCGCCACGCCATTTTCCTGACGGTGGTGACTGCGCTGATCGCTGTCCCGATCAATACGATATTCGGGGTGGCCGCAGCCTGGGCGATCACCAAGTTCGAGTTCACCGGTCGCCGTTTCCTGCTGGTTGTGATCGAGATCCCCTTCTCGATCTCACCGATCGTCGCCGGTGTCGCCTACCTCTTCGTTTACGGTTTGCAGGGTTATCTCGGGCCACTGTTCGACGCCTACGATGTGAAGGTGCTGTTCGCGCTGCCCGGCATCGTGCTTGCCTCCATGTTCGTCACCGCACCCTTCGTAGCGCGTGAACTTATCCCGCTGATGCAGGCGCAGGGGCGGGATCTTGAGGAAGCTGCGACCTCGCTCGGCGCATCGGGCTGGCGAACCTTCTTTTCCGTCACGCTTCCGAACATCAAGTGGGCCCTGCTCTACGGGGTGGTGCTCTGCAATGCCCGCGTGATGGGCGAGTTCGGTGCCGTGTCCGTCGTGTCCGGCAATATCCGCGGCCAGACCAACACGCTGCCGCTGCATATCGAGCTGCTCTACCATGACTACCAGGCGGCCGGCGCCTTTGCCTCGGCCTCCATACTGGCGGTCATCGCCGTATTCACCATCATCGCCAAGGTCGCGCTGGAGCGGCAGGGTGCGGGACGTGTTCGTCGTCCCGCCTTGTCGGCGCCGGTTATGCCTGCCGTGGAGCCAAAGCCATGAAAATCCGCCTCGAGCACGTCTTCAAAACCTTCGATACCTTCCGAGCCGTCCGGGACGTCTCGCTGGACATCGAGAGCGGTGAACTGGTTGCCCTGCTCGGGCCCTCGGGTTCCGGCAAGACGACGATCCTGCGCATGGTCGCCGGCCTCGAATACGCCGACGGCGGGCACATCTATTTCGGGGAGCAGGACGCGACGGACATTCCGGTACGCGAGCGGGGCGTCGGCTTCGTCTTCCAGCACTACGCGCTCTTCCCGCACATGACCGTGGCGGAGAACATCGCCTTCGGGATGAAGGTCTCGAAGGTCACACGCGAGAAGGCGGTGATCGCCCAGCGCGTCGAGGATCTGTTGCGGCTCGTGCGGCTGGAGGGTCTGGGCGAACGCTTCCCGGCACAGATTTCCGGCGGGCAGCGTCAGCGTGTCGCCCTGGCTCGGGCCCTTGCCGTTGATCCGAAAGTGCTGCTGCTCGATGAACCCTTCGGCGCACTCGATGCCGCCGTTCGCCGCGATCTGCGGCGCTGGCTGCGAGAGATCCACGACGAACTCGGGATTACCACGCTCTTCGTGACCCACGATCAGGAAGAGGCGCTCGACCTTGCGGACCGGGTGGTGATCCTGAACGAGGGGACGATCGTGCAGGAGGGAACACCGGAGACCGTTTGCCGCGATCCGAAGACTGCCTTCGTGACACGCTTCCTCGGTGACGCGAACCGGTTTTCGGCGGAGGTGCGCGGCGGCATCGCCTATTCGGGAGGCGCCTCGGTGCCTGCTCGTGGCGTGGATGATGGCGCGGCAGAGGTCTATGCGCGTCCCGGTGATCTTGATTGGTCACCTACGGGGCCGGGTATCGCTGCGACCATCACGCGTGTCCTCGATCGGCCCGGCGGGCGCCGCGTCATGGCGATCACAGTCGATAGCGAACATCTGGAATTCGACGTGGAGCCGGAGCTGGCGATCCGAGCGGGTGAGCAGGGTTTCGTGACCCTGCGGCGGGCGCAGGTGTTTGCTGCCGAATAGGCGAGATACGTAAGAAGGCCGGCGGATCGATCCGCCGGCCTTTTTGCATAGCGCGAGGACGTCTCAGTTCATCTGGGTGACGAAACGGGTCTCCAGATAGGCCTCGACTGCTTCCGAGCCGCCTTCCGTGCCGTATCCTGAATCCTTGATGCCGCCGAAGGGCACTTCCGGGATCGACAGTCCGTTGTGGTTGATGGTCAGCATACCCGCCTCCATGTGGCGGCTCAGTGCATGGGCCGTCTTCACCGAACCGGTGAAGGCATAGGACGCGAGCCCGAAGGGCAGGCGGTTCGCTTCCTCGAGTGCGTCCTCAATCGACGAGAAGCGGTTGATGATGGCGAGCGGACCGAACGGCTCGTCGTTCATCATCTTGGCTGAAGTCGGCACGTTCGCGAGCACCGTCGGCTCGAAGAAATGGCCCTTGTTGCCGATCCGCTTGCCGCCGGTCTTCAGCTCCGCACCGTTGGAAACTGCGTCGTGAATCATTTCCTCCATGGCAGGGATGCGGCGCTCGTTCGCAAGCGGACCCATGGTCACGCCTTCTTCCAGCCCGTTGCCCACTTTGATCGCCTGGGACGCCTTGACGAACCCTTCAACGAACCGGTCCGCGATACCGTCCTGAACCAGGAAGCGGGTGGGTGCGACGCAGACCTGGCCTGCATTGCGGTACTTCGCGGCCGCGGTCACCTCGATTGCCTTTTCCAGATCGGCATCGTCGAAGATGATCGCCGGGGCATGGCCGCCGAGCTCCATCGTGGCGCGCTTCATGTGCTGGCCCGCCAGGGCAGCCAGGTGCTTACCCACCGGAGTGGAGCCGGTGAAGGAAATCTTGCGGATGACCGGATGCGGGATCAGGTACTCCGAGATCTCCGACGGGATGCCGTAGACGAGGTTCACGACACCCGCGGGCACACCGGCGTCAACGAAGACGCGGATCAGTTCCGCCGGAGAGGCGGGCGTTTCCTCGGGTGCCTTGACGATGATCGAGCAGCCGGTGCAAAGCGCTGCGGAGAGCTTGCGAACGATCTGGTTGATCGGGAAGTTCCACGGCGTGAAGGCGGCAACGGGGCCGACGGGGAGCTTCACCGTCATCTGCGATACGCCGCTGAAGCGCGACGGGATGACCTGCCCGTAGGTGCGACGGCCCTCCTCGGCGAACCAGTCGATCGTATCGGCCGCGCCGAGGATCTCGGCCTTGGACTGCGCCAGCGGCTTGCCCTGTTCGCGGGTCATCAGCCAGGAGACGTAGCCGACGCGTTCGCGCAGCAGCTGGGCGGCCTTGCGCATGATCTTCGAACGCTCGAGGGGAGAGGTTTCCCGCCAGACCTTGAAGCCGCGTTCAGCCGCTTCAAGCGCCAGGTCGAGATCCGCGTGACGGGCGTGTGCAATCTTGCCGATCACCTCTTCCGTAGCCGGATCCGAAACAGGAATGGTCTCGCCGCCGGCGGCGTCGCGCCAGGTGCCATCGATGAAGAGCTGAACGTCGGGATAGGAGTGCATCGCGTAAACCTTCGTGATCTGGAAGACCGGAGCCGGTGGTGCCGGAACGGACATGTCGGCGGCAGATCCTGCGGGCTGGACGCCGGAGGAGCCCCGGGAAATGGCGTGAATAGCGGCAAGATCGCTCTTTCCGCTTCCTTCACATAGGCCTTCCTGCAGATCGATCCAAGGCCCCCGACGACACCGGCGGCCTATGCCGGCGGCAAGCGGCCGCCGGCATAGGTTTAGTGTATCAGAAGAATGCCTGGATGCCGGTCTGGGCGCGGCCAAGGATCAGAGCATGGACGTCATGGGTGCCCTCATAGGTGTTGACCGTCTCGAGGTTCTGCGCGTGGCGCATGACGTGATACTCGATCTGGATGCCATTGCCGCCATGCATGTCGCGGGCCTGGCGGGCGATGTCGAGCGCCTTGCCGCAATTGTTGCGCTTGACGATCGAGATCATTTCCGGCGCCATCTTCTTCTCGTCCATCAGGCGGCCGACGCGGAGCGATGCCTGCAGGCCGAGGGCGATTTCGGTCTGCATGTCGGCAAGCTTCTTCTGGTAGAGCTGGGTGCCGGCGAGCGGCTTGCCGAACTGCTTGCGGTCGAGGCCATACTGGCGGGCGCGGAACCAGCAGTCTTCCGCCGCACCCATGACGCCCCAGGAGATGCCGTAGCGGGCGCGGTTGAGGCAGCCGAACGGCCCTTTAAGTCCGGAGACGTTGGGAAGCAGTGCATCTTCACCGACTTCGACGCCCTCCATGACGATCTCGCCGGTGATTGAGGCACGCAGCGACAGCTTGCCGCCGATCTTCGGCGCCGACAGGCCCTTCATGCCCTTTTCGAGCACGAAGCCGCGGATCTCGTTGTTATGGGCCTCCGATTTTGCCCAGACGACGAAGACATCCGCGATCGGCGCGTTTGAGATCCACATCTTGGAGCCGCGCAGGCGATAGCCGCCGTCGATCTTCTCGGCGCGAGTCTTCATGCCGCCGGGATCGGAGCCGGCATCCGGCTCCGTCAGTCCGAAGCAGCCGATCAGTTCGCCGGAGATCAGCCCGGGCAGGTACTTGTCCTTCTGCTCCTCGGAGCCATAGGCGTAGATCGGATAGATCACCAGCGAGGACTGGACGCTCATCATCGAACGGTAGCCGCTGTCGATACGCTCGACTTCGCGCGCAACCAGCCCGTAGGCCACGTAGCTTGCATCGGCCGCGCCATATTTCTCCGGGAGCGTCACGCCGAGAAGTCCGGCCTGGCCCATCAGGCGGAAGAGTTCCGGCTCGGTCGTTTCGTTGAGATAGGCTTCCTGAATGCGAGGCAGGAGTTCCGACTTGCCGAAAGCGGCTGCCGCGTCGCGGATCATGCGCTCTTCATCGGTCAACTGGTCGTCGAGAAGGAAGGGGTCTTCCCAGGAAAATGCTGCGCGTCCGCTCACGGTGAACCTCCAATTGTTGTTGCCGGATTATCGGTCAGCGCCTTCGACACGGCAAGGCGCGTTTACTCATTCTCCCATGACTGATAGTAATATGAGGCATGACCAGCCTCAGTCGACGATTGCTTCCCTCCACCGCGGCTCTTGCGGCGTTCGAATCCGTTGCGCGCCTGCGCAGCTTTTCGGCGGCTGCGGAAGAGCTGGCGCTGACGCAAGGGGCAATCAGTCGGCAGGTTTCCGGGCTCGAAGACCTGCTGGGCATCCTTCTCTTCGAGCGAACAAGTCGCGGCGTCGTGCTGACGTCGGCGGGGGCGGAATACGCGAAATCGGTCGGCGCCGCCTTGTCGCAGATCCGGTCTGCGTCGCTGCAGGCCATGACGAAACGGCATAGCGACACCCTGAACCTCGCGATCCTTCCGACCTTTGGCACCCGCTGGCTGATGCCCCGCATTCCAGGCTTCGTTGCCCGGCATCCGGAGATCACGCTGAACTTCGCCACCCGCATCGGCGTCTTCGACTTCGATCGCGACGGCATCGACATGGCGATCCATATCGGCCAGCCCGACTGGCCGGGCGCCGACTGTACCTTCCTGATGGAGGAAATGGTTGCGCCGATCTGCAGCCCCGCCTTCCTTGCGGAGCATCCGATCACGCGTCCGGAAGATATCCTGAGCCTGCCGCTATTGCACATGGCTTCTCGGCCCGGTGCCTGGGCTCATTGGTTCCAGAGCATGGGCATTGCCGGTGGACCTGCGCAGGGCATGCGGTTCGAACAGTTTGGCAGTGTCGCGCAGGCCTGTGCAGCCGGACTGGGCGTCGCGCTGATGCCGCTCTTCCTGATCGATTCCGAACTCGCAACAGGGCAACTGGTACAGGCCTATCCGCATCAGGTGCGCAGCCCGAGCGCCTATTATGCGGTTGCACCCCTCACCAAGACGGACTTCCGTCCCGTGGTCGCCTTCCGCTCCTGGCTTCTGGAGGAGGTGGAACGCTATCGCGGTGGCGAGGTGATCGCCTGGTAGCATTGCTCAACGGTTCAGGATCGCGAAATTGGGCTTGCGGCCATAGGCGTGCTGGATAGGATTGGCGAGACATCCGCACCCGACTCCCCTTTCAAGCTTCTCAGGACATTCCATGGAACTCGTGTTCGACGGCCACAACGACGTGCTCTTGCGGCTCTGGCGAACGATGAAGGCGGGCGGTGATCCGATTGCCGAGTATATCGGCGGGGTGACGAACGGACATATCGATTCCCCGCGCGCCAGAGCGGGTGGGCTCGCAGGTGGCTTCTGCGCCATCTACATCCCGTCCGGCGACCTGATCCTCAAGGAGCCGGACGCATCCGGCCACTACGACACGCCGCTGGCCGCGCCGCTTGTGCTCGAACCCTCGCTCGAGATCGCTCTCGAAAAGACCGCAATTGCGCTACGGCTGGAAAGGGCAGGGGCGTGGCGCATCTGTCGCTCCACGGCGGACATCCGCCAGGCGATGGCAGACGGGGTGTTTGCATCCGTTCTTCACATGGAGGGATGCGAGCCTATCGATGCCGATCTCGACAACCTGGAGGTCTTCTATTCGGCGGGGCTGCGGTCGCTTGGCCCGGTCTGGAGCCGCAACAATATCTTCGGCCACGGTGTTCCGTTCTCCTACCCGAGGTCGCCGGACGCGGGGCCGGGGCTCACCGAGGCGGGCTTCGAGCTGGTGCGAGCCTGCAACCGGATGGGCATTCTCGTTGACCTTGCGCACATAACTGAACAGGGGTTCTGGGACGTCGCGAAGACCACCGACCAGCCGCTCGTCGCCAGCCATTCGAATGCGCATGCCCTGACACCCGTCGCCCGCAACCTGACCGACCGGCAACTGGATGCCATCCGGGAGACGAAGGGTATCGTGGGGCTGAACTACGCCGTGACCATGTTGCGGCCCGATGCACGCGACAGTGCCGATACCCCGATTTCTGACATGGTCCGTCATGTGGACTACCTGGTGGAGCGCATGGGAATCGAGCATGTCGCCCTCGGATCAGACTTCGACGGGGCCACGATTCCAGCGGCCATAGGGGATGCCGGAGGCACTCAAAATCTGGTTGCGGCCCTCCGGGGCGCGGGATACGGTGACGACGATTTGAAGAAGATCTGCCGGGAGAACTGGCTCAGAATCCTGGCATCGGCCTGGCGCGAATAGCGGGCCGACTGCCGGAAAAGCAACTGATCAACAGGGGAACAAGAACAATGATCGACTTGCTGAACAAACGCGTGCGCCTGATGGCATCGAGTGCCGCAATGGCGCTGCTTCTGGCCGGGACGCCGCAGGCATTTGCCGCAACTCCGGCCGACACGCTGGTGCAGGGCTGGGCCTTCGACGACATCATCACGCTTGATCCCGCGGAAGCCTTCGAGATCTCGACCGCCGAAGTGACGGCCAACACCTACAACAAGCTCGTCGGGCTTGACCTCAACGACACGTCGAAGGTCGTGGGAGAGCTTGCGGACAGCTGGACGGTCTCCGATGACGGCCTGACCTACACGTTCAAGCTGAAGCCTGGCCTCACCTTCGCTTCGGGCAACCCGATCACCGCGGACGATGTTGCCTTCTCGTTCGAGCGTGCCGTCAAGCTCGACAAGTCCCCCGCCTTCCTGCTGACCCAGTTCGGGCTCACCGGGGACAACGTCACAGAGAAGGCGAAGGCTGCCGACGAAAGCACGTTCGTACTCACCGTCGACAAGCCCTACGCACCGAGCTTCGTCCTTAACGTGCTGACCTCGACTGTGGCGTCGGTCGTCGACAAGAAGCTGGTCATGGAGAACGCCCAGCCGGTCACTCCGAGCGAGGACTACAAGTACGACAGCGATTTCGGCAATGCCTTCCTGAAGACCGGCTATGCGGGTTCGGGCGCGTTCAAGCTGCGCGAATGGCGTGCGAACGAGGTCGTCGTGCTGGAGCGGAACGACAGCTATTTCGGCGAAAAGGCCCCCCTGGCGCGGGTCATCTACCGCCACATGAAGGAAAGTGCCGGCCAGCGCCTTGCGCTCGAGAACGGTGATATTGATGTGGCCCGGAACCTCGAGCCCGGCGACATCCAGGCGATCTCCGACAAGGAAGGTCTCGACACCACATCTGCGCCGAAGGGCACGATCTACTAATTCAGCCTGAACCAGAAGAACGAGAACCTGGCGAAGCCCGAGGTGGTGGAGGCTTTCAAGTATCTCGTCGACTATGACGCAATCGGCGAGACGCTGATCAAGGGCATCGGCACGATCCATCAGACATTCCTTCCCGCCGGCCAGCTCGGAGCATCGAACGACACGCCGTACAGCCTGAACGTCGAGAAGGCCAAGGAACTGCTTGCCAAGGCAGGACTTGCCGACGGCTTTTCGGTGACGATGGACGTGCGCAACACGCAGCCGGTGACGGGCATTGCCGAAAACGTGCAGCAGACGCTGGCCCAGGCTGGCATCAAGCTGGAGATCATCCCCGGCGACGGCAAGCAGACGCTGACCAAATACCGCGCGCGCCAGCACGACATCTATATCGGTCAGTGGGGTTCGGACTATTTCGACCCGAACTCCAATGCCGAGACCTTCACCTACAATGCGGACAATTCGGATGAGGGCACCAATAAGACGCTGGCCTGGCGCAATGCCTGGGATCCGCAGGATCTGACTGAGAAGACCCAGGCCGCCCTTCTCGAGAAGGACAGCGACAAGCGCGCGGCCATCTACGAGGAGCTTCAGGAGGAGGTCCTGGAGCGGGGTCCCTTCGTGATTATCTTCCAGCAGACGGAAGTGGCCGGCTATTCGGACAAGCTGAAGAACTACAAGCTCGGTCCGAGCTTCGATACCAACTTCCTCCATAGCGTCACCAAGGAATAGTCGGGTCGAACCTTGGCTATTTCTGACACCAATGCGACGCTCCGGCGCGGCGAGAGCCGCGCCAGGCGTCGCGGGCTGGCGATCCTCGGCTTCCTGCTGACGGTCGCCACGACATTCCTCGGCCTGCTTGCCGTCACCTTCTTCATCGGCCGCGTCGTGCCGATCGATCCGGCGCTCGCGATCGTCGGTGATCGTGCGCCGGCGCATGTGGTCGAACGGGTAAGGCTGGAGCTCGGTCTTCACCTTCCGCTCTACCAGCAGTTCTGGATCTACCTGAAGCAAGCGCTGTCGGGCGATTTCGGGACCTCGGTCCTGACCACCAACCCCGTGCTGACCGACATAAAGCGGGTCTTCCCCGCGACGATCGAGCTCGCGACGGTCGGCACGATCATCGGCGCGGTCTTCGGCGTGCCGCTCGGCGTGCTCGCGGCCGTCAAGCGCGGCTCGATCATCGACCAGGTCGTGCGGGTGATCGGCCTCGTCGGGTATTCGGTACCGATTTTCTGGCTGGGCCTGCTCGCGCTGCTCCTCTTCTACGCGAAACTCAACTGGGTCGCCTATCCGGGCCGCGTCGATATCGTCTACGAATACAGCTTCACCCCCGTCACCGGCTTCTTCCTCCTCGACGCGGCCATGCAGCGACAGTGGGATGTGCTCTGGGACCTCTTCCGGCACATCATCCTTCCCGGCTCGCTGCTCGGCTATTTCTCGCTCGCCTATATCAGCCGCATGACCCGGTCGTTCATGCTGAACGAACTCTCGCAGGAGTATATCGTGGCGGCGCGGGCGAAAGGTCTGTCGGAGGCCAGGATCATCTGGTTCCACGCCCTCCGCAATGCTGCGGTTCCGCTCGTCACCGTGATTGCGCTCTCCTACGCAGGCCTTCTGGAAGGCTCGGTACTGACGGAAACGATCTTCGCCTGGCCAGGGCTTGGGCTCTACATCACCAATTCACTGCAGAATGCGGACATGAATGCCGTGCTTGGCGGGACCGTGGTCATCGGCTCCGTCTTCGTCGGCATCAACCTCCTGTCCGACCTTCTCTACCGGACGCTCGATCCGAGGACGCGCAGCCGATGAGCATTGCCGAGACACCTCCCAGACCCTACAGCCGCGAGTGGCTGCTGTCGGACAGGCCGTCGTCGCGCCGGCAGGCGCGGCTCGGTCGCGCCTATGTCATCTGGCGGCGCTTTTCGGAGAACCGCCTGGCCCTTCTCGGTCTGCTGATCCTGCTCGCGCTGCTGTTCGTGGCGGCGTTCGCGGATGTCCTTGCTCCGCACAATCCGTTGCAGGGCGATCTGCGAAACGCACGGCTGCTGCCGCCGGGCGCCGATGGCTATATCCTCGGCACGGACGACCAGGGCCGTGACATCCTCTCGCGCCTGATCCACGGTTCGCGCCTGACGCTGCTGGTCGTGGTGCTGGTCGCGGTCATCGCGGCACCTGTCGGACTGATCGTCGGCACGGTCTCCGGCTATGCCGGCGGATGGGTGGACGCCGTACTGATGCGGATCACCGACATCTTCCTCGCATTTCCGAAGTTGGTGCTGGCGCTTGCCTTGGTTGCGGCGCTCGGACCCGGCATCGAGAATGCGATCCTGGCGATTGCCGTCACTTCCTGGCCACCCTATGCACGCATCGCCCGGGCGGAGACGATGACCTTCCGCAACTCCGAGTTCATCTCCGCCGTGCGGCTGATGGGTGCCTCTCCGTCGCGGATCGTGCTGCGTCATGTCATGCCCCTCTGCCTCTCATCGCTGATCGTCCGGGTGACGCTCGACATGGCCGGGATCATCCTGACGGCCGCCGGTCTCGGTTTTCTGGGTCTCGGTGCCCAGCCGCCGCTGCCGGAATGGGGGGCTATGATCGCCTCCGGCCGCCGGTTCATTCTCGACCAGTGGTGGGTGGCCGCCATGCCCGGATTTGCCATCCTTATCGTCAGCCTTGGTTTCAACCTGCTCGGCGACGGACTGCGTGATGCGCTTGATCCGAAGGAGGCGGGGCAATGACGCCGCTACTGAACGTGAAGAACCTGAACGTCAGCTTTCCAACGCGCACCGGACTGGTCAAGGCCGTTCGCGGGGTCTCCTTCGAACTCGGCCGTGAGCGCCTGGGGATCGTCGGGGAATCGGGCTCCGGAAAGTCGCAGACCGGCCGGGCCATCATGGGGCTGACGGCGCCGCAGGCGGTGATCAGCGCGGACCGATTGACCTTCGCGGACGAGGACCTGCTGCGATTGTCGCTCAAGGAGCGACGCCGACTGCGCGGCAGGCGCATGGCCATGGTCCTGCAGGATCCGAAATACTCGCTGAACCCGGTGATGACGATCGGTAGGCAAATCGTCGAGACCTTGCAGACGCACGAGGATGTCGGCCGATCAGAAGCGAAGGCGAGGGTGCTCGCCATGCTGGAAGCGGTGCAGATTAGTGACCCGCAACGGGTCTTCACCCTCTATCCGCACGAGGTCTCGGGCGGGATGGGCCAGCGGGCGATGATCGCCATGATGCTGATCTGCGGGCCGGAACTGCTGATTGCCGATGAACCCACGTCTGCGCTCGACGTCACCGTGCAGATCGAGGTGCTGGGGATACTGGACAAGCTCGTGGCTGAACGGGGGATGGGGCTGATCTTCATCAGCCACGACCTGCGGCTGGTCTCGACCTTCTGCGACCGGGTTCTCGTGATGTATGCAGGGCGGGTCGTGGAGGAGCTTTCGTCGGCCAACCTGCATGCCGCGAAGCATCCCTATACGCAGGGCCTGCTGAACTGCCTGCCACAGATCGGCGAACATCGCCATCCGCTTCCCGTACTGGAGCGAAAGCCGGAGTGGGCACTATGACGGCGGCCCTTTCCGTACGCGACATGACCGTCGTCTATGACGGGTTCGCGGCCCTCGACCGGGTGAGCGTCGATGTGAATGATGGCGACTCGTTCGGCATCGTCGGTGAGTCCGGGTCCGGGAAATCCACCCTGCTGCGGGCGGTCACCGGGCTGACCCGCTTCCAGGAGGGAAGCCTGACGGTGGATGGCCGCAGCTATGACGGCCGGAAGCGCGATACGAGTTTCTACCGCACCGTCCAGATGGTGTTCCAGGATCCCTATGGCTCACTGCATCCGCGTCAGACGGTGGACAGGCTGTTGCTGGAGCCGCTGGTAATCCACGGTTTCGACGAGGTCGACCGGCGTATCGCACGGGCCCTGGATGAGGTGGGGCTCGGATCCGGTTTCCGCTTCCGCTATTCGCACCAGCTTTCCGGGGGGCAGCGGCAGCGCGTCGCCGTCGCGCGGGCGTTGATCGTCGAGCCGAAGATACTGCTTCTGGACGAGCCCACCTCGGCGCTCGACGCGTCCATCCAAGCGGAGATCCTGAACCTGCTCGAACAGGCGCGCCGCGACCGGCACCTCACTTTCATCATGGTCAGTCACGATCTCGGCGTCATCAGCCACATGTGCGAACGGGTGGCGGTGATGAAGGCGGGAGAGGTCGTGGAAACAGTGCCCGTGGAGGCGCTGGAAAGGCGCGAATTCTCGCAGGACTATACACGCCGGCTGTTGACGGCGAGCGAGGGCTTTCGTCGTGACTAACGGGAGGCCAAGGGAATGAACCTTCGCGCTCTCATGTATTTCGATGAAGTCGTCCGTACCAACTCGATGCGGGCAGCCGCGGAGAACCTCAATGTTGCCGCGACCGCGGTGAGCCGCCAGATCGAGAACCTGGAGGAGCATTTCGGCGCCCAACTCGTCGAAAGGACCAATCGCGGTATCCGGCTGACGGCGGCCGGCCGGCTGCTGGCGGATCGGGCGGGAAGGACATTGCGTGAACTCGAGCATGTCCATCAGCTCATCAACGACCTGCAGGGCCTGGAGGGTGGTAAGGTCGTGATCTACGCCAACGGCGCCACGGTCGCCAACGTCATCGCGCCGGCGCTGGCGCAATTCAGCCTTCGTCATCCGAAGCTGAGGTTCGAAGTGGCAATCACCAGCGCCCGGCAGGCGATCGAGGCGCTCGGCTCCGGCGATGCCGATCTTGCAGTCTCCTTGTTTGCCCCATCGACCGCCGGGGTGAAGCTCCGGCTGCGTTCCGAGATCGTCTATGACGTCATTGTCAGTGCCAATCACCCTTCAGCGAAGGCGAGCGACATCCCTCTGGAGCAACTGGCGCGCATGCCGCTCGCCCTTCCCGAGCGCAGCTTTGCCGCTCGCCAGGCGATCGAAGATATCTTCGCCCGCGAGAGGATCGATCTCGATCCGGTCTTTGTCAGCAGTTCCGTCGAGATGCTGAAGGAACTGGTCCTGCGTGGCGCTGCGGTGACCTTGCTCCCGGCGCTCTCTGTCCAAAGAGAGATAGAAGGTGGCCTGCTGGCTGCGGTGCCGGTCGCGAATGGGAAGGCCGTCCACACATCCATCGACCTTTGTGTCTCCTCCGACCGGCAGCTGTCTCACGCGGCCAACGCGCTGCTTGAGTTCATTGAGGAACACATGGCTAAAGCCCGCCAAGCCCAAATGTAGCATCTCGCATACGTCCCCGTGTAGCCGTTTTGGCAACGCATGTGCTTCTTTCTTACTATTGTGTGTTCGCTAGTGACATGCCATATGCCTCCTGGTTCTTTCCAGTTGGAGGCTTGACCCATGCTTACTCGTTCCAAGATCGCCGCAGCGACGATCAGCGCCTGCATCGCAACGACGGCATTGGGCGCGGGTGCGCCCCGTGATGCGCTTGCCGCTCCGAAGACATCGGTCACCATCGGCATGTCGGTCGAGCCGACGGGTCTTGATCCGACCATTGCCGCACCTGTCGCGATCGGACAGGTCACCTGGCAGAACATTTTCGAGGGGCTGACGACCATCGACCGGGACGGGCAGGTCCAGCCCCAACTGGCCGAAAGCTGGGAGACCTCCGAGGACGGGCTGACATATACATTCAAGCTGCGGACGGGCGTTACCTTCCATGACGGCGAAGCCTTCGATTCATCCGTCGCCAAGTTCACGATCGAGCGGGCGCGCGGGCAGGATTCCGTCAATCCGCAGAAACGCTATTTTGCGACGGTCGAATCCGTCGAAACGCCTGATGCGCAGACGCTGGTGCTGAAGCTTTCGAAGCCCACCGGCAGTCTTCTCTACTGGCTGGCATGGCCGTCCTCCAGCATGGTCGGCACCCGCTCCGCCGAGACTAACAAGACGATGCCGATCGGCACGGGTCCGTTCAAGTTCGTCAGCTGGGCTAAGGGGGACAAGGTAGAGCTGGCGCGCAATCCGAACTATTGGAACCCCGAAGCCGCAGCCCGGCTGGAAACGGCTGCCTTCCGCTTCATGTCGGACCCCCAGGCGCAGGCAGCAGCGCTGAAGGCAGGGGATGTGGATGCATTCCCGGAATTCGCGGCACCTGAACTGATGCAGAGTTTCGATGGCGACGAGCGGCTGACTACGGTCATCGGCAATACGGAACTGAAGGTCGTCGCCGGCATGAACAATGCCCGCAAACCCTTCGAAGACAAGCGCGTGCGCCAGGCCCTGATGATGGCGATCGATCGCAATATGGTGGTGGACGGTGCCTGGTCCGGCTTCGGCACGCCGATCGGAAGCCACTATACGCCCAATGATCCGGGCTATGTCGACCTGACCGGCACTCATCCCTATGATCCCGAGAAGGCAAAAGCCTTGCTGGCGGAGGCGGGGTTCGCAAACGGCCTGAGCTTTACGATCAAGGCGCCGCAGATGGCTTATGCGCAGCGGACTTCGCAGATCATGCAGGCCATGTTTGCCGAGATCGGCGTGACGATGAACATCGAGACCACCGAGTTTCCCGCCAAGTGGGTCTCAGACGTGCTGAAGGCGGCGGACTACGAGATGACGATCGTCGCCCATGCCGAGCCGATGGACATCGACATCTATGCCCGCGACCCATACTACTTCAACTACAAGAACCCTGCCTTCAACGAGGTGCTGGACAAGGTGCAGCAGACCAGTGACGCTAGCGAACAGGCAGCCCTCTACGGAGAGGCGCAGAAAATCCTGGCGGAGGACGTTCCGGCGCTCTACCTCTTCGTGATGCCGAAGCTGGGCGTCTGGGACCGTAAGCTGAAGGGCCTGTGGGAGAACGAGCCGATTCCTTCTAACGTGTTGGCGGAGGTCTATTGGGAGGAGTGAGTGCCGAGGTTCCGGAATGACTGACAGCCGCTCCGTGGTGTTTCAGGTTGGGCAGGTGGCTGGACTTCAATCCCTCGACCGCGTCTGGGTGATGCTCGGCGGTAGCACCTTCAGCGTCCGGAGCAATCGCGGTACCAGACGGCTGGCCGTCCAGCGATCATGACCGGCCTTGTGGCTCGCCGCTTTGCCGGCCTGATCCTGACGCTTGTTGTCGTGTCGGTGTTCATCTTCATGGTGATGGACCTGCTCCCGGGGGACCCGGCCTCGATCATGCTCGGCACCTCGGCGAGCCCCGACACGCTGGCGGCACTACAGAGGGAGTTGGGACTGGATAGACCGCTTCCGCTTCGCTATGTCGAGTGGCTTGGTGGTGTGCTTCAAGGCGATCTCGGCATCTCGTACACCTATGGCGTGCCGGTCGCCGGCCTGATTGGCGAACGCCTTGCCGTGACGCTGCCGTTGGCATCCATGGCCATCCTCATGTCACTGGTCATCGCCATCCCGCTCGGGGTGCAGGCAGCACGGAACCACCACCGATCCGTGGACCTCGCGGTTTCCCTCTTCTCCTATGCCGGCATTGCGGTTCCTTCATTCTGGTTCGGGCTGCTGCTGATCATGCTCTTTGCGACTGGCCTGGGATGGTTTCCGGCGGGCGGATTTCCGGGTTGGAGTGACGGCTACGCGACCGCCTTCCGGGCGCTCCTGCTGCCGGCACTTGCGCTCGCCCTGCCGCAGGCCGCAGTGCTGACACGCGTAACCCGTTCGGCGATCCTCGATGTGCTTGCCGAGGATTACATCAGGACGGCCCGCGCCAAGGGGTTGAGCGAGCGGGCGGCCGTCTGGCGGCACGCACTTCCGGCTTCGCTCGTGCCGATCGTCACCGTCCTCGGCCTGCAGTTCACCTTTCTGGTGGCGGGTGCTGTCCTGGTGGAGAATGTCTTCAATCTCCCGGGCCTCGGCCGTCTCGCCTTCCAGTCACTGTCCCAGCGCGACGTCATCGTCATGCAGGATGTGGTGCTGTTCTTCGCGGCACTCGTCATCATCGTTAACTTCCTCGTGGACATCCTTTATCTCGTCATCGACCCCAGAATGCGGGTGGCAAGCCGATGAGCCGTGCCATGCTTCGTCGACCGCTGCTCCTTGCTGGGCTGGTGTTGACCACGGCTTTGTCGCTGGTTGCCATCCTTTCTCTGTTCTGGACGCCGTTTTCTCCGGCCAAGATGCAAATCGCGTCCAGGCTGAAATCTCCCTTGGAGTACGGCTTGCTTGGCACCGACCAGTTCGGGCGCGATGTTGCCTCCATGCTAATGGCAGGAGCGTGGAATTCCCTTTCGACGGCGGCTGTGGCGGTCGCAATCGGCGCCAGCATTGGAACCTTGGTTGGACTTACCGTCGCGGCACGCGGCGGGTGGCGGAGCGCCGTCGTGATGCGGGGATGCGACATCATCTTCGCGATTCCACCAATCCTGTCGGCGATGATGTTGGCGGCGTTCATTGGGGCAGGGCAATTTACCGCCATCATCGCCATTGCTGTCTTCATGGTCCCAGTCTTTGCCCGCCTGACGCTTGGTGCGGCGACGCAGATCTGGACATTGTCCTATGTCAGCGCAGCCATCGGCATGGGTCGGGCGGGGTGGAAGATTACGCTCGTGCATGTGCTTCCCAATATCGCGGGGCAGATCATCGTACAGGTGACGATCCAGTTGGGGCTCGCGATCCTTACGGAAGCCGGCCTCAGCTTCCTGGGGCTCGGCATGGCGCCACCCGCTCCCAGCTGGGGAAGGATGCTGGCAGATGCCCAGACCTACGTCGGCCAAGCGCCGTGGCTGGCGCTTCTCCCGGGATTGACGATCTTCCTCTCCGTCCTCGGTTTCAGTCTAGTTGGGGACGGCCTGCGGGATCATCTCGATCGCCGCTCTTGATGGTCGGGAACTTTTTCTGGAACAAAATCGCCCTGAGCCCATTCACCGCTTGCAGCGCGGAGGGGGCGAGCCGCGCGTGCCACGGTTGCGTTCGCCTCAGGAGGTTCCTATGAAAGGATATTCTTCTGTGGCTGGTTGGGTTTCCCCATCCCCGCGATAATCTTGCTCTAGTTCTTCGGCCTTCGTCGAGACAGCCGAAGAACTGCGCCGAATGATTTTCTTGCCGAGACGATAACAGGAGTAAGTGATGGCACCCGTCAATACACCGAACGAGCCGATGGGCTCTTCCGCATCGCGGAGCGATATCGAGGCCCAGCTCCAGCAGCTTCGCGATGATATCGCAAATCTCGCACGTACCGTTGCTGCGGTAGGCTCCGACAAGGCGGGCGATTACCGCAATCGCGTGCGGAAGGCGACCAATGATGCCACCGATGTCTCCATGCAGATGGTTGAAGCCGCGCGCGACCAAGCTCTTTCCCTTGAGAAGGACCTCGAAGGCAAGATCCGCACGAACCCGCTGCAGGCGGTGGCGATGGCCGCGGGCGTAGGCTTCCTGATCGCTCTGCTGGTCCGCCGCTGATGCTCTCGGGACTGGCACCGCTTCTGGCATCGGTGGCAGCGATCGATGCGGCGGCCTTCGTGAACCGTCTGCGCCGCAATGTCGTCTTGTACGCGCTGATGCTGCTCTTCGTGCTGACGGCCTATGGTGCCCTGGTAGCAGCAGCGGCCCTTGCGATCGCGCAGCACCTCGGGGCGGTGGGAGCGTTGCTCACCATCGCCGGAGGCGGTCTCTTCCTCGCACTGGTCATCTTCCTCATCGCAGGATCCATGGCCCGCGCAGAAGAGAGACGAAAGCGGGAGGCTGCGGCAAACACTGGTGGTCGCGCCCTGATGATCACGGCGGGGCTTTCTGCCGTGCCGATTCTCATTCGCTCGCGTCCATTGGCCGCGCTTGCAATTGCCGGCGGGCTGGGTTTTCTCGCAATGCGCAGCATGGATATGATTGCGCCGATGATGGGCAAGCGCGAGGGAAACCCTCCGCGCCAAGACATGCCGCCTAGATGAAAGGCCGGGCTCCCTCCTTAGGGGGGCGCCATTCCGCTGCTCGATAAAGGCCTGCGGCATCGATGATCTCGCAGCCGCGGTCGAGCCAGCGCACAAGCCCCTGATCCATCAGCTTTCTCAAGGTCTTGTTGGTGTGGACGAGTGACAGGCCAAGCGTGTCCGCCACATGCTGCTGGGTCAGCGGCAGTTGCCGAAGCTCGGTGTGGGAGGCGACAGCCGCCTGCGCGCGTGCATCCAGGAAGGCAAGAAGATAGGCGGCGCGCTCGTATGCGCTGCGTCGGCCGACGCTCAGCAGGTGCTCGTCCAGCATGGATTCTTCCCGCGCCGCAATCCAGGTGATGTCGAAAGCCAGTGTCGGCTGGCTGCGAAAAAGTTGCGGGAACCGTTCCCTTTCGAAGGTGCAAAGCGTCATTCGGGTCAGTGCTTCCACCGAATGCTGCATCTCCTTCATGACGTTGCCCTGCAAGCCGATCATGTCGCCCGGCAGAACATAGTTGAGGATCTGGCGCCTGCCATCTTCGAGGATCTTGTAGCGAAAGCCCCAGCCACTCAGCACGGTGTAGAGCGAGGGATTGCGTTCCCCTTCCACCATGATCGCCATGCCCGGCTCGGCTGGCGTCTCTGCGACCTTGAAGCTCGCGACGAAATCAAGCTCGTCTTCGGTAAAGTCCCGGAAAGAAGGGCGTGGCCGCAGCGGACACTGCTGGCACGGGATGCGCGGCGGTACGGCAGGCTTCGATATGGCCATGATGAATCACGTGTGGCGAGGTAACCGCTCCTAGCTTATCGCGGACCGACGCACTGTGTCTTTTTTAAATGACCGCGATTTTTCCTGCTCCCATAGAGGTTCTTTCGGAAGGAGAGGGCGATTCCGTCGATCCCGACTATCCTGATTGCAGAACGGGAATATCTTGTCGCGATGGAGGCGGAGCGCCTCCTTGTCGAGGCGATGCCGTGCGAGATCCGGATCGCAACGCCGCCCGAACTCGGCAGTCTGCTCGACCAGGACCTGTTCGAACTGCTGGTGCTCGATGTCGACCTGCTGGGAGAGGTTGCGCCATTGGTCAGACGGCGGCAGGAATCCGGCGCCCGAGTCATCCTGACCACGCTCATGGCAGAGGATCTTGCCCGGGTGGACGAGTTTCCGGGTTCCGCGGCGGTCGCGAAACCCTTCTTCGGGGACGAGCTTGCGGCAGCGGCACGCGCCGTCTTCCCGCTGGTGCCGGAGCTGGATCACTAACTCCCGAAGGCACGCGCCGTGATTGCGGCGTGCCCAGCGTCAGGGCCGAAGTCACCCTCGCCCGAAACGCCTAGCAGTTCCTGCAGACGGGTACGCGCCCGGCTGACGCGGCTCTTGATGGTCCCGACGGCGCAGCCGCAGATGGTTGCTGCTTCTTCGTAGGCAAATCCCGCGGCGCCTACTAGGATGATTGCCTCGCGCTGGTCGTCTGGAAGAGTGTCGAGAGCCTTACGGAAATCCTGCAGATCCAGCCGCCCGTACTGTTCAGGGTGGACGGAAAAGCGTTCGCTGAACAGCCCGTCCGTATCCTGCACCTCGCGGCCGCGCTTGCGCATCTGGCTGTAGAACTCGTTGCGGAGGATTGTGAAGAGCCATGCCCGCATATTCGTACCGGCAGTGAAGCTTGTCTGGTTGGCCCAGGCCTTCATGATCGTGTCCTGAACCAAGTCGTCCGCCTTGTCGTGGCGCCCCGTCAGGGAAACGGCAAAGGCACGGAGATTCGGCAGGGATGCGAGAAGGTCGCGCTTGAATCCGCGATCATCGTTCTCGGTCATCGTCATTTCACCTTAACCGACTGCGCATTGCGTTCAGCAGTCTCGAGCTTCTCGAGAAGATCGAGAAACCGATCAGGAATGCCCTCTTCCTGCACTGCGTCGTAGAACTCACGCAGCTTCCGGGAGATCGAAGCGTTCGGCGGCATCGATCCGGGTTTCATGTCATGCGGGGAAAGGGTCATGTCTTGCTTTTTTCTGTTGTCGTCACTCATCACGCAGGCAGCCTGTTGCGATATCGTGAGGAAACAATGCGGCAACGGAAAAAAAGTTCCACCCCTTGCGGAACTTTTTTTCCGGCACCACGTTCTTCCCACGTAATTGCCCGCCGGGCGACAGGGGAGAATTCTGTATGTCACTTACTACACGCGTTGCGTCACACCTTCCGTACTTGCGCCGTTATGCACGTGCCGTCACCGGATCCCAGACTTCCGGAGACGCCTATGTGGCCGCCGTACTGGAAGCGTTGATCGCGGATGTCTCGATCTTTCCCGAAACGTCCAAGGACCGTGTTTCGCTTTACAAACTGTTTGTCGCGATCTTTGGTTCCACATCGATCGAAATCCGGCCCATCGAATCCCCCTTCGCCTGGGAACAGCGTGCGGCTGCGAACCTTTCTTCGCTGCCGTCGATGGCTCGCCACGCCTTCCTTCTCGTTTCCGTAGAAGGCTTCACAATTGAGGAAACCGCGGAAGTTCTGGATGTCAGCGTACAGAAGGCGACCGAACTACTTGATGAAGCGTCGAGGGAGATCTCCCGCCAGGTTGCGACCGACATCATGATCATCGAGGACGAGCCCCTTATTGCGCTCGACATCGAGCAGATGGTCCAGGAACTCGGCCATCGCGTCACGGGTATCGCCCGGACCCACAAGGAAGCGGTCGACCTCTTCCAGAGCTCGAAGCCCAAGATGGTACTTGCCGATATCCAGCTTGCCGACGGAAGCTCCGGGATCGACGCGGTCAACGAGATCCTGAAGACCTCGACGGTGCCTGTCATCTTCATCACCGCTTTCCCGGAGAGGCTGCTGACTGGCGAGCGTCCGGAGCCGGCCTTCCTGGTGACCAAGCCGTTCAACCCGGACATGGTGAAGGCGCTGATCAGCCAGGCTCTGTTCTTCAACGAAACTGTCAAGGCGGCTGCTTGAGCAGGTACCGAAATCTGTCGTTCCCTGACGGGTGACGCGCCTGCCGGTGGTATTCCTCCGGCAGCAGATTTCCAGCCTTATTTTTTTGAGCGTAAATCATCTGGGTGGGGAACCCATCGAGCGTCTCCCCATTCACCCCTGGCTCCTCGGAGACAGATTGGCGGGTTGTTGCCCCGGTTGCCAGTCTCTATAAGGACAAAGGCAGGTCGGGAAAGTGCACGGGTGTTGCCGGTTCTTTCCTTTAAGTTGGACGAGGTGAGAAATTGGTGCATCCGCTGACATGGCAGCGAGCTGGTCAGAGTGATGACAAGTTGCGAGAGTTTCTGCTGCCTGCACTGGTCGATCTCGGCGCCAGCGTCATCATCCAGGATGCTCGTCACGATTATCTTCTCGTCGCTAACCTTCCAGAGGTGTGGCTTCCGGATGGCTGGGAGAGCGGCACGCTCGCCTCACCCACCGACAACAGCCTTTTCGGAGCAGAAGTTGCCGCCCGCCTGACGTCGCTGAAGGCGGAAATGCTCGAGGCCGGCCAGAAAGGCCAGCTTGAGGTGATGGTCGGGGCGGAGCAATTTTTCGAGTTCCGGGTTCAGGCCGTGGAATTCGCTCATGGCGGGCTTCACCTGGTGACGACCATCGTGGACCGCTCGGAAGAGCGGCATCGCGAGCGTCTCCTGCGGGCGCTGTTGCGCGAGGTGAGCCACCGGTCGAAAAACCTGCTCGCGATCATCCAGAGCATAGCGCTGCAGACTGCGCGCTATTCGGGATCTTTAGACCTCTTCCTTCACAAGTTCCGCGGACGGCTCTATTCGCTGTCGCAGTCACAGGACCTGATCACGGATTCGAGTTGGCGCGGGGCGTATTTCTTCGACCTCGTGCAGCAGCAGACCGAAAAATATCTTCCTGAGAATCGGGATCTGGTGAGCGTCAGGGGCGTCAATCTCCTGCTGAGCCCCAATGCGTCGCTTCATCTGGGGCTGGCGCTGCACGAATTGATCGTCAACGCAGTCAGCCACGGCTCGCTGTTGCGCAGCAGCCTGCCAATCGAAGTGTCCTGCACGCGAAAGCGCATCGATGGCCATGACATGGTGCAAATGGTCTGGAATGAGCCGCTTTCGCTCGCCGCAGACGAGAAACATGACCCGCAGGACATGAAGGCGCATTTCGGCAGCACCGTCCTGGAGCGCGTGGTTCCCGCATCGGTCAACGGGAAAGCCGAATATATCATCGCTAAAGACCGCATTTCCTACCACCTGACCTTCCCGCTGGAACTAGGCGTGACCGACGAAGGCTGAAGGCGCTCATACAGGAGAGAGTGACGCGTCGTGGGCCAGATGCAGAATTGGCCCGGTTCCAGGGGAACCGAGCCAACTCATCTCTTCGAGGGGGACTGAAGAGTATGTCTGGAAGCTTTGTAGGGCGGGGGACGGGGGGTGCTTCCAGACATCCACATAACGACCATCTCTCCGGAACGTTCCTCTCGTCTGAAGATATTTTCGTTTTTTTTCGCCGGGCCCGGAATCTCGTCAGCGCTTGAGCGTTCGAGGGTCAAGCGCGTCACGAATTGCGTCACCCATGAAGTTGACGCTCAGGACCGTCAGCGAGATAGCCAGCCCCGGCCAGAGTACGCGTGAGGGTGTGAGCTGCATGAAGTTGGCACCGTCATAGAGCAACCGCCCCCAGGTCGGAAAATCGGACGGAAAGCCGAGACCGAGGAAACTCAGCGCCGATTCGGTGATGATCGCCGATGCGATGCCGAGGGTGGCAGAGACCATGATGGAGCTCAGGACGTTCGGCAGGATGTGACGTAGGATGATGCGATGTTCGCGCATCCCGCTGCTCTTGGCGGCAGTGACGAATTCCTGGCTCTTCACCGCCAGCACGTCGCCGCGGACGATGCGGGCGGTGTGCATCCAGCTGGTGATGCCGATGACGAAGACGATCAGGATGAATATGCCGGTCTCCGGTCCGAACGAAGCCCGTAGCTTATCGCGAAAAAGCATGATGATGACGAGAAGCAGCGGCAGCAGCGGCAGGGCAAGGAAGAGATCGGTCACCCGCATCAATGGTCCGTCCAGCCGCCGGAAGTAGCCGGAGAGCAAGCCGACCAGCGTTCCGAGAAAGAGGGCCAGCAGCATTGCGGTGATGCCGACGGCGAGGGATATGCGCCCGCCGGCGAGCACCTGTGCCAGCATGTCCTTGCCGAGATTGTCGGTTCCAAAGGGATGCGCCAGAGAGGGCCACTGGTTCTTGTCGCGGATGTTGATCGCGTTCGGTGCGACGGTGTGGATATAGGGTCCGACATAGACCGCCAGGACGATGAAGACGAAGACGCCAAGGCCGATGACACCGCCCCTGTGGGCGCGGAACTGTCTCCATATGTCGCGGGCGGCGGAGCGGGCCGGGCTTTCGGCCTTTGCCGGAACTGCAGGGAGTACCGTGTCAGTCATACCGGATCCTCGGATCGAGAATGCCGTAAAGTACATCGGCAATCAGGTTGAAGAGGACGATCAGCACCGCGAAGATGAAGGTCAGTGTCTGGACCAGCGGAATGTCTGCGCCCTGAATGGCGATGATCAGCAGCTGGCCGAGGCCGTTCACGCGGAAGATCTGTTCGGTGATGATGGCGCCGGAGAAGATGGTCGGCACGCCGAGCGCAATGACCGTCACTACGGGTATCAGGCTGTTGCGGAGCACGTGTACAAGCAGCACCGCCTTTTCCTTCACGCCCTTGGCGCGGGCGGTTCGCACGTAGTCCTGATGCAGGTTGTCCAGCATCGAGGCGCGGACGAAGCGGGCGATCTGGGAGGCGTTGTAGAGCGCCAGTACGGCGACCGGCAGCGCCATCTGCCGCATCTGCGCGACGAAGCTCGAGAAGTCCGTGACCCGGAGATTGGTGTCGTAGACGGAGGGAAACCACTGCAGGTAGGAGGAGAAGATGACGATCAGCAGGACGCCGGTGAAGAAGGTCGGCACGGAATAGCCGACCATGGAGACGAAGGTGCCGATCTGGTCGAAGATGGAATACTGCTTGTAGGCGGAGATCACGCCGATCGGAATGGCGATCAATATGCCGAAGAGATAGGCGAGGCCGACCACCCACAGCGTCTGCGGCAGGCGCTGGACGATGAGATCGACGACCGGGCTTCGCGTCGCCCATGAAAGGACCCGCATGCGCTCGCCATCGCCGAATTGCCAGCCGGTCATGCTTTCCAGGATGTTCAGCGGTTCGTTGATGAAGAACTGCTGCAGCCAGCGGAGGTAGCGAACAAGGAAGGGCTGGTCGAGGCCGAGCGAGGCGCGGATCTGCTCGCGAACTTCCGGCGGGATGGTGAGTGGCAGGTCGCCTGTAGGGTCGTTCGGTGCAAGGTCGAGCAGCGCGAAAATGACAAAGCTGATGACCAGCAGGGTCGGGATCGCAAACAACAATCGCCGCAGCGTGTATGTGAACATCGATGCTCCCCGGACTGCAACCCGGTGCCCGCTTCGGGGTCTTCAAGGCTGCAGGTTTTCTGAAACTGCGACCATCGCCGGGGCGCTCCGGCGATGTGCCAGCGCAGAAGGGATGCCGGGGCTCGTGTCGCGAACCCCGGCTGCTCCTTACTTCTTGCGATGCCAGTCGGCGATGTTCCAGATCTGGGAGTCCCAGGAGTTCATGAGGATGCCGTCAAGGGTAACCGCGAATGACGACTGGTCGCCGCGATGGACGAGCGGGATATGGGCGCCTTCCTCGGTCAGCATGTCATTGAGCTGCTTGGCAAGTTCCGCCCGCTTGTCGAGATCGGACGTCCGGGACAGTTCGCCAACGAGCTTGTCATATTCTGCATTGCAGTAGCGGGGAATGTTCTGACCCTGCCAGCCATTCTCGGGCGACGGCATCTTGTCGCACAGCCACTCTGCCAGATACTTCTCCGGGTCGGTTCCGTCGAAGTTGTTGGTGTACATTTCGACGTCGGCATAGAACTTCTGGAAGGTATCGGGGCTTGCCGGGTCGCCGCCGAAGAAGACCGAGGCGCTGGCATTGCGGAGTTCCGCATCGACGCCGATCTCCGCCCACATCGCCTTGACCAGTTCCTGCGTCGCCTGACGGACCGAGTTCGTGGAGGTCTGGTAGAGGAAGGAGAGGCGTACGCCATCCTTGGCGCGGATGCCATCGGGACCGCGGGCCCAGCCGGCATCGTCGAGCAGCTTGTTGGCCGCTTCGATATCCTGCTTCAGGCACCAGCTGTCATTCTTGGTGGAGGCGACTGCTTCGGGCGCCGGCACGATGTTGCAGGTGGGCTTGCCCGACTGACCGTAGCCCGCTTCGACGATGATGTCGCGGTCTATCGCCAGCGACAGCGCGCGGCGGACGGCGGGGTCGCTCAACGACGGATGCGGACCGGCTTCCTTCGTCGAGCGCTTGTCGCCAAGGGCTGGATCGGGATTGGTGAAGTTGATGTTGATGCGTTCGACCTGGGTCCCGAAGGAGATCTCCAGTCGGCCCTTGCCGGCGGCCATCATCGCCTCCAGCACTTCCGGCTCGACCTGGGCGTTCCACGCATAGTCAAACTCGCCGGTTTCGAGCACGGCGCGCGCGGCCGAAGCTGCGTCGCCTCCGCCCTTCAAGGTAACGGAGGCAAAGGCCGGCTTGTCCGGATCGCGATAGTTCGGATTGGCTTCGAACGTGATCACGTCGTTTGGCTTGAAGTCCGTGACGACGAAGGGGCCGGTGCCGACTGGCTTGAAGTTGGCATCCGTGCAGCCGGGGGCTTTGGCTCCAAGGCAATCCTTGAACTGCGCGGCCTGGATGATGGGTGACTGGGCGCCGACAAAGGCGCTGTAGGGATAAGGCTTCGGTTCTTCAAAGGTCACCTTCACGGTCTGAGGGTCGACCGCTTCGACGTTCTTCACCCCTTCATACTGGGCGCGCTGGGCGCAACCGCCGTCCGGTGCCGTGCAGTATTTCCAGGTAAAGACGACATCATCGGCCGTGAAGGCAGACCCGTCCGACCATTTCAGGTCGGGCATCAGCTTCCATGTCATGCTGAGCAGGTCTTCCGAAATGCCGCCGTTCTCCAGCGTCGGGATCTCCGTCACCAGCCAAGGAACGAGCTCGCCCTTTTCGTCGTAGCGGGCCAGCGGCTCGATCACCATGGACGAGGCATAGACTTCCTTGGTGCCTGCCGACAGGAAGGGGTTCATGGTAGACACTGCCTGCCAGAACAGGATCTTGAGCTCACCGTCGGCGCCTCGCTCGGCATGGGCAAGCGATGTCGAAAGTGCCAAGCATGCTACAGTCCCCGCAAGCAGGGTATTGAAGGTCTTCATGCTGCTGTCCCCTTATGTTTATCGTTAGGGTTGTGATCGGTCCGGCCGCCAGTTCCCGGCTGGTATCACTGCCGCTGCAAATTCGATCTTATAAGTCGTTGGTTTCGCAGACGGCGGTCTCGTATCCTCCTTGAGGTAGAGCTGATGGTCGCGTGGCTGGTCATGCACTCCCAGTTGTGCCTGACCAAATTTTGGGCCATCTAAGCATAGGCCTATTTTGCGTTCAAGCGCGAAAATTGACGCTTGCCAAGACCCGGTCTGGCTGCACAGTATCCACCACGAACAGTCGGAAATGATCAAACAAGAACGGGGTTTGCATGCCTGTCCTCAATCGCGCCGCTGAAATGCAGGAAGTCGTTGCGGGTTGGCGGCGTCATCTGCACGAGCACCCGGAGATACTCTACGACGTGCACCAGACGGCAGCGTTCGTCGCTGACAAGCTCCGGTCGTTCGGGTGTGATGTCGTCGAGACCGGCATCGGCCGCACGGGCGTCGTCGGCATCATCAAGGGACGTCATGGTGAGGGGAACGTGATCGGTTTCCGAGCCGACATGGACGCGCTACCGATCCTGGAGACGAGCGGGAAGCCATGGACATCGAAGACGCCGGGAAAGGCACATTCCTGCGGCCATGATGGCCATACCGCCATGCTCCTTGGGGCGGCGCAATATCTGGCAGAAACCCGCAACTTCAGGGGCTCCGTGGCAGTGATCTTCCAGCCTGCGGAAGAGGGCGGCGCGGGAGCGCTCGCCATGGTCCAGGACGGCTTCTTCGAGAAGCACAACATCAGCCAGGTCTACGGGATGCACAACTCGCCCGGCCTGCCTCTCGGGCAGTTTGCGATCCGCAAGGGCTCGGTCATGGCTGCGGCCGATACATTCGAAATCACCGTCACCGGGCGCGGCAGCCATGCGGCGCAACCCCATCTTTCCGTCGATCCGGTGCTGACGGCTGGTCATATCGTGGTGGCATTGCAGTCGATCGTGTCCCGGCAGACCGATCCGCTGAAGTCGCTCGTAGTCACCGTCGCCTCCATCCATGGCGGGGATGCCAACAATGTCATCCCCGATACCGTCAGCCTGGGCGGGACAGTACGCACGCTTCTGCCCGAGACGCGAGATTTCGCAGAAAAGCGGCTGAAGGAACTGGTCCAGGCGACGGCGCTTGCGCATGGTGCAACGGCCGATATCGCCTACCGCCGCGGCTATCCGGTGACCTTCAACCACGAGGCGGAAACGGAGTTCGCAACCGGGATCGCCGCAAAAGTCGGCGGGCCGGGCTCGGTGGACACGGATATGGCGCCGCACATGGGTGCCGAAGACTTTTCCTACATGCTTGAGCGGAGGCCAGGCGCGTTTATCTTCATCGGCAACGGCGATACTGCCAGCCTCCACAATCCGGCCTACGACTTCAACGACGAGGCGCTCCCCTACGGCATCAGCTACTGGGTCAACCTTGCCGAGACGGCGCTGGCCGCCTGACGTCGCAGCCCCCTGACAGGGAGAGTGGAATGTCTCTCGCGGAAACCTCCACGGAAGGACCCGGCGAAGCAGCGGGGACGGTGCTTTCGGTGCGTGACCTCAGCACCTCGTTCAAGGTCGAGAACCGGTGGCAGACCGTTGTCCGCAACGTCTCCTTCGACGTTGGTCCGCGGGAGACGGTCGCCATTGTCGGCGAATCCGGATCTGGCAAGAGCGTCACCTCGCTGTCGATCATGCGCCTTCTGCCGAAGGCTTCCAGCCGGATCGAGGGCAGCGTCCGACTTGCGGGCCGTGAGCTGTTGACGCTGCCTGACGAGCAGATGCGGCAGGTTCGCGGCAATGAGATCTCGATGATCTTCCAGGAGCCGATGACCTCGCTCAACCCGATCTTCCCGATTGGCAAGCAGATCGCTGAGGCACTGACGGTTCACAGAGACATCAGCAGGGCAGATGCGAAGTCCGAGGTCGTCCGGCTACTCGAAAAGGTGCGAATCCCGAATGCAAAGAGTCGTTACGACGAGTTTCCGCACCAGTTCTCGGGAGGCATGCGCCAGCGCGTGATGATCGCGATGGCGCTGGCGTCGAAGCCGAAGCTGCTCATCGCCGACGAGCCGACGACGGCGCTGGACGTGACCATCCAGGGACAGATCCTCGATCTCATCAAGACACTGCAGGACGAGGAGGGGATGTCCGTCCTCTTCATTACCCATGACATGGGTGTCGTTGCCGAAGTCGCGGACCGGACCATGGTCATGTTCTGTGGCGAAGTGGTGGAGTCCGGCGCGACCGGCGACATATTCCACCGAGGCCAGCACCCGTATACGCGAGCGCTGCTTTCGGCTGTACCGCGTCTCGGTTCCATGGTGCAGCGGACGCTCCCGCAGCGGTTTCCGCTCATCGACGTGAAGACGGGAGAGCAGCAGATCCAGGTGGATGTGACCGACACCGTCTCGCGTCGCAAGACTCCGATCCTCCAGGTGCGCGACCTCACCACCCGTTTCGATATCCATTCCGGGCTTTTCGGCCGCAAGACAGGTGCTGTCCATGCCGTCGAGAAGGTGTCCTTCGACCTCCTCGAGGGCGAGACGCTGTCGCTGGTGGGCGAGTCGGGTTGCGGCAAGTCCACCACCGGAAGATCGATTACGCGGCTGATTACACCCACGAGCGGCCAGGTCATGATTGACGGGTTCGATGTGATGGGTCTCGACAAGCACGCGCTACGGACCATGCGGCGGTCGATCCAGATGGTTTTCCAGGATCCCTTCGCGAGCCTCAATCCGCGCATGAGCATCGGCTCCGCGGTCATGGAGCCTTATCTCGAGCATAGCCTCGGTCCCAAGCAGCAGGCACGCGACAAGGCGGCGGATCTTCTGGAGAAGGTGGGGCTGTCGGCCGACATGATGCGGCGCTTCCCGCACGAATTCTCCGGCGGGCAGAGGCAGCGTATCGCGATTGCGCGGGCGCTGATGCTCGATCCGAAGGTGATCGTCGCGGACGAGGCGGTTTCGGCGCTCGATGTCTCCATCAAGGCGCAGGTCTGCAACCTGTTGCTCGACCTGCAGCAGAGCCTGAAGCTCGCCTATCTGTTCATCAGCCACGACATGGCCGTCGTCGAGCGGGTCAGTCACAGGGTCGCCGTGATGTATCTCGGCGAGATCGTCGAGATAGGCCCCCGGGCCGCCGTCTTTGAGAACCCGCAACATCCCTATACGCGCAAGCTGATGGCGGCAGTGCCGATCCCCGATCCTTCTCGGCGGGGTCTCAAGCGAAACATATCCACCGATGAGATCAAGAGCCCCATACGCCCGGTAGACTACGTGCCGCCTGCCCGACATTACAGGGAAGTTTCGCACGGACACCTGGTGCAGGTTTCCTGATTGCTGGTCTCTCCTTGCCGTTTGGCGGGGGATCGGCAAACATGGGAGCATTGATTGCGCCGGGGAGGGGTTCGAAAGTGGCGAGACGATCCGATGTGCATGGGCGGCTGGATGATGCGGCAAGGGCCGGCTGGCTCTATTACGTCGCGGGCCGCACCCAGGACGAGATTGCCGCGGCCATGGGAATTTCCCGGCAGTCGGCGCAGCGACTGGTTTCTCTCGCCGTAGCCGAACGGCTCATCAAGGTTCGTCTAGACCATCCGATTGCGGCCTGTCTGGAACGAGGTGAGGCGCTCAAGCGCAGGTTCGGCCTTCGTCAGGTCGAGATCGTTCCCAGCGACCCGATCGGCAGTTCCACCACGGTTGGCATCGCCGAGGCCGGTGCCGCCGAGATCGAGCGCTGGCTGAAGCGCCAGGAACCCATCATCCTGGCGATCGGCACGGGCCGCACGTTGAAGGCTGCCGTCGACCAGTTGCCGCCGATGGACTGCCCCCAGCATCGGATCGTTTCGTTGACGGGAAATATCGGACCCGACGGTTCGGCGGCATACTACAATGTCATCTTCTCCATGGCCGACGCGATCAAGTCACGGCATTTCCCCATGCCCTTGCCGGTTCTTTGCTCATCACCGGAAGAACGCGAAACGCTTCATGAGCAGGCGCTGGTGCGGTCCACTCTTGCGCTGGGTGCGCAGGCCGATGTCACCTTCGTCGGCATTGGCGAACTTGGCCCGGAGGGGCCGCTCTGCGTCGACGGGTTCCTCGGGCGGGAGGAAATGGAGAACCTCGTAGCGGAAGGAGCCGCCGGGGAAATATGCGGCTGGATGTACGATCACGAAGGCCGCCTCCTGTCTGATTCGATCAATGATCGCGTGGCCAGCGTCCCTATCCCCTCCATCGAAACCTGCTGCGTCATCGGATTGGCACAGGGAGTTCGAAAGCTCACCGCGCTCAAGGCAGCCTTGAGGGGCCGGTTGATCAACGGCCTGATCACGGACGAAAAGACTGCTGAGCAATTGCTCGTCTGACAAGCAGAAATCCTTTCAGATTTTCATCTACTTGCATGTCCTCGTTGCGGTGCAGCACGGAATCCGAATTGACTTCGCCGCCCGATGGATGAGTAATTGCCCATGGGCAAAGCGAATGCTCAACTCAATCTCCGGGAGGAAGATATGACTTTGAAGACGATCTTGCTGAGCGCGTGCTCGGCGCTGGCTCTCGCCGGCATGGCTTCGGCCGAGACGCTCACCATCGCAACCGTCAACAACGGCGACATGATCCGCATGCAAGGGCTGACGGAGGACTTCACGTCGAAGAACCCCGACATCCAGCTCGAATGGGTGACGCTGGAGGAAAACGTCCTTCGGGAGCGCGTGACGACCGATATTGCGACTTCGGGCGGCCAGTACGACATCATGACGATCGGCAACTACGAAGTTCCGATCTGGGCAAAGCAGGGCTGGCTGACCGAGCTCAGCGGCCTTGGCGACAACTACGATGTCGACGACCTGCTTCCCGCCATCCGTGGCGGCCTCACCGTCGATGGTAAGCTCTATGCGGCACCCTTCTACGGCGAGTCGGCAATGATCATGTATCGCACCGACCTGTTCGAGAAGGCTGGCCTGGAAATGCCGGAAAGCCCGACCTGGGAGTTCATCGCAGACGCCGCGCGCAAGATCACCGATCGTGACGCCGACATCAACGGCATCTGCCTGCGCGGCAAGGCCGGCTGGGGCGAGAACATGGCCTTCATCACGGCGCTGACGAATTCCTTTGGCGGACGCTGGTTCGACGAGAACTGGCAGCCGCAGTTCGACCAGCCGGAATGGAAGGAAGCACTGCAGTTCTATGTCGACCTGATGAAGGATACTGGCCCGGCCGGTGCGTCATCGAACGGCTTCAACGAGAACCTGACACTCTTCCAGCAGGGCAAGTGCGGCATGTGGATTGATGCCACGGTGGCGGCCTCTTTTGTCTCTAACCCGAAGGATTCCACTGTCGCCGACAAGGTGGGTTATGCGATCTTCCCGTCCAAGGAAGGCGTCGACAATCATGGCCATTGGCTGTGGTCCTGGAACCTTGCCATCCCGGCGAGCTCGCAGAAGGCGGAAGCGGCGCAGAAATTCATCGCCTGGGCAACCAGCAAAGAATACACCGAGCTCGTGGCTTCTAAGGAAGGCTGGGCTAACGTTCCCCCGGGCACCCGCACCTCGCTTTATGAGAACGAGGAATACAAGAAGGCTGCCGCCTTCGCAGAACCCACTCTTGCCGCCATGAACGCTGCCGACATCACCAAGCCTTCTGTGAAGCCGGTGCCCTACACAGGTGGCCAGTTCGTTGCGATCCCCGAGTTCCAGGCGATCGGCACGAATGTCGGCCAGCTGTTCTCGGCAGTGGTTGCGGGCCAGTCTTCCGTCGATGATGCGCTGGCCCAGGCCCAATCCGCAACCGTCCGCGAGATGACCCGCGCCGGCTACATCAAGTAAGCTCCTCCCGAGCAGTTGCCGCCCGGCTTGACGTCGGGCGGCCTTTTTCCAGTCTGCCTCGTTAAACGAAGAACATGCCGCCTCGGGTCCTCGACGATCGGAACCCGCGGCATTTGGAGGAGGGCGCCAGGATGGCAACACAGAACACGCGAGGGCTGGCCCGCCTGATGATGGCGCCGTCTGTCATCCTTCTTCTGGTATGGATGATCGTGCCGCTATCGATGACGCTGTGGTTCTCGTTCCAGAACTACAACCTTCTCAGTCCGGCAAATGTCAGCTTCGCCGGCCTTTTCAACTACCGCTTCTTCTACACGGATCCTGCCTTTTTCCAGTCGATCTGGAATACCCTGATGATTGTCGGTGGCGTGCTGCTGATCACGGTTGTCGGGGGGACGTTGATCGCACTTCTGATCGACCAGCCGATCTTCGGGCAGGGGATCGTGCGCATCCTGGTGATCTCACCCTTCTTCGTCATGCCGCCGGTTGCGGCGCTGGTGTGGAAGAACATGATCATGCATCCGGGCTATGGAGTGCTGGCGGATATCAGCCGTCTGCTCGGCCTGCAGCCTGTCGACTGGTTCGCCCAGTACCCACTGCTGGCAATCATCATCATCGTTGCCTGGCAGTGGCTGCCCTTTGCGACGCTCATTTTGCTGACCGCCCTTCAGTCGCTCGACAGCGAGCAGAAGGAGGCGGCCGAGATGGACGGCGCAAATGTGCTCAACCGCTTCCTCTATCTCACTCTGCCGCATCTCGCCCGGGCGATCACCGTCGTCATCCTGATCCAGACGATCTTCCTGCTGGGCGTCTACGCGGAAATCCTCGTCACGACCAATGGCGGACCCGGCTACGCCTCCACCAACCTGGTCTTCCTGATCTACCGCACCGCGCTGCTTGGCTACGACGTCGGCGGTGCATCTGCAGGCGGCATCATCGCCATCATCCTCGCCAACATCGTTGCGATCTTCCTGATGCGCGCGGTGGGCCGAAATCTGGACCGATAGGGGAAGACCATGGCACGCGCAGTCACCACCCGGCACAAGATTATCGCCACCGCCGCCGCCTGGGCCGTTGCCCTGGTGATCTTCTTTCCTATCCTCTACACCCTGATCACCAGCATCAAGACCGAGCCCGAGGCGATCGCCGGCTTCAACCTGATCCCCTCCTTCACGTTCGAAAACTACGTGACGGTGCAGACCCAGCGGGACTACATCAAGCCGTTCATGAACTCGGTCATCCTCTCCGTTGGCTCCACCATCCTGGCGCTGGTCATCGGCATCCCGTCTGCCTGGGCCATGGCGTTCTCGCCCACAAAACGCACGAAGGACGTGCTGATGTGGATGCTGTCGACGAAGATGATGCCGGCCGTTGCCGTGCTGGTGCCGATCTACCTGATGTTTCGCGACTTCGGCCTTCTTGATACACGCATCGGCCTGACAATCATGCTGACGCTGATCAACCTGCCGATCGTCATCTGGATGCTCTACACCTACTTCCGCGAGATACCGGGCGAGATCCTCGAAGCCGCGCGGATGGACGGAGCGGGGCTGTGGCAGGAGATCGTCTACGTGCTGACGCCCATGGCCGTGCCGGGAATTGCCTCGACGCTTCTCCTCAACATCATCCTGGCCTGGAACGAGAGCTTCTGGACGATCCGCCTCACCACAACCAGCGCGGCACCGTTGACGGCCTTCATCGCCTCCTTCTCCAGCCCACAGGGTCTGTTCTGGGCGAAGCTGTCGGCCGCCTCCACCATGGCCATCGCGCCAATCCTGATCATGGGCTGGTTCAGCCAGAAGCAACTCGTTCGCGGCCTGACCTTCGGCGCGGTTAAGTAAGGAAGACGGACATGGGCAGCATCACGCTCAGCAAGGTGTCAAAGTCATTCGGCGAAGCAAAGGTCATCCCGTCCATTGACCTCGAGATCCAGGACGGCGAATTCGTCGTCTTCGTCGGACCCTCCGGTTGCGGCAAGTCGACTCTGTTGCGCCTGATCGCGGGTCTGGAAGACGTCAGCGGCGGCCAGATCCTGATCGATGGGAAGGACGTGACGCAGAAGGCGCCGGCGCAGCGGGGACTTGCCATGGTGTTCCAGTCCTACGCCCTCTATCCGCACATGAGCGTGCGCAATAATATCGCCTTTCCGCTCAAGATGGCGAAGGTGGACAAGGCCGTGCTCGACCAGAAGGTTCAAGATGCCGCGAGCATCCTGAACCTCACCGACTACCTCGAACGCCGCCCGTCGCAGCTTTCGGGCGGGCAGCGGCAACGCGTCGCGATCGGTCGCGCGATCGTTCGCGAACCTTCGGCTTTTCTTTTCGACGAGCCGCTCTCCAACCTCGACGCCGCTCTTCGCGGCACGATGCGGCTCGAAATCAGCGAGCTGCACAACCAGCTGAAGACGACGATGATCTACGTCACGCACGACCAGATCGAAGCCATGACCATGGCGGACAAGATCGTCGTTCTGAACCGCGGCAACATCGAGCAGGTGGGTTCGCCTCTGGAACTCTATTCCAGGCCACGCAACCTCTTCGTCGCAGGCTTCATCGGTTCCCCGCGCATGAATCTGATCGAAGGTGATTTTGCACGGTCCAAGGGCGCCAAGACGGTCGGCATCCGCCCGGAGCACTTTACGCTGTCACACGAAAGCGGCCTATGGAGCGGCACCGTGACTGTTGCCGAGCACCTGGGGTCGGACACCTTCCTTCACGTCAACGTCGACGGGATTGGGCAGATCAACGCCCGTTGCGACGGTGAGTTTGGGGCGCGCCATGGCGACCGCATCTATCTGACGCCGAACGAAACGAAGCTTCATCGGTTCGACGAGCAAGGCCTGGCGATCTAGCGTCGGAATGGAGCAAGCTATGACAGTGAAACTATCGTCAGCGGCACTGGGTGAGATTGCCCATACGGCCGCCGTTCCGGCCTATGATCCCATCATGCTGACGCCCGGCATCCTCCATTTCGGGGTCGGCAACTTCCACCGTGCCCATCAGGCTGTCTATCTCGATGACCTGTTCAACAAGGGTCATGGGTTGGACTGGGCGATCGTTGGCGCCGGCGTGATGCCATCCGACGCTCTGATGCGAGAGAGGCTTGCTGCGCAGGATTTCCTGACCACGGTCGTCGAGCAGGACAAAAACAAGACTGCAGCTCGTGTCACGGCGCCGATGATCGACATCATCGCCCCCGACGATGTCGACAAGATCATCGCAGCACTTGCCGACCCGCGGATCCGGATCGTCTCGATGACGATTACGGAAGGCGGCTACTTCATTGATGCGTCTGGTGCATTCAACCCCGGCCACCCAGCGATTTTCCAGGATGGCCAGAATCCGGATCGCCCTAAGACCGTCTTCGGGCTCATCGTGGCCGGACTGAAACGTCGAAGGGCTGCGGGCCTTCCCCCCTTTACCATCATGTCCTGCGACAACATTCCTGGAAACGGGGAGGTGACCGAGAATGCCGTCGTCGGGTTGGCGGCGCTGTCGGATCCGGCCTTTGCGCAATGGATCGCCGATAACGTTGCCTTCCCGAACTCGATGGTCGATCGCATCACGCCCGCGACGGGCCAGCGGGAGATTGACTTCCTGCGCGATACCTTCGGCATCGAGGACAATTGGCCGGTCTTCTGCGAAGAATTCAAGCAGTGGGTGATGGAGGACGATTTCCCTGCCGGCCGCCCGCCGCTCGAGGAGGTCGGCGTCCAGTTCGTGCCGGATGTGGCGCCGTACGAACACATGAAGATCCGCATTCTCAACGGCGGACATGCAGCCATCGCCTATCCGGCAGCACTGCTCGACATCCATTTCGTCCATGAGGCGATGGAGCATCCGCTGATCCGTGCCTTCCTGGAAAAGCTCGAGAAGGAAGAGATCATCCCGATCGTGCCGCCGGTGCCGGATACGGATCTCAACCAATACTACGACCTGATCGAGCGCCGCTTCTCCAACCCGAAGATCGGCGACACCATCCCGCGCCTGGCGCAGGACGGTTCGAACCGGCAGCCGAAGTTCATCCTGCCGTCCACGGCGGACCGGTTGCGCGAGGGCAAGGACATTGTCGGACTTTCACTCGTCTCGGCGCTCTGGTGCCGCTATTTCGAAGGCACCAGCGACAGCGGCAGGCAGATCGTCTTCAACGATACGAGCGCTGACACGCTGCACGCAGCGGCGAAGGAAGCACGGGACAACCCGAACGCCTTCCTTGTGTTCGAGGAGATCTTCGGCGAGGTTGCCGGATCGGAGCTCTTCCGCCAGCGGTTCTCGCATGCGCTGAAGACGCTCTGGGCCGAGGGGACGGCGAGGACGCTGGAGCTCTATCTTCAGGATGCTCTGGTCAAATGACGGGGTGAGGGTGGTGCAAGGGACGCGGCCGCTGGTGATTTTCGATTGCGACGGCGTGCTCGTCGACAGCGAGCCCCTGTCCGTCCAGGTCCTGGTGGATGCGCTCAATCGACGGGGCGTCGAGATCGATGAAGACGAGGCCTATGCCCGTTTTCTCGGTCGGAGCCTATCCACCCTGGCCCAGATCCTGCACGACGACTTCGACCACAGCATCGACGCCGCCTTTCTCGAAGATCTCCGCCATGAACTCTATGATCGGTTTCGCGACGAACTGAAGCCGGTGCCGGGAATCGCAGGGGTACTGGAGACGCTCGATTCCACCATATGCGTCGCATCTTCTAGTCAGCCCGAGCGCATCCGCCTGTCTCTCTCGCTGACCGGTCTGCTGGAGCGCTTCGAACCTCACATTTTCAGCGCCAGCATGGTCGAGAACGGTAAGCCTGCTCCCGATCTTTTCCTGCACGCAGCCCGCGCCATGAAGACGGATCCGGCGGACTGTATCGTGATCGAGGACAGCCCGGCGGGGATTGAGGCCGCGCAGCGCGCAGGGATGGCGGTGTTTGCCTTCACCGGCGGGTCGCATGCCGGCGCGCCTGGGTATCGCGAGCGCATTACCGCTCTTGCCCCCGACGTCGTATTTGACGCCATGCCGGATTTGATCCACCTTGTCCGCCAACACATGGAAGGCCCGGACAGGCATCGGTCTCCTCGCGCCAGCTAGCGGCGGGGAAGCGATGGAAGGGCCCGCGGGGCAGGGAACACGTCCAGATGCGAGATCACGTCGTTGCTGTCGATATCGGCACGACCAGCGCCCGCGCCGGTGTGTTCGATCGTAGCGGGCGGCTGCTCGCGCGTGCCAAGCACCCGATCGCCATGCAACGACCGCTCGAAAATCATGCGGAACATGACTCCGAGGACATATGGCGCGCCGCCTGCCGGGCCGTTCGCGCGGCGATGATGGAGGCAGGGATCGCCGCGGACCGTGTCGCGGGACTGGGTTTCGACGCCACCTGCTCGCTGGTGGCGCGGGATCGCGATGGTCGCCAGATCACTGTTTCCACCACCGGAGAGGATCGCTTCGATACGATCGTCTGGCTCGATCACCGGGCCATTGCGGAGGCCGATGAGCTTTCGGCGACCGGTCATCCGGTGCTGGACTATTCCGGGGGCTCGCTTTCCCCCGAAATGGAAATGCCGAAGCTCATGTGGTTGAAGCGCCACCTGCCGGTGACCTGGGAGCGGACAGGACATCTCTTCGATCTCGCGGATTTCATGACCTGGAGGGCAACAGGCTCGGCTGCGCGATCCCGCTGCACGCTGACAGCCAAATGGAACTACCTGGCCCATCGTGACGAGGGCTGGCAGGAGGATTTTCTCGCGTTGGCGGGCCTGGAGGACCTCCTGGAGCGGGGCGGCCTGTCCGCCGAGACCGTTCCGGCCGGTCAGGCGATAGGCGAGTTGGCGACGGAGGCTGCACGGGAGCTGGGGCTCGATACCGGTTGCAGGGTGACAGCGGGACTGATCGACGCCTATGCGGGTGCCTTCGGCGTCCTCGGTGGCGTCGACGAGGGCGCGGCGCTCGAGCGATCCGTCGCTCTGATCGGCGGCACGTCTAGCTGTATCGTCTCCTTCGCAACGGACGCCAAGCCCGGTCGCAGCATCTGGGGTCCCTACTACGAGGCTGTCCTGCCGGGCCGCTGGCTGGTGGAAGGCGGCCAATCGGCGACCGGTGCTCTGCTCGATCACGTGGTGCGAATGCACGCGGCCGGCGGAGAGCCCGAGGCGGATCTCCACGCCAGGATCGTGGCTCGCGTGCAGCAGTTACGTTCGGAGCAAGACGCTGATCTCGCCGGCGATCTCAACATCCTGCCCGACTTCCACGGTAACCGGTCGCCGCTGGCGGACCCCCATGCCAGGGGCGTCATCAGCGGACTTACCCTCGACACATCCTTCGACGGCCTCTGCCGCCTCTATTGGCGAACCTGCGTGGCTATCGTGCTCGGCATACGACACATCCTGGAAGCCATGGAGCAGTATGGCTACCGGTTCGAGACGCTGCACCTCACCGGAGGACATGCCCACAACCCGCTTCTCCTCGAACTATATGCCGATGTCACGGGCCGAAAGGTGGTTGTCCCGCAGACTGAGGACGCCGTCCTCCTCGGGACCGCAATGACGGCGGCAGCAGGAGGTGGCCTCTTTCCGGATCTAAACTCGGCCGGACGGAGCATGGCCGCCGCCGATCGGGAGTACCATCCTGATGCCGGGCGGATCGGAACCTATGACCGTGACTATCGGCGTTTTCTGGCGATGCTCCGCCACCGGAACGAGTTGAACGAGATCCACTAGCTCCGCCCGACGACATCGCGGGCTCACACTGGAGGTCTGACCATGTATTTCGCAATCCTCGCCTATCATGCAGAAGGCATCGTCCAGTCCTGGAGCGAGGAGGAAGATGCCGCCCTCATGACTGAGTTGCTCAGGATCAACGACCGGCTGGTGGAAGAGAAATGCCTTGGCCCTGCCGCTCGCCTCGGCCCCACGTCAGAGGCCGTGACGCTCCGCGGCAAGGGCGACGGAATGGTGATTGACGGTCCATTCGCGGAGACGAAGGAGCAGTTGCTCGGCTTCTACGTCGTCGAATTTCGAGACATCGACGGCGCAATCGCGGCGGCGCGAGAACTTCAACGCGCTAACCCGACCGCGGTCTACGAGATCCGGCCCATCCTGCTCTACCTGCCGGGCGCGCCGCTGGGCAACGGCGGGCAAAGCTGACGCGGTCGGGCGGCGCTTGTTCCAGTGGCCTGAGGAACCTACATCCTTCCGGCAACCGGAGACCCTTCATGATCCTCGACGCCGCCCGCTTGTCGCTCATAAACCTGTTTGCGCCGGAGACGCGCTCCGTCTTCTGGAAGGTCCTCGGGCTCACCATCCTCGTCCTCGTCGGGCTTTGGCTGGCCCTGCGGCAGACCTTCATTTCCGTGGTCTGGCCGTGGTTTGCCGTCTACATGCCGGATGTGCCGGACTGGGCGGGCTGGCTTACCCTTGTCGCCGCCATCTTCGCCGGCGTGGGGCTGGCGCTTGCGCTTGCGCTTCTGATCGCGCCGATCACGGCGCTGATTGCGGGGCTCTTCCTCGACGACGTCGCCGAGGTGGTGGAGAAACGCGACTATCCAGGCGATCAGGCCGGGCAGGCCATGCCTCTTGGCCAGGCCATCGTCAGTTCGCTGCAGTTCCTCGGCGTGGTGATCGCAGGTAATATCCTTGCCCTACTGCTGCTCTTCGTGCCGGGGATCAACCTGATCGCCTTCTTCCTGGTGAACGGCTACCTGCTCGGCCGCGAGTTCTTCGAGTTCGCTGCGATGCGCTTCCGCACGCCGCCGGAAGCGCGCGCGTTCCGGTCGAAGCATCGCGGCACCGTCTTCCTGGCGGGCCTGCTGATCGCATGCTTCCTGGCGGTCCCGATCGTCAACCTGCTGACGCCGCTCTTTGCCGCCGGGCTGATGGTGCATCTCCACAAGAAGATTTCGCGTCGCGACCCGACTTTCCGCCTGGAGCCCCACGGCGCCGGCCGATGATCTGTTGACGGGCCGTGCCGCCCTTGCGAAGGCGGTCTAGGGTATGGGAGAAGAAGGCCTCTCCCGCGAAAGCCATGTCATGCCGCAACCCACCACCATCAGTTCTGCCCTGTTCGACACGCCCCAGACACGTGATCCATTGGCGGTGCTGCGGCACGTCTACGGATATGACAGCTTCCGGGGCAAGCAGGCGCCGGTGATAGATCGGGTGGTGTCGGGCGGCGACGCCGTGGTGTTGTTCCCGACCGGTGCCGGCAAGTCGCTCTGCTTCCAGGTTCCGGCCCTGTGCCGGGACGGTGTCGGGATCGTCGTTTCGCCATTGATCGCGCTGATGCGCGACCAGGTGGAGGCGCTGAGGCAGCTCGGCGTGCGCGCTGCCGCCCTCAATTCGTCGCTGTCGCCGGATGAGTTTTCCGAAATTCGCCGTCTGCTCAATCAGGACGCTCTCGATCTTCTTTATGTGACGCCGGAGCGGATCGTGACGCCGGGATTCCGCGACATGGTAGCTTCGGCAAAGATTGCCTTGTTCGCAATAGACGAGGCCCATTGCGTCAGCCAGTGGGGGCACGACTTCCGCCCGGAATACCGGGAACTGTGGCAAGTGGCGGACCTCTTTCCCGGCGTGCCACGCATGGCGCTGACGGCGACTGCCGACCCGCATACCCGCGACGACATCATCGAGCGGCTGGGGCTGCATTCGGCGGAGGTCTTCACCACCTCCTTCGACCGACCCAACATCGCCTACGAGATTGTCGAGCGTGACCAGCCGCGCCAGCAACTCCTGCGCTTCCTGTCTCGCCACAAGGGCTCGAGCGGGATCGTCTATTGCCTTTCCCGGGCCAAGGTCGAGGAGACGGCAGACTGGCTGAACGAGCAGGGCGTGAGGGCGCTCGGCTATCACGCAGGAATGGATCGCGCCGTCCGCGATGCCAATCAGGATGCCTTCCTGAAGGAGGAGGACCTCTGCCTCGTCGCGACCGTTGCCTTCGGCATGGGCATCGACAAGCCGAATGTCCGTTACGTCGCCCATCTCGACCTGCCCGGCTCCGTGGAGGCCTACTATCAGGAGACTGGACGAGCCGGACGGGACGGTCTGCCGTCGGAAGTCTGGATGGCTTATGGGATGACGGACGTCATCCAGCGCGGCCGGATGATCGATGGCGGCCAGTCGAGCGACGAGGTGAAGCGGGTCGAACGGGCGAAGCTGAACGCCCTCCTCGGCATCTGCGAAACCGCCGGCTGCCGACGGCAGGCGATCCTGGCGCATTTCGGCGAGGCCCATCCTGGCGGCTGCGGCAATTGCGACACCTGCTTGAAGCCGGTTGAGACCTGGTACGGGACAGAGGCGGCAATCAAGGCATTGGCCGCGGTCTACCGCACCGGCGAGCGCTTCGGCACGGGGCACCTGATCGACGTATTGACCGGCAACGAGAACGACAAGACCATCCGCTTCGGCCATGTTGATATGCCGGTCTTCGGCGCCGGAAAGGACTTACCCGCAAAGACCTGGCAGTCGGTCTACCGTCAGCTTCTCGCAGCCGGCCTCGTCAGCATCGACCAGGACGCCTTTGGCGCCCTCAAGCTTGGGCCAGATGCGCGATCCGTTTTTCGACGTGAACGGGAGGTCCGCTTCCGCAAGGACCGGCCCAAGGCCGGCCGATCCTCGAGAAGCTCCAGCACCGGCGCAAGCCGCTCGGCACTGGAGGGTGCGGATGCGGAACTGTTCGAGGCGCTTCGCCAGACGCGGCTGGAGATCGCGAAGTCCCTCGAAGTTCCACCCTACGTGGTCTTTCCGGACACCACTCTCGTGGCTTTTGCAACCAACCGGCCCACCACGCGAGAGGCCCTGCTCGGCATCTCCGGCGTCGGCCAGTCCAAGCTCGAGCGCTACGGGGATGATTTCCTGGAAGTCATCCGGACACACACGCAGTAGTCGCTACTTCTCCATCTCTCCGATGCGCTGCGGCGGCAGTTCCACCAGTGCTGCCGGGATATCGCAGGTTTTCTCTGGAGACTTGCAGAGATCGGCGATCACACAGTGCTCGCACTCGGGCTTGCGTGCCTTGCAGGTGTAGCGGCCATGCAGGATCAGCCAGTGATGGGCGTGGAAGAGATACTGCTTCGGGATCACCTTGAGGAAGCGCTCCTCCACCTCGTCCGGCGTCTTTCCCGGCGCCATCAGCAGCCGGTTGCCGATACGAAAGACATGGGTGTCGACGGCGAGCGTGGGTATACCGAAGGCCATGGACATGACGACATTCGCGGTCTTTCGTCCGACGCCCGGCAGCGTCACCAGCTCCTCCCGCGTCCTCGGGACTTCACCACCGAACTCTGCAATCAGCTTCTGCGACAGGGCAATGACGTTCTTCGCCTTGTTGCGGTAAAGGCCGATCGTCTTGATGTGCTGGATCACGCCATCCTCGCCGAGCGCCAGCATCTTTTCCGGTGTGTCAGCAACCTTGAAGAGGGCACGTGTCGCCTTGTTCACGCCGGCATCCGTTGCCTGTGCCGACAGCGCCACGGCTACCAGCAGGGTGAAAGGGTTCGTATGCTCCAGTTCCCCCTTCGGCTCCGGCCGCTGAACGGAGAACCTGCGGAAGATCTCCTCCATCTCCGCCTTCGAATACCGGCTGCGGATATGCCTGCGAGGGGATCCTGCTGCCAGACTTGATTTTTGTGAAGAAGCCGTGCTGGACTTGGTTTTCGGAATGGCCATATCCTCTCTATATCCAGCGCACGCGAGGAAAGGCAACGTGCAGATGATCGATGAGCAGCCCGTTTTCGCCGCGGAACTCACGCCTTACCGTTCGCTCGGCAGGAAGGGCTTTCATATCCTTCTGATCCTGACCGGCGGCATCTGCTTCATCTACGGCGTGTTCTTCCTTGTCACGGGTGCCTGGCCGATCGGACTGTTCCTCGGCCTCGACTTTCTTGCCCTCTATATCGCATTCAAGCTGAGCTATCGCTCCGGTCGGGCCCGGGAGGAGGTGACGGTTACACGAACAAATCTGTCCATTCGCAAATTCTCTCCGGCGGGCCGCATGGTGGAGCACCGCTTCAATCCCTTCTGGGCCCGATTCCGCGTCAACCGCCATGACGAATTCGGCATCACCTCCATGTATGTGACCGGAGAGGGACGTCGCACGGATGTGGGTTCGTTCCTCAATCCTGACGACCGGGAGAGCTTTGCGAAGGCGTTCCGCGGCGCGCTTGCGACCGTGACGCAGAGGCTCTGACAACCGCAAGAATCGGGTGGTCTCGCGCTCGCGACTGCTTCATTCTGCAGGCAAAGGAGACGACCGATGAACGCACTTGCCCAGCTCGCCGAGCCCGCATTCGATGCCACACCACAGGGCGATGACTACGAGATCGTTCGCAAGGTCATCGAACGGATTAGCCTCGATTACCGCCAGCAGCCGTCATTGGAGGCGATTGCTTCCGAGCTTCGCCAGTCTCCAACGCAACTGCAGAAAGTCTTCACCCGCTGGGCCGGGCTATCGCCCAAGGCTTTCCTGCAGGCGGTAACGCTAGACCATGCCAAGCGACTGCTTGGACGGGAGGGGCTGCCGCTACTCGACGCCTCCTACGAGGTCGGTCTTTCCGGGCCTGGACGCCTGCACGACCTCTTCGTGACGCACGAGGCGATGTCGCCGGGCGAATGGAAGGCTCGCGGCGGCGGGCTCACCATCCGCTACGGCTTCCATCCGTCACCGTTCGGCGTCGCCCTGGTGATGGCCACGGATCGCGGGCTCGCGGGGCTGGCCTTCTCCGATCTCGGCGGCGAGCGGGCGGCGCTCGACGACATGACATGTCGTTGGCCGATGGCGCAGTATGTGGAAGATCTGGAGGCGACGGCGCCCTATATCCGCCGCATCTTCGACCGCTCTCAATGGTCGTCGGAGCAGCCGCTGAAGGTCGTGCTCATCGGCTCGGACTTTCAGGTGCGGGTCTGGCAGAGCCTCCTGAAGATCCCCTTCGGCAAGGCTGTCACCTATTCCGATGTCGCTCGCGACATCGGCCAGCCGTCAGCCAGCCGCGCCGTCGGCGCCGCGATTGGCCGAAACCCCATCTCCTTCGTCGTCCCCTGCCACCGGGCGCTCGGCAAGAGCGGTGCACTCACCGGCTACCACTGGGGGCTGACGCGCAAGCGGGCCATCCTCGGCTGGGAAGCGGGCAACCTCTAGTTCTTCGCCGGCCGCAATAGCTCCCTGGCCGCGCTCTCATCCGTGATGAGGGTGTTACAGCCGATGCGACGGATGGTGGCGCGGATGGCGAGGGCACGGTGGGAGCCGCCGGAGGAGAGCACGATGTGCTTTGCCTTCTTCAACGTGTCGAGATCGACCGACATCACCCGCTCGTTGATAGGATGGTCGACCGAGCGGCCGTCCGCGTCGAGGAAGTTGAACATGGTGTCGCAGACGCAGCCGGCGTCGATCAGCTCGGCCAGTTCGGCCTTGGAGATGAAGCCTTCCGAGAGCGACGTAGAATGCTGGCCGATATCGCCGCAACTGACGACGGCGAGATCCATTTCTTCCGCGAGGTCATAGATCGCCTTCAGCCCGCATCTCTCGATGAGGGCGCGCTTGGTCGCGCTGGAATCGACGAGCAGCGGCGCCAGAAAGAGGTAGCATTCGGCCCCGAGCTGGCTCGCCAGCCGCCATGTGTAATCGATCGGGTTGGTCCGGTGGACGGCGACGATGCCGCCAAGCAGCGAGACCACCCTGCAATTCTGGCGGCGCGGCGGTCGGAAGCTTGCAAGCGAAGCTGTCATCGTGCGGCCCCAGCCGACACCGATCGTCATGTCTTCCTGGATCGCCTCCGACAGGAACTGGCCGAGTGCCAGGCCGACGGCCTTCGCCTGGGCTTCGGCACTCGCGTCACGCGGTTGTGGCACGACGATCGCTTCATCGAGGCCGTAGGCCTGCTCCAGTTGGGTGGCCAGCGCCAGGCAGTCGTCGACACCGGCATCGATCCAGATCTGGACCTCCGACCGCTTCATGGCTTCATCCAGCATGCGGATGACGGTGGAGCGGCTGACGCCGAGGCGTTCCGCGACCTGCTTCTGGGTCAGTCCCTGATTGTAGTAGAGCCATGCTGCCCGCAGCCGCGTCGAAGAGGCTTCGGTAATGCCGGGATGGGTTTCGCGCCTAAGCTTTGCCAAGAAAACACCGTCTGAGGTTTCTGTCGAAGGGTATGATACTTATGTCGATGCGAATGAGCAAATGTCTTGACTTGGCCATGTTCGGCTGTTGATAGTCGATGCAAGGTCGGCCATATGGTCGTCCAGTCGCCCACTCACCATCCGAAGGATTGCCGGCATGACGTCGAAACTAGAACAGCTCCGTTCGATGACCACGGTCGTCGCCGATACCGGCGATATCGAAGCGGTCACACGCCTGAAACCGGTGGATTGCACGACCAACCCGACGATTGTCCTGAAGGCGCTCGGCACACCCATGTTCGCGGATGCGGTCAAGGAGGCCATAACCTGGGGCAAGACGCAGAACGGCGGCTCGGATGCAGTGATCGCCGCTGTCGCGGATCGTCTCGCCATTTCGGTCGGCGCAGCGCTTGCCAACATCGTGCCGGGCCGCGTCTCGACGGAAGTCGATGCCGATCTCTCCTTCGATACGGAAGCCTCCATCGCCAAGGCGCGCGGCATCATCGCAGCCTACAAGGAACGCGGTATCGAGCGGGACCGCATCCTGATCAAGCTGGCGTCCACATGGGAAGGCATCAAGGCGGCGGAAGTGCTGCAGACGGAGGGTATCGACTGCAACCTGACGCTGCTCTTCTCCAAGGCCCAGGCCATTGCCTGCGCCGATGCCAAGGTCTTCCTGATCTCGCCTTTCGTCGGCCGCATCCTCGACTGGTACAAGAAATCCACGGGAGAGGACTATACCGCCGAGACGGATCCGGGTGTCATCTCGGTCCGCCAGATCTACAACTACTACAAGGCGAACGGCATCGAGACGATCGTCATGGGCGCCTCCTTCCGCAATGCTGGGGAGATCGAGGCACTGGCCGGCTGCGACCGCCTGACGATCAGCCCGGCGCTGCTCGACGAACTGGACAAGGACCAGGGAAAGCTGGAGCGCAAGCTTTCGCCCGATAACATCACTGAAGATCCCTTCCAGCCGATCGACGAAAAGAGCTTCCGCTGGATGCTGAACGAGGATGCCATGGCGACGGAAAAGCTCGCCGAGGGCATTCGTTCCTTCGCCAAGGACCTCGTCGCACTCCGCACCATGGTGAAGAAGGAACTGGCTGCGGCCTGATCATCGCAGTCCGGAATAAAGAGCGGCTTCTCGTCGAGAGGCAGCTCTTTGCGTTCAGGTGGCCGAGTTGCGGCCTTTTTCGGCAAGCGTCGTTTTCGCGAAGGCGACGATGAACATCGCCGTCATCACCAGCACGATCGTGGGTGCCGGGGCGCTGTCGATGAAGAAGCTCAGATAGATGCCGGCGAGCGTGGCGGTGACGGCAACAGCGGTGGCGGTCAGCAGCATTGCCGCAAAGCGTCGCGTGAGCAGGAAGGCGATGGCTCCCGGGGCAACCAGCAGCGCGATTGCCAGGATGATGCCGACCGCCTTCAAGGCACCCACGACGACCAGCGACAGCACCGCGAGCAGGCCGTAATGCAGCAGACGGGTCGGGAGGCCGATCGCTCGGGCGTGCTGCTCATCGAAGGACTGCAGGAGAAGGTCCTTGCGCAGGATCACCAGGAAAAGGGTTGACGCCAGCGCGATCAAGCCGGTCTCAACCATGTCGTAGGGTGTGATGCCCAGCATGTCTCCGAAAAGGATGTGGTCGAGGTGCACGTCGCTCTGCACCTTGACGTAGAGGACGAGGCCGAGGCCGAACATGCCGGAGAAAACGATGCCCAGCACCGTGTCCTCCTTGATGCGGCTGTTCTCCTTCAGGAAGCCGGTTGCCAGCGCGCATGTCATTCCCGCCGCGAAGGCGCCGATGGCAAGGGGAATGGAGAAGATGTAGGCGAGTACCACGCCGGGAAAAACGGCGTGCGATACCGCATCCCCCATCAGCGACCAGCCCTTCAGCACTAGGAAGCAGGAAAGTATCGCCATCGGCACTGCAATCATCAGCGTCACCAGGAAAGCGCGCTGCATGAAGTCGATCTGGAACGGGAAGGTGGCGAGGTCGATGAAGTCGAGAAGGCCGCTCATGCCGTCTCCTCCAGCGTCGTGCGAAGCCGTCGACGCGCCGCCAGCATGCCGTGCTTCGGAGCGAACAGGAAAGCGAGGAGGAAGAGCCCCGTCTGGAGCACGACGATAATGCCGCCAGTCGCGCCGTCGAGGAAGTAGCTGAGATAGGCGCCGACAAAGCTGGTCACTGCGCCGATGGCGAGGGCAAGCGCTATGACCCGCTGGAAGCGATCTGTCAGCAGATAGGCAGTCGCACCAGGCGTCACCACCATGGCGACAACGAGGAATGCGCCTACCGTTTGCAGGGCGGCGACGGTGGATGCGGAAAGCAAGGTGAAGAACAGCAGACGAAGGAGGTCCGGCCGGAGGCCGATGGTGCGCGCGTGGTTTTCGTCGAAGAAGGCGACCATAAGATCCTTCCACTTGAGCGCCAGGATCACGAGGCTGACGCCGCCGATGATGACGAGCTGGAGCGTGTCCGCGGGCGTGATCGCGAGGATGTTGCCGAGGACGATCGTCTGGATGTTCACCGAGGTCGGCGAGAGCGAGACCATGAACAGGCCTAGCCCGAAGAAGGAGGTGAAGATCAGCCCGATGATGGCGTCCTCCTTCAGCCGGGTGCGCTGGTTGAGGAACAGCATGGCGCCAGCGGCAAGCCCGCCGGACAGGAAGGCGCCGAGCGCAAAGGGCAGGCCCAGCATATAGGCTCCGGCGACGCCCGGCACGATGGAGTGGGAGAGGGCATCGCCGATCAGCGACCAGCCCTTCAGCATCAGATAGGCGGACAGGAAGCCGCAGACAGCCCCCACCAGCGCGCTGACCCAGATGGCGTTTCGCATGTAGTCGTAAGTGAACGGCTCAAGAAGCGTCTGGAGCATCGTCTCTCGTTTTCTGCTTCTGCTGCCGGTCGCCATAGACAACGAAGGGTCGCTCATCGTCGCTGATGACCTTGAGGTGGCGCGGATCGGCGTCGTCGTGCAGGTCCGTTCCGCTGAGGATGAAATGGCGCAGGACGCCGCCGAAAGCCTTTTCCAGGTTCGCCTCCGTAAAGGTGTCCTCCGTCCTGCCATAGGCGAGCACGGTACCCTTGACGAAGACGGTTCGGTCGCAGAAGTCCGGGACGCTGCCAAGGTTATGGGTGGAGACCAGCATGATCCGCCCTTCGTCACGCAGGCTCTTCAGCAGTTCGATGATCTGCTCCTCGGTCGTGACGTCGACTCCGGTGAAGGGCTCGTCGAGCAGGATGATCTGGCCCTCCTGGGCGAGCGCGCGGGCAAGGAAGACGCGCTTGCGCTGGCCGCCGGACAGTTCGCCGATCTGGCGCTTGCGGTACTCCAGCATGTTGACCCGCCGCAGGGCTTCCGTCACCAGGTCGTGGTCGCGGCGTGAAGGGATGCGCAGGAAGTTCATGTGGCCATAGCGCCCCATCATCACCACGTCCTCCACGAGGACTGGAAAATTCCAGTCGACCTCCTCGGCCTGTGGGACATAGGCCACAAGGTTTCGGCGCAGGGCGTCACGCGCAGGCATGCCGAGGATTTCCACCGATCCATTGGTGAGCGGAACGAACCCCATGATCGCCTTGAAGAGGGTGGACTTGCCGGCGCCATTGACGCCCACGAGCGCCGTGATCGTTCCTTTGGGAACGGTGAAGCTTGCGTGGCGCAGGGCTGTCAGGCCGTTGCGATAGGCCACCGTGATGTCATTGACCCGGAGCCCGGCGGGTGCAGGCTTCGCCCTGCCCATCATCATGAGGCGAGACCCTTCGCAATCGTGTCGACCGTCACTGTCAGCAGATCGAGATAGGTGGGCACCGGCCCGTCTTCTTCACTCAGCGAGTCGACATAGAGGACGCCGCCATAGTCAGCGCCGGTTTCACGCGCCACCTGTTCCGCGGGATCGGAGGACACGGTGCTCTCGCTGAAGATGACCTTGATCCTGTGTTCGCGCACGGCGTCGATCACGGCGCGAACCTGCTGCGGCGTACCTTGGCTATCCGCATTGACCGGCCAGAGATAGAGCTCCTTCAGCCCAAAATCGCGGGCGAGATAGGAAAAGGCGCCCTCACTGGTGACGAGCCAGCGTTGCTCTTCCGGAAGTGCGGCGAGCTGGTCGCGGATCGGCTGCACTGCTGCCTCCAGCTTTTCGGTATAGGCTGCCGCATTGGCTGCATAGGTCTCGGCATTGTCCGGATCGACCTCGCTCAGGCCCTTGCGTATGTTCTCCACATAGATCACGGCGTTCTCCAGAGACATCCAGGCGTGCGGGTTCGGCTTGCCCTCATAGCTTCCCCCGGCGATTGCCATGGGCTCTACTCCGTCGGAGACCGTCACGCTGGGAACGTCGCCGAGATTGGCAAGAAACTTCTCGAACCAGCGTTCAAGATTGAGGCCGTTGCGCAGGATGAGATCGGCGTCACGGGCGCGCAGCAAGTCGTGCGGCGTCGGCTGATAGTTGTGGATCTCGGCACCCGGCTTGGTGATGCTTTCGACGTCCGCCACGTCGCCGGCAACGTTACGGGCCATGTCGGCGATGACGGTGAAGGTCGTGACGACCTTCGGCTTGTCCTCGGCAACGGCAGATGCCGTGGGCGCGATGACCATTGCCGCGAGGAAGAGACCGCGAAAAAGAAACTGGAATGCCGTCATGTCGAAAGTCAACCTCTTTTGCAATTAAGTTGCAATAACAATATTTACCGGACGCCCTGCTGTCAACGCTAATGAAAAGCATTCGCATAATGTCCGGAGCTGCAGGGGGAACGACGGCTCGCATCTGAAGGTTCCGTTTAAAACTTCCTCAACGACCTTGAGGCACTGTCACTCCTGCCGTCCCTTGAGTGTTGCGTAGTGAGGTTGGAATGCCGGAGCGTTGCGGATGAAATCTATCGTGTCCCGCATCCCGCGAAAGCTCCTCCTGATCCTCGCAGGGGTGACCGTCCTTGGCGGCGGAAGCGGCGCGGCTGCCGTATATATCGGCGCCGACAGGCTGCTTGGGCCCTCCTATGGTGATCTCAACGGGCTCTCCTGCACGACGATCGAGACGGTGAGGATCAAGAAGGCGGACCGCTACTGGATCCGCAAGTATGTCACCACCGACAAGCCGGGCGATGGAATTGCTAGGCTGAAGACCGCCCTGCGGGTGGCGCGCTCTGTCCAGCAGGCCGAACATTCCGATCTCGTTCAGGTCACGGTGCTGGATCCTGCAGGCCCTGACGATCGCTCACGAATGCGCGGGCGGGCGATTGGGGCACAAGTCGTCTATGTCCCGGATACGAGCAGGCTGCCTGCCGGCAGCCGCGACCAGGCCATCAGCGCCTATTACGTCGACGGTAGCGCCAGCGCCACCGGCGAGTTCTGGGGGCTCAGGATCGACCTGCCGCTGGAGGACGCGCAAGCCATGTCCGCCTCTCTTACGGACGATGCCGACTGCGTCGATCCGGTGATCGAAGGCGGCGACGGCCACGGGACAGCTGCCGATCACGGGAAGACGAAGGAACAGGAAGAGGCCGCCGGTCACGGCGAGACCCCTGACGCCGGTCATGGGGGCGCCGACGAAGCCCACGGCCCGGAAACGCCGGCCGTGGAGCATGGCAAGGATGACGGCCAGGGTCTCGTCGCGTCCCTGATGGGAGTGGTCGGTCTCGGTGGTGAGGAATTACCTGTAGGGACACTGGGCGATGAGCACGCCGGCGAGGCTGCGCCTGCCTCCAAAGGCTGGCTCGACTCAATCAAGGGGATGGTCGGTTTAGGCACGGATGCCGAGCATTCGGAGCAGGTAGCGCCGGCACATGAGGCCGAGCATCCAGCCAAGGATCGCAAGGATGAGATGGCCACGCCTGCCGGGCCGGATGAACATGACGCAGAGCGGGCCGCCGCGCCAGCGCCGTCCCATGATGGCGCCGACGACGAGGCGCCGGCCAAGGCGGCTGGGGATGATCACGGCGCAGCCTGGCTCGCCAAGCTGCGTGCCCAGCCGATCACTTCAGAAGCAGCAAACCACCAAGAGCCAGAAGGACAGGAGGCAGCGGCGGCGCCTGCCGCCGAGGCGTCGCATGCGCCTGTGGTGGCTGAAGACGACGATCCCGAAAAGCACCGCAGGAAGCCGGAGCCCGAGAAAACGCATTGAGCCGTTGGCGATGCGGATTTGAAAAAGGCGGCCCAGGGCCGCCTTTTTCATGAGATCAGTTCGTCCTGCTCCGCTGCGCGGGGAACAGGATCACGTCTCGGATCGACGGAGCATCCGTCAGCAGCATGATGAGACGGTCGACTCCGATACCGAGGCCGCCTGCCGGAGGCATGCCCTGATCGATGGCGTCGAGGAACTCGTCGTCCAGCTGCTTGTCCTTCTCGCCGCGCGCATGGGCCTGCTCGAGCTGCTCGACCATGCGGGCACGCTGCTCTTCCGGATCGTTCAGTTCCGAGAAGGCGTTGCCGATCTCCCAGGTGTTGCAATAGGTCTCGAAGCGCTCGACGAGGCGCGGCTCGCCCGGCACTTCCTTGGCGAAGGGCGAGATGTCCTTCGGGAAGTGGGTCACGTGGGCCGGCTGGATCAGCGTTGCTTCCACCTTCTCCTCGAAGATGAAGGCGAGGCATTCGCCCCAGGTCCAGTCCTTCTCCACCTCGAAGCCGGCAGCCTTGGCGGCCGCGCGTGCCTCCTCGTCGGTCTTGATCGCCAGGAAGTCGATGCCGGTTGCCTCCTTGACGGCGTCCGGCATGGGAACGCGGCGGAACGGTCCCTTGAAGGATAGCTCCTTGTCTCCGTACTTGAATTCCGTGGAGCCATGGATGGTCATCGCCAGCCGCGCGAACAGGCGCTCGACGAGATCCATCATGTCCTCGTAATCGGCATAGGCCCAGTAGCACTCCATCATGGTGAACTCGGGATTGTGCCGCGTGGACACGCCTTCATTGCGGAAGTTCCGGTTCACCTCGAAGACCTTGTCGGACAGGCCGGAGACCAGCGTGCGCTTGAGGAAGAGTTCCGGCGCGATGCGCAGGTACATGTCGAGCTTCAGCGTGTTGTGGTGAGTCTTGAAGGGTTCGGCCGTTGCGCCGCCGTAGATCGACTGGAGCATTGGCGTCTCGACTTCCATGAAGCCGTCGTCTTCCATGAAGCGACGGATCCCGGACAGGATCCGGCTGCGCTGCTGGAAGCGAAGCTTGGACTCCTCGTTCGACAGGATGTCTAGGTGGCGCTTGCGGTAGCGCATCTCGATGTCGGCGAGACCATGATACTTCTCCGGCATGGGCAGGAGAGACTTGGTCAGCATGGTGATCTCTTGCGCGTTGATCGTCAGTTCACCGCGCTTGGTGCGGCGGACGACACCTGTGACACCGATGATGTCGCCGAGGTCGATCATCGGCAGCATGTCGCGCGCCTTCTCGGGCGTCGTATCCTTGTGGCTGAAGATCTGGATCTTGCCGGAGGCGTCGCGCAGGTCGATGAACATGCCGGAATTGCGCATGGAGTAGACGCGGCCCGCCACAGTCACGACGTCCTGCGTCTCCACGTCCGCCTCGAGGTTCTCGTATCTCTCCGCCAGATCCGCATTGGTCATCGTCCGGTGAAAATGCGCCGGATAGACGTCGCCGATCTTCTCGCGCAACAGCTTCAGCTTCTGGGCGCGAACTTGCGTGGCGTCGGAGGAGAGGGTGGTTTCGTTGTTGGTATCGGCCATTCTGCGGGACCTTCCTTGTTTATTGTGCGCCGACCATGGAAGCCACCACCGTGGCGGCGATCTTCAGGCGCTGGCGCACGACCGAACGGCCGAGGAGCGCCATGGAATCGAAGAGCGGCAGAGAGCGCGACGAGCCCGACATGGCAACGAAGAGCGGCGGGGTGACGACGCGCAGCTTCTTGCCCAGCTTGTCGGCGACATTGCGCAGTTCCTGGTCGATCGTCTCGATGTTCCATTCGAGGATCTTCTCGAGGTCCGCCTGGACCGTATTGATGATCTCCAGCGTCTCCGCCGGGCTGGTCTTCAGCCCCGAGAAGGATGCGGGCGTCAGGCCGACGTCGTTGGCGAGCAGGAAGCCAGCCAGGTTCGGCAGTTCGCCAAGCTTGGAAATGCGGCTCTGCGACAGCTTCAGACCTTCGGTCAGCCGCTCGTTCTCCGATGCCCAGTCAAGGGTGCGGGAGATGAACTCCTCCGGCGTCAGCTTCTCGCGGAGCCAGCGACCGTTCAGCCAATCGAGCTTCTGGATGTCGAAGATGGCGCCGGCCTTGGAGAGGTTGTCCGGATCGAACTTCTCGATCAGTTCCTCCATGGAAAGCAGTTCCTCGCCCTCGGCAATCTGGATGAAGAACAGGCCGAGGAAGTTCATCAAGGCTTCCGGAAGGTAACCGAGTGCCGAATAGTAGGAGATCGAGGTCGGGTTCTTGCGCTTCGACAGCTTCGACTTGTCGGCGTTGCGCATCAGCGACAGGTGCATCCATACGGGCTCCTGCCAACCGAAGTAGCGGTAGAGCAGGATGTGCTTTGGAACCGACGCCAGCCATTCCTCGCCGCGCGCCACATGGGTGATCTTCATCAGATGGTCGTCGATGACGTTCGCCATATGGTAGGTCGGCATGCCGTCGGCCTTGATCAGCACCTGCATGTCGACCGAGTCCCACGGGATCGAAACATCGCCGTAGACGCCGTCGGTGAAGTCGCAGGAACCCTCAGTCGGGATCTTCATGCGGATGACGGAGGCTTCGCCGGCTTCCATGCGGGCGGTCACTTCCTCGGCCTTCAGGTTGAGGCAGAGCCCGTCATACTTCGGCGGCTTGCCGGCAGCGCGCTGCGCCTCGCGCATCTGCTCAAGCCGTTCGGGCGTGCAGAAGCAGCGGAAGGCGTGGCCCTTGTCGAGCAGCTCCTGGCCATAAGGCTGGTACATCGCCTTGCGTTCGGACTGGCGGTAAGGGCCGTAAGCGCCCCCTACATCCGGACCTTCCGACCAGGTGAGGCCCGTCCACTTCAACGCGTCCAGAACCTTCTGCTCGAATTCCAGCGTGGAGCGCGTCGCATCCGTGTCCTCAATGCGCAGGATGAACTCGCCGCCGTGCTTCTTGGCAAAGAGATAGTTGAAGAGGGCAATATAGGCGGTGCCGACATGCGGCTCGCCGGTCGGCGAGGGGGCGATGCGGACGCGGGGACCGGAAGTGCTCATGGATAATGCTCGATTTGGCGCCGGATGCGGCGCGGACCTGCGTGTCTCGGGATTGCTGGGCCTTAGCGCATATTCGGACCCGAGCGTCAAGACTTGGGCCGAAGCTAGCTTACCGGCCAGATCCAGAGCAGCACCGGAACGCTGACGATCACGATGATGATGGATAGCGGGAGGCCAAGCCGCGGATAGTCGCTGAACTTGTAGCCCCCCGGACCCATGACCAGCGTGTTGCACTGGTGTCCGACCGGCGTGAGGAAGTCGCAGCCCGCACCGATCGCGACAGCCATCAGGAATGCTTCCGGCTTGTATTGCAGGGCGGTTGCGAAACTGGCCGCGATCGGCCCCATGACCAGCACCGTGGCCGCATTGTTCAGGAAGGGCGTCACGCCCATCGCCGTCAGCAGGATCATCATCAATGCCGCATAGGCGGGCATGCCGCCGGCAATCTGCCCCAGCCAGGCGGCGATCAGCTCACTCGCGCCGGATGTCCGCAAGGTGTCCGAAACCGGGATCAGCGCCGCCAGCATGACGAGGATCGGGCCGTCGACAGCCTTGTAGACATCGGTCAAGGGAATGGCGCGGAACACAGCCATGCCGAGGGCGGCTGCGAAGAAGGCGACCGCGACGGGCGCCCAGCCCACTGCCGTGGCAATCATTGCGGCAGCGAGAATGGCGAGCGGGATGAAGGCTCGCCGCTGCGTGCCCAGCATCACCTCCCGCTGGGCCAGCGGCAAAAGGGCGAAGTCCTGCATCACGCCGGGCAGTGCGTTGCGATTTCCCTGCAGCACGATCACGTCGCCTGCAATCAGCGTCAGATCTCGCAGGCGTTCGCTCAAGCGCTGCCCGCGACGGCTGACCGCCAGAAGGTTGACGCCGCGGGTATAGGAAAGGGCAAGTTCTCTCGCCGAAAGACCAGACAGCGGCGATTCCCGCGAGATGATGGCCTCGATAGAGACCAGGTCGTCGCGCTGCTGGCCCTTGCCCTTCAGTGGCTTGCCGGACAGCTGAAGCTTGGCGCTGGACACGACGCGGTCGATCGCTGCTGAGCGACCTTCCAGGATCAGAGTGTCGAACTCGCGGAGCGCAAGGTCGGGGAACGGCGACATGCGCGTCGTGCCGCGGAGGACAGCGGTCGCCAGTACCTCGCCATCGCCCAGCTTCAGCAGTTCGCTCAAGGGCCTGCCCGCAATCGGGGACTGGGCCGGGACCGTTGCTTCGGACGTGTAGTTGGCGATCTCCACCGCATCTTCGATCGAACTGTTCTGCTTGGTACGGGACGGTACCAGCCAGTGGAAGAACATGAGGAAGGTCACGCCCACCAGCGTCAGGATTACGCCGACCGGGGTGAAGTCGAACATCGTGAACGGGGTGCCGGTGAGGTCGGCGCGGAGCTGCGAGACGACGATGTTGGGCGAGGTGCCGATTTGCGTCATCAGGCCGCCGAGCAGCGCCGAAAAAGCCATCGGCATTAGGTACTTGGAGGGGGAAACGCCCGAACGCCTGGAAAACTGGAATGCGACCGGCATCATGATGGCTAGGGCGCCGATGTTCTTGATAAAGGCGGACATCACGGCGACGACGATCATCAGCAGCGCCAGCTGAGCCCGTACCGAGTTGAGGTTCGGGAAGAACTTCTTGATGGCGATATCGACTATGCCGGAGCGAGCGACCGCCGCACTCACCACCAGCGCGCTGCCGACGATGATGACGATGTCGTCGGAAAATCCGGAGAAGGCCTCCTCTATGGGGACGATTCCCACCGCCACTGCGGCAACGAGGGCGCAGCAGGCGACGATGTCATAGCGGAATCTGTCCCAGATGAAGACGGCCATCATCACGCCGATGACGGTGAAGGCGAGTATCTGATCAGTCGACATATGACCCCGGAAATAAGGTGAAGTGCGTCGTCTGGAAGAGACGCCGCACCGCGAGGTATCCATAACACCGGGAGCGCGAGAAGGTATCCCCGGACATGAAAATAAAAATGGCCCGGACTAAGCCGGGCCAAGAGATACAGTCAGTGGAGCGTCGTTTCCGCCTTCTTCCGCCGCCGCGCATTGCGGGCAAACATGTTGAGAACCTCCACGAGCGCCGAAAAGGCCATTGCCGCGTAGATGTATCCCTTCGGCACATGGAAGCCCATGCCCTCGGCGATTAGCGTGGTACCTATCATCAGCAGGAAGCCCAGTGCCAGCATGACGATCGTGGGATTCTTCTCGATGAAATTCGCCAGGGGCGTTGCGGCGATCAGCATGACCGTGACCGCCGCAATGACGGCGATGATCATGATCGGCAGGTGAGGTGTCATGCCTACCGCGGTAATGATGCTGTCCACCGAGAAGACCAGGTCGAGAAGAAGGATCTGGGTGATGGCGGAGCCGAAGGTGATCGATGCAGCGCCACCGACCATGTCCTCCTTGTGATCCACCGGGTCCACCGAATGGTGGATTTCCCGTGTCGCTTTCCAGACGAGGAAGAGGCCGCCGGCGATGAGGATCAGGTCTTTCCAGGAGAAGGGGTGGCCGAAGGCTTCGAAAAGGGGGTTGGTCAGCTGGACGATCCAGGCGACGGTGCCCAAAAGCGCAAGCCGCATCACCAGCGCAAGACCGATACCAATCTTGCGCGCCCTTTCGCGGTTCTCCTGGGGCAACTTGTTGGTGAGAATCGAAATGAAGATGAGGTTGTCGATGCCGAGCACGACTTCCATGACGACGAGCGTCACTAGCGCGACCCAAGCTGTCGGGTCCTGAATAAGCCCCATTATATCCTGCACGTTAAGCCCCTCAAATCGGCGTGAATTTCATCTGCGATTTAAGCTGTCGGGACGCAAAGGCAAGAGGAGCAGCGGCAGGTGATGCCGCTGTTCTCTCAAACCTTGCCGGCGGTGGAGCCGGATCGGCCATAGGCCGCCATGAACATGCGGATCGCACTCCTGACTGTTCGGTCGAGATCAGACTCCGGCGGAACGTCGTCCAGATCGCCGAAGAGGCGCAACTTGAAGAAGGTGCCGCTGGCAAGCTCGATGAACTGCCGGGCCGCCAGATCGGTATCCTCCACCTCCAGATTACCCAGCGCGACGTGGCGCTTGATGAAGTCTTCCAGGACCGTGCGGACGTTCGCCGGGGAGTGGAAAAAGCGGCTGCACAGCTTCGGCATCCGCGTCGTCACACCGATCAGGGTCCGCATGGCGTTGATGGTCTGCGGCGCGGTGATGTGCGTCGCGAATCCCATGCCGAAGCGGTAGAGGCCGTCCTCCACTTCCTCGCTGCCAGCCAGGATATCCTTCAGCATGAGCGTGATGCGCTGGCGTTCCTGCTCGATGATTGCGCCGAAGAGGTCTTCCTTGTTCTCGAAATAAACATAGATCGTGCCCTTAGAGACGCCTGCTTCGCGGGTGATATCGTTCATGCTCGCGGCGTCAAAGCCCAGCCTCATGAACACACGCTTTGCGCCTTCGATAATCTGCCCACGCTTGGCAGGATCCGCGCCCGCAGCGAAGCGGCCCTGCTGGTGGGGGATCGAACAACGTTCTTCCGTTTTTTCCTCGGTCATCTCAGTTCTTCTTAACTTTCCGAACCAATCGGTTCGATTTGACCTTGATATGCGCAGCGACACGATCTATGTCAAGTTCACTGAACCGATCGGTTCGATCAACCAGTGCAACAGTGGTAACTTTCATGACCGCATCCTCCTCTGCAAGTGCACTTCGTGCCGTAGCGACAGACGGCGAAGCCGAACAAGGCAAGGCGGGCGACGCGGCATCGGCGCCGCCGGCAGCCGAGCAGGTACGCGCTCCGGAAAAGAAGAAGCGCCGTAGCCCGGTCCTTCCCCTGATCCTTGCGGCATTGTTGGCCGGGACTGGCTGGTATGGTTATGGCTGGTGGACGGACGGTCGCTTCCTGATCTCGACGGACGACGCCTATATCGAAGCGGACATCGCAATCGTCTCGCCCAAGGTCGCCGGCTACGTCGAGAAGGTGAATGTGGTCGAGAACCAGCAGGTGAAGGCAGGCGATCCGCTCGTGACGCTCGATGGGCGGGATTACCAGATCGCACTGGAGCGGGCGACCAACGCGATCGAAAGCGCCAGGCTCGCCGTGAAGCGGATCGACGCACAGATCGTCGGTGCAGAGGCCGCGTTGAAGCAGGCGGAGGCGCAGCGTGGCGCCCTTGAAGCAGCATTGCGTGGCGCGGAGATCACCGAGCGACGCGCGGGCGAACTGGCGTCGAAGTCGATCGGTACGGCAGCGGACCTCGACAATGCGCGGGTGGCCCTCGACCAGGCACGCGCCAATCTTGTCGCCGGTGAAGCCAGCGTCGCCTCTGCAGAGGCCAATATCGGGCTCCTGCGGGCGCAACGCGACGAAGCCCTGAACAGCATCCGTGCGCAGGAACTGGCGCGCGACCAGGCCCAACGCGATCTCGACTTTACGGTTCTGAAGGCGCCCTATGACGGCGTGATCGGCAACCTCGCGGTCCAGACCGGCGATCTCGTCTCGACCGGCAAGCGGCTGGCGGCCCTTGTCCCGCTCACCGAACTTTATGTCGAGGCGAATTTCAAGGAAACGCAGATCGGCAATCTCGAACCCGGCTCCAAGGTGCGCGTCCATGTCGATGCCTTCGAGGAGCACGATCTGGTCGGGACGGTCACCTCGCTTGCCCCGGCATCCGGCTCGGTCTTCTCCATGCTCCCGGCGGAAAACGCCACGGGCAACTTCACGAAGGTGGTTCAGCGGGTGCCGGTTCGCATCGCACTTCCGGAGGAGGCGCTGGCGCAAGGGCGCCTGCGGGCAGGCCTGAGCGTCGTGGTCGATGTCGACACCCGCACCGCCCCATCAGGCGATGCCTTGGCTGCCGCCGACTGACGGCAGACCACTCGAGCCTCTTCAAGGAGAACGGCCATGGCAACAGCGGCCGCAACGGCGGGTGCCATTCCTGCCGATCAGCCCATGGACAAGCGCAAGCTCATCGCCTTCTTTGCGATGGTCTTCGGCATGTTCATGTCGATCCTCGACATCCAGATCGTCTCCGCGTCACTCGCCGAGATCCAGGCCGGGCTCGGGGCGGGCTCCGATGAAGTCGCATGGGTGCAGACCTCGTATCTGATCGCCGAGGTCATCATGATCCCGCTGTCGGGAACGCTCGCCCGCATCCTGTCGACGCGGGTCCTGTTCAGCATCTGCGCCGCCGGCTTCACGATCGCCAGCGGCCTGTGCGCGACTGCAACCAGCATCGACCAGATGATCGTCTACCGCGCGATCCAGGGGTTCATCGGCGGTGGCATGATCCCGTCGGTCTTTGCGGCGGCGTTCACCATCTTCCCGCCATCGAAGCGCGCGATCGTCTCGCCGATCATCGGTCTGGTCGCGACGCTGGCACCAACCATCGGCCCGACGGTCGGCGGCTATCTCAGCCATGCCTTCTCCTGGCACTGGCTCTTCCTTGTCAACATCATCCCGGGCATTCTGGTGACGGCCGTTGCCTGGAGCATGATCGATTTCGACCAGCCGCAGAAAAGCCTGTGGAAGAAGTTCGACTGGTGGGGTCTGCTTTCGATGGCCTTGTTCCTGGGTTCGCTCGAGTACGTGCTCGAAGAGGGCAACAACAAGGACTGGTTCAACGACGAGCATATCCTCGCCGGTACACTGGTGATGGTTGCCGGGGCGGTCGTCTTCTTCTGGCGCGCCTTCAGGGTGGATTTTCCCGTGGTCGACCTGAAGGCCTTCGCCAATCGCAACTTCGCCTTCGGCTCGCTGTTCTCCTTCGTCATGGGGATCGGGCTCTACGGGCTGACCTATCTCTATCCTCTCTATCTCGGCCGCATCCGGGGCTATGACTCGCTGATGATCGGCGAGACGATGTTCGTTTCCGGGCTCGCCATGTTCCTCACCGCGCCGGTTGCCGGCATGCTCTCCAACCGCCTCGACCCGCGGGTGATGATGGCGATCGGCTTCTTCGGCTTTGCGCTCGGCACCTACATGATGACCGGGCTGACGGGCGACTGGGACTTCTACGAACTGCTGATCCCGCAGATCCTGCGTGGCTGCTCGATGATGCTGTGCATGGTGCCGATCAACAACATTGCCCTGGGAACACTTCCGCCCGCACGCATCGGCAACGCCTCGGGCCTCTTCAACCTGACCCGCAATCTCGGTGGCGCAGTCGGCCTCGCCATCATCAATACCATGCTCACCCAGCGTTCAGACGAGCACTACGCGCGGCTTTCGGAACATCTGAGCTATTCCAATCCTGCGGCGATCGACTGGCTCGGCAGCGTCGGGGCAAACTATGACAGCTTCGGGCTCGATGGTGCCGCCGTCGCGCTGCAGAAGCTGTCCGGCATGGTGACGCAGCAATCCTGGCTGTTGTCGTTCATCGACGTGTTCACCGCGTTGACAGCGCTCTTCGCAAGCCTGATCCTGCTGGTCATGCTGATCGCCAAGCCTTCCGGCCAGGCGGGTGGTGGCGCCGGCCACTAGCGGCATCCTGCAGGTCGACGGTCCGCCCAGATTGTCGCACGCCGCAACTCTGGAACATTTCTGATTTACGTACCTCAAGAATTACGCTACCACGATGGCGGGAGGACGTATGAAGCCGACGGTCCATGACATTGCGCGCATCGCGGGCGTCAGCCTTGCCACGGTCGATCGTGTCCTGAACGGCCGGCCGGGGGTACGCGGCGTCACGCGCGAGAAGGTGGAGAAGGCGATCGCGTCGCTCGGCTATGTTCGTGATCTCGCCGCGGCCAACCTCGCCAAGGGCAGGACATATCGCTTCACCTTCATCCTGCCGTCGAACGACAATTCTTTCATGATCGGCCTGGGGCGGGAGGTTGAGGCGGCCATGCAGCGTTCGCCGGTGGAGCGCACGCGCATCGACATCGTCCGGGTTCCCGCGTTCGATGCCCCGGCGCTTGTTGCGGCGCTTGAGGCGGTCGGTTCCGCACCGCCCGACGGCGTGGCTCTGGTCGCCATCGACGAGCCGGGCGTGCGGGCGGCGGTGGAGAAGCTTGCGGAGGCCGGTATCGCAGTCGTAACGGTGGTTTCCGACCTCAGCGGCTCCGCCCGCCATCATTATGCGGGCATCGACAACATCGCGGCAGGACGCACCGCGGCCAATCTCATGGGGCGCTTCCTCAGCAAGGTGGATGGCCATGTCGGCGTGCTCGCCGGGTCGATGATGGTCCGCGACCACCGCGAGCGGCTCGAAGGCTTCCTTTCTGTCCTGTCGGAGGATTTTCCGCAGGTCGCGATCCTCCCCGTCATGGAGGCGCGCGACGATGCAGCCGCTGCAGAGGCGCTGGTGCGGGGGGCGCTTCGCCGTCACGTGGGGCTGAACGGAATATACAGCCTGGGTGCCGGCAATCGTGGCCTCATCCGCGCGCTTCGCGAGGTGGCGCCGGAGAAGCGGCCGGCGGTGATCGCCCATGAGCTCACCCACTCGACCCGCGAGGCGCTTCTCGACGGCACCATCGACGCGGTTCTCAACCAGGATGCAGGCCATGAGGTGCGCAGCGCCATTCGCGTGCTGAAGGCGAAGGCCGACGGCTTGCCGGTGCTCGCCGCCCAGGAGCGGATCCGCATAGATATTTTCCTCAAGGACAACCTGCCCTGAGGCGGAAGGAAGGAAACGGCATGTATCTCGGTCTCGATCTCGGAACGTCAGGCGTCAAGGCGATGCTGATCGACGGCGATCAGCGCATCATCGGTTCGGCCAGCGGAGCGCTCGACGTTTCGCGTCCGCACCCGGGCTGGTCGGAGCAGGATCCGGCACACTGGATACGCGCGACGGAAGAGGCGGTTGCCGGCTTGAAGGCGAAGTTCCCGAAGGAGCTTGCGGCGGTGAAGGGCATCGGGCTTTCCGGCCAGATGCATGGGGCAACCCTGCTTGACGTAGACAACAAGGTTCTGCGGCCCTGCATCCTCTGGAACGATACGCGCTCCTACGAGGAGGCCGCGAAACTCGATGCCGATCCGCGCTTCCGCAGCGTTACGGGCAACATCGTCTTCCCGGGTTTCACGGCGCCCAAGCTCGTCTGGGTGAAGAACAACGAGCGTGAGATATTCGCGAAGGTTGCGAAGGTGCTGCTGCCGAAGGACTATCTCCGCCTGTGGCTGACGGGCGAGCATATCTCCGAGATGTCGGATTCTGCCGGCACTTCCTGGCTCGACACCGGTGCGCGGAAATGGTCGGCTGAACTGCTTGCTGCGACGGATCTCTCCGAAGATCACATGCCTTCGCTGGTCGAGGGAACGGAGCAGGGGGGGACCCTGCGCGGCGAACTCGCCTCGCAGTGGGGCATGAGTGATGGCGTCGTCGTAGCCGGCGGGGCAGGGGACAATGCAGCATCCGCCTGCGGCATGGGCACCGTTGCGGAAGGTCAAGCCTTCGTGTCGCTCGGCACCTCCGGCGTGCTCTTCGCCGCCAACGGCTCCTACCTGCCGAAGCCGGAAAGTGCGGTGCATGCCTTCTGCCACGCGCTGCCGAACACCTGGCACCAGATGGGCGTCATCCTTTCTGCTACCGATGCACTGAACTGGCATTCGCATGTCACGGGCAAGAGTGCTGCCGAACTCACTTCGGAGCTTGGCGAGACGCTGAAGGCGCCAACGGGCGTCACCTTCCTGCCCTACCTCTCCGGCGAACGCACGCCGCACAACGACGCGCAGATCCGCGGCGCCTTCATCGGCCTCGGTCACGAATCGGAGCGTGCCGTGTTGACGCAGGCGGTGATCGAAGGCGTGACCTTCGCCATTCGCGACAACCTTGAGGCGCTGAAATCCGCCGGTACCTCGATCTCCCGCGTGACCGCCATCGGCGGCGGCTCGCGCTCGCGCTACTGGCTCGCCTCGATCGCAACCTCGCTTGGCGTTGCCGTGGATATTCCGGCGGACGGGGACTTCGGCGCCGCCTTCGGCGCGGCCCGGCTTGGCCTTATCGCTGCAACGGGCGCCGACCCCATCGCGGTCTTCCAGCCGCCCAGGACGGCTGAGACGGTCGATCCCGTCTCGTCGCTCACGCAGGCCTACGAGGCTGCCTACGCACGTTACCGCGCCGCCTATCCGGCGATCCGCTCCCTCACGCACTAAGACAGATCAGGCTCCCAGGAGGAACACATGAGCACAGGCTTTTTTGGAGACATCCAGAAGATCAAGTATGAAGGCCCCGACAGCACCAACCCGCTGGCCTTCCGCCACTACAATCCGGACGAGATCGTCGCCGGCAAGCGGATGGAGGACCATCTGCGGTTTGCCGTCGCCTACTGGCACACCTTCACATGGCCGGGCGGGGATCCCTTCGGCGGCCAGACCTTCCAGCGCCCCTGGTTCGAGGACACCATGCAGGCGGCGAAGATGAAGGCGGATGTCGCCTTCGAATTCTACCAGCTGCTCGGCGCCCCCTTCTACTGCTTCCACGATGCGGATGTGCGTCCGGAAGGCAATTCCTTTGCCGAGAACACGAATAACCTCAACGAGATCGTCGACTATTTCGAGAAGAAGCAGGCCGAGACGGGCGTGAAGCTCCTCTGGGGGACGGCGAACCTCTTCTCGCATCGTCGTTTCATGGGCGGCGCCTCGACCAATCCGGATCCGGATGTCTTCGCCTTCTCTGCGGCGACAGTGAAGACATGCCTGGACGCAACCAAGCGCCTCGGCGGCGTGAACTATGTCCTTTGGGGTGGCCGCGAAGGTTACGAAACCTTGCTCAACACCGACCTTTCGCGCGAGCTCGACCAGATGGGCCGCTTCCTCAACCTCGTGGTCGAGTACAAATACAAGATCGGCTTCGGGGGCACGATCCTGATCGAGCCAAAGCCGCAGGAGCCGACCAAGCACCAATACGACTACGACGTCGCGACCGTTTACGCCTTCCTGCAGAAGCATGGGCTGGAGAAGGAAGTGAAGGTCAACATCGAGCAGGGCCACGCCATCCTCGCCGGCCATTCCTTCGAGCACGAGATTGCCATGGCGAACGCCTTCGGCATTTTCGGCTCGATCGACATGAACCGCAACGACTACCAGTCGGGCTGGGACACCGACCAGTTCCCCAACAACGTGCCGGAAATGGCGCTCGCCTATTATCACATCCTGCAGGGGGGTGGCTTCCGCAACGGCGGCACCAACTTCGACGCCAAGCTGCGCCGCCAGTCGCTCGATCCGCAGGATCTGCTCATCGGCCATATCGGCGGCATGGATTGCTGCGCCCGTGGCCTGAAGGCGGCAGCCAGAATGATCGAAGACGGCGCGCTGTCGAAGCCGCTTGAGGAGCGCTACGCCGGCTGGGACAGCCCCGAGGCGCAGAAGATGCTGCGCGGCGAATACAAGCTCGACGACATCGCAGCGATGGTGGAGCGGGAAAACATCAATCCGGAGCCACGTTCCGGCCGCCAGGAATATCTGGAGAACGTCGTCAACCGCTACGTTTAAGCCTAGAAGGGGGCCGCAAAAGCGGCCCCACCCTAATTGTTCAGACGGCTGCGGCGATGCGGTCTAGTTCCGCCACGACCTCCTGTGACAGCTGGAGTTCGGCGGCCGCAAGGTTCTCCTGCAGGTGCGCGACCGACGACGTGCCCGGGATCAGCAGGATGTTTGGCGCGCGCTGCAGAAGCCAGGCGAGCGCCACCTGCATGGGAGTTGCCCCAAGTCGGGCCGCGACCTCATTGAGGGTCGCAGACTGCAGTGGGGAAAAGCCACCGAGCGGGAAGAACGGCACGTAGGCGATGCCTTCGTCAGCCAACATATCGATCATGGCATCATCCGTCCGGTTGGCGATGTTGTACATGTTCTGCACGCAGACGATGTCGCAGATCTTGCGGCTGTCGGTTACCTGCTTGGCAGTCACGTTGGAAAGCCCGATGTGGCGGATGAGGCCCTGCTGCTGGAGCTCGGCCAGCACAGTGACCTGTTCCTCTATCGAGCCTTCTGCGGGTCCATAGATATCGAGCATAGAACGGAAGTTCACGACGTCGATGACCTCCAGGCCCAGGTTGCGCAGGTTGTCATGAACGGCCGATCTGAGTTCCTCTCGTGACATTGCCGGAAGCCATTCCGCATTCGGCCCACGCCTGGCGGACACTTTCGTGACAATGGTCAGCCCGTCCGGATAGGGATGAAGGGCCTCGCGGATGATCTGGTTGGTAATGTGCGGGCCGTAGAAATCGCTGGTGTCGATGTGGTCGACGCCTGCTTCGATGGCGGTGCGAAGCACGTCAATCGCTTGAGCGCGATTCTTGGGAGGTCCGAAGACGCCCGGACCTGCAAGTTGCATGGCGCCGTAGCCTAGTCGCTTCACCGTGCGGTCGCCCAGTTGGAAGGTGCCCGCGCTTGAAATGTTGGCCATGATCTTTCTCCTTGAAGTGAGGCTGTGAATGACTGCGCCATGAGATACGCGCTGTTGCGCCTGACGATAATCCGATACAGTCAGAACGGGCTGTGCGGAGGAGCGAACAATGGCCGTGGATTTTGGAGATCTTTCTGCCTTCGTGACGGTGGCAAGGGCGAGAGGGTTTCGTGAAGGTGCCCGATTGAGCGGGACCAGTCCGTCAGGCTTGAGCGAGGCGGTGAGGCGGCTCGAGACTGAACTCGGCGTTCGGCTTCTCAACCGGACGACCCGCAGTGTCGTTCCGACCGAAGCCGGGCAGAGCCTGCTCGAGCGCCTCGCGCCAGCGCTGAGCGAAATGGAAGCTGCACTCGATGCCGTGAACGGCTTCCGCGACCGGCCGGTCGGTACGTTGCGGCTGAACGTCCCCGTCAGTGCGGCGAGGCTTGTGTTGCCCAGAATCGTGCCGGCCTTTCTTGCAGCCTACCCGGACATCCGGCTCGAGGTGATGACGGATGAGAGTTTCGTCGATGTGCTGGCGGCCGGTTGCGATGCCGGCATCCGCTACGGCGAGCGCCTGGAGCAGGACATGATCGCGGTGCCCATCGGCCCGCGGACGCAGACCTATGCCTTTGCTGCCGCTCCGGCCTATCTTGAACGGCGTGGCCGGCCACAGCATCCTCGCGACCTGCTCAACCATTCCTGTCTTCGCCACCGCTTCCCGAGTGGCAACATGCCAAACTGGGAGTTCGAGCGGGACGGGGAATTGGTGGTCGTCGAACCCAAGGGTCCGCTCATCGTCCAGGCAGGAGGTGCCGTCGATCTTGCCGTTGACGCCGCAGTAGCCGGTATTGGTATCGTCGGGCTTTTCGAGGAGTGGTTGCGCCCGCAACTGGAGAGCGGAGCGCTGGAGCCGGTGCTTCAGCCTTGGTGGCAGGAATTTCCGGGGCCGTTCCTCTATTATCCGGGCCGGCGCCTGGTGCCAGCGCCGCTTCGCGCCTTCGTTGACTTCGTAAAGTCCCGCCCCTCCACGCTCTGACGTATCCGTCATCTGCTGTTGACGAGAGCATTCTGCACGCAAAGCTGCTTTACGTACCTCAAAATCTTGGCTAGCCTGAAATCGGGAGGAAGTTCAGGTGCATCTAGTCATATCAGTATCTGCTGGCGCTGGTCGCGCGGGCGCAATCGCCATGACCTCCGGGCTGCGAGCTGCGGGTGATGGCCAATGACACCTCAACCCTCTTCCGACCGCCTGCCGATCCTGGAAGCGCGAAGCCTTTCCAAGAGCTTCGGGCCTGTCGAGGTTCTGCGCGACGTCAGCCTCACGGTACTGCCGGGTGAGGTACATGCCATTATCGGAGAGAATGGCGCCGGCAAGTCGACATTGATGAAGATCCTCGCCGGCAACCACCAGCCGACGCGAGGCGATATCCTCATCGACGGGCAGCTGATACACCTGACCGGTCCGGTCGATGCGGAAAAACGTGGCATCGTGCTGGTGCACCAGGAAATCCTGCTGGCGCCAGATCTTACGGTTGCCCAGAACATCTATCTCGGCCGTGAGCTGCCGAAGGGCCTGACACTCGATGACCGCGCAATGAACGAGGGTGCTGCCAAAGGCCTTCGGGAGCTTGGCGCCGACATCGACCCGAAGGCCATCGTCGGCACCCTGTCGATCGCCCAGCGCCAGCTGGTCCAGATCGCCCGTGTGCTGCTCGTCCCGCACCGGATCGTCATCTTCGATGAGCCCACCGCGTCGCTGACGCCGTTCGAGACGGAAGCGCTGCTGAAGGTCATCAAGGACATTCGCGCCAAGGGGGTTGGCGTACTCTACATCTCGCACCGCCTGCCGGAGGTGAAGGAGATCGCCGATCGCGTGACAGTGCTTCGCGATGGCCGGCTCGTCGGCACCCACCTGGCATCCGAGCTCGAGCCTGCCGATATGGCGCGGCTGATGGTGGGGCGCGACGTCGCCAAGCTCTATCCCGACCGCCAGTCGGGGGCCGCGCGTGAAACGGTGCTCGAGGTCGAGAACTTCGACGTGCCAGGCTATGCGAAGAACGCCAGCTTCCAGCTGCGCAAGGGAGAGATCCTGGGCTTTGCAGGTCTTGTCGGCGCCGGGCGCACGGAACTGATGGAAGGCCTCGTCGGCGTCAGGCGCGCGAGCGGAACCGTTCGCCACAACGGCCAGGCGGTTCATTTCCGGGATGCCAGCCAGAGCATGAAGGCAGGCATCGTCTACCTGTCGGAGGATCGCAAGGGCAAGGGCCTCTTGCTGCTGAAGGACCTCGCCACCAACCTGACGCTTGCCTCCATCCGTCGCTTCGTGCGCGCTCTCCAGATCGACCGGAAGAGGGAGGCCGAGGCGCTTGATGGGGCAATCCGCGAATTCGATATCCGCACCGGCCGCAAGGATCTGCTCGCAGGCCAGCTCTCGGGCGGCAACCAGCAGAAGCTGCTGATCGCGAAGATGATGATGCTCGATCCGTCAATCGTCATTATCGACGAGCCGACGCGCGGTATCGACATCGGCACGAAACAGCAAATCTACAAGTTCATCGCCCGGCTGGCGGAAGAGGGAAGATCGATCATCGTCGTCTCCTCCGAAATGCCGGAGCTGATCGGCATCTGCGACCGCATCCTCGTCATGCGGTCAGGGCAGATCGTCGGCGAAGTCACGGGGGAACACATGAACGAGAATGAAATCGTGGTGCTCGCCACGGGCGTGAAGACCGGGGAGGCTGCCTGAAGCCATGACGACTGCCGCAACTGAAACGGCCAAGCCGAAGACCTCGCGCGACTGGGATCTGCGCGCCGTGGCGCCCTTCGTCGCGCTGGCCCTGCTGCTCGTGCTCGGGGCGCTGGCAAACGATAACTTCATCTCGGTCGCCAACCTGTCCAACGTTATCACCCGCAGCGCCTTCATCGCGATCATCGCCCTTGGCGCAACCTATGTGATCTCGTCGGGCGGTCTCGATCTTTCCGTCGGCGCCATGGTGGCTTTCGTCGCCAGCCTGATGATCATGTTCCTGAATTCGGGCGCAATCGCCGATCCCTTGCTGCTGCTCATCGCGGGAATGGCACTCGCCGTGGCGATCGGTGCCGCCTGCGGCCTGTTCAACGGCCTCATTACCACGGTCGGCCAGATCGAGCCCTTCATTGCGACGCTCGGCACGATGGGCATTTATCGCGGCCTGACCACCTGGCTCAGCCAGGGCGGGGCGATCACGCTGCGTGACCGCGAGCTTCAATCGCTCTACCGGCCGGTCTATTTCGGCGAGGTGCTGGGCGTCCCCGTGCCGATCATCGTCATCTTCCTGACCGCTGCGATTGCCGCGTTCGTGCTCTACCGCACGCGCTACGGTCGCCACCTGATCGCCGTCGGTTCGAACGAAGACGTGGCTCGCTATTCCGGCATCTCCGTCAAGCGCGTGCGCACCATTGCCTATGTCGTTCAAGGACTTTGCGTCGCGATCGCGGTGCTGCTCTACGTGCCGCGCCTTGGTTCGACATCGGCCACCACCGGCATCCTCTGGGAGTTGCAGGCGATCACGGCCGTCGTCGTCGGCGGCACCGCCTTGCGGGGCGGTGTCGGGCGTATCTGGGGCACGCTCTGCGGCGCTTTCATTCTTGAGATCGTCGGCAACATCATGCTGCTTTCGAACTTCGTCAGCGAATACCTCATCGGCGCCATCCAGGGCGCGATCATCATCATCGCCATGCTCGTGCAGCGCTCGCTGTCACGGCGGTCGTGAGAACCGGTCGGGCTCATGGGTCGCGCCCGGCCGAAATCAAAGACCCAAACTTGGGAGAGAGAACATGCGTAGAAGAACTTTCGGCATCGCCGTCGCGGCCCTTGCAGCGTCGGTTGCCATTGGTCCAAGCCTCGGCTGGGCGCAGGAGGAGAAGAAGGCAACCATCGGCGTGTCTATTCCGGCAGCCGATCACGGCTGGACCGCGGGCGTCGTATACCATGCCGAGCGCGTGGCAAAGCTCTTGATGGAAGAGCATCCGGGCCTCAACGTCATCGTCAAGACGTCGCCTGATCCGGCAAGCCAGGCAAATGCCGTGCAGGACCTCGCGGTCCAGGGCATTGACGCGCTGGTCATCCTGCCGACGGATCCGGATCCGCTCGTCAACGCTATCCAGCAGGTCAAGGATTCCGGCACCTTCGTCGCGCTCGTAGACCGCGCGCCTTCGAATAACGACAACTCGGTGCGCGACCTCTATGTCGCGGGCAACAACCCGGCGCTCGGGGAAGTGGCCGGCAAGTACATCGCCGAGACGACGCCGGACGCAGAAGTCGTCGTCATCCGGGGCCTGCCGATCCCGATCGACCAGCAGCGCCAGGACGGCTTCGACAAGGGCATCGAAGGGTCCAACGTCAAGGTGCTGGAGCGCCAGTACGGCAACTGGAATCGCGACGACGCCTTTCGCGTGATGCAGGACTACCTGACCAAGTACCCGAAGATCGACGTGGTCTGGGCGCAGGACGACGACATGGTCGTCGGTATCCTTGAAGCGATCGAGCAGTCCGGCCGCACCGACATCCAGTATGTCGTCGGTGGTGCCGGCTCCAAGGACATGGTCAAGCGCGTCATGGATGGCGACAAGATGGTGCCGGTCGACGTGCTCTATCCGCCGGCGATGATCGCAACCGCGATGCAGCTTACCGCCGACGGCCTGTTCGACCAGGTTCCGGTGAACGGCGAATACATCCTCGATGCGACGCTCGTCACCAAGGACAATGCGGAGCAGTTCTACTTCCCGGATTCGCCGTTCTGATCAACCAGCGGCGCGCGCCTTCCATGGCGCGCGCCTTTTTCATGTCCGCCACACCGAGAGATCATCGAAGGAGCAAGCTCATGAAGACCATCAAGGGACCGGCCATTTTCCTCGGCCAGTTCGCTGGCGACGAGGCGCCGTTCAACTCCTGGGACGCGATCACCAAGTGGGCGGCCGAAAAGGGTTATGTCGGCGTGCAGGTGCCGACCTGGGCCGCCCAGCTCATTGATCTGAAGAAGGCGGCTGAATCCAAGGATTACTGCGACGAATTCGCGGGCGTTGCCCGCCAGAACGGCATCGAGGTGACGGAACTTTCCACCCACCTGCAGGGCCAACTGGTTGCTGTCCACCCGGCCTATGATGAGGCCTTCGATGGCTTTGCCGCTCCGGAAGTCCGCGGCAATCCGAAGGCGCGGCAGGAATGGGCGGTTGAGCAGGTGAAGATGGCGCTGTCGGCGTCGAAGAACCTCGGCATCAAGGCGCACGCAACCTTTTCCGGCGCGCTCGCCTGGCCCTTCATCTACCCTTGGCCGCAGCGCCCTGCCGGCCTCATCGAAACCGCCTTCGAAGAGCTTGCCCGCCGCTGGACGCCGATCCTCGACCATGCCGACTCCTGCGGCGTCGATGTCTGCTACGAGATCCATCCGGGCGAGGACCTGCATGATGGCGTCACTTTCGAGATGTTCCTCGAGCGGGTGAAGAACCACCCACGCGCCAACATGCTCTATGACCCGTCGCACTACGTGCTGCAGTGCCTGGACTACCTGGACAACATCGACATCTACAAGGACCGGATCAAGATGTTCCACGTCAAGGATGCCGAGTTCAATCCGACCGGCCGGCAGGGTGTCTATGGCGGTTACCAGGGCTGGGTACAGCGTGCTGGCCGCTTCCGTTCGCTCGGTGACGGCCAGGTGGATTTCGGCGCTGTCTTCTCCAAGCTCACGGCCAACGACTTCGACGGCTGGGCGGTCGTGGAATGGGAATGCGCGTTGAAGAATTCCGAAGACGGTGCGCGCGAGGGTGCGGAGTTCGTCAAGGCGCACATCATCCGGGTAACGGAGAAGGCATTCGACGACTTTGCCGCCGGCGGCACGGACGAAGCCGCAAACCGCCGGATGCTGGGGCTGTAAGGGAGAGAAGACGATGGCGATTGAAGGCAAGGACGAACAGGCACGTGAGCCGCGCATCCGGCTCGGCATGGTGGGCGGGGGGACAGGTGCCTTCATCGGCGCCGTCCATCGCATGGCGGCACGGCTGGACGACCAGTTCGACCTGGTTGCGGGTGCGCTCTCCTCCACACCGGAAAAGGCGATGCAGTCCGGGCGCGACCTCGGGCTCGATCCGGCGCGCACCTATGGCTCCTACAAGGAAATGGCGATCCGCGAGGCGCGGCTGAAGAACGGTATCGAGGCCGTGTCCATCGTGACGCCGAACCATGTGCACTACGAAGCCGCCAAGGAATTCCTGCGCCGCGGCATTCATGTCATCTGCGACAAGCCGCTGACATCGAACCTCGCAGACGCAAAGAAGCTGAAGAAGGTGGCGGATGAGAGCGACGCGCTGTTCATCCTGACGCACAACTACACCGGCTATCCGATGGTGCGCCAGGCGCGCGAAATGGTACAGAACGGCGACCTCGGCGCGCTCCGCGTCGTGCAGGTGGAGTATCCGCAGGACTGGCTGACGGAAGCGGTCGAACAGACGGGTGCCAAGCAGGCGGTCTGGCGCACCGACCCCGCCCAGTCGGGCGCCGGCGGCTCCACCGGCGACATCGGCACGCATGCCTATAACCTTGCCTGCTTCGTCACCGGCCTCACGCTCGAGAGCCTCGCAGCCGATCTCGACAGCTTCGTCGAGGGCCGGCGGCTGGATGACAACGCCCATGTCATGCTGCGTTTTCAGGGCGGCGCCAAGGGCATGCTCTGGTGCAGCCAGGTCGCGCCGGGCAACGAGAACGTGCTTAGGCTGCGTGTCTACGGTGAAAAGGGCGGGCTCGAATGGAGCCAGGAGAACCCGAACTACCTCTGGTTCACCCCGTTCGGCGAACAGAAGCGGCTGATCACCCGCAACGGCGCCGGGGCAGGGTCTGCGGCCGGTCGTGTATCCCGAATTCCATCCGGGCATCCGGAGGGCTATCTCGAAGCCTTCGCAACCATCTACACGGAAGCTGCCCGGGCCATCAATGCAGCCAAGAAGGGCGCAAAGCTCGACAAGGACGTCGTCTATCCGACCGTCGACGACGGCGTGAAGGGTGTCGCCTTCGTCGAGGCCTGCGTCGCTTCGTCGAAGAAGAACGGCGCCTGGGTAAAGGTGTAGGAATGACGGCGGGGGCGCCGTGACGTCCCCCGCTGCCGCCAGGGTGGGTGGATTGCCCTTTTCTGCAACGTTGCAGTTTTGTCTGTACAATGGCGCCCTCGTTCATTAAGCCGCCGCCGACAGTCTCCTTTCCGTTGAATTGGCGAGCCTTCCATGACCGATCCCAAGACCCTTGCAGCCCGTTTCCCCGGCGATTTCACATTCGGTGTTGCCACCGCCTCCTTTCAGATCGAAGGAGCAACGAAGGAGGACGGCCGCAAGCCTTCGATCTGGGACGCCTTCTCCAACATGCCCGGTCGCGTCTATGGCCGTCACAACGGCGATGTCGCTTGCGACCATTATCATCGGCTGGACGAGGATCTCGACCTGATCAAGGCGATGGGCGTCTCGGCCTATCGCTTCTCCATCGCCTGGCCGCGGATCATTCCCGAAGGGGTCGGCCGGGTGAACGAGGAGGGGCTCGATTTCTACGACCGGCTGGTCGATGGCTGCAAGGCACGCGGCATCAAGACCTTCGCGACGCTCTACCACTGGGACCTGCCGCTTGCCTTGATGGGCGATGGAGGCTGGACGGCCCGCTCCACTGCCTATGCATTCCAGCGCTATGCCAAGGTCGTGATGTCTAGGCTCGGCGACCGGCTGGATGCCGTCGCGACGTTGAATGAGCCCTGGTGCTCCGTCTGGCTCAGCCATCTGTACGGCGAACACGCGCCGGGCGAGCGCAACATGGAAGCAGCCCTTTACGCCATGCACTACACCAACCTCGCCCACGGCCTTGGCGTCGAAGCCATTCGCGAGGTCACCCCGAACGTGCCCGTCGGGCTGGTGCTCAACGCGCATTCCGTCATTGCCGGTTCCGAAAGCACCGAGGACAAGGCCGCCTCCGAGCGCGCCTTCGATTTCCATAACGGCGCCTTCTTCGGACCGGTGTTCAAGGGCGAGTATCCGCCGGCACTTCTCGAGGCGCTGGGCGATCGGATGCCAAAGATCGAGGAGGGTGATCTCGCCACGATCAGCGGCAAGCTCGATTGGTGGGGCCTCAACTACTACACCCCAATGCGGGTGGCCGATGATGCGGCGCGAAGCGGCGACTTCCCCTGGACGAAGGACGCGCCGCCGAAGAGCGATCAGAAGACGGACATCGGTTGGGAAATCTATGCGCCCGCCCTGAAGCTGCTCGTCGAAGACCTCTGCCGCCGCTACGACCTTCCCGAAATGTACATCACGGAAAACGGCGCGGCCTACAACATGGGCGTTGGCGCAGATGGAGAGGTGGATGACCAGCCACGGCTCGACTACTACGCCGACCACCTCTCGGTCTGCGCGGATCTCATCGGTGACGGCTTTCCCCTCCGCGGTTACTTCGCCTGGAGCCTGATGGACAACTTCGAATGGGCAAAGGGCTATCAGATGCGCTTCGGCCTCGTCCATGTCGATTACGATACGCAGATCCGGACCATCAAGAAGAGCGGCAAGTGGTATAGCGCGCTTGCATCCGAGTTTCCCAAGGGCAACCACAGGATGGAATCTTAACCTCTCTCATCTCTACTGGCGGCCTTCTCGAACGGAGGCTTTGGTGATGAGTTGTGCGGGCTGCAGGGACGGAGAAGGGTTCGAGCTTCCTTTCTCGATGGCGTTCCAGCCGATCGTGGATGTATCGAGGGGCAACGTCTTCGCCTACGAAGCCCTCGTTCGAGGGGTCAATGGAGAAGGTGCCGGTAGCATTCTTTCTGCCGTCAACGAGGCCAACCGCTATGCCTTCGACCAGAGCTGCCGCCAGAAGGCTATCGAGCTTGCCTCCCGTCTCAGGAGCGACCGGGATGCCAGCCTCTCCATCAACTTCATGCCCAACGCCGTCTACGAGCCGCGCGCCTGCATACGCGTCACGCTTGCCACCGCCTCGCGCGTGTCCTTTCCGCTGAACCGGATCATCTTCGAGTTCACGGAAAGCGAGCAGGTCGATACCAATCATCTTCTCAACATCCTGCGGACCTACAAGGGCATGGGCTTCAGGACCGCGATCGACGACTTTGGCGCCGGTCATTCGGGACTCAATTTGCTGGCCAAACTCCAGCCCGATATCGTCAAGCTCGACATGGACCTGATCCGCGGCATCGATCTCGACCGCGCAAAGCGCGTCGTCGTGCAGCACACGTTGGCGATGCTTGCAGATCTTGGCGTTACGGCGGTGTGCGAGGGTATCGAGACCCCGGCAGAGATGGCGGTGCTCCGTGACCTGGGGGTAACGCTGATGCAGGGTTATCTCTTCGGTCGCCCCGCCTTCGAATCCTTCTCGCCACCGATGCTCGACCTCGCAGCCTGAGGCTGCGGCAAGGTTATTTCCCTTTTCATTCGATAACTGGAAAGCCATGCCTCGGCCCGGCTGGTGGTGCAGTGCGATAAGCATCGGGCGAGCAGTCATGCCGCAGCAGGCAAGGGTTTGATCAGGTGAATGCAAAGATGCTAGAGCGGTGCCAATCCGTCCGAATGTGTATGCGGAGCTGACGTTCCGGCACTCGTTCGTCTATCCGCATGTGCGGCATTCACCACAGAGAAGTTCATGACCTACCTGCCCATATCCCGTGAAGCCTCCTTGCGAGGCCTCCGATGAACCGCGTCGATATCAACCAGTCTCCAGCTGTCGTCCCCATGGTCACGTTCGAGGACGTCACCAAGCGCTTCGGCGGAACCGGGAACCAGCCCGCATTCACCGCGCTCGACGGCGTGAGCATGATGGTACCGCGGGGCGCGATCACCGGCATCATCGGCCGGTCGGGCGCAGGCAAGTCGACGCTCATCCGGCTGGTCAACGGTCTGGAGAAGGCGACGTCGGGGCGGGTCGTCGTCGACGGCGTCGAAGTGGGTGATCTTCCGGAAACGGGTCTGCGCGACCTGCGCCGGCAGGTCGGCATGATCTTCCAGCACTTCAATCTCCTCTCGTCGCGAACGGCCTTCGACAACGTGGCGCTGCCGCTCGAGATCGCCGGCATGGACCGCAAGGCGATCCGCGATCGCGTCGCGCCACTCCTCGACCTCGTCGGTCTCGGCGACAAGTCCGGCCGCTATCCGGCAGAACTCTCCGGCGGGCAGAAGCAGCGTATCGGCATTGCCCGGGCGCTGGCGACGGAGCCGAAGCTTCTGCTGTCGGACGAGGCAACCTCCGCACTCGACCCGGAGACGACGCAGTCGATCCTCGAACTCCTCAAGACGATCAACCGCGACCTCGGCCTTACCGTCCTGCTCATCACCCACGAGATGGAGGTGGTGAAGACGATCGCCTCGCGGGTCGCGGTCATCGACAAGGGCAAGATCGTGGAAAATGGCCGGACATTCGACGTGTTTACCGCACCGCAGCACGAGACCACCCGTTCGCTCCTGTCGGCGGCGGTCGGTGCGAAGCTGCCGGAGTGGATCAGTTCCGACCTCAAGCAGATACCGGCATCGGGAGATCGCGCACTCGTACGGCTGATCTTCTTTGGGGAGACCGCCTTCCAGCCGCTGACCGCGCGTCTGGTTGCCGAGATCGGGCCTGACGTCAACATCCTGGCCGGCGCGATCGACGAGATCGCCGGCGAGCCGTACGGATCGCTGGTCGTCTCCTATCCGGCCGATCCGGATACGCTCACAAGGGCCGGCGACTTCTATCGGCAGACCGGACTATCCACGGAGGTGCTCGGCTATGGCGCCTGACATGCTTTTTTCCCTTCTCTGGAAGGCTCTCCTGCAGACCATGTACATGGTGGCCGTTGCAGGCTTCATCGGCTCGCTGATCGGGATGCCCATCGGCATCTTCCTTGCCACCAGCGGGAAGGGCGAGTTGTTCCCGGCGCCGACCGTCAACAAGATCGTGGGCGCGATCGTCAATGCGACGCGCTCCACGCCGTTCATCATCCTCGTCGTGGCGATCATTCCCTTCACACGGCTGATCGCCGGAACCTCGATCGGAACCGCTGCAGCCATCGTGCCGCTGACGATCGCGACCATTCCCTTCGTCGCGCGGCTGATCGAATCCTCGATCCGCGAAGTCGACAAGGGCCTGATCGAAGCGGCAAGGGCCATGGGCGCGACACCCCTGCAGATCGTCACCAAGGTCCTGCTGGCGGAAGCTCGCCCGGGTATTGTCCTTGGCCTGACGCTGACGCTCGTCAGTCTGGTTGGCTATTCCGCCATGGTTGGCGCAGTCGGCGGCGGTGGCCTGGGAGACCTCGGCATCCGCTACGGTTACCAGCGCTTCATGCCGGAAGTCATGCTCGCCGTCGTCGTCGTGCTGATCGTCGTCGTCCAGGCAATCCAGAGCGCCGGCGACATGCTTGCGCGCCACTTCGACAAGCGGACCCGCAAGAACTGAACCCCATAAAACCAACAAGGAGAGAACCATGAAGAAGATCATCCTGGCAGCCGCCATCGCAGCCTTTGCCGCCGGCTCGGCGCTTGCCGAAGACATCAAGATCGGCGTCACCCCTGGCCCGCATGCGCAGATCATGGAGAAGGTGAAGGAAATCGCCGCCACGAAGGGGCTCAACATCGAGATCCTCGAGTTCTCCGACTATGTCGTGCCGAACCAGGCGCTGGCCGATGGCGATCTCAACGCCAATTCCTTCCAGCACCAGCCCTATCTCGACAATCAGGTCGCAGACCGCGGCTTCGACATTGTCAGCGTCGCCACGAACGTCAACTTCCCGATGGGCATCTATTCCAAGAAGGTGAAGAGCCTCGACGAACTCCAGGACGGCGCTTCCGTCGCCATTCCGAACGACCCGACGAATGGCGGTCGCGCGCTGCTGCTGCTCGCGGACAAGGGGCTCATCAAGGTTGACGAGGCCAAGGGCGTCAAGGTCACCATCGCTGACGTCACCGAAAACCCGAAGAACATCCAACTCGTCGAACTGGACGCAGCGCAACTGCCGCGCTCGCTCGATGACGTCGACGCTTCCGCCATCAACACCAACTACGCCATCGAAGCGGGCATGAACCCGAAGACGGACTCGATCGCGCTGGAAGGCGAGAAGGCTCCCTACGTGAACGTTATCGCCGTCCGCTCGGAAGACAAGGATGCAGAGTGGCTGAAGACGCTGATCGCTTCCTACCACAATGACGAAGTGAAGGCGTTCGTCGCCGAAGAGTTCAAGGGCGCCGTGATCGCCAGCTGGTAATAGCTGCCCAGGAAATAGAGAAAAGGCCGCGTCCCCTGGGGCGCGGCCTTTTGCTTAAGGACCTATAGAACGAACGTCACCCGCCGATGTGTTTCTGTCCGCGCTGCTTCGCCAGCGCGATCTGGTGCTGGCGCTGGCGGTAGCGTTCCCGATCGGCTTCCGTGCGCGTCTCGTAGCAATGGCTGCAGGAAACGCCTTCCTCAAAGTAGGGGGAGTTCACCTCTTCGGCCATGATCGGATTGCGGCAGGCGTGGCAGAGCCGGTGCGGCCCTTCCTTCAGTCCGTGCTCGACGGAGACACGCTCGTCGAAGACGAAGCAGGCGCCTTCCCAAAGGCTCTCTTCGGCAGGCACTTCTTCCAGATATTTCAGGATGCCGCCCTTGAGGTGATAGACTTCATCGAAGCCCTGCTCCTTCATGAAGGCCGTCGCCTTTTCGCAGCGGATGCCGCCGGTGCAGTACATGGCGATCTTCGGCTTGTTGTGCAGGCCGGTGTTGTTCTTCACCCAGTCGGGGAATTCCCGGAAGGTCTTCGTCTTCGGATCGACCGCGCCCTTGAATATCCCGATCGCCGTCTCGTAGTCGTTGCGGGTATCGATCACGATCGTCTCCGGGTCGGAGATCAGTGCATTCCAATCCTTCGGATCCACATAGGTACCGACGATCTTCTTGGGGTCGATGTCCTCGACGCCCATGGTGACGATTTCCTTCTTCAGGCGCACCTTCATGCGCAGGAAGGGCATCTTGGAGGCGCGGCTTTCCTTGTGCTCCAGCTTTGCGAATTCCGGCTGGGCGCGCAGGAAGGCGAGAAGGCGCGCAATTCCCTGATCCGTCCCGGCAACGGTGCCGTTGATCCCCTCCCGGGCGATCAGCAGCGTGCCCTTGATGCCGTTCTCGTCGCAGACGGCCTGAAGCGGCGCGCGGAGGGTCTCGTAGCGCGGAAAGGTCGCAAAGTGGTAGAGCGCGGCCACGCAAGTGGTGCCTGCTGCCGGCCGGTCGATTGTCATGTTGTCGGTCATGGCGGGGAAATACTACCAGACGGTCGGCCACGCAACGCGCTTTCTGTCGCTGTCGGGCCCTCCGCTACTTGCGTGACGCCGCCTCCTGCCAGAGGAGCGCGATGCGGGTGGCTTCCGTATCGGCATCGTCGGCGAACACAAGCCTTGCCTGTTCGATCGCCCGCTGACGCAGGTCCTGCTGGCGAGCGATGATCGCGCCGATCAGTCTTGCCAGGGTATCGCTGTCGCCGAAGAGGTCGGGGTTCTCGTTCACCACCTGGGTCAGGACCGAAAGGTCGTGCTCATGGCCGAGCACATCCACCAGTGCCTTCGCCTCCCTCTGCTTGGCCTGCATGGCCGAAGGCCAAAGGTCGGAAAGGAGTGCCAGGTGCATCCAGTAAGTCTGGCCGACCTTGCGGAAATCGTGGAAGACTTCGGCATCCGCGCCCTCCTCACAGGCGACAAGATCAGCCGCCGCTCGCGACAACTGCTTGCGCCAGGCTTTGGCAAGCCGGCGCGAGGTCTTGCGGGGACCGTCATCGAGTTCCAGTTCGTCCAGTGCATCGATTGCCTCGCCGCATGTCCGGATGGCGGCGGCGATCTTGTCCGCTAGGTCCAGCTCCTCCGATGCGATCTGGTCGCGTCGCTCGATCAGGGCCTTGGAGGCGAAGGCAAGCGCCGAGATCTCGTCCGGTGATGTCGCTTCCGAAGCAAGGTAGTCGACCGTCTCGACCAGCGCAGTGGCGTCGCGTACCGCCGAAAGCGTCTTCGCCATGTCGCGGATGCGGGCGTTCTCGCGCTGTCGGAATTCCTTGGCATCCGGCTGGATCAGGCGGTAGAGGGCGCGGACGCGCTTGAACTTCTTGCGCGCCCCATGGATTGCCTCGTGGGGCCCCTCGGGCTGGTTCTCCAGGAAATCGATCGCCTTTTCCAGCTGCGTCCGGGCAACCTTCCTGAACTCGGCGGTAAACGGGCGCTCAGGCCGAATGCGAAACGCCACCGCAAAGCTCCTCGCTCAGGTCCTCGGTCGCCATTACCAGATTGGAGAACCTGCGGTCCCCCGTTACCTCCCGCCCGACCCAGGAGGGCAAGGGGGGCTGCTGGTCTTCATGTTCCATCTCCACCTCGGCAACGACGAGGCCTTGGTAGGCCCCGGCATAGACGTCGACCTCCCAGGTGAAACCTTCGTGCTCCACCTCATGGCGCGTCTTCTCCAGCACGATGCCGAGGGCACTGCCGATCAGTTCGCGGGCATCCTCGCCCGGGATGTCGTATTCGAACTCATCGCGACTGATGAGCTGTCGACCGATCTTGATAGTAAGGGTGGCGCGCCTGTCGTCGATCAGCCGCACGCGCAGCGAGCGATCCTCCTGCGTGGCCACGTAGGCCTGGATGAAGGTGGACGCCGAGACCGCTTCTGCGCGCCAGGCGTCGTCCTTCACCAGAAACTTCCGCTCAATTTCCTTGGCCATGCGCATCCCCGTTCCCGGTCGTGGTGGAACCTATGGCAAAACCGGCCTTTGGCAAAGGTTCACAGCAGTATAGGGTTTATTTTCCTCGACAAGTCGGGGGGAGGGGGATAATCGGAGCAGGTCAGTTCAATCGTTTGAAACGGAAGCGCCGATGACCGCCAAGACCGAAAAACTCCTCGCGATCCTGAAGGCCCAGCCGGTGGTTCCGGTGCTGATCGTCGATGACGCAAAGTCGGCGGTACCGCTTGCGCGGGCGCTCGTTGCGGGGGGATTGAAGGCGATCGAGATCACCATGAGGACGCCGGCCGCACTCGATGCAATCCGTGCCGTCGCCGCTGAGGTGGAAGGTGCCAATGTCGGCGCCGGCACCATTCTCAGCGCCAAGGACTGGGACGCAGCCGTTGCCGCCGGTTCCACCTTCATCGTCAGCCCGGGCGTAACCCGTGGCATCCTCGATGCTGCCAATGCTTCCGACGTGCCGATCCTGCCGGGTGCGGCTACGGCGAGCGAAGTCATGGCCCTGCGTGAAGAAGGCGTCGAGGTCATGAAATTCTTTCCCGCCGAGCAAGCCGGCGGCGCTGCCTACCTCAAGGCGCTCTCGTCGCCGCTCGCCGGCACGCTGTTCTGCCCGACCGGCGGCGTCTCGCTGAAGAATGCGAAGGATTACCTGTCACTGCCGAACGTCGTCTGTGTCGGCGGCTCCTGGGTTGCGCCCAAGGAACTGGTTGCCGCCGGCGACTGGGCGGGCATCACGAGGCTCGCCAGGGAAGCCGCGGCGCTCAAGGCATAACTTCTCCGTTGCCGCTTTTGTAATTTGGCCCTTCCCACCCTATCTCCCTGTCATCATTAACAGGGAGATCACGATGTTCGACGCCAAGAAGCTTCTTGACCAGTTCCTCGGGCCGCAGATGGGCGGCAAGTCGGGGGATATACTCGGCCGGGCCGGCCAGTTCGGCGACATCGCGAAGAACAACCCCTGGAAGACGGCGGGTATTGCTGCGGCACTGCTTGGCACGAAGACGGGGCGAAAGCTCGCCGGCAATGTTGCCACCGTGGGCGGGCTCGCGGCAATCGCGGGTCTCGGCTATATGGCCTACAAGAACTACCAGTCCGGCCAGTCGCCCCAGACGGTGACACATAAAGAACCTGAGATCCTGCCGCCGCCGGTGGATTCGCCCTTCAACCCGCAGTCCTCCGCGCTCAGCAATGACTTTGCCCTGACCCTGATCCGCGCGATGATCGCCGCCGCCAAGGCCGACGGCCATATCGACGCCGCGGAGCGGGCGAACATCATTGACAAGGTGCATGCGGTTGACCTCGGCTCGGAAGCGGAAGCCTTCATCGCCAACGAGCTCGCCAATCCCGTTGATATAGACGATCTCGTCGCCTCAGCTCGCACCGAGGAGCAGAAGGTGGAGCTCTACACCGCCACCCGGCTCACCATCGATCCGGATACGCGCGCCGAACGCGGCTATCTCGACCTCCTCGCCGGTCGCCTCGGCCTGCCGGATGCGCTGCTTGACCATATCGACGCCACAGTCTCGGCCGCCAAGGTTCAGGCCTAGGTTCCCCTTCGGCCGGTTGCCTTTGTCCGGCAGCTGGCCTAAGCCTCGACCCGGACAAGAGGCAGACCATGAGTGATCTCAGGAACTACAAGGTTGAAGCACCCGGCCCCGTTACCTTGCGGGGCCGCTTCGTGACGCTGGAGCCCTACGAGGCCGGGCGCCACCTGCAGGCGCTATGGGAAGGACTGGGCGGCATGGGCGTCAACCAGCTCACCCGCTACTTCCCCAACGATGACTTTGTCGGGATCGACGATTTTGGTGCGTGGCTCGAGAAGGCTCGCACGCAGAGTAACTTCATGACCCTGGTCTTCCGGGATAACACCAGCGGGCGGATCGTCGGCATGGCGAGCTATATGCGGCCGGATCCGAAGAATGGTGTCGTCGAGGTCGGCTCGGTGGCCCATGGCCCGGATGTCCAGCGATCGCCGCTGACCACCGAGGCGCATTACCTCATGGCTCGACACGTGTTCGAGGATCTCGGCTACCGCCGCTACGAGTGGAAATGCCACAACGAGAACGAGGCCAGCAAACGTTCCGCTGTCCGCTACGGCTTCACCTTCGAAGGTGTCTTCCGCCAGCATGTCATCTCGAAAGGCGCCAACCGCGATACCGCATGGTTCTCGATGATCGACCGCGAGTGGCCGGTGCTGAAGCAGGCGTTCGAAGCATGGCTTGCGCCCGCCAACTTCGATGCTGATGGGAGCCAGAAGCGGCGCCTCGAGGCTATTCGCGAAGAGATCACCACGGGGGTGCAGCATGAGTGACAAGCAGCGCAGCCCGGCAATCGCGGCTGCCATCATCTTCGCGGGCTTCCTCGCGCTGTTCTTCGTCATGCCACCGATCATGATCTGGCTGGCGGAAACTTTTTCTCCCTATCTCGCTGCAGCCTTCGGCGTTCTGGCTGTTGTCTCCTTCTTCCTGATCTTCTGGCTGCGAGCCCGCCATCAGCGGCGCAAGACCGACGTCTAGGCCTGGAGTGCTGCCCCGAGCAGCGAGAGGCCGATCAGCAGGATGAAGAGCGCGCCGGCGATCTCGAAGCCGCTCGTAACCCGGCCTGCAGTGCGTGATCCGGGACCCGCGAAGCGAACGGCGACATCCTTCGCCGTCACGGCGAGGATCGCGAGCACCGACACGGTGATGGCGGTGCCGAGCGACATCGCCAGTACCGAGAGCATTCCGCCGAGATAGAGGCTGTTCAGGAGCGAGAAGCTCATGACTAGGATGGCGCCGGAGCAGGGGCGCAGCCCGACCGCCACGATGGCCGACCAGGCTTCCCTGGCTCCGAAGCGGTTCCCGCCGAGCAGGCTTGGATCCGGCGCATGGGCGATGCCGCAGGTTTCGCAGGCGTCTCCGCTCCCCCGATAATCATGGTCCGTTACGTCGACCGCCTGGAAGGCGGACACGGCAGGTCGCGTGGGCCCGAGCCGCATGGGTCGGGGCGACGTTGCGTTGCCTGCGCCCGCCAGAACGGGCGCGGGTGCCGCACGAAGCACCATCAGCTTGCGGACCAGCAGCCAGGCGCCGAAGGCGGCAATCAGCGCGAAGCTCGCGATTTCCATGGCGCGGGTTGCGGCCGTCATGGTGATGCCGCTGCCCCTGAGGAGGAAGAACGCCGTGCCGACCAGGAGTACTGCCACAAGCCCCTGAAGGAGCGAAGAGATGAAGGAGATGGCCACGCCGCGCCGGAGTTCCACCTCATTGGCGATCATGTAGGAGGAGATCACCGCCTTGCCGTGTCCTGGCCCTGCCGCGTGGAAGACACCATAGGCGAAGGAAAGGCCGACCAGCCCGCTCAGCGCCCACGGATCGTCGCGCATCGCCTTCAGCGTGCCGGTGAGCGAGCGGTAGAAGAGCTGCTGGTAGTCGTTGATCCAGCCAAGGAAGCCACCGAGCGGGCCGCCGATGCTGAAGGCCGGTTCAGCCGACCCGACGCCAAGCGGCGACTGCGCGTGCGCGGCTCCAGCCAGCGCCAGCCCCACCAGCAGCAGAACCAGACGTCTCGACCGCATCAGCAGGTCAGCTCCAGTCGTGTTGCAAAGAGCTTGGACATGTCGTTACCCGAGGGGTCTTCGAAGAAGGCTTCGGTCAGTGTTTCGCTGTTCTGAGCAATGATCTCGTCGGGATCGGGGCGAACGACCTGCCGCTGGCATGCGTCGGCCGCCTTGCCCTGCGCGACGAGGTCTTCGTCGGTCGGGAAATCGATGGCCGTGTACATGGAGGGATCGTAAACGCCGAAGGCGAGCTTGCCCTTCAGCGGCAGCGGCGCCTCCGGCCGGACCGCGAAGAAGATAAGAATCTGGTTCTCCTCGAACGAGACATGGATCGCATCCGGTTTCACGATCGCTGCACTCTTGCCGTCCACAGAGATTGTCGTGAAGTAGTCGAAATCCGCAAGCGAGGCCCGCATGATCTCGCCGAGCTCGGCCAGTTCGGCCTCGTCAAGCTTGAGGTTGGTGTTCTGGTCGAAATCGAGCAGCACGCTCGACGAGAACACCTCGTCGAATCGCCATACGTGACGCAGTTCCGAGATGCTGCCATCGTCGGCGGCTACGACCTCCAGTCGCGCCTCCGCGAAGATGTGAGGGTGCGCGGCGGCCATTCCCGGCAGCGCCAGCGCGAAGGCAGTCACCGAAGGCAGGAGGTATTTCATGCGGGGACCGTGTCTCCGGATTGGAACATCTGCCGTATTTGGGCAGGAAATGGGTCGGAATTTCGACCTGCTGTCAACGCTGGTGCCTGCGGAACCAGACGGCCAGGTAGTCGACGAAGCTGCGCACCTTGGCGGGCAGGTAGCGGCGATGCGGATAGACGGCATAGATCCCGCGATCCTTGGCGATATATTCATCGAGAAGCGTGACCAGATCGCCCGCCTGAATGGCGGGGTTTGCGATGAAATCCGGGATGATCGCAACGCCCAGACCCGCCTTAGCGGCACGTAGCGTAGCCTGCGGGCTGTTTACCTCGACCGGGCCGCTGACCGGCACCGAGATCGTGTTGCCGTCTGCGCTGGAGAAGCGCACATTGTTGTGCCAGCGGGAATTGGTATCGATCAGGAAGGGGATGCGCGAAAGGTCCTGCGGCGTCTCGATCGGGCCGTGCCGTGCCACGAAATCTGCGGACGCGCAGGCATAGACCCGGAAATCGGCGATCTTGCGGGCGATCAGCCCGGAGTCCTCAAGCTTTGTGATGCGGATCGCGAGGTCGAAGCTCTCCTCGATCAGGTCGACGAAGCGATCCTCCGCGACGATTTCCAGCGAGACGTCGGGATGCTCCTTGGCGAAGTCGATCAGCGACTGGCCGACTTCCGCATCCACGAACGTGCGCGGCACCGAGACTCTGAGTCGGCCTTTCAGGTCCGCATTGTTCTCCCGCACCAGGTCGGCGAGGTTGTCGATCTCCTTCAGGATGTCGGCGGCCGTCCGGTAGTAGGTATGCCCGGCCTCGGTCATGGAGAACTGCCGCGTCGTGCGGTTCAGGAGCAGGGCGCCAAGATCATCCTCCAGCTCCTTCACATACTTGGAAAGCAAGGCTTTCGAGCGGCCTGTCCGCCGCGAGGCGGCCGAAAAGCCCTCCGCTTCCACCACGTCGATGAAGGCGCGCATGCGCGTCAAGGTGTCCAATACGATCGTCCCTTTTCTGGCCCCACGCCTAGTTGGGAATTCAGGTTCCCGGCGGCAATGTGAAAAATAGATAAACAGGCGAAAAAATCTCTTGATTGTGAAGGCGAATATTCTTATCTCCCGTGCTGCCCAAAGTCGCACGTGCCTGTGGGTGTCCGCCGACCCTCGAACTGGGATTCATCCCTAAGGTGAGGTCATCGGTAAGGTACCTGGAACTAACCCCTCCAGTCGCTATTCCGGCCAACCGGGAAATGCGAGGACATCTTGAAGCAACGACGGTGCGGGCCTTTCTGGTTCTCTTCCGGCTTTCCATCAGCCGGGGTCACTGAAGAGGCACACCATCATTGCCGGAAGTGCGGTGGGATAACCCCTCCAATCCATGGCAGACAAAGCCGGATCTTTGCCCGTGGCAGGGCGCTGATCCATTGTTTGCGCGTATGAGCGTGTAGCGGCGTCGGGGTCTCCACCGGCTGGCGCGATCGCATACCTCATCCGCCCTTTGTCCTCCGGTCCGCCGGAGCTTGGAATTTTGAGGGACTGCAAGATGACGACCGCTCGTATTCTCGATTTCATCAAGACCCGACGCCCCGAAGGCCCCTGCCTCGTCGTCGACCTCGATGTCGTGCGCGACAACTTCCACGCGTTCCGCCACGCCCTGCCCGACAGCGCGATCTACTATGCCGTCAAGGCAAACCCGGCGCCGGAAATCCTGAAGCTGCTCGCCTCGCTCGGTTCGAGCTTCGACTGCGCGTCGGTTGCAGAAATCCAGATGGCGCTCGACGCAGGTGCGACGCCGGACCGGATCTCCTACGGCAACACGATCAAGAAGGAACGCGACGTTGCCCGCGCACACGCGCTCGGCATCGGTCTCTTTGCCGTCGACAGCCACGAGGAAGTGGAGAAGATTTCCCGTGCCGCTCCCGGCGCGAAGGTCTTCTGCCGCGTGCTGACGGATGGCGAAGGTGCCGAATGGCCGCTGTCGCGCAAGTTCGGCTGCGTGCCGCAGATGGCCGTCGACGTGCTCGTCTACGCACACCAGCTCGGCCTTGAGTCCTACGGCGTATCCTTCCACGTCGGCTCGCAGATGATGAAGGTCGATGCTTGGGATTCGGCGCTTGCCGATGCCAAGCGGGTCTTCGCTCAGCTGGCCAAGCAGGGCATTCACCTGCAGATGGTCAACATGGGCGGCGGCTTCCCGACTAAGTACCTGCGCGACATCCCGTCGGCGGAAGCCTATGGCCAGGCCATCTTCGCTGCTCTGCGGTCGCACTTCGGCAACAACCTGCCGAAGACGATCATCGAGCCGGGCCGCGGCATGGTCGGCAACGCCGGTGTGATCAAGGCGGAAGTGGTTCTCGTGTCGAAGAAGTCCGACAATGACAACCACCGCTGGGTCTTCCTCGACATCGGCAAGTTCGGCGGTCTCGCCGAAACGATGGATGAGGCGATCCGCTACCCGATCCGCACGGAGCGCGACGGCGACGACATGGAGCCTTGCGTGCTCGCCGGCCCGACCTGCGATTCCGCTGACGTGCTCTACGAGAAGAACATGTATCCGCTGCCGATCTCGCTGACGATCGGTGACGAGGTTCTGATCGAAGGCACCGGCGCCTATACGACGACCTATTCGGCGGTGGCCTTCAACGGCTTCGATCCGCTGAAGAGCTACGTCATCTAAGGCCTGACACCGCCGACCCCGTAACCAGCCGGGGCGGCAAGCTCACAATTCCTCTTCATCGCCGCTGATAACGGTATTGGGTACGGGAGGCCGCCATGGCCGCTGTTCTTGACACTGTGCGCGCATTCTTTGCGCCGACCACCTATACGATCGATAGCGAAACGCCGGCGGATGTCGTCGCGCGTGAAAACCTGCTTGACCGGGTCATGGGACCGGAGCGCCGCAGGAAATCGTCGGAAAAGATCCGCCGCGGCCGCCTGCCCGCCGAAGGCCTCGCCCTTGTTGCCCGCGACGAAGACGGTCACGTGATCGGTACCGTGCGCCTGTGGAACATCGAAGCCGGCATCAGCCAGCAGGGCACGCTGGTCGAGGCGCTGTTGCTCGGGCCGCTTGCCGTCGACTGCACGCAGGAAGGCCGCGGCATCGGCGGCGCGCTTATGCGCGCGGCGATCGCGGAAGCGGATCGGCGCGGCCACGGCGCCATCTTGCTGGTGGGCGACGCCGCCTATTACGAGCGTTTCGGCTTCTCGGGCGAGAAGACCCGGCACCTCGTCATGCCCGGCCCCTCTGATCGTGACCGCTTCCTGGCGCTGGAGCTCCGGTCCGGCTGGCTGGACGGTGCCGCCGGCATGATCGTCGCGAGCGGACGCAAGCTTGCCTTCTGACGGCAGACACCCGTGCAAGCTCCGGCCTGCCTGACGCAGTCCGCGGTTCACCTTATGGAGTAGGCCGCCGCTGCCAATTTGTGCAGGTTTGCCTTATTGTAGGATGGGCGCTTATCTACCGACCCCTTGTTGCTGCTGTTACTTTCTAGAGCAGCAAGGGGGATGCAATGCGAGAATTGTCAGGGCGGTTCACGGTTGTCGATGCGTTGCGCGGCGCGGCGGCGATGGGCGTGGTCCTGTATCATGCTGTTTCGGCCGGACATGTGGAACGTTTGATGGCGCTGTTTCCGGCGTGGGTTGAGGCGGGGGTGCTGCATGCCGGCCTCGGCGTCGCCGTGTTTTTCGTACTGAGCGGCTTCGTCATCGCCCATTCGCTTTACAACCGACCGATGACTCTTCGGGAACTCGGCCGTTTTACCCTGAAGCGTTCGCTTCGGCTCGATCCGGCCTATTGGGTTTCGATCGCGGCCACTATCGCCTTCGCGGTGCTCTCCTCTTACGTGGTAGCCGGCCGGGAAATGCCGATTTACACTGCTCCGCAGATCCTCGCACACATTTTCTACGTTCAGGACCTTTTGGACTACCCGGCAATCAGCCCCGTCTTCTGGACGCTATGCCTCGAAATCCAGTTCTACCTCGTCTACGCCCTGCTCATCGGAGTGAGCGGCTTCAGACCAGCCGGAATCGTTGCAGCCTGCGCCGTCAGCCTTGTTTGGCCGCTCGGCCTCGGACCTGAACTCTGGTCCGGGCTCTTCTTGCCGCTGTGGTATGGCTTCCTTCTAGGGGTGGCAGTCTACTGGACATGGCAGCAGCCGAGACTTGTACCTCTATTTCTGATCTACGCGACAGTGCTGCTTCTATCCGGCCTATGGGCGGACGACGCCTTTAGGGTCGTGTGCTCGGCGACGGCGCTGTCCCTTTTCTGGGCATCCATCTACGGGCAAATCAGCGTCGGGCTGAACTGGCAATGGCTGCAGTTTCTGGGCCTGATCTCCTATTCGCTCTACCTGACGCATAATATTGTCACTGGCGGGATTTTTCGCATCGCGACCATGCTGGGGCCCCGCTCGTCACTGGGGGATCTGGTTTGGTGGGGACTTTCGATCCTGGGCTGTGTCAGCTTTGCGACCGTCTTCTGGTGGCTTTTTGAGCGGCCAAGCATGGAACTGTCCAAGAGAGTGGGGCAGCGGAAGAATGCCGGTTGTCCACCTCAAAGCCCTGCCCCCATGGGAGTATCACAGGGGCCGCACTAGTCCGGCCCCACCGCGCAGGGTCCACCGACGGAGAAGGCTAAGAGGGATTGGCGACTTGGGCGCCGTTGCGACGACTGCTTCCAAACGATGAACTGGCTGCTCCCGGGAAAGGAGCGGGCTGAACCGTCTCACATGCGCTGCTCTTACAGCGCCAGCTGCGGCGCGGGAAGCGCCTTGACCGGCGCCTCGCCCTCCTGTTGCCCATCGCGGCGGGCAGCCTCGACGCCATTGGGGAAACCGCTGCGGTCGCTGTAATCACGGATGTCGTTCTCGTCGCGCCTGCTCTGTTGCCGAGTTGCGAGTGCGGCCGCAACGTCGAGCAGCGTCACCCCGGACACCATGGCGAGTGCGAGCGCCGCATTGCCGCGCTTCGGATTGTCGTCCGTGACTGCGGTGCTCAGCACGGCGAGGTCGACCGCGTCACCTGCGACCCGGCTATAGAGCCCTGCCTTCTTGTCCACCGAAAGCGTCAGCATGCCGCTGGCGATCTCGCGGGCGCCGAAGGCGCGGATCAGGCTTTCGGATCCTTCCATGCCGATGGCGCGGCTGATGCGTCTGGCGGCGACAAGCTCGGCGATGCCGAGGCCGATGCTGAACCAGCCGAGATTGCGGGCGAGGCGGTCTGTGTTGGTGAGGGAACTCGGGCCTGTTTCGATCACCCTTGGATTGTCCGAGCGCTGTAGGGCGTTGGCGATATGCATCATCACTGTTCTCCCTATCCTATGGTTTGAGTACAACCTTGACGCAGCCGTCCTGCTTGTTGCGAAAGACCTTGTACATGTCCGGTCCGTCCTCGAGCTTCGCCGTATGGGTGATGACGAAGGAGGGATCGATCTGGCCTTCCTCAATCCGGCGGACGAGATCGTCGGTCCAGCGGTTGACGTGGGTCTGGCCCATACGGAAGGTGAGGCTCTTGTTCATCGCCGGACCCATCGGGATCTTGTCGACAAGCCCGCCATAGACGCCGGCAATCGAGATGATGCCGCCGGGCTGGCAGACATAGATCATCTCGCGCAGCACATGCGGCCGGTCACTCTCCAGCATCACCATCTGCTTGGCGCGGTCGAGAAGCGTATCCGGCTGGCCCATTGACACATGGGACTCCAGCCCGACCGCGTCGATGCACTTTTCCGGGCCCTTGCCTGTGGTGAGGTCGTTCAGACGCTCCACCACGCTTTCGGTCTCGAAATGGATGGTGATTGCACCACCCGCTTCGGCCATGGAAAGCCGCTCGGGAATGCAATCGATCGCAACGACCTGCTTGGCGCCGAGAAGGACGGCGCTGCGGATCGCCATCTGTCCGACAGGGCCGCAGCCCCAGATGGCCACAGTGTCGGTCGGCTGGATGTCGCAATTGACCGCCGCCTGCCAGCCGGTGGGGAAGATATCGCCGAGGAAGAGGGCCTGCTCGTCGGTCAGGCTGTCAGGCACCTTGATATGGGTCTTGTCGGCGAAGGGCACGCGGAGATACTCCGCCTGGCCGCCGGGATAACCGCCCGTCAGGTGCGTATAGCCGAAGAGCCCTGCGGTCGCGTGGCCGAAAACCTTGTCCGCCATGTCCTTGTTGCGGTTGGAGCGCTCGCAGACGGAGAAGTTGCCCCGCTTGCACTGGTCGCATTCACCGCAGAGAATGGTGAAGGGCACCACGATCCGGTCGCCCTTCTTGAGGGCACCGTTGATGCCGGAGCCCACTTCCACGACCTCGCCCATCATCTCGTGGCCCATGATGTCACCCGGCTCCATTGCCGGAATGAAATTGTGGAAGAGGTGCAGGTCGGAACCGCATATGGCACAGCTGGTGACCTTGATGATCGCGTCGCGAGCGTCCTCGATCTCGGGATCCGAGACCGTGTCGCAGCGGATGTCCTCTTTTCCGTGCCAGACCAGAGCTTTCACAGACTTCTCCTTCGGTTGATGTGTGCGCACTCACGCAGCGTGCAGGGCACCACAACCTTCGAAAGGGCCTGAGGTTTCAGATCTTCCCGAACTTCACGAAGGGTTGCCCGGACGATGGCCAGACAAATCAGGGAACAGACATTGCCGGATCCCGGCGGCAACGCCGCCGGGCGGCACCAGCTTTGAGCGCTTATTCCGCTTCACGTGCGCGGTAGGCGTCGGGGATGACGTAGATCTCATCGGCGCGGCCATAGCCGCCATCCTTGACCTCCTCGATCAGCACCATGGTATGCGGACGTGCCGCTTCGCTGAAGTAACCGATCAGCAGGTCTGTCGTGCGGTGCACGATCTCCTCCTTCTGCGCCCGCGTCAGCGCGCCCTCCGGGGTCTTGATGTTGACGAATGGCATGGTTTTTTCCTCTCGCTCTCTCGTTACGTCACAGCATGCCGCCATTGGCGCGAAGCACCTGGCCGTTCACCCATCCGCCCTCGGGGCTTGCGAGGAAGGACACGACCGGGGCGATGTCGTCCGGCTGGCCGAGCCGCCCGAGCGGAATGCCTCGGACGATGCTCTGCACCAGTTCTTCCGACTTGCCGTGCATGAACATCTCGGTTTCCACCGGCCCCGGCGCGACGGCGTTGACGGTAATTCCCCGGCTTCCGAGCTCCTTCGAGGCCACATGAGTCATGGCTTCGACGCCGCCCTTGCTTGCCGCGTATCCGCCGTAGCGCGGGCCGTATGCCCCGATGACGCTGGAGGAGAAGTTGATGATGCGGCCACCGTCGCGCAGCCGGCGGCCTGCCTCGCGGATACCGTAGAAGGTACCGGTGAGGTTGACGGCGATGTGCCGCTCGAAGGTGGCATCATCCATCTCCGTCAACGGGATGAGCGTCATCACGCCGGCATTGTTGACGAGGACGTCGGTGCCGCCGAAATGCTGTTCCGCAGCGTCGAACAGTGCGGCGATGCCTGCCGATGTGCTGACGTCCGCCTGCACGGCGAGCGCCTTGCCGCCGGCCGCTTCAATCTCCGCGACCACCTCGTCGGCGGCGGCCGGGCTTGAGGAATAGTTGACGATGACTGCGAAACCGTCAGCTGCAAGGCGAATAGCCGCGGCGCGGCCGATGCCCTTCGAGGCTCCGGTGACGATGGCGACGTGTTGTTCTGTGTGTGTCATGGCATGTCTCCTTTCGTTCCTACCCAAGATACGAAGCCTTGGTCGAAGAACAATGAACGCGAATTGACATGATAATTCAGCCATGCTGAACAATAGCAATGGATCGCCTGACGCGCATGGAACTCTTTGTCCGGGTGGTGGAACGCGGCAGCTTCGCCGCGGCCGCCGCCGATCTCGGGCTTGCACGTTCCACCGCGACGGCGGCGATCAAGGCGCTTGAGGCGGATCTCGGCGCGCGCCTCCTGGAACGGACGACCCGTCACGTCGCCGTCACCCTCGATGGCCGCGCCTTCTACCAGCGCTGCCTGTCGATCCTCGCCGAGATGGCGGAGGCGGAGACGATTTTCCGGGAGGCAAAGCCGCAAGGCGTCCTGCGGGTGGACGCCCATCCGATGCTGACGCAGACATTCCTGCTTCCGCATCTTCGCGAGTTCCTCGACCGCTACCCGGCCCTGGAACTGCAGATCGGCCAGACGGATCGCTATGTGGACCTCATCCGGGAGGGGGTCGACTGCGTCATCCGCGCCGGCGAAATTTCCGACAGTTCATTGATCATGCGGAGGCTCGGCTCGATCACCGAGCTGACCTGCGCCAGCCCCGCCTATATCGAGGCCCACGGCACGCCTGAAACCCCGGATGCGCTGGAGGGGCACGAGGCGATCGGCTTCATCTCCTCGCGTACCGGGCAGGTCCTGCCGCTGGAGTTCACCGTCAACGGGCAGATCCGCGAAATTACGCTGCCGACGCGCATCCGGGTCAACAATTCCGACACGATCGTGGACCTCGCCTGCCGTGGCTTCGGCCTGATCCAGGCGCCGCGTCACCGCCTTCGGCCTTTCATCGAGAGGGGTGAACTCGTAGAGGTGCTGGCAGATTTCTTACCGGCGCGAACGCCGCTTTCGGCTCTCTATCCGCAGAACCGGCAGCTCTCGCCGCGCGTGCGCGTGTTCCTCGACTGGATCAGCGAGATCTTTGCAAAGGCCGAGCTCTAGAAGCCGCAGTTGGCTCTCTTCACGCGCCATCACCTTGGCGTGAATCGGCAGGGCGGCCATAGTTCAGGACCCACGTCGCACTAAATTGGCGTTCATGATCACAAGACGCACCCTGATTTCTGCCATTCCCCTCGCTCTCACTGCCCCTCATGCTCTCGCCCAGGCTGTTCCGCAGACGCCGGAGCCCGGCGCATCCCTCGGCGCTGTCTTGGACGGGGCGAGAGGCCTGGAGCCGCTCAAGGTGGTGCTGGTTTCCCGGGAAGGAGAAATGCTCGCCGAACGCGCCTTCAACGGGCATTCAATCGACGAATCGACGAACATCAAGTCGGCCTCCAAGTCGATCATCTCCGCAATGGTCGGCGTCGCCATCGACAAGGGTCTGTTGCAGGGAACCGACCAGAAGATCGCGCCGATCCTCGAACGCGAGCTGCCGCGCGAGCCGGATCCACGCATGTCCGAGATCACCATCGGCAACCTTCTCTCCATGCAGGCGGGTCTCGCCCGCATGTCGGGACCCAACTACGGCCGCTGGGTGTCGAGCCGCAACTGGGTGCGGTTTGCCTTGTCGGAACCGTTCGACGGCGAGCCCGGCGGCTCTATGCTCTACTCCACCGCCTCCACCCATCTCCTCTCGGCCATCCTCACCCGCGTCGGGGAGAAGTCGACGCTGGCGCTGGCGCGCGAATGGTTCGAGCCGGTGGAAGGCTTCCGTATCGGCTCCTGGGAGCAGGATCCGCAGGGGATCTATCTCGGCGGCAACCAGATGGCGATGACCGCGCGGTCATTGCTGGCCTTCGGTGAAGTTTACTGCAACGGCGGCAAGGCAGAGGACGGCACGCGCATCATCTCCGAGGACTGGATAGAGCAGTCATGGATACCGCGGACCAATTCCCGCTTTTCCGGCGATGGCTACGGCTATGGCTGGTTCCTGCGCAGGATCGGCGGCGAGGAGATCAGGTTCGGCTGGGGCTATGGTGGGCAGATGCTCTATATCGTCCCGTCGCTCGGGCTCACGGTGGTGATGACGTCGGACGAGAATTCACCCTCGGCACGGACCGGCTATCGCGACGACCTGCACGCCCTCCTGGCGGAGATCATCGGTGCTGTTCGCTCCGCCTGACGGGAGCAATGTTGTTGCGCGGGCGAGAAATTGCGCTGGCGTTTCAAGGCCGCGATTCCGTCATTCTTCCCCGTCCATCCCCGCAGCCTTGCCTCGTCTTATCCTGAAGCAGTCATCGGGCAGGGACCGGGTTCGCGAACCGGTTGCCTCCCCCCGGGAAGCACCCGGTGCCCGGTGATGGTTGCAGACGGTGGCGGGCCGGCGTCAGGCCGGCCCCCACCCGAAGCTCCGGAAAGAGAACTGACACCTCTCCTCTGGATCTTTGGGAAGGCCGGAAGCAATCGGGCAGGCAGTCATGCCTGACACACCAATACCCTCGATGCCGATTGCCTGCCCATCCCCTGATCCCGTCGCGGAGTTCTCCGGCGCGGTTCTTCCTGCTGCCGGTCGGCAGGTGCAGAGGTTCTAGCGAGCCTGCTTCACGCCAAGCCAGATCATGTGCTTCGCCCCGCGTCCCTTGGTGCTGGCACGCGTCGGATTTTCCTCAACCGCGAATCCTGCCGACTGCATCCGGCGCGTGAAGCGGGAATCCGGGGCAGAAGACCAGATGGAAAGCACGCCACCCGGCCTCAGCGCAGATTTGGCCGCTCCCAGACCGCCTGCATCGTAGATGCGGTCGTTCTCGTCTCGCGTCAGCGCCTCCGGCCCGTTGTCGACATCGAGAAGGATGGCGTCAAAGACAGCCGTCTCGCGACGGATCAGCTCGCCGACATCCGCTTCCACGACCATGACGCGCGGATCGTCCAGGCACCCCTTGAACACCTCGGCCATCTCGTTCTTCGCCCAGCGGATCACCGCCGGCACGAGCTCTGCGACGACGACACGCGCATCCTGTGGAAGTTCCGCCAAGGCTGCACGGAGCGTAAAGCCCATTCCGAGGCCGCCGATCAGGATCACCGGCCGTTGGCGATCGCTGATCTTGCCGATGGAGAGACGCGCCAGCGCTTCTTCCGATCCGGAGAGCCGGCTGTTCATCAGTTCGTTGGTGCCGAGCATGATGGAGAACTCGGAGCCGCGCCGCTTGAGGCGCAGTTCCTCGCCTCCGCCGGGAACGGTTGCAGTGTCGATGAGGGTCCAAGGAATCACGGGCTCAGGCCGAGATGTCGATGACGCCGCAGTCACCGGCTTCCGAAGCGAAGGCGAGCAGCTTGCCCGTCGCGCTCCAGCTCAGGCCGGTGATGGCGCCCTTGCCCGGGCGACGCAACAGCGCCTCCTTGCCGTCGGCGATCCGCACGCCGAGGATCATGCCGTCGACGAAGCCGATCGCCAGGACCTCCTCCGCCGGATGGAATGCAACCTGGGTGACCATGATGTTGGCGCGCGTGCCAAGCTCCAGCGGCGCCTTGCCCATCGGACCGTCCTTGGCCGAGAACGGCCAGACGATCGCGGCGGGCGCGCCGGAGGAGGCCAGCCACTTGCCCTTCACCGACCAGGAGAGCGACTTCACCTTGGCCGGATACCCGGTCATGCGCATGTGGCGTGCGTCCCCGGGCTTGCCGTCGAGCTTCCAGCCGTGCAGGGCGTTTTCCTGCATGGTGGTGACGAGGAAACGGCCGTCAGGGGAGAAGGTCACGCCGGTGTGGGCACCCTTCCAGTCAAGGTCCACAGGCGCGCCATTGGTGCCGACCCAGTGCAGGGTCACGCCGTTGTACCGCGCCACGGCAATCCGTAGGCCCTTCGGGGCGAAGGCAACGCCTTCCACCGTGCGCTCTTCGGGAAATTCCCGCGTCGTGCCGTCCGAAAGGCGCACGAAGCTCGTGCGCCCATGCGCATAGGCGACGGCCCCCTGCGGCCCGCCGGCTACCACGTTGATCCACTTGCGCGGCGCTTCCGCCAGCTGCGTCACACTGCCGTCATGGGCGATGCGCAGGACCTTGCCGTCCTCGCCGCCGGTAAGGAGGGTGGCGCTGTAGGGGTCGCGGATGCAGGTGAGCAAGCCCTCATGCGCGTCTGTCACCTTCTCGCCGCCATCGAGGCGGTGGATGGTGCCGGCAGCTGAGGCGAAGAGAGGGACCTCGCCGAGGAAATGCGTAGCGACGAAATGGCCTTCGAGATCAAGCGGTGCGACGGTCGGCATCAGGCAGGCGTCGCCTCGCAGGCCCTGAAGCTCTTCTCGATCTTCTCGACGTCGAGGTCGCGGCCGATGAAGACGAGGCGGGATTCGCGCTTCTCGCCATCCTTCCAGGGACGCTGGTGGTCGCCCTCGACGATCATGTGAACACCCTGCACCACGTAGCGTTCCTCGTCGCCCTTGAAGGCAATGATGCCCTTGAGGCGCAGGATATTGGGACCATCGGTCTGGGTGATCTTCTGGATCCAGGGGAAGAAGCGGTCCGGGTTCATCTCGCCACCGCGCAACGAGATGGACTTCACCGTCACGTCGTGGATCGGGGAGGGGGCATGATGATGGTGATCGTGGCCATGGCCATGATCGTGATGATGGTGATGATCATGATCGTGGTGGTGATGGTCGTGGCCGTGATGATGACCGTGGTCATGGTCGCAATCCGGGCCGCAGACATGATCCTCGTGACCATGCTCCAGGAACTGCGGATCGTTCTCCAGCGCCCGCTCCAGGTTGAAGGCACCCTGGTTCAGGACTTTGGCGAGATCGACGCCGGAACGGCTCGTCTTGTAGATGCGTGCGCCGGGATTGATGGCCCGAACGACGTCCTCGATCTGCGCCAGCTCGTCCGGCGTCACGAGATCGGTCTTGTTGATGACCACGACATCGGCGAAGGCGATCTGGTCCTCGGCCTCGCGGCTGTCCTTCAGGCGGAGCGGCAGGTGCTTGGCGTCGACTAGAGCGACCACGGCATCAAGCTCGGTCTTGGCGCGCACGTCGTCGTCCATGAAGAAGGTCTGCGCAACCGGAACCGGGTCGGCAAGGCCGGTCGTCTCGACGATGATGCCGTCGAAGCGGCCGGGGCGGCGCATCAGGCCTTCCACGACGCGGATCAGGTCGCCGCGCACCGTGCAGCAGACGCAGCCGTTGTTCATCTCATAGATTTCCTCGTCGGATTCCACGATCAGGTCGTTGTCGATGCCGATCTCGCCGAACTCGTTGACGATGACCGCATACTTCTTGCCGTGGCTCTCGGAGAGGATGCGGTTCAGGAGCGTCGTCTTCCCGGCGCCGAGATAGCCGGTGAGAACGGTGACGGGAACGGGCTTGGCGATGGTCGTGTCGGTCATGGGAAACCTCGAAGGGTGAGCCGGCGCCGGGGCGGCGCGCAAAAGGTGTCGGCCTGATATAAGGGCAAGCCGGAAGCAGTTCAAAGGGTTTTGAATGTTATAAGGTGACAGCGGTTGTCACGGCTTGGTGTCGACGTCTGTCTCCCGCAGGAGACGGTCTGTGGTCAGGATAGGCTGCCCCATCACCTTCGCATGAGCGTAGTGGAAGCAATCGAAGTTGCTCAGATACCGACGGCCGATGCCGCGATCCTGCGCCACCGCGACGGCGTGATGCAAAATCTCCCGGGGCTGGCCTGTCTCCCTCAACTCAATATTGCGGTCGTCCAGCCACTCAAGCACGGCACCTTCCGCGTCGCGATAGCTACAGTCGAGCTGATCAGGACGCGAAAGGATGATGATCGCCTCCCAGGCAGCGAGTGCTGAGGTGAAAGGCGAAGCTGCGCCGAGTAAGGCCTCTTCATAGGCATCGGCCGTGTCTTCGCCTGCCATCAACGATATGATCGCGCAGGCGTCGACAAACATCAGTCAGATGCTAGTTCGTGGTCGAGTTCGTGGAACGCTTCGGCAGGAACAGGACGTCGGTTCGGCTTGAATGCGAGGCCGCGTCTAGCAAGTACGCGCCTTGCAGTCTCACGTGGGCTTTCGTTCTTTAGGCGGCTTGCGATGGTTTCCCGCAGCGCATTGACGACTGCGTCTGTGATCGTGGTGCCGTCAAGTTCCGCCAATTCGCGCGCCAGAGCATCCGCTTGCTTGTTACGGATATTGAGGGTCATCATGGCCTCCTGTGTAGCAGCAGCATAGCCATTTGTGTAGCTAGCTGCAATGCGAGCTATGACAGTTCCACCGCATCGAACGCCGCCACATCTTGCAGCAGTTCCATGATTCCCTTCACCGCATGGGCCAGGATGGCCTCGCCCTTTTCCGCGGTCGCGGCGGCGGCATTGCCGGCGACACCCGCCTTGTTGAGGTCCGACATCTTCCAGCCGAAGGCATGCGGGCCATAGGCGCGCAGGTGCCGGTAGCGGCTGGCGAATTCGCTCTGGCGGGATTGGAAGGCTTCGGCCCTCCCCATGTCCACCCGATCCGGATGGAGCGCCAGCATGACCGACGTCTCTATGTCACCGCCATGGATGTCGATCGCCTTTTCCTCAGGGCTGATCAGTCCTTCGGGTAGCCCGAAGCGTGTCCAACTCGTCGCGACAGCGAGCATGTTGAACCGGACACGGGCTTCGGTGGCGACGATGGTCATCAAAGGGGAATTGCCGCCATGGGCATTGAGCATCACCAACTTGCGGATGCCTTGTCGGTGCAGGTCCTCCGCAATCCCCAGCCAGCGCATCACCGCCTCGTCGAATGCCAGTGTCTTCGTCCCGGGCACATCCATGTGCTCGATGGAATAACCGACGGGTTCGATGGGAAGGAAGGTGACCGGAAGGCGAGGGGGCAGGGTGTTGATCAGCCGGTCGACGATCCCCGTTGCAATCAGCGTATCGGTTTCGAAGGGCAGGTGCGGTCCATGCTGTTCATGGGCGCCGAGCGGCAGGACGGCAATCCAATCGCTGCGGTCGACGGGCGACAGCGTCGGATCATTGTCCCTGAAATGCGGCCGTGGGTGAGGCATCTGGCGGTCCATCCCTCGTTTCGCTATGCATGGGACGAAGTCTATAGCCGTGCGAGCCTCAGCACGGAAGCAGGAAGGGCAGATGGCCAAGAAGAAGGACGGCAAGAAGGGCAAGGACGGCAAGAACGGCAAGAAGAAGGATCTCGAAGCCTTTGCTCCCGCCGATCTTGCGGTCGGCCTCACCCAGGCGGCCCGGTCCCTGCGCACCGTGCTCAGCCGCAGCCTTGCCGAAAGTGGCCTCTATGCGGGGCAGGATGGCGTGATCCTTGCACTCGCCGAGCAGGACGGCTTGACTGCCGGCCAGTTGGCCGCCCATCTCGGCGTCAAGGCCCCAACCATGACGCGCACCATCGGACGCATGGAGGCGCAGGGTTTCGTCATGCGTAGCGAGGACGGCGAAGACGGACGCCTGACAAAAGTATTCCTCACCGAGAGCGGCAGAGCGAGCGTGACACGGATCGAGCAAAGCGTGGCGGCCTGTGGGGAGCTAGCCTTGAAGGATTTCTCCGGCAAGGAGATCCGGACACTGATGCGGCTCCTGCGCGCCCTGGACAACAATCTCCATTCGCCTGAATAACCTGTTCGCTGGGCCTTTCCGGGCAGTTGCGATTTCCCATTTAATTATTTAAAGGATTTTAAATCCGGCCGCAGCCGGTGCTTGCCTGGCCGGAGGGGACGTGGCGCAAAAGATCAAGCTGTCGACGATTGCCGAAAGCCTCGGCCTGTCCACCGCAACCATTTCGCTCGCCTTGCGCGACAGTCCGCTGGTTGCAGCTGATACCCGGGAGAAGATCAAGGAGCAGGCGCGCGCGCTGGGCTATATCTACAATCGGCGCGCGGCGAGCCTCAGGACCTCCCGCTCCGGCATTGTCGGCGTCGTTGTACACGACATCATGAACCCCTTCTACGGGGAAATCCTGAAGGCGATCGAAAGCGAGCTCGACCGCAGCGGCCAGACCTTCATCCTGTCCAATCATTACGATTCCGTCGAGAAGCAGCGGACCTTCATCGAAACACTGCTGCAGCTCGGTGGCGATGGGGTCATCATGTCTCCGGCGATCGGCACTCCGATTGAGGACGTCAAGCTCGCCGAGGCCAATGGCATGCCGGCCATTCTGGTTGCCCGGTCCATGGAGGGCGTCAACCTGCCCATGTATCGCGGCGACGACAGCTACGGCATCTCGCTCGCTACCAACCATCTGATCGGGCTCGGCCACCGGGTCATCGCGATGATCGGCGGTACGGATCAGACCTCGACCGGGCGCGACCGCTACCAGGGCTATGTCAACGCGCTGCGCAAGGCAGGCATCGAGGTGGACCCGAACCTTCGCATTCCGGGCCCCCGGTCCAAGCAGGGTGGGTTCGAGGCGGCCGTGCATTTCCTGTCGCTGCCGCAGAAGCCGACTGCTGCCGTCTGCTGGAACGATCTCGTCGCAATCGGCCTGATGAATGGGATCGCCCGGGCCGGCCTTGTCCCCGGCCAGGACATCTCGGTCACCGGCTACGACGACCTCGAGGAAGCCTCGATCGCAACACCGGCCCTGACAACCGTCTGGAACGGCCAGAGCGAGGTCGGCCGGCTTGCCGCGCGCGCGCTACTTGACCGCCTTGCCGGGAGCCACGAGCCGGACGGCATCCATCTCATCAAGCCGGAGATGCGCATCCGCCAGTCAACCGGCATCTACCGACCCCGCAGCTGAATTCGAAGGAGGAGAGACAGCATGTCCGACCAACCCGTAGCCATACTCGTGCCCGGCCGCATCCACCCGCGGGTGCTCGAACGGCTGATGGAGACCTTTGAGATCGTCGCCGTCCCGATGGGCCCCCCGCACGATATCGATCCCGGCCTTCGCGACAGGATCAGGGGCGTTGCCATCTCGGGCGTCCTGGACAACGGCTGGATCGACAGGTTGCCCAACTTGGAGATCGTCTCCAACTTCGGCGTCGGCTACGATGGGGTCGATACGGCAAAGGCGTTGCAGCACGACATCATCGTCACGCATACGCCCGACGTGCTGAACGACGAGGTCGCCGATACGACCATCGCACTGCTCCTCAACACGCTTCGGGAATATCCACGGGCCGAAAATTATCTGCGCGAGGGGCGCTGGAAGAGCGAAGGGCCCTATCCGCTGACACCGCTTTCGCTGCGCGGCCGCCACGTCGGGATCCTCGGTCTCGGCCGCATCGGCATCGAGATCGCAAGGCGGCTCGAGCCGTTCAAGGTTCGGATCGGCTACCATACCCGCACCCGCAGGGACGGGCTCCCCTATACCTACTATCCATCGCTGAAGGCGATGGCCGAGGAGGTGGACACGCTCATCTCGATCGTGCCCGGCACGGCTGCGACCCATAAGATATTCACCTCGGAGATCTTCGCGGCCCTTGGGCCGAACGGTGTCTTCATCAATGTCGGTCGCGGTACGAGCGTAGACGAGGAGGCGCTGGCCGAGGCTCTGCGCAGCCGCACCATCGCCGCAGCGGGACTGGACGTCTTCTATGATGAGCCGAACGTCCCGCAGGCGCTCCTCGACCTTCCGAATGTCAGCCTCTTGCCGCACGTGGCCTCTGCGTCGGTGCCGACGCGCAATGCCATGGCCGACCTGGTGGTGGACAATCTCATCGGCTGGTTCCGCGAGAAGAAGGTGATCACGCCGGTTCCGGAAACGCCGGTAAAGGCCTGAACAACCCTCGTTGCTGCCGGTTGGCTCAGCCGGCAGCAGCGGCCAGCTTCGCGGGCCGTGTGCCGGCTCCACGAACGGCGGCGTAGTCCCTCACTGCGTCGCCGAAGGCTTTGAACAAGGCGCGCGAGGGGGCATCCGTCTCGGCCCAATATTCCGGATGCCACTGGACGCCGACGGCAAAGCCCTTCGCATCGATCACCGAAACTGCCTCGATCGTCCCGTCTTCAGCCGTTGCCTCGACCGCCAGCCGGGGCGCAGTCTCGGCGATCGCCTGGCGGTGCAGCGAGTTGATCTGCACCTCGCCGGAGAGGCCGAGGTGGCGGGCGATGCAAGTGCCTTCCCGAACGAAGACAGGCTGGCGGATCGCGTACATGTGATCGCGCTCGGGCACGTTCGGCTTGCGGTGGTCCCACATTCCAGGCTGGTCGTGTATCTCGCTCGCAAGCGTCCCGCCCAGCGCAACGTTCAGTTCCTGGAGCCCGCGGCAGATCGCAAGCATGGGAATACCGCGCTCGATGGCGCGCCGGATGAGAGGCAGCGAGGTGGAATCCCGCGCAATGTCGAAAGGCCCATCCGCTTCCGTCGCTTCTCGACCGTAGAGCGAGGGATGGACATTGGTGGCGGAGCCGGAAACGAGAAGTCCGTCGACCCGGTCGAGGATGGCATCGGTGTCATTGCCTTCCTCGAAGGCGGGAATGATGAAGGTCATCACGTCCGCCACCTTGAGGGCCGCCTTCACGTACTGGTTCGGAGTGGCGTGCCAGACTGTACCCTCAAATTCGCGAATATCTGCGGGTAGGGCGACGATCGGTTTGGGCATCTGAAGTCTCCGAGACGAAACCGATTTCTGGCGCCGGATCATCCTTGCTGTCAAGCGGTTCCCGCGGCTCCTGTCGCCCATAGTTTGGGCAGCGTTCTTGGCGGTGTGTGAAACCTGCGGAGAAATTGCGCAGGTCTCGGATTCTGTTAGTAAAAGAACATCCGAGACCAAGGGATAATGCCGGATATGCTTGCACGCGCGAGGGGGACATGGTTACCTCCGCGGCGGACCGGGGGAGGGCAAGAAGACCGTCCCCTGCGGTTTTTGTTTTGTTGGGAGGTAATACATGGATCGTCGTTCATTCTTCAAGAAGGCGGCAGTAACCGGCGCCGGTGCAGCCGCCGCCACGACGCTGGCGGCTCCGGCCATCGCTCAGGAAAATCCGAAGATCACCTGGCGTCTGACGTCTTCGTTTCCGAAGTCGCTCGACACCATCTATGGCGGTGCTGAAGACATCGCACGCCGCGTCTCGGAAGCCACGGGCGGCAACTTCACCATCCAGCCCTTCGCGGCCGGTGAAATCGTTCCCGGCCTCCAGGCAGCTGACGCCGTTAGCGCCGGCACGGTCGAAATGTGCCACACCTGCTCCTACTACTATGTCGGCAAGGACCCGACCTTCGCGATCGGAACGGCCATCCCCTTCGGCCTCAACGCCCGTCTGACCAATTCCTGGTTCTACGAAGGCAACGGCAACAAGCTTCTCAACGAATTCTACGCCACTCATGGCCTCTACGGCATGATCTCCGGCAATACCGGCGCCCAGATGGGTGGCTGGTTCCGCAAGGAGATCAACACGGTCGACGACTTCAAGGGCGTCAAGATGCGCATCGCCGGTCTTGCCGGCAAGGTGGTCGAGAAGCTCGGCGTCGTGCCGCAGCAGATCGCCGGCGGCGACATCTATCCCGCTCTGGAGAAGGGCACGATCGACGCAGCCGAGTGGGTCGGTCCTTACGACGACCAGAAGCTCGGCTTCTACAAGGTCGCCAAGTACTACTACTATCCCGCATTCTGGGAAGGCGGCCCGGTCATCCACTCCTTCGTCAACCTGGAGCAGTGGAACAACCTGCCGAAGCACTACCAGGCCGCGCTGACCGATGCCTGCGCCTATGCCAACACCAGCATGATGGCGAAGTACGACGCCAAGAACCCGGCCGCCGTGAAGCAGCTCGTTGCCGACGGCACGATCCTGCGTCCGTTCAGCCAGGAGATCCTCGAGGCCTGCTTCAACGCCGCGCAGGAAGTCTATGCCGAGCTCACGGCTTCCAACGAGTGGTTCAAGAAGATCTACGAAGACCAGGTCGCCTTCAAGAAGGAAGGCTATCTGTGGATGCAGCTGTCGGAATACACGTTCGACACCTTCATGATGATCCAGCAGCGTAACGGCAAGCTCTAAGCTTTAGTCGACTACGGTAGCACCGAGGCCCGGATCTCAGGATCCGGGCCTTTTCTGTTGCAGCCCTCTGGACAGGTCAAAAAGAAAGCCCGGCTTCTCGCCGGGCTTGGGATTCGGGCAGATTGACCCGTCTAGTGCTTCATCGCCTTGACGATGTCCTCGGTCATCTTCTTGGCGTCGCCGAGCAGCATCATCGTGCCGTCCTTGTAGAACAGCGTGTTGTCGATGCCGGCATAGCCGGAGCCGAGCGAGCGCTTGACGAAGAGGCAGGTCTTGGCCTTGTCGACGTCGAGGATCGGCATCCCGTAGATCGGCGAGGTCTTGTCGTCGCGCGCCGCCGGATTGGTGACGTCATTGGCGCCGATCACATAAGCGACGTCCGCCTGCGCGAACTCCGCATTGATGTCCTCCAACTCAAAGACCTCGTCATAGGGCACGTTGGCTTCGGCGAGTAGCACGTTCATGTGTCCGGGCATGCGGCCGGCGACAGGATGAATGGCGTACTTCACCTCGACGCCGTGCTCCTTCAGCGTATCGGCAAGCTCGCGCAGCGCATGCTGCGCCTGGGCGACGGCCATGCCATATCCTGGCACGATGATCACCTTCTCGGCGTTCTGCATCAGGAAGGCTGCGTCGTCGGCGGAACCCTGCTTCACGGTCCGCTGGATCCCGTCGTCGGCACCCGCTGCAGCCGTTTCACCGCCGAAGCCGCCGAGGATGACGGAAATGAAGGAGCGGTTCATCCCCTTGCACATGATGTAGGAGAGGATCGCACCCGAGGAGCCGACCAGTGCGCCGGTGATGATCAGCGCCAGGTTCCCGAGCGTGAAGCCGATGCCGGCTGCGGCCCATCCCGAATAGGAGTTCAGCATTGACACGACGACCGGCATGTCGGCGCCCCCGATCGGGACGATGAGCAACACGCCAAGCGCCAGCGACAGGATGACGATCAGCCAGAACTGCGTATGGCTCTCCGTCTGTGTCAGCGCGACGATCAAGACGATGATCGCCACCAGCAGGCCGATGTTGATCAGGTGCCGGAAGGGCAGGAGGATCGGCTTGCCGGACATGCGTCCGTCGAGCTTGAGGTAGGCGATGACCGAACCGGTGAAGGTGATCGCGCCGATCGCGGCGCCGAGTGCCATCTCGACGAGCGCCTGCCCGTGGATCGTGCCGACATCGCCGATCCCGAAGGAGACCGGGTCATAGAGGGCGGCGGCAGCAACCATGACGGCGGCGAAGCCGACCAGCGAATGGAAACCTGCCACAAGCTGGGGCATGGCCGTCATCGGAATGGTACGAGCGATATAGGCGCCGGCACCGCCGCCGATGGCGAGCGCCAGCACGATCAGTACAAGCCCGCCGAAGTCCGGCGTCGCAAGCAGAAGCGTCGTGCCGATGGCAATGCCCATGCCGACCATGCCGTAGACATTGCCCTGGCGGCTGGTCGTCGGATGCGACAGGCCGCGGAGCGCCATGATGAACAGCACGCCGGAGACGAGGTAGAGGAAGGCTGCAAGGTTCTGTGACATTGTTCAGGACCCTCAGCGATCTTTTTTCTTGTACATGGCGAGCATCCGGCTGGTGACCAGAAAGCCGCCGAAGATGTTCACCGAGACAAGCACCAGTGCCACGAAGCCGAAGCCGGTGGCATAGCCGCTGGCGGAGATGCCGACAGCGAGGAGTGCCCCGACCACGATCACCGAGGAAATGGCATTGGTGACGGCCATCAGCGGGGTGTGCAGCGCCGGCGTCACCGACCAGACGACGTAATAGCCGACGAAGATGGACAGCACGAAGATCGCCAGCCGGAACACGAAGGGGTCGATCGCGCCGCCTGACACTCCGTGTGCTGCCTGGGCGACAGCTTCGGGAGCCTGTTCGGCCGCAACTCTCACAGCCTCGACGGCATGTTCGAGCCGATCAAGAGCCGAATTCATCACTTCGCTCGCCATCAAAGCCCCTCCTTCTTGTCAGGCGTTGCTGCTTCGGTCTTCTTGCGCGTTCGCTTGGGCTTGTCCGGCGAGGTCTCGCCCGAGACGGGAGATGCAGTCCTAGCCGGTTTGCGCGCGGGTGCCGCAGCAGCGGTTGTCGTCGTCTCGGCTACTGATGCCGTGGAGGGTGCAAACGATGCTGCCGCCTCGGCAAAATTCGGATGCACCACCTGGCCTCCATGGGTCAGCATGGTGGCCTTCACCAGTTCATCGTCCGGATTGACGGCAAATTCCTTGGTCTCCTTCGAAACCATGGTCTCCAGGAAGGCGAAGAGGTTCTTCGCGTAGAGCGCCGAAGCAGAGGCCGCAACGCGGCCCGCCACGTTGGCGTAGCCGATGACCTTGACGCCTTCGACCGTGGCGATCGAACCCTTGACGGAGCCCTCGATATTGCCGCCCCGCTCGACGGCGAGGTCGACCGCGACCGAGCCGGCCTTCATCGAGGCGAGCATGGCACGGGTGACGAGGCGCGGCGCCGGCCGGCCGGGAATGAGCGCGGTGGTGATGACGATGTCCTGCTTGGCGATGTGCTCGGTGACGAGCGCCGCCTGCTTCGCCTGGTAGGCTTCCGACATCTGCTTGGCATAGCCGCCGGCCGTTTCCGCGGCCTTGAACTCCTCGTCCTCGACGGCGATGAACTTGGCGCCGAGCGAGGCGACCTGTTCCTTGGCGGCCGGACGCACGTCGGTGGCGGAGACCACGGCACCCAGCCGGCGGGCGGTGGCGATCGCCTGCAGACCGGCGACGCCGGCGCCCATGACGAAGACCTTGGCGGCCGGAACCGTACCAGCGGCGGTCATCATCATCGGCAGGGCGCGGCCGTATTCATGCGCCGCATCGATGACGGCACGGTAGCCGGCAAGGTTCGCCTGGGAAGAGAGAATGTCCATGGACTGCGCGCGAGTGATGCGCGGCATCAGCTCCATGGCGAACGCCGTGATGCCGGCGCGCGCCATTTCCGCCAGGGCCGCCTCGTTGCCATAGGGGTCCATGCCGGCGAAGACGGCGGTGCCGGGCCTGTATCCGCTGATCTCGGCCGATCCCGGACGGTTGACCTTGAGGATCACGTCCGCGGTGGCGGCGTCCGAAGCCGAGCCGATGCGCGCGCCAGCCGCCTCGAAATCAGCGTCGAGAATACCGGATGCCGTCCCGGCGCCCGCCTCGACCACGATGGAAAAGCCCATCGCCGAGAGGCGCTTCACCGTTTCCGGCGAGGCCGCCACCCGTTCCTCACCTGCCCCTTCGCGGGGTACGAAAATCACCTTTGCCACGATTTGCCCTCCCAGATTCGTGTGCTGGACAGGCATGAATGTCATGCCGGTCCTTCCGATCATTTCGGTCGAGGGATCAGTGAAGCAGGTAGAAGCCGGCGGCGGTGAGGACGAGGAAGACGATGAGCGCGCCGAAGAAGCCGGCCCCGCCGAAGAACCCGGCCGCCATGGCGATCAGGAGGACGACCATGACCATGGTTCCCCACTTCGTCAGCGCGAGGAACATGTTGTAGGTCTTCTCGTGCTCCGGGTAATCCATGGAAGCACCCGTCTCGACTGGAGCGCTGTTGTGATTGTCCATTCGTCGTCTCCCTGATGCGGCCGCTCCGACCACCTTCTCGGCGCGGCCGTTGAAACCTGTCCGACCGGCCACGAGCGAAATGATCGGGGCCGATTTTGTTGGATTCTGGCCTTACACAAAGCCGCCACAAAGCGCAATGGCACCTTCTGGCGCAGGCAGTCACGCTCCCGATGTTTCAGCTCGCGAGCGGCATGGAATGCTGCCGGGCCAGTCGTGCCGTCGGCAGGATCGTCAGCGGCGCCATGCCGCTGAGCGGCGATCGGTCGAACATCAGACGGCGTTCGTAGGGCTGGGATTCGTAGATCGGGAAGCGGCTCAAGAGCTTCGGCCCGATCTCGCGGGTGCGTGACGCAAGAAGCGTCAGATCGAAACCATATATGCTGGCGAAGGTCGGGGGTACGACGGTATCGGCATAGAAATAGCGGCGGTAGAAGGCGGAATGGGCGGGACGGATATGCTGCAGCATGCGGTCCGCATTGAAGTAGATCGCCGCCATGATCGTCGGCCTGACCGTCAGGAAAGGCAGGGCCGAGCGCTCGCCGTCCAGTTCGGGATCAATGGCGAGCCTTGCCGGGTCGATCAGCGTCATGCCGGCATCGAGGAAGGCATTCACTGCGTCGGGAAAGACGCCGGCCGACTGGCTGATCCGGTGGGTCGGGGTCACATGGTGCACCCTTATGGTGCTAACCAGTTCCTCATATAGATAGACCCCGAAGACGTAGGCGTGGTCGTCGAAATCGACCTCGTCGAGCATGCTGCTCGCGGAGAGCGGCAGGACGCCTCGCTCCTGATAGGACTTGTAGCGAAGCCGGGCAATGTCTTCGAAATCCTCCTGGCTTTCGATGCGGCGATACTCGACGGCGTCCAGGATCGAAAGAAGCTTGGTGGAAAATTCCTTGGTGGTAACGGTACTATTATTGAGCATCTGCGGCAATCTCCTCAGAGTTAACGAGAAGTTAACCCGAGATTGTCCGCTTCGGATGTGCTGCCACCCCGATCGGGCGGTATTTCGACGATTATGGTTAAGACCGAAGGGCGCGCGGCGCCTCCGTTCCGAGGCCGCTATATCACTGGCTTTAGGCGCTTGCGCGATGCCTTGACGGCCACAGGCTGACCGCTTGCACGGAGCATCCTGCTCGCGGCCTCGGCATCAACGGGTGGCGCAAAGACGTAGCCCTGGATCAGATCCGCGAAGCGGTTCTCCTTGATGAGTTGAAGCTGTTCCTGCGTCTCCACGCCCTCAATCACGATCCTCAATGCGAGATCGCGCGACAGTTGCGCAATTCCCTTCAGCAACTTCAACTGGCGCGGATCATGGTTGATGTCCCGGATGAACGCCCGGTCGACCTTGACGATGTCGAGCGGCAGGGAAGTCAGATAGCTGAGACTCGAAAAACCGGTGCCGAAGTCATCAATCGCGATCGTCACACCCTTCTCCCGCAACTGATGCAGGACCTTGCTTACCGCGGCGGGGTCATCGATGAAGCAGCTTTCTGTCAACTCCACGTGCAGGCGCCAGGGGGGCAGGCCGGTGCGCGCAAGAATATCGAGTATGTCGCCGAAGATGTCCGGATTCAGTAGGTCGTGGGCGGACAGGTTCACGGAAAGCGCCGTCGGGTGCTCCCAGCCGGCGCAATCGCGGCTGGCCCGTTCCAGCACGAAGCGTGTGATGCTGGAGATGATGCCCATCTCCTCTGCCATCGGAATGAAGACGTTGGGCGCGATCATGCCTTTTTCAGGATGCTTCCAGCGAACGAGTGCCTCCATGCATTCGATCCGGCTGCCGTCGACCGTGTACATGGGCTGGTAGACAACCTGGAGCGCCTCGTCCTCGACCGCCTGTCGCAACGCAGCCCGCAGCTTCTGCTCCTCGACATAGCGAGCATCCATTTCGGGTCGGAAGAAGGAGAGGGAGCCCTTGCCCTTCACCTGCGCATCGCTGAGCGCGAGATCGGCCTTGATCAGCCAGGTCTCTATATCGAATTCGTCGGCTCGACCGACGATGGCACCGCCATTGACACAAATTTCGATCCGGAAGTCAGGGAGATCATAGGCTCGCTGGATTTCCTCATGCGCCTTCTGGACGTGTGCCTCCAGTTGGGGGCGGTCCTCGGCCATCACGAAGAGGGTGAATTCGTCGCCCACCAGGCGCCCTGTGAGCAGGTCGGGCCCAGCCTGGGCAGACAGCCTCGATGCGACGGCTGCTAGTAGCCGGTCACCGACCACATGGCCCCGCAGGTCGTTGACGTGCTTGAAGGCTTCGAGATCGAGCACGACAAGGGCGGCAAGGCTGTCAGACGGGCGCCGATTGAGCTCGGCCGTTGCCATTGCGGCAAAATGAGACCGGTTGGCCAGCCCCGTCAGTGTATCGAACTGCACCATGTGCAGGATCTTCGCGTCCGCCTCGACGCGAGCACTGACGTCCTCGAAGATCAGCACGATCCCGCCATCCTCGCGCCGGCTGGCGGAGAATTCCACATGCAGCCCTTTCTTGAGCTGGAAAAGGGTGCGGTCCACGTCGCCGCTCAACAAATGCCGTAGTTCAGAGACGGCCCTCGTGCGGTGATAGCCATTATGGGCTTCCAGCACACCAACCAGCGGAAGCCCGCGAATCTCGGAAGCGTCCGGCAGCCCGAGCAGGTCGGAGGCGCGGCGGTTGACGACTTCGATGCGGCCTTCGCTGTCGAGCATGACGAGTCCGTGGGCTATCGTCGTCAGCGCCAGATCAAGCTGGTTGGCGATAAGGCGAATCTTTCGGGCCGCCAGGACATTCTTGTAGAGAAACTCGCGTACGCCATTGGCCATGGAGCGGGTCGTCAGGCCGAAGGGGATAAGCAGTAGTGACATCATTGCAAGATGCGTGTCGCCGCTGGCGACGCAGGCGATGATGATGGGGACGCAACAGCCGAGCGTCTGGAAGTCTACCGCATAGCGCGAGCCGTAATTGCGGCCTACGATGGACATCATCGATCCCATCGTCATTGCGATGCAGGTAAAGGCGACGAAGCTGTCCTTGAGGACGAGCATGGCGTGGCCGCTCGTCGTTCCCAGAAGGAGAGCCGTCATGGTGGCGCCCACGACGTAGCGCCGCTCCCAGCGAGCGATCTGCTTGTCCGTAAGCGAGGTCTTGTCGACCTTGTCGAAACTCAGGAAGTCGAAGAAGCGAAAGGCGAAGACGAGCGGGAAGCCGCCCGCCGCATAAAGATAGAACTGGGATCCTGTATAGCTGAAGACGATAGCGCACCAAACGACGTGGACCACCACACCGGTTATCAATGTGCCACGATTTTCAAACAGCGAGCTCACGAAGGACAGGTAGACGTCCGTCGGCAGCGTCGTTGCGTCTTGCGCTTTCATGGGTTGCCCCTCGTCTCGGCCCAACCCTGCCTGAGACAGCTTAATTTCATCCGAATCGGCACCCCTTCCCCCATGAACCTGAGGGGTTGTTTGTTTTCTGCTTAACAGAAGTCAAAGAAAGCCCCGCAGGAATTCGCACTCCATCTTCACAGATTTCCGAACGGTGGCAAGCGGATCACTGTCCCGAGACGATTCGACCATTTCCAGCGGACAGACTGTCGCGGTTGGGCCGCAGAAGCCTTGAGAACCAGCGCATCGCGCGCCTAGCCAATTGATTTTTGCGGCTCCAGCCAATACAGGTCGCGCACTAACAACGGGACCCGGCAATCGCCCAGACCGGTGGCGATGCCGCAAGGTTCGACAGGAGGGGAAAATGTCTGCGCTGCTCGCACTCAGTCGCGCGATTGATGCCGTCACCACGGTGATCGGGAAATCTGTATCATGGCTGCTGCTCGCAGCCGTTCTGATCAGTACCGGTAATGCCATCCTGCGCAAGGCGCTCGACATGTCGTCGAACGCATGGCTGGAAGTGCAGTGGTACCTGTTCGGCACCGTCTTCATGCTGGCCGCGGCCTATGCGCTGCTGAAGAACGAGCATGTCCGCATCGACATCGTCTCGTCCATGTGGAGCAAGCGGACGCGCGACATCATCGACCTCGTGCTGCACATCATCTTCCTCGTGCCGTTCGCCGGGCTGATGGCTTATCTTGCCTGGCCCTGGTTCTGGCTTTCGTTCAACTCCGGCGAGATTTCGTCGAATGCCGGGGGGCTCACCATCTGGCCCGCCAAGCTGGTGGTGCTGCTGGGCTTCCTGCTGCTCCTGCTGCAGGCCTTCTCCGAGATCATCAAGCGCTACGCCGTCATCACCGGTCGGATTGTAGATCCACGTCATGATACGGCCGGCGAAATGCCGACTGCCGCGACGGAGGTCTGAGCGTGATCGACTTCATTGCCCACAATCTGCCGCTGGTGATGTTCTCCAGCGTCATGCTGATGCTGCTGCTCGGCTATCCAGTGGCCTTCACGCTCGCCGCCGGCGGCCTGATCTACTTCGTGATCGGCGTCGAACTGTCAGCGATTTCGCCGGAAATCCGGCTGTTCTGGCCGCTGCTGCAGTCGCATCCCGAACGCATCTACGGCATCATGTACAACGATACGCTTCTGGCGATCCCCTTCTTCACCTTCATGGGGATCATTCTGGAGCGGTCGCGCATGGCGGAAGACCTGCTCGACACGATCGGCCAGCTGTTCGGCCCGATCCGCGGTGGCCTGGCCTATGCCGTCATCCTCGTCGGCGCGCTTCTCGGCGCCACGACCGGCGTCGTCGCCGCATCCGTCATGGCCATGGGCCTGATCTCGCTGCCGATCATGATGCGCTATGGCTACAACAGGCCGCTCGTCTCCGGCACGATCGCCGCCTCCGGCACGCTGGCGCAGATCGTCCCGCCGTCGCTCGTCCTGATCGTCATGGCCGACCAGCTCGGTCGCTCGGTCGGCGACATGTATGTCGGCGCGCTCTATCCGGCACTGCTGATCGTCGGTGCCTACTGCCTCTACATCTTCGCAGTCTCGATGGTGAAGCCGGAATGGGCACCAGCGTTGCCCATGGAGGCCCGCACGCTTGGCTCCGGCGTGACCTCGCTGGTCGTCATGCTGGTGATCGCCATCGCCCTCTATTATCTCGGCATGTACGTCCTGTTCACCGGCATCCAGTCGCCGGAGTGGCAGCTGGTTGCGGCGATGACCTTTGCCGTTGCCGTGGTTTATGTCGTGGCATTGGTCAACAGCCGCGTCGAGAAGAAGCTCATCTCGCGCTTGGCCGAGCAGGTCATCATCGTGCTCATCCCGCCGCTGGCGCTGATCTTTCTGGTGCTAGGCACGATCTTCCTCGGCATCGCCACTCCGACCGAAGGCGGCGCGATGGGCGCCACCGGCGCACTGCTTCTCGCTCTCGCCAAGGGGCGCCTGAGCTTCGGAACGATCAAGAATGCACTGGACGCCACGACGAAGCTGTCAGCCTTCGTGATGATGATCCTGATCGGTGCGCGCGTCTTCGGCCTGACCTTCTACGGCATCAACGGCAATGTCTGGATCGAGGAACTGCTGCTGGCACTGCCCGGGGGCGAGTACGGCTTCCTGATCGTGGTGACGATCATCGTCTTCATCCTCGGATGCTTCCTCGACTTCTTCGAGATCGCCTTCATCATGGTGCCGCTGCTGGCGCCCGTGGCAGAGGCGCACGGGATCGATCTCGTGTGGTTCGGGATCATTCTCGGCATCAACCTGCAGACTTCGTTCCTGACGCCGCCCTTCGGCTTCTCGCTGTTCTTCCTGCGATCCATCGCGCCGGCTGCACCTTGGCTCGACAAGGTAACGGGCAAGACCATGCCAGCCATGAAGACGACGGAAATCTACAAGGGTGTCTTCCCCTATATCGTCATCCAATTCGTGATGATCCTCGTGGTGATCTTCTTCCCCGGGCTGGTGATGCACTACAAGACCGATCATCCGAGCGCCGATCCCACCGATATCCAGATCGAGATCCCCGGCTTCGGCGGCCAGGGTGGCGGGCTCGGCCTGCCGCCGCTGGGCGGCCAGGGAGGCGGAGGAGATGGCGGAGCGGGTGCGCCGCCTGCCATGGGCCTTCCGCCCCTCAATCTCGGCGAGCCGCCTGCCTCGGGAGCCCAGCCCGCGGCGCCGCCGGCCTTCGGCCTGCCGCCACTCAACCTGGGTGGGGAGCAGCCGCCATCGGCGCCGCAGCCTGCGGCACCGTCAGAGCCCGGGGCTCCTGCCGCTCCGCCGGCCTTCGGACTGCCGCCGCTCCAGGGACTGCCGGGGCAACAGGTCCCGCAGGCACCGGTCCAACAGCCGGCACAGCCACCCGTGCAGCCGGACCTGAGCCAGCCGCCACCGATCAATCAGTAGGTACCAAGCAAAAGCCCCGGCACGTCCGGGGCTTTCTCCTCGCTCCTGATCAGTCCGGTGCAGTGTCAGGCAGCGGGATTGGCGGCATCGTTCAGCACGAGCGAACGGTCCGTCCGGCGTCCAGAACGAGCTGGTACCTGACGCCGAGGCGTCCGCGTGCCATATAGGCCGTAACGCCACGGCAGGAGCACGCCATGAAGAAGATCGGTTTCCTTTCCTTCGGCCACTGGATGCCGTCACCACAGTCGGGCACACGCTCGGCCGGAGATGCTCTGCTGCAGTCCATCGATCTGGCCGTGGCAGCCGAGGAACTTGGTGCCGACGGCGCCTATTTCCGCGTCCACCATTTTGCCCGGCAACTGGCCTCGCCCTTTCCACTGCTCGCGGCAGTAGGAGCCAAGACCAGCCGCATCGAGATCGGCACGGCCGTGATCGACATGCGCTACGAGAATCCGCTCTACATGGCCGAGGATGCCGGTGCGGCGGATCTCATAGCCGGTGGTCGCCTGCAACTCGGCATCAGCCGCGGCTCCCCGGAACAGGTCATCGATGGGTGGCGCTATTTCGGCTATGAGCCAGCCGAGGGACAGAGCGATGCAGACATGGGGCGTCGCCATGCGGAGGTCCTTCTCGACGTCCTGAAGGGGGAGGGCTTCGCCCAGCCGAACCCGCGGCCAATGTTCCCCAACCCGCCCGGGCTGCTTCGCCTAGAGCCCTATTCCGAGGGCTTGCGCGAGCGCATCTGGTGGGGTGCCGGTTCCAATGCGACGGCGGTGTGGGCTGCCAAGCTCGGCATGAACCTGCAGTCGTCGACGCTGAAGGACGACGAGACGGGCGAGGCCTTCCACATCCAGCAGGCCAAGCAGATCCGTGCCTATCGCGATGCATGGAAGGAGGCGGGCCATGACCGCACGCCGCGGGTTTCCGTCTCGCGGTCGATCTTCGCAATCGTCAACGACATGGACCGGGCCTACTTCGGCCACGGCAAGGACGAGGATTCGATCGGCTATCTCGACGCCAATACCCGCGCCATCTTCGGCCGTTCCTACGCTGCAGAGCCGGATGCGCTGGTCGAGGAACTAAGGAAGGACGAGGCGATTGCGGAGGCCGACACGCTGCTCCTGACGGTACCGAACCAACTGGGCGTGGAATACAACGCCCACGTGATCGAGGCGATCCTCAAGCATGTAGCGCCAGCCCTGGGCTGGCGCTAGGCTTCTGCAGCGGCCGGTTCCGGCCTAGCTGCTGCGGGTGCGAGCGAGGCCGTCCTTGGCCGGTTGGTAGTTGGGGTCCAGACGGGCGGCATGGGCAAACGACTTGGCGGCGCGGGCCCTGTCGCCGCGGGTCTCGTAAACGAGCCCCTGGTTCGTCCAGGATTCTGCGAGCTTGTCGTTATAGGCGATCGCCGTGTTGATGTCCGCGAAGGCGTTTTCGTCGTCGCCCATTGCGAGGTAGGAGACGGCGCGGCCGTTATAGGGTTCGGGCGAGTTGGGCGACAGCGAGATCGCCTTGGAGAAGTCCTCGATGGCCTGCGCATGCTGGCCACGAAGCTGATAGATCAGTCCCCGGTTGTGGTAGGCGCGACCGTCGGTCGTGTCGAGCTGGATGGCGCGGTTGAAATCGTTGAATGCCTCGTCGTTGCGGCCTGCCTGACGATAAATGTTGCCGCGGCCGATATAGGCGACGTCATAACTGGAGTTCAGCTGGATCGCGCGGTTGTAGTCATTCGCGGCTTCCACGGGCTTGCCCATGTTGCGGTAGACGAGGGCCCGGTTGGCATAGGCCTGGTAGAACTGCGGATTGAGCTGGATTGCCCGGTTGAAATCGTCGAGCGCCTGCTTGAACTGGCCGGCGCGCCCATAGGCGGAGCCGCGGACATTGTAGCCTTCCGGATCCCCAGGATTGGCGTTGATGACGGCCGTCAGCGAGGCAATGTTCTCTTCCGAGCCCTGGGCGCGGTCGACAGTGATGAGATCGGTCGTCTGCGATGTGGTCGAGCAACTGGCCAGAAGGACGCTGGAGGCGAGAGTGAGTGCAGAGAGCGTAACCTTGCTGCGAATCGGGGCGGTGATGGTCGAAAAGACGAGTGTTGCGGACGAAGGAGCAGCAGTCTTGAAGGCCATCAGGCTCGGTTCCTCGTATCGTTCAGGAGCGGAATCGTGATCCGGTAAAAGCGAAAGGCGGCGGCGCCCAAGTCGCCACCGCCTCATTAGCACGTCAAAAACGTCAGAAAAACGGCCGATTAACGGCTCGGGCGCGGAGCGGCAATCAGGCCTTCGCGCTGCATGCGCTTGCGAGCCAGCTTGCGGACGCGACGAACGGCCTCAGCCTTTTCGCGAGCACGCTTCTGGGAAGGCTTTTCGTAGTAGTCGCGCATCTTCATTTCGCGGAAGATGCCTTCGCGCTGCATCTTCTTCTTGAGAGCGCGGAGAGCCTGATCAACGTTGTTGTCGCGGACAAGTACCTGCACGTGTAATCCCGTTCCTTGGTTTGGTTGCTCGCCGGAATCCATGCCGATTCGAGGCGAAAGAATAACTGTGCCCGGCCGGAAAGCCGTGCGATTGGTTCGGCAGATAGCAGAGGCCGGGTCGGAAGTCCAGATACTCCGATGCGGCGGCCTGCCGAAAAATATCGTGCGCGGGACGGGCGATGGCCTCCAGCCAACCGATCTTGCCAACTCAGGAAAACTTTAGGTTGCTGTTATGCGTTATTGCAATTTATGGTAAATGCGTCATAGTGTTATTTTCTGAGGGGGCAGAGGCGGAGGGGTGTGATGCGGACGCAGGTGCTCGCGGCTTTGATGGCGGTGCTACCGCTGACAGCCTGCTCACCGAACGCCGGCGCAGGCAAGATCGCTTTTGGCGAGACCATTGGCCTCTCGACCACCGGCAATCTCCGGATCATCACCGAGCGCCAACGCTACGGCATGCCGCCGGTCGTCTGTACCGAGCCGAGCCCGGATTACGCCATCGCCTTCAACTTCACCCGCAAGGCAAAGCTCGATCTGCCCTCGCCAGCGGGTACCCGGACGTTGGATGGAGAGCTTTCATCCACGGAGACCATCGACGAAGGTGAAGGGCGCGCCGCCGCTGTGCTGGCGCTGCGCGACGGTCTCTACAATGCCTGCCAGAGCTATGCGAACGGGGTAATCGGGCACGATGCCTATGCGATGATTCTTAGCCAATACGGCGCCCTGCTGGTGGCGCTGGTCGGCAGCGACACGGTGAAGGGCGCGCCGGTAGCGTCCTCTATCGGAACGCAGAATGCCACCCTCTCGGCACTCACCGTCGCCTGCGTCAGCAGCTATGACAGGTCGCGCGGCGAGCAGACGAACGCGCTGCTGACACCGGCATTTTGTCACAGTGTCTTCCAGCGTGCGATGGCACCGCGCCGCTGATTCAGGCGTCTGGCGACATTAGCAAAACAATCCCCTGCATGCGTCGCAAAAGAGCCATTGCGGGCCGTGTTGATTTGCGATTGCTATGTCTCTAACAGAACTCCGTTCCACCAGGGAGTCGAAGGCGACATGCGCAAATATTCGGTCTTCGCCGTGGCCCGCGAAGCACTCCGCGGCCATAAGGGTTGGGAAGCCCAGTGGTCCTCGCCGGAGCCCCGCTCCAGCTATGACGTGATCATTGTCGGCGGCGGCGGGCATGGGCTAGGAGCGGCCTATTACCTTGCCAAGGAGCACGGCATCACCAATGTCGCGGTGCTGGAGAAGGGCTGGCTCGGCGGCGGCAATACCGGCCGCAACACGACGATCATCCGCTCCAACTACCTCTACGAAGAGAGCATGGACATCTACGAGCATTCCCTGAAGCTGTGGGAAGGCTTGAGCCAGGACCTCAACTACAACGTCATGTATTCGCCGCGCGGCGTGATGATGCTGTCGCACAATACGCACGACATGCAGAGCTTCAAGCGGCACATCAACGCCAACCGGCTCTACGGCATCGACAACGAATGGCTGACGCCGGAAGAGGCGAAGGCCTATGTGCCGGTTCTCGACATCTCGAAGACCGCCCGCTATCCGATCAACGGTGCGGCGCTGCAGCGGCGCGGCGGCACGGCACGCCATGATGCCGTGGCCTGGGGCTATGCCCGCGCCGCCTCCGACCGGGGCGTCCACATCATCCAGAATACCGAAGTCACCGGCATCCGCCGCGGCCCGAACGGCGAGGTGACGGGGGTCGAGACCAATCGGGGCTTCATCGGCGCGAAGAAGATCGGCGTCTCCGCCGCCGGCCATTCCTCCGTCGTGATGGAAATGGCGGGAGTGCGCATGCCGCTTCATTCGACGCCGCTGCAGGCGCTGGTCTCCGAGCCACTGAAGCCGATCTTCCCCTGCGTCGTCATGTCGAACACGGTGCACGCTTACATTTCGCAGTCAGACAAGGGCGAACTTGTCATCGGCGCCGGTACCGACCAGTACAATTCCTACAGCCAGACGGGCGGACTTCAGATCATCACCCATACGCTCGATGCCATCTGCGAACTCTTCCCGATGTTCCGCCGCGTCAAGATGATGCGCCAGTGGGGCGGCATCACCGACAACACGCCCGACCGCTCGCCGATCCAGGGCGTGACGCCGGTGCCGAACCTGTTCGTCAACTGCGGCTGGGGGACGGGCGGCTTCAAGGCGACGCCGGGTTCCGCCAACCTGTTTGCCCACCTGATCGCCAAAGGCGAGCCGCACAAGCTGGCGGCAGGCCTGACGCTCGACCGCTTCCGCACCGGCCGGCTGATCGACGAGGCGGCCGCCGCCGCCGTCGCGCATTGATTGCGAGGTTCCAGAGATGCTGCTGATCCACTGCCCCTATTGCGAGGAAGATCGCTCGGAACTCGAATTCCGCTGGGCGGGCGAGGGCCATATCGCAAGGCCGGAGAACATCTCCGGCATCACGGACGAGGAGTTCGCCAAGTTCTTTTTCCTGCGCAACAACGAGAAGGGCCTGACCTATGAGCGCTGGCGCCATATCCATGGTTGCGGGCGCTTCTTCAACGCGGCGCGCGATACGGTGAGCGACAGGTTCCTGATGACCTACAAGGCGGGCCTGTCGAAGCAGCCGGTGCCGGGCGTCTCGGCGACGGAGAAGACCGTCGAGACCTATGAGCAGACCGAGGGAGACGCCCGATGAGCGCTTCGGCGAAGAACCTCGGCGCCTATCGCATCACGGGAGCAGGCCGCCTGACACCTGCGCGCACGGCGCGTTTCACCTTCGACGGCAAGAGCTACACGGCGATGGAGGGCGATACGGTCGCTTCCGCACTGCTGGCCCACGGGGTTCACCTTGTCGGACGCTCGTTCAAGTATCACCGGCCGCGGGGCATCCTGACCGCCGGACCGGAAGAGCCGAACGCGCTTCTCGATGTTTCCCGCGACGCTGCCCGCCGGCAGCCGAATGTGCGCGCCACCGTGCAGGAGGTCTTCGACGGGGCGAAGATCTCGTCGCAGAACCGCTGGCCGTCGCTTGCCTTCGATGTCGGCGCCGTCAACAACCTCTTCTCGCCCTTCTTCGCAGCCGGCTTCTACTACAAGACCTTCATGTGGCCGAAGGAAGCCTGGACGAAGGTCTACGAGCCCTTGATCCGCCGTGCCGCCGGCCTCGGCGTTGCGCCGACGGAAGAGGATCCGGACCGCTATGCCAACCGCTTCGCCCATTGCGACGTACTGATCGCCGGCGCCGGGGTTGCCGGGCTGACGGCCGCTCTCTCGGCTGCCTCCACCGGTGCGGAGGTCATCCTCGTCGACGAGCAGCCGGAGGTGGGCGGCGCTCTCCACTTCGACACCTCGACGACCATCGACGGTCAGGATGGCTATGACTGGGCGCAGGACACAGCCGCGAAGCTGCGGGCGATGCCGAATGTGCGGGTGCTGACCCGGACCACCGTCTTCGGCTACTACAACCACGGCTTCCTCGGGCTTGCGGAACGGGTGAGCGAGCACCTCGACCGCCCCGGACGTGACACGCCACGCGAGCGCCTGTGGCAGGTGCGGGCGAAACGCGTGATCCTCGCGACCGGGTCGATCGAGCGGCACATGGTGTTCGCCAACAACGACCGCCCGGGCATCATGCTGGCGTCTGCGGCCCGCACCTTCCTCAACCACCATGGTGTCGCCGTCGGCCGCAATGTCGGGGTCTACACCGCGCATGACAGCGCCTATGAGGCGGCCTTCGACCTGAAGCGGGCGGGCGTCCATATCGCCGCCATCGTCGACTGTCGCGAGCGGCCGGGCGAGGCAGTGCTGGAGGAGGCGCGGGCGCTCGGGATCAACGTGCTGACAGGTCATGCCGTGACGGATACGGGCGGACGACTGCGGATCAAGTCGATGACCGTGGCCCGCAACGGCAATTTCGACATCCGCAAGATCCCCGTCGACGCGCTGATCGTCTCGGCGGGCTGGACCCCGTCTGTGCACCTCTTCTCCCAGTCGCGCGGCAAGCTGCGCTGGGATGAGGCGAACCGGCGGTTCCTGCCGGATATCTATGCACAGGACTGTGTCTCGATCGGGGCCTGCAATGGAACCGACGATCTTGCCGAGGCCATCGACGAAGCCATCTCCGCCGGCGGTGGCAGGATTGCCGTGCAGGGCGAGAGCCGGTTCGCCTGGACCGGGGGCATGATCGGTGCCGCGGAAGGCGCGGGTCCGGACACGACCGTCAAGGCATTCGTGGACTTCCAGCACGACGTCACGGCGAAGGACATTCGTCTTGCGGTGCGCGAAGGCATGCACTCGATCGAACACATCAAGCGGTTCACGACGAACGGCATGGCGTCCGACCAGGGCAAGCTCTCCAACATGCACGGGCTGGCGATCGCCGCAGAGATGCTCGACCGGCCGATCCCCAAGGTCGGCCTCACGACCTTCCGCGCGCCCTATACACCGGTCACCTACGGCACGCTGGTGGCGCACTCCCGCGGCGAGCTCTTCGACCCCGCCCGCAAGACTCCGATGCACGAGCTCGAAGCGGCCGAAGGTGCCGAATTCGAGGATGTCGGCAACTGGAAGCGTGCCTGGTATTTCCCGCAGCGCGGCGAGGACATGGGCTCCGCGGTCAACCGCGAGTGCCGCACCGTCCGCGACGTGGCGGGCGTCTTCGATGCCTCGACGCTCGGGAAGATCGAGGTGGTCGGGCCGGATGCGGCACAGTTCCTCAACCTGCTCTACACCAACGCCTGGGACACGCTGCAGCCGGGCAAGTGCCGCTACGGCATCATGACCCGCGAGGACGGCTTCATCTATGATGACGGCGTCGTCGGGCGGCTGGCCGAGGATCGCTTCCACGTCACCACGACGACCGGCGGCGCGCCGCGCGTTCTCCATCACATGGAAGACTATCTCCAGACCGAGTTCCCGCACCTGAAGGTGTGGCTGACCTCGACCACCGAGCAGTGGGCGGTGATTGCCGTGCAGGGCCCAAAGGCGAGGGAGATCATCCAGCCGTTTGTCGAGGGCGTCGACATCTCCAACGAGGCCTTCTCGCACATGAGCGTGGCTGAATGCACGGTCATGGGCGTTCCGGCCCGGCTCTTCCGCATGTCGTTTACCGGCGAACTCGGCTTCGAGGTCAACGTCCCCGCCGATTATGGGCCGGCCGTCTGGAAGGCGATCTGGGAACGGGCAAAGGGCATGGGCGGCTGCCTCTACGGCACCGAGGCCATGCACGTGCTGCGCGCCGAAAAGGGCTATATCATCGTCGGCCAGGATACCGACGGGACGGTGACGCCCGACGATGCGGGCCTCGGCTGGGCGGTTTCGAAGAAGAAGACCGACTTCGTCGGTATCCGTGGCCTGAAGCGCCCGGATCTCGTCCGGGATGGTCGCAAGCAACTCGTGGGGCTTCGCACCAACCGGCCAAGCGACGTGCTGGAAGAGGGGGCGCAGATCGTTGCCGACCCGAACCAGCCGAAGCCGATGACCATGCTCGGCCACGTGACGTCGGCCTACTGGTCGGAGAACTGCGGCCGCTCGATCGCCATGGCGCTCGTCGCCGGCGGCCGGGAGCGGATCGGCCAGACGCTCTATATACCGATGAGGGATCGTACCATTGCCGTCGAAGTGACCGACACGGTGTTCTTCGACAAGGAAGGAGGCCGCATCCATGGCTGATCTCGCGCAACGCACGCTGCCGCTTGCCGGCGTCCATGGCGGTTCCGCCAGCGTGAGGCTGACGCCCGCCCAACCAACCGAACGGATATCGCTGCGGGCCCGGGCGGAGGACGTGACTGCCCTTTCGCAGGCTCTCGGACTCGACCTGCCGACGACGCCGAAGACGTCCGCCTCCGCGAACGGACGCACCGCGCTATGGCTCGGGCCGGATGAATGGCTGGTGATCGGCGAGGCCGGGTCGGGGCTGATGCGGGCGGCGCAGGAATCCGGCGTGCTGCATTCCGCCGTTGATGTCTCCCACCGCAATACGGCGATCCTCGTCGAAGGATCGGGTGCTGCGGCAGCAATCAATGCCGGCTGCCCCCAGGACCTGTCGCTCAAGAGCTTCCCCGTCGGCGCCTGCACCCGCACCATCTTCGGAAAGGCCGAAATCGTGCTGTTGCGGACGGGCGAGGAGAGCTTCCGGGTGGAGGTCTGGCGATCGTTCTCGGACTACGCCTTCGGGCTGCTGGCCGAAGGAGCGAGGGACGCCTCCATCTGAAGTGATGGGACCTCCTCACACCGCGAGGTTCAGCGCCTTCTCCCGTTGGAGATACTCGCGCTGCTTGTCGGTAATGTAGTCGCGTACGATGGGTGCGGCGTCGCGCTTTCGCGACATCTGCATGTGGAAGACGAGCTGGCTGCCGGTGCGGAACATCATCTCGGCGCTGATCAGATAGAATTCCCACATCCGGGCAAAGCGGTCGTCATACATGGCGATTACCCGCTCGCGGTTCTTCTCGAAGCGCTCCGCCCAGTGGGCAAGGGTAGTGGCGTAGTGCACGCGGAGGAATTCGAGGTCCATGACCCAGAGGCTGTTCCTTTCCACGCTATCGAAGACTTCCGACAGCGCCGGCGAATAGGCACCGGGAAAGATGTATTTCCTGAGCCACGGGCTGGCCATGCCTGGCGGGCTCATGTGGCCGATCGAGTGGAGAACGGCGATGCCATCGTCCGGCATCAGGTCGTTCAGGTGGCCGAAGAACTCGTCATAGTGCTGCACGCCGACATGCTCGAACATGCCGACGGAGACGATGCGATCGAACTTGTCGTCGACGTCGCGGTAATCGCGCAGCTCGAACGTCACGCGATCGGAAAGCCCCGCCTGCCGGGCCCTTTCCGAGGCGAGCTTCTGCTGCTCCTTCGAAAGGGTGACGCCGGTGACATGGACGTTCTCCAGCTTGGCGAGGTAGAGCGCCAGATCGCCCCAGCCGCAGCCGATGTCGAGGACGCGCATCCCATCTGCCAGGCATAGCTTGGAGGCGAGAAGGCGCAGCTTGTTCCGCTGCGCCTGCTCCAGCGTTTCCCCCATGTCCCGAAAATAGGCGCAGGAATAGAGCATGTTTTCATCGAGGAAGAGCCGGTAGAAATCGTTGCCGAGGTCGTAATGGTGGGCGACGTTTCTCTGGGCCTCGCCCTTGACGTTCGACTGCTGGCGCTTGCGGAAGCGCATCTTGATCGCGCGAAGTGCCTTTTGCAGCGGGTAGGAGCCGAGCGACAGGCGGTTGATCGAGAAGAGCGTCAGGAAGTCCCGCAGCGTCGAACCGTCCTCGAAGCGCATGGTGCCATCCATGTAGGCCTCGCCGGCGGCAAGCTCCGGATTGAAGACGAGCGTTCGATAGAGCCGCTTATCCGTCAGCCGCATGGTCACCTCCGGTCCGGGCGTACCGGCGAAAATGTGACGCTGTCCATCGGCGTCGATGACGGTGAGGCGGCCCTTGCGGATGAAGGACTTCATCATGTGGGAAAGCGGAAACATTCGTACCTCGCATATCGGCATTGATCGATAGGTGGGTATGCGTATGCGTCTGCTGCGGATCAGGCGTCCGCGGGTCTGTCCTTGGGGTCGAACTGGACGATGGTGATCCAGTTTGCGGTCAGTGCCGGCTTCTTCTCGTTCTCGATCTCGACGGACACGTCGTAGGTGGTCATCAGCAGTCCGGCGCCGCGGAAGCGGCACTCCGTGAGCGTGAATTGCCCGCGGACCCGGCTGCCGCACCGGACCGGCGACATGAAGCGGACCTTGTCGAAACCGTAGTTCAAGCCCATGGTCTGCTCGCGGATCTTCGGCAGGCAATCGTAGTTCATCGCCGAAAGCAGCGAAAGCGTGAGGAAGCCGTGCGCGATCGTCCCGCCGAACTGGCTCTCCGCCGCGGCACGGTCAGGATCAACATGGATGAACTGATGGTCGAGGGTCGCATCCGCGAATGTGTCGATCATCTGCTGATCGACGGTGATCCATTCGGAGGTCCCCAGCACCTGTCCAACCAGGCCCGGCACGTCTGCTAGCGAAATCTCGCGCGGCATGTTCCCTCTCCGATTCCCGTCTTCGGCTGCAATCTATAGGTGTTCATCGCGCTTGGACAGGCGAAGCATTACCAGCCTGCGGATCTTCGACAAGAAAGGTGACCGAACGTGGCGGAGACATGCCGTCCCACTCTTCGCCTTCGTCGAGGGTCACCCAGCAGGAGGGCAGGGTGAAAAGCTGCTCCCGATGTGCCCGGTTGAAGACCACCGCGATGCGCGTGACGAGGTCCGTCTGATGGTCCCGCGTCTTCAGGGTGACGGCGAGCTGGGCGGCCTCGGGCTGCTGCCAGTCTTCCTGTGCCACGGGCTGGCCCGAGGGACCGTACCAATCGATATCGTCGCCGGCGTCGACGAAGAAGCCGCATTCCGAGAACACCGAAAATCGCTTGCGCCAGCGGGCCAGGCGGGCCGTGTGCTGGACCAGCCCCTCGTCCATACCTGCCCAGTTAAGCCAGGTGATCTCATTGTCCTGGCAATAGGCATTATTGTTGCCGCCCTGGCTACGGCCCGCCTCGTCGCCCATGGTCATCATGATGGCGCCACGGCTGGCAAACAGGGTGGCGAGAAGCGCCATCACGTCGCGTCGGCGGGCTTCAAGCACAGCAAGGTCCTGAGTCCGGCCTTCGACGCCATTGTTCCAGGAGAAGTTGTCGTGATGGCCGTCGCGGTTTTCCTCGCCGTTGGCGTGGTTGTGGCGCTCCTCGTGCGAAACCATGTCCATCAGCGTGAAGCCGTCATGGGCGGCAATGAAGTTGACGCTGCGTGTCTGGTGGTGTCCGTGGCGGGCAAAGATGTCCTGCGAGCCTGTGAGTCGGGTTGCGAGCTCCCCAAGGGTCCAGTGGTCGCCTCGCCAGAAGCGGCGGATGTCGTCGCGGGCGCGGTCGTTCCACTCCATGAAGGGAGGCGGGAAGTTGCCCAGCTGGTAGCCGCCGGGGCCGATGTCCCAAGGCTCGGCGATCAGAATGCGGTCGGAAAGCACCGGATCCCTGATCATCGCCTGCAGGGTCTCGCTTTGGGCGGAAAATCCGTGCTGCCCGCGACCGAGCACCGGTGCAAGATCGAAACGGAAGCCGTCGATGCCGGCGTTCAGCACGAAATGGCGAAGGCTGTCGAGGATCAGGCCGCGGACGAACGGATGGTCGCAGGCGACGGTGTTGCCAGTGCCGGTATCGTTCACCAGCGTGCCCGGATGACCTTCCACGTGGCGGAAGCAGGCGAGGTTGTCGAGGCCGCGAAGCGAGAGTGTCGGACCGGCGCGATCGCTCTCGCCGGTGTGGTTGAAGACGAGGTCGAGGATGACGCCGATACCAGCCTCATGAAGTGCCGCGACCGTGTCGCACAGTTCGGCCACGCCCCCGGGGCACAAACGCGGATCAAGCGCCATGAAGCCGACCGGGTTGTAGCCCCAGCCGTTGGTGAGCCCGAGCGGCGGGAGGTGCCTTTCGTCGATCCAGGCGGTGATCGGCATCAGTTCGACCGCGTCCACGCCGATGCGCTTGAGGTGGGCGAGGACGGACGGATGGGCGAGGGCGGCGACGGTGCCTCGCTGATGCTCCGGCACGTCGGGATGCAGGATGGTGAAGGGGCGGACGGCGAGCTCGTAGATCAGGCCGCCGGCTCGGAACAGCGGCTTCGAAGGCGTCACCGGGTCGTGCCGACGCAGGATGGCCTTCGGCATAAGGTGGGCGGTGTCTGTGCCGAAATCTGCCAGGCGCCGGTCGTAGACGAAGGGACGGTCGATCTCGGTGGCGTAGGGATCCAGGAGCAGCTTCGAAGGATCGAACCAGAGGCCCCGGTCCGGATCGTAGGTGCCGTGTGCGCGATAGCCGTAGCGGGTATGTTCACCGATGTTAGGAACGGAGACGCGGTGGATATCGTCAGCACCACGGACCATGACGTGGCGGGCGGTTTCCGCGGTACCTTCCAGGTTGAAGATGCAGAGCTCGATCTTCGCGGCGTTCGCGGACCAGACCGCAAACTCTGCGCCGTGGGGCGCCAGGGTCGTCCCGAGCTTCATTCCGGATCCTTCTCATAGACGGCAAGGCCGTCCGGCGCGAGTGCTGCGAACACGCTGCCGGTTCGCTGCTGGCAGGCGAGGCAATGGCAGACGCCGACATTGAGCGGCTCGTCGTTCACTTCGATCCGGAGCTGCCCGCAACTGCAGGACGCGGTTCTCGTTGCCACTGTCTGGCTTTCTCCTGTCTCTGCAATCAGGTGATCACGGTCGGTCCCGTGCGGCCGGTGCGTGTCTTGATCTCGGCAATCTCGTCGGCGACAGCGATCAGGTCAGCCAAGGCGGCCTGCGTCTCGATGCCATGCCGGGAAGCATCCGGCTCGTAACGCTCGACATAGACGCGTAGCGTCGCACCGGAGGTGCCGGTGCCGGACAAGCGGAAGATGACGCGGCTGCCGCCCTCGAACAGGATGCGGATGCCCTGCCTGGTGCTGACGGAGCCGTCGATCGGATCGGTGTAGGAGAAGTCGTCCGCCGCCTCGACCTTCAGGTCGCCGAAGCTCTGGCCGGGGAGCGATGACAGCCTGCTGCGCAGCGCGTCCATCAGCCCGTTCGCCGCATCGGTATCGACTTCCTCGTAGTCGTGGCGCGAATAATAGTTGCGGCCATACTCGGCCCAGTGCTTGCGGACGATCTCGGCGACGCCTTCCTTGCGGGCGGCGATGATGTTCAGCCAGAAGAGGATCGCCCACAGGCCATCCTTCTCGCGCACGTGATCAGACCCGGTACCGAAGCTTTCCTCGCCGCAGACGGTGACCTTGCCGGCATCCATCAGGTTGCCAAAATACTTCCAGCCGGTCGGGGTCTCGTACATGCCGAGCCCGAGCTTTTCCGCCACGCGGTCGGCGGCAGCGCTGGTCGGCATGGAGCGCGCGATGCCGGCTATGCCCTTCGCGTAGCCGGGCGCGCATTTCGCATTGGCGGCGATGATGGCGAGGCTGTCGGAGGGGGTGACGAACATATCCTTGCCAACCACCATGTTGCGGTCGCCATCGCCATCGGAGGCTGCGCCGAAGTCCGGGCCATCGGCGCTCATGACGTCGTCGTACAGCTCTTTCGCGTGGACGAGGTTCGGGTCCGGGTGGTGGCCGCCGAAGTCCGGCAGAGGCGTCGCGTTGCGGACCGAGCCTGCCGGTGCGCCGAGACGCTGCTCTATGATCTCCTTGGCGTAGGGACCGGTAACGGCGCCCATGGAGTCCATGGCGATGCGAAAGCCGCCGGAGATCAGATTCCGGATGGCATCGAAATCGAAAAGGCTCTCCATCAGTTCCGCATAGTCGGCGACCGGGTCTACCACCTCGACCGTCATGCCCTCGAGGTCGACGCTGCCGATCCTGTCGAGGTCGACGTCGGGCGCGTCGACGATCTTGTACTCGCTGATGATCCTCGACCGCTCGAAGATCGCCTCGGTGATCTTCTCCGGTGCCGGGCCGCCATTGCCGATATTGTACTTGATGCCAAAGTCCTCGTTCGGCCCGCCCGGATTGTGGCTCGCCGACAGGATGATGCCGCCGAAGGCACCGTATTTGCGGATGATGTTGGAGGCGGCGGGGGTGGAGAGGATGCCGCCCTGGCCGACCATGGCCTTGCCGAAGCCCGCAGCGGCGGCCATCTTCAGCGCCTTCTGGATGACCTCGCGGTTGTAGTAGCGGCCGTCGCCGCCGATCACCAGGGTCTTGCCCGCGAAGCCCTCGAGCGAGTCGAAGATCGACTGGATGAAGTTCTCCGCGTAGTTCTCCTGCGCGAAGACGGGCACCTTCTTGCGGAGCCCGGAAGTGCCGGGCTTCTGGTCCTTGTAGGGGGCGGTCGGAACGGTCCGGATCATGTCAGCGGCCTTTCATCGTCATGTTCTTGTAGAGCTGGGCATAGAGCCCGGCGCTCTTGTCCCAGGAAACGTCGGTCTTCATGCCCTGCTTCTGCATCTCGGCCCAGGTCTTCGGCTCGCGGTAAAGGCGGAAGGTCCTGTTGACGGCGCGCTGCAGCGTATGGGTCGTGGCGGGGCTGAAGCTGACCCCGGTCGCAGCGCGGGCAGCGAGCGCAGCGGGGCTGGCATCGATCACGGTGTCGTTGAGGCCGCCGGTGCGCGCGACGACCGGAATGCAGCCGTAGCGAAGACCGTAGAGCTGGGTCAGCCCGCAGGGCTCGAAGCGGGAGGGGATCAGGATCGCATCGGCACCCGCCTGCATCAGGTGCGACAGCGGCTCGTCATAGCCCGTATGGATCGAGACGCGGCCGGGGTGGCGGGCGGCCGCGGCATGGAAGGCGTTCTCCAGCCCCGCATCGCCCGAGCCCAGGACGGCAAGGCGACCACCCTGGGCAACGATCTCGTTGGTGACGTCCGCCAGCAGGTCCATACCCTTCTGCCAGGTGAGTCGCGAGACGACGCAGAACAGCGGTCCGTCGTCGTGCTTCAATCCGAAGCGCTCGGCGACGGCATGCTTGTTCTCGCGGCGGCGCTTGAGCTTCGACGGACCGTAGGTGGCGGCAATCAGCGGATCGTGCTCCGGGTTCCAGACACGGGTATCGATGCCATTGACGATCCCGTGCAGGTCGCCTGCGCGGGCCGCGAGCACGCCTTCAAGCCCCATGCCGAATTCAGGGGTCAGGATTTCTTCCGCATAGGTCGGGCTGACGGTGCTGATCGCCGTGGCTGCCTGCAGGCCGGCCTTCAAGTAGCCGACGCCACCGTAATATTCCACTCCGTCGATGGCATAGGCATCCGGCGGCAGGCCGAGATGCGGGAAGATGTCGACGCCGTACTGGCCCTGGAAGGCGATATTGTGGATCGTCATCAGGCTCGGCGGCGCAGGGCGTCCGGCATAGCGGAGGTAGGCGGGCAGGAGACCCGTCTGCCAGTCGTGCAGGTGGACGAGGTCCGGACGCCAGCCATCCAGGATACCAAGTGCGATCTCGGCGCCGGCGCGCGACAGGGCGGCGAAGCGGCGCCAGTTGTCCGGATGATCGCGCCCGTCCGGCCCCACATAGGGACCGCCTGGCCGACCGAAGAGGGCCGGCGCATCGAGGATGAGCAGATCGAGGCCGTGATGCTCCACCTGCAGGATGGTTGCGGGATGGCCGAGCAGATCGTCGAAGGCGTGGCAGCGCGTTGCATGTTTCACTGCAGCCATGACGGCCGGATAACCCGGCATCAGCGTGCGGGTACGCACTCCGTGTTCCTTCAGCGCAAGCGGCAGGGCGCCTGCCACGTCGGCGAGCCCGCCGGTCTTGATCAGCGGGTAGACTTCCGAGGCAACCGAAAGGACGTTCATGCGGCTCTACAGATCCAGTTTGTCGATCATCGGCTGGGTGATCAGGCAGATGCCGTTCTCGGTGCGGCGGAAGCGCTTGGCATCGAGTTCGGGATCCTCGCCGACCACCAGACCTTCCGGAATGGTTACATTGGAGTCGATGACGACATTGCGAAGCTGCGCCCGACGGCCGATGCGGACATTCGGCAGAACCACCGCACCGTCGAGCCGCGAGTAGGAATTGGCGCGGACGCCGGTGAAGAGCAGGCTGCGGTGCAGTGTCGAGCCGGAGATGATGCAGTCTCCCGACACCACAGAGGAGATTGCCGAGCCGCGCCGGTCCTCGTCGTCATGGACGAACTTCGCAGGCGGCGTGATCTCCGCATAGGTCCAGATCGGCCAGGACTTGTCGTAGATGTCGAGCTCGGGAAGAATAGCGGTAAGATCGACGTTCGCCTGCCAGTAGGCCTCGATCGTACCGACGTCGCGCCAGTAGGATTCGCGCTCGAAGTCGGAACGGACGCAGGACTTGTGAAAGCGGTGGGCGACTGCGGTGCCGTTCTTGACGATGTAGGGAATGATGTCCTTGCCGAAGTCGCGGTTGGACGAAGGATCCGCCGCATCGCGCTTCAGCACCTCGGCCAGGAACTTCGTGTGGAAGACATAGATGCCCATCGATGCGAGGGCGAAGTCTGGCTTGTCGGGAATACCTGGCGGATTGGCGGGCTTCTCGACGAAGTCGATGATCTCGTCCTTCTCGTTGACATGCATGACTCCGAAGCCGGTCGCCTCCATGCGCGGCACTTCCAGGCAGCCAACGGTGACGTCGGCGCCGGAATCCACATGCTGCTGGAGCATGTATTCATAGTCCATCTTGTAGACGTGATCGCCGGCCAGGATGACCATGTACTCCGGATTGTAGCCCTCGATGATATCGATGTTCTGGTAGACGGCATCGGCCGTGCCTTCGTACCACTGCGTTTCCGAGACACGCTGGGACGCCGGCAGAATGTCGAAGCTCTCGTTGCGTTCCGGCCGCAGAAAGCCCCAGCCGCGCTGCATGTGGCGGATCAGCGAATGGGCCTTGTACTGGGTTGCGACGCCGATGCGGCGAATGCCGGAATTCAGCGCGTTGGAAAGTGCGAAGTCGATGATGCGGGCCTTGCCGCCGAAATAGACGGCCGGCTTGGCACGCCGATCGGTCAACTCCTTGAGGCGGCTTCCGCGGCCGCCCGCCAGGACATAGGCCATGGCATCGCGAGCCAGTGGCTGATAGCGCTTGTCGTCCATTCTGCTCCCCCTCTCTTCTATACTTGTTCCAGTTCCAGCATGATCGTCGCCAGGGGCGGAAGCGTCATGGTGGTACTGATATCTCCTCCGGCGTCGACCGCCTGTACCCGGCCGCCATTGCCCTTGCCGCTGCCGCCATAGATCTCCGCATCCGTGTTGAGGATTTCCCGCCATCTTCCCGCGGTTGGCAAGGGGAGGCGGTAATTTTCCCGGTAGGTCGGCGTGAAATTGGTTACGACCGCCACCGGCCGCTCGCCCGGTGCCATGCGCAGCCAGGCGAAGACGGAGTGGTCGTGGTCGTCGGCAATCAGCCAGCGGAAGCCTTCCGGCTCGCAGTCGCGCGCGTGCAGTGCGGGCTTTGCCCGGTAGCAGAGGTTGAGGTCGCGGACGAGCCGGCGCATGCCCTCGTGCTGGTGGTAGTGCAGGAGGTTCCAGTCGAGCGCTTTCGCCTCGCTCCATTCGCTCCACTGGGCGAATTCCTGTCCCATGAACAGGAGCTTCTTGCCGGGATAGCCCCACATGAAGGCATAGTAGGCGCGCAGGTTGGCGAATTTCTGCCAGTCGTCACCGGCCATCTTGGCGATCAACGAACCCTTGCCGTGGACCACTTCGTCATGGCTCAAGGGCAGGACGAAGTTCTCGGAAAATGCGTAGACGAGACCGAAGGTGATCTCGTTGTGGTGATGCTTGCGGTGAATGGGCTCCCGCTTCAGGTAGCTCAGCGTGTCGTGCATGAAACCCATGTTCCACTTGAAGCCGAACCCAAGTCCGCCTTCGTGGACGGGATGCGACACCTTCGGCCACGAGGTGGATTCCTCGGCGATCGTCATCACGCCGGGGTGGTTGCCGTAGGACAGGCTGTTCAGCTTCTGCAGGAAACGCACCGCCTCGAGGTTCTCGCGGCCGCCGTATTCGTTCGGAACCCACTCGCCCTCCTTGCGGGAGTAGTCGAGGTAGAGCATGGAGGCCACCGCATCGACGCGCAGCCCGTCGAGATGGAATTTCTCAGCCCAGTAAAGCGCGTTGTTGATGAGGTAGGACAGAACCTCCAGCCGCCCGAAATTGTAGATGGCGGTGTTCCAGTCCGGATGGAAGCCCTGGCGTGGGTCCTCATGCTCGTAGAGGGCGGTGCCGTCGAAGCGGCGCAGTCCGTGTTCGTCGGTGGGGAAATGCGCCGGCACCCAGTCCAGGATGACGCCGATGCCGACCTTGTGGCAGCCGTTGACGAAGCGGGCGAAGCCCTCCGGGTCGCCGAAGCGTGCGGTCGGCGCGTAAAGGCCGGTGGTCTGGTAGCCCCAGGAAGGGTCATAGGGATGTTCGGTTACGGGCAGGAATTCGATATGGGTGAAGCCCATGTCGGTGACGTACGGGATCAGCCGGGCAGCGAGTTCGTCCCAACTGAGGAAGGTGCCGTCGTCACGACGCTGCCATGACCCCGCATGGACCTCGTAGATCGATATGGGCTGGCGGCGATGATCGGCTTTTTGCCAATGGGTGAGGTGAGCCTCGTCTTCCCAGTCCTGCTTCAGTTCCGGCGTCGTCACGGATGCAGTGTTCGGCCGCATCTCCGCCTTGCGCGCATAGGGATCGGCTTTCAGGAGGCGTTCGCCGTCCCTGCCGATGATCTCGAACTTGTAGGGCGAGCCTGCCCGTACGTCCGGCGCGAAGATTTCCCAGATGCCGGTATCCTGCCGCAAGCGCATCACGTGCAGGCGGCCGTCCCAGTTATTGAAGTCGCCGACCACCGAAACCCGCCGGGCATTGGGCGCCCAGACGGCGAAATGAAAGCCATCCACGCCCTGATGGCGGATCGGATGGGCGCCCATCTTGTCGAACAGGCGCAGGTGGGAGCCTTCGCGGACGAAGTAATCGTCCATGGGGCCGAGCACGGGGCCGAAGCTGTAGGGATCGGTCACCGCCCATTCGTCGTCTCCGCCACGGCGGGCGCGATAGCGGATCGGTTTCGGCGACGAGACCTCGACCGGTCCCTCGAAGAAGCCTGCCTCATGGCGCCGCTTCAGCAGGCCTAGCCGCGTTCCATCGAGAAGGTAGGCGGCCACTTCCTCTGCGCCCGGGATGAAGCAGCGGACATGATAGCCGCTCGACAGCTTGTGGAGGCCGAGCACCGCGAAGGGATTGCTGTGCCGGCCTTCCAGGATCGCCTCGATCTCCGACAACGGAATTTCGCCAGGGGCTCTTCCGTCGTCGGGCGACTTCGGCGCTGTCGTCATCAGGCTCTCCAGATTTCCGACGCGTACTGGCGAATGGTTCTGTCAGAGGAGAACCATCCCATCCGGGCGGTATTTCGAATTGTCTTTGAATACCATGATTTAGGGTCGGTCCAGATTTGGTCAACGGTCCGCTGTGCCGCCGCATAGGCATCAAAATCCGCGGTCAGCATGAACCAGTCGTGATTGTAGATGCCGTCGATCAGGCCGGTGAAGCGGGAGCGGTCGTCCGGCGAGAAGACGCCGGAGGCGATCGCATCGAGCGCCTGCGAGAGTTCCTTCGACTTCTCGATGATGGCGCGCGGCTCATGACCGTCCGCCCGTGCCTGGGCGACTTCTTCCGCCGTCAGGCCGAAGATCACGATGTTTTCCGCCCCGACATGATCGCGCATCTCGACATTGGCGCCGTCCAGCGTACCGATGGTGAGTGCGCCGTTCAGCGCGAACTTCATATTGCCGGTGCCGGAGGCTTCCATGCCGGCCGTGGAGATCTGCTCCGAGAGGTCAGCGGCCGGCACCATGACTTCCGCCAGCGAGACATTGTAGTTCGGAACGAAGACAACCTTGAGCAGGCTGCGCACCGCCGGATCGTTGTTGATGACGCGGGCCACGTCGTTCGCCAGCTTGATGATCAGCTTGGCGTTGTGATAGCTGGGCGCCGCCTTGCCGGCAAAGAGCTTGACGCGCGGCACCCAATCGAGCTCCGGATGGGAGCGGATTTGGTCGTAGAGGGCAACCGCCTCGACGATGTTGAGAAGCTGGCGCTTGTATTCGTGGATGCGCTTGATCTGGATGTCGAACATGGCCGACGGATCGAGGCGCACGCCCATGCGGCTGCCGACGAGGTTGGCGAGTTGCACCTTGTTCTCGCGCTTAACGGCGGCGAACTTCTCCTGGAAGGCGGCATCGTCCGCGAAAGTGTCGAGAGCGTGCAGCGCTTCCGTGTCATCAAGGAACTTCTCGCCGATCGCTTCGCGGATCAGGGAGGTCAGCGCCGGATTGCACTGCATCAGCCAGCGGCGCGGCGTGATGCCGTTGGTCTTGTTGTTGATCCGGTCGGGATAAAGCGTGTGAAGGTCGGAGAAGACGGTGACCTTCATCAGGTCCGTGTGGAGCGCCGACACGCCGTTGATGGAATGGGAGCCGATGAAGGCGAGGTTACCCATGCGCACCCGGCGGTCGCCGTTCTCGTCGATCAGGGAGATGGCGCGGATCTGCTGGTCGCTGAAGTTCTTCGCCTTGCGGGCCTCGACCAGGATCTTCGCGTTGATCGCGTAGACGATCTGCATGTGGCGGGGCAGCAAGCGCTCGAAGAGCGGCACGGGCCAGCTTTCCAGTGCCTCGGGCAGGAGCGTGTGGTTGGTGTAGGAGAAGGTGCCGCGAGTGATTTCCCAGGCCTCGTCAAACTCCAGCCCGTGCACGTCGATGAGCAGGCGCATCATCTCGCCGATCGAAACCGCCGGATGCGTGTCGTTCAACTGGATCGCCACCTTATCCGGAAGATTGGAAAAGTCCGGATACTGCTGCAGATGGCGGCGCAGGATGTCCTGCAGCGATGCGGAGGAGAAGAAGTATTCCTGCCGCAGCCGCAATTCCTGGCCGGCGGGATTGGCATCGGCCGGATAGAGGACGCGGGTCAGCGCTTCGGCCTTGTTGCTCTCGCGCAGGGCGCCTATGTGGTCGCCGGCATTGAAGGCATCGAGCAGGATCGGGTCGATCGGCTGGGCCGACCAGAGGCGCAGGGTGTTGACCCGCTGGGCGCGCCAGCCGACCACCGGCGTGTCGTAGGCGGTCGCGATCACTCGCTCGGCCGGTTTCCAGACATAGCGCGGCGGCTCGTCATAGCCGCCGATGGTTTCCACCGAACCGCCGAAGCCGATCTCATAGGAGCTTTCGCGCCGCTCGAACTCCCAGGGGTTGCCGTGGGCAAGCCAGGTTTCCGGCAGTTCCACCTGCCAGCCATCCGCCATCTGCTGGCGGAAGAGGCCGTGGACATAGCGGATGCCATAGCCATAGGCGGGAATGTCGACAGTCGCCATGGACTCCATGAAGCAGGCGGCGAGACGACCGAGGCCACCATTGCCGAGCGCTGCATCGGGTTCGAGGCCCGCGATGACATCGAAATCGACGCCAAGGGAGGCCAGCGCATCGCGCAGTTCGTTCATGAGGCCGAGGTTCGACACGGCATCGCGCATCAGCCGGCCGATCAGGAATTCCAGCGAGAGATAGTAGACCCGCTTGTCGCCCTTTTCGTAAACGCGGCGTGTGGAATCCATCCAACGGTCGATGATGCGGTCGCGGACCACGAGAATGGCGGCCGTCAGCCAGTCGTGCGGCTTGGCAACCTTGGCATCCTTGCCGATGCGGTAGGTCAGGCGCTCGATGATCTCTGCGGCGAGGATTTCGGGACGGGTGCTGCGGGGGCTTGGCTGCGGGATTTCCACGGCCGGGAGGCTATCATTCATGGTCTGCCAACTCTTCCGGTAGGGCAGGCTGGGAGGCGGCCTGCGTGAACCTTCGGTCTTCCTGTATTCGAGTCAGTTTACGCACCGACGCGGGAAGCTGGCAATAAATCGATTGAGGCGGCGGAAAAAAGGCGGGGATAGGGGTGAGCGTGGAAAGCGACGAACCCGCCGGTCGGGCGGGTTCGTCAGGAACTTGTCCGGTCTCAACTGGTCAGGCGGGTCGCAGACTTCGCCGCCTTCTGGCCGATTGCCTTGAACGCTTCGATCAGGGTGTTGGCATCCTCCGGCTGGAAGTAATGAGCCGGGGTGGAGGCGCATTGTGACAACAGCTTCTGGCCAGCCGTGGGCGCCATGAAGGCAATGGCATAGACTTCCATGCCGGCGTCCTTGGCGTTCTTGCACGCCTTTAGCGTCTTGTTGTCCGCACCCGAGATGTTGTTTTCGCCGTCCGTCATGAAGACGATATATTTCGACGGATCTTCGTCACCGTTCTTGTTCTTGTGATAGGTGTTCTCCATCGAGTTGGCCAGTGACGTATAGGCAGTCTCAACGGCCTCTCCGGAATTGGTGTATCCGGATGCGGGCAGTGCATTCACATAGTCACGCGCGTCGGACGTTCCCCATGCAAGCGGCGAGGGATCCTGCATGGCCTCGTTGTAGGAGACTGCACCCGTACGAACGAGAGCTTGATCTAGGTCTACCTTGTCCAACTCCGTAAGCAGGTTTGCCGTCGCAGCCTTGAGTGCCTCAATCTTTGTCTGATACGCCATCCAGCACTGGGTTTTGCCGTTCTTTACTCTACACTTCTCCACTACGGTCTTGGTATTGTCTCCCATCGAGCCCGAGCGGTCGAGGACGAGGTAGAGCGACAGCGCGTTTGCCTTTTTCTCCGTCCCACTTGTCGACGTACCGCTAGTGGCAATGTTCATCGAACCTTGGCCGAGCACGCCCATCAGTGGGGTTAGGGCGAGGTCGTAATTCGAACCGACCTGAACCTGGAATTTTTTGCCGGTGGCGGTCGCTGTGGTCTTGATATCGATGTCGAGCGTCTCGGCAAGGGCACTCGCGGCGTCGGCGCCCATCGTGTTGGACGCCTGCCCGAGGAAGAACTGCCTGGCAAGCTCGCGGGCCGCCGCCTCATCGGCGGCTTCGCCGCTGGCGAGCGCCGTGGAGGCTGCAAGCGCCGCGGAGTCGGCGGCTTCCTGCAACTGCGTCTTGGAAACCATCATGTTGGTGAGGTCCAGCGCGACACCGGCTGCTCCCAGCAGGACGGGGAGCAGGATTGCCGTCATCATGCCGAAATTGCCGCTGCGGTCATTCAGGAGCCGCGAGAAATTCTGCCACGCCATCATCTTCCCATCCGCCCAAAACAGCTGAACCTCGGCATTGAATAACAGGAGGCCGTGGAGGAAGGGCTAAGCGGAAAGCTCAGATTTTAATCAATGGCCCGATTGGTGCCAAAACGGCCCGGAGCGGGGACGGAAGTGGCCGGAGGAGCATGCATTCGGCGTCCTCTCCTTTGCAGCGGGCGCTCGCAAGGCGAGGCCGCCTTGCGAGCGCGCAGGCCTCAGCCGCGGCCAAACTCGTCGACGATGCGGATGATGTCGTCCTCGCCGAGATAGGAACCGGTCTGCACCTCGATCATCTCGAGCAGGATCTTGCCCGGGTTGGCGAGACGATGGACCTCGCCCTGCGGGATGTAGACGCTTTCGTTCTCCCGCACCGTCTTCACCTCGTCGCCGACAGTGACCTCGGCCGTGCCCTTCACGCAGATCCAGTGCTCGGAACGGTGATGATGCTTCTGCAGAGACAGCTTCTTGCCCGGCGAGACGAACAGGCGCTTCACCTGGAAACGGTCGCCGTTGAGAATGGAGGTATAGCCGCCCCAGGGGCGGTAGGAGGTAGGGTGGGTCTCGGTGAGTGGCGACGTCGCCTTGTCGGCAGCGAGCTTCTTGACCATGCGGCCGACATTCTGGCTCTCCTCCAGCCGCCCGACATAGACCGCATCCTCGCTGGCAATGACGACGACGTTTTCCAGTCCCTGCACCGCAAGGTGGCTGGTGCGGGACATGACGAGGGAGTCTCGCGTATCCATCAGCGTCGCGTTGCCGGAAACCATGTTGCCGGCCTCGTCGCGCGTGCCAAGTTTCCATACTGCATCCCAGCTGCCGAGATCGGACCAGGTGAAGGACGAGGGGACGACAGCGGCGTTCGAGGTCTTCTCCATGACGGCGTAGTCGATGGAGATGTCCGGGCTCCTGAT